>NZ_JAAZWC010000010.1 GCF_013185195.1 Saccharibacillus qingshengii
ACCTTTGGATTTATTCTGTTCTTATCCTAAACCCAAATCGGTTTATCTTCCATCTTTAGTTTTAAAACACGCCCTAATATAGCAGAGATTGGGAAAGGCATGCAAGCGTTTTTTTGGGGAAAAGAGGAAACGATCGGCGCGGCGGAGAGCTTGGAACAGAAGATTTGGCGCGGATAGAAGGCATTGAGTACGAATTACATGCACACGGACAATTATTTATCCCGCACGCAGACGAGACTTCCAAATAAATGCGTGAGGGCAGCTATTTCGCCGAAAATCCTGCTTTTTACATCGAAATCGGGCAAATAAGTGTCCAGGCGCACTTATTCCTCCGAAAAGAGCTCAAAACAGGCTGTTAACTGCTCTCCTGCATCTAATTCCACAGAACCCGCAGAAACGTACGGTTTGCGGTTTTCACCCTAACAAAAAGCCGCATTGCACCCCTGTTCGGCGCTGTGCGGCTCTCCCGAGTTCGGTTTGGTTCTTCGCAAATCGTTCCCGGGATTGGACGATTAGGCTTCACTCAGATTTCGTCGACGACGACATTCCCGTTTGCATCCAGCAGTGGGGTCAGGCCTCCGCTTGAGTTGGGCACGCTCCAGGTGTAGACGTAATTGACGCCGGTCTCGCGGTCGACGAGAATGGTGATTTTGGTCACTCCGAGATCGGGCAGATAATCCGTCGACTTTTCGTAGAAGCGGTTTTCTTTGGGCGGGCGGATCAGCATGATGAATTCCTCCTTGGGTCTTTTGCGGGCTTTGGCTTGTCTTCCGGGTGCTTGCGATTCCTTTGCGTACAAGAGCCTTCCCGCGCTGGGCACGGGAGCCTCCTGTCCTGCCAATCCCTGCTTATTCTCCGCCGATACTCCCGTTGGCATACGCGGCGGACACGCGGCTACAGCAGCCCCGCCGAAGCTTCCAGGATCCGGCGGATTGTCCGCACCCGCTCGGGATCGATCGGCGCCGACGGATCGCTGCCGAAGCGGGCCGCGGACCCGATATGGATCCGGTCCGCGCCCGTCGCGTCAAGGAACGGACGCAGATTGTCCGCCGTCAGGCCCGCGCCGGCGAGAATCCGCGGCGGCCGCCCCGCGGAGCGGCGCAGCAGCTCCGCCAGCACCGCGGCCCCCTCGGGCGCGCCCGGCGCTCCGCCCGAGGTCAGCACGTCCGTCACCTGCGGGTAGACGGACAGCGTATCCAGCGCGCGGCGGAGGTCGACGGCCTCGTCGAACGCGCGGTGAAACGTGAACGCGAGGCCCGGCCCCGCGTTCAGCAGTCCGGCCAGCGCGGACTCGTCGACCGTCCCTTCCGGCGTCAGCACGCCGGTCACGACGTCAAGTCCGCCTGCGGCCGAGATGCGGCGAATATCCCGCCGCATCGTCTCCTGTTCGTCTTCGGAGTAGACGAACCCGCCTCCCCGCGGCCGGACCATGACGCGGATCGGCACCTGCACCGCGCGGCGCATCTCCGCCGCGTGCGACAGGTCCGGCGTCACGCCGCCGACCCCCGGATCGGCGATCCATTCGATCCGGTCCGCTCCTCCCCTTTCCGCTGCCGCGGCATCTTCCGGCGTGCAGGCAATTACTTCAAGCCGCATCGTCTCGTCCTCCTTCCTTCCTGAATTGACTCCATGATAACGCAAGTTTCGGCGGCAAGTCACGCGCGGCGTGGTCCCGGCCGCCTAGACGCAGACGCGGAGGTCTTTCGAACGAGCCGCTTAGATCGCTCAGCTTGTTTGGCCTGCCTTATCGGGTAGGCCCGATAACGGACAACGGTTGCGACCCAGGTAGGGCGCGGCGCTGTTGGACGGTAGGGTTGGGTAAGGTTCGGTTGGGTTAGGTAAGGTTGGGTTCGGCATCGCTCCCAACGCTTCGCCCGCGCTAACGGATCGATATGACGCTTAGCGCTCCAAATTCGCGGCTTGGCATTTTTAACGGATCGAGGCGGCGCTTAGACACGGAAAAAGCGATCATCCGGGGATTTAAGCCGGTTTTGAGCCGCCTAACGGACATGCGATCCGTTAAAATCCAAGCGATGCTCAAAAAAGCCGTCTAACGGACATACGATCCGTTACGGTCCAACCGCGCCGGAAATCCGCCCGCTCCACAAAAAAAGAAGAGGCGGTTGGCCTCTTCTTTTGTCTATATTTTCCCGCAGCCCTGCCGGCTGCCGTTCAGGTCTTCGCTTACCGGAACTCCGGCGGCGTCCGGCGCGCGACGCCGGTGCGCATCGCCGCTTGTACGACGGCATCGCGGATCCGGTCGACCACCTTGTCGTTGAACACGCTCGGGATGATATACTGCTCGTTCAGCTCGTCGTCTTCGACGACCGATGCGATCGCCTGGGCGGCCGCCACCTTCATCTCTTCGTTGATCACGCTAGCGCGGCAGTCCAGCGCGCCGCGGAACATGCCGGGGAAGCAGAGGACATTGTTGATCTGGTTCGGGAAATCGCTGCGGCCCGTCGCCAGGACGCGCACATGCTCTTCCGCGAGTTCCGGATCGATCTCCGGATCGGGATTCGCCATGGCGAATACGATCGGATCGGGTGCCATCGATTTGATATGGTCCAGCGTCAGCAGGTTGGGACGCGATACGCCGACAAAGACGTCCGCGCCGGCAATCACCTGCTCCAGCTGCCCCGTTTCCCCGTTCGGATTGCAGTTGTCCGCGATCCAATCCCACATTTCGTTGTCGTATTTCTCGGCTTTGTGCAGCGCTCCGCAGCGGTCGACCGCGACCAGATTATGCGCACCCGCCGACAGCAGCATTTTAACACAGGCCGAACCGGCCGCTCCGATTCCGAGCACGACGATCTTCGCGTCTTCCAGCTTCTTGCCGACGATGCGCAGGGCGTTCAGCAGACCCGCCAGTACGACGACGGCCGTTCCGTGCTGATCGTCGTGGAATACCGGGATGTCCAGTTCCTCGGTCAACCGGCGCTCGATTTCGAAGCAGCGCGGCGAACCGATATCTTCAAGGTTGATCCCCCCAAAAGCCGGAGCGATCAGCTTGACGGTACGGATAATCTCTTCGGTGTCTTTGGTGTCGAGACAGATCGGGAAAGCATCCACGCCGGCGAACTGTTTGAACAGCATCGCTTTGCCTTCCATGACGGGCATGGCGGCTGCCGGACCGATATCGCCCAGACCGAGCACGGCCGTGCCATCGGATACGACCGCGATCATGTTGCGTTTGACCGTCAGGGTAAAAGCTTTCTGCGGATCTTCGTGAATGGCCATACAGACTTTTGCCACGCCGGGCGTATAGACATGCGACAAATCTTCGCGGTTTTTGACCGGCGTTTTCGCGCGGATTTCGATCTTTCCGCCCAAATGCGCCAGGAATGTCCGGTCCGACACGTTGACGATTTTGACGCCGGGCAGCGCTTCAACCGCTTTCAACACCGCTTCGCGCATTTTTTCCGGGAGATTGACGGTCAAGTCGCGGATCGTATGCTCCGGGCTGGCGTGGATGACGTCGATCGCGACGACATCACCGCCTCCGTCACCGATCGCACCCGCCACTTCGCCGAACGTCACCTGCTTTTTGTCCATCTGCAAACGTATGATCATACTCGTTCCAAGGGCCATCGTCTACCTCCTGAGAATACAGTTTTGGCGGAAGGTCCAAGACCTCGCTCGCTGTCTGATAACGCTTACATAGTAAATCCGGACTCATTATAACATAGTTCGCAAACAAAAGATTCACCTGCCGCCCTCATGTTATAATAGGGAAGACGGAGAGCCCCTGCTGCACACAAATACAGAGACCAAATACACAGCGAGAGCGCGGCATACCGATATACTTGTCGCGACATCCGCATACGGAGGGAACCTGAACATGGAGAAAAGCATTGTCTTTTTCGATCTGGACGGTACGCTGCTAAACGACGACAAAGGCATCAACGATTCGACCCGGGAGGCGATCGCCGCCTTGAAGAAGCAGGGCCATATCGTGGCGATCGCAACCGGCCGCGCGCCTTTCTTTTTCGAACATATCCGCCAAGAACTGAATATCGACACTTATGTCAGCTATAACGGTTCGTATGTCGTGCTTGAAGGCGACGTGGTATTCACCAACCCGCTCGACGAGAGTTCGCTGCAGGCGCTGACCGATCTCGCGCTGCAAAACGAACACGCCGTCGTCTACATGGATCATGAAGATATGCGCGCCAACGTACCGGACAGCGAACGGATCAACGAAAGTATGGGAACGCTGAACGTCGGCATGCTGCCCGCACACGATCCGCTCTACTACAAGGACCGGTTTATTTACCAATCGCTGCTGTTCTGCGCGGAAGGCGAAGAGAAAGCTTACGAAGAGCTGCTGCAATCGTTCGATTTCGTGCGCTGGCATCCGTTCTCGGTAGACGTCCTTCCGGCCGGAGGCAGCAAGTTCAAAGGCATCGGCAAAATCACCGAGAAGCTCGGGATTCCTCTGGAGCGCCAATACGCTTTCGGCGACGCGCTGAACGATCTGCAGATGCTCCAGGGTATTCCGAACAGCGTTGCGATGGGCAGCGGACTGCAGGAAGCCAAGGATGCGGCCAAATGGATTACCACCTCGAACAACGAAGACGGCATTGCGCACGGACTCAAGCTGGCCGGACTGCTCTAGTACCTTGTCAACCCTAAAGGTACTAGGCCGAGCGAACGGACGCATCATTATCTACAAGAATCGGAGGCACAACGATGGAGCCAAGCATTATCTTTTTCGATATTGACGGAACGCTTGTGGACGAGCAGAAGAAAGTTCCGCCGTCCGCCAAGGAAGCGGTGGCCGAACTGAAACGCCGGGGACATATCGTCGCAATCGCGACGGGACGCCCGCAGTTCATGTTCAAGGAAATCCGCGAAGAGCTCGGCATCGATACTTACGTCAGCTACAGCGGACAGTATGTCGTGCTGAACGGTCAGGTCATCTACACGAATCCGATCGATACCCGCGCGGTCGAACAGATGACGGAGCTCGCGTTGAAGCACAACCATCCGGTCATCCTGATCGACGACGAACAGATGACGGCCACCGTGCCGGACGACGAATTCGTCGCGCAGGGCTTCGGCATGATGCTGAATTATATCTCGCTCTCGACGCCGGACCCGCACTTTTACAAAGAGAAGTTCGTCTATCAGGCTTCGCTGTTCTGCAGCGAGGCGGACGAAGCGCTGTACCACGCGATCTTCCCTTCGCTTTCTTTTATCCGCTGGAATCCGCTGTCGGCCGACGTGCTGCCGGCTGGCGGAAGCAAGCTTGAAGGCATTCGCAAAATCACGGAAAAGCTCGGTATCCCGCCGGAGCGCCAGTATGCGTTCGGCGACGCGCTGAACGATCTGGAGATGCTCGAAGGGATTCCGAACAGCGTCGCGATGGGTAACGGACTGCCCGAGATCAAGGAAGTCGCCAAGTGGGTCACCAAGACGAACGAAGACGACGGCATCGCGCACGGATTGAAGATGGTCGGTCTGCTGTAGCCGGGATCACGCTGCGCAGATCTGGTCTGCGGTGCGGTTCGCTTGGGCGGTACTGTTCCGGTTGGACAGTTCAGCCTAGGCAGCTTCTCGCACGGGCGGACGCAGCCTTGTTACGAAGCCCTGCAGCGACTAGGAACCCTGTTCACGCCAAGTGAACAGGGTTCTTTTAGATGCCTGCGGCGGCGGCCCGGCGACTGCGCAGCCCAACTGAGCAGCCCTCAACTGCGATCAGCAGGCTGAACGTCGGTGTTCGGTGTTCGGTGATTCGTGATCTGCTCGCTGCGTTCCATACGGGAAATAACTGCGGGAGAACCGCTATTTTCCGGATAGACCACTTCTTTTTCAAAATAAATGCACCTGAACCGTTATGGGTCCGAAAACAAGGCCAGCGAGCGAAAAAGAGAGGATTAACTGCTTCCATGCCGCTATTTGTGCCGAAAAGGAATAAAAAGAGCAAATAAGTGCCGCCTGGTCGCTATTTTCGAATCGGCCTGTGCTTGGATGGATTGGGATCGGTTTGGAATCGCTTTAGGATCGGTTTGATTCCCTTTGGATCCGTTTCGACGTGTTCCACTCTACCGTCATCGACGACATCTGTGTGCTATAATGAAAAACAGACTAATTCAATTTCCTGGAGGTTCAACCTGCTATGCTTACTTTTGAACAAAAAATCGCGATCCTGGATTCGTTTCCGGAACTGGAACGCAAAGACGTCTCGCTCGGCCGCGTCAATTACCACTTTGAAGGCAGCGCGCACGAGAAGAAGACGGTCGGCTACCGCTTCCATCCGAACGGCAACGGTTATGTGTTCGCCGGACTCCTCGGCGATTACGATACGGACGACAAAGGCTTCGTGAACGTCCGCGACTTTACGGAAGAGCAGCTGCGCGAGATCGTCGAAGCTTCGATCCGTTCGCTCGCTCCGGGCCCGGGTTCCTCTTCGAAGAGTCCAAAACCTGCGCAGCCGGCTCCTTCCGCCGCACCCGGCGACGAGATCTGGACGGACGGCGGCGATCAGGAACTGATCCTGAAGCTGGAAGACGAGACTTACTTCATCTACTCCGGTTTCAGCCTGGAGATGGCTTTCGAGACGCTTGAAGAAGCGGAAGAGTATCTGCAAGAAGAAGGATTCTCCCGCAAGTAGCCGCTTCCGAACCTCTGTAAGGTGCCCGGCTTTCGATTCCAAAAAAACGCTTCGACAAGGGTCTTTTGACCGCTGTCGAAGCGTTTTTTCGATCGTTTTCCGGTCCGTTTACGGCCTCTTCCCGAGCGGCATCCTTCTCTTCCCACGCCGGCTACGGGAACAAAGCACCGATGGCCTCGATCGGCCACAGCGAGCGTCCGCGCAGCACCTCGATGCCCTGGATCACCGCGATCCATTCGTATTCGCTGACGCCGCCGCCTTGGGTATCATCGGTCTGCAGCCAGTATTCTTCGCTTTTAAACGCATGCTTTTTACGATCGACAAAAGCCGCTTCGTTCGTTCCTTCGATTCGATAGCCGCCGATGTCTTCCACGATCAGATAGAATCCGCGTTCACCGGCATCGTATTCAAAGCGCTTGACGGAAAAATCCGATTCCCGGCTCAACGTGCCGGCGATTTCTTCTTTGGCATTCCGGATCGTCCAGCGATCGGGCGACCGTTCCCGGCAGGCGCGATACAGGACGTAATCATCGCCGTCGAGGACGTAAAGACCGTCTTCGCCTTCTCCCCGGTAATCAATCGATCCTTTTCGGTTTCCGCCGATCTGCCGGATTACGCTTTTGCCGAACATTTTTTTGCCGCCAAAATACAGTTCCATGCCTGCCTCCCTTTCGGTTCGCCGCCGCTACGTCCAATCCGTTCCGCGGTTCTCTCCGTCTTCCGGATCCACGCCGTCGCCCTGCACATCAACCAGATCGGCCTGGATGTCTTCCGCAACCGCTTGGATATCTTCGGGCGTAATCTGAATCAGGACATACCCTTCCTCGTCCCGCTTCTTGATCGCGTCTTCCCTGAAGTAGCGCGGACTCCCCGGCGCCGCTTCGTCATCGTATACGAGCAGCATGCCGTCGCTCTTGCGCAGCAGCAGCCCGTCCCGCGCTTTGAACTGCCAGGGCCCGCTGTACGGTTCCTTGCTGACCAATCCGTAATAATCGATCTGCTTTTGCAGGTTCTGCCAGTATTCTTTTTTCTCGTCGCTCCACTTCTCGTCCATCCCCGCAAAAGCGGCCAATACGGACAGCTTGAGCTGCGGGTAGTCTTTTTTTAACTCGATTACCGCTTCGCATGCCCACAGATCGACGCCGTATTGGCCGGGAGTCAGCACCCATTCGAGCCCTTCCTCGACCAGCGGAATCAGCCGGCGCTTGATCGCTTCGCGAATGAACGGAATCCCCGGATGCTTCTGGTTGAAGATGCCGAGTTCGTTCGCACGGTAGCCGGTCACAAGCAGATTTTTCACTCCGATACAGCCTCCCGAATCCATTTACCTTCAGTTTACCATAAGCGCAGAGCCGTTTCCCCTGTGCAGCGCTTCTTCTCAGCTGGAACCCGACGAGGATGAAGACTGCTGGCGTTTGCGGATCGCGTTGATGCCCATGACGACGGCGATCATCTCGTAGTCGTCCAGCCGGGAACGATTGACGAGCCGGTAAGCGTCCGTCCGCATCCAGCCGTTCGTCTTGGCGAAATTCGCCACTTCCGCCTCGTTTTCCGTCATCGAATATTCTTTGGAGAAGTTCGGCGATTCGATCTCGTACACCCCCCGCTCGCCCGCGTCGTATTCGAACTTTTTGCTGAGCAGGGTGAATCTCGGACGAAGCACGCCCAGCTCGTTCTCTCTTGCGTCCAGCACTCTCCAGCGGTTGAGCATCATCCGAAACTTGCCCGTATATCGCAGCTCGCCCTGCGGCCCGTATACCTCAAGCGACGACCCCAATGCGCTGCGCAGATCGATGCGGCCTACCGCTTCGCCGGCTTCGTTCATAATCTCCGTAATCCCTGCACTGAAAAATTTATCCGAAAAATACAGTTCCATCTCCGCCTCTTCCTTTCTTGTAGCGAACAGACGATGACCCGGCCCGTTCTTTTTCCCCTTGACTTCAAAAAGAACCGGTGCGATGCGCCCAGAATTTCTTACCCGTTTTCTCCCGGCGTGTCCCGACTGGACGTCGATTGTCCCATTTATGCCTTTTTTTCGTTTGAGAGACTCTGCCTTGAGGGTAATGGGTTCCAACCGGCCTTACATCATGCGGCACATCCTACAGCTCTTTGTCGGTAAAAAAAGAACCGGAAGGATGAATAAACGATCATGAAGAAAAAAATCACGGCCGCCGTGCTGACTCTGGGACTGACCCTGACCGCCTCGGCCGGCGTATATGCGGGAGCGAATCTGCAGGAGATCCGCGCCTCGCTCAACAACGGTCTGAGTCTCGTCGTCAACGGCAAAGCCTACACCGCAAAAGACGGCAATGGCAAAACACTCGCTCCGATCACGTACAACGGCACGACGTATCTGCCGGTGCGTTCGATCGGCGAAGCGCTGAACACGTCGGTGACTTATGATGCCAAAAACAGCCGCGTCGTGATCGGAGGATCCGCATCCGGCGGTTCGACCGGCGGTACTCCTTCGACGCCTTCCACGGGCTCGTCGTCGGTACAGCGTCCGCAGACTCTCCCGGCCGATTTCCCGCTTCCGTCCGATGCCAAAATCTTCGATCTGGTCGAAGGCGTAGCCGGCGGAACCGCTACCCCGTCCGCGACGTTCCGTTATACGACGAAGCAGGATCTGCTGTCGCTCGGCAATACGTACAAGCAGTATTTCGTCAAAAAAGGCGCGACCAGCAAGTCCGAAGAAGTCAGCGCGTCGGCCTTCTCCATTGTAGACGCGGGCGGTTCGTTCTCCGTTACGCTCGACGGCAAACCGGGAACCGGCACCAGCAAAGGCTACAACGTAGTCGATGTGGTCTGGAGCGGCGAATAAAGCGGCGTTTTGCGCACGGAAGCCGCCGAGTCGCGGACTTTTCCGGACTAACCAAAAAGCTGCGCTTTCCCTTTGCGGGACAGCGCAGCTTTTTCTTTGGCCGATTTGCGGCTGCTCGCGGCGAAGGTTACTCGCGGAAACGTTCGTTTCGACGACCGACAGGGGCAGCTTGGTCGATCCGCATAGGCCGCTTCCTCTCGCTTCCTTTTCTCAAATCATGTTATTCTAACCCAAACGAAGGAATACGGGCAAACGAAAGGAGACGCACACCATGGAGCAGCCTCAAAAGAAGTATCGGGTCGGTGTCGAAGTCACTCTGGATGTCATCGGCGGCAAATGGAAAAGTCTGATTCTCTATCATCTGGTCTCCGGCACGAAAAGATTCAATGAACTCAAGCGCCTCATCCCCGAAATCAGCCACAAGATGCTGACCCAACAGCTGCGGGAACTGGAGCGGGACGGCGTTCTGCTGCGACGCGACTATGAAGAAGTGCCGCCCAAAGTCGAATACGAATTAAGCGAATACGGAAGCGGTTTGATCGGTGTGCTGGACTTTTTCTGCCAATGGGGCGAAGCCCATCTGGACCGGGTATACGGCGACAGACGCCTGATGCTGGAAGACCCGTTCGAAGCGGATTCCGACCTGGCCGACGCGGCGGATTGATCCAAGCGGAGCGGTTACCGAAAAGTGCGTACTTAACAAGAACTTCTCCCGCTTCTACAATGGGCTCAAGAGGGATTCGACACCGTTCGGCTTCGATCCCGCCCATTTCATAATCAGGAGGAATGACCGACATGCACACTTTGATTATCGCCGCCCACCCGTCCCTGGAGGCTTCGCGCGTCAACCGCAAATGGCTGGAGGAAGCCGCGAAGCATCCCGAGCAGATCACGATCAGCTCCTTGTACGAAAAATATCCGGACGGCGTCATCGATATCGCTGCCGAACAGGCGCTGGTGGAAGCGCACGACCGGATCGTGCTGCAATTTCCGTTCTATTGGTTCAACTCCCCGCCGATGATCAAGCAGTGGCTGGACGAAGTGCTGCTGGAAGGCTGGGCCTACGGCGACGGCGTCGATTTGTTCCGAAGCAAAAGCATCGGCCTCGCCATTACCGCCGGAGGGCGAGAGAACGACTATCGTCCGGAAGGCGCGTTCCGCTACGAAATCTCCGCGCTGCTTACTCCGTTCGAAATGACAGCCGACTATATCAAGGCCAAGTACGAAACGCCTTTTGTCTGGTACGGCGTCAACTCGCGGACCCGCGACGAAGAAATTGAACGGAGCGCGAAACGCTACCTGGATTATCTGCTGCAGACGCAGGCAAATTCTATTCCGGTCGAATCGAAATAAGCCGGCCGCAATTTGCGGCGGCCAATTCAATGCCCGACCGGCGGCCCGGACCGCCGGTCACTGGGGCTCCGTAACGAAAGCGCTGATCCCCATGACGACCGCGATCCATTCATAAGGTTCGATTCGCAGCGAAGGGCTTCGCAGTACGTAAGCATTGGGACTCAGCCATCCGTTCGTTTTGGCGAAAGAAGCGACCTCTTGGTCGTTTTCCGTAACCGTGAACTCTTTGAGCGAAAAAGGCGCATGGATGCCGTACAATCCCCTCCGGCCCGCATCGTATTCGAAGAGGCGGCCTTTCAGGCTGGTTTTTGAACGCAGTTCGCCCTTTTCTTCCCCGTTCGCATCGTAGATCATCCAGCGGCGGTACGGAGCAACCGTCTGAAGCCTGCCTTCGTAGAAAAGCTCGCCCGATCTTCCGTACACATCGACCGAAGGACTGAAGACGCTTTTGAGATCCAGCCTGCCGATTTCCGCCCCGCTGTCGTCCATGATCTCCGTTACGCCGGTGCTGAGAAAATTGTCTTTGAAATACAGTTCCATGACGGCCTGGCCTCCTTTTGGTGTTCGTGGATCGTAGGATCTCTCCTATTTTACCCAAAAGAAAAAGACGGACTCCCCCGGAGTCCGTCTTTTCGTCAGAGATCCCGTATATCAGTCGGGTTGTTCGCTCCTGCCGGATTCCCGGGCTTACTGCACCTTCGTTTTCACCGACTGCGTCGTTACCCATCTGCCCTGCTTGTCGTACGCCAGGACGTCGACGGTGATGTTTTTTCCTTTGTACTTGGAAAAATCGATCTCGGCGGTCCAGGGAGGAGTCGTCGTAACGCCGATCTGCTTGCCGCCGATCTTATAGACGATTTTGCCAAGCGTCGGTGACCAGGTCTTGACGTAGCCGGAGACTTTGAGCTTTTGGGCCGGAACGGTCGTCGTGATCGGATTGTAAGACAGCGTAGTGCTGCCGCCGACCGCGCTCAGATAATACGGATTCGCGATTGCTTTTTTGTACGCCGCCAGCATCTTGTCGTTATTTGACAGTCCATAGTATTTGACCCGATCAGTCGTGCCTTTGGAGTCGACATCGAACCAGAACGCCGCTTTGACTCTCGGATATTTCATCGGCAGCGTCGCGTACAGCTGCTGCGCCTGATACACCGACCATTCGGTCACATCGCGCATCTTCTCCGGATACATGTACGAGACCGAGCCTTCGGCGATCATGATCGGTTTGCGATCGGCATACCACCCGTAGACCGCGTCCAGTTTCTGAATATGGCTGCTGCGGTCGATTCCCTGCCCCAGCGGATCCGCCGTCGGATTGTAGATCGAATACAAGCTGACGCCGACCCAGTCGACGTATGGGTCGCCCGGGTAATAGCTCTGGATATTATCGATCGGATTCGCGCCGGGCGCCCACAGCATCGCGACGTTATCCGGCGCTTCCCGGTGAAACACGTCGGCGACCAGACGAAATTTCTCGATATAGGTCTTGGGCGTGCTTTTCCAAGGAGTCCAGTTGCCGTTCATCTCGTTCGCAAACCGGAGGAAGATCGGCACGCCGGAAGCCGCGGCATCCTGTGCCAGCTGCTTCAGGTAGGCGTCGTTCTTGACCTGCGCCATTCCGCCAAGCGGCTGCACGCCAAGTTCAATCGCCGTGCCGCTGCGCTTGGCCGCTTCGATATGCGACCGGATCGTGGACAGCGGCGCGCCGTAGGTGAAGTAGATCAGGTAACCCGCGTGCTTCCTGCCGGTAAACTTCGGATACTCGTCCGTATAGAATTTGCCGCTTGTCGCATGCACTTTCTTGTTCTGTTCCGCATAAGCTCCGAGCAGAATGCCATTCGCCGGCTCGAGCGGAGCCAGTCCGCGCTCCCGGTTCCCGAGCGCGGCGGCCGACAGCCCCGTCTCGTAATACAGCTGCACGGAGCTGCGCAGGGCATCCGCTTTGCGCTTGACCGCGATACTGTCCTGGACCAGATTCACCTTGGCATAATACGCCGATTCCAGATCCCAGCTCGCGACGGCTTGGTCGTACTGCTTGAGCTTCACATACGATTCGCCGGCATTGCGGTACATCCGTCCGGCATTGCCGTAATCGCGGCTGGAGGCCATTTCCCGGCCCGCCTGCTCGTATTTGGCGATCGCCTGCGCATATTTGCCCTGCTTGTCCAGCCGCATCGCTTCATTGTACAGATTCCAGACGCTGTAAGCCTGCGCCGATTGGGGCTGCACCGTCGCAGCCGTTCCTGTCAGCAGCGCGGCCGTCAACAGCACCGCCCCCCATTTTGCCGCTTTTTTGCCTATTCCCCGAAATCCCAACATGTTTATCCCCTCTGCTTCCCTGTCTATTTCTGCCTCTGGGCCGGTCGCTTGCCTGCCGGCCGCCTTTCTTTTTATCGGCAAAAAGGCCCCTTTCGCTTAAGAAAGGGGCCTTTCGGATTTAGAGTTTGAATCTTGCGACCAAGCGTTCCAGTTCGCCTGCCATCTCGGACAAGGACACTGCGCTGGCGGACATTTCCTGCATGGAAGCCGCCTGCTGTTCGGACACGGCCGACACGCTCTGGATTTCTTCCGCCGTACGTTCCATCTGCGCGCCGCCTTCCATGATCGAAGACGCTACACGCTCGACGACTTGAACCATTTCTCCGGACGCCTGCACGGCCTGTTCGCTTTGAATCCCGACCCGGCCGACCGTTTCACGGATATTCCCGAACAGATCGCCCGTCGCGCGAATCGCTTCGCTTCCGGCAGACACCTGGCCTGTCGCTTCGGCAATGACCTTGCTCAGCCGCTCGGCATCGGAACGGACCATATCGATCATGCTGATGATCTGGGCGGCGGAAGACGACGATTGTTCGGCCAGTTTGCCGACTTCGCTTGCGACGACGGCGAAGCCTTTGCCGTGTTCGCCAGCGCGCGCCGCTTCGATCGAAGCGTTGAGTGCCAGCAGATTGGTCTGCTTGGCGATCCCGGTAATCATCTGCACGATTGCGCCGATCTCGATCGAGCGCCGGTTCAGCGCATCGACCGCTTCGGTCATGACCGCCATGCCTTCGGTTGTCGATTCCATCTGGTGCACCGCTTGGCCGACGACCTGTCCGCCTTCCTGGGAGCGGGAACTTGCGTCTTCGGCCGCTTCGGAAGTTTCTCCGATCCGGTCGCGGATGACTACGATTTTCTCCAGCATATGCTGCATGAGATCGCCGCCGGAACGCGAAGACGACAGCTGGCTTGCGCTCAATTCAGCCATGCGCTGCATGGAAGAAGCCGAGTGTTCGGCTCCGTGCGCGCTTTCCTGGGCGACCGACTTGAACTCTTCGGCGGATGAAGCGAGTGCCCCGGCCGTCCGGCCTACTTCGAGCAGAATATCGCGCTGGTTGGCGCCCATCTGCTGAAGCGAAGAAGCCAGCAGCCCCAGTTCGCCTTTGAGTCCGGTCGGCAGTTCATCGATCTTGTCCAGCTCGCCTTCGGCCATATAGTTGACCTGGCGGGTCATCGCATGGAGCGGACGCGTGATGCTGCGCGAGATGATAAACGCCAGCAGCAGCGCCAGGATTACGGCGACGACAAGAGCGATGATCGAGATCGTCATGATGCTGCGCGTGGCTTCCGATTGAGCCTCGGCCGAAGCGGTCATCATTTCGACTTTCTGATCGATCGCCCCGCGAAGCGCTTCCGACATCTTGCCGACCACTTCCTGCGTCTGTTTCTGCAGGGCAGCCGCTTCGTCGTCCTTGTTGGCTTCCGACAGCGTGAGAATTTGCTGCACCGCTTGTCCGTAACCTACCGCCGCTTCTTGGAACACCACGGCCCCTTCGCGTTCTTCGTCCGAAGTTTGAAGCGCCGCATAAACTCCGACCGTGTCGTTCAGCTCTTTGAGAGCGTCATTGACGGCCGTACGGCTTCCGCTCATATCGGCGTTATCCGTTTCCAGAATGTTGCGCATCGTCAGTTGATCGATCGTTTTCAGACGGTCGTTAATTTCCTCAAGCATAACCACATTCGGGATATCATTCGATTTCAGTTTGTCCGCACGGGTCTTCAGCGTTTGTGTGCCTATGTTCGTCAAACTGTTCAACACAATAATCAATATAATCATAATCCCGAATCCGCCGAGTAACTTCTGCCTGATTGTAAACTTCAACTGGTTGTCGCTCCTCTGCTGTCTGTATAATTTTTCTAAATTTAATTTCTCTCCTATTACTTCGGCAGGCTGCCTGCTTTTATTGAGAGCTATCCTTTTTTTCGACAAAAAAAGACCTTTCGGCTGCGCCGATCGGTCTGGATAGGATAAATAAGGAAGATTTCCGACTTAAAAAGCCGGGTACGTATCGGTGTATTCTTCTTCCAGGAACTTCACGACTTCGGGTCCGCGCATACGTTCCGCAAGCTTCTGGATCGCCGGATCGTCTTTGTTGTCTTCGCGGGCCATCAAGGTAATCGCGAAGGCTTCCATGTCTTTTTCGACAATCAGCGCATCTTTTTTGGCCGACAGTCCGAGAGGTTTCGCATAAGCGGGATACATGGTCACCAGATCCGCGTCGTCCATCATCCGGTTCAACGTCAGCAGATCGACTTCCTTGAACTGCAGATTTTTCGGATTCGAGGTGACGTCCTGCAGTCCGGCTTTGATGCCTGCGCCTTCTTTGAGTTCGATCAGATCGTTCTGCTCAAGCAGCAGCAGCGAATGCGCAATATTCGGCGGATCGTTCGGGATGACGACGATTGCGCCGTCCGGCAGCTCGTCGATCGATTTATGCTTGCTCGAGTAACCGGCGTACAGCGCGTTGTAGACCGGCTGTACCGGCACGATCTTGCTGCCTCGGGCTTCGTTGTAAGCTTCGGCATAAGGGACGTGCTGGAAAAAGTTCGCATCGACTTCCTTGTTCGCCAGGGCGTCATTCGGCTGGATATTGTCGGACATTTCGACGATCTCCAGATTGATGCCGTCTTCCACCAGCAGCGGCTTGACGAGCAGCAGAATCGCGTCCATCGGAGCCGGCAGCGAAGCGACTTTCAGCGTGGTCAGTTCTTTGTTTTCCGCAGTTTCGGGAGCCGCAGCTTCTTTGGTGCCTTTGTCGGCCGGTTTGTCCGCCGGAGTCGAAGCGCTTTGCCCGCAGCCTGCCAGAATAAGAAACAGTGCGGTCAGAACAAGAATCAAAGACTTTTTCATGATGATGATGTACCCCCTGAGTGATAGTGGTGGTGCTATGCTGCCTATTGGAGCTGACGTACTGACGTTAACGTTTGTCGATCCGGCGCGACAAGGCGCTGCCGGCGACCTGTACAATCTGGACCAGCAGAACCATCAGGACGATCATGCAGATCGTAACGTCCATCTCGAAGCGCTGATAGCCGTAGCGGATCGCGAAGTCGCCCACGCCGCCGCCGCCGACAATGCCGACGACCGTCGAATACGAAATAAAGCTGACAATGGAAGTGGTCAAACCGAGCACAAGACCCGACCTTGCTTCCACATACAGAAACTTGTACACGATTTCCATCCGCGAAGCTCCCATCGAACGGGCCGCTTCCACAACACCGCGCGGCACTTCCACAAGGGCCTGCTCGACCAGCCTCGAATAGCCGGCGATCGCGACAATCGCAAGCGGAAGAGTCGCGGCGGTCGTCCCGATCGTCGTTCCGACGATGGCCCGGGTGATCGGGAACATGAATACGACCAGCAGCAGAAACGGGAAAGAACGGATGACATTGACAAGCGTGTTCAGAAAAGCCGAGGCGGTACGGTTTGCCAGCATCTCACCCGGCCGGGTCAAATAGATAAGCGTTCCAAGCGGAATGCCCAGAATTATAGCCGCAATCGTCGACATCCCTACCATGTAGAATGTCTGTCCGATCGCTTCCCAGATCTGTTCGTGATACTGAGCCCAGATTTCCATGAACCGATCGACACTCATGACTTCTCCTCCTTATCTATCGTGCCGAGAATTTGCTCCCGGTACGACAGCTTCGGACGGATACCTTCTTCCGCACGTTTGGGCAGAGCGAACGTATCGATTACTTCGCCCATCTCCATCACGGACACGCTGCTGCAGATCTGCCGCACCACTTCCATCTCATGGGTCACGACCACAATCGTCACACCCAGCGTCCGGTTGATATGCAGCAGGACGTTCAGCAGGTCTTCCGTCGTCTGTGGATCAAGCGCCGAGGTCGGCTCGTCGCAGAGCAGCAGCTTGGGACTGCTGGCCAGCGCACGCGCAATGCCTACGCGCTGCTTCTGTCCGCCGCTGAGCCTTGCCGGATACTGCCCCGTCTTGTCTTCGAGTCCTACGAACTGCAGCACTTCTCTGATCCGGCGATCCCGGTCTTTCTTGGGTGTTCTCGAAAGTTCCAGCGCCGAGGCCACATTGCCGTACACCGTCCGGTTATGGACCAGATTGAACTGCTGAAAGATCATCCCGATCGAACGGCGGACTTCCCGCAGCTCCCGCTCTTTCATGGCGGTCAGATCACGACCTTCCAGCAGGACTTTCCCGGTATCGGGCCGTTCCAGCAGATTCATCAACCGCAGCAGCGTCGACTTGCCCGCTCCGCTTGTTCCGATAATGCCGTGGATGCCGCCCGTCTCGATCTCCATGCTGACGGGAAGGACGGCCCGAAATGTCTGGCCCTGCGCCGTATACGTTTTGCTGACTTCCTGCAGGGATAGAATAACCGAACCCTCCTTGTACCAGTGTTTTTTTGTGCTGTTTCACTGTCGAATTGACTAAATTATAAGGCAATCGTTCTGCTGTGTCACCATTTTTGATAAGAATTTTAATATTAGTTTTACAATTGGC
The DNA here is from genome assembly GCF_013185195.1 of Saccharibacillus qingshengii. Lineage (GTDB taxonomy): Bacteria > Bacillota > Bacilli > Paenibacillales > Paenibacillaceae > Saccharibacillus > Saccharibacillus qingshengii. The sequence goes on from NZ_JAAZWC010000010.1 coordinate 17,591, forward strand.
GCAGCGGCGCACATGCTTGTTCGTGCAAGAGAAAACAGCTTCTCGGACAAAAACGTTTCGATGATTTGTTTATTTATTTTTCGCCTGAAGATTCTGTGCGAGGAGAATGACGCGAAGCAGAAGACCGGATGCGGCACCGTACAGCAAATGCGCGGCCAGCCACCAACCCCACGCGGGCAGGCTGTCGATCGGAGGTGTGCCTCCGGCGGACAGCATCGTTGTCGGATAGAGCAGCAGACCTACAATGCCGCCGATAAGGGCCGTCACGAACATCATTTCGCTTGTGGAAAGCACCTTGCGACGCGCTCTTTTTTGCCACAGCAGACCGAGGACCATACACAGCAGCGCGGAGATCACCAAGTGAATCCCGAATTCCGTCGCTTCGTCCAATCGAACCCGGTTCAATACCGGGATATAATCCGTATTCAGCAGCAGCCGATATACCTGGTGTCCGCTGTAGAGCTGGGCTCCTTTGAGCATCAAGCCAAGCAGCGTGCCCGAAGCCAGGCCGGCCGCCGCAAAAGCAAGCAGGAACGCGAGGAGCCGTTTTGTTTTCAGTCTGTCCATGGGTCGCCCTCCTTATCGTGTGCCGTCCGCGGCCGGCTGCCGCTTCGGTCTCTATTCTTTTACCCCGGAAAAAGGTTTCGTACATTCTTTTTTGCGGATGCTCTTCCGCTTTTTCCAAATTCGGGCGGTGCAGACGAAACAAAAGCCCGTGCCGGTCTGCGATCAGACCGGCACGGGCTCACTTCTACATACGGCAGACTGTTCCAGCCGCGACTTCTACAATCCCAGATACTCCGTAATTCCCCGCGCTATCGCTTCCGCTACGCGATTCTGCCAAGCGGGATCGGTAATCTTCTCGACATCGCCTCCGGCATACAGGAAGCCGGTCTCGACCAGAGCCGTCGGCATGCTCGATTCACGGTCGACATGCAGGTTCTGATACTTGGCTTTGCGGTCCGGCAGGCCGGTTGCGACGATCAAATACTTGTGGATGGTCTCGGCCAGCTTCTTGCTCTCCGGCTTCGTATACAGCGTCTCGGTTCCGCTTGTCGGCTTGGATCCTTTGGGCATGCTGTTCGCATGGATGGACACCATAACGTCGGCATCGACGCTCTCCGCGATCTCGACCCGGCCCTGCAGCGAGACATCCGTGTCATCGCTGCGCGTCATGATGATGTCCAGACCGTCGACCTGCTTGAGCAGCGCCTCTACTTTGAGCGCCATCTCCATATTGACTTCTTTTTCCGTAAGCGTCGGTCCTCCGCTGTAGATCGCACCCGTCGCTTTGCCTCCGTGTCCGGCATCGATCACGACGACTTTCTTCCCGTCGTCGCCGATTCCCGGCGTCGAAGGGCCCTGCGACTTGTTCAGATCGACGAAGATCAGACTGCCTTCCCGGTAGACTTCGTAATTTCTGGCTTTGTTCAAGTCGATCACGACGCGCACCCTCATCGGCGAATCATTGTTCAGCGCGAACCGGACTCCCGTCACGTCGGGCGAACCGCTTACCGCAATCTGTCCCTGCTGACCGATCAGCAGCCCCTGCCCTTCGGCAAACAAAGGACTGAACGAGGTGTTGTTCAGATCGACAATGATCCGGTTCGGCGAATCCGCCTTGGAGACTTTCGGTTCCGCGCTGCCGCTTACGCCGATCATCAACCGGTTCTCGCTGAAGCTGATCTGCTCGACCTGCGCCGCCGTCTGCTGGCTGCCTCCCGGAACGGGAGCCGGCGGATCGACGTCATCGTTCGGTCCGGATCCATCCGGTCCTTCGATCGGCGGAGGCGACTGCAAGAACACCGTCTTCGCCCGATTGTCCCATTTGACCTGCAGTCCCATCTCGGTACCGACCAGACGCAGCGGCACATAAGTCGTATTCTCCTGCGAAAAAGGAGCCTGTTCCAGCGCAATGGTTCCTTCCGGCGCGGACGCCGATGTGCTGCCAAGCGTCAGGGTCAGCGTATCGCCCGGACTGCCTACCGTCACCTGCCGGCTGGCCGAGTTCCATCCGACCGGATAACCGAGTTCCTCCGAGATGACCCGGATCGGCACCATCGTTGTTCCTTTTACGGTCAATACGTCTCTGGCACCGGTCACTTCCCTGTCGTTAAGCACGATCTTCGTACCCGAAGCCGCATGACCGACCTGAACCGACAAGAAAAACACCGCCGCCAAAGCAAGCACTGCCGCAATCCAAACTTTTGCATATCCCGTTCGCATGTTTGCCTTCATCCTTTTTCCACCCCGTAACCTCTCCTTATCCGTTAAAGTGTCCTAAACGCCCAAACGGCGCATTACCCATATAGACGCGGGCACACGCCCTAAAGTTACAGGATGTGCGTTCATTTCTTGTCCGAAAAAAGAAAAGCGATGCCGGATGTCCCTCCCAGAGGGATACCCGGCATCGCCGTATGCGGCTTGACCCGCGCAGTGCGGAAGATCCCGCTTTTACTTGCCCTGCTCCTGCTTCTCCATTTCCTCGCCCAACAAACGCAGAGATTCCGGAGCGTCCATCTCGTCGGACGCGATCATCTCGATCAAGCACAGCTTGTTCTGACGCTGGATATCCGCTTCGCGGAAAGCACGGGCCAGTTCCCCGATCGTGGCGACGCGCTGCGTATAAGCGTCTCCGCCAAAAGCTTCGACAAGCTTCGTATAATTCCAGCCCGGGATCTCGTTGTACGACTGGCGCTCGACCGGAACGCGGAAGTTCAGCACTTTCTCGATCGTGTATCCGCCATTGTTCAGTACGAAGATGATCGGCTTGCAGCCGTATTCCATCATCGAACTGATCTCCTGTACGGTCAGCTGCAGCGAACCGTCGCCGGTAAAGAGCAGCACCCGGCGTTTCGGGGCGGCCATAGAAGCGCCCAATGCCGCCGGAGTCGCATACCCGATACTCTGCCAGCCCGCCTGGCCGATATAGGTCGCGCCCTGCGGCAGCTGTGTCTGCGACAGGCCGTAGGCAAACGATCCGGTCTCCGCGATGACGATATCGCCCGGTTGCAGCAGCCGCTGAATCAGCGGATAATACTCTTTGGAGACGAGCGGGTTGCTGCCGTCGAGCTGCGTGCCGCTGTTGTACGGATGTTCGGCGGCCGGGATCGGCTGTTCCGCCGTCAGGCCCATGCCGGACAGTTCGCGCAGCATGTCTTCGCCCCGAATATCCGTATAGATCTGCCCGCCGATGGTGACGGATTCCGGCTGGACGACGATCATCTTCTTCGGATTCAATTGGGCGGTCTCGCCGCCCAGATTGATGTCGGACGGCACATGGCCCGCGGCGATCAGACAGTCGGCCTGTTCCACGAGCTCCCGCACTTTCTCGCTGGCAAGCTTCCCTCCGTACATCCCGACGTAATTCGGATGACTCTCGTCAAAGCCCGCTTTGCCCATGATCGTCGAAGCGGCCGGGATCTGCATCCGTTCCGACAGCTCGCGGACCAATGGTTCCCATTTCCAGCTTTTGACCTTGGCATCGCTGAGCAGAACGACCTGCTTGGCGGACTTGAGCAGTTTGCGCGCGTGCTTCGACGCCGATTTCAGCGAAGACTCGCTGGTCTTGAACGGTTCGACCTTCGCCGCCTTGGTCGCGATCGGCTGATCGACCAGATCCAGCGCTACCGACAAATAGACGGGTTTCTTGGTCTCTTTGGCAATAAAGATCGCTTTCGGAATCTCCGCCATCGCGTTGGCCGGCGTCAGTACGGCCGTATACGCGGAGATCGGCTCGTACACGCGCCGGAACGCATCGTAATCGCCGTCCATCAGCGTATGGTGCATGAGTTTATGCTGCTTCTGCTTCTCGGATTTCGGCGATCCGACGATATGGATCACCGGCACATTCTCGCTGTAGGCGCCGGCAAGCGCATTGACGGCGCTCAGTTCGCCAACGCCGAACGTCGTAATCAACGCCGCCAATCCTTTGATTCGTGCGTAAGCATCGGCCGCGTAACCTCCGTTCAGCTCGTTGCGGGTCGGTACCGCCTTGATGCCTTCCCGGCTCTCCAGCGTATCGAACAGCGTGAAGTTATAATCGCCCGGCACGCCGAACACTTCCGTCACGCCTTCTTTTTTCAGACAATCGAACAGATAGGTGCCGAGCGTTGCCCGACCTTCCCCCTGCGTGTTCGAACGGACTTTTCCCATAATCGATTTTGCCATAAAAGCACACTCCTTCCGTGATCGCGCGGCTGCACCCGTCCGGTAAGGTCCGGCGGGTCAACCTCTAACTATGATTACCCCGCAAAAGACCCGACGGGTCAGAAAATTTAAAAATCGGCAGTTCGGGCCGTAACGAAAGGCGGCTTCCGGGCGTTCACATCCCCGAATCCCCGACTGCGAAAAATCATGTACAAAAAGGAGTGAACGATATCCCCGAGTCCCCAAACACGGGCAGCCGGAGGCTGCTCATCACCTTCGGTGCCGACCTGGACCACAGCAATATGGACTATTTGGTCCGTACCTTGTTGAAACCTTATGTCTCTGAAACGCTGCAGACCGATTACACCCATCCGGTTCTGCGCAAAGGCGCGGAGCTGGTCTTGAATCTCGAAACCTTCGATACTTCTCCCGGCCGACCGTTCGAACGCTATTTTGCCGAGGATTATCATCTGACCCAAGCCCAGCTGGACGGATTTCTGTACAAGTTCCGCCAACTCAAAGGCACGCATGTGTTCGGAAATCCGAATGTCCGCGGACATGCCGAAGCGGTACGGGGCGAACTGGAATTTTCTTTCCTGATCACGCATACGCTCGGCGGCGAAGCACTGTATGTCCATTACGCGGGCCAAACCGAAGGCGACGGCGACAAGATCGCCCTAAGGCTTATCCCGCTGCTGCCGCCCGAAGAACGCCATCTTCTGATGCCGATCGACGAGATTGAGCCGCTCCGGCAGCAGCGCCTGCAGGCCTGGATCGACCGGCTGCTGGGATTGGACCTTGGACTCAGCCCCGGATCTGCTCCAGAATCTGCGGGTCTTTGATCTTCGTATCTTCGGCCAGCAGCACGATCTTCGACAGGATCTCCGCGGTGCGCGGATCTTCGTCGAGGAAAGGCAGGAAGAAACGGCCGCGCTGGCCGCCATGCACCGGAATGATATTCAGGGCGCCTGCCGCCTGCTTATAGGCGATCCCGCTGCCCAGATGCACGGCATATTCGCCGAGCGTTCCGTCGATCCGGGCATAACTGCCGTCCAAGCGGACGTTGGCTGTGCCGAGCAGGTCCAGCGACTCGCGCACGATCGCCGTGCGCAGCTCGATTGTCGTCAGGCTGGCTTCCGGATCGACGCCGCCGACATGCGCCATGCTCACGACAAGATCCGCGTCGCGCATAATTTCGGAGAACAGCACCGGCGGAAGATCGGCAAGCGGAAGCGGCTTATGCGTACGGCGGTCGCTGAATTGAATCTGCTCGAGCGTCGGCGCTTCCGTATCCGCCGGAGAGAACCAGTCCGCCATCGCGTACAGCGTCGCGATCACATTGCGTCCGTAGTCGACCTTCTGCAGTCCTTCTTCGTAGCTGACCGTCCAGCCCCGTCCGCGCAGCAGCGCGACCGTGCGGCTCGGCTGTACCTGATGTCCCGCATACCGGGAAGAAGACAAGACCGCGGCTTTCTCGTCCGCATTCGGCAGGTACAGCTCGCGGAAGATCTGCTTGAACGGCTGGCGCTGCGCCTGCGCCTGTTCCGGCTGCAGACCCCGTCCGATCAAATCCCGCTGGAACAAAGACCATTGTCCGCTCGCATACAGATCGACGGGGTGGGCCACAACCAGCTCCGCTTCGGCCTGCAGCGGCAGTCCCGCGCCGCTCTCGATATCGGCCAGCGCCGATTCTTCGGCCCGGAAATAGCCAAGTTTCGGCTGTTCCGCCGGCTTCTCCGCCAAACGGAAGACCAGCGTATCCAGCAGCGGCGAGACGACGGGATTGCCGTGCAGCTTGAGCAGTTCGGATACGCGGAACACCGCCTCCGTTTCCATGGAGCGCTCCAGCTCGCGTACGAAGCGCCGATGCTGTTCGGTCAGGTCGGTCTTGATTTCTTTCAGCCGCAGCACATGCCCGTCCTTGTTCAGACGCGAAGGGATCGATTTGAGCGGTTTGCCGTTCTTCTCCGCTTCAATCTCCGGCAGTCCGCGATCGTTGATCGTCAGCTTCACCCGCACATCGCCGATTTCGGTCGGCTGCATATGGACGCGCAGCTCGTCCATTTTGCCTGCTTCCATATCCCACTGCAGCCGCGTGGCGTCGGCATAACCGGCGCTTCTGGCCAGGTTGCCGAACGCGATCCGGCCCGCCGCGCTTTCGCTGGCACGGCGCTGGGCACCGAACTGGCGGCTTTCCAGCAGGAACTTCTGGATATAATCGTAACGCTCGCGCAGATCTTTCTCCCGATTCTTGGCAAGCGGGATCAGACTGTACGCCAGCAGTTGGTCTTTGCCTCGCTTGGAGGCTACCTGCGCACGAATCTCGTCAAGCTTAAGCCTGCCCAGTACCGCATCCGCGAACAGCTGCGAACGGCGGTGGTTGGAGCCGCCCGAGATGTATTTGGCACAATCGTACAGCTGCTTGAAGCGATCGGCCCCGATCGCCTCGTACGCTTCTTCGAACCACTGGACATCGAACGCTCCATCGTTGAATTCCTGCGGCGTGATCGGCGAATAATGCGCGACGATCGTTTCTTTTTCCGCCGAGAAGCTTTCGTTGATGTGCGCATGGAAATACCAGGCGGCGCTGCGCAGTCCCGGCCAGTCCAGATATTCCGCCACGATCTCGATCCACTGCGGAGCGTACATGGCGGCTTCGAGCAGACGCTGCTCCGAAATCCCCGTACCCACAAGACTCTCCGCCAGCTTGGCCGCATCGTCGCTTTTGGCCGGATGGCAGTTCTTGAGCAGATCGCTGAGCGATTCCTTCTTCGTCAGGCTGTCGCCGTAACCGTAAATATAGCCGCGGACAAACGTCTCGCCGCCGAGGCTGACCAGAATGCGGATGAATGCTTCCATGCCTTCGATCCGCAGCAGGGAAAAGGTGAGCGGAGTCGCTTCGGTCGCAAGGTCTCCCCGCGCCAGTTCGATCTCCAGCAGCCGGTCGACCACGCTGCGCAGAATCTTCTGCAGCGGTTCGCTTCGCTTAAGCTCTTCCGGCGGACTGGATGTCATATTGCGAAGCAAATAGTTGGCTTCGCTGCCGAGCAGCTGCTTATAGATTTCGTTGTCGCCGATCAGACCTATCGTGTGGGCTTTGAACAGTGTGCGGATATCGAGAGACGAACCTCTCTGCTCGTCGAACGATCGGCGCGTCTGGTCGAACCGGAAACTCAGGGAGATGCTGCGTTTGAACGAAGCGTCGTCGTAGACTCTTCTGCGCACGAGAGCCATCCAGTCATTGGCCATCACCAGCCAGGCGGGACGGTCTTTGCCCGGCGCATCCTCGGGAAACTCGGCGAACAGCCTTTCCATGGCCGAAGCCGCCGCTTCGTAGGAAACTTCCGGCTCGCTGTCCTCGAGAAAAGCGCCGATCAGCAGGCTGACCGCGGCGGGATAACGGCATTCGTCGAGAATTTTCCAGAACGTCCTTAAGGTCTCGAGCGGATAAAGGCCGCTTACATAGTCTTCCCGCCAATCCGACAGGAAAGGCAGCCGCTGCATTTTCTGATAATCGTAATGGGCGGCGAATTCGCTGTAATGGTCGCTCAGCATGCCGGCAAACGACTTCGTTTCCGCTATCATGTACAAGGCAAGCCGTTCTTCCGGTCCCAGGCCGCTTTCTTCGAGGTAGGTCCGCCATTCTTCGGCCAGCGGATAGTTATCCAGTACGGACTCGCGCTTGTAGTCCTGCTCCAGAGCCGCATGGTGGGCACCGGCGCGGTTGTAGGACAGCGGACGGAATTCGGCGCCGAGCAGCAGCTTTTCCTTGGCTCCCGCGTAATATTCCACTTCGTATTCCGTATCGCGCAGCTCATGAATCCGCTCATCCAGACCGCGGATAAACGCTTCTCCCCGTTCCGCGTCCAGCGAGAAGAGCCGGTCGAAGTCGGCCTGCGGACCCGAGGATTCCAGCAGCCACGGCTCGGTCGTATGCGCATCGTACAGACCGAATCCTTTCTCCGCGGTATACAAGCTGCGCTCCGCAGGCGATTCCAGCTTCTGCAGCAGCTGTTCTTCCTTCGGCGTCGGATGAGCCACCTTGGCGGCAAGAGGAAGCAGCGCTTCGTAATCTTCCGCGCGCTCCGCGTCCGAGGACAGTTCCGTCAGCAGCTCCAGGCCGGCCAGCCGCTGAAGTTCCGTCTTGGCGTCCAGCAGACGCTCAAGCGTACCTTGGAGCGCTTCTTGGGGTTGATCCAGCAGCAGGGCGATCGCACTCTGACGCAGCGAACCCGTCTTGAGTTTCAGCACGGACTCGACACGCTGAAGCTCGCTGTCGTTGAGCTTCAGCGTTCTCGCCCGTTTGAGCGCCGTTTCGCGATTGCGCATGTTTTTGTCTGTCAGCGTATCGAAAATAAATCCTCTTTGCACCTCGGATTCCGGCTCCATCAGGAAAAACTTCAGCAGATCGTGCCGGTTGTCGGCGCTCATCGAACCCGCCAGCCCGATCAAGCGCTCCGTCCACTCCGTGTCCATATCGTAGGCGGTGAGTGCCATCATTTTGCGCAGCACCTGGGACGGATCGTAGGCGTAAGACAGAAAAGCAAGCGCCCCCGACGTCCCGCTCACCGGCTTGGCCGGGCCGTTTTGCAGCAGGGCGGCAAAAGCTTCGAATTGTCTGCGGCGTTCCGCCTTGTCTTCGATCCCCGGCATCGGCTGGACTTCAAGTTTGCGCGGCCCGCTGTCCAGCCAAGGCTTTTCTTCTTCGTCCGTCTCCTCGACCGCCCATTGAACCTGATAATCGTATGTATAATTCGTCAGCATCCCGTGCAGCAGTTCGGGATCCAGTTCCCCGCTGCAGAGCACGTCGACCGCCGAAGCATATTTGAACTCGGCATGCTGGCTCATGGACAGAACGTACTGGGCCGCAACCTTGCGGTAATGTTCGCTCCCCGCCATCATGCGGCGTACCTGCCCCGGAAGTTCCGCTTCTTCGACCAGCGCCTGGGCGAACAGAGACACATAAACTTCCTGCGCATTGCTCGAGTCCAGCCAATCGGCTCTCGTCCGCGCGTCGACCAGCGCCGTATAGAGCCGTTCCAGCATCTTGGTAACCACCCGCTGATCGTCCGCATCGAAAGGCACCCCGGTCCAGACCGCGGCGGCGCGGACAATCGAAGCATAACGGACGAATCCGTTGTCGAGAATGAGCCTCAGCAGATAGAGGAACGCTTCCGGTGTACCGAAATCCATACTCTCCACGATCGACTGCCGCAGCCCTTCCTGCAGGCGCGCCGCCACGAGCAGATCTCCGACCATCTTGTGCAGATCCGAACGATGGCTCATCAGCATGCCGGCAATCATCTCGCGGCTGAGCAGAGCCGTCTGGTTCTCGCCGAGCACGATATCGCGCAGCGCGGACTCGACCCCGGCCTCGTTGGCGTCGAGCTTCTGCGCGATCAGATCGGGAAGCGTATGGCTGATCCGGTAAAAAGCCCGTGTCCGCTCGCTCGAATAATCCCGCTGCGTCAGGTAGCCGTGCAGCGAGAAGTCCGAAGCCTGCAGCCACATCTGTCCCACGATCTGCGACAAGATTCGCGTCAAATGGGCGGATAGATCCGACGTCCGGAATGGACGACGCATATAGCCGACCGCATACGGATAGTCGGCAGCCTGCTCCGTCATCCGGCGTATCCGCTGCCCGGCTTCGTCTCCGATCCATACGGATACGGCTTCTTCCAGCGGCTTGAGCAGGGTATCGGGACGATCTTCGGCCCGCTTCAGAAGCAGCCGGCGCATCTCCTGCACGCTTTCTTGATTCTCGTGGACATAGCCGTTCTCGGAAATTCCGTACAGACAGACCGCAATTTCGGCGTGGGGTTCCCCAAGCTCCTGCGCCCGGCTCTTCAAGCCTTCGAAATAACGTTCCTCCTGCCGCATACGCTCTTCTTCGTTCATGATTCGTTCGCCTCCTCGATCGCTGGATTCGATCCGGTCAGCGGCTCCAATAGCCGCCGGCCAGCATCGTAAAGCGCATAAACACAACTTCGTCCCCGTCCGCAAGCGTGAGCGGCACATCGAGACCCGTAACTTCTTCACGGCGTACAAAGACGCGGTACAGCCCGTCTTCAAAAGCCAGGATTGCAGCCGATACCGCCTGGTCGGCATCCGGCGATTTCTCCCCGTACACGGCCCCGAAACCGATCCGGCCGCTGCCTGCCTCTTCGCCGATCTCCTGTTCGGTGAGATAAGGCAGCAGATTGCCCGTTGCCTTCTTCTCTGCGAATTCGTCGACCATCAGCCGCGCCGTTTGTTCGATCAATTCGCGCAGCGTGCGCGGCATACCGGGAAGATCCAGCTCGCGGCCGGCGATTCCCCGTTTGCGGCCGGAACTTTTGACCATTGCGTTCAGCTTCATAGTTGGTTCCTCCTCGCAGCTGCAGCCCGAAAGCCGCTTCCTTTGCAAAAAAAGCGAATAAACGTTCCCCTATTGTTCAATATTTATTTTATCAGAATTCCGGACACAAAAAAACCCGCCGCATCCGCGGCGGATCTCTTTTACTCGTCCAGGGCCGTACGGGCCAGCGTCTGAAGCACCGCATCTTCCATCGGAGGATTGTGCAGACCGGCCCGCACATCGCGGTAATACCGTTCCAGCGGTAGGTTTCTCGACAAGCTTGCCCCGCCGACAATCTTCATCGCTTTGTCGACGACCTGCGCGGCCAGATGGGTGGCATTGTATTTGACCCAGCCGAATTCCGGACGCATCGACGCCCGTTCTTCCGGCAGACGGTCCCAGCGATCGGCGATATCGTACAGAGCCGTACGCGCCAGGCGCAGCTCGCTGTCGATCTGGCCGAGCCACTGCCGGATATGCGGCAGGGTAGAGATCGGCTCCTTGAGGCTGTTCGGCGTATACGTCTTGGCGAAGTTCAGCGCGTAATCCCGCGCCGCGTACGCGATACCGAGATAGCAGGCCGGAATATGCAGCATCCATCCGTCCCCGTCGTCAACGGCACCTTTGGCTTGGCCAGGTGTATAAATCCCCATGACCTGTGCGTCCGGTACGAACACTCCGTCCAGAATGATATCGTGGCTGCCGGTCGCGCGCATGCCCAGGGTATCCCATGTTTCTTCCAGTGTTACGCCGGCAGCCGTACGAAGTTCGGCCGCCCGCCGCTGCGAAACTTCGGCCCGCCGCGCAATTTCCGCTTCACCCGGAAGCGCCGCTCCGCCCGGAGCGAACGGCGATCCGGACGGCGCAGACGCTTCCGCCGATTCGCCGGCGGTAACGCCTGCCCCGTTCAACGCGGCTAGTCTGATGATGAAATCGCCGACTTCCGGCGAATTGTCGATTCCCGCGCTGACGATATAGTCCGTCAGCAGCGGACCAAGCGTACTGTATGTTTTGCGGCCCGTCAGTTTCCAACCGCCTTCGACGCGCACGGCTGTCGTCTGCGGCCGTCCTCCGCGGGTCGGGCTGCCGGTGGCCCGTTCGCTGGCGAATTTGTTGACCATGGCCCCCGAACCGACCACGTCCCGGCAGAAGTCGGAATAACTCGGCTCCGGCCAAATATCCGTCTCGCGGTAGTGCAGCATCATGCCGCCGTGCCAGCCGGCGCTGAGCGCGGTCGAACCGTCGCCGCGCGCGATGCGTTCCTGCACGAGCAGCCACTCGTACAAGGATACTCCGTCGCCGCCCTGCTCTTGGGCAAGCGTCAGCTTGGCATACCCGGCCGCTTTGAGTTCTTCGAAATTTTCGAACGGAAACGAACCTTCGCGGTCGTGTTTGGCCGCACGCCCGGCGAAGCGTTCCGCCAGGCCATCCGCCCAGGCCGCAAGTTTCTCCTCGCGTTCGTTTCTGACGAACGCGTCGATCGCTTTTTTCCTCATTATTCGCTCATCCCTTCCGCTATCCAGTCCCGATCTTTCTTCTATTATAGAGAAAAAAGGTTCCGCAAAGCAAAGCGGACGACTCGGATTTGCGAACGCAAAAACAAAACCCATGATTTTGAACCCAAAGCTACTGACACACTGCTGTCAGCAGCAGGTTGGTAGGATAGGAATATTCCCATCGAAAAAACACACTTTTATCCCCAGGAGGCTATCATGTCAGTAACCGGACCCGATTTTATTTCATTGCAGGTGAGCGATCTCGAACGTTCTGCCGAATTCTATCAACACCATCTCGGAATGGTTCGCTCGCAGGCAGGACCGCCTCATGTCGTAGTGTTTGAGACGAAGCCTATCGCCTTTGCTCTTCGCGACCGGATCCCGGGTGTCGACTTCGGCGCAGGTATCCAGCCCGGACTTGGCGTCGCATTGTGGCTTCAGGCTCCCGATTCGCAGGACATCCATGATCGGCTTCTGGCCGCGGGCGCAGCGATTGCTTCTGCGCCGATCGATGGACCGTTTGGGCGCACCTTTACTTTTGTCGACCCCGACGGCTATCTGATTACTCTTCACAGCAAAGCCTGATCCGATGAAAAAAGCCTGACCGTCTGCCCGTTACTTCAGGCAGGGGTCAGGCTTTTGTTCCTATACGCTTCAAGTCTTCCGGCTTACAGCTTCTTTTCCATCTGATAATCGGTAATCGCGTATCCGGATTTTTGATAGACATGCAGGGCGGTCGGGTTGTGTCCGAATACATGCAGACCGATCGTCGAAGCTCCCAGCGCACGCGCCGCCTCGTCGAGCACCTGCATCGTCGCCTGTCCCAGGCCTCTGCCCCGGTACGATTCTTCGAGGATAATGTCGTACAGAAAAGCACGCGTTCCCGCGGGCGCATCCGATACATGCAGCCAGACACTGCCGATATTCGTCGGCTCGGCTCCGCAGCGGATCACGTACAGATAATGCTCTTTCGTCTGTACGCCGTCCGGCAGGTGTTTTTGGTAAACGACCTCGGACAGCTCCAGTGATTCTTCTTCCGTCCAGGTGCCGGTTGTCACTTTGTCCCGGGCGAATTCCACGACCGAACGGGCTCTGAACAACCGGAATTCGTCTTCGTTCATCCGTTCAAGGGTAACTTGTTCCATGCAGCTCCTCCTTCTGTTGATGAATCTTTCATACCGTCGAGCTCTTTCTGCGTCAAGCCCCGAACCGCTTCCGGTATCCGCACTTCCGGCACAGCTCCTCGACCGCTTCGCGGCGCGAGAATCCGTACACGATATCGTTGGCGCGTTTACTCTCCACAATCTCGGAAAACTCCTGCTCGAGAACGTTGCCGAGGTTGATTACGCCTTCTCCGTCCAGGCAGCACGGAACAACCGTACCGTCGACCAGAATAGCCGCATGGCTGCGCAGCGCATGACAGAACCCTTTGCCGTCGTCTTCCGGCGCGCTGAGACTCGGCCACTGGAACTCGTGATCCTGATTCAGGTAGACGTTGCCCGATACCTTGAGCCCTTTGCCGCGCTCGAACCGTTCTTCGATCCGGTAATCCAGGTCGTATTCGCGTTCGATCAGCTCCAGCGTCTCGCGGTTGCGGCTGCGTGCGGCATTGGTCATATTGTCTTCGGTGAGATTCCACAGGCGGAACGAGAAGATCAGCTTGCCCGACACTTCATGCTCCGAAGCGTCGCGCACGAACGAGAGGATATCGGCCAGATAGCCGTTGCGGTCGGTCGAACCGGCGTGGCCGTCGAAGCTGTGCAGCGAAAAGTTCATCTGGCGCAGCGCCGGCTTGCCCAGCAGCTTGTCGCGGTTCTTGGCAATCAAGGTGCCGTTTGTCGTGATATTGACGTGGAAGCCGCGTTCATGCGCCAAATCGAGCAGCACATCGATCTTCGGATGCAGCAGCGGTTCGCCTTTGACATGCAGATAGATATGGTTCGTGTGCGGATCGATCTTGTCCAGAATCTGCGCGAAGGTCTCGGGCTTGATGAACTTGGCCTGACGGGCTGTCGGCGGACAGAAATGACAGGACAAATTGCAGACACTCGTGATTTCGATATAGACTTTCTTGAATGTTTTCAAAAGTTGACGCTCCATTCCCGATGTAGGTTCTGTGTCTATTATGTGTTCCGGGGAGCAAAAGCTCAAGTCCCGAAACGACCCATTCGCCAAATCGGCAGGAGGCACCGGGTCCGGATCTTCTCCGGGCTCAGATCAGCGCTTTGCGCATCCGCTGCAGCGACATGCCGGGCAGTTCGTCCGTGACGCGGTAACCGAGCCGTTCGTACAGCCGTTTGGCGTCCGGATTTCCGAGACTGACCGTGAGCGAGCAGGCCGCAAAACGCTGGCGGAGAGCTTCTTCTTCGGCAAAAGCGATCAATTTCGATCCGATTCCAAGCCCCCGGCTCTGCGGCATGGTCGCCAGAGCCGCGATGTGGAACTCATCGCTGAGCCCTTCCTTCAATCCGATCAAAGCCAGCAGCTGCCGGGGGTGACGCAGATGATAGGCCAGCAGCGGAAGATGTCTGTAAGCCAACAGCCGGGTAAAAGTCGGCCAAGCCAACTGTTCCAACCGGGAAGCGGGGCAGCAGGTGATCACGCCCATCGTTTCATCTGCGTGCTTGGCTTCATAAGCGTACTCGTGGCTGAAGCGGTTACCGTCCGCACGCCACAGCTTGCGCATGATGCGCTGCACCGTCTGGTCATTGCGGCTGCCGACCAGGGCATTGGCCGTTCCTCCCATCGCCATCATGAGCAGCTTGGCGCCTACCGGTGAACTCGGATCGGCTTTTACGATTGTCGCCATGACAGAACACTCTCCTTGATTTCTATTGAATAGTCAAAGTTTCCCCGCCTCGGTCGACCCGCCTTCCGATCAGACTCTCGACGATAATCGTCACCGTTCCGACGGTAAATCCGGCCAGCGTCTCGATCCCGGTACGGACATTTTGCTTGAGATGCCGGCAGACTTCGGGGATCCGCACACCGAACCGCATATCGACGCGAAGCTCCACATCAAGCGTGGTTTCGCGGATATGCAGCGCGATCCGGCCGCTTTTGGCGGCTGCACGAAGCCGCTCCGGAATTCCCGCAGCCTCTTCTTCCTTGAGCACGATGCCCTCCGTCTGCGCCAGCGCGCCGGCTACAATCTTCTGAAGCACCTTCTCGGCTACGCGGATGCTGCCGTAACCCGTCTCGATCTTCATATGTCTTCCTCCTTCAGGGCGCAGGCCCGTTTCGTTATCGACGACCTACCGCCCTGATTCCCCTGCACCGCGCAGCGGTTTCCAGCCCCGAAGCCGGCCGATTTGTCGAATCTCCTTTTGCAGATACGATTCCAGATACGATCATATAAACTATCTATTGATAGTTCTATCTATCATTCTTCTTTCTATATTAACCGCTCCGTCCGTCAAAATCAACTTTGCCTGCCTGTCCGGTTTCCCCTGTATACACAAAAAAGCGGGCACTCTGCTGGAGAGTACCCGCTTCTCGTGCCGGCTGTGCCGGCTTCATCCTTGCCGCCGTACCTTTATAGTCTGTCAATGGGCCGCAGACGGTTTGCCCGGAGCGCCTGTCTGCTGCGCAGCGGAAGCTGGAACCAGGTTCGCCGGCTGCAGATAGGTCCGCAGCAGCGTAATCGCCCAGGTAACCAGCGCGATCAGCAGCAGATGCCAGACGAATACACCCGCTCCGCCTCCGTTGTAGATCAGACGCATAAAGCCCTGAATGCCGTTTGGCGCCGGCAGGAAGCTGCCGAGATGCCGATAGAACGGCGCCAGCATGGCCGCCGGGATAATATTGCCCGCCGTCATGAGCTGAAGCGGCACAAGCGCCACATTGAACAGCGGGGCCACATTGCCCAGCAGCGCGAAGCTCATCTGGGTCAGGCAGGCGCTTGCCAGGAAGACGCAGCTGAGCATCAGCCACATGCTCCATAGCGGTGCGGCCGGCTCTACAAACAGCCGGGCCACGCTCACGATCACAAGCGGGGCGGCGGCGGAAATCAGCAGCAGAAGCAGCTGGCGGCTCCAGAAAATCGCCCATTTTCCTGTACGATGCTTCATGATCTGCGCCGTGATGTTGAATTGGATATTCATGGTCATCATCGCGATATACGGAATAAATCCGAGGATCATCGGCAGCATCGTGACGGCAAAGTTGCTCTGGTCATGCGTCTTGACGATTTCGGCCTGTACCGGCATATTCGCGCTTCCTCCGGCAATCGCCGTATTCATGCCTTCGGTCAGCTGCGAGGCCGCGCCTTCCATCATCGCGGCCGCCACTTCGGACGTTCCCTGATTGATCGTGTAGACGAGCTTGGCCGAACCTTGTTGAAGCGACGCCGCGAAGTCGGCCGGAATACGGATCACCATCGAATAGTCTCCGCTGTCCATCGCGGATACGGCTTGGTCCAGATCGGCGACGATTTCCGTGCCAAAAGGCGCGGAAGTCTCGATCTGCTGGGAGATGGCGGCACCGGCTTCGCCGGCCTCATTGACGATTGCCACCTGCAGACGGTCGATCCGCTGGGTCGCATCCTGATAACCGGTCATCCACAGCAGCACGAACAGCAGCGGAACGAACAGCGCGAAGACGACCCCGATCCGGGTCGTCGTGATACTCATCATGGTCTTGAAAGCCTGTTTCATTAAAAAAATTCTCTCCTCTTGTAAGTCGGGCCTGTATCAAACAGTGACTCAAATTTAAATGGTTGAATGTGCATCTATTTGGATAAAAAAAGTCATCCGGATACATTGCCGAAAATTCGGTCCAGTACCCGAATGAACAAATTCAACTCTTCTTCTGTCAGTCCTTCGATCGCTCCCCGGTTCTGCGCTTCCATCAGCGGAGTCAGCATCTGCTCGACTTTCCGTCCTTTTTCCGTCAAATACACCAGCACGCTTCGCCGGTCGGACGGGTTGCTTCGGCGCACGATCATCTTTTTGTATTCCAGCTTGTCCAGCACTTTGCTGATCGAAGTCTGGTCGCGGGAATGAACCTCGGCCAGCTTTTTCTGCGACACGCCGTCGGCCAGCGTCAAGCGGTGCAGCACGCCGTACTGTTCGGGGGTCATGTCTTCCGAAGAAGTCACCTTGCCTGCTCGTTTGGCGTAAGCCAGATAGGTGCGCGACAGCAGAAAGCCCAGCGTATCGGCAGTATTGTCCATCTTCATTCTCCTTTGACGGGTGAGCAAGCTTTATGTTCGGCCGCCTCGATAATTGCATGTGCATCTATTGCATCTGCTATTATATCGGGCGAATCGGGGAAAAGTCAATTTAAAATGTAAAAGGCTTTTGCATGACCAATCCGATCAGCCGGGTTCGAAGCGTCTGCGCCGCATCGCTGCGTTCCATCCGCATACGCCGGCTCAGCTCCGCGATATCCGGTTCGAGCAGCGCCACCACTTCCAGCAGCGCGTCTGGATCTCCCGCACGCGAACGTTCAACCAGGCTTACGAATTCAGCGTCCGGCGCAGATGCTCCAGCGATTTGTGTTTCCATTTGTTCACCCCCTGCTGGCTGATCCGCATCATATCGGCTGTTTCCGCTTCCGTTTTCCCCTGCAAAAATAACGATTCCATTACCTCTCTGCCTTTGTCAAAAGGAATCGAATCGATCCACTCGTAGACGGACCGTTCCGTCTCTTGCGGGTCGTAGGCCGGCAGGCGTTCCCATTCTTCCGATTCGACCGCGTTTCTTTCCCGGCACAGCCGCTTTCGTTGATGATAAGCCTCACGCCAGGCCGTTCGCTGAAGTTCTTCCCGATAATATCCGATCGTCTCCCGCATCGCCCTTCATCTCCTCTCAAGTCGGATAAGAACAAATGTTCCTATTATCTATATTATAAACTTTGCCTTTTGGATAGAACCATTTCCCGGAAAAGGCACAACGTTTAACGAAACGGAACATACATCGATAGAGGGGTTTTTTATTTTTTTGGACAACCGGTTGTAAAAGGAGCCGAATTCCCTCCTTCTGTAATGAAGACGGTAATCGCCGCCAGCGGGCGGCGGAGCCGAATCGAACAACAAGGAGCGATTACGATGAAAAAAGTGGTATATGTACCTTTGGACGACCGTCCGGCCAATCTCGACGATGTGATTCTGCAGGGAAAAGCGGCGGGGCTGCAGGTTCTGACGCCGGAAGCGTCTGTTATTCGCAACCGTATGGACGATACGGGCGAGATCGAAGGCACCGAAGTGGTCGGAACGAGCGGCGCGGTATACGGCGACCCGGCCGGTGTGCAGCAGTTCTTGCAGCAGCATGCCGCGGAAGCCGACGGCTTCATTATCTCGACCGATATGCTGGTCTACGGCGGGCTGATCGGCAGCCGTCGCCTGCGCGACGATGCCGGCGGCGACTATCCGAATTACGATCCGGCCGTCGACGGTCTGCTGGGCACGGTCGCCGGGCTGAAGCGCGATTATCCCGACAAGCCGGTCTTCCTGCTCGATACGGTCATGCGGCTGGCAACCACGACGATGGCCGAAGGACTCAGCATCGAAGTGTACAACGAATCCCGGGCCTTGACGATGAAGCCGCGGCTTGCGCAGACCGAATTCGATGCGATCCTGAGCGGCTATGATTTGAAACCGGACGGGACCCCGTACGAAGAGACCGTCCATCTGAACAAGGAGCGGTATTACAATGCGCGCCGCCACAAATTCAAGACGAACCGCCGGGTGCTGGAGACGCTCCTTCGGGATGCCGGTATCGACTTTGCCGCAATCGGCGTGGACGACGCTTCGACTCAGGGCGTGCAGGCAAACGAAATCGACTGGATCGAAGCGCGCATCGACGAATGGCTCGGCGGCAGCGGCGGACAGAATCCCGAACGCGCCGTCATTCTGCCCGATGCCGACGGCTTGGGCCATGTCCTGATGGCCCGGATGGCCGCCCGTCTGCACGCGGATACGACCACGCCCGCAAAGCCGGTTGTAGCGGTTCGCTACTTCGGCCGGGACGGAGCCGAAATCGTCAATCCGTACGAGTATATGGACGTACACCAGAACATCCTGCGGCATATCGATATCGCGGGCGGCACCTACGTCAGTGACGGACGTTCGCCGATCGCGCCGCCGGTCGAAGCGGCGGATACGCCGTTCGAGCTGGAACTGGTCGCATTGACCGGCGAAGACGTCATTGGCGAAGCCGTCGCGCATATCGAAGCCAACCGCGCCGCGCAGATCCCGACGCTTGTCGTCGATTTCACGCGGGGCGGCTCGGCGGGTCTCGTCGTAACGCCGGTGCTGCTGAATTCGCCGGCAGTCGGCAGTCTGCTGGGCTACAGCGCCTGGAACACGGCCGGCAACAAGATCGGCATGTCGCTTGGCATGGCGCTGTCCCGCTTCTTTTTCCTTCGCCGGGAAACCCAGGAGCGTCCGCTCGGCCTCGCGCTCGACGCGCACGGCTCGCTGCTGTTCAAGCGTTTCCTCAAAGACTATTTGTACAAATCGCTTGAGATCGGCGTCATCCGCACCGAATCTCGCGCCCGCACGCCGTACACAAACGTGACCGCCGACCAGAATATGCGGATCTTCAACACGCCGGAAGATTACGACTTCCTGACGCAGCTGCTGCGTACCGACATGCAGACGCGCACGCAGGAACTTGCCGCCATGCCGGCTTTTGGGATCGGCACAAGTTCCCCGGCCTGCGCCATTCGCCGCTTCGGCGTTCCCGAAGGCGAAGCAGGCCCGAACTCCCGCGACTGGCGCTACGCGCAGTACGCCGCCGCGCTGCTGCCGGAGACCAACCCGAACTTCATCTGGTGGCGCGCGTTCGAGATCACGCTGAATCCCGAGATCGATCTGGAACGGACCTCGCAGGGAGCCTGCGAGTAAAACCTGACGCGGAAGCGGATGGATAGCTCAACAGGGCTGGATGCAATTTTGAAGCGGCGTTGGGCTAAGCCATTCGTACGGAAGCAGGCTGCGCGATGAAGCGGGCTTGGCGATAAGTACGAACGCAGGCTTTGTGATGGGGCGGGCTTGCCGATAGGACGGGCTTTCGCGGCAGGGCAAGCTTCTCGCCTACCGGCAGGCTGCGGCAGTCGGCAAGCCGCGCCGCGCGGAAAGCTTCGGAATCGGACAAATCAAAACCTCGAATCCCGCTGCGGGATTCGAGGTTTTTTGTTTCGGCTTTTTTGCTGGAGAAGAGGATCGGGAACGGGGCGGCGCGAGAACGGCCCTCTTCCTGCGACCGTCCGCGCCAGAGCAAAATAACAGCGTAAGGACCGTTATTTCCATTCACCTGTCTTCGCTACGCGAAATAACGGCGTGGGGACAGCTATTTCCCTCCCACTGTCCTCTCTGCGCGAAATAACGGCGTGGGGACAGCTATTTCCACGATCTGCCGCCGAAAACTCCTGTTTTCCGCAAAATAACTGCCTCTGCGCAATTATTTGTGATCCCGGCGGCTTTTTAGCCAAAATAAGTGTCCTTCTGCCGTTAATTCCGACTCTACAGCCGCGGATCGATCTCTTTCTCCCCCGCCACTTCGAACAGCAGGTCCGAAGCGGCTTCGCGGTATTCCGCGTGCTCGGGCGAGATATCGTCGATCGGGACGGACAGCATGCGCAGGCCGAGGCGGTGCTCCTCGATCGAGGTGCGCAGCTTGCGCTGGATGCTTTTCTGCTTGATCAGCTTGGCGTATTTGTGCGGGAAGCGGTAATCGTAGCCGTACACGATGCTCAGGTAATCGGCGTTGCGCACTTTCATGTTCGGCGCGACGCCGCCTTGCGGAAGCTCCGGCTTGATGACGACGCCTTCCATGCCGCGCTCGGACGTCAGCTCATTGAAAAAGGCTGAGGCCCGTTCGTAAGCATCGTCTGCCGCCAGATCGAGCGTCAGCAGGCTGTCGTCCGACAGGAACGCGTACAGGTCGGACTGCTTGCGCGTCAAGCCCGGCAGTTCTTCGCGGCCGTCGGCGTACACGATCTTGAGCAGGCCGAACGGCTTGTAAGCCGCTTCGCCCGCCTGCGCGTACAGCCCGAGCTGGCGCTCGTAGACGGCGCGCGCTTCTTCATGGACGTCCAGCGGCATGCGCGCCTGGCGGATGTCATGCACGTATTTGTACGTCTGGTACGTACCGCTGCCGTATTTCTCATTCAGCTTCGCTTTGGACGAATGGATGCGGTCGACGCCGAATCCGCTTTCTTCGTAGTCCGAAGTCAGGCGGTCCAGCGCCTGCTCGAAGCCCTGCTCGCGCAGGAAAGACAGTTCGCTCTTCAGCGCTTCGCCGATCGGGCGGAACTGCCGCTCGATCAGTCCTTCGCCGAGCGCGTGCCACGGCATCAATTCGCCGTCGAGGATCAGCATCCGTATCCCGTGCTCCTCCATATAGGAGCCGAAGCGTTCGATCAGCGCCGCGTGGATCTGCGTCAGATCCACGCTCTTGATCTTGTAGCCGTTGCGGCTGACGGCGAAGCTCTCTTCCGGCGAGCGATGCAGATACAGATTGCAGCGCGAGCCCATGTATTTGGGCTGGAGCACCACTTCGCGGACGCCGTGGCCGCGGAAATAATCCAGCCCGCGCCGCAGCGATTCCAGTTCGCCGGCGCCCAGGTCTTTGTCGGACGGCGACATCGTGCCGGAGACGAAGTTGATCTTGTGGCGCGAGATATAGCGCAGGCGGCGCAGGTCTTCATCGCTCAGCTCGCGAGGCTGAATGCGGCGTTGATGCACGAACAGCGTGTGCAGTTCTTCCGAAATCGCGGCGTTCGCGGCTTTGTGCGATCTGAAGAACGGCTTGTAGCCCATGCTGACCGAAGTCAGCAGATTGCCGTGCACCGCGCCGGTATCGAGGTGCAGCTTGTTCTTGAGCCGGAACGCCTGCTTCGCGGCGACGTGGCCGAACAGGTGATACGGGTGGTTGCCGACGGCGTCCCGCCGGAGGAACGCCAGCTGTTCTTCCTTCGGCAGGTCGGGGCGCAGCCGGAACGTGCGCTGATGGCGCTGCGCATAGGCGCCGAGCTTGCCGATGTATTTGTTCTCGCACGGCGCGTGCGTGACGTAGAAGGACGGCTGCCCTTCGCCGACGCCGATCCGGCGATAGAACGGCCGCGAAGCTTCGACCAGCTCGTCGAACTTGGCGCGCAGCGCTCCGTCTTCTTCCAGAACCGGGATCGAATCGAAGTAGCTGTCGAGCAGTTCGCCGTCCACGCCGGAAATTTCGCCGCGCAGATATTTGTACACGAAGTTCTCGTGGTTGCCTTTGACCAGCAGAAAATGCTTGCGGTTCGCATGCAGGAACTCGATCGTCTCGCGTGTCCGTTTGCCTTTGTCGATCCAGTCGCCGGCCAGAATAAAGTCCGTATCCGCCAGCTTCTCCGGCAGGATCAGCTGTCCGTCTTCGAACGTGCAGCCGTAATCGAGCAGCAGTCCCCGAAGCGCATCCACGCTCTCGTGCACGTCGCCGATCACGATCGAGCCGCGGCCCTGCGGCAGGATGCAGCCGACGTAGGACTCCTGATTCTCGACGACGACGGTATACCCGGTCGACTCTTCCGAAGAAGAGGATACTTCCGAAGAAGCCGACCCAGCTTCTCCTGCGCTCCCCGAAATCCCTACAGCCCCTGTCGTCCCAGCCGCCCCTGTCGCCTCTGCCGCCTCTGTCGCCTCTGCCGTCTCCACCGTCCCCGCCCCTGTCGCCGCTGCCGGACCTGCCGATCCGCCAAGACCAAAGTCTTTCGCTTTGACCCGGTGCACCGCGTCGTAGCCTTCTCTCGCCAGCGCCGGCAGCACGTCTTTTTTGAGCCGGTTGATATGGGTCGAGATCAGCCTCTTCGAGCGCTCCGACGCGTAATAATCGCTGCGTTTGCGGTAATCGAACACGACCGCTTCAACGTTGTAATGGTTCTCCTCGGCGATCGCCCGCACCTGCTGGCGAAAATCTTCGGACAAACCGGTCGTATCGACAATCACGAATTCCGCGTTGATCGGAAATGTCGTCGCAAGCTTCAGCCGCTCGAACAGCAGCGCAAACGTCTGCTCGCTCGCTTCCAGCATGACCGAGTCGTATTTGTCGTACTCATAGCCGAGCATCTCCTGCCGAATCCGGTCGGACGACAGCAGCTGCACGTTGCCGTGCAGGCCGCGCTCGGGGGTGTCCAGCTTGAGCTTCGGCAGCAGCACGCGTTCGGCGAACGTCGTCTTGCCGCATTCGGTCGGTCCGATCAGCATGAGGATGGTATGGACTTTCGTGCGGATTTCCAGCGTTTTAGGCATGAATTCGTTCATCTGCCGCCCCTCCTTTTTCCGTCGCTTTTTCCATTGATTTTTCCGTTAATGTATCGATCTCGGACTGCCGCGTGAACAACACGCCCTGCGTCGTCGTCATTCCGTTGACCCGGTCGCCGATCTCCAGCCATTCCGCGTGCACCGCGTGCTTGGCCGCAAGTTCGCCGATCCAGGCCCGGAACTCCGTCTGCGGCATTTCCCAATCGTGGTCGTCGTGCCGCATGCCTTCAAGTTCGTAGAAGACGTTAAAGTCGGCGTTCGGTGTCGTGATCACGAAACGGTCGAAATTCACTTTTTTCAAAATAAGACGTACGAGCGCCGCCGCTTCCTCCGTGCCCATATGCTCGACCACTTCCGTGAGGATCACGTCGACCTGCTCGCCGTTGTACGAGTCCAGAAACTGCGCGAGCGAAGCGAACGGGATCAGGTTGTCCAGCTCTTTTTTCTCCGCTTTGCGCACCGTTTCTTCCAGCACTTCGGCGTTCACGTCGATCGCGTAATAGCTGTAGTCGTCCTGGATCCGCGCGGCATAAGGAATCGCATAGAACCCTTCGCCGCAGCCGATATCCAGAATCGATTTGTCGAACGCCAGCCGCTGCGTGATCGCGCTGCGCCGCTGGAATGCCGTGCCGCCGAAGTCGAACCGAATATCATAGCGATCGGTGCGCTCCAGCTCGGCGGCGTATTTGCGGAACATCGCGCGCGAGCCGAGGAAATTGCGCACGAACAGGCTGCGGATATAGAACGGCGCGTCGATGATGTTCACGCTGCGGATGTATTTTTCCACCACCGGTTCGCTGAGGTCGATAAACTCTTTGCCGAACATCGACAAGAACAGGAACAGGACGCTCGCGGCGTGCAGCAGGACGTAGAGATTACGGTTGGTTGTCATCTTGAGGCTGTAACTTTTGTGGGCCAGAAGCTCCGCTTCGAACTTGATGTCCGGAAAATGCTTGGCAAAAAAGTCCAGGTACCGGTCGCGCTCGACATGCACCATATTGACGAACAGCGTATGCGTATGCCCTTCCGTGTCGCGGTCGTCGGGTTTGAGCGGATGCGAGAAAAACTCGTTGATCGCGTTCAGCGGAAAAAGCGGCGTGTTGTAGCGCGATACGTTGAGGTATTCGAATTCTTCGTGTTCGCTGCGCTTGTATGAAACTTCGTTGTCGGCGTCCTTGAAATACACGTTGAACGTCTGCGGATCGCCGTACCAGCCATAGGCCAGCCCTTTGCGGATCGGACGGATCAGCATGCCGGTAGACGGGTTTTTGCGAATGAGAAAAGAGAAATCGGGATGCGTCGAGCTCAGTTGGACGATGGCCATGGGTGCTGCTCCTTCCAGGCGCCGCGCAGCACGGACACAAACAGCGGATCGAGCCGGTCGTCGACCGATTCGCCGGAGTCCGGCAGGTGCGGGGCTTGCTGCTCATAGTAGTGGATCTGTGTTTCCAGATATTGATTAATAACCTCAATCCGCGGTTCTTCCTTCAGTTCGATACCGGTTTTTTTGCGTTCCAGCAGCTGCTCGACCGCCGTCTTCAGTTCGCCGGGAGCAAGCAGCGTATCCTTGAGGGTGTCGAACGCCATCGGAGGCAGCTCGTTGTACCGTTCGATCCAGGCGCAGGCGAGCAGCGGACGCAGCACGTAGAAATATTTTTTGCTGCGGACGGCCCCGCCCTGCAGGTAATCCCGGTAATTGCCGCGGGCCATATGCAGGTAGTGGAACGTGCAGGCTTTGGGCGAAAAAGACGGCCCGGCCAAATCGCGGATCTGCGCCGCCGCTTCCGGCAGCTCGCGGTACACGATCGGCGATTGCAGCCATTCCAGCAGCGGCGGATTGCTTTTGCGGAACAGCCGCAGCGCTTTGCGCAGATCCCAGCCGTTCACGTCGAGCAGGTCGCTGATCGGACGTTCGATTACATCGCGGCGGTCGAAAATCGACAAGTATTCGTCGGGCTCGCGCACGTACAGAAAGCGCACATCGTAGTCGCTATCTTGCGAAGGAAAGCCCCACGCCCGGCTGCCGGACTCGCAGGCATACAGAATGCGGACTTTCTCCTCGCTTTCGATGCGGGAGAGTTCGGCTTGGATCTCGGCCTCGATATGGGGCGAAATGTGTGCAGCAGCGGCGTTTTCGGCAGCACGGGGATGCTTCATGGTGTTCTCCTCCTTCGGATTCGGCGGCTTCCGCAGCGATCCGGGCGTTACGGCTGCGGGACGGGCCGGATAGCTTCGCGGTGGGCGGGATGGCGGCCGGGCGCTTCACTTGGTTAAGGCTCATTTTGCCGGAAAAGAAGGTTTGGGGGAAGGGCGGAAGTATGGCGAGCGTTAGAGACAACGGCAAAAAGCCCCGAACCGTGAAAAGTTCGGGACTTCGCATGTTGAAAGCTTCTTGATTCGTGCTGATTGCGCAGGCCAATGTACGCAGTCCGAAACGCCTTGAGTGCGGCATCGGTCGTCTAACGAATCGTCATACCCTTATTGGCCGTTATGGAGACGTTTTTCACGGATTTTGATCAAATAACGTGATGTAGGTTCGTTAACCGCTGCGAACGCCGCAAAGATGCGGAATACCGAAATCCGTACGCTGCCAGCTTCGGGATTTCGGGTGTCGGGAGGTACCGGCCGGGTTGGGAAAAGACTATTCGGCTTTGACAGCCGTTTCGCCGGTTACTTTCGCACCGTCTTCAAGTTTGAATGCGTCCAGTTGTTCTTGAGTCGAGAAGTACAGATTGCCTTCAACGGTCGCGTCTACCACTTGGAAACCGTTGGCCGTTACGTACACGTCGCCTTTGAATGTGCCGCCTTGAATACGTGCATTTTCGCTGTTCACTGTCAGTTTCGGAGCCGTCAGTGTGTAGCGGGCCGTTACATTGCGGTCTGCGTCCTGCGCGTACAGAGCGATTTTGCGGGCAGGTTCGCCTTTATTTTCGAAAGGTCCGTCCAGTACCAGATCCTGATCGATCGTCAGGTCGTTCAGCGCAGCGATGATCCATGTGCCTTTGGCGCTGATTGCATTTACGAAAGCATCGTTGTCGTTCACGATCGAAGCCGTCGTGTCTGCATCGGTTGCGGCTGGAGTTTCGGTTTTAGCTGGAGTTTCCGTTTTGGCCGGAGTTTCTGCCGCAGCCGGTGTTTCGGTCGCTGCCGGTGTTTCCGTTTTGGCTTCTTCGTTGTTTCCGCATCCCGCCAACAGAGCAATCCCCAATACCAGACCCACGCTTACTACTTTTTCATTTTTAATTCTCCCCTTATGAATAAGTTCTCTTTAATTTGTTCAATATATCACAAAGGTTAAGGTAATAAAGTAATATTTTTCACAAAGTTTTATCTATTTTTTGAACAATCTAAATTTACTGGATCAACGCCCAAACGCGCTGTTCAGACACAGAGCGAGCAAATGAGAGCCCTTCCCTCCCTTCCATTCAAGCACGCCAAGTCCCGCACACTGCCGACAGTCGGCGGTGCGCGGGATTGGGGCTGGCAGAGAAAGCAGCAGAGATCCGGAGTTCGTCTCTAAATAGCGATTCACAAGAATACAGAGACAGACTGCCTTATTCGCCGTATAGGGCCGACAGAATGCCGCGCAGTTCCGCCGCAGCCAACTGCCCGGGGGCGGACGCCTGCCGGGCCGCGCCGAAAGTCAACGCGGAACCGAACGTCCCGCCTGCGACCCGGCTGATCGCGCCGATCCGATCCATCGACATCGTGATAATCGGTCCTGTGCCTTCCGAAGCGACGATATGCGTCGCTTCCAGCAGCGCCAGTACATCGCCGGCATTATGGGGCATCACCGCGATCTTCGGCAGAT
Source organism: Saccharibacillus qingshengii (assembly GCF_013185195.1). Taxonomy (GTDB): domain Bacteria; phylum Bacillota; class Bacilli; order Paenibacillales; family Paenibacillaceae; genus Saccharibacillus; species Saccharibacillus qingshengii. The sequence continues at coordinate 44,629 of NZ_JAAZWC010000010.1, forward strand.
CCCCGCCCAGTTCGCGCGCCCGCCGCAGCCGGGACACAAGCTCTTCTCTGGGCGGCGTCTTGTCGAAGTCATGGTTGGACACAATCGAGCAGACGCCAAGCGTACGCAGTTCGCGGGTCATCTCCCGAACCGCTTCGTCTCCGGTGAACAATTCGATATCGATCAGATCGGCATGACCCGAAGCCGCCGCTTCCCGGTTCATCCGAAGATAGGCCTCCGTCGGCAGCTCGCGCTGTCCTCCTTCGCGCAGACTTCGGAAAGTGAAGATCAGCGGAAGCTCTCCCAACAGACCGCGCAGTTCGGCAAGCCTATCCAGTACGTCTTCGACCGAGTCACACGCTTCGAAGAAATCCACCCGCCATTCCACGATATCCAGATCAAGAGCAAGCAGACGTTTCGCTTCTTCCTGCAGCTCTTCCCGATTCTTTCCGGTCATCGACACACAAATTTTCGGGGGGCCTTCTCCCAGGCGTACCCCTCTGACTTCCACGATCCGATCCATGCTGCTTCTGCCCCTTTCACCCGGCCGTCCGGTTGTTCTTTCTATTACGGTAACGCATATCCGCGTTAATTGCCAGTGAGAGTTGTGCTCTATCCCGCTTTTTTGCACACAAACAAAACCGCCTCTTCCCGTAAGGGAAAAGGCGGTTAAATGCTTCGGTAAAACCGAAACCGGCTGGTCTTGGAAGTCGAAGCTTCGCAATCCCATGCGGCCTGCTTACTTCGGCGCGATCAGCGATACGACGTTTTCGGTGCCGTACCATTTGACCGTGTAGCCGGACAGCTTGGATACATCGCGCAGCGGGATGTACAGTTTGTTGCCGACAAAGCGGGAAGCCGTCATATTAAGCGTTTTGCCGTTCACTTTTGCCGTTTTGCTCTTGGCTTTGTGTACGATCGTTTTGCCGCCCACTTTTGCTGTGACGGTCATCGTTTTGGCATTCCAGTCCACCGTACCGCCAAGCATTTGGAAGCCTTCGCGCAGCGGCATATACAGACGGGAATCCAGCGTTACGATATCGTTCTTCATCGATTCGAGTTTACCGTTAACGAACACGCTGCCGGTGAACTTGCCGTCGCCGTTCAGGGCGTAGCCGTTGTTGGCCGCGATCTGCTCGAAGCTCAGGCTCGACGAGGTGATGACTGCGTATGTGCCTTTGTTGACCTGATCGAACAGCCAGTGGATATCGGCCGTGTGCATCCGGATACAGCCGGCGCTTACGTACTTGCCGATCGAGTTCTCGTTGTTGTTGCCGTGGATCGCATAAGTCGTGCCGTACGTGCTGCCGACTTCAAGACCGATCCAGCGGTCGCCCAGCGGATTCTTCGGATCGCCGCCCGGGATATTGTCCTTGTAATAAGGGCGGTTCTTGATTTTGTTCACGATCTCGAATTTACCCTCCGGAGTGAGGTCTTTCGTTTTTCCGGTTGCCACCGGGAAGGTCGAATTCAACTTCCCATTATCGAAAAAGGCCAATTGGTTCGTCTTTTTGTTGATGATGACCAGCTGTTCTCCGCTTCCCGCAGCCTGAGCGGCTCCTGCGAAGGAGAAGCTTCCGATGAACAAAGCCAGCAGCGTAAGCGCGGCCGTCCATTTTCTTAAATTCTTCATATGTCTTTCCCCCTTCTGATGCGTCGTGTCCTCGGACACGCTGTAGATCGATGCCTCTTTTCCTTTAGACGCGAATTATTCGAGATAAGTTGCACAAATCGACAAAATTTGCCTCGTTCACACGGACTTTCAAGAACATCGCCGTTCTATTTTACCCCAAACCAAGCCGCGTGCTATCGATTTGTGCAAAAGAGACAAAACTGTATCTTTTGCCTCTGCCGCCGCGGCCCCTTTTCTTAACGGAACCATTCCCTGAACCATCCGGCAATCGGCTTCAGCACTTCGCGTCTGAACCAGGCCAGCGGAGGGTGCAGCAGCGTCCGATAGAGCCAGTAAGCCGGCCGGACAATCAAGGTGCGCCACAGCCAGCGAAGAGGACGCAGGACAAGGAACTGCCAGAGGGCCGCCAAAGCTCTCCCCAGCCAGGCGGCCGCGATTCGGCACGCGTTTACCACCGGGAGCAGGATGTGCCTATAGAATCCGCGCAGCCCGTAGATCCAGATCAAGCGCAGCGGAAGGTACAGCACATAATAGAAAAAGGGATACACCAGATACGACCACAAGAACAGAAGAAACGGCCGCAGCAGCTTCTCCCACAGCCAAAGTCCGGGAATACGGAACAGGTAGGTCCACAGCGGCTCCAGTACAAAGCGCCAAATCCAGGACCAAACGGGCAGCACAATCCGCAGCATCAGCCAGGAAAGAGCCGGGTCCAGCACTTGGTTCCACAGCCAGCCGCCGGCGACCTGGATCAGATAGATCGGAAAATAAAAAAGGAAGACGAGACCTTTGAGCAGATTTTTCATGAGTTGTCCGATGGGCATGCACGGTCTCTCCTTTTGGGCGGGAATGATAGAGTATACGTTTGCCGTGCCTTGGGGTTGCAGCCTGGAAAATGCAGCAAAAAGCCCGTACGGCTTCAAAGCCGTGCGGGCTTGGGGTGGAGACAAATGCGCCTTCCGACCCTTAGAAGAACCAGACGAAGTAGATGATCGCCGCAAGCACAATCCGGTAAATCGCAAACGGCACCAGCTTGATCCGGTTAATCAGCTTCAAGAAGAAGCGGATCGAGATCATGGCGAACACGAACGCGCTGATGAAACCTACAATGAAGAAAGGCAGCGAATCCAGCGTGAAATATTCCCAGCTGTGACGCAGCGAGACCAGACTTGCTCCCAGCATGATCGGAACGGCCATAATGAAAGTGAAATCGGCCGAAGCCCGGTGGCTCATGCCGACCAGCACGCCGCCCGAGATCGTAGCTCCGGAACGCGAGAAGCCCGGCCAGAGCGAGACGCATTGAAACAATCCCATATAGAGGGCTTTTCCGTATGTAATCTCATCGACGCTTTCGATCACTCTGCGTTTGGAATTGCGCATGACGATATCCGCCACGATCATAAGAACCGCTCCGACCACCAAGGCGCCCAGTACCGTTCTCAGCGAGAACAAATGCTCATCGATATAATCGTTGAACAGCAGTCCGAGAACAGCCGCCGGCAGCAGACCGATCAGCACATGCAGCAGATTCAGCTTGGGCGTGCCTGCAGGCGCACCCGAATGCCGCCCGCGCAGCCCGAGCAGCTGATAGAACTTTTCACGGAACAAGATGACGACCGCGAGAATCGAACCCAACTGAATCACGACTTTGAAGGTATTCGCCACTTCTTTGGAACCGAGGAACTCTTTGGATTTGAGCCACAGGTCGTCGACAATAATCATATGACCGGTCGACGATACCGGCGCAAACTCGGTCATCCCTTCGACGAACCCCAAGATCAGCGCCTTAAACAAAGAAAATAAATCCCAATCCACTTTCTCCCGCCTCTCCGCTTTCTTTTATCGTGTTAAAGGCCTTTCCAATTTTAGCACGGCGGCGGCAGAGCAATCCAGCGCTTGGCATGCACGGCAGTGCGGCCGGGACAAGTCCCGGCCTCCATACGTTATTTTGCGTACCGGAGCAGGGCTTCGGCCGCACGCACGCGCAGCAGCGGATCGCCGCCGTGCAGCGCCTCCCGCAGCACGGCGACTGCTTCCTGCAGCGTCTCTTCGCCGACGAGCGCAGCGGCGCTGCCGCAGGCTTCCGCCTGCGGAGCTTCGCTTTCGCGCTCCAGCGCTTGCAGCGCCTCCGGCTTGAATCCCGGCAGCATGCCGCCCGGTGCCTGGGCGGCAAACGCCTCTAGCCCGGCCTGCTCGGCCGGCAGCGCAAAGCGTGCGACCCCGCCGTCTTCGGCCTGGCCGGATTCCGCTGCCCGCACAAATTCGCGCAGCGCAGGGCTTAGCGCCGCGGTGGGCAGCACGCCCAGCCAGGTCACGCCGCGGCGGTGGCAGGTCGCTTCTTCCTTGCTGTCGTAATCGTCGCGGTAATAATAATCGCCCAGATCGCCCAGCCAGGTCCGTCCGCCGCAGGGAAGCAGAACATAGTCGCCGTCGTTCATGTCCCGAACGAACGCCTCTACGCTCCCAAGCCTCGACTTCAGCTCGTTCCCTTCATATCCATACACCCGATTAAGCCGCTTAGAAACCTCCGCCGCTTCCGCGTTTTCCAGACTTCCGATCCCCGGGTACCCGATACTGACGAAGCAGTCGCGCAGAAAGTCGTCCAGCCGGCTTCTTCCCCCGACGGACGGCGACATTCGGAACAGGTTCATACGCCGCCACCTCCGCTTCCGTTATTAGACGTTCAGATTCGCTTTCTCCCTGCGGGATTCCGCGATTTTTTCTCCGACTTTGACCAGAATCTGGTCCAGCGAAGCCGGATCGTTGACATCGTACTCGTCGATATTCAGGCGCAGTACCGGACAAGCGTCGAATCCGCCGATCCAGTCGGCATAGCGGCCGTGCATTTTTTCCCAATAGGTGACTTCGGTCTGGATCTCCATCTCGCGGCCGCGCTCGTTGATTCGTCCCAGAATGGACGGCAGGCTGCCTTCCAGATAGACCAGCACATCGGGATGCGGGAAGTACGGTGTCATCACCATCGCTTCGAACAAGCTGGTGTACGTTTCGTAGTCGACTGCGGACATCGTGCCCTGATCGGCATGCATTTTGGCAAAAATACCGGTGTCTTCATAAATCGAACGATCCTGGACAAAGCCGCCGCCCGCTTCGAAGATCGCTTTCTGCTCTTTGAAGCGCTCGGCCAGGAAGTAGATTTGCAGATGGAAGCTCCAGCGTTCGAAATCGTGGTAGAACTTTTCGAGATACGGGTTATGGTCGACTTTTTCCAGCGAAGTCTTGAAGCCGAGCCGCTCCGCGAGAGCCGCGGTCAATGTCGATTTGCCGACACCGACCGTTCCGGCTACGGTAATCAGGGCGTCGGAAGGAATAGCAAACAGGGATGGGGATGTCATAAGTCAGGTCAGGCTCCTTTTGTTCGATAAAATAGTCCGTGCGGACGTCGATCAGCTAAAGTTTCTGTGCGCAATGCTTGCTTTGACGCGGGCGGCGATATCGGCGAAATGTTCCGGATCGGCCACGAAGTCCGTAGCGTCGCCGTCGATGGTCAGAATGACGGTATCGGGCTCCGTAACGGCCAGCGACGCCATCGCCGACTCATAATCTTCAATCAGCTGCTCCAGATAGGCGCGGTCCATATCCTGCTCGAAAGAACGTCCTCTTTTGGCAATACGGGCCAGAAGCGTCTCCAGGCTGGCTTTGATATAGACGATCACGTCGGGCTTCACCAGATCGTCCGTCAGCACATGATAAATCTTTCGATATTTCTCGCGCTCGCGCCCTTTGAGGGTCCGTTCGGAGAAAATCAGGTTTTTGTAAATATGATAGTCGGACACCAGCGGTTTGCCCTGCCGGATCCAATGGGCTTCGGCGTCGCCGAGCTGTTTGTACCGGTTGCACAGGAAGAACATCTCGAGCTGGAAACTCCATTCGTCCAGATTCTGATAGAACCTTTCCATAAACGGATTTTCTTCGACGATTTCTTTGAGCAAAGGCATATTCAATTCCGCGGCCAAAAGGGTAGCGAGCGTCGTCTTCCCCGCTCCGATCGGCCCTTCGACCGCGATAAAAGGAATCTGGTTCATGTAAATCCTCCTGCTTCCGCCGCTTGATGCGGCTTTGGTCCAAAAATACAAAAATAAAAGAAGTCGCGTTCCCAAACCCGAAGACGCGGCGTAAGCCATTGTATCACAGCATCGGGCAAAACCGGATAACCAAATCCGAAATTTGTCCGCCAAAACACGGCATGCAAAAAAGACCCAGAAGGGTCTTCAGGCTGTCGAGAAAGTCCTATTCGTAGGAGAAGCTCGTCGGCTGCAGGAGAAATTCGTTAGCGGATGCTTACGATGTGCCTTTCTTTGAAAGGCTTTAGGTCGCGTGTTGAAATCGAGAAAAAGATTAAATTTTAGCGGAATTTTCTCGATTTCAAAGGCGAACACTATTGTTCCTACACTGAATTTCTCCCTCCGCCTTCTCCCTTCATTTGAAATTAGACTTTCTTAACACGTTGAAGACCCCGAAGGGTCTTCTCCATGCGCAAAGAAAGTCTATGCACGGAGGAGGCAGCTCTAGGAACGTTCGGCTGCCCCTTCCGCCGCAAGGATGTCTTTGATCTGCTGCACGGCTTCTTCAACCGTAGCGGCACGGATCTCCCGTACCGATTCCTGATCCAGGCCGTCCGCGAAATAATCGTATTTGGGATCGTAATACGATTCCAGCATCATCCGTACGGCATCGGCGTACTCGCCGCTTTCCATCAAGCGATGGATTTCGGCGGCAATCGGCTGGTGAATATAGGCCTTGATCCGAAGAAAAGACGTCATGCAGGCTTCGGCATGCTCTTCGGGTCGGTAATCTTCGAGAATATGACGGACACGCTCTTCCATGGGAAGACCGACGCGAATCTGTACGCCTTCTTCTTTTTTGTTCATTAGAAAAGCAGGAACTTCGATCCTGCCGATTCGTTTGCTTTCGGCTTCGAGCAGGATGTAGGGAGAGTCGGCAACCTCAATCAGCCGTTCCAGCAGCAGAGCGTCGAATGTCTTCTGATTGCGGGCTTCAACGCCGATTCCGCCAAATACGGAACCGCGGTGTCCCGCCATACTTTCCAGATCGACAACCGGGTATCCTTCTGCCTGAAGCTTCTGCAGGGCGGCCGTCTTGCCGCTGCCGGTATTTCCTCCCAGCACATACGCCTGCGCGTTCAGCTCGAAGTTCTCCAACTGGGCCACGACCCATTTGCGATAAGCGCGGAAACCGCCGTTCAGCCGATAGACGCGAATGCCCATCAAATCGAGCACGGTCGCGGTCGTCCGGCTGCGCATGCCGCCGCGCCAGCAGAATACGGCTTTGGGTCCTTCGATTTCTTTGAACTGCCGGACAAATTCCGGAAGTTTGGCCGAAGCGATATGAAGACCGCGTTCTTTGGCCGCTTCGACCCCTGTCTGTGTATAGAGCGTGCCGACTTCCGCACGCTCTACATCATCGAACAGCGGGATATTCAGGCTTCCCGGTATGGACGCGCTGCGGTATTCGGACGGAGAGCGGACATCGATCGCCGCGATCTCGCCGTTCGAGCGTTTGACAAGAAGTTCTTCTATCGTAATATCTTGAAACAAATCGGTTCTCTCCTTTGTCGGACCGGCTAGATCACCGTAATGTGGCCGGGATTCTCGGAGGTGACACTTCCGATCGACGAAGCTTCGACACCGGCGGCTTGCAGGCGTTCCAACAGCTCGCCCGCCTGATCGCCCGGAGCGGCAATCAGCAGCCCGCCCGACGTGACCGCATCGCACAGGATCCATCGGCCGATCTGGTCCATGTCATCCGGGAACGAAACGTCCGGCTGGACGTGATCGTGATTATTGCGGGTGCCGCCCGGCACGGAACCGCCCTCGGCCAGCTCGCGTACTCTAGGCAGCAGAGGGACGTCCGTCGAGCGGATCACGATCCCCATGCCGCTGCCTTTCGCCATCTCGACCGCATGGCCAAGCAGACCGAATCCCGTTACATCGGTACATGCGTTGACGTCATACGGTTCCATCGTCTCGGCGGCCGTCTTGTTCAGCGTCGCCATGACGGAAGTAACGCGTGCGATTTCTTCTTCGCTCAGCAGATCTTTTTTGATCGATGTGGTCAGAATACCTACACCGATCGGCTTGGTCAGAATCAGTACGTCCCCCGCTTTGGCTCCGGCATTCGTCCGAATCCGGTCCGGGTGCACGGTTCCCGTCACGGCCAGGCCGAATTTCGGCTCTTTGTCGTCGATCGAGTGTCCGCCGACAAGCGTCACGCCGGCTTCCGCCATCTTGTCGCCCGCCCCGCGCAGAATCTCGGTCAGGACCGACTTTTCGAGCGTATGGATCGGAAAAGCGACAATGTTCAGCGCCGTCAGAGGACGCCCTCCCATCGCGTAAATATCACTGATCGCGTTGGCCGCGGCTACCTGGCCGAAATCGTACGGATCATCGACGATCGGCGTGAAGAAGTCCAGCGTCTGAACGAGCGCCAGATCATCGGTCAGCCGGTAAACCCCCGCATCGTCGCTCGTATCGAGTCCGACGAGCAGATTCGGATTTGCCGCCTGCGGCGGAAGCTTGCGCAGCACCTGCGCCAGATCGGCCGGCCCGATCTTGCAGCCGCAGCCGCCTTTGGAGGAAAGCGAAGTCAATTTGATTTTTTCGGGTGTGGACATCAGAGATCTTCCTTTCTGTCGCTGCTTGCTATCGGCTGTTCGCTTCCTATTCTACCACTTTTCCGACTGCCGCGGCGCTCGGGCGTCCTCCCGCAGCGCAGACAGACCGCCGATAAAGCTTCCCAGCTGTTTGAGGAACACTTTCATTTCGATCGGCTTGGCGAAGCACTCGTCGAATCCCGCCCGTTCTCTTAACCACATTGATTTATCGGGCAGATAAGCGCTTAACGCCCATACCGGAATATCCCGTGTCAAGGGCAGCCGGCGCAGTTCCTGCAGCCCCTGGTAGCCGTCCATGCCGGCAAATTTCAAGTCGGTCAGAACGAGGCAGGGCCGCTGGCGCCGGGCAATCTCGATCCCTTCTTCAACCGTAACGGACTCCAGCAGTTTGAGATGCGGAAGCTTCTTCTCAAAAGCGTAGCGCATCGCCAGCAGGTTATAATAATCGTCTTCCCTGTACAAGATTTCCCACATTGTCTTCTTCAATAGGATTCCCTCCAAAAAAAGCCGAAGAAGAGAGGTGCGGACTGCGCACCCTCTTCTTCGGCTCGAATGATCAGCTCATCCGCAGGATGTCTGAATCGCTACCGTCATATTTACCTGTTTCTTCGCCGTTCCTCCGGCTTCAGAACCGGCAGACAATCACGCTGTCGTCGCGGTCGAAGTTCCAGTCGATATATAGATCTGTCATGGGTCTGCGCAGCGCTCTTCCGATCCCCGCCTGTTCCCACAGCATTTCTTTTTCCAATTTACGTTTGACCGTTTTGAGGATGTCCGTATATCCCAGATCGTTAAGCTCTTTTTCGAGAAGTATGGCTATACCCGTTCGAAAAATGAGCAGCGTCTTGGAATCGACCCACCACGACTCGATGGTGCTCGGCTTGGCCTGAGTCTTCGTCAGCACTTCGACAATTTGTTCATGAACGCCTTCTTTGTTCTCGTAATCTTCGTATGCCTCGGCCTTCATGTCAAGCAGGACTACAATCACTCCCGACGAATTCCGAAGATTCCAATCGTAATACAAACTCATCGGATTCAGATGCAGTTCTTCGCGAACGAATGTCTCAAGCTCCGGCACAAGAGCTTTCATCATCAGCTCCCGCGTATACCGGAACGTCTTCTCGTCTTTTTTGGCGAGCAGCACATCTTCGATCGGCGTGGTGAATTTCTTCATATGAAGCACAAGGCTCCGGTGATCCAGGGAAACGCTCAAGACTTCGGGCCCCTTGCCAAAATGAGTCCTGAGCATTTTCCCTGCATACCGCATAATCAAGCTTGTCATTTCTTTTTGATTCATGATCCAAGTTACCCGTCTTCACTTCCCGGAGATATACCCGGCGCCCGGAATCTGGATACTGGCGATTCAACCGAAGGCGAGTATTCGTATCCAGTATACGCCTGTTAGGGGTCATAATCGACCTTACATCCGAAAAACGCCTTGGGGGTTTACTTTTCGCAGTCCACCAGATTCAGGCTCTCTTTGATCTGCCGAACGAACGGTCCCATTCCCAGCGGCTTCTTCAAATACCGCTGAAATCCCGCTTCCAACCCCCGCTGCACGTCGTCGTCAAGCGCGCTTGCGCTGACCGCCCATACCGGAATCGATGCCGTTTTCAAATCGGAACGCAGACTGCCTATCCCTTCGAACCCGTCCATATCGGGCAGTTGAATATCCATGAGAATCAGGTTCGGCTGGTGAAGCTGCGCGAGCGCAATTCCTTCTTCCACGCTGCTGGCTTCCAGGAGAGTGAGTCCCGGAAGCTTTTTTCTGAATATGTGCCTCATCAGCAGCATACTCGCACGATCGTCTTCAATGTACAGTACCGTCGTGTCTCTCCGCAATTCGACCATCCTTTCCCGCCAAAAAAAATAGGCCGAAGAAGAGGTATCAATACCTCTTCTTCGGCCCGATTGATCAGCGCATCCCATGAGTGTCTGAATCGTTACCGATTTTATTCGTTTCTTATTCCTGGAATATGTAAATGACGACGCTGCGATCGCGATCGAAATCCCAATCGGCGTACAGATCCGTTAGCGTTTTGTTCAAAATGGCACCCGCATTCGCATCCTGTTCCAGCATGCGCTTTTCCAGACGGCGCTTGGTGGCTTTGAGGACTTCCGTATAACCCAGTTCGACCATTTCCTTTTCCAGCAGTACGGTTATACCCTGTCTAAAGACTGCCAACATTCTGGGAGTGACCCACCAGGAGTCAATATGCTCCGGTACTTTTTGAATGGCGGCCGTCACCTTGACGACCTGTTCATGAACCTCTTCTTTGCCCGGGTATTCCTCGGGAGCACCCGGAGCCGCATTGAACATGCCGACAATTACGCCGGAAGCGTTATGCACGCCCCAATCGTAATAGAACTCGGACACATCCAAACCTGTGTGTTCCTGTAGGAAAGCTTTGAGTTCCGGCAGCAGCGATTCCATTAACAGCTCGCGCGTATAGCGGAACGCCTTCTCTTCTTCCTGCGTCAGCAGAAATTTCTCTACCGGACCCATAAAATTTCGCAAATGGAGCACTAGGCACCGTTCGCACAGAAAAGCACTTACTGATTCGGGGCCCTTGCCAAAACGGGTTCTCAACAGCTTTCCGACGTAACTCGTCACCAGGCTGATTGTTTCTTTTTCATTCATCATCAAACACCGGCCCAGCTTTTGAAGATATGCCCAAGATTCGGACACATCGGCTCTACGACCTTTGAGGCAGCCGAATAATGAACATTCCCAACAAGTATACTGTAACTTCTTGCAATATGCGATAGCAAAATTTAGGAAATTGAAAATTCGATGCTTGCTGAAAAGCTTATCGGTTTCGCGAAGATCGTTTATGGAGTAGAATGAAAAGAGAGCTGGAAGACGGAAACGGATCACAAAAAATCGCGGGGTGAACGGATTGAATCGGGAAAGCATACAGGCGCAGAGCACGGAAAGTATCCGGTACCTGGTATCGGGAGATTCAATATCCAAAGGCGTCGTCTACGACGAGGCACGGAGCCGATACGTCATTCTCAAAGACAACTATGTCTCGCTGCTGCAGGGCAGTCTCAAAGGCGCGGTGCACAACACCGCAAGATTCGGCAACACCCTGCTCAAGGGGGTCGGCAGCCTCAAGCGCGATGCGCTCCGGGAGCGTCCGAACTTCGTCCTGATCGAGTATGGCGGCAACGACTGCGACTTCAACTGGGACGAGATCGCTCTCGATCCGGAGGCGGATCACAAGCCCAAGACCGGATTCGACGAATTCAAGACCATGCTGACCGAGTCGATCGACTATCTCAAAAGTCTCCAGATCACTCCGGTCCTGATGACGCTGCCTCCGCTGAACGCGGAAAGCTATTTCAAATGGGTCAGCAAAAACGATCCGCAGGCCGAGCGCAATATTCTACGCTGGCTCGGCAGCGTGACCAAGATCTATTGGTGGCAGGAACGCTACAACTCCACGATCCTCAAAGTTTCCGAGAAAACGGGAACCCGCCTGATCGACGTACGCGGCGCTTTCCTCGAACATCCGGACTTTACGACGTTTTTGTGCTCGGACGGCATCCATCCAAACAAGGAAGGCCACCGGCTGATTTGCGACAAAGTGCTGGACTTTGTGCGGACGGATTACGGGCATCTGCTGCAGGAACGCTAAAGAAGCGGATCGCCCAAGTCCGTGAGAATTACGGGCCGCGCGGCCTGCTTGGCGAGCCGAAGAACGGGATTTATCCCGGACTTCGGCTTTTTTGCGTGCGAATTCGGTAAAAGTTGCGAATCCGTGCCTTTTCATCCAAAGAAAAGGTGGATTCGCAAGCCCGGCAGAATTAAAGTAGGAAGTATGAGAACCTTTACACGCCAAACCTCCAAAAAAACGTTTCGGCTTAGGCCGAGAATTTCGGTGTTTCTGCTGCTGCTTCTGTTGTTGGTCATCCTGGCCGGGCTGCGCCTGCTGCTGACCAATCCTTACTCGCTTCAAAACCCTCCGCGTGCGTCGCAGGGGGTGCTCGATCTGCGCCAGACCACACTCGACCGTTGGCATACGATACCGCTTGATGGAGAATGGGAATTTTACCCCGGCCAGTTTATTCAATCCGATCCGCCCGATACGAAGAAAGCGGCTTATCTCCGTGTCCCGGGCAGTTGGCAGGCCGGCTTCGGAGCGGACCAGGATTTGGCCAAAGGATACGGCAGCTATCGGCTGCGTATTCTGACCGATCCGGCGCAGGCACAATCCTACAAATTAATGATCAAAGATATCCAGACGGCGTTCCGGCTGTACGCCAACGGCGAAATCGAAGCCCAGCTCGGAACCCCCGCCCAGACCGAAGAAGCCCACGTGGCCAATGTCAAAAGCGATCTGGTGCCTCTGCCCGAAACGTCGGAGATCGAGCTGATCGTCGAAGTCTCCAACTTCGAGAATGCACGCCGCGGCGGTATCGCCCGTTCGATCAAGTTCGGTTCGACGAACGCCATCAACTCCGAGCGGACATACAACGTCGGGATGCAGCTGATTACGCTGTCCATTCTGCTGCTGCACGCGTTATACGTCGGCATGATCTATTGGTTCAGCGGCAAGAACAAATTTTTCCTGCTGTTTACGCTGCTTCTGGCCGCGGCCGTACTCGGCATTTCGCTGGACGAAGACAAGATTCTGCTCTCGATCTGGCCGTTCGATTACGCCGCCGCCAAGAAAATTTCGCTGTTCTCCTACACGGCGATGATGACGCTGATGCTTAAGCTTGCCGTCTCGTTCTCCCTTGAGCCGGCAAGGCAGCGCAAATATCGGTATTATTTTGTTCCGGCCGCCGTGTACGCCATCTTTATCGTCGTGGCTCCGATCGAGGCCGTCCTCTATTCGGCCAAGATCGGCGTATTCAGCGCCGCGACGCTGTTCCCCTCGCTGTGGGTGCCCGTGCTGCTGGTCCGCTACGTTCTCGAAAAAGACCGCAACGCCGTATTTCTGCTGGTCGCCGCCGCGGGTATGGCTTCCACTCTGCTCTGGGGAGGCTTCAAGAATGCGGGCTGGGTCGAACCGGGCTTTTACGCTTTCGATATTCTGCTCGCTTTTCTCGGCACTGTTGCTTATGCCGTCGGACGGTATTTCCGTATCAACGCGGACTTGGCGGATCTGGCGCAGCGCCTGCAAAAAGCGGATCGTACCAAAGACGATTTCCTCGCCAATACTTCGCATGAGCTGCGGACTCCGCTGCACGGCATGATCAATATGGCCGACAGTGTGCTGGCTGCGGAAGGCGATGCGCTGAGCGAGCGTTCCCGAAAAGACCTGCAGCTGCTTGGCCAGGTCGGCCGCCGTATGGGACTGCTGCTCGGCGATCTGCTCGACGTTTCCCAGATTCGCGAGAATCGGCTGAGCGTCTATCCGGAAGCGGTCAAAGTCCAATCGACGGCTGCCGGTGTGATGGATATGCTGCGGTATATGACGGTAGGCAAACCTCTTGAACTTCAACTGAGCATCCCGGACGATTTCCCTTCCGTCTACGCGGACGAGAAGCGGCTGACACAGATTCTGTTCAACCTGCTGCACAATGCGATCAAGTTCACCGCTTCGGGCACAGTAAAAGTAAGCGCGGAGCTGGCCGAAGATCCGGCAGACGGCCTTCGTGCGGTCATCTCGGTCTCCGATACCGGAAACGGGATTACTGCGGCGGAGCTGACTCGAATCTTCGCGCCTTATGAACAAGGGGATCCGCTGCAGAATGCAGCCGGGATCGGTCTGGGCCTCAGTATCAGCCGCAGCCTGGCCGAGCTGCACGGCGGAGAACTTGGAGCAAAATCGGAGCCCGGCCAAGGTTCGATCTTCTTCTTTTCGCTGCCGCTTGCCGAAGTCTCCGCCTGGGAGAACGGGCTTCAAAGCGAACAAATCTTCGATGCCTCACGGCTTGGGACCGCCGAAGATAGGCAAAAGAGTGACAAAGTGCAGGTTCCGGCTTATTCTGTGGAAGAGCGCTTTCCCGACGTTTCGAACGAAGATCCGGCTTGGCTCCGGGAAGACCTCACCGATTCTGACCGCCGGCCGCAGATTCTCGCCGTGGACGACGATCCGGTCAACCTGCGCGTTCTGCGCAGTATGCTGCCGGAAGAGCGATACCGGGTTACGTCCGTGCTGAGCGGTGCGGAAGCGCTGGAACGGCTTGAGAATCGTACCTGGGACCTGGTCATTGCGGATGTCATGATGCCGCAGATGTCCGGATACGAATTGGCTTCCCGGATCCGTGATCGTTATTCGCGGGCCGAACTGCCGATTCTGCTGCTCACGGCGCGAAGCCGGCCGGAAGATATTTATGCCGGCTTCGCCGCCGGAGCCAGCGATTATCTGTCCAAACCCGCCGATGCGCTGGAGTTGAATTACCGGGTCAAAGCGCTGACGGATCTCAAGCACGCGGTCAGCGAACGCCTGAGCCTCGAAGCCGCTTATCTTCAGGCCCAGATTCAGCCGCATTTCCTGTTCAATGCCCTGAACTCGATTACGGCGCTGAGCGGGATCGATATCGATAAGATGAACGAAACGATCGAAGCGTTCGGTTCTTATTTGAAGATCAGCTTCGATTACTGGAGTGCCCGCCCTCTGGTTCCGCTTGAACGCGAACTTGAACTTGTCCGATCTTATCTGTATATCGAAACGATGCGATTCGAAGACCGACTGCGCGTCGAAGTCGAGATCGCGGACGATATCGATCCGGACCTGCTGCTGCCGCCGCTCTGTATCCAGCCGCTTGTGGAAAATGCGGTGCGGCACGGCGTCCTCAGCCGCTCCAAAGGCGGCTGCGTCTCGCTCCGTGCGGAAGCCGTGGACGGAGACATCGTCTTTACCGTTACCGATGACGGAATCGGCATGGACGACGAGACGCTGGGCAGTCTGTTGATTCCTGTTCGCAGCGGACGCCAGGGCATCGGAACACTCAATACCGACCGCCGTCTCAAGCGTCTGTACGGTTCCGGCCTTTCGATCCGCAGCCGCCTCGGCGAAGGAACCACCGTGTCGTTCCGTATTCCCGAAGGCGGATATCCGCCGGAACAAAGCGGTCTGGCTTCGGATTAACACCGCTTTCCCGCTTTTTCATCCCAGAAGAAAATCGCTAAAGAGGTGAGTCGAACATGATGAAGGCTTTGCTGATCGACGACGAAAAGCTGGCCGTGATGCAGATGGAAAAGCTGCTGCGCGAACTGCCTGAATTCGAAGAGGTCGAATCGTACACCGATCCGGCCGCCGCCGTGGAAGCGGCGCGCCGAAGTCGGCCAGACGTGATCTTTCTCGATATTGTCATGCCCGAGATCAACGGCATGCAGGCCGCGGAGATGCTGCAGCAGGCAAGTCCCGATTCCGACATCGTATTTGTCACCGGGTATGATCGCTACGCGATCGAAGCTTTTGAGCTGAATGCGCTCGATTACGTACTGAAGCCCGTGCAGCGCGCAAGACTCGCCAAGACACTGGCCCGGTTGAACGGACGGCGCAAGGAAGTTGCGGTTTCCGAACCGATCCCGCAGGAAACCGTGATCGGCTGCTTCAAGACACTTCGCTCCTGCGCCGTTCCCGGCGCTTCCGAAGTCCCGCCTTTTCGGTGGCGGACCACGAGAGCGCAGGAACTGTTTGCCTACCTGCTCTATCATCGCGAACGCTTTGTCGGCAAAGACCATCTGATCCAGCAGTTCTGGCCGGAATCCCCGTTCAAACGGGCTTCCACTTATCTGTACACGACGATCTACCAGATCCGTCAGTGCCTTAAGCAGAGCGGCATCGATGCGGAGATCGTCAACGCAAGCGGCGGCGAAGGATACACGCTGCACCTGGCCGGCGTAGCTCTGGATGTGGATCGGTTCGAGAGCGGTATCCGCTCGCTCGGTCCTGTCAACGCGGACAACTGCGCCGATCATCTGCGCCTGTCGGATCTCTACATCGGCGACTATCTGGCCGATTACGATTATGCCTGGGCGGAAGGCGAACGCCAGCGGCTTCGGACGATGCAGCTTCATCACGGCTCGGGACTGGCCCTGTTTCTGCTCGAGAACAACCGGATCGCCGAAGCGGCCGCAGCCTACGAAAAGCTCGCCCTGCTTCACCCCTACTCCGAACATGCCCATTTGGGTCTGCTGCAGGCTTATGCCCTGCTCGGCGATCCCGCTGCCGTCGACGACCGCTACCGCCTGGCGGAGCGTTTGTTCGAACAGGAACTTGATGTGGAAATGCCGATCGCTTTGTCCGAATGGTATAGACGCTGGAATGCGGGCGAGATTTCCGGCAGCGGAATCGTACCTCCCGCTCTCCGGTCAGCTATCCGGTAAGCAGACTCTTCCGCTCGGCCCTGCCCTATTCCGCAAGAAAATAGTTTGCCTGCAAAAAAAGCCGCTTCTCGAAGGGATAATCCCTTCGGAAGCGGCTTTTCTTGTTTGCGTGGGGGGAGAGGGTGTTCGATCCAATCCGGACTTTGTCTTACTTTTGGAGACTGTTCTTGCGAACCAGCAGGAAGCCGATCAGTCCGATCAGAATCAGGCCTACACCTACACCTCGAATCGGAGTAGTGCTGAAGTCGCCTGTTTGCGGAAGGACATCGCCTTCAACCGATACCGTCCCGCTTGGGGTCGGTCCGTCCGGCGATTCTACCGGCACAGGGACTGGCTGAGGCTCGCCCGGCGTCGGATCGGGATTTACATCCAGACCGCCCTGAGGCGTCTCATCGGTAATGTCGATACTGTCGTCGGGTACCGGTGTCGGTGCCGGTGGGGTAACCGGTGTAGGCTCCGGCGTTACCGGATCCGGATCGACGTCAATTCCGCCTGCAGGAGGTCCGTCTTCCGGCAGCGTAATCAGCGGCGTCGGAAGAGGCAGAACCGGGAAGAACAAGCCCGGTACCGGTGGTGTTACCGGAAGCGTTACCGGTGGTGTCACTGGCGGCGTTACCGGCGGTGTCACCGGAGGCGTTACCGGTGGTGTCACTGGCGGCGTTACCGGCGGTGTTACCGGCGTTTTGCTGTTCTTGATCGTTACGCTGTTCGTACCGGCCGCATTCACTTCAAGTGTGCGCTTGGCCGATGTCAGATCCAGTGCATAGCCTTCGGGAGCATTTGTTTCGGTCAGAATATACGAACCGGACAGCAGCTTGGTGAATACGGCTTTGCCGTCTGCACCGGTCGTTTGCTCGCCGATTCTCACGATCGTGCCATCCGCAAGTTTGCGATCCAGGGTAAAGACCGCACCTGCAAGCAGTTTGGAACTGTCGTCCGCGTCGACTTTGAGAACGGTCAGCTGTCCTCTGACACCGCTGCCGCTGCCCGAACCGGACGATACGCCAACGATTACATCGTCGCTTGTTTCTTTGCTGATCGTCTCTACGTTTTTGCCTTCGAAAGCAACCGTGTTGGATACTTTCTCGTTATTGGCAGCGTTGATCAGCGTTGAATATTCCAGGATAAAAGCATTGGAAATTTCTTTTTCGGTAAAGGTCAGCGTAAAGTAATCGTGGCCTTCCACATTTTTCTTGATTTCGATCTTGTAATCCGTTTCCGCAGTCAATTCCTTGGCTTTGGTCAACGTGCTTTTCGCAGGATCCTGCGTGTTGACTTGGACATCGGCTTCATACAGATGGAATGTATTCGGAAGCAGAACCTGATTGGCGGTCGGCTTGTCGGTAATGACCGCATCGGTTACGGAAGATTGGGCGGCGTTGATTTCGATGTTCCAATCGATATTTTCACCGTTTTGTTCACCGTTTTTCGCGACATATTGACCGCCTTTTGGAATGGTGACTGAGTATGTCAGCGGCCACGAGTCTTTGTTTCCGTTTTTCACGACTGCAGTATTCGAGACTTTATCGTTGATCAATTTGCCTTCGAGCGTCGTTTTGAACGTCAGGATATAAGCGGAAGTGTCGTTCTGCTTAAGCGTAACGACAATTTTGCGTGCAGTCGAGTCATACGTAAACGCATAACCTGCAGCGGTTACTTCGGTTCCTGCAGTCACGCTGCCGTCCGGTTTGATGACCATTTTGTGCAGTTTCAGCGAATCTGCAACGAGACTTTGATTGGCCTTCAGGACATCTTCGATCGAAGCTCCGTTCAGTTCTTCTTTGTTATAGTTGATCCCTACGGACCAGCTCAGCTGCTTCGTCTTGACATCGTAACTGCCGTTTTTGTAGCCGTTATTTTTCGTATAGCCGTTCGGATCGAAGCCGTCTTCCTTAGTCACTTCGTGCGGCTTGCTGTCGAGCGTATCGATCCAGCCCAGTACCGCTCTGTTGATCATGTTGGTACGGTTGGTATCGAATTCCGTGGTATACGTGATCGTATACTTGTCTTCGATCGCGTTTTTGAACGTCAGCGTGAACCCTTTGGAATAATCCGCCGGAGTTCCGTAAGCACTGAGTTCGTACTCGCTCGCATCCACGGTATTCTGGTTCGAATCTTTGACGAGAACCGTTGCCGGTTTCAGGGTAAGACCGCCGCTTGGGAACGTGTCGGTGATTTTGACTCCGTTCATTTTGGCTTTGTTTTGGTTAACGGTAATGTTCCAGTTCACGGTTTTGTCCGTGTAGTTGACGCCGCTTCTCTTTTTATCCAGGAAGACCTGGTTGAGATCCCGCGTAGCCGTTTTGGTTTCGCCGCCTGCGGTTACGGTGTTCGTGATCGTTTCTTTTTCGTACACTTCTTTGGCCGCAATCGTCTGGTATTCGATCACGTAGGCCGAATCGATCGGTGCGTTAAACTGCAGCACGAATCCGGTCTTGCCGTTTTGTTCCGGCGTCAGCGTGACGGTATATTCCGATGCATCGACCAGGGCGCCTTTGACTGCGCTGCCGGATGCCGTCGATACTTCGTAGACTTTGATGTCCGACGCGCCGTTCTTCAGTTTCTGGGAAGCATCGAACAGATCTTCCAGTTTGGCGTTCGCTTGGATAAGCGAGCGTTCTCCGTAGTTGTATTCGATCGCCCAAGAGATGCTTTGGTCGATCGGGTTAAATCCTGTCGATTTCTTGTTCAGCAGCGCTCCGCCTTGAATCGTGACGCTGGCCGAAGCATTCGTTTCGTCGATATTATCGCCGTCGAATGTCGCCGTGTTGTCGAATTTGGCTTGAGTGCCGTTAAATACCGCGGCTTCGGTCACATCCGTCTTGAATACGATCCGGTAAGCGGAATCGATCGGATTGTTGAAAGAAAGCGTGAATTCTTTGTCGCCGGCCGCTTTGCCCAGCGTGTAATCGCCGCTTGGCAGAGCCGTTCCGGCCACTGCCGTATTGCCGTCCAGATTGAACGTCAGCGGATAGACAATCACCGAATTTTCCTGCAGCTTGAGTCCTGCCGGAAGCAGATCGGTTACGACCGCATTCTGCACGCTTTGGCCGGTCCGGTTCACTTCAAGCGTCCACTCGATGCTCTTGGCGTTCAATTCGCCGTTCCGCGTTCCTTTTTTACTCATGTCCGGGGTAATATTCGTCTTGAATACCAGATCGACGACTTGTTCGCCGCCTTTGATCGGGAATTTGATCTGCTGCTGCGTGGAACCCGTAATCTTCTGTTTGTCGAAGGTGGTTTCCAGATTCAACTTGCCGTTCACCGCATCGTACTCGGTAATGAACTCGTTGAATGTCATCACGACCTGGCGGGTCTGGCGATCCACCTTGAATGTGCCTACGCTGTTTCCGTCGTCCATAAGCAGCGGACCGGAAATGTCGTTGAAGAGCACGAACTTGTCGGCTGGAAGCAGATCGAACGTAAACGTATCGCCGGATACGTAATCGTGTCCGTCGCCGAGTACCCAGTTGAAGTCCAGCTTCACTTTGGCTCCTTGTTCGTACACGCCGTTTGTGACCGTCTGGCCGTTCGCATCGAATGCAGTCAGCTCAACCGACGTAATCAGGTTCTCCGTCATCGCTTTCGGAGCTCTGGCATCCGCTGCCAGCGCGGAAATCTTTTTCGGCGCGGCGGCTTCTTCATCGGCAGCCGGAGCTTCCTCTTCGATCGGTGCCGCTTCGTCTTTGACGACCGGAGCCGGAGTGACTTCTTCCGCCGGTGCCGTTTCGTCCTTGACGACCGGTGCCGGAGTGACTTCTTCCGCCGGTGCCGTTTCGTCCTTGACGACCGGTGCCGGAGTAACTTCTTCCGCCGGCGCCGCTTCGTCCTCGACGACCGATGCCGGAGCGACTTCCTCCGCTGGTGCCGAGGTCTGTGCCTGCTCCCCGCCGGTTATCTCCTGGGTTAATCCTTCCACTTCCGTACCTTGTTCCGGCTGCTGTGCATCGCCGGTTATCTCCAAGGTCTGCGCCGCCCCGGTCCCCGCCTCTTCCGCTTTTGCGGATGCCGCAAAGCCGAAGCCCTGCAGAATCTGCACCACAAGCAGCAGGCCGATGACCAGCAGACTCATTTTCTTTCTCATTTTTCGTTACCCTCCCTTTGTATATGTAAGCATGCTTGCTCGGCAATCGCCTGAGAAAAAGCATATTCCAAGCACATATACAAAAACTGAACAGGCCTGAAAAGGCAAAAAAGCGACGCAAACCGGAATCCCCGTTCGGCGGATTTCGGTTTGCGTCGCTTGAACTGCACTTTTACTCCATGCGGGAGTCACAAAACCTTCAAATCAAGTTCGGCCTGGGCCAAAGCCTGGGCGGTACCGCCCGCTTCGCGCAGCGCGGCTTCCTGCCGTGCGCGTATGCCCGACGAGATGCGCATCAGCTCCGCAGCACCCGCGGAGAGGCGCCGTTCCAGCTCGCGCGTCCGGGCTTCGACCGCACGTTCCACGGCCAGCACTTCGGCCGCCGGAACCCGTCCAAGCACCGGATCGAAAGTGAACCGGCGTTCGATCCGGTCCCGCCAGGCGAGCAGCATGCGCGTATTGGCCGGGCCGAAGCCCGGAACGCGCGCCAGACGGTGCGTCTCGACTTCCAGCGCAGTCTCGATACCGAACAGCGCCAGCGTCGCCCGGCGGCCCGGGCCGATCCCGTCAAGCTGCGCCTGATCGATCCGCTGCCGCCGCAGATAAGACTGCAGCTGCACCGCCCGCTGTCTGCCTTCCAGCCGGCGCAGCTCGCCGGCTTTGTAGCCCTCAAGATCGAGATAATCGCGCCGCGCCTGCTCCAGTTCCTGAAGCTTGGCGGAGAAAGCGCCATGCCCGCTCGCTTCGATGTACCGGCGAGAGACCTCGTTCCACCGAACCCGAAGAAGGCTGCAGGTTTCGGCGCGTTCTTCGCGCAGAGCCCGGCGGCCTCTCCCCGCTGCCAGGAGCAGCAGATTGAACCCCGCCAGCACGCCGACGGTCAGTATCCAGAATCCGGGCAGGAAGATCCATACGCCCGCACCCGAAGCCAGGGACAGCAGGGACAAAGCCCCCCGCCATCTTTTTCGCCTGAGATAGGCCGTCACCGGTGCCGAGAGCTGCGGCTGCAGGGACGACGGTTCCGGCAGCGTACGCGCGCCCGCAGGCTTCGGCACGCGCTGAATTTGCCCCCATACGGCCGGCAGGTGGAATCCGCCGCCGGGATCGGCGGAGGAAGATCCCGCGCCGGCCTGTGCAGCGCCTGCGGAAGTGCGGTAAGCGGAATCCGCCGGGCGAAACAGGAGGCCGCCGGTTGCGGCTTCCATGGCGCACCAGGGGCAGGAGCCGGCATGGGCGGGATAATGATGCCAGGCATTGGCGGCACAAGGAACCAGGGTGCCGCCCATCTCCTGCAGCGCAGAGACCCATTCCTGCGCATCCGGACGGCGCGTCATGGACTCTTGCGCAAAAGCGCGCAGGAACAGCGCCTGCACCGCTGGCGGCAGCAGCTGCAGCGGCAGCGAGCCCGGAGGCGGCTGCATCTGCCGCGCGGACGAAGAAGGCCCGTAGGCGAAACGGAACTCGCGGATCGCCCGCTCGATCGGCATCTCGCCCTGTCCGGAATACTTGCCGGCAAACGGATGCCGCCCCATGAAGAGCAGCATGAAGATAAAGACGGCCAGACCGAAATTGTCGTGATTGCGGGTGCGGACCATGCCGCGAAAAGAAGTGACGCCCTGCAGCTCCGGCGGCATATACATAGGGATGCCGACGTCGCAGCCGAAGCGTTTGCTGCCCGATTGGACCTGAAAGCTGTCGCAGTCCAGCATCAGGATCGTGGCCTGATCGGTTACGTAAAAGTTGCTGTGGTTGATGTCTCCGACCACATGTCCTTCTTCGTGGACGGCCGCGAAAGCCCGCGCCAGATTGGCGGCGGTATGTACCAGGAACGGATAACCGGCCTGGGCGAATTCGGTCAAACGGGTCTTCGGACCGTAAAGCTTGTGAATTTCCTTGCCGTTTAGACGCGGCATCAGAAATCCGATGACACGGCGGCCGGAATCGCGCAGCACTTCGACCGGCCATACGGTGAAGCGCAGCAGCCTTTCCGTTTTGAGCCGCACCATCGCTTCGATCTTGTCCTGCTTTTCTTTGGGCAGCGGCTTATGATAGATTTTCGCGACCACTTCCGGACGGCCGTCGACTTCAAAGACCGAACCTTCTCCGCCCCGCCCGAGCTCTTGTCCGAAGATCACATCCATCCCGCTTCCGCTTACGATCCGGTCCGCCCGCTTCATGACGATTCTTCCCGTTCGCGCTGCCAAGTCGCCAGGACAAGCGTCTTGTCGTCGTCGGTCCGGTCATTGACCCGATCCGAATCGAGAAACGCACGCAGCGAATCGCTGTAGCGCGTATGGTCTTCTTCTTCGAGGCGTCTTAGTACGGAAAAGAAAGGACGGAAAAAAGGCGCATAGGCGCTTCGGGTCTGGTAATGCAGCGCCAGACGCTGCAGCCCGTCGGTAAACACGGCGACTTCGCCGTACGTACGCTCCGTATGCAGACTGTGCTGCAAAAACTTCTTGGCGCTGCTCTGCGTCGCAAAATACGTCATATTCTCGTATTCGCCCTGCTGGGGCCAGAATGCCCACATATACTCGTCCTCCTTTTCCGCATATACGATCGCACCGTCGCCGATCTGGATAAAGACCGCCGCGCCTTCGCAGATGACCGCCGCGAGAAACGTGCAGGCGAACTCCCGCGACCGGCAGCCGGCTTTGGCGGCACGCGCTCTTACGGCCCGCTGGAACCGGCCGAGCCAGCTCTCGCAGAACTCGCGCGTCAATTCCTCCACCTGCCCTCCGCGGTCAAAATGCCTGCCGACCGCGTCGGCAAACAGGGTGCAGGCAAGCTCGGAGCCTTCGTCCGAACGCGAAGCGCTTCCCGCGCCGTCCGAAGCGGCCGCCAGCAGCACCTGCGTACCGCCGGGACCCTCGAACGTCCGGCTCAGCGAATAATCCTGGCAGGGGGTATCGTTCTTGGCATGCGACGTGCCGCGTACGGAGACGTTCGCGTACTTCCACATCAGATCAGCGCCCATCCTTCCGGCGAAGCCGGATTTTCCAACCGGATCTGGTCGCCGGGCGTCGAATGCGAAACGGAATTCAGCGAGTTCGACAGCCAGGAGAACAGATCGGCGAAGCGCAGTCCTTTGAGCTTGAGCGGCGCGCGGGTCGCAATCTGGTTCAGTACGTTCATATCGGCGTTCTCGACCCCCACCGCGAAGAACATGAACGACTTCGCCGCTTCGCCTTCGCGGACCAGGGAAGCCGCGCGCTGCCAATCGTCGGTCGGTGCTCCGTCGGTAATGAGGAAGATCCACGGCCGGTAATACGAGATCCCGTTCTGCTTATAGACATTCTTGCGGTCTTCGAGCATGGCGACCGCTTTCTCGATAGCCGCACCCATCGGCGTATTGCCGCTGGCCGTCAGCATCGGCGGGTAGAAATCGTCGGGCGTGCCGAAATCGGAGGTAGCCTGTACCGGTCCGAAACTGACCACGGCAAGTTCCACCCGCTTGACGGACATGCTGTCGGTCATCAGTTCTTCCTTAAACGAAGAAAGGCCGCGGTTCAGCTCCTCGATCGGCTGCCCGCTCATCGAATACGAAGTGTCCAGCAGCAAAATGCAGGGACATCTCGGCTCGGGGTTTTCCGCAAATTCCGCGGCAAACGGTATCTGGTCGAATTCAAACATCGCAAGCAGTCCCTTCATCTGTGATCTCGTTGTTCTTTCCGGCCTCTTCTTGCCGGTCTTCCCCATCTTGCAGAGCCTCGAGCAGTTCATTTCGCTCTTCGGTACCCAGGTGCCGCCACTGCCCCGTCTCCAGACCGTCCAACCGCACATTCATGATGCGCTCGCGCCGGAGCTGCGTAACCCGGTATCCCAGTTCTTTGCACATGCGGCGGATCTGCCGGTTCAGTCCCTGCGTCAGCCGAATACCAAAAGAGCATTCGCCGATCGAGTAGGCTTGGCAGGGCAGGGTAACGGTGTCCATGATCGCGACTCCCTGCCGCATACGCTGCAGAAAGTCTTCGGTCACCGGTTTGTCCACCGCAACCGTATATTCTTTCTCGTGTCCGTTCTCCGCCCGCATCATCCGATTGACGATACTGCCGTCGTTGGTGAGCAGAATCAAACCTTCGGAATCTTTGTCGAGCCGGCCCACGGGAAAGATCCGCACAGGAAAGTTCATAAAATCGGCGATATTGCCGGTTACTCCTTCCGCATGCGTACATACGATTCCCCTCGGTTTGTTGAGAGCCAGATAGACCGCTTCGGCTTTCCGAGGAATCGCACGGCCGTCGATCGTTACCGTATCGCCGGGCTGTACGTGGTCTGCCCCGCTGCACGGCTGCCCGTTGATCGAGATCCGTCCCGCGGCCAGCAGCCGATTCGTCTCCCGCCTGGAACAGTAGCCGGTCTCGCTGACATATTTGTTGATGCGCATAGGTCGTGCCAACTTTCGTTTCTTCTATAGGTAATACCCGGAATGCGGACTTCATGAAAATTTTTCCCGCCAAAAAAAGAAAACGCCTCCCGGCCCGCATACAAAGTATCGTGCCGGCGGCGAAGGCGTTCATCGATCGGACGGCCGTTTTTTAGCGTGCCAAAAACGTGCTACGGGTATACGCGCCGGAAAGCTTCTTCCACTTCGGGAAGAATGCTGTCCCAGTCGGCATCCGGCTGTTTGCTGACCGTCACGAAATCGCGCATGCCGAAGATGTTGTCCACTCCGTCAATCGCGACCAGTGCCGCAGCCAGCGGATGATCGCTGGATTCTCCCGCTTTCACGGACGTACTTTTCGGACCTTCGAACAGAACGGAATCCGCTCCGATTCGGACCGAATTGGGGTTTGGGGTATGCTGAACCTGATAGTTGACTGTGATGATCCTCACCTCTTTCGTTGGTTTGCCCGCATTGCTGCGCACGAATTGGCTTTATTGTACCATATGCCCGGCGCAAGCGGCTCGGCAAAATGCCCGACAGCCGCTTCTGCCGCCGGTTCTTCAATCCTTTTCAACGGCCGTGGGTCCGATTCTGCAGATCTCTCCACACTTTCTTGTTGCTGTATTCCTTCTTCGAACTGATGTCCTCGCCGAACCAGTCGGGGGCTTCAAAAGCTTCCGCGGCTTCAAGCGATTCGAATTCCACCTCGGCTACGGTAAGGTTGAGCTGTTCGTAGCGGTCGAGTTCGACCGTGAAGCCGTTCCACTCGCCGGTCGTGCGCGTCTTGGTCAGCGGGACGGCACCCGAAGCTTGAAACAGCTGCTCGTAAATGCTGGCCGTAATCGAATATTCGATCTCTTCGCGGCTCATGCCGTTGCCCTGCTTGAACGTATGCGTATGTTCCACTTCTCCCGTATCGACATCGACCAGCCGCCGCACCCGGACTTCCTGCTGCTCGTCCAGCGCCAGATACGTCTGCTGGATCTTCTGCTCCGAACGCCGGATAAAAGCACCTTCTGCAATCAGTTCTTCCGGTCTGCGATCCAGCAAAAACTTGCGTTCGATTTCCATGCCCATCTTGGCGGTCCCTCCTTCATGTCTTCGTTCTCTTTCCAATTATACCTCGAAAGATTGCGGTGCCGAAAGCGATGCCCCGGAAAATGCACACAAAAAAAGCGCGTATCGCACGCGCTTATCCGAATAGACGCAAATCTTCCGATCCGATCACAGACCTGCCTTATTCCTTCTTTCAACGGTCTGCCTCAGCCGCTTTTGCGGCGGTCATATTCATTTAGCCAATCGTCAAGCTTCTGGGATTGAATCAACACCCTTTCATCCAGAAAACCGTACCGGTCCGCAAGCTGATACAAAATCCGCCGCTGGCGCTCCATCTCGGTCTGGATCTCTTCTTTGTTCATCTGCACGCCCTCCCGCGCGAATTCGTGTTATCTTTAAAATCGGTAAACCGACAGCTTCTCGAAATAGAATTCCCATATTTTATATTAAATTATTTGCGGAAAACTATTGGAAAAACGGCTTGACGTGCCGAAAAAGAATAACGAAAGCCGCTGCAAGGCATAAAAAAAAGCCGTTATCCGGCTAATTGTAACAAGCTCAAACGGCTTTGTCCTGTATTCGTTACATTTTTGTCACTTATGTTTCATTTTTAGACACTTCTCATCATCAGGCTCAGGAAGTTTGTAATAGGGGTTTGACAAATCAGCAGGCGGTAGGGTAGAGTATCAATAGTTACAAAATATTAATAAATGCCGAATTTCTTTGCAAGAAAACGGGGGAACCATGTCGGGTGAATTATTCTTGTTCCAGAGGGAGTATAGGGAAATTCCTACCACCGAACCCTTAGCTAACTCCGTAGGCATCAGGGGGAAAAAATTTTTGAAGAAGCTAGTCATTTCCGTATTGGGAGCAGCCATCGTACTTACGTCAGGGGCAGCAAGTACATATGCAGCCAGCTCCGCACCGATCAATGCCGCAGTCAGTCAAGTCTCGGGAACGCCTTACAAGTATGGCGGTACTACCACATCAGGTTTCGATTGTTCCGGATTTACCAGATACATCTTCAAGAAATTCGGCGTTACCTTGGCGCGCACAGCGGCAAGCCAAGCGCAGCAGGGCTCGACCGTTTCGAAGTCCAACCTTCGGGTCGGCGATCTAGTCTTCTTCAACACGACAGGCCGCGGGATTTCGCATGTAGGTTTCTATGTAGGCAACGGCAAGTTCGCCAACTCTTCGAGCAGCAAGGGTGTTAGCGTAGCAAGCCTGTCCAATTCGTATTGGGCTAACCGTTATGTCACCGCCAAGCGCGTAACAAGCGATTGGACGTACGACCAGATGGTGAACAGCTGATCTTCTTCGTATTTCCCCTGCATCTCTTACATCGCAAATAAAGACTTTCCATTTACCCGTTCCTTCCGGCGCACGAGCCGGGGAACGGGTTTCATCGTTTCCGGGAACTTTTCTGTGAACACGTATACCCTATAGACGAACGTGTCGTCCGTTTGGTTGCATAAATTCAAAACTTTTTTCGATTTTGCCGAATTCGGCTTTTTTTGTTATAGTGAACCCATCTTTCCAAATGGGGTGACCTGGAGAATGTTCTGCCGCATCGTTCGAAGTAACTAGGAATCGGGCCGGATCAAAACGCGTACCGGCTATCAAGGGGGCAGTCTGCCCGTTTGATCGTACTTCCCTGGCTGCTCGAGACGATGCTGCGCGGAACCTTCTCTTTTTGCTGCGCGCAGCTTTCCACCCCAATTTGGAAGGCGGTTTTTTTGTGCTAAAAATGTGCGTGTCCCTGTTCAAAAAACAAATTCTGCTGTATGTGCTGCTCGGCTTCGCCCTGCAGTTCGCTTCGGCTTACGGCATTCATACGTTCCAGCGTCTGATCGACGCAGTTCCGGACTCTTCGGGTCTTGAGGAACTGGGCGGATTATTGGCTCTGTACGGAGTCCTGCTCGCCGCCTGCGCCCTGGTCAAACTGCTGCTCGGCCTGCTCAAAAAAGATTCGGGACGTCTGCTGATCGACGGGGCCGAAATCGACGAATTGTGCCTGGACAGTCTGTACGCCCGCACCTCGTATATTTCGCAGGACGCTCCGATCTTCGACGATACGCTGCGGGGCAATCTGGTATTCGAC
The DNA here is from genome assembly GCF_013185195.1 of Saccharibacillus qingshengii. GTDB lineage: Bacteria > Bacillota > Bacilli > Paenibacillales > Paenibacillaceae > Saccharibacillus > Saccharibacillus qingshengii. The sequence goes on from NZ_JAAZWC010000010.1 coordinate 72,811, forward strand.
GAAGAAGCGGACGACGGGCAGCTGCTCCGCATACTTGAAGACGTCAGTCTCGGCGACAAAGTGCGCAGTCTGCCGGGCGGGCTGGATACTCCGGTCGGCGAACGCGGCATGAAGCTGTCCGGCGGCGAGAAGCAGCGTCTGGCCTTTGCCCGTGTGCTGGCGCAGAGCCGGGACCTGGTCGTGCTGGACGAACCGGTCTCGGCGCTCGACAACATCACGGAGCGGCGGATCATGGAAACGACGCTGGAGCGATTCCAAGGACGTACGCTGATCATCGTCGCCCACCGCCTGCACGCGATCCGCCGCGTGGACCGCATCCTGCTGATGCGCGGCGGCCAGCTGATCGATCAAGGGAATTTCGACGAACTGCTGGCGCGCAGCGGCTATTTCCGGGAGCTGTGGAGCAAGGACGGAGACGTTCAGGCACACACTTGAACTCTTGGGAGACGGCCGGTAGAGCTTACAATTTATAAATAAAAAGCGGTTCCCCTCGTATTGAACGAGCGGGAACCGCTTTTTGGGTTAGGGGTTCTTCGGGCTATCGCGCGTCCATTCGGGGACATCGGAGCGACCCAGCGTTCTTCGGCCGCTCCCCGGCGGATCAGCAGCCAGCGTCCGTCTTTGCGGATCGCTCCTTCCACATTTACGATAAACATGCCTTTGCCTCCTTTTCCTGTTAGAAAGCGATTTAGGTCGTCCGTGAAGATCAGCCTTGAACAAGCGCCCCTAGTACCTTGTCAACACTAAAGGTAAGGTTACGCTCCCCTGAATCGCACCTAAAGCGTGTGCGTTTCAGGAAAACGTAAACCTCGGATTAAGAGTTGAAAGGGTACTAGTTCTCTACGAAGCACACGGGCTCTTGCCGCTTCGTCATAATCCGAATTATCGATGAAAATCACCGGCAGCTCCAGGCGCCCCAAGATTTCTTTCTCCAACTTCCTGCGCGCACGCAGAATCTCGACCGTCCCCGCCACCGCCTGCTCAAGGGCGGCTTCGCTCGGTAAATTCTCTTCCGTTAGACAGACGTGAGCCGCGCCGTAGCCCTGCTGTAGATAATATTCCATAAACCCTTCCGACCATTCGGCAGGACGTTCAGCCTTTGCTTTGCGAAACGAATAGTCGAGATCCCGCTGATCTGCGTATACGATAAGCGGATTCAAGGCTTGAACGATTTCTTCCAGGCGTTTAACGTAACCGATTGTCGTTTCCGGAGCTGCACCGCAGCGGATCATCCCCATCGTAACCGGATTCTGAATAAAGCAGCATTCAAACAAGTAAATAATCGCCTCGTCCTCTTTTTGTGCAGCAGCCTGCTGCACAAAAGACGTCCAGCTCGCCGCAATGAGCTCTATATGAAGAGCAAGCGGCAGCTCGTAAATATCTTTGCCTTGGATGGCCCGGCTGACTCTATCGGGCAGTTCTTCCCCGGTACGCTCCCGGAAAAGACGATAACCCAAGAGTTTTCCTCCTGCAGCGATATCCGCCGGTCTATTCTCGTTGGGCGTCAGACGTTTCGTCCATTCAGGCAGCGCCGATTCCAGAGCCGTCCATTACGTTTCCGTTAGATAGGCGAACCCTTCATAATCGGCCGGATGGTCGGTTCTGCCTTCTTCATAAAAACGAACGTCCAAATCCGGATCGCTCTCAGCCAGCAGAAGCCGGATCGCTTCGGCGGTAGTCGACTTGCCCGAACCCGGCAGTCCTTCTACTACAATCAATCGATGCAGGATCCCCACCGTTTGTTTCCCCCTGTCTCTGCGTCCTTTCCTTCATTATAAAGGTTTGCTCCCAAGTTCCATGAACGTTTCTTGCTCTCCTGCATGATCGTACTTCCCTATAAGCGTGGGTCCTTGCCATTATACGCAAAAAAAGCCCCGGCGCTGCACGGCCGGGGGCTTGCTGTCAGATCTTGAAGCGGTCCACAATGGCCGCGAGCGAACCCGCCATGTCTCTCAAGCGGATCGACGTGCCTTCCATCTCGGACATCGAAGCGGCTTGTTCTTCGCTCATCGCGGAGACCTCTTCGGTGAGCGCGGCCATCTCTTCCGTTACCCGTGTAATTTCCGTAACGGACTGACCGACGCTCTGCGATCCGGCCGACATCTGTTCGACGGCTGCGGCGACTTCCACCACCTGTCCGCTGAGCGAGTTGACACGCTCCACGATCGCTTCAAAAGCGCTGCCCGCGTCACCGAGCGAAGCGACGCCGTGATCGACACTGCCGGAGCTGGCTTCGACGAGTTCGACAATATCGCGAATTCCGCCCGTCATCGCCGTGATAATCCGGCTGACTTCCTGCGTCGAGCGGGAAGACTGATCGGCGAGTTTGCGGATTTCGGACGCGACTACGCTGAAACCGAGTCCGTGCTCGCCGGCGCGTGCCGCTTCGATCGCGGCATTGAGGGCGAGCAGATTGGTCTGGCTGGATGTCTCGGAAATATACCCCGTGATCGACAGAACTTCATTCGAACGTTCCGCAAGCTCCGATACGCTGCCGCGAATCGTCAGGAAAGCATCGGCGACGCTTTGAACTTCGGCTACGCTTTTCTGGATGCGCTGTTCGCCGTCGGCGGCTACGCCGCGCGTTTCCTTGGCCAGGTCGGCCACATCGGAAGTCGCTTCGGCTACCTGCTCCAGACCGGTGATCGTCTGCTGCATGACCGCAGAGATATCTTCCGTCTGCGAGACCTGACGCTCCGACCCTTCCGCCACGCGCTGGATAGACACGGTCACTTCCTTGACGGCACGGGAATTCTCCTGGGCTCCCTGCTGCAGAGCGGAAGAGGCGCCGAGCAGCTGCTCCGTATTTTCTTTGAGATCGCGGATCATATCCTGGAGGCTGGCCAGCAGCAGGTTCGTGGCATCGCCGAGATCCTTGATTTCGTCATTGCTGCGGGCTTCGATTCGCTTCGTCAAATCTCCGCCGGAAGACGCGATCTCTCGGATCGTTCCGGTGACGGTTCTCAAATTGCGGGAGATCCGCGAAGAGATAAAGGCGGCCAGCAGCAGGGCAGCGGCAACGACCGCGACCAACAGAATAAGAAGCATCGTTTTTAACGATTGGTTGCTGTCATGCAGAACGTCCACCCGTTGGGCAGTCAGTTCTTTTTCCGTACTGATGAAGGTTGTCACGATTTCCCGGAAAGCATCCATATCCTGTTTGCCCGGATCTTCCACGAAGAACCGGTCCAGGCCCGCGGTATCGCCCGCCCGCTTCATCGCCATCGTGGCTTCGCCGGCTACCTGAATCCAGTCTTCGACTTTTGCTTTGAGTTGATCCAATCTCTCCTGCTGCGCCGGATTGTCGGAGACCAGTTCGTACAGCACGTTATAATGTTCGATCCATTCCGCCTTGCCTGTATTGTACGGATCAAGATACTTGTCTTCCCCCGTGATAATGAATCCGCGCTGCCCTGTCTCCATGTCGACAACGTCTTTCTCGATCTGATTGATGCGGTCGTGCACGTCCATATCGTGGCCCGCTATAAAATTCATCTCATTTTCCAGCTTGTCGATCTGCCCGCGAACGATCAGAATGGCGGCTGCCAATGCAACAATAACAAACAAATACCCGATTCCGATCTTGGCTCCGATATTGAATCTAAACTTCTTCATCTCGCTTCTGCACGCTCCCCGTTGTAAATGCTATCCATGAAATGGACCTGTCTCCCAGTTCTTTTTTTATCGGAAAAAGGATGTCCAATTTAAAGCCCCCCTTCCCGGATCGTCCAAAATAAATATTTTCGGATAAGTGAAACGATTTTATTTTCAAAAACCCCCACTTTTCGATAACGTTTTATATTCACTGGCGCTTTGCTCGGGTAAAAGATAAAGCGGTTACAAAACCGTGCATCCATTTCTACATACCTAGGAGGCCTACATGTTCAAGAGTCGCTTCAAGCCCGCTTTTGCCGTACTGCTCGCTGCCGTGCTTCTGCTGGCCCTGCTTCCCGCAGGCGCAGGAAATGCTTCCGCAGCCGAGAATCCGCCGAAGAGCAAGATGCAGACCTATGTCGACAATATGCAGCCCGGCTGGAACCTCGGCAACACGCTGGATTCCGTCGGAGCCGACGAGACCGCGTGGGGCAACCCGCGCGTTACGCGCGAGCTGATCAAACAGATCTCCCGCCAAGGCTTCAACAGCATCCGGATTCCGGTGACCTGGGACAACCATATCGGCCCCGCACCGGATTACAAGATTGATCCCGCTTACCTCGACCGCGTTGCGGAAGTCGTTGGCTGGGCCCGGTCGGAAAATCTGTACGTGCTGATCAACGTTCACCACGATTCGTGGCTGTGGATCAGCAAAATGGAGAAGGATCACGACCAGACGCTGGCCCGGTACAATGCCATCTGGAAACAGGTCGCCGATCGCTTCAAAAACGAATCCGACAAACTTTCGTTCGAGAGCGTCAATGAACCGCGCTTCACGGACGGCGGAACAACGAATGAAGCGAAAGCCCAGGAAATGCTGGACGAGCTGAACCTCTCGTTCCACGAAATTGTGCGCAGCTCGGGCGGCAAGAACGGGGTACGTCCGCTTGTCCTGCCGACGCTTGAGACTTCGCCTTCGCAGGAGCGCATGAACGAATTGTACAAGACGTTCGAACAGCTCAAAGACGACAAGAACCTGATCGCGACCGTGCATTACTACGGATACTGGCCGTTCAGCGTGAATATTGCCGGTACGACGACTTTTGACGAAACGACTCAAAAAGACATCACGCAGACTTTCGATAATGTCTACAAGACCTTTACCGCACGCGGGATTCCGGTCATCGTAGGCGAATACGGCCTGCTTGGTTTCGACAAAAACACCAACACGATCGAACAGGGAGAGAAGCTCAAATTCTTCGAATTCCTGACGTCTTATTTGAAAGAGAAACATATCGCGACCATGCTGTGGGATAACGGACAGCACTTCAGCCGCACCCAGTACAAATGGTCGGATCCGGAACTGTACGAAATCATCCGCTCCGGTCAAAAGCAGCGTTCTTCCGTCGCCGAATCCGATTTGATTCAGCTGCGCCAAGGCGAAGCCGTGACCGACGAGACGGTTCAGCTTCAACTGAACGGCAACAAATTCACATCGCTCAAAGCGGACGGCCAACGCCTGACCCGCAATCAGGATTACACCCTGAGCGGTGAGACCCTGACGATCAAAAAAGCGACTTTGGACCGTCTGACCGCTTCCGGCAAACTCGGCGTCAATGCCGTGCTGACCGCCGGATTCACCAAAGGTCCGGACTGGAACTTCTACCTGACCGTGCACAAGACGCCGGTACTGAGCGCGGCAGAAGGTACAACAGCCGACTTCGCGATCCCTACAGCCTGGAACGGCGACAAACTGGCGACGATGGAAGCCGTCTATGTGTCGGGCGGCAATGCCGGTCCGAACGACTGGACTTCGTTCAAGGAATTCGAATCGACCTTCAGCCCCGACTATAAGGATGGCCGAATCGTTCTGCGTCCGGCCCTGCTCGACACGCTGCGCGATGGCGAAGCCGTCAAGCTTACGTTCCACTTCTGGAGCGGCGACAAACTGACGTATACCGTTACCAAGAACGGAACGGCCGTCAGCGGACAACCGGCCCAGTAATCGGGATTGACAGGAATGGAACGCAGGCAAAGCCGGAGCACGATCCCGAATCTTGCTGCGAGGTCACCCAAAGCCGCCCGAAACCGGTATACCGGTTTCGGGCGGCTTTCTTTTTTTGCAGGCAGCAGACAGTCTTTCCTTTTTGACTTATGATAAAACGAGAACAGGCACCCAGAACCGACACCCTCGATTCCCGTTCCGGCGGCGCTTCTCTGTGCGAGGAACGTTCGCGGAGAACGGAACAGCCCGGGAGGAACTATTTTTATGACAGATCCCAGATTACAGCAGCTCGCCCGTACCGTCGTGCATTATTCCGCAAGCGTACAGCACGGTGAGAAGGTACTCATTCGGGCGCTGGACGTGCATGATGCCGATATTCTTGCTCCTTTTATCGACGAAATCCATGCAGCCGGCGGTCACGCCTTTCTCGATTTTAGCGATTACGCGGTGAACCGCCGCATGATGCTCGGTGGCACCGAAGAGCAGTTTCGGCTTGACGCGGCGCTCAAACTGGAGCAGATGAAGCAGATGGACGCCGTCGTGCTGATTCTCGGCGAAGACAATGTGTCCGAATATGCCGATATCCCGGCCGCCAAACGCGATGCCTACCGCAAATGGTACAAGCCGATCACCGACGAACAGACAAAGAAAAAATGGATTTTGTTCAATTATCCGACCAAAGCCTACGCGCAGCTGGCGGAAATGAGTACCGAAGCGTATACGCAGTTCCTCTATGACACCTGCACGATGGATTACAGCCGTATGTCGGCCGCAATGGACCCGCTCACCGAACGGTTGGGAGCCGCCAAGCGGGTGCGGATCGTCGCTCCGGGTACGGATCTGTCCTTCTCCGTGGCCGGCATCCCTGCCGTCAAATGCGACGGCAAAGTCAATCTGCCCGACGGCGAAGTGTATACGGCGCCGGTTCGCGATTCTGTGGAAGGAACCATCTCGTTCAACAGCCGCGCATCCTATCTGGGACAGAACTTCGGCAGCGTCTCGTTTACTTTTGAACAAGGACGCGTCGTCTCCTGCCGCAGCGACAATAACGCCAAGCTGAACGAACTGCTCGATACCGACGAAGGCTCGCGCTACATCGGAGAATTCGCGATCGGCACCAATCCTCACGTGAACCGGATCATGAACGATATCGGCTTCGACGAGAAGATTAACGGCAGTATCCATATCGCGCTCGGACAAGCTTACAAGAACGCGGACAACGGCAATGTCTCCGATATTCACTGGGACATCGTGCTGCTGCTCAAGGAAGAATTCGGCGGCGGCGAAATTTATTTCGACGATGTGCTGATCAGCAAAAACGGACGGTTCACCGCCGACGATCTGCTCGGATTGAATCCGGAGAATCTCGCCTGAAGGCGGGCCTTACGAGTACCTTGTCAACACTAAAGGTAGGAATACGCTCCCCTGAATCGCACCAGAAGCATGTGCGTTTCAGAGAAACGTAAACCTGTGATTAAGAGTTGAGAAGGTACTAGTACCTTGACCGATAACGATGTTAGGTTACGCCCCTCGAAAACCCGCTTGAACCGTGCGTGTTTCCGATGAACGCAAACCTCAGATTTGATTCGGTCAAGGTACTAGTACCTTGACCGATAATGATGTTAGGTTACGCCCCTCGAAAACCCGCTTGAACCGTGCGTGTTTCCGATGAACGCAAACCTCAGATTTGATTCGGTCAAGGTACTAGACCCGTCTTTTTTTGATCTCCGATTTTTATATGATTTTATGACCGATTATAAGGGTGTTTTCAAAATAAACAGTATGTTATTTTAGTATCAGCAAACGCTTACATTGGATTAAATGTTTGTAATATCTAATTTCGAAGGAGACTGTTCATGAGAAAAAAATCCGTCAAACCAATGGCTGCTCTGGCGCTCGCTGCCGCTTTGCTGCTCTCTCTGCTGCCTGTTTCTCCCCCCGTATCGGCTGCGGCTCCGCAGAGCGCGATCCAATCCTATGTGGAAGCGATGCAGCCGGGTTGGAACCTGGGCAATTCGCTCGACGCCGTCGGTTCGGATGAAACCGCCTGGGGCAACTCGCGCATCACCAAGGAACTGATCCAGAATATTGCCGCGCAGGGTTACAAAAGTATCCGGATTCCGGTCACCTGGAATGCCCATATCGGCGGCGCGCCGAATTATACGATCGATGCCGCCTACATGAACCGGGTCAAGGAAGTGACGCAGTGGGCGCTCGACGCCAATCTGTACGTCATGGTCAACGTGCATCACGATTCCTGGATCTGGCTGAGCAAAATGGAGAACAACCATGACCAGACGCTGGCCCGCTACAAAGCGGTTTGGACGCAAATGGCAAACGCCTTCAAAGGCAGCTCCAACAAACTGATGTTCGAAAGCGTCAACGAGCCCCGGTTCACCGACGGCGGTACGACGGACGAAAGCCGGCAGCAGGCGCTGCTCAACGAGCTCAACGATTCGTTCCACCAAATCGTGCGCGGCTCCGGCGGCGGCAATACGGCGCGTCCGCTCGTGATCTCGACGCTTGAAGCTTCGCCGTCGCAGGAACGCATGACGGCCACCTACAACACGATCTCCAAATGGAACGACAAGAACATTATCGCGACCGTCCACTACTACGGCTTCTGGCCGTTCAGCGTGAACATCGCAGGCTACACGACATTCAATGCGGAAGTCCAAAACGATATCACGACCACGTTCGACAACGTCTACAACACCTTCGTGGCCCGCGGCATTCCGGTCATCGTCGGCGAATACGGCCTGCTCGGCTTCGACAAAAACACCGGCGTCATCGAACAGGGCGAGAAACTGAAATTTTTCGAGTATATCGGCCATTACCTGAAGCAGAAGCAGATCGCCACCATGCTGTGGGACAACGGTCAGCACTTCAGCCGCACAACCTACAAATGGTCCGATGCCGACCTGTTCAACGTCATCAAAGCTTCCTGGAGCGGCCGTTCGGCCACCGCTTCGAGCGATTTGATCCACGTGAAAAAAGGAGCCGCCTCACAGGACAAAAGCGTGACGCTCAACCTGAACGGCCGCACGCTCTCCTCGCTTAGCGTTAACGGCACGACGCTGCAATCCGGCACCGATTACACGCTCAGCGGCAGCGCCCTGACGTTCAAGGCACCTCGCCTGTCCCAGCTGACGTCTTCCGGCACGCTCGGCAAAAGCGCCGTGATCACCGCCAAGTTCAGCGGCGGCGCGGACTGGAAATTCAATGTGGTCTTGTACCAGACGCCGAAGCTGTCAAACGCAAGCGGCACAACGTCCGCGTTCTCTATTCCGACCGCGTTTGGCGGCGACCAGCTCGCGACGATGGAAGCCGTCTATGCCGGCGGCGGCAGTGCCGGCCCGCAGAACTGGACGTCTTACAAAGAGTTCGAGACGGCGTTCACCCCGACGAGCGGCGCGATCAAGCTGCAGCCGGCTTTCTTTGCCGAAACGAACGACGGCAGCGTGAAATTGACGTTCCACTTCTGGAGCGGGGAAAAAGTGACGTACACGATCACGAAGAACGGTTCGAACGTAACGGGAACCGCTTCGTAACCGGGATTGAAACGCAAGCGTATCCGCGGCAGAGCAGCGGATACGCTTTTTTTGCTGCCGCAATACGCAATATCCGTGTACCGTCAGGACGGGGCGGGTAATACTCCTTATTCGCAGGCTTATAGAGAATAACCGACAACTCTGCCCAACTATCCGACCGACAAGGAGCTGAATGCGATGAACGACCGCAATCCCCCCACTACCGTCCCGCGCACGATTGGACGAATCTTGTTTGCGCTGCTGTTCGTAGCCGCGGGCGTCTACCATTTCCGGGAAACGATCGGCTTCGCGGCCATGCTGCCGGACTTCGTGCCGCTGCGCAAAGAATTGATCTGGGTCACCGGCGTCGTTGAATGGATCCTCGCGGTCCTGCTGTTCGTGCCGCGGATCCGCAAGCTGATGGGCATCGTCATCTCGATTTATCTGGTGCTCATTTTTCCGGCCAATATTTATTCGGCGATCATGAACATCCCGATGCCGGGCCAGCACTATACGCCGCCGATCTATCTGTGGCTCCGCCTGCTCGTGCAGCCGCTGTTCATCTGGTGGATTCTGTGGGCAACCTGGCCTCCCAAAGACAAGCGCTGAAGCGGGCAGCCGTCAAGCCTAGTTGCAGCCCGTAATTGTTCGCAGTCCGTGTATAAAAAGAAGCGGCCGGGGATGTTCCCCGGCCGCTTCTTCCCTATTCACTTCAACGTTTCCCAGCGTGCCCAGAGTTCCGGCGGGTTCAGTTCGTAGATTCCGTTTTCGCGAAACATATACTGATGCATGACGAATTCCCGCCGCAGGGTAGCAAAATCGTCATGAAAATCGAGGATGAAGGCGTTAATCTCCTTCTCCTCGTACTTGCGTCCCGGCTCAAGCCGCTTCACCAGTTCTTCGAGCACAATCAGCTTTTTTTTGAGCTGGGCGGGGATGCTTTTCAGGCGGCCGTCCGCCGCGAAGAAGCTTTTGAGTACGGATGCGCGCATCCGGCTCTGCCGCTCTATGGCCGAAGGTTCGGTCTCTTCGGCATTCTCTTCCGAGCCGCGCCGATAGATCAGCTCCGCCGTAGCCGATCCGCTGGTACGAATAAAATAATCGTCGAGCGAGAAATAAATCGTGTTCTTGTCCCGGCGTTCCCGGATCAGGCTCGCTGCCCGCAGCTTCGACGCATGATGCGTAATGGTCGCGGGCGTCACGTTCAAACGTCCGGCCAGCGCCTGACCGTTCAATTCGCCTTCGCTGAGCAGGATCAGCATCCGGATCCGCGTCGGATCGGCCAGTGCCTTGTGATAGGCGACCAGTTTCTCCAGCTGCATGCCAACCGCACTCCTCTCGGATGGTGTTTCCTTGTCTATCCCCATTGAAGCACGAACCCGGCGGCGGAAGCAAGCGGGATACCGACTCCTGCACTTATCCTTCGGGAAGCTTCAAACCCCGCAAATGCGCGATGTCCGCGAAAATCCCCAGCCGCAGACGGGCATCTTCGACCGGTTCGATTCCAAGCCGATTCGCCAGGTACCCCGCCGTTTCCAAGGCTCGCCTCAGCGGACTCGAGACAATGGCCCCGATCGATCCGCCCTGCAGAGCCCGGGCCGCCGGCTCTTGAGGCCGTGACGCACCAGCCAAACGGTAACGGTCATGGCGCAGCCTCCTCCATCTTCAACCGATTCCGCTCCAGCCCCTTATCGTCAACAGCCAGAGCGTTGAGGCGTCTGCGCAGCGGAAGCAGCAGCAGAGCCGGAATACAGGACAACACGATCAGCAGGCCTGCGCCGAGACCGATCATACGGGCCGGCAGGAAATCCAGCAGAACCCCCGCCGTCAGCATCGATACGCCCATCGTGACGTTGGACAGCGTCTCGTTGAGCGCAAAAGCACGGCCGTGAACCGGTTCGGGCACTGCCTTCATGATCAGCGTCGCCAGCGCCGCATTTGCCAAGCCTCCGCCAAGCGTAGCCAGCAGTATGAATATCGCGCCCAGGATCAGATGGGGAGCGGTGCTGACGCCAATATGGGCCAATCCTTCTACCGCTGCTCCCGCAATAACAACCTGAACCGGCCAGCGCTTGAAAGACGGCGCCAGCAGACCCCCGAGAATAAAGCCGACTCCCAGCGATCCGTACAAGACGCCGACTCCCCGGTCTCCCGCTCCGAATACCTGATAGCCGTAGACGCTGATCAGCACATTGATCGCGCCCCCGCCTATCGGCCAGGCGACAGATTGAACCGCTACCACCTTCATCAGAGGGGAACGCCGGAACGTTTGCCAGAAATCCGCAGCTTCGCGGCTGCCCGGCGAGAGCTGTGGAGGCCGGAGATCCAGAGGAGAGCCGGACTCCGTTTGGGGAGACGATGCGGTCACCGCCCGTTGAGTCGCTTCTCGACCGTAACGGCGTTCGGGATCCGGCATCGCTCCGACCAGCAGTCCGGATGCCAGAAACGTCAGGGCATTCAGCATAAACGACCACTGCGGTCCGAACATCGCGCTCGCCGCTCCGCCAAGCATGGCGCCGAGCGTCATATTCATACCGCCCAGCATCTGGTCGAACGCATTGGCCGCCGGCAGATTCCCCGGACTTACAATTCGCGGAATCAGCGACTGCCGGGCCGGCAGCGACAGTGCCGAGAAGACCACAAGTCCCACCGTTGCCGCATAAGCGATCCAGATCCGTTCGGGCTTATCCACCCACAGCAGCGACAGGGCAAGACCGATCCTCGCATAATCCGAGATCAGCAGAATCGTTTTTTTGCTGCGTTTGTCCGCCAGCAGGCCTCCGATCGGGCCCATAACCAGATAAGGCAGCGTCCTCGCGGCCAGCGTAATCCCGACGGCCATGCCGGAACCGGTCAGCTGCAGCAGCAGGCTCAAGATCGCCACGCTGCTGAACCAGTCGCCGATGCCGCTGACAAAATTGGCAGCCGCAAGCTTGCGGTAGGCCGGTTCTTTTTTCCATAATTCCAGCAGTTCGCCCATGTCTTCGCCGCCTCAGGACAGATCTTCCCAGCGCCGGGCCGCCGACTTGGGATTGCGTCTGTAGATTTCGCTGCTGCGCGACATAAAGCCCTGTACGATAAACTCCCGCCGAATCGTCGCATAATCGTCATGGTACAGCCGAATGAAAGCATTGATCTCCGATTCCGCATAGTCGCGTTCCGGTTCCAGCTTGTCCACCAGATATTCCAGGACGATCAATTTTTTCTTAAGCTGTGCCGGGATGCTTTTGAGCCGTCCTTCCCGATCCAAAAAGTTCCGGATGGTCGAGTCGCGCAGCAGGTTCATAGGTTGGGGCATGCGAGTTCCTCCTTTTCTAATTTAACAAATATCTAATTAGCCAAACGTTAAATTAGATACTACCGGCGGAACCGTTTCTTGTCAACACAAAAAGGCACGACCGCATCGCGGCCGTACCTTCGGAGCGAACTTCTTTTTCGGTTTGCGCAGAAATCAGGCTTCCGGCAGCAGCATCCGCCAGAACTGCCAAGCGGCGACGTATTCGTCCAGCTCGGCGGATTGTTCCGCCGCGCAGACGCCCATTCGGCAGTAAATACGCAGCAGCGCTTCCTGCACGAGCCGTTCCTGGCCCGCCGTTTGTTCGTTAAGCCGCGAATAGGCTTCGAACAGTACCTCCAGCGACAGATCATCCGGCGTCGAACAGAAAGCCTGCACCAGATCGTACAGCACCGGGCCCACAGTCGGCTTGGGTTCGATTACCCCGACCAATTCCTGTTTGAGGAAGATCAAATTCCGGGCCTCCATCCCCCCGTGCAGCAGGAATTTACCGCCCGCTTCGGACAAAGGATCCAGCAGCAGCGCGACACGCTCGCAGTCTTCCGCGGGCTGCAGTCCGTTGAGGTTCTCCCGCGCTTTCGACAGCTCGCGCTCGTTGAACTCGCTCCAAGAAGAACAAGGTTCGGTCAAGCGTCCCCATTTGCCTCCGGCTTCGTCCGTTTCGTACCGGTTCAGCAGTTCGGTGACGATCAGCGGAAGCCAGATTTTTTCGGACCCGCGTTCTTCGGTCACGTTTCCCGCCGATCCTTCCACATAAGGCTGAACGAGATAACCTTTGACCGGATCGGCGTATTTTACATTCGGCAGCAGCAGGCTGTCCGGATAAGCTTTGTGCAGCTGCTCCGACATGGCGATATTTTCCGGCGTATCCATGCGCAGTGCGTATTTCGCCTTCCCGTCCGCGGTCAGCAGATAGGTTCGCTTATCCTCTTCTTCGCGCTCCGGCTTTTCCCGGAGTTCGACCGTCTCGATAATGCCTTTCATAAACAAATGCTGAAGCGTAGCGTAAATGCGTGGTGCGAGCGTCATTCCTTTTCTTCCCCCTAAGTTGCGTAAATGCTTGGCAGCCTGTATAAGTCAACTGATGTAGTGTACCACGGGGTGGAAGGTTACAAAAGGAATTTGTCCGAAAGTCTCCTTGCCATCGTCTACTGCATGTTCAACAGGTATAGGCCGCGGTAAGCTTTTTGCCTCCCCTGTCTACGCGAAATACTCCGGATAATATTTGGGGCAGAAACAATGTTTGTCGTTCAGCGGCGGGTCGACTGCGCGTTCGGTGAGGAATCCCAGCTTGGTCTCGAACGTTTCGACGGCCTTCACGGTTCGGGGAGTCACGTCAAAAGGCTTGTCCGCGTCCGAGATCGTAATCACGAGCTTGCCCGGCCGGACCCAGACATGCGCAGGCAGATTGAACAGCTTCAGGTGACCGGGCTGTTTGAGGTTCGGATACTCTTGAATACGGAACCGGTCCGCAGCCGCACTGGCCGCGTCAATCTCCGGCAGCGATTGCAAGGTGATGCCCAGATGATCGCAGATTTCCATCAGCTCCTCCCGCGACGATACGCGAAAAGCGGCCATCAAGCGATCCCGGTCTCCCGTCTGGTCGGCATTTGCGCGGCAGAAACGGAACACGCGCAGCCTACGGCCCCATTCTTTCAGTTCAAGCCGGGGATGGGTTTCATAGAAATAGCGAAACCAGATCTCTTCCTGTTCTTCCTTGGTCGGTACATGGCGCTTGGGCTGCTTCTTCTCGGGTTTGATAAACATTCTCCACATGGGAATCCCTCCCGTTCGTTTGAGCGGCCTCGGCTTCAAGAATCTTTTGCCGTCCAGCCGTCTTCTTATGGTTATTGTACCCGCTCCGGGGCCGAATGCGAGAGGACCCCGCTTCTTTTTTTTGCAAAAAGACATCTTCTCGGGCGCATCCTCAGGATTGACCGCAGCGTGCTGAAAGCGTATTCTATTTCTGGAATCGCGGAGCGCCCGCGCAGGGAAACAAGCCGGCGGGACGCACCTACAAGGAGGATACGCATGAATATTTTGTTGAATCTTTTTCCCGGAGGGCTTCATAAAGCGTTGACCTTCAGTTACGATGACGGACGCACGCAGGACCGGAAACTTGTGGACCTGTTCAACCGTCACCGCCTCAAAGCGACGTTTCATCTCAATTCAGGCAAATTCGACGAAGACGGTTATGTGAAATACGAAGAAGTCGCTAGGCTGTACGCGGGACACGAAGTATCGGCGCATACGGTCACGCACCCTTTTCTCGAGCGGATTCCGCGCGAGCGGCTGATGATGGAAGTGCTGGACGACCGAGGCGCGCTTGAAGAACTGACCGGCTATCCCGTACGCGGCATGTCGTATCCGTACGGCGCCTATACCGAAGAAGTGGCGGATGCGATCGGTTCGCTGGGTATCCGCTACTGCCGCACCGTGCATTCGACCGGAACCTTCACGGTGCCGCAGCGCCCGCTGACCTGGCATCCCACCTGTCACCACAAGCAGATGAAGGAACACGGAGAAGCCTTCCTGGCGCTCGATCCGCCGCCGCATTACGCAAATCTGGCGCTGCTGTACGTCTGGGGCCACAGTTACGAATTCGACAACGACGGAAACTGGAACGAAATCGAAGAATTCTGTGCCACATTCGCGGGACGCTCCGATATCTGGTATGCCACGAATATCGAAATCGCGGACTATCTGGAAGCTCTGCGAAGACTGGAGTTTTCCGTGGGCGGCACGCTGGTCCGCAATCCGTCCGCGGGATCCGTCTGGATCACGGCAAACGGAGAAGCGGTCGAGATCGCCGGCGGGGAAACGAAACGTCTGGATGGATAACAATGCCGGTCCTGCCGGCTAAGAACGCCGCTCCAATGCCAACTTCAAGCCGAACCCGACCAAGACGAATCCGGTAATGCCCTGCATGACCCGCTGCACGGCCGGCCGTTTCATCCAGGCGCCTACCCGGTCAAGCAGGCAGACATACAGCACCATCCAGATTACTGTCATTACCGTGTAAGTCAGTCCCATCAGGAGAAAAGGAATCAGCGGATTTGCTCCCGTGACCAGAAACTGGGGCAGGAAGGTCAGGAAAAAGACGGCCACTTTCGGGTTCAGCATATTCGTAAATAGGCCTTGAAGCAGCGGCGAACGGCCTCTGGGACGAAGATCTTCCTTTTCCGATACCGCGTTCTTCGCCTTGCGCAGCGCCCAGAGCGAAGTGACGCCGAGATAAATCAGATACAGCGCGCCCGCATATTTAAAAACGGAAAACAGCAGCGCCGACTTTACGATCAGCGCCGACAATCCGAGTACCGCAGCCAGCGTATGGACAGGCGTGCCGCCTGCGCTGCCGAGCACCGTCTGGATGCCGCCTTTTCGTCCGTATACGATCGTATTTTGCGTCGCCAGTCCCGTATCCGGGCCGGGCAGCAGGATCAGCAGCAACGACATCAGCATAAACAGGGGAAATTGATTCATGTTGCCCTCCAGAAGAAGAAATTTCGTTCATTTTATCATGGAAAAAGAAATACCGAACAGTCCACACGGACAGAAAAACTTCCGCGCTCCACAGTCCACCCGCCAAATCAACACAAAAAAAGAGCCGGATTCCGGCTCTTTTTGTATATGCGGTTGGATCACCCCTGCTGTGTGGAACAAGTCGAGCCGAAGTTAAAAAAGACTATTCCGCTCAACCGATGAACGCAGCTGGTGAACGCAATCTGCACTCTTAGAAACGTCGGCCGGCCTGTTGGACTTCTTATTTGTCGCTGCGCTCGAAGGTCCAGGTCCGGCCATCGATCGTAATCGACCAGCTGCGGCCGGTTTGGTCGGCCAGACGCTTGGTTTTCCAGCTCAGTCCGCCCTGCTCGCCTTCTTCGCCGTGAAGCGGATCGGACCAGTTCGCTCCGCCGTCGGCCGTCACGTAGAACAGCAGCGGATTCGGCTCCTGCCCGGCTTCGGGATATCCGGTCTGTGCGATGAACAATCCCAGATCCGTCCCTTCGAACAGAATCGGCGTCTTCGGTTCGAACCAGGCTCTACTGAAGCTTGCGGGAACCTTAAGTTCGGTCTTGCTCCAGGTGGCTCCGCCGTCTCTCGTCTCATACAGGCGGGGATCGCCTTCGCGGGGACTGTCCACCGCGAGCCACGCCCGGTTCGTATCGGCAAAACGTGCGCTTCCGATCAGTCCGGAAGGAAGCGAGCCCGCTTGCGAATCGTTGATCTGCTGCCAGACCGCTCCGCCGTTCTCCGTTCGGTACAGGGTGTTCTCTATCTCTGAATCTTTGTCGGCCTGCGCTTCTATTTTCCAGCCGATATGGCCGTCGTTTAAATAAAATTCCTGGTTTTCCGTTTGTTCGGTCAGGGTTCCGGCACCGGACTTCGCTTGTGCAGCGGATGTCTCGTAAGCGACGGAAGAAGTGGGTACGGTCAGGGGCGATGCTCCCGTATCGGACCATCCCTCCCGAACGGAACAGCCTGTAATCAAGCTGCCTGCAAGAATAAGCGAGGCCAGCCAACCGGCATTTATGGAAAGTCTGCGAAGTGTGTTCATGCTGTTCAGCCTCCTCATTCGCTGCAAGTATAGCAAACTTTGGAAGTTGGAAAGTGACAGCACGCCCCCGGGTTGTCATTTACCGGTTAAAATTCGGTAACCACTCTCTTCGCGCCCCAGGACCTCGTACGACCGGAATCCGAACGATACATTGATGGCAAAGCTCCATAAGATCCCGCATTCCGCCCGGCGAATCGTGTAGAGAACCCGATACGGAGTCTCGATATAATACAGCTTCAACCGCAGCGATCGACCATCTTCGCCGGCCGCTTCTACCGAGGTCACCACCTTTTGCCGATGCCGCGACAGGTCTTTGACGAATACGTCTTCCGCCTCGAGCGCACGGGAAAAGTCGAACGGCAGCGTACAGCTGCGTTCGTCTCCGTGATCCGTCGTCAGCTCGAAGCCGCTCTCCGTGAAGCGAAAAACGGCTGCACGCAGGCCCGCCGGATTGGGATCCAACCGGTAGACCGTCTCCGGCGAAAACGGAAGTTCGAGCGGCGGCGAGCCGGACAGCCCAGATTCGGCACCGGTCGTGGGCGCGATTAAGGGAATGCAACTTGTGGAGCCCGAAGAGTCTGTCTCCGATGATCGATGCCGCAGGTCCTTGTCCGCGCTGCCGCCCTTCTCGCCGGCCCAGTCGAAGATCAGGTCCAGCAGCACCTGCAGACCGCCCATACTCGAAAAGCCGCAGTTGGCCGCGACCACCAGATCGTGCCGGGGCGACACCAGACACAGCTGCCCGAACGAACCGTCTCCCCGATACGCGCCGAATCGGCACCGATGAAATTGAAATCCGTATCCCTGCGCGGAATCGATCCGGTCCCGGCGGGCTCCCGCCCGATTGTCGCTCTGCTCCGAAGCCGCAAGCCCGACGTAGTCCTCGGAGACGATCCTCCGTCCGTCATAGATACCGCCTTGCAGCAGCATTTGTCCGAACTTCGCTACATCCGTGGTCAACAGACTCAGCCCCATGCCTCCGGCAGTCACCCCAAGCGGGCAGGTCTCCCAGACGGGGCGCGCAATTCCCAGCGGTTCGAACAGCGTCGGCATCAGGAAATCGACCAGATTACAGCCGGCTGCCCGCTCGACGATCGCCGCGAGCATATAGGTAGACGGCGTACTGTAGCGGTAACGGGTACCCGGCGCATGCTCGACAGGCTGCGCGAGAAAAGCCGCGGCCCAGTCTGTACAAGCCGTTACGGCCGGGTAGATGTCCCCGTCATGCCCCGCGGTCATCGACAGCAGATGACAGATCTGCATGGCGGCCAGATTCGAAGAGACTTCGGCAGGCCGCTTGTCCGGGAAACAAGGCAGAACCGAATCGTCCAATGCCAGCAGACCGAGGTCGCAGGCGATCCCGACAGCGATCGAAGTAAAGCTTTTGCTGAGCGAGTACAGCAGCTGCGGTACGCCGGCCCGGTACGGCTCCCGGTAATGTTCCACTAGGGTCCGTCCCGCGCGCAGCACCACCAGACTGTTGACTTCAAGCTCCGAGCGCTCGATCCTCCCGAGCAGTTCGGCTCCGTTTCCGTTCACGAATGACACGGTATTCTCTCCTTTGCCTTGGGCAACAGCCGATGGTTTGTAGGAATGTCCTCTCCTGTTTCCGATGAACCGGCCTTGCTTTTTTCACATGACCATAAAGTTTCCGTACCGGTTCAAATAAAGTTCTCTTTCTTTGTAATCCGGGAGCACGCTGCCGAGCTTGCGCCAGAACGAGCGGTCGTGGTTCATATGGTGGATGTGGCACAATTCGTGGACAATGACATAATCGATCGCGTAGGTCGGAGCCATCGCCAGGAGATAGTTGAAATTCAGTCTTTTTCTCGAATCGCAGCTGCCCCATTTGCTCACGGATTCGATGATTTCGATCGATTTCGGTTCGGCTTTGAGCTGCTTGGCATACGGGCCGATCCGTTCGTTGACGATTTTTTTGCAGCTTGCAAAATAGAATTTCTTGAGGTCCGCACGCAGCTGCTCCTCCGTCCGTCCTTCTGTCGGAATCAGTTCGTCCAGTCGGCAGCGGCGTCCCAGATGCAAAAACTCGCCTTCGCCGCCTTCGCGGTATTCTTTGGGTTTGGGCGCTTCGCGCGCTTTCTCCTGCTTGGCTAGGGTTTGCAGAATCCAGTCCCCCTGAAGGGCAACCGCCGCTTGAATCTGTTCTTCCGGCATGCCGTTCGGCGCTTTGACCGTCACCAGTCCGTTGGGGTCGAGCTGAACGTAGATTTTCTTGCGTTTGGCGTATTCGACGTGGAATTCGATGATCTGATCGTTATGTTGAATGTTCATACCATCATTATAACGCAAAAAAGGAAGCCCCGGACGGGGATTCCTTCTGCGAAACGGCCGGACTACTGCATCATGGCCAGGATCATGCTGACCGCTTCGGCGCGCGATGCTTCCTTGTTCGGAGCGAAGCGTCCTCCGCCTACGGGTCAACCGGAAGTTTGGCCATAGTATCGGCATTTACCGATATTTAAGACCCGCAAAAAAGAAAACTTATCCGTTAGAGATCTCGCCAACCGGGTAATAACAGGCAGAGACTTTAATCGAAGGGAGATTACTATTATGGATAAATCGTTTGTAACCACAGCCGCCATCGGCGCCGCAGCAGGTGCCCTGATCGGAGCCGGAGCCGCCGTTATCGTCGCTACCCAAAAAGGCGAGCAAATTCGCAATACGGTGCTTGACGCGGCCGAAGCGCTGCGCGAAGCGGGACCGCAGATCAACGAAAAAGGTCATGCCTTGGCCGAGAAGAGCCAGGAAGTGACCGGGGTCGTCAAGGAAACGCTGGGCGCCGTGAAAGAACTCAAGGAAGATACGGTCTCCGCCGCGCGCGACGTCAAGTCGAACGTACAGGATTCCATCCGCACTTCCGGTACCGGCGGCAAGCCGACGGACGGCAGCGCAGGCAGCATCTAATACCTGCTTTCTTCAATCTTTGGATCCAAGCGCTTGGCCTCTTCAGGAGGCCAAGCGCTTTTTTCTTTTCTGACAACTTGGTGAAACCCCTGGCCTTTCAAGCTCCGGACCTTTACCCTAGAGGTAGGGCTTTTTATAAAAAGGAGGGATCGCATGAGAGTACGCAGGAGCGTCGAGCTTACACTTGTCGTGGCCATAGCCGCCCTGCTGGTCGCCTATTTTTTCTTTTTCAATCTGTCTTCGAATTTGCGCACCTACGGTTTCCAGGCCGAAGATGCGATCGTGGACGAAGGGTATTCCACCGACGCCGAGCATCCGACCAAGCTGATGCTGCTGGCCAACGAAGAACGGATGGGCATTGTTGTGCTCGACGGCAAAGGGTTGGGCGTGTGGGAACACGACCCGATCGTCTCTATTCTTGAAAACCCGCAGGACGGCGAGTTTGCGTCCGTCTATCTGCCGATTCTGAAGGATTGGGGCGAACAAAGCTATACGGAGAAGCATGTCTTCGCGAGCGCCTACGTTGAGATCGACGAGCGGCCGTTTGTACCGAACGGACCGGACTTTTATGTCCATGCGGATTACTTTGACGTCAACGGCCGTACGCTGGTCTACGCGCACGCTATGTCGGACGAAGAAATGTTCGATGAAGCAAAAGTCACAACCTATCTGCGCGAGCAGTTGGGCTTGTCGGAAGGCTGAGAATCGGCCATTTCCCGCCTCGCCGCAAAGCAAAAAAGGCAAGGAACCCGATCGAGATCGGCTTCCTTGCCTTTTTTCAATATCCGCAGTCAGTCCTGCAAAGTCAGAATCCGCGGACCGTCCTTGGTGATCGCAAGCGTGTGCTCGTACTGCGCCGAATTGCGGCCGTCCGCGGTGCGTGCCGTCCAGCCGTTGGAATCCCGCGACGTCTGCCAGACGCCGGCGTTGACCATCGGCTCGATGGTGATGACCATGCCTTCTTTGAGGCGCTGGCCTTTGCCCGGCTCGCCGTAATGCAGCACCTGCGGTTTCTCGTGGATGGTCGGCCCGATACCGTGCCCGGTGAACTCGCGCACGACGGAGAAGCCTTCGCCTTCCACGTAGCTCTGGATCGCATAGCCGATATCGCCCAGGCGATTGCCCGCGACCGCCGCTTCGACGCCCAATTCCAGCGCGCGCAGCGTTACTTCCATCAAGCGCTTGTCTTCCTGCGATACCTCGCCGACCGCGTACGTCCAGGCCGAATCGGCCAGGCCTCCGTTCAGGTTGACGACCATGTCGATCGTGACGATATCGCCGTTCTTGAGCGGCTGGCGGCGCGGGAAGCCGTGGCAGACTTCGTCGTTGATCGACGCGCATGTCGCATATTCGTAACCGTTATAGCCTTTTTGCTCCGGCGTTGCGCCGTGCTGCTTGAGGAACTTCTCCACAAACCGGTCGATCTCCATCGTCGTGACGCCCGGTTTGATCATTTTGGCGATTTCTTTGTGACAGGCCGCAAGCAGGTCTCCTGCCGCATCCATCATCCCGATTTCGCGTTCGCTTTTGAGTGTAATCATGATTTATCGCTCGATTCCTTATGGATTGGGTAGAATGTTTCTTTAATTAAGGATAACTCCGTTTGAAAAAGGACGCAACAAAGGCCCTATTCCTACTTACCTCCTCTTTCCTCGTAAACTTACAGCAGATGCATCGCCGCTTCCGCCTCGTCCCACGGCACCGAATAGCCCGCCCCTTTGGCGCAGAAGATCGACGACGATGTATACAGCGGATCGGCGTTCTTGTCGTAGCCGCGCCGTTCGATGACCTCGCCCGCGTTGTGGCAGGGACGATAGCCGCCGTAGGTCAGACTGAGCATGCCTTTGCCCCGGGTATAGGATGCCAGTTCGACCGCGTAATTCATGAACGAGGCGGCCGGCACGGTTCCGGTCAGCAGCAGATGCGTCTCGCTCAGCTCCGGCGGATCGAAGATCCCGTGCGCCTGCTGGACGTCGTGCATGAGGCGACCGAGATGCTCGGCTTCCGCGCGGATGCGGAAGCGGTAGCACGGCTCCAGCAGGATATTGTCCGCCTGCTCCAGCCCCTGCCGCAGCGCGCGCAGCGTCGCTTCGCGAAAATCGCCGCCGTGCGTATGCTTGTTGTGCGCCCGGCCGGTGAGCAGCGTGACCTTCACGTCGGTCAGCGGAGAGCCGGTCAGCAGCCCGTGATGCTCGCGCTCCGTGACGTGCTGCCCAACCAGATTGCGGTAGCCGACAGGCAGGTCGTCCGCGTGGCACGCATCTTCGAATACGACGCCGCTGCCCCGCTCGCCGGGTTCGATCTCCAGATGCACCTCGGCGTAATGCCTCAGCGGCTCGAAATGCCCGTATCCCGTCATCGGCGCCGCGATCGTCTCGCGGTACAGGATCTCCGGCGCGCCGAACGTCACGTTCAGGCCGAACCTCTCCCGCAGAACGGCGCTCAGCACTTCAAGCTGGATAGCGCCCATGACGCGGATCTGGAGCTGCTGCAGTTCTTCTTCCCAGAGGACGCCGAGCGCGGGATCTTCCGCTTCCAGCATCCGGAAGATGCGCAGCACGTCCTTGACCGGAAGCTCGCGCGGAAAAGCAACGCTTGCCGTCAGCGTCGGCGTCATCTCGAACGGCACGACTTCATCCAACGCATCTCCGATTCCCTCGCCCGCCTGCGCCTCCGTCAGCCCGGTCACGGCGAACAGCTCGCCCGCGTACGCGCGGTCCACCTGGGTATACCGGTCGCCGCTGTAGATCCGGATGCCGGTGATTTTCTCCTCGCGCATGCTCTTCGGCTCCGCATCCCCGTTTCGATCGACATACTCGGCAAATTCCCGCACGCCAATCGATCCCTGCAGAGCTTTGATATACGTGAGCCGGGTTCCGTTCTCGTCGTGCCCGATCTTGTAGACGCGGCCAGCAAACGGTTTGCGGGTATCTTCGTCTTCATTCGCCGCGGCGTAAGGCGTGACGGTGAGCCGGTCGAACTTGCGCAGAAAATCGGCCACGCCGATATCCAGCAGCGCCGAGCCATGCAGACACGGATACACGCGGCCTTCCCGGATCAGCCGGATCAGCGCTTCGGTCCACTCGTGCTCCGTCAGCCGGTCGTCCAGATATCCTTCCAGCAGCGGCTCGTCCCGTTCGGCCAGAAAGGTTTTGAGAGCGTCGGAGAGCGTGACGGGCGGCAGCGGGCGAGCTGCGGACGAAGAAAGGTCGAGCCCGGACCGCCCTTCTTCCGCAGCTTCCGCTTCGGAGCTCCCCGTGTTCCGTTCTCCGGCCTCGCTGTCCGCGATTTCCGCCGCCGGATCCGTCAGATCGACCACGTCCGGCGTCAGCAGGCTGCGGATTTCTTCCGTCACCCGCTGCACGTCCGCGCCTGCCCGATCCGTTTTATTGATAAAAAAGAACGTCGGAACCCCGTAACGCCGCAGCAGCTGCCATACCGTCTCCGTATGTCCCTGCACGCCTTCCACCGCGCTCAGCAGCAGTACCGCGTAATCCATTGTGCGCAGCGCGCGTTCCATCTCGGCCGAGAAATCGGCGTGCCCCGGCGTGTCGAGCAGATAATAGGTCGAGCCGTTGTACGGCATGACCGCCTGACCCGCAAACACCGTGATGCCGCGTGCCCGTTCGATATCGTGACTGTCCATAAAAGCATCCTGGTGGTCCACCCGTCCCCGGGTGCGGATACTCTTCGTATGATAAAGCAGCTGCTCGGCGAACGTCGTTTTGCCCGCGTCCACGTGAGCCAGCATGCCGATCGTTTTGTTCATGGATACAGAAGATCTGCCGCTCAACGCAGCCCCTCCTGCTCTTCGATCGAACGCGTCAGCGGCGATTCCGTATCACCGGTATGCTTGGTCGTTACGGTCTCGATCAACACCAACCCACATTCTTGTTCGGCAATCGGGTTATGCATCACTCCGCGCGGCACCACGTAAAATTCGCCGGGACCGAGCTTGATGTCGTCGCGGTCTTCCATTTGAATAAGCAGCTGTCCGTACACGATCAGAAACATCTCGTCTTCGTCATCGTGTTTGTGCCAGACGAGCTCGCCTTGCACTTTCGCCACTTTGATATACTGGTTGTTCACTTTTCCAATTACCCGGGGCGACCAATGTTCCTTGAGTTTGTCCAGTTCTTCCCGAATAGTAACAGGGCCCAATAGATTCATCATATTCCGCACTTCCCTTTACGATGTAATTTGGCTCTCTCGGCCATTTTTATTGATTATACCGAAAAAGGCAGACCCCCGCAGCATACACCAAAAAAGCGGAAATTCCATGAATCGGAGCTTCCCGCCGCACCCCGTTCATCGAAGCGTACAAAGCAAACAACGGCATTCGGAAATTTCCCACACCGCCGATGCGAACCTTCGCTCTTTTTTGAATCCTCGACAGGATGCTGTCCATGTTGAACGTCTACACTGGGGTTGTACACGATACCCAATTACAACGGATTCCCAAGGAGGACTTTATGAAA
Organism: Saccharibacillus qingshengii; assembly: GCF_013185195.1. Lineage (GTDB taxonomy): Bacteria > Bacillota > Bacilli > Paenibacillales > Paenibacillaceae > Saccharibacillus > Saccharibacillus qingshengii. Next base: position 97,196 of record NZ_JAAZWC010000010.1, read on the forward strand.
TATGCTTATGTTTATGTACTGGATACAATGGCCGATTGGGAACTTGGATGGGTCACCGCGCAGCTCAACTCGGGGCAGTATTTCAAAATTCCGGGCAGCCGCCTTCCCGTTCGAACGGTCGGAGCTTCCAAGCGTTCGATTACCACCATGGGCGGTATGACTGTTCTGCCCGATCTGACCGTAGACGAGATCACGCACGATACTTCCGCGATTCTGCTCCTGCCGGGAGCGAATACCTGGACGAATCCGGAGCACCTGCCAATAATCGAAAAAACCAAAGAACTGCTGGAGCAGGGCGGCAGGGTGGCGGCGATCTGCGGAGCGACGGCGGCTCTGGCCGACTCCGGCCTATTGGATCATCGTCCGCATACGAGCAACGGACTGGAATACCTCAATTTGTTCTGCCCTTCCTACCGGGGGTCTGCCCACTATCGCGATGAGAAGGTCGTCTCGGACGGCAATCTGATCACCACCGGCGCGACCGGCGGACTCTTGTTGGCGCGCGAAGTGATCGCGATGCTGGACTTGTTCACGGAAGAAACCCTGGAAGCCTGGTACAACTACTTCAACACGGGCGAGGAACGCCATTTCTATGCTTTGATGGAGACGATGCAGGCACGGACTTAAGCGCGCAGCCCGGCCGGCGGCGCAAACCCTGGCCAAACGGCCGTACGCGCCAAAAAGCGAAAGCCCCACGCAAGTGGAGGCTTTCGCTTTTTCTTATTTTCCCGTATCGCGAATTCCCGCTTTTCCGGCTCTTCGCCGCTGCCCTGTAAATCGGGCGTCGGCCCCGCAGCTGACGGCTGACGGCTAATGAATCGTCATCACGCTATTTCGTTCCAAAGAGGCAGATTCGACCAAAAAGAAACGAATAGCGATACGAGGATTCGTTACATTTCCCCAATGTCCGAAAAAGCGGAATTAGCGATACCGCGATTCGTTAGACTGTACTCGCTGCGGCTTCGCTATCCCCTGCGGCTGCCGCCGATACTTCGGTCTCGTGACTCCGTTGACTCCCGCGGACCCCGCACTCGCTTCGTAGACTCCGTTCCCGGCACGGCTTCGTACCGGCCGGCCGTCAAGACGGCTGCGGCTGCACTTTTTCCCGGTCTTTCCCTTTGTCCGACTCGCCCGCGTTCTTGTTCGCCGCGTCGCGGTCCTGCTGCATCTCTTCGACCGTCTTCACCTTGAGCCGCGCCGCGCCTTGGCTGTCTGCCCGCGGCGGAATCAGATTGCCGGATGCCAAACGTTCCTTGGCCGCCGCGATCGCATCGCCGTACTGCGGCAGCCATTTCTCTCCGGCTACCAGCATTTCGTCGACCATCTGCCAGATCTCTTTGGGGTTACAGACCGCGCCGACGAGCGGGTCCATCATGAACGCTTGGCGCAGCAGCTTGTCGTCGCCGTGTACGGCCGCTTCCACCGCCAGACGCTGCACGGAGATGCTCACATTGCACACGGCGGCCGCGCCGAGCGGAAGATCGCCGACGACCGGCATCGAGGTGCCATTGCGATCGACGTAGCCCGGCGCTTCGATGATCGCGTCGGCCGGCAGATTCGGAATCACGCCGCCGTTGACCGTGTTGAAGTGTCCGCGGTAGACCCGACCCGTCTCCAATCCTTCCACGATGTAGGAGCCGTGTTCTTCGCCGCGATGCTCCGCTCCGTAGACGAACGCCGGGTCCCGGAGCCAGTTCGGAAAATCGGTCTCGAACCAGCTGCGCCCTTCCGTGCATACCCGCAGATAACCGCCCGTCTCTCCGTTGATCCAGCTGCTGAGGTCGATCCAATCCTGAATCTCGTCGCTGCGTTTGCGGTACCACGGTACGTATTCGCTCAGATGCCCGTTCGATTCCGTGCTGTAATAACCGAAGCGGCGCAGCATATCGATCCGGACTTTCTCCGTGCGGCTGTATTCCGGATGCCACTCGAACGCGTCCAGCAGCCCTTCCGTCAGATCGCGGCCTTCATGCTTGGCGGATACGTACCACGTCTGGTGATTGATTCCGGCGCAGATGATATCCACGTCCTTTTTGTCGAGCCCGTACACTTCCGCGATCTGATGGTGTCCGTGCTGGACGCCGTGGCACAGCCCGATCGTGCGCACGCCGCCGTATTGGATGCACGCCCAGGTGAGCATCGCCATCGGATTGGAGTAGTTGAGCAGCAGCACATCCGGCGCGGCCTTCTCCCGGATATCCCGGCAGATCTCCAGCATCTCGACGATTCCGCGCTGTCCGTACATGATGCCTCCCGCGCAGAGCGTATCGCCGACGCACTGGTCCACGCCGTACTTGAGCGGAATATCCACATCGGTCGCGAACGCTTCAAGGCCGCCGACCCGAATGGTACAAAATACGTACTTGGCGCCTTCCAGCGCTTCGCGCCGATCCGTCGTCGGACGGATACGGATCGAGAGTCCGTTCTCGTCGATATCCCGTTGGCACAGCTCCGTTACCATATCCAGATTGCGCCGGTCGATATCCATAAACGAGACCTCGATATTCGCGAATTCCGGCACGCTGAGCAGATCCCGCAGCAGTCCCCGCGTGAATCCGATACTCCCCGCCCCGATAAACGTTACTTTAAAAGACATCCGTTTTGCCCCTTTCGCCGCTTCGGTTACTGCCCGGCGGCTTAAGATTAACCTGCACGTTCATCTTAGCAGGGGAGCTTGGGAAAGCGTTATCAATATCGTGACCACTTGAGCGGATAAGTGTCAAGAATCCTCACTTTTTTTCTTTTTTCCAGGAATCGCTCTCGGCACTTTCCCGGTATTCCGTCGGCGTACAGCCGCTGTACTTGCGGAACAGGAGATGGAAATACTGCCGACTGGCAATGCCCACGTAGTCCGCGATATCCGCTACCGGGATCAAGCTGCCGGCCAGCAGCATCTTGGCTTTGTCCATACGCAGATTGTTCAGATAGTCCGTCAGCGTACGCCCCGTATGCTGCTTGAACAAACGGTGCAGATAACCGGGATGCAGATTGACGGCGGCGGCGATTTCTTTGACCTGGATACCGCGATCATAGTTCTGATGCAGGTATTCGATCGCGGCGCGGACGTAATGCTGGGCGTGCTGGCGGCTCGAATGCAGCTGCTCCCGCCGCAGCCGGGCCAGACGCAGCAGCAGCTCCGCGAACAGCAGCCGCACCATGACGTTCTGCCCGCCCTGCTGCCGATCCAATTCGAGCACCAGCGACTTGAGCGTATGCAGCACTTCCTCGGGATCCGGCAGGACGAGGCTGTCAAAAGGCATCTGCAGCAGCTCGGCCAGCGCCGGCTCTTCGCGGGCCAGCATGCCGATACTCGGCGCGCTCTCGTCGCCGGGCGAAAGGGGCGCCCAGGAGAACTCCACGTTCAGCATCCGGCAGACCGTACCTTCTCCGACGATCAGACGATGCGGCACGCCGGCGTCCAGCAGGATCAGCTCGCCTTTTTTGAGCGTATAACGCTCCTCGTTTCCGGCATCCGCCCTCACATCCACAATGCAGCTTCCGTTCATCAAATACATGATCTCCGTGGAATCGTGGCGATGATAGTCCATCCGGTAAGAGGCCCACTGCTTGTAATAATAGGCATGAAAATGCGGGCCGTACCCGCTCTCGAGCAGCTCGCGTCCAAACAGACTTCCGCTTGTTCCCGCCACTTCTTCTCCTCCTGTTGTCGCGTTTCCTTTACCTTATAACGCCGTCCGAAGAAGGGTCAACCCCGATAAACCTATGGAAAAACAGATCCGATGTCATCTTTTCTATCTTTTCCTCCAATAAAAACTGCTGCAGATCATCAATCCATGCTCTGACGTAAGCTTTCCTGCTTGTTTCCTGAGAAAATCCGGTTTAAAGTAGATAGACAGAAGACAACCTCTCAAGGAGTGAACCTGCATGCATATCCGAATCGACAATCTGCAAGGCCCCGAAATTGCGGCGCTGCTCGAAGAGCATCTCCACAGCATGACGCTGCATTCGCCGCCGGAAAGCATCCATGCCCTGGATCTGGACAAGCTGCGCAAGCCGGAGATCACGTTCTGGACTTTGTGGGACCAGGGAGAACTGCTCGGCTGCGGCGCGATCAAGGAGCTGGATCCCGAACATGCCGAACTGAAATCGATGAAGACCGACACGAAACATCTGCGCAAAGGCGTGGCGGAGAAACTGCTGGTCCATATCCTCGAAGAAGCGCGCGGGCGCGGCTATAAGCGGATCAGTCTGGAAACGGGTTCCATGGACGCTTTTGCCCCGGCATGGAAGCTGTACGAGAAGCACGGATTCACGGAGTGCGGGCCGTTCGGGGATTATGTGTTGGATCCTTATAGTATGTTTATGGGGAAAGAATTGTAACACGGAAATCGAAAAAGCACTCTCAAATAGTCATGGGATTCCCGGATGGGTTCTTCATGTCATTTCAGAGTGCTTATTTGTATGATCTCACTGAGTTATCGCTTTTCTCCGCGAACATTCACAGTCGGCGTTTGTTCATGCTCCAACTGCTCTTCCCGCTGCTCCGTCTCGTAAAATTCGCTGGTATACTCCGCCTCTATCGCTTCCGCCTGCAGCAGTTCTTCCAGAAGGGGAATCATGTCCGTACACTTTTCCCCTTTGATTCCTTTAGTTTCGGCTTGAATGCGTCCATCCGCGAAAATGCGGATCAGCAGTTTTTCGTCCATGGAAACCTCCCTCTAAAAATCGATCGTCCGGCCGCCGCGTACAAGCACGATATCGTCTTCGATTGCTGGTGGCGATGCAGGTGGAGCTGCCGGCGAACCCTCGATTGCCGGCTTCTCTGCATCCGGCCGCTTGGGCGGAAAGCCGTCGTGCTTGTATCCGCTCCGGTCCTCCTGTGGCGTGGCCGCAACTGCTCTGACGTTTGCCCATTCCCGAACTTCGCGAATCTGCTCGGCCTGCGTGACGGACAGCGGAACCGTATTAACAATGGCTTTTTCGAAATCTTCAGTACGAATGGAGCGGCTCTGCGCATAAGCTTCGAATAAAGCATCGATCACCAACTGCTCGATCTCCGCGCCGACAAAACCTTCGCATTTACGGGACAAACTCTCCAGAATTTCTTCCGTCAGCATAAAGCTCCCTTTGGCTTCTATGCTAGTTAATCGTTTGTTGATATGCAGGCGCAAAATGTCTTTGCGTTCTTTTGCCGTGGGAAGATCTACAAAAAAGATTTCGTCGAACCTTCCTTTCCGCATAAGTTCAGGCGGAAGGCTGTGAATCCGGTTAGCGGTCGCCACGACGAATACCGGACTTGTTTTTTCCTGCATCCAGGTCAAAAATTGTCCGAATACACGCGCCGCTGTTCCGCTATCACCGCCGCCGGAAATCCCGCTGAAGCCTTTTTCGATCTCATCGATCCACAAAATTGACGGCGAAATCGCTTCGGCGGTTTTGATCGCTTTGCGCATATTTTCTTCGCTGCTGCCGACGAGACCGCTAAAAATCTTCCCCATATCGAGCCGCAGCAAAGGAAGCTGCCACATGGAGCTGATCGATTTGCTGATCAGGCTTTTGCCGCAGCCAGGGACGCCCGTAATCAGCACGCCTTTAGGGGAAGGCAGGCCGTATTGTTGAGCGGCGTCCAACCAAGATTTATTGCGTTTGATCAGCCACCGTTTTAGATTGTCCAACCCACCGACGTCCTTAATTTTCAAGTCGCTCCTAATAAATTCGAGAATTTCGGTCTTTTTAATGATTTGTTCTTTTTCTTCCAGAATGATCTCGCTTTCTTCGATCGTTAAGCGTCCCCGCTCTACCATCGCTCTCGCAAAAGCATTTTCTGCTTCCGACAAGGTCAACCCGAGCGCTGCCGTCGCCAGATGTTTTTTTCCGTTATCGTTCAGATCAATCTTAATCTTCCCGCTTTTTTCGTTAAAATAAATGAGCTCCTCAAGGCTCGCTTTGATCTCTTCGAAAGCGGGCAGATTAAAGTCCACGATCGTGACGTCTTTTTGCAGGTCTTCCGGCAGCGTCAGAAAAGGCGAGACAAAAATGACATTGATCGGATTGGCATTTTGTTTGATCGGAAGCAACATATCCCTGAGTTTACGAATCACCTGAACGTCCGCCGGACGGCCCGAAGCTCCCATATAGATATGAAAATCCTGAAGGACGACGATACAAGGTTTGTCGTATCTTTCGATATACTCCAGCGCTTTAAGAGGCGTTTTGGTATCTCCCAACGTTCTCCTTTTTCCGTCTAACAGACCTGTCGTTACCGTCCACGTCAGCACTTCTCTCGGCGTTTTGATGTGTTCCACATCCTGGGCCACGGAACGCAGCACTGAAAGGACGCGATCCTCTTCCCAAGTCTGGACATACAAATAAGGAAAGCGAGCTTTCATCAAATTGGCGACCAGATTACGAAATTCCTCGTTGTTTTTGCGAACGGTCATTGTCGGGATCCCTCCTTAAAAGTCGATCATACGGCCTTGTTTAAGTTCTCTGTCAGTCTGAGGAGATTCGATCGGCACAAACATGAGCTGTTCTTCGAGCTTGGCCGCCGCCTGTTTCCTAAGAGTAATCGACTGCAAGAACTGCTCGAAGGATACGAACCCGCCAATTTCTTCGCGTTTAAGCACAATCTTTTTCGCCAATATGATACCGATTTCCGGAACGGAGGCAAGCTCCGCTTCCGATGCGCGATTCGCGTCGATTTTTGGGCGGACTTTCGCCGCCGATTGGACTTTTCCCGCTAGGGAATCGACAGGATTGCCCAAAGGCGGACGCCGACTCAACGAATCGAGCGTATCATGCAATTCGTTGCGAACCTTTTCGGAATCCGTTTCTTTGCTGTAAGAATTGGAGACCGGCTTTTTGACGGGAGGCACTTGATCTTGAACCTTAAGAAGACTTTCCGCTTCTTGACGAAGTTGGGATACTCTCTGTTCATTCAGTGCCTTTTTGTTTCGAATTCGCATGTCCAGTTGTATTAGAAAAGCAGGCCGGATCTTAAAGGCATGTATAATGGAGATCACCCATACAGCCACTGCGATAAATGCGCCGATTCCGACAGCCGTAGTCAGCATCGCAACAATGACGGCGGCAAGATAGACATAACCGTACATTGTCCAACGGCGGTTGCCTGTCGCCGATCCAGCGTAAATAAATCCGATAAAAGAAGTCAGGCCGAACGGCACAATTGTCAACAGAATCCACCAGCTTGCTGCCCATTCCCATTTCGTTCCCCTGTTTGTATAGGCGGTCATGTCGATCATCCTTTGGTTTTTATTTTCCGTTCAGTACATAAGTCAGTTGAATGGAATCGTCCTGCATCAGTTCTTCCTTTTCCAGTGTCATTCCTCGCTCTTCTGCCCGTTCAAGCAGCTTTCGGTAAACGGCCTGCTGCAAATAGTGAGTATAAGAGCGTTCCACGTCTTCGATCCAACTTGCGTACTTTTCCAGATCCGCCGTCTGAGGCAAAAGCAGCAGGTAACGACCTTCCTCGTTTACCATGAATACGGCCTCGTTTTGGGTATCCAGCCGCAGCGATGCTATGTCTTCGACCTGACGGAAGTCGGTGTCCCACTCTTTTAGCGCTTGTTTGAGCAGATTCTGGTCTTTCATTCGGGTCTGGATTTCCGCGTACCCGACGTCCTTTTGTCGATCTGTTTGTCTCATGATCGCTTCGGCAATCTCTTTGGTCGCCGCAATCGCCAGCGGTACCAGTAGAATTTCCAGGCTCATCGATTTTCTCCCGCCTTCTCGTCGAATTCCATCAGGCTTTCCAGCATCCGGAGATCTAGCGGTCCTGCCATTCCGTTGGCTGAGACCGTTCCGTCCGGATGCAAACAAATTTCCAGCTTGTTCGGCACTTCTTCAAACTTAGTTTCATATTCCCGGTAGACGTCGGTAAAAAAACGATAACGCTGATTTTTCGATCCGACCCAGGGGCGGCTCAAATCATGCAGTCTTTCGATATAAGGGCCGTCGATCAGCAGGTCGGTATGCCGCAGCAGCTTTCTCCAAGCGACGTTGTTCGCCGATTTCAAAATCCGGTCGTATTCGTAACCCGAGAAAGTGACGACGCCCAATCCGTCCGTCTGAACTTTCTCGGCCAGTGCGCTCAGCGCCTCCGCCTGTTCGAAAGGTTCTCCGCCGAGAAACGTCACGCCCGACAAATCGGGCGTGCTGTCGGCCGTACGTCTGATGTCTTCATAAACGGTTTCTACGTCGGACAAATACCCGCCGCCGAAGTCCCAGGTGTGCGGGTTAAAGCATCCTTTGCAGTGAATCGGGCAGCCCTGCACCCAGATGGCGTAACGAAGGCCGGGACCTTCCGCGCTCGTTCTCTTTTTTATCTTGGAAAGACGAATCGGTAACATAGAAACCTCCAGTCCTCACAATTAGGATAACAATACACGCCCGAAGTCGAACAGATAGGAAGAAACGGAATCGCTTCCGCCGAAAAGCGTATCGTATAAGTTGACAAGGCGTATGAAAATCCATCTGAATATTTTTCCAATCATATTGAATACAAAGGACAAGGCTCCGATCCGCCAGAGGATGAATCCGACGATGGCCGTAAGCAGACCTGCCGGGCCCAAAGTGAAAAAGATGACAAGCAGAATGATTCCCGCAATAAGATAAAGCAATTATTCCCTCTCCTTTAAATGTTATTGAATGTCTCGCGAAAAGCGTTCAATCCGAAGAACTTTGGCTTGCCGCGGAAATGTCCATCCTTTTCATGGAAGTACGCATCTCGACAATTTTATCTTTAAGCGAGACGGATATGCTTTTCGTTTCTTTAAGGACTTTCACCAAGTCATCGGTTGTGATTTTAGCTTTGTTTTCAATAAACGCATTTTCGATCGTTTCTTTGACCACTGCTTCGATATCGGCTCCGCTAAAACCTTCGGAATTTTGGATCAACCGGATGGTATCGATCTCCCGGCTGAACTGCTTACGCCTTTTGAGATGGATCTCGAAAATATTCCGGCGTTCTTCGGCATGCGGAAGATCCACGGCAAACAATTCGTCGAAGCGTCCTTTTCTTAAAAATTCTGGCGGAAGCTTGGAAATGTCATTGGCTGTCGCGACCACAAACACGGTGCTTTCTTTATCCTGCATCCAGGTGAGAAAATTCCCGAACAATCTCGTCGTCACGCTGTTTCCGCCGCCTCCGTCGCCAACTCCGGAAAAAGCTTTTTCGATTTCGTCCACCCATAGGATACAGGGACTGACTGCTTCTGCAATCTTCAGCGCGCGGCGCATGTTTTCTTCGCTCTCGCCTACGTATTTGCCGAAAAGTTTGCCGATATCTAGTCGCAGTAAAGGAACTTTGAATAGTTTGGCCGTCGCTTTCGCCGCAAGGCTTTTCCCACAGCCCGGCATGCCCACGATCAGTACGCCTTTGGGCATGTCGACGCCGAAGCTGAGTGCTTTGTCCAGATGCTTGAAGATTTTCGACTTCTTCTCGAGCCATTGCTTGAGATTTTCAAGGCCGCCTATGTCATTCAAGTCTTCTTTAAAATTCACGATCTCCAGCATGCCCGACTTCTTGATCATCTGCTCTTTTTCCTGCAGCACCAGTTCTTTGTCTTCGGCATCGATAACGCCGCCCGACTGATAAGCCAAATTCAAAATCTGCGTGATTTCGAATTCGTTCAGGCCTTTGAAAGAAAGGACCAGCTCTTTCCGGACGTCTTCTTCCACTTCGATCTGCTGGGCATCGGCGAACTTCCGAATCATGTCGTCGATCTCTTCGAAAGAGGGCAGCAGGACGTCAAGCAGCGTGATATAAGGACTTAGTTCGGTCGGAATGACCAATTTGCTGGAGACGATAAATACGGTGCAGTGAAAATCTTCGTGATGCATATTTTTGGCCGCGATAGATTTAAGTCTCGCAACGATCACAGGTTCCTCTAACAGATGATGGACGTCTTTCAGAACGATGAAAGAAGGATCATTTCCGGGTTCGTCCAGAAATTCAAGGAATTGTTCCAGCGTATAATCGCCTTTGGATAACTTTGTATCAAAATCAACGTAGCCATCGGCATTATTGAACTCGTAAACGGAAACGTCGTCCGATATTTCCGAAATCAGCGAATCGATCTTGTCGAAATCAAAGTAATGGATATAAATAATCGTCCGCAAAGCGTCTACATAGGATTCGAGCTTGCTAAGCATGCTGGTTCGCATGATTATACCTCCATGTAAGTGACGCTGAGATAAGAAGAATCCGATTTGAACAGCAATTCTTCCAGAATCAAATAATTCCCGTTGATGTCACCCCAGGAGTAGTCGACATTTTTGGTACGTTCTTCGCCCACTCTGCAAGCTCCGCCCTCCAAATGAATGACCATATACTTCTTACCTTTATCACCTAAATATTTCCATAATCCATTTGTGGAACCGACGAATGTTTTTATATGTGGTCCTGCTTTTTGAGATACTTCAGTCACGTCGTGAACGTCCTGATACAAACCTTGAATATCTTCTTTGATTTCTTTACATTCCCACAAGACGGTTCTCAAAGATGAATTTGCAAGTGCAAGCAAAATAACCAGCGGTTCGTCTTTTTTGTACCTGTCGTAAAAATTTTGATAATCCAGCTTGAACAGCTCGATATACCGATTTTCTATTTCTTGCAAATAACTTTTGATATAATTGAAGTTTTGCGGATTGGCCTCTATGCCTTCTTTAATATTTTCATAAGCTGAATGGTATTTTCGGATAATCAAATCGCTTTGAAACCCGTTTTCCTGTGCTTCTTTTAATTTGTTATCGTTAAATAATTTCAGAACGGTCGCATAGCTCTCTTGTGCATGTCGATTTAGATTGGAATCGTTCACTTCTATAAATATTTTAATTAACTTGGGAATTATGTCGAACAAACTTTCTTCTTTTCGTTCGTTCAACGCTTCAATCGCTTGGGCCTCCTGCGTGTAGCCACGCACATCTAACCACTTTTTCAATACTCCGCTTTTGTACAAGTCGTACACGTCGTCCACATTGAAGTTATCACACAGATCCGTTAACGTTCGAATGCTTTTACCGTCGACAATCAAATTGAACTTGATCACTTTAGCCATCTTTATGCTCCTTTATCGGCCGAATAAACTTTTGAATCCGCTTTTGAATCCGCTCCATGCTTTCGACGCTACGACTTTAACGCCGTCCCAAGCTTCTTTGCAAGCTTCTTTGGCAGCTTCGGCGACTTTCCGAACACCTTGATTGGCTTTCTCGCCGACCTGTTGTCCTACGATATCTCCGACTACTTTGCCGACCGTTCCGCCGACCACCGTCCCTACCGGACCGAATACGGAGCCGATAACCCCCCCTATCTTCTCTCCTATGAAACGCCCGGCTTTGCGGCAACCCTGGGAGACGAGAGCCTCGGCCCGAGCCGCGGCACGATCGACGCCGTATTCGATCGCATCCGGAACTTTTATTTCGCCGTTTGCGATCTTGTAACCGATCTTGATGCGGGTAAGGCCGTTATCCACCATCGCCGCGATTTCGGCAGGTGACTTGTCGGCTAAAGGCTTGAAGTATCCGGCATTGGCCGCTTTAATCGCGGACGTCGCCGCGATCGTTCTGGCTGTTTGCTCTGCAGCCGAAGGCTCTCCCAGCTTAGAAGCGAAAAAATCCTGGAATATGCTCGCGGCCGGATGATCTTCTGCGTATTCGGCCTTTCCTCCGGCATCTTCTGCCCAATCGACGGCTTGGTTTTGTCCGACCGCCCGTTGAATGGCCTGCGAGACCGCTTTTTTATTCAGATCTTCGAATATGTAACTTACCGGCTGTTCCAACTGCACCGGTCCTTCGATAAAATCAGCCTGTTCGATAACTTTTAGGGTAGCTTGATTTATCGACTGATGGATAACTTCAGGTATCTGCTGTTTATCGCCTGGAGTATAATCGCCCTGAAGCTTGGAAATTTTTTCTTCTATCCATCGGCTCGTTGCAAGTCCGCGCTTTTTGTATTCAAGAATCTGACGATGATTGGCATCAATCCTGGAAAAAGTTTCGTCGATCTCGTTAATCGCTTCCGCTAGTTCGTTTTCTCCGCGGTATACGCCGGCAGCTTTAAGCTGCTGACGCATGAATATTTTGAGATCGACATTGCCGGAGCTTTTGTAGCTGATATAAGCCTTGGCCGTTTCCATAAAAAAGCTTCGCAAGCCTGACCTTTCTTTTTCCATTATGGACCATTCCCCTTATCTGCTATCTTGATATACCATTTTCTAACTATAGCACGATCGCTTAATAACTTGAACGGAATTTTTAGGCTTTTAGACTCAGTGATATTCTCATCTTTTTTCGTTTCGAAACCTGAATCATTCATCAAAAAAAGCCAGTTCGGATGAACTAGCTTGGCAGCACTTGAAAATTCATTCGCCTAATTTAATCGCTCATTCGCCCTGTTCCCTCGCAAGAAGGACAGATATGGGTACCACTGCCTCCGCAAGCATAACAATCGTCATCGGCAGCTTGTTTACCCAACCCGCCCGTGCAGTCGCATTCCACTTTCCCTTTACCGCCACAGTACCCGCATTTTCGTTTAAACATACTAGCCCTCCTCTGAATAGATGCTCAGATTATTTTATTACCCCGCAAATGAACTGCCTTTCAACTCCACAATCCGTATCCACATGCGACTCTTACGGCTGTTCCGTGGTGTCCGCTTCGCCGGCGTCGGGAGCATTTCCCGCGTCGTACGTCTCATACACCTTCTCCATCAGCGCCCCCAGCACCAACTCCGACTGATCAATATCGTTGTACGATCCCGCCCCCATCTCGAACGTACCGTCTTCATGCAACAGGAACTGGATACGTGCTTTGGCGGACTTTTCGTTATAAAGGAAATATCCGGTGAACTCGACTACGTCGTGTGTTTCTTCCGTCTCCTCATCGGTACCCGAGAAGTACTGCCACGTCGGTCCATCAAAGAAAGCCTCCATGACTTCACCGATCGTGACGTCATCGCGGCCGTTCATGGTCCCGTTCTTGACGGACTGCACATGCTCTTCCGTCAGATTCGCCAGATTGTTCAATTGATCGGAAGCCGTCTGCACGGCTTGATCTGTCTCATGCCGAATATCGGCATCTGCGGAGGTGGAAGAACACCCGGCTATAACCGATACACCGAGTACTATCAAACCCAACTTCATCTTTATTTTCACTTTTTTATTTCCTCCGTTTTTTGCTTAAGGCAAAGGTGCTGCCGTTGGAGCTTCTTTAATCTTCTTTTTCGAGAAAATGCCCATAAACCCTGCTACTGCCAACAGCACACCGGATAAAATGTAGAACATCGATATGCTAATAACACCGGCGATCGCACTGATCAGCATAAGCCAACCTGCCAATTTGGGCTTGCTTTTGGAAAATGCTGCACCAATGATGCCTAAAATGCTGAACAACAAAGCCGAAATAGCCAATCCGCTAATTTCCGACGTTCCCGTATCCGAAAATGCTGCATCCAGTCCTCCGATCATCATAGCTACAATCGCTGCAATAATTCCAAAAATTCCTCCAACCAATCCCATAGCAAACATATTCATTTCTCCTTTGTAGGTACAATTTGATATAACCACTCGTTAATCAGCAAAATAAACCAAACTGTTAGAGCTATCGCTTTCTGATATTCGACAATTCCAGAAGAGTTCGAAAAATCTGATCATACAACTGCTGCTCCTTGGGGGTTAGCTTTCCCAACTCTTCAGCGATTCTTTGAGGAATATCCAAATCATGATTGGAATTCGGAATATCTATTCGGCCTCTCTCCAGAAGCTCACCTTCTCCAACCTCCAGTGCACTTGCAAGTCGTCCAACAATCAAGATGCTCGGCGATTGTCGAACTCCCCGTTCGATCTGACCTAAGTAAGAGATATCGATTTCAGCCTTTTCCGCCAACTGCTCCTGTGTCATATGCTGCTGCTTTCTGAGCTTGCGTATTTTCGCGCCCAATCGTATGTCTTTTGAACCAGAAATCCCCCTCACCGCCCACTTTACTTTGTCTCTTTCCTCATCATAGAATAAGAAGGAAATTTTACCCACGGACAAAATCCTCTGCCTTTCGTGACGATCGTCACTATTCACACTCCTGTTTGGCTTGAATTGAGCTTAGCATGAGCCTTTAAGGACTCTTGAATCTGTTAAACGGGTAAGCAAGAAGGCTGATCGAGAGAAATCTTTATACAAATAAGGTATCCAAAGCAGTCAAACATGTTCAGAAGACACAAAAATGACACTTTTTACTCGAAACTACTTTTTCAAAAAATGAAATAGACACAATTTGTACACAGTTACATATGCAAACCTAATGCATGGAAAAGGAGCTGATAGAGAATGGCTAGAAGTCGGGCAATTCGTAAATTTATAATCGACACCTGCGATTTCCGATTCGATTTTATGGAGATTTACAAAGAATGGAGCTTGGATTCGATTCTACGGGCATTGGATACCGGGCAGCCGATGCGCGACGCCTGCATGTATCTAGAGCTGGATACGGAATGGATTGAAGAAGAAGTCAAACTGCATGCCATGCGTCAACTGTACGAAGAGACGTCTCATCTGACGGTGCGTGAGATCGAGCTGATGACCTTATATGAGGAACATACCTTGTTTGGACGTACACTTGGTGATCTGTTGGAAGAATTGATTTTTATGGATCCCAGCACCTGGCTCACAACGTTTGAGAATTCGATCCTGTATTTGAATGACAATGGGATGGGAGCCGGGGCGTCTCCTTCGTCTTCTGAATTAGGCGACGAGCAAAAAGAAGAAATTATCCGGCGCATGTTCGGTAAGATGCCACTTGAATTGGATTACGGACCCTTGGCGTTGGAAGGCGGAAATATGCTGCACCAAAAATGGAGTGACTTGGGTAGACGTCAAGGCGCTGGCTATCGTTTCTTTCGCCGCTTTGTACGTCAGGACTTGTTTTTGCATCCGCATCCCAATGACATAGCCAAACAAGATCGGCGAGGGCGGATGCGGCAGCAGCACAAACATTTTCAAGCCGTCCTAAAAGACCTTATGAGCGAGCAGGAGATTGAGCAGGATCTGGAACTGTACGAGGGCGAGCTGAATACTTGTTATCTCGAATATGCCGCTGCCCGACTCGCGCAGGCCGGCTTGGAGGAAAATCCGAAGTATAAATCAAAAAGTGATGCTCTAGTGAAAATCGCGGCTTTGTTTACCCTCGTCCGAAATTCTGATCTTAGGATGGCGCTGCTGGATAATCTTGTTGGAGACGGTGAAAGCGGAGAAGCGCCGTTTAATTTAGGGCGGGAATCGTATGAAACCAAGCTGGATTATGCAGATTACAAAGACTTTTTTCTTGAAGAAGAAGATGTAAAAGAAGGCAGAACCGCTTTGTATCTGATTATTCTATTGATTGCGGAGTTTACATTGAAGCCATTTTTGCGCATCAAGTTAAATGAAGCCGGCCTTTATTTCGGACATAAAGGAATCGACGCTTCGCAGGACATTGAAGAAGGCGACGAAGAAGAGCTGAATCGGTTAAAACTTCGTTTGATACCTGTTGTTATGCTGCGCGATGCCTATTGGAAAGAGCGATCTGCGCTGTTGGAACAGTACTCCGGTTTCTTGTCTTCGACAGATCCGGCGCCGGATTCCGAAAATTTGTTCGGCAGCCTGTACAAATGGACTTATCATTTCAACAAGAAAGTTCGACAAAAATCCTTGTTCCAAAAAGCCAGCCGCCAACTTCTTGCTCAAGGCAGACATAATCAATCCAATACAGCATATAATCTGATTCATGCAATAGAACCTTTCGATCAAGCATTCAAAGATTTCGCAAATATCAAACCAAAAGATCTTGATGTAGAAGACATTGATAAATGGAATGAGAAGTTTTGAAAAAGGCCGTCCCGAACCTCTTCACGCTTTCCGGGACAGCCTTTTTCACTTTTGCACCCACACCGTCGGCCTCCTTCAATCCATCCTCACGGCCCGCCGCCGGTCCATCACCGAGATAAACTCCGCTTTTTCGTCGCCGTCCAATTGGATCGAGATCAGATGCGTGTTCTGCAGATCTTCTTCGCTGCCCATGGCCAGATCTTTTTGGGGGTCTTGAAGCAGTCTCTTGGCGTCGATATCGTAGTAATAATCCAGATGCCCCGGCCCCGTTTCTTTCATATAAGCATCTCCGTATAAATCGATCAGCTCGGTTCGGGTCATTCCCACCTGCGCGCCTCTTGCGGTCCGGTACACGCCGCGGGACGGTTCCGTCAGATCGATCGCCGCCACTTTGCCTTCGCGATAGAACACCCGGAGACCGTCGGCATACATCGTACCGGTCGGTTTGTCCTCTTCCGCGACCGCGCCTGTCGCCTGCTCGGCTTCTTCCCGTTCCATACCGTAACAAATATCCGCTTCGGTATCCTCGACCTTGATTACGCACATCTCCCGCTCCGCCCAAACATTGGGCTCGAACTTTTCTTCGCTTCCGCATCCGGCTGTGACACCCATTAACAAACTCGCCAGAATCACCTGCATTTTTTTCACGATGATACGCCTCCTTTTTGAAGTCGGTATGTACAGCCTTCGGTTCTTCACCCAACTACAAGGCTTGCAAAATACGCAAAAACCCCGGCCGGAAATCGGCCAGGGTTCTTTCACTGGATAGGGCGGCGAGCCGCCCGTACAGGCCTTACTTGATCTACGCATCCAAGCGGATTTTCGTTACGGCGAAACCATGCCTCCGTTGGCATTCAGCGTCTCGCCCGTTACGTAGCTCGATTCCTGGCTGGCCAGGAAGACGTAAGCCGGAGCCATTTCGACCGGCTGCCCCGGACGTCCAAGCGGAGTCTGGGCGCCGAATTCCGGCAGTTTGTCCGGCGGCTGTCCGCCTGCGACCTGCAGCGGCGTCCAGACCGGACCCGGTGCGACCACGTTGACGCGAATGCCCTTCTCGCCGACCTGCTGCGCCAGCGCTTTGCTGAACGTGTTGATCGCGGCTTTGGTCGTTGCGTAGTCCAGCAGGATCTCGGACGGGCTGTATGCCTGGATCGACGACGTATTGATGATCGAGCTGCCCGGCTTCATATGCTTGATCGCCGCTTTGCACAGCCAGAACATCGCGTAGACGTTCGTCTTGAACGTCTCGTCGAACTGCTCCGTCGTGATCTCGTCGATGCTCTCGCGGAACTGCTGCTTGCCCGCCACGATCGCCAGAATATCGATGCCGCCGAGTTCCTTGACCGCCGTTTCGATCAGGTTTACGCAGTAGCTCTCGTCTTTTACGTCACCCGGCATCGCGACCGCTTTGCGGCCTTCGGCTTCGATCAGCTTCACGACTTCCTTGGCGTCCGCTTCTTCTTCCGGCAGATACGACAGCACCACGTCGGCGCCTTCTCTGGCATAGGCGATCGCCGCTGCACGGCCGATCCCGCTGTCCGCTCCGGTCACGACGGCTTTGCGGCCGACCAGACGTTCTTTGCCGACATAAGTCGTCTCGCCCGAATCGGGAATCGGATTCATTTCTTTCTGAAGGCCCGGGCCTTCCTGCTGCTGTTCATATTCCGGTCCGGCTTTCGGATACTGCGTCGTCGGGTCCTGCATCTTGTAGAAATCGCTCATAGTTGAATGCCTCCTCGAGTATGCGAAAATGGTTGGGATTGAACGAACGGCCGATGCAGCGGAATTTTCCGCTCGGCACCGCCGTACTCGTCACTTATGTAACCGCCATAATTCCGATTTAAACGAGGGTTCTTCGGGTACCGCGTAAAATGTTTCGCAAAATTTCAATCCGGTGTGAACAATTCGAAATCGCAGGCCGATAAGCGTTTACCGACCGCCCATCTCGTTTAAGGGTTTAGCAAACACCCGGAAGCACAATCGGGAAAGGAGCGAACCCCCATGTCCAACTTGAACGAGCACACGCCGACTTCGGATCCGAAAGCGATCGAGACCGTACGGGATCTTATCAAAGACATCGAAACGGCCATGCTGACCACCGTGTCCGATACCGGCTTGGTCTCCCGTCCGATGAAGACGCAGCATATCGAATTCGACGGCGATCTGTGGTTTCTGACGAAAAAGGATACGTCCAAATACGACGAGATTCGGAAGGATCCCCGTGTCAATCTCGCGTATGCCGGCAAGTCCTATGTCTCGATTAGCGGAACAGCGGAATTCGTGGAAGACGACGCCCGCAAAAAAGTACTCTGGAACAAAATGTACGAGAAGATTCTGGATACGCCGTACGACGATCCGAATCTCGTACTGATCCGCGTCACGACGGATACGGCCGAGTATTGGGAAAGCGGCAGCGCGGTCAAGATGATAAGCCATCTGCTCAAAAAAGCCGTTGGCAAAGGCTCTGATCCCAAGTCCGAACCCGGCCTCAACGAAACGGTCGATCTGGAATCGGCTCCCCACTCGCCGCAGGGCTGAGAGCGGACCCAACTCCCGCCGAGCGATAACGCAGTCGGATAGACGATCACGAAACGTCAAACAAGGATTCCCGCTCGATACGGGAATCCTTTTTGCTGCCGATTCTGCGAAACGCCGACCGATGCCGGATTACGCCCTCGGCTCTTATTCCCCGCAGGCCGGCTTCCAGGAATAGGCTTCATCCTCAAGCAGCTTATCCAGCGGCTGCGGACGGGAGAAGTAATACCCCTGCAGCTGCGAACAGCCCAGAGACAGCAGCATTTCGCGCTGCTCCTGCGTCTCGATGCCTTCCGCAATGACGGACAAACCCAATTCATTCGCCATCGCGACCACGCCGCGGATCATCGCGCGGCTGATTCGGTTCGTCTGCGCGTTCTGGATCAGTCCGCGATCGATCTTGAGCGTATGAACCGGCAGTTCCTGCAGCAGACCGATTCCCGAAGAAGAACTGCTGCCCAGATCGTCCAGCGAGAAAGTGACGCCCCACTGGCTGAGCGTATTCAGCTGCGGCAGAATATGCGAAGCGTCCAGGCGCTGGGTAGTCTCGTTCAATTCGATTTCGATTTTGCCGGGCGGACAGCCGGTCTGCGCAAACACTTCGGCCGCAAGCTCGACAAAATAAGGATCCCGCAGCGATTTGACGGTAATGTTGACGTGGATCCGTTTCTCCGGCTGCAGAATCCGCTGGGCCATGCAAGCTTCCCGCAGTACCCACAGATCGACCTGCTCGATCAAGCCCGCTTCTTCGGCCGCCGCGATCGCTTCGACCGGAGAGACCATGCCCCGCTGCGGATGGTTCCAGCGCAGCAGCGCTTCGTAAGACCGGGCAATCCCGTCTTCCGCTCCGACAATAGGCTGGAAATGCAGCTCAAGCTCGCCGCCCTGCAGCGCCTGGCGCATATCCAGCTCCGCCTGCTGGTCTTCGATCCGGAAGATGCCCATTCCGGCTTTGCCGCCTTTCTTGATCCGGTACATGGCCGTATCCGCCCGCTCGATATATTCGCGCAGCGATCCGGCTTCCAGACAAGCCCCGATCGACAGCGTAAGCGGTTCTTCCTGAGCGGAGAACGGCATATTTTCGCTGCGAAAAGCCGAGACCAGGCGCTCTACGGCCGCCCGAACCTGCTTCGGGTCGTCGGTCGGCAGCACGATTACAAACTCGTCTCCCCCGTATCGGCACAGCAGCCAATCTTCGTCCGCCGCTTTGCGAATGGCTTCCGCCAGAGATTGAAGGACAAGGTCTCCGGCCGTGTGTCCGTAATCGTCGTTCACTTCCTTGAAATTATCCAGGTCCATGAAGATCACCGATTTCGGCGCTCCATCCAGTTCCCGTTCATAAATCGATTCCAGAGCGCTGTACCGCAAAAATCCGGTCAGATCGTCGAAATACGTCGTCTCTTCCAGCTGAATCAGGCCGGCAACGACCGAAGCGACATGCATCAGACGTTCGGCATCTTCCGCGGTAAAAGTATGGGCCCGATCCATGGCGCAGATCGTCCCGTACAGGTCGCCGTTCTTCAGCCGGATCGGCACCCCGACAAAGCTGACGCTGCCGATGTTGGACGTGATCGGCATTTCGCGGGTCAGCGGCGATAACAGGGTATCTTCAATAATGACCGGGCCTGCGAGATGACCCACCAGGCTGCAGTACGAGATGGAATAAGGAATGACGCTGCCTTCTTGAACAAGCTGTTCTTCGGCGTTCCAGGCACTCAGAATCATATTCTGCTTGCCATTGTTATAAGCCGTAAAAAAGGTGTTGGCGTCGATGACGGAGTGCAGAAGTGAGAACAGCGTCTTGGATGTGATTCGGATCAGGTCTTCCCGCTGTTCCTTCATCGGTTTCATAAGGGGCCTCCATAGGTCTTGGGGTACATTCGTGTTGGGTATATAAGCCTATTATAAACGATAAGCAAGCAGCCGTCACGCCGCCTATAGGCAAATATTTCTACTTTATTCGCCCTTTTTCCTGTGTTTTGTACCTGGTACGTTTAAATCCTTCCAAATTCGATTTTTATCGTTTTAATTTTGCGCATTATAAAAATGGGATTGGCAAAAAGCCGTATTCGCCCGTTGATCCAAACGGGCGAATACGGCGGCTAAAAAAGAACCGCTCCTGAACGTACTCAGGGACGGTTCTTCGCTGTTACTTGATCGACGCTGCGTAGATCGATTCGATCGAACGCGACAGCGTTTCGTCAAACTCCTGATCGGTTTGTCCGAAGCTGACGCCTTCTGCCAGCGCACGGGAGAAACTGGCGATCAGACCCGGGTTGCGGGTCAGACGTTCGTTCGCTTCCTCGCGCGTATATCCGCCCGAGAGCGCAACGACGCGAACCACATGCGGATCGTTCATCAGATCGCTGTAGAAGCCGTCTACGGACGGAATCGACAGTTTGAGCATCACGAGCACGCCGTCTTCCAGTTTCGCCAGCTGTTCGATCAGTTCCGCTTTGAGCAGACGTTCCGATTCTTCACGGTCGGCGCTGAGAATATCGACTTCCGGTTCGATAATCGGAATAAGCCCTGCCGCGAAGATCCGGCGTCCGAACTCGAACTGCTGCTCGACGACCTGCTTGATGCCTCCTGCGTCTGCCTTATGGATGACCGAACGCATTTTGGTTCCGAAAATATGCCGCTCAACCGCACGCTCCAGCAGTCCGTCCAGATCGGGCATCGGTTTCATCAGCTGCACGCCGTTTTGCTCCGTGTCCAATCCTTTATCGACTTTGAGAAAAGGCACGACGCCTTTTTCTTCCCACAAATAATCCGGGGTCTTTTTGCCGTCGATCTCGCGGTCCATCGTATTCTCGAACAAAATCGCACCCAGGATACGCTCCGAGTTGAAGGCCGGACTCTTGATGATCCGCGTACGCATCGTATGTACGGCGCCGTACATGCCTTCCTCGTCCGAGTAGGTATCCTCCGCGACTCCGTACTGCAGCAGGGCTTTTGGCGTACTGCCTCCGCTTTGATCGAGCGCCGCCACGAATCCTTTGCCGCTGCGCATCACTTCCAGCTGTTTCTCGTTCATCTCCATCTTCCTTTCTCCGTAAAATGCCAAGCTTCTATCCGAAGTTCCACTTATTCATTACCCGAAAGACTCCGCAGCGGTCGCAGGGCCGCCAAAATTTTTTGAGAAAATCGATCCGTTCGCCCCTACGCCCATGGAGCGGCTGTACGCAAAGACCTTCTCCAAGCAGGCCTTCGCCTTTTCCCCGGACAGAATATGTTACACTTTAGGCGAGGGCTCGCTCCAATCCTATTTCTGTCAAGAGAGGTGTCATAATGAATCCAATCGATCAGAATCGTCTTCAACTGCTTGTGTCGAACATGCACGCGATCAAAAAGGAATTTGCCTGGCAGAGTGCGAATATTTCCCGTCTGGCCGCCATGCTGTATGCCGCCGAGGAAAAAGAAGCCGATCCGGCAGCCATCCGCGCTTGTCAGGAACAAATCAAGCAGAGCACCGGCGTGTTCTCCATGTTCCGGGGCAATCTTGCGTTGGGCATTGCCGCCATGCTGTCGCTGGAGAATGATCCGCAGGCTCTGCTGAACGAAACGCTTGATGTCTATGAAGAAATGAAAAGCCATAAATTCACGGCCTCCGATTATCTGGTGGTCGCCGCTTACGAAATCGCCAGGAATACGGAACCTTCGCGGCGGACCGAAACGATCGGGCGCGCGAAGACTTTCTACGACGGCATGAAAGAAAACCATCCTTTTCTGACGTCGCACGACGATTACATCTTTGCCGCCATGCTCGGATTGTCGACGCTCGAACCGGGTCCCGCCCTGAAGCGCATGGAGCAGTTTTACACCGAACTGAAGCCGGAATTCCATGCCAGCAACCGGCTGCAGGCGCTGACCCAGGTCCTTGTTCTGGGCGACGCGGGCCTGGATACGACGCGGCGCCTGGCCGAGCTGCAGGAAGGGCTGCGCGGGCGCAAACTGCGAATGGACAAAGAGTATCTGCTGCCTTCGCTTGGCCTGCTGGCGCTGCTGCCGGCCGAAACGGGGACGATCGTCGACGAAATCGAAGAAGCCTGCACGTATCTGCGCGATCAAAAAGGATTCGGCAGTTGGTCCGTCCTGCAGCAGGAACTGCTGCTGCTCGCTTCCGGCGTGGTGATCTCGCGCAGCGTCGGGGAAGCGCAGCGGAATCTGACAGCGCCGGCGATCTCCGCTGCGCTTACGAATCTGGTCATCGCCCAACAGGCAACCATGCTCGCCAGCACAGCCGCGATCGCGGCGATCAATACTTCCGCTTCTTCGAGCTGACCTTGGCCGTCTGGCGAACCACGAACAGACCCACCCCCTTTTATCTTTACAAAGCGCGCCTCCAGATCGCGGGAAGCGCGCTTTTTCCGTTTTCCAGCAGGGCCAGCGTGTCTTTGAACCCCAGAACCGACAGCACCAGCAGCAGCGGGTAGACCGGGTACAGATAGCGGGATTTGATCTCCCACAGCAGATAGAAACCGACAAAACCCAGCAGTACCAGCACAAGCAGTGTCTCCCCGTAGCGGCGTGACCGGATTCCCGTGACCAGACGGACAGCCGAGAATGCGTATATCAGAATACCGGAAGCGTAGACCAGCCACAGCAGACCTGAACGAGCGGCGGAATCGCCTTGGAACAGCCGGGTCAGCCAGGTATCGTAGCTGTAACTCCCCGCGAGGGAAGACGCCCTGAACCCCCGGCCGGGCGACGATTCGTTGCCGATGCCGTAGCGGTCGATCTGGTAGGTCCCTTCGGTCCAGGTCCAGATCAGCTTTTTGGCATACATACCGAGCAGATCGCCAGCCGAAGCCTCCGACAGTTTCCCGGCAATCGAAGCTTTGTACAGTTCGGTGCTGGCTGCTTGGTCCTCATTCGCTTCGTTCTGGTAGATCCGGTAGCTCTGCATATTGTCCCAGAATCCGAAGCGCTCCAAGTTAATGCCCATATTCAGCCACATGTAGACCGGGGCCGACTGCTCGGACGCGGAGCCTTCCGTAATGCCGGCTGCCTGCAGGACCGCGTTCTGTGTCCAGGCGGGTACGTTGAACAGGGCGGCCAGGACCATCAACGCCAGCAGACTTCGGCAAACGCCGATCCGGCGGATGCCCAGCAGGATACAGATCCCCGAAGCCATCAGCATGATGGCGCCGATACTCCGGAAATAATTGCCGACCGCAAGCAGCAGAGCAGCCCACAAGACGGACGCGAACGATTGGGTACGTACGAATCGGAGCACGAAATAGACCGACGAGGTCAGCAGCGCCGTCCCGATCACATCGTTATAGATCAGATTCGGCATGAGCAGGGACGGTACATAGAACGCGGCCAATACCAACGCCGTATAATCTTGTTCTTTGCGCCGTCCGGTCAGCTCCCGATAGATCAGATGGATCATCAGCGTCGTCAGCAGCGAGAAGAAGATATTGAAAAGCTTGAGGGTCATATAATGCTCCGGAAAAACAGCCAGCAGCGTCTTCAGATAGATCACGATCGAGAAGTTGAACGGAAACATATGCAGATACCCGCCCGGCTCGAATGTCGAGTAATCGCCGCTGTACAGCATATCGAGCGCCAACGACAGCACGGTCTTCGAATCGTCCGTCGGCAGCCTCGGCAGGAGGAGCATCAGCGCAAACTGCAGCAGACCCGAGGCGCCCAGGATGACGGGAACGAACACACCCGGGCGATAGCGGCTGCACCTACGGCAGAAACGTTCGAGAGCGAACGCCAGGGCGGCGAGCCCGGCAAGCAGCAGAACAAGGAACAGCGGGCGCTGCGGCTGCAGGATCGGATTATCGCCATAGGCGGCATAATTGTATTCGGCCCGCACCCAAAAAGACGAGGCGACAAACAAACCAAAAAAAGCCGTCAGAATCATATAAAACAGTTTGCTTAAAGCTTGCGGCATGGTCCGGCTCCTTCGCGGCATATTCTTTCCTGTCGGAAAGGTCTGCGCCCATTATAAAGAAGCCCCCTGAAAATAAGCTGAAAGCCGGAACCCGCACGCCGCGCAAAAAAGCACCTCCCGGTCTGCCCGGAAAGGTGCTGGATTGTCTAATGATTGGCGGATAGCCACCGAGCTATGCCTCCGGCCCGTTCCTGTTATCAAGCAGCTAGGCCGGTATTCCGGTTCAAAATGGGTCCGCCGGTTCAAGCCGGATCGTCTCGGAACGGTCCCCTCCGTCCCAGATCAACAGCAGTTCCACCGTCCCCGCATCTTCTTGTACATATTCGGTCGTAACCAGATCCCGCAGGAGATAGACGCCGTTCTCCGGCACGCTCTTGACGACCGTGCCGCCGCTGCCGGCTTCGATATCCGCTCCGTAATACGAATATTTCACTTCTCCGGTCGGAGAAGGGCCGCTTCCTTCGTAACGGGCCGTCAACCGGGCACGCAGCTTGCCGCCCTGTTCGGGTACATACATTGAATATTCCGCTGCCCAGGCGTCGCCGGAACCCGCGTATTCGCGAACTTCCGGCGGGACTTCCGGATTCGACGAAGCCGCTTTGGGTGCAAGCGCACCGGTATTATCCGGTGCGCTTGCGCAGCCGGCGAGCAGGAGCATAACGATCAAAGCTGTCATTTTCATTCTGTACATATCGGTATCCCCCTCTACGCCGGCTTTGCTGCCGAACGTCTTGCCTCTTCCATTCTTTTAACCGTTTTGAGGGTAAAAAAAACGAATCGGCCAGCGAGTTTGCTATTCGTTTTTTGTTCAGCCCATCATATCCGCCGAGACAAACGCGCCGTCCGCTCCTCGTTCCACACTGATCGTATGACCCGCGAACAGTTCTCCGTCGTCGTACCAGAACGTTAACCATCCTTTTTCTCCCAGTTCAACCGACTCCAGACTCACCTGCGACGCGAACTCTTCGGCAGTCAGAAGAACTTCGCCTTCCTCCTCGTCCATCCAAAAATCGTTTCTCGTATCCAGCAGCTCTTCGGCGGCATACAAACGGGCCGCTTCATCCAGAGCAGGCAGATTGCGGGCGAGTTCGTCCAAAGCGGGCAGCAGCTTCAGCACTTCTTGCCGTTCGGAGAAGTACAGGCTCACTCCGACCTTGCGTTCGCCAAGCTTCAGCAGGCCTGTGAACCTTTGCAGCTCGGGTTCGAATACCAGCACGCTTCCTTCTTTCCATTCGATCGGCGGGTTCTCGGCCGCGGTCCGTTTGACCGGAGGCGGCGGAGCCACAATCTGCTCCATGCGCCCGAATGCCTCCTCGACTGCGGCTTCCTCCGCTCCGCCCATCACAAGATCCAATTCCCGAAAAGCTATCCCCATCTGTATCGCAGAAGCCTTCACACGGCGGCCTTCGACCGACACGAATACAAAACGGCCGGTTTCGCCTTCCCCGTCGGCTTCGTATTCCACCTTCGCCAGACGAAAAGAACAGGGAATCGGAATATGCATCCACGACGAACCGCCCTCCGCGAAATGGCGATAAATATCGGCACACGGCCAAGTCTCTTCGCCTTCCTGCGCTTGCCGGTTCAATATACAGATCCGACCGTCCGGCAGCCGGGTCGCATATTTGGGTTGGAACAGGATAAATTGGGAACGGTCCGGCGAAGAGGCATGCGGCGCTTCGATCCTATCCAGTTGTTCGGCCGCTTGGAGGTCACCGCCATAGGCCCGTTTGACCTGTTCCCCAATCGTATGCGGATCCTGATACATTGGAATTCCTCCTTTTCGCTTACAAAAGTTTAAAAAGTCTTTAATTACTTAATCAATCCCGCGACCGTTCTATAGTTGATATTTTAGTGAAAAAATTCACAATTTACATCTTTTATCGATGCTATACTCGACCCGTTGAATGCCGCGGAAACGGCAGACCCGTCTTCCGGCGTTCCCGAAAAAGAGATCTTCAGGGGGTACACACAGATGAAAAAAACCAAACAAAACGCGGCGATGCTGCTCCTGCTCGCTTTGTCGATCCTGCTGGTTCTGGCCGGCTGCGCAAACGCGCAGACCAACCGGGCCGCCGGCAGCGAAACGGACAGCGCCGCGCCAACCGCAGCGGTCGACAACAAACCGGCAGCGGCAAAGTCCGATCAGACCGAAGCGACTTCCGGCGCATCGGAAGCGGTCGGGTACACGCCGCTCGACCAGTTGAAGACAAGCTACGACCTTGTGATTATCGGCGGCGGCGGCGCGGGTATGACAGCGGCGCTCGAAGCCAAAGCGGCCGGCATGAACCCCGTCATTTTCGAAAAGATGGAAAAACCGGGCGGCAATACGCTCAAATCTTCTTCGGGCATGAATGCTTCGGAAACCAAATTCCAGAAAGAGCAGGGAATTGCGGACACCAATAAGCTGTTCTTCGAAGAAACGCTGAAAGGCGGACACGATACGAACGACCAAGAAATGCTGCACTACTTTGTCGACCATTCGGCGGATGCCATCGATTGGCTCGATTCGCAGGGAATTACGCTCGACAATCTTACGATCACCGGCGGCATGAAAGAAAAACGCACGCACCGTCCGACAGACGGTTCCGCGGTCGGCCAATACCTGGTCAGCGGATTGGTCGCCGACGTCCAGGAGCAGGGCATTCAGCTGTTTGTGCAGGCCCACGTAAAAGAAATCACCCAAAAAGACGGACAAGCAAACGGGGTTAAAGTCGTTTTTGAAGACGGCGAAGAAAAGACGATTGCTGCGGGTGCGGTCATCGTCGCTACCGGCGGTTTCGGCGCCAATCAGGAACTGATCAAGCAGTACAGACCGGACCTCGAAGGTTATGTGACCACCAACCAGCCGGGCAGCACGGGCGACGGCATCGTGATGGCGGAAGCGCTTGGCGGTACGACGGTCGATATGGATCAAATCCAGGTCCACCCCACCGTCAATCAGGAACATTCGTATCTGATCGGCGAAGCGGTCCGCGGCGAAGGCGCTATCCTGGTCGACAAGGGCGCTCTGCGTTTCGTGAACGAAATGGATACCCGCGACCATGTCACGGCGGCAATCACCAAGCTCGATAACCGCGAAGCCTATTTGATCTTCGAATCCGGCGTCAAATCGCGCGCCAAAGCGATCGAGCAGTACGAGAAAATGGGTCTTGTGCAAAGCGGCGAAACCATCGAAGCGCTGGCGGCGGAGACCGGACTTCCGGCGGAAGCTCTGCAGTCGACGCTCGAAACCTGGAACAACTCGATCACGGCCAAACAGGACAAAGCATTCGGCCGGACGACCGGGATGGATCACGATCTGTCCGGCGCCCCTTATTATGCGGTCAAGATCGGCCCCGGTATCCACTATACAATGGGCGGCATCCGGATCAATACGAATACCGAAGTATTGAACAAAGCCGGCGAAGCGATTCCGGGCTTGTATGCGGCAGGCGAAGTGACCGGCGGCCTGCACGGACAGAACCGGATCGGCGGCAACTCGGTTGCCGAGATCGTAATCTTCGGCCGCGAAGCCGGCGTCAAAGCGGCGGAGTTCGTGAAGAATCTCAAATAGCTCCGGCAGCTGTCTTCCGCGGACAGAGCCGCAGCGAACGATAAGCAGCACCCAAACCGGGGCCCTTCCACAGCGGAGGGCCCCGGTTTTTGTCTGTTTTCGGCCGAGGTATCCCGCGGGATGCCGCAGACCTTTTTCCGCGCTGGGCGGCTTTATTTTCCTCCTTTTTTTCCGCTTCCGTTTTTTTCTCGGCTTCCTCTTGACCTGACCCCTTTTAACTGCGAAAATGAACCGCCGACCCTTATACCTGTCGCATTTCCGGCCTATATGCCGATAACTAAGAATAGCCTCATTATGGTAAGGAGAACCGCCTATGAATGCACTCAAAATCGCCGGCCTGCTGCTGATTCTGCTGACTGCCGGCTGCGGCCGGATCGCTTCGCCGGGCGATCTGCTGCATGCGCCCAACCTCGCGGGAGAAGAGCAGTCGCTGTATCGTGCCGTGCAGCCTTTCCTTCCGGCGGGCTACCAACTGACGACCCCCGGCCAGTCCGATCAGGGCAGCGCTATCCGCCTTGCCGATCTGGACGGCGACGGAGCCAAGGAACTGATCGTTTCCTACAAAAAGCCCGATACCGACTATGAAGTCAATATTCTCATTCTCTGCCAACAAGACGGAGCCTGGAAAAAAGCCGACCTGATTACCGGAAGCGGCATCAATCTCGATTACCTGGCGATCAAGCCTCTGCTAAACGAGTCCTCCGCGCAGCTGCTGCTGGGCTACGACGGAGGCGGAACCGGGCTGCCGAAGGAATTGTACGTCTATTCGTTCTCCGGCCTGAAGAGTGAAGCGATTCTGCACCGATCCTACGACCAGATTGCGGCCGGCGATCTGATCGGAAACGGCTTGAGTCAGATTGCCCTCGTCCCTCCCGCCGAGAATGTCGAAAATGCCCGTTCCCGAATTGAAATTCTGGGTGAAAAAGACGGGCAGCTGGTCGAAATCGCGGAACGCCGGACGGAAGGCGCCATCTTGGATATGCGGATCGAACTCGCTTCCGAGACGCGGACCGGGCTGTTCGCCCAGGTGCTGGGCACTACCCGTTCCGGCTATACGCTGCTGCTGGCCTGGGATGACGGACGTCTGGCGAATATCCTCTCCATCTCCAAAAAGACATACGATACGCGCACATCGAGACAGGATCTGCAGCTTGGAGCGCCCGACCCCACTCCCAACCTCGCTTCCACCGGGCAAAAATGGTGGATCGATTATCCGGCGGCCAATCGGGATCTCGACAGCGACGGAATCCTGGAAGTCGCTCTGCCGAACGAGATGCCCGTGTCCGATGACGCGGCGGGCACGCCGCAGCTGTGGAGCGATTCGTATTACCGCTGGGACGGCAAGCGCCGGATGATTTTCGTCGAAGACCGTTTCTGGCAGTGGGGATACGACCTGCGTATCCCGGCTCGCTGGCAGGGCAAATACCGGATCGAACTGCCTCAGGGCAATCCGGATGCCGCGGACGAAGTGCGATTCGTCTATGCGCCGCAGAGCGAATCCGACTCGGGCAACGCCGAAGAAGCAACCGGCGGCGAAGCCGTGCTGCTGACGCTTCGCCAGCTCTCGACGGAAGAATGGGGCCGCCTGCAGCCTATGCTGGAGAGCCGCCAGACTCCCTACGTCGTATTGGGAGGCGCCGGCACGGGCTCCGTCGTCCCGGGCCGCTCGTCGCCGATCACGATCGCCCTGCTCCCGGACTCCGATCCCCAGCTGACGGGCGAACAAGCCGAGATCTACGGGAGCCTTCGGCTCAGTACAGCCGAAGTCGGATCGCTGGCCGGGCTGGATACCGACAGCGAAGCGGAAGAGGAGGCGTACAGCCATGTTGAAAAGCATTAGAGGGCGTCTCCTGCTCCAGATCGGCCTTCTGCTGCTGACCATTATTCTGCTGCTGGAAGCCATTTTCGCCGCAGCGGTTTCGACCTACTATTTTGACAGTGCCCGGCAGATCGTCCAATCCCGGGCCGTTACGGCGGCTACGCTGTCCAACCAGTTCATGGAAGGTTACACGCTGCAGGAGCGGGCCCGCTACATTCTCGAGAACCTGGTGCCGGGCGAGAGCAGCCGGGTCGAGGTGCTGGATCTCGAAGGTCGAACGGTGGTCGACTCCTACGGGTTCTCTTCCAACCAGCGTATTCGCACCTCGGATGTACGGGTCGCCCAGCAGGGCGGCGTCGGCAGCTACTCCGGCTACTCCCAGGCTTTTCGGCAGCGGATCATGGCGATCTCCAGCCCGCTGGTCAGCTACGGCGAAGTGATCGGCACTCTGCGCTTCTCGGTTTCGGCCGAGCCGCTGTACCGGGAAGTGGTCAAGCTGATCGGCTGGTCGATCGCCATCGGAGCGGCCGTGCTTGCGCTGGGCGTCGCGCTCAGTCTGATTATTGCCCGCCGGATCGTCGGTCCGGTCAAGGAATTGACGGTGATCTCCAGGCAGATGGCAACCGGGGATTTTACCGTAAAAGCCATTCGCAAATATAACGACGAAGTGGGAACGCTGGCCGACTCACTGAATCATATGAATGACGAACTATCCAAAAGCGAAAAGATGAAAAACGACTTCATCTCGACGGTCTCCCATGAACTTCGCACGCCTTTGACCTCGATCAAAGGCTGGGGCGAGACGCTTGTCGGCGGTTTGGACGACGAAGAGACGACGATGCTCGGCCTTGGCGTCATTACCAGCGAGACCGACCGGCTGATCGGCCTGGTCGAAGACCTGCTCGACTTTTCCAAATACCAGTCCGGCGAAATCCGGATGCGTTCCGTTCCCGTCGACCTGAACAGCCTGCTGCGGCAGCTCGATCTGCAGTATACCCACTCCGGCAACAAACGCGGCGTGAAGCTGCATACCCTGCTGCCGGAAGAACCTATGCCGATGCATGCCGATCTGAACCGGCTCAAACAGGTCTTCGTCAACCTGCTGGACAACGCCATCAAGTTCTCCGACCTGAACGGCGAAGTCCGGCTGACCGCGGCTTGTTCGGATCTTCAAGTCCATGTCTGCGTGCAGGATGACGGCGAAGGCATTCCGGCCGCCGATCTCGAACGCATCGGCCAGCGCTTCTACAAAGGAAGTTCCAAGATGTCCGGCAGCGGTCTGGGCCTTGCGATCAGCAAAGAAATCGTCCGGCTCCACGGCGGACGGATCAAGATCGAAAGCGAATACGGCATCGGCACGACCGTGACGGTGACGCTGCCTCTTGCGGTCGCCGATCCGTTGGATCCGGTCGACTCGTCCGAGCATCGGTCCATCTTATAAAAAGAAGCGAACCCCATCGGCGGGTTCGCTTCTCAACGTGTCGAGAAAGTCTGAATCCAAGTGAAGCGAGGAGGCGGAGGGAGAAATTCAGTGTAGGAACGATAGTGTTCGCCTTTGAAATCGGGGAAATTCTGCTAAATTCCAATCCCTTTCCCCGATTTCAACACGCGACCTAAAGCCTTTCGAAGAAAGGCACATCGTAAGCATCCGCTAACGAATTTCTCCCGCAGCTGACAAGCTTCTCTTACGAATAGGACTTTCTCGACAGCCTGAGAAGCGAACCCTACAGCGGGTTTGCTTCTTTTTGTTGCGCAATATGATGCAGGTCTCAATCCAAACTGTCCGGAATCTCGCGCGATTCTTTCGTATTCCATAGTTGTATTCCCTTTTCCGCTCCCGTCACCCGCATAGGCTCTTCCTGAAAACAGATCGCCCGGCGGAACGTCTCTTCATAGGCAGCCGGTATACGCATTCGCGAGTATACGCGTACAGCAGCGAGAACGATTCCGGCCGTCCCCCGCATAGGCGTACCGTCAAATAACGGCCTGACAACCGTTATTCTCGCGGACACGCCGATCTTTGACAAATAACTGCACAGGGAGCGTTATTGGATGAATTTCAGCGAAAATCGGCTTCTTATCCGACCATTAAGTGTTCGCGCGCAGCTATTTGGCAAAAAAGAACGGATTCAGCCGGAATAACTGTTCTCATGCAGTTATTTTGGCCAACCCGTAGACGTTTTTTGTGTTTTTTGTGTTTTGTGCGATTTGCCCTGCACCCTGCCGCTCTATCCGCCGGAGCGGACCGGAAGAACGATCAGCCGCCGGCCCATTCATCCGCGGCTGCAGCGGTCAGTACGCATACGATGCTGCCCCGAAGCTCTTCTTCGCTTCGCGCAGCCAGAGGATCGGCGGCGAACAAGGCGGCATCGGCGAGCAGGCCTTCGCCGATCCGGCCGAGTTCGTGGGCGCGGCCGAGAATCTCGGCGGCCCCGGTTGTCGCCGAATGCCAGATCTCGGCGCGGGACAGGCCGTACAAAGCCAGCGCGTCCATCTCCTGCAGGTTGCGCCCATGCAGGGCCGGCGTCGCATAATCGGTGCCGAAGCCCAGACGTACACCCGCAAGCTTGGCATACCCGACCGCATGGGCATGCGCTTCGACTGCGCGCATCGCCCGCTCTTGAATAACGGGCGGCAGTCCAAGCACTCCGTCGGGATCGGCGGCGATTCGGTAGATAGAAGCGGTCGGTACCCATGCCACATTGCGTTCTGCCAGACGCTCTGCCTGCTCCCGCGTCACAAACATGCCGTGTTCAATCGATTCGACTCCGGCTTCCGCAGCCCAATCCACCGTAACCCCTCCCCATGTATGCACGAAGACTCGGCGTCCGTGCTCATGGGCATAGCGGACAAGGAACGCGAATTCCTTATCCGACAAAATAGGATCGCTCACCTGCTCCGTCGGCGATCCGAGGCCGCCTGTCGCCATAATCTTGATCCAATCCGCACCGGAAGCCAATACTTCGTCCATCTTCCGTTTCAGGTAATCAAGGCCCTGCGCATCGGCCGCGCCGAACATATGGCTGCCGTTGTGCACGCGCAGCGGATGCCCATACTTGCGAATCAGCCGCTTCGCCGCTTCCGGCAGCAGCCCGCCCGCGTCCCGCACCGTCGTGACGCCGGTGCGAAGCGTCGCTTCGAACGCGTCGGCCTGCATGGCTTCGACTTCGGCGGAGTCGCGCTTCGCCTGGTCGGCATGATCGAAATCGGTCCAGCCCATATGCGTGTGCAGATCGATCAGCCCCGGCGAGATCCACAGGTCGGTACCGTCGACTTCTTCGGCGGCCGTCCGAAGCCGAAGCTCTTCGTGCGAGAATACGGCCGCGGTGCCGGGTTCGGAGGCGCTCGAAGCCGGAGCCTGCGCGGCGGCGTCCCGGACCGATACGAATCGGCCGCGTTCGATTTTGATATCGAACCGCCGGCCGGAAATGCCGGCTATCGCGATATTCCGGAAGCTTTTGCGGATTGGCCGCTGGAGAATCATGACCGTTTCTCCCATACGCTGCGCACGGCTTCCAGCGCTTGGGCCGCGTCAAGTTCCAGCAGACCGGCAAGCGTCGAGATAGCCGTTTCCACCGCCGCCTGCGAAGCATTCGCGCCGAAATGATTGAGGCGCAGCAGCTGCCCGTTCAATTCGCCGTCGCCCGGAGCGACAATACCGATCGGCTGCTTAATCAGCAGGCGCGGTTCGCCGCCGATACGTACCGTCGTCGTCAGCGTCGAGCGCCGATCGGAATTCCGCTGCCAGCCTTCCAGGCCAAGAACCCGCAGTCCGGCGGCGGCCGATTCCGCGGCCCGCTCATGCCGGCGGATGACCTGTTCCAGCCCTTGCGCTTCGACCGCTTCCAGCGCCGCGATCAAAGCCCGGGCTTCGAGCGTCGGGATATAGGGAGGCACGCGGAACGCTTCGCCCGCGCGCGGCGGCTTCAGATCGAGCAGCGACAGGATCGAGCTGCGCGGCGCACGGGCATTCGACTCGATAAACGCCCATCCGCGCGGCGAGACCGCGACGGCACTGACGCCGTTCGGCCCGCCTAGCGCTTTTTGCGCTCCGATCGCGACCAGGTCCGCGCTCCATTCGTCGATGCGCAGCGCTTCGCCGCCGACCGCAGACACGGAATCGCTCACCGTGATCAGATCGTGACGGCGCGCCAGTTCCAGAATCTCTCCGGCGGGATTCGAACCGCCCGTGATCACCTCGGCATGCACGAATGAAATCGCGTCCGGCGACGTCCGCTTGATCGCTTCTTCTACCGCTTCGACCGTCACGACTTCATCGAACGGTACCCGCAGTTCTTCGACGTCGGCTCCGCCGCGCTCCAGCCACTCGCCGAACAGCGTTCCGTAAGGCCCCGTGACCACATTCAGAAAACGTCTGCCCGGCGCGGCGATGCCTGCCGCAATCGCTTCGATACCCAGAATCGCTTCGCCCGGCACAATGACCGGCGGATATTCGGTATGCAGCAGCTTCGCAAGCTGCGTCGTCAGCGTGTCGTATTCGGTGCGTGACAGCGGCACAAATCCCGAAGAACCGCCGTTTGAAGATTGTAAAGTATCCATATTTCTCCTCCGTTCTGTCTTGGCTTCTCTGAACCCTATCTTTTTCAACAAGCACCCGGTCGAATCGATTTCTTTTCCGTTCTTTTTCGGCCCAATCATTCTACAGCCCTATTCGCCTTGCCGCCTTACTTCGTCGCTCCCGCAGCGGCCGCAGGCATCTTCGGTACCGCCGCCAGCAGCTCGCGGCTGTAAGCCGTTTCCGGCCGGGAGAAAAACCGCTCCCTGGATGCGATCTCGACCAGCGAACCCTGCCGCATCACGGCAACGTTATCGCTGACCGCGTGAATAACGCCCAGATCGTGCGAGATGAACAGCAGGGTCAGATCCAGCTCGGCTTGGATCTCGCGGAACAATTCGAGCACGCTGCGCTGCACCGAAACATCGAGCGCACTTGTCGGCTCGTCCGCGATCAGCAGCTCCGGTTCCACGCTCAAAGCGCGGGCGATCGCGATCCGCTGGCGCTGTCCGCCCGAGAACTCGTGCGGATAACGATCCAGCGAACCCGGTACCAGCTGCACCCGCTCGAGCAGTTCCCGGCAGCGCCGCTCCGTATCGGCCCGTCCCCGCGTCATCCGGTGGAAGGTCAGCGCTTCGGACAGAATCTGCCGGACGGAACGCCGGGGATTCAGCGAAGCATCGGGATTCTGGAAGATCATCTGGATCTGTTTGCGCTGTTCACGGCTTCTGCGCTTCTCCAGGATCCGGCCGCCGAGCCGCATCACGCCTTCGTCGGGAACAAGGAGACCCGCGACTGTACGGGCAAGCGTAGACTTGCCGGAACCGGACTCACCGACCAGGCCAAGCGTCGTACGCGCGGACAGATCCAAATCGATCGTATCCAGTGCGGTGAATCCCCCATAGCGAACGGTTACTTTTTCCAACTTCAAATCCGTGCTCATCGCGTGCCTCCTTCTCCGGAATCGCGGGTCCGGTCTTCGGATTCGGACACAAATTCCGGCAGCGGCAGCACCGCTTCGACCAGCATCTGCGTATAGGGATCGCGCGGCCGGACCAGAACGTCAACCGACGGTCCTTCCTCCACGAGGCGCCCCTGCCGCATCACGGCAATCCGGGTACATACTTCCGCCGCGATCGCCAGGTTGTGCGTCACGAAGACCAACGCAAAGCCCAGCTCCCGCTGAAGCCGTGCGATCAGATCGATGATCTGCCGCTGCACCGTTACGTCAAGCGCCGTCGTCGGCTCGTCGCAGAGCAGAATATCCGGCCGGCAGGCCAGCGCCAAAGCGATCACGATCCGCTGGCACTGCCCTCCCGACAGCTGATTCGGATAACGGTCTTCCCGTTTCAGCGAATCCGGCAGTCCGAGCAGGCCCAGCAGCTTGAGTGCTTCTGCACGCGCTTCCCGGCGGTTCTTGCCCTGCCGGTAGCGGACCACTTCCGCCACCTGCTTGACGACGGGGCACAGCGGATCGAGCGCTCCTCTCGGATCCTGGAATACCATGGCGCTGCGCACGGTATGCCGCACTTCGCCGCCTGTCCGCTTCACGCCGGAAGGCAGCAGGCCCAGAACGGCGCGCAGTGTCAGCGACTTGCCCGATCCGGATTCTCCGACGATGCCCAGACTGTCGCCCCGGCCCAGCGAGAAGCTGACGTCCTGAACAAGATTCTGTCCGGAAGCGACCGACAGCGTCAACCGATCAACCACAAGAATCGGATCGGCGGCCGCGGTGGTTCGGACTTGTGCAGCCGCAGTCGCAGTCGGAATTTCAGGGCGGCCCGCCGGCCGGGCTTCGGCATTTCCCGGTGTACCCGAGTTCGAGTTGTGCACGGCATTCGCTTCCTCTACCCTGCGCGGCTCTGTTCCGATCTTCGCACCGTTTTTGCCCGCCGCAGCGGCTGTTTCGCGTTCGCTCATGATTTCCTCCTCCACAGATCCGCCAAGCCGTCGCCGATCAGCGACAGCGCGAGGCCCGTATAAACGACAGCCAAGCCGGGCATCGCGGACAACCACCAAGCGGTCGTCATAAACGATTGGCCGTCGGCGATCATCGTTCCCCAGTCCGGCGTGGGCGGCGCGATTCCGATACCGAGATAACCCAATGTCACGATCGCGACCAGTATGCCAACCATGTCCGTCATCAGCACCACGACGGCCTGCGGCAGAATATTCGGCAGCAGATGGCGCAGCAGAATCCGCCAGCCGGGCAATCCCAGAGTCTGCGCCGACGCGATCCACTCCTGCCGTTTCAGCGAAGCCGCGAGGCCCCGGGATACGCGGGCGAACACGATCCAGCCGACCAGCATGAACGTGATATAAATCCCCTGCGCGCCCGCCCCGCTGGCAAAAGCGACAATAATGATAATCAAATAAAACGGAAACGCAATAAAAGTATCCGTGACCAGCGAGACGACCGTGTCGACCCAACCGCCGTAATAGCCCGCCAGCATACCGATCGTAATCCCCAGGCAAAAAGGAATAATCTCCGCCAGCACCATGATTCCGAGATCGGTCCGCGCGGCGTAGACCAGACGGGTAAACAGATCGCGCCCCAGCTGATCCGTGCCCAGCCAATGGTCGGCGGACGGCGGACGGAGAAAAGCACTTAAGTCTTGGGCGATCGGATCGTAGGGACTGATCCAGGGAATGAAGACGGCCAGCAGAATCAGGACAAGCATCATGAAGCTGCCCGCAAGCAGCGCCGGAGTCCGGCGTACCCGGCTCCAACCCCGGCCTGCGGGCAGCGGACCGGCTTCCGGCGATATCGAACGGTGGCTCATCTTATCGCTTCTCCTTCGTTCTCGGGTCCAGACGCCAGGCGGCGATCTCGATCAGCAGACCGATGACGACGACGGCGAACGCGCAGTACAGCGCAATACCCTGAATGACCGGGAAATCCCGGCTTGAAATCGATGTGAACAGCAGACTCCCGATGCCTTTGATCCCGAATACCTGCTCGACCACCAGGGTTCCGCCGATCAGATAAGACAAGTTCACGCCGAACAGCATGAGCGTCGGCATCGCGGAATTGCGCAGCACGTGTTTGAACAAGATGACCCGGCGCGGAATCCGGGCGGCGCGCAGCGTAACGACAAAGTCGGACTCCAGCACCTCCAGCATCTGGGCGCGCAGCGAACGAACCAGCGTCGGGATCTGGGAAAAAGCGACCGTAATCGCAGGCAGCGCCAGACTGTACAGCATCCCGGTCCAGCCTTCGCCGATTCCGCCGACCGGGAACCAGCGCAGATGTACACCGAAGAGCAGGATCAGCAGCAGCCCGACCCAGAATACCGGCATACCCAGCGTAATCGCGGGGAAAATGCGAATCAGATGATCGAGCAGCTTGTCTTTGTTCGTAGCCGCGACCACCGCAAGTACAAGCGATACGGCTGCAGCCAACAGACAGGCCAAGGCGATCAGCAGCAGCGTCACCGGTGCCCGTTCGGCGATCAGCTGCCGGACCGGAACGCCCGATACGATAGAAAGGCCGGTATCGCCCTGGGTCAGCAGCGTGTGCAGAAAACGGACGAACTGTTCCCACAGCGGCAGGTCGAGCCCAAGCGTACGGCGCAGCGCGGCGATCGACTCGGCCGTGGCGTATTCGCCGAGTATCATTTTGGCCGGATCGCCCGGTACGATCCGGATCAGGAAGAACACCGCCGTCGTGACGCATGCAATGACGATCAGGGCGCGCAGCGCGGCGATCGCAAGCCACCGATAAGAAGGCGGAAAGCCCGCCTTTCGGCGGGCTGTTGGGCTTGTCTTCGTCATTGGGCGATATGGACGTCTTCGAAGCGCAGGCTTCCGTTCGGCAGAGCGGTCAGCCCTTCTACCGAAGAACGTACGCCTTTCAGAATATCCGGGTAGTACAGCGGAATATACGGAACTTCATCGGCGAGAATCTGGAGCAGTTCGCCGTAGATCGCCTGGCGGTCGTCTCCGTCCGCCGTCTTCTGGCCTTCGCGCAGCAGTTGGGTGACTTTGTTGTTCGAGTAATGCGTCCAGTACGATTTGCTGAAGCCGTCCGGATCGGTCTGGAACGCAAGAATCGAGTTCGCTTCCGGCGAGTCGGCCTGTCCGCTGTTGAGCATCGCAGAGAAGTCGTACGCGAAGAACCGTTCGCGGAAGGCGGCGAGTTCGACCGATTCGATCTTCATTTTGATGCCGATCGACTGCGCCGCCGCCTGGATGATCTGCGCTTCCTGCGCGCGGGTATCGTTGCCCGATGCGACCAGAAGCGTCGTCTCGAAGCCGTTCGGGAATTTGGACTGGGCCAGCTCTTTCTTGGCTTCGTCCAGATTGAAGTTCAGAGGCTTGAGCGTATCGTTCGAGTTGTACGGAATCGTTGTCGGCAGCAGCGAGTTCGCCGTCTGCGCATAACCGAAGGTCAGCGCCTTCGTCAGTCCGTCGCGATCAAGGGCCAGCGCGATCGCGCGGCGAACATGGACATCGGAGAAATGTTCATCGAGCGTATTGAAGAACAGCTGCTCCGTTACCCAACTGCCGTTCGTTACCACGCCGGTGCCGTCTCCGCTCTTGATCTCTTCCGCATTCTGGAGCGCCAGCGATTCAATGCCGTCCACTTCGCCGGCTTTGAGCTGGTTGATCGCCTGGCTGTCGTCTTGGATCAGCTTGTAGACCAACTTGTCGAGATACGGTTTGCCCTGCTGCCAGTAATATTTGTTTTTGACGAACGTGACGTCGCCTGCCGGGTCCCAGCTCTCTACGACGAAGGGGCCTGTTCCGACCGGTTTTTTGAAAAATTCCGTTTCCGGCACGCCGCCGAAGTTATCCGGCAGGATGCCGTTCGAGAAGTTGGACATCTCCGAAATAAAAGGCGTATAGGGTTCTTTGAGCGTAACGACCAGCGTCCGGTCGTCTTTTGCCGTGACCTTGTCCACTTTGGCCGAGATCGCCAGCGGACCGCCAATCGTCAAATGACGTTTGAGCGAGAACACGGCGTCTTTGGCTGTGACCACGTCGCCATTGGAGAAATTCAGACCTTTTTTCAATACAAAAGTGTACGTGAGGCCGTCTGCGCTGACTTCATGCGACTCCGCCAGCCAATCGACGATCTTGCCTTCGCTGTCGAATGAGACAAGCGGCTCGAACACTTTGTCGATCGCAAACGCGTTGTTCGCCGTAATCTCGTTGTGCAGATCGAACGAGGTGACCGATGCGGGACGGGCATAAGTGAACGTTCCGCCTTCCACCGCCTGGGCCGGTTCGGCCTCGGTCTTGCCTGTTTCCGCGCTGCCCGCAGGTTCTCCGGTTGAAGATTCGCCGCCCGTCTGGCCGGTCTGCGCGGTCGAATTCCCGCCCGCTCCCGAGCATCCGGCAACCACCGCCAGAAGCAGCATGAACAGCAGCGCGAACCCGAATCTTTTTCCTCCCGCTTGATTGAATCGAGACATCTTGAATCCCCCTTTTTCTGTACCCATCATAATTCTGACGAATTTAGTATGGATTGATTATGTGCCAAACTCCATACCCTGTCAAACAAAATAAGCCGTCTATTAAAAATAAAAACCTTTTCATGAATACGATGTTTTCAAGAGTGAACCAACATCTGGCATACCCATCCAGAGACTGGAAAACAAAGCTTCCCAAACGGTTCCGTCTAAATCCTTTATACTGAGAAAAAAACCTTCAACCGCCAAAGGAGAATCCCTATGACCGCACGACCCTCCGTTTCTGCCGCCATCGAAGCTTCGATCCGTTTCCTGAAGACGACTTCATCTCTTGAACCGCCGCACGACGAAGGCAGCCGGCACAAGTGGGACGGTGCCTGGTGGCATATGGCCGCCCTCTATGAGATAGGCCAAGTCCGACTTATTCCGGAATCCGCCATTGTTCAAGCCCAAACACTGCTGCGTACCCGCGTGTGGCCGGTATTTGTGATCGAAGACCGCGACGGACCGGTCCTTGGCCAAGATCTGGGCAAATGGGACTGCTGCCACTGCGAGCTGGCCGTATTCTACCAGATCCTGCAGGCTTACGGGTGCAGACTGGACGACGAGATGCCCTGGATTCGCGAATGGCTGTTGAAGCATCAGCTGCCGGACGGCGGTTTGAACTGCGATCCCGACGCCTATCTGCATTCCCGCAAAAGCTCTATCGTCTCCTCCCTTCCTCCGCTCGAAGCGATTCTGCGATACACGGACCGTCCGTTTACCGAGCGGGAAAAAGAGTTCCTGGATGAAGGCGCGCGCTACCTGATCGAGCATCGGCTGGTCTGTTCGAAATCAAGCGGAGACGTCATTCACGAAGATTGGCTGAAGCCGTGTTTCCCGCGATTCTTCGAATACGATCTGCTGCGCGGACTGGCCTTCCTGACGGAATGGTCCGCGAAGCGCAGTAAGCCTCTTCCGTCGGGATTCGCGGAAGAGGCGCTGGAACGCATGAAGCCTTACCTGGACGAAGGCCAGATCCGGATCGGACGGCAGGTCTGGGATGCAAACGGCGAGTGGGGCGGCGAGACGTTTGCCCTGCTCGAAGCGTTGGCGGGCGTTGGCGAAGTGTCGGAATTTCTCAGCACCGGACATACTTCCGCTTGAATCCCAGCCGGTTCTTTTCTGCGGCTTTGCGGATGTTTGCCGAGGTCTGAATCCCTTTGCGTTTGCCTCCCGGTCCTCCTACTTCCACCGAATCGATCTTGTCGGCGGTTTCGAGGGCGCGGTGGTGCAGCGGCGTGTAGGATACGGCGGTCGTATAGACGAAATTCGCCATCGAATAGACGGCCCGCTCGGGCGCTTGATGGATGGTCCGTTCCACCCGGTTCAGCAGACGCTCCAGCTTCTCCGCGTCGAACTCGTCGTCTTTGCGGCTGCCGAGCAGCCAACAGTAGCAGCTCCAGCCTGCCGACCTGCGCAGTTCGTCTTCGCTGTCGATCCACTTGTCCGCTACCGCCTGCGCGAACTTCGTCTCCGCCAGCGTCACGGCCACTATGAAATCGGAGATCATGTAGAAATAGGCGGCATCGATCCAGCGCTCGAAATCTTCTTCCGTCATGGCATCGGGATCGGCGATCACGCCGGCCAGATACATCGCGTCGTAATTGCCCGTTGCGTACAATTCTTCGGCCAGCGCCTGATCTTTTTTGATTATTTTCGACATCGGCTTCATCGCTCCGGTCGCCGCGCCAAACACCGGCTCCCGCGCGCCTTCGGACAGATACCTTTTCTTCGTGCGTTCCGTGCCGAGAGATTCCAGTTCACTCAGAACTTCCTGTACGTTCATCGTCCCACGATCCTCTCTACAGTTGGTTTGAACAGTCTTCGGCGCTTAAGGCGCTGCCGGAATTCGCTTTCATTATATCATGCTTCCCCGCCGTCCAAAGACAGCAAAAAACAACCTTTCGCCATGGGCGAAAGGTTGTTTGTGTCGGGGTTGGGTGCTTCCGCCGCTTGGTCCGCGGCGATAGCGATATAAGGCCTGCCCATAAACCGGGTACAGGTATTACGTCCGCGCCTTCTGCACTTTCAGCAGCTTCCCTTTGACCGTCGTCTCCTGCATCGCTTTGAGCACTTTCGCGCCTTTGCCGTTCAGGATATCCACGTAGGTCACCGTCTCCTGGACACTGATGATCCCGATATCTTCGGTCGTGATCCCTTCGATCCGGGCGATGGTGCCGACAAAGTCGACCGGACGCAGCTTTTTCTTCTTGCCGCCGTTGAAATAAAGCTTCATGATGTCCGCGTTCAGTTCTTCGCCCCGGCTTTTCTTGGCTGTCGGGCGGTCGCGGAGTTTGCGATCGAATGCCGCCTGCGCTTCGGACACCGCGTAAG
Organism: Saccharibacillus qingshengii; assembly: GCF_013185195.1. GTDB lineage: Bacteria > Bacillota > Bacilli > Paenibacillales > Paenibacillaceae > Saccharibacillus > Saccharibacillus qingshengii. Next base: position 139,157 of record NZ_JAAZWC010000010.1, read on the forward strand.
CGGAAGGCTCTTCGGCGAGAGGCAGTTCGAATCCGATATAGCGCTCGATCGAACCGAGGAATTTGTCTTCGAACGGCGTCGCGAACGTGATCGCCGTGCCGCTCTGGCCCGCGCGCCCCGTACGGCCGGTGCGGTGGACATAGCTTTCTTTTTCCATCGGCAGATCGTAGTTGATGACATGCGTGATCCGGTCGATGTCGATGCCGCGCGCCGCGACGTCGGTCGCCACCAGATAGCGGAACTGCCCGGCGCGGAACTCGTTCATCACGCGGTTGCGGTCGTCCTGCTCCATGCCGCCGTGGATCTTGTTGACCGGATAGCCGAGACGCTCCAACTGGATCGCTACCGCGTCCACATTGTCTTTGGTCCGGCAGAAGATCATGCAGCTGTCCGGATTTTCGACGACCGTCACTTTTTGCAGCAGCGCCGCTTTGGATTTCTCGCCGACCCGGTACAGCTTATGCTGGATCTGCGTCTGCCGCTTGTCCGTGGCCGAACCGATCTCGATATCGACCGGACTGCGCATATAGCGGTGGCACAGACTCTCGACGTCTTTTGGCAGTGTGGCGGAGAACAGCATGGTCACGCGCTCCGTCGGGAGCTGCTTGATGATCTTCTCGAGCTGCTCGATAAAGCCCATGCTCAGCATCTCGTCGGCTTCGTCGATCACCAGGTATTGAATGCGTTCCAGATCGATCGTGTCTTTCTCGGTATGGTCCATTACCCGGCCCGGCGTGCCAACGATGACGTGATTGCGCTGCATCAGTTCGCGCTTCTGGCGGTCGAACGGCTGCTTGCCGTAGATCGCGGCCGCCTTGATCCGTTTGAAACGGCCGATATTCATAATATCTTCCTTGACCTGGTCGGCAAGCTCCCGCGTCGGCGTCAGGATCAGCGCCTGCGGACGGCTCTCTTCCCAGTCGAGCAGCTCGCACAAAGGAATCCCGTAAGCCGCGGTCTTGCCGCTGCCGGTCTGGGATTTGACAGTGACGTCTTTGCCGGCCAGCGCCTGCGGGATCACCTGCTGCTGCACGGGCGTCGCGGATTTGTAGCCGAGCGTGTCGAGCGAGCGGAGAATTTCTTCACTGAGCCCGTAAGTGGAAAAAGGGACCTGGGAAACTTCGGCCGAGGCCGTCGGTTCGTTTTCTGTATGGGTTCCGTTTACGGTTTCGTTGTTCGGTTGGTTCTCGTTCATGTTTGATTTAACTCCTTCGGTCTCGCCTGGTGCTGTTGCGGATATCCGATAAGCGTACCACAGATCGGGAGAAATGAGGACTGGCGTTTTGCGAAGAGGACAGGTTCACAAAGTTAATTGGAGAAAGCGAGTTCCTATTTGTCTAACCTATTCAACTTACATAGACGCATGTGATACTGTTCAAGCAATAGAAAGGCTTATATGGGCGGCCGGCTAATCTCCCTAGAAGGGAGGTGAAGCCCGTGGAAACCTATCAAACACTAATGTTGATGATCTCATTTGCAACGTTGGTCGTGCTGATTCTTTCTTTCCACAAAAAGAAATAGACCGCCCTCACCAAAGGTAGCGGTCTATTAACGTGGATCTCATCCTTGAAGCCAACCGCCCTTAAAAGCGGCTATTGCATCGGGAGTCGTGTTCAAGCACGACTCCTTTTGCATTGAATTGTTTGTAGGATAATTATAGTAGTGAAGATCGGAAAATTCAATGTAAAAGACTGACGGCCCAACGATTTGAGCAAGTTTCCGCCACCAATTTTGACCGTCAAATCCCCTTGAACTTCAGATTGCTACTATCCTACAAACAAAGCGCTGAATATCACGACATCCTGCAAAAAGTGAATCAGCAGCGCCCAGAAAAATCCCCGCGTCTCCAACATCGATTTGACCAGAAACCAGCCGATAAAGGCCGCCATCAGCACGCCTACGATTCCGCCCGGATTCCCGAAATAATGTACGATACCGAAGACGGCGGCTCCCAATCCCTGCGCCAAGTAGGAAGAGAAGCCGTACCGGCTCACAACGGCGACGAACGTGAACCGGAACAGAATCTCTTCCGAGAACGCGTTGGCCAACGCAAACACGGGAATCAGAAGCAGGCCGGGAAACAGCTCCAGGCTGACGATTTTGCCATGGACGACCTGGAAGTAGATAACGATCGCCGTCACCAGCGTAATCACGACCGCGAAGTTCAGGCCCAGATGTCTCCACGACTCCGCCTGTTTCGGCTTGATGCCGATCCACGGTTCGGGCCGGATCGCCCCGTCCCGCCTGTTCAGGTTCAAGTAGGCAAGTCCTTCCCTGCCCGTCAGCGCGTATACAAGCCCGATCATAAGCACAGCCAGCGCCAGCACCGTGATTTGATAACCGGTCTCCAGATTGTACCGTTCGTTTTGGAACAGATCCACGGCAAGCGGCGCAGCGCTTCTGAGCCACAGCAGCAGCGGCGCACACGCAATCACGACGAGCGTAATCAGCAGAATCGGAATCGTGCCTACCCGTTTGGAATTCAACCTTTTTTCGCCGCCCGAATTCAGCCTCTTATCCATGTTCGTCCTCCTTGCCTGGAGCCTGTAAGACTTCCAAAGCATGCCGGCACCATTCCATCGTCATCTGCACATACCGTTCGCCGTAATCGAGCGTCAGCAGCCAGAGCTGCGATGATTTGCCCTGCCCGCTTGGAACCCCCGCCCGGATCGCCGCAAGAATCGCAACGGACCGCGCGCTTTCTTCCAACTCCGCCTCGAGAAAAGCGATCAACTGGGGAATCTGCCGCTCCTGCGAGACAAACATCTTCATCAACAGCTCGTTTCGCATCACGGACTCTTCCGGAGTTTGGGTCAACCAGACATCGAGCTGCTCGCATCCCTGCGGCGTCACGCCGTACACGATCCTGCGCCTGCCGGTCTCGGACTCTTCGACGATCGACACGGCACCTTCCGCCTCCAACTGCTTGATGCTTTTGTGGAGGTGGCCGTAAGATTCGTTCCAGAACAAACCGATACTTTCCTTGGAAAATTTCACGAGTTCGTAAGCGCTCATGGGCTTGATCCGAAGCAGGCCGAGTATGGCGAAGTGGGTGGTAGAGCTTCTTTTCATAGGGACCTCCCTATCCAATGTATCTTTAAGATATATTATACGTTCATCATAAATCAGCTTATCGAAAATCGCAACACAAAAAGGACCTTCGATTAAAGGTCCTCAGGCTGTCGAGAAAGTCCTATTCGTTGTAGAAGCTCGTCGGCTGCGGGAGAAATTCGTTTCGGTCGCGTGTTGAAATCAGGAAAAACGATCAAATTTTAATGGAATTTTCCCGATTAACGGTGCAAGTTCATATCCCGATTTTGGATGAACTTGCACCACAAAGGCGAACACTATCGTTCCTTCACTGAATTTCTCCCTCCGCCTCCTCACTTCTCTCAGAATCAGACTTTCTCGACACGTTGAGGACCTTCGATTAAAGGTCCTCAGGCTGCCTAGTACGTTGACCCCGATATTCGTTAATAAAAGGGGAATGCTTTACGACAAAGCCTCTCCCGGCTGTTCTTCATGCGGAAGGCGGGAAAAAGTTTCGTCCAGTTCCACCGTGAAGACGATCGTCGTGCCCGCTTCTGCCGAAGACTCGATCCCGATCTGTCCGTTCATCCGTTCTACCAGTTTCTTCGAGATCGCAAGACCCATCCCGGTGCCCTGCGCCTGACGGCTGAGCCCTTTGTCCACCTGATAGAAAGGTTGAAACACTTTTCTCCAGTGGGCTCTGGGAATCCCGATACCCGAATCTTGAATTCGGAATTGAAGCCGTTTCCGGTTCTTCCCGTCGCTGCCCGGAAGCAAAGAGACGGACACCCCGATACGCCCCCGCTCCGTAAACTTGATCCCGTTCCCAAGCAGGTTCAGCAGAATCTGCCGGATCAGATTCGCATCGCCCATCAGCATGTCGGGCACCTCTTCGTCGACTGTGACATCGATCTCCAGATTCTTGTCGAGCCTCGGCACCTGAAGCAGATCGACCACTTCGGCTACGCATTCGCGGATTCGCAAAGGTTCTTCCAGCATCACCTGACGATCCGATTCGATCTTCGAGAAATCCAGAATATCGTTCACGATTTGCAGGAGGGACGCGCCGCTGTGGCGGATCACTTCGACGTAAATCGCTTGATCTTCATCAAGCTCCGTCTCGGCCAGCAGATCGGCCATGCCCAGCACTCCGTTCATCGGCGTCCGTATTTCGTGATTCATCGTCGCAATAAACTCGTTCTTGGCCTGATTGGCGCGTTCGGCCGCTTCCTTGTCGATCAGCAGCTGTTTTTGCTCGAGCAGCAGCTTCTCCTGAAGGGACATAGAAGGAGAAATCCTCCGTTCGGCATTCGAATTCCGGTACAGACCCGAAGCGATAAATTCCCGGTCCGTCATCACATATTCATGCGAGCGCATCAAAGAAAGCTGCAGCGATGCGGAGATTTCGTTGGCATCATAAGCACAGACCGAGATCAGGTTCTGCTCTTTGACGCTGCAGTCCGCCATGACTTCAAACTCTTCCAGCTTGGCCTGAATATGCGGCTGCGGCTTCCATTGAACATGCGCCCAGGTTCGAATCGACAACCGGTCATTCAGAAAAGGCTGCATGATCGCTTCAAAATGCCGGCGCGTCAAACAACCCTGAAATTCGCCGTGGCGCTGATAGAAATCGAAATTATCGACAAAATGGACATACTCGAGCTTCTCGTCGATCCACGACTCCGCCAGTTTGCGTTCGATCGCCTTAATGCAGTAGTCGTTGTCGATGATCAGGATTTGATGCCCTTGATTCAGACAGGTCATCGCATAAGCCGCCGCGCTGTCCACATAATGCTGCACATCTTCATACAAATACAGGATATGGCTGCCGCTGATCGAGTGTGTCAGAGAAGCTAAAGGATTATCGAATTCAATCACTGAAATACGCCCCCTATTCTGCTGCATAACAGGCTATTTATTGGTGATCCGGAGTCGAAAATGAGTGTCGGAATTGGCGTATCAAACGCATAGAGCATTTTTTTGGTAATTATGGATCTTCGGACAAAAGAAACAAAATCTCTTTATCGGCTCTCAAACTCCGCCAAACCCGCCCGTACTTCCTCTGTCGATTTGGCTTCCATCAGCTTCGTGCGAAGCTCGTTCGCTCCGCGGAAGCCTTTGATATAAATCTTGAAAAAGCGCGGCAGCGCTTTGAACGGCCGGGGTTCCAGCTCTGCGGAATAGTGGTCATGCAGGTCCAGATGCAGTCTCAGCAGATCGAGCAGTTCATGGGGTTCGTGCTGCCTCGGTACCGGTTCAAAAGCGAACGGATTATGGAAAATCCCGCGCCCGATCATGATCCCGTCGACCCCGTATTTCTCCGCAAGCTCCAGTCCGGTTTGCCGGTCCGGGATATCGCCGTTGATCGTCAGCAGCGTCTGCGGCGCGATCTCGTCACGCAGCTGCTTGATCTCGGGGATCAGTTCCCAGTGCGCGTCGACTTTGCTCATCTCGTCGCGGGTCCGCAGATGAATAGACAAGTTGGCAATATCCTGCTTCAGGATATGCGTCAGCCAGTCCCGCCATTCATCCAGCGAGCTGAAGCCGAGCCGCGTCTTGACGCTGACCGGCAGGCCGCCGGCTTTGGCAGCCTGAATAATCTCCGCGGCCAGCTCCGGGCGGCAGATCAAGCCGCTGCCTTTGCCGTTCTCCGCCACATTCGGCACGGGGCAGCCCATGTTAAGGTCGATGCCTTTGAAGCCGTCTTCCGCCATGCCGATACTCATCTGGCGGAAATATTCGGGTTTGTCTCCCCAGATATGGGCGACGATCGGCTGCTCGTCTTCCGTAAAGGCCAACCGGCCGCGCACGCTGTGGCGCCCTGCCGGATGGCAATAGCTTTCCGTATTGGCAAACTCCGTAAAGAAAACGTCAGGCTTCGCCGCCGCGCTCACCACATGGCGGAATACGACGTCCGTAACATCTTCCATCGGAGCCAGAATAAAAAAGGGACGAGGCAGGTTCTGCCAAAAATTCGATGTCATGTGAAAAACCTCTCTATCGTATGATCGTTGACTCAACGATCATATCAATTCCGCAAAAAATATACACCCCTTTTAAAAATAATAGGCGCTGATCGGTTGATTCGCGGAAAGATTTTGCTATAATAAACCCTATCATGATAATGATAATCGTTATCGTATGTAATTTATTTCATTTTAGTTAATGATAGAGGGGGGTTATTCATTTCGGTCCTGATTGTGCTTATCCGTGCCTATACATAGGATCCCGATCCGATTCGATCGAGATTCGCCTTTCCTACACCCTATCCTTTGGAGGTTTATGATGAAAAAATCCGCCGTATTAAAATCGATGTCTATTCTGATCACTGCCCTTATGCTGACGCTGACCGCCTGCTCCAACTCCAGTACCCCCGCCGCCCAGCCCAAGGCTGCTGCCGAAACGCCGGCCGCCGAGACTCCGTCTACTGTCGAGATTACGGATATCCACGGAAAAGTCCAGGTTCCGGTAAATCCGAAAACGGTCGTCGCCCTGGATAACCGCACGTTCGAGACGCTGTCCGACTGGGGCGTCAAACTGGCCGCCGTGCCCAAAGACGTCATGCCGGCCGATTCGTCTTATGTCCAAGACGAAGCCGTGCAGAACATCGGAAATCACCGGGAACCCAATCTTGAACTGCTGGCGTCGCTCAACCCGGATGTAGTCATTGTGGGTCAGAGATTCGCCGACTACTACGAAGACATCAAAAAGCTGGTGCCCGATGCGACCGTTGTCGACTTCAGCTTCGACGTCTCCGATGCTTCGGAAACGCCGGGAACGAACCTCGTGAACGGACTCAAAGATTCGACGGTCAGCCTGGGCAAAATTTTCGACAAAACGGCCGAAGCCGACCAACTGAATGCCGCGTTTGACGAATCGATCGAAAAAGCCAAAACGGCTTACAACGGAAAAGACACGGTGATGAGCGTTGTCGTCTCTGCCGGAGAAATCGGATTCTCGGCGCCGCACTCCGGACGGGTGTGGGGACCGATGTACGAAATGTTCGGTTGGGTTCCGGCGTTGGAAGTCGATGCCGCGTCTTCCGACCACGAAGGGGACGACATTTCCGTCGAAGCGATCGCGCAGAGCAACCCGGACTGGATCTTCGTACTGGACCGCGATGCCGCGATCTCCAGCGAAACCGATGCCGTTCCGGCCCAGGATGTTATCGATCAAGCGCCCGCCCTCAAAAACACCAAAGCCATTACGGCAAAACATATCGTATACGCGCCGAACGACACGTACGTCAACGAGTCGATCCAGACTTATATCGAGCTGTTCGACAACCTTTCGGCAGCTTTAGCCAAGTAACCAAAAGGAGCACGGCTTCGTGGCAAAAAATGCAGCGCCCCAAACGGCCGGGTTTGAATCTTTTCAAACCCGGCATCTTTCCAACAAGTTATGGACTTGGCCTTTTGTCGCTGCCCTGATTGCGGTACTCGCGTTGGGCGCGATTTCTCTGTTCACCGGCGTTTACGATATACAGGGACAAGCCGACGGCCGGGAGATGTTTTTCACTACCCGGGTTCCGAGAACGGCCTCCTTGATGCTGACCGGCGCCGCGATGGCTATGGCCGGACTCGTCATGCAGCTGGTCACGCAGAACCGACTGGTTGAGCCAACGACGACGGGAACGATCGAATGGTCGGGCCTGGGCCTTTTGTTTGTATATCTGCTGTTCCCGGCTCCAAGCCTGCTGCTGCGGATGACGGGCGCGATCCTGTTCTCTTTTATCGGGACGATGCTGTTCTTCCTGCTGCTGCGAAGAGTCCGGCTGCGGTCTTCGTTGATCGTGCCGATTATCGGCATGATGCTCGGAGCGGTGATCTCCGCCGTCTCTACGTTTATCGGACTTCTGTTCCAGATGACCCAGAATATCGAGAGCTGGTATATCGGTTCTTTTTCGAATATTCAAATGGGACGGTACGAGTATCTATGGCTGATCGTGCTGGTCACGGTGCTGGTTTTTGTATGTGCCGACCGTTTGACGCTCGCCGGATTGGGCCAGGATGTGGCCACCAGTCTGGGTGTCAACTATAACCGCATCATCTTCGTCGGTACGGCCCTGATCTCGCTTGCGGTCGGTATCGTTGCGGCGGTGATCGGCAATCTGCCTTTTCTGGGATTGATCGTGCCCAATATCGTATCCATGTTCAGAGGCGACGACCTGCGGAGCAACCTGCCCTGGGTGTGTCTGCTGGGGATGGGAACGATCATGGCCTGCGATATCCTGTCGCGGGTGCTGATTATGCCTTTTGAAATTCCGGTCTCCCTGATTCTCGGAACGGTGGGTTCGGTCGTATTTATCTTGATCTTGTTGAAGCAAAGGAGGTCCCCACAAACCCCGCGATGAGCGAACTCATACCCAACCATCCACCTCTCGTCGGAACCGATGCCGCCCTGCCCCGCAGGCGAAGAGCGGCCGGAGCTTTTCGTACGCCCAAAGAAGCGAAGCAGTATTGGATCCTGCTCGTCACGCTGCTGCTGTTGGGCCTTCTTGCCGCTTACGGACTGTTGGTCTATAACAATCCGGTTCCCGTGACCTCCCCTTCTTTTGTGCCGGTTGTGCGTAGAAGAACGGTCGCAATCGTCGCTATGCTGATCGCGGCCGTCTGCCAGAGTCTTGCGACCGTTTCTTTTCAAAGTATTACGAACAACCGGATCATTACGCCGTCGCTGCTCGGTTTCGAAGCCCTGTATTCTACGATCCATACCGGCACGCTTTTTTTCTTCGGCGCTGCGGCTTTTGTGAATTTCAGCGGTGTGGATTCTTTTCTCTATCAGGTGGCGGCGATGGTCGTGATGTGTCTGATCCTGTACGGATGGCTGCTGTCGGGAAAATACGGGAATCTGCAAATTCTGCTGCTGGTCGGCATCATTCTCGGTACCGGTCTGGGCTCCGTCTCCGCATTCATGCGGCGGGTGCTGGCCCCCTCCGAATTCGATCTGCTGCAGACCCGGTTATTCGCTTCGGTCAATAATGCGGATGCCGCTTACTTCCCGATTGCGATTCCGATTGTCGGGGTCGCCGCCTTCCTGCTGCTAACCCACGCCAGACGTCTGAATCTGCTGTCGCTGGGCAGGGAAGTCTCGACGTCCCTCGGCGGCCGGCACAAAGCCGGCGTCATCTATACGCTTGTCCTCGTGTCGATCCTGATGGCCGTCTCGACGGCGCTGGTCGGACCGCTTACGTTCTACGGATTCCTGGTCGCCACGCTGACTTACCAGGCCGCGCAGACCTACGATCACCGCTATGTGTTCCCCATGGCGTTCGCAATCGCGTTTGTGATCATTACGGGCGCGTACTTCATTATGAATCATGTATTCCACGCGCAGGGCGTCGTCTCTATCATCATCGAGCTGTTCGGAGGCATCCTGTTTTTAATCGTGATTCTAAAAAGGGGCAGTCTATGATACAAATCGAGAATGTCAAAAAATCGTATGCGTCCGACGTCCAGGTCGGGCCGCTGAATATCCAAATCCCCAAAGCGGGACTGACGTCGCTGATCGGGCCGAACGGCGCGGGCAAATCGACGACGCTGCTGATGATCGGCAGACTGCTCGATTTGGACGAAGGCCAGATCAGCGTGGCCAACCTGGATATCGCGACCTCCAAATCACGGGATCTGGCGAGAATCCTGACTATTCTGCGGCAGGAGAACCATTTCGTCACGCGGCTTACCGTGAGGCAGCTGGCCGGATTCGGCAGATTCCCCTATTCCAAAGGCCGCTTGACGCAGCAGGACGAAGAGATCATCTCCAAATACATCGATTTTCTCGATCTGACGGCGCTGGAACACCGCTATCTGGATGAACTGTCCGGCGGCCAGCGCCAGCGGGCCTATGTCGCGATGGTGCTCTGCCAGGAGACCGAATACGTGCTGCTCGACGAACCGCTCAACAATCTGGACGTCGCGCGTTCGGTTCAGATGATGGAGCATCTGAAGTACGCCGCTTCCGAGTTCGGGCGAACGATCCTGACCGTGCTGCACGATATCAACTTCGCAGCCAAATATTCGGATCGGATCTGTGCGATGAAAAACGGGCAGATCGCGGCTTACGGAACGGTGGCGGAGATTATGCAGCCGGAGATTCTGACGGATATCTTCGAGACGAAGATCGAGATTATCGAGGGGCCTTACGGGCCGATTGCGGTGTATTGAGAAGTTCCTGTTCACAGAATATTTGTTGAAGCTGCGAAGGGAATTCGTTCCCGAATTTTCCTGAGAACAGAGTTCCTCGAAGGATTATAGAAGAATGATCAAAGAAGGATCATAGTAATCTCTCGTCATCCGGATCGACACCGCTGTGCCGGCTGCTTCCTGAAATTTAACGGACCGACACGACTCTTAAAATCGAAATTGGGCCTTTTTCGATTTTTAACGGAACGAGGCGGCGCTTAGGCGTGAAAAATCGTGATTTTCGATCGTTTTAGCCGAGTTTGGGCGGCTAAGTGTCGCTGCGATCCGTTAAAATCCGGACAGTGCCCAAAATCCCTTTCTAAGGGATATACGATCCTTTAGAAGATTAGGATCCTTTAGAAGAAGCCCTCTTGGCTTGGCAGTCCGCAGCCCTCTACGATTAACTTTATAACGAACCAAAAAGGAGCGTCCATTAGAGGACGCTCCTTTTTGGGCTTATACTTCCGGATCGTCAGTGCCTGCGCAAGAAGATCGAGTCTCCTTACGCTTCTTTCTGCACCAGCACCGTCACGCATTCCACCTGACTCGTCTGCGGGAACATATCCACCGGCTGTACCGATTGGATCTCGTAGCCGCCGTCGAGCAGCACTTTGCAGTCTTTGGCAAGCGTGGACGGGTTGCACGACACGTAGACGAATTTCTTCGGCTTCGCGCGCAGAATCGTCTCCAGGAACTTACGGTCCAGGCCGGCCCGCGGAGGATCGGCGACGATCACGTCCGGACGCAGGCCGTCCTTCGCCCAGCGCGGCAGCAGTTCTTCGGCTTCGCCTTCGAAGAAGGTCGCGTTATCGCGGCCGTTCTGCTCGGCGTTGCGCGCCGCGTCGGCGACGGCTTCCGGCAGCACTTCGATGCCGCGAACTTCGGCGGCGTAAGGCGCCAGCCACAGACCGATCGTGCCGGTGCCGCAGTAGGCATCGACGACGGTTTCTTTGCCGGTGAGCGCGGCCGCGGCGCGGACGGTCTCATACAGCTTAATCGTCTGTTCCGGGTTCAGCTGGAAGAACGCGCGCGGCGACAGCGTAAAGTTCAGGTCGCCGAGCGATTCGTTCATCGCTTCGCTGCCCCACAGATGGATCATGCGCTCGCCGAAGATCAGCGGCGTCTTGAGCGGATTCACGTTGATCGACAAACCGCTCATTTCCGGCAGTTCGAGGCGCAAGCGCTCGATCAGTTCGTCCTGACGCGGAAGATCCGCCGTCTCGGTGACGAGCGTAACCTGGATCTCGCCGGACTGGAAGCCGCTGCGTACCACGATGGTGCGGACGCCTTTGCGCGTGCCGCTGTCTTTGATATCGCTGCGACCGCCGCGGCTGTCGCCTTTGGACAGCGGCGTATTCAGCTCGCCGAGCACGGCCTTCACGCGGTCGATCGCACGGTTGACCTGCGGATGCTGGATCGGACAGCCGCTGATATCGACGATCTCGTGGCTGCCGATCTCATAGAGGCCGGCGACGATCTCGCTCTTGGAACCCTTCACGTCGCGGCGCTCCACCTGCAGCTGCGCTTTGTTGCGGTAGTCCCACGGACGGTCCATGCCAAGCGTCGGCTTGATCTTGAGATCTTTCAGATTGGCATAACGGCTGAACGCTTCGCGCACGATTTCAAGCTTGGCGCGCAGTTGGCCCGGATACGAAATATGCTGGATCTGGCAGCCTCCGCAGATCCCGAATACGGGACAAGGCGGCTCTACCCGGTCAGGCGATTGTTTTTCCACTTCGACAAGCTTGGCCTTGAGGAACTTCTCGTGCGTCTCCCGCACTTCCGCTTTGACCACTTCGTTCGTGATCGCGCCGTCGATAAATACCGCTTTGCGGCGGAAGTAACCGACGCCCTCGCCGTTGATCCCGATCCGCTTGATCGTGACGACGATGACGTCACCCAACTTCACCTGCTCGGCATCCGACGCAGCGGACATCGGTTTGGATGCCCCGCCTGCGTACGGTTTCTTGCCCGGCACGGCGGCCGCGCTGTGCGGCTGCGCCGGTTTGGGCAGGCCCTGGACTCTCGCCCCGGCCGAACCCCGGAATCCGCTCGCTTCCGGACGGGTGCCCGCTGCCGTAGACGGTTTCTCGCCGCGCTGCGCCGCACTGCGGGCTTCTTTCACTTTGCCGCCCGCATACGGTTGGCCCGATGTCGGACCTCTGCCTTTGTCGCCCGCATACGCTTTGCCGGATGTGCTGCCGGTCACCGGCGCGCCCGCGGTCCGCTCGCTTTGACGCTTCTCGTAGCGCTCGCTTGGCGTAAGGCGCTGGCCCGAGTCCGCCGGCTTGGCCGAACGCGGTCCTGCAGAACGGCTTCCGCCTGCCGAACTGCCGCGGGCGCTTCCCGCGCCCCCGGCTAACCGTCGCTGTGCGCCGGACAATTCCGTACGCTCGCCCTGCGCCGGACGGCTGCCCGCGGAAGCGCTCTTGGCACTTTCCGGTTTGGCACTTTCCGTTCTAGCGCTTTCCGGTTTGGCGCTGCGTTTGACTGCCGGTTTCTTCTTCTTGCCGGATCCGCTGTTTTTCTTCTCTTCTTTGGCCGTTAGAATCCTGCGTTCCTTACGGCTTGGGGTTGTTGATTTTTCTTTTTTTTCGCTCATTATAGTTAACTCTCCATCTATATTAAAATTGGATACTGCTCGCATCGCTTGTCCAACGTCCGTCCGCATCGTTTCCGTGTTCACTATACCATTTTACCGCAAAAAAAGAACCTGTTTCCGCCGCACATGCGCAAACTCCAAGCTGCCCGCCTTCCGAGAAAGTCCGGTTCGTTTGCGTATGTACTCCTGCGAAAAAGATTCTCCAAGCGCCCTATTCGGTCAACGGCGGCGCGTACCTCTTGCGGATCCCCGGCCGCCGTTTTGCCTACTCGTAACGTCCCGCCGCGAACAGCAGAAACGCCAAGCGCTCCCATTCCACTTCCGAACGGCGCGCTGCGGACGATCCCGGCGCCCCGGTCTCCGACTCCTCCTGCCCGTGCGCGCCGTCTTCGACCCAGGAAGCGATCCCCGACAGATAGTCTTTCAGTGTGAGGTTCGCCCAATCTTCGGAATTCCGTTCCAGATCCCCGGTCAGCCGGTGTACGAACTCGATAAAGCTTTCCCGTCCCGTGACGGCCGCCAATTCCTCGTGAATATTCATCCCTAACCCTCCTGATACTTGAGCTTGTCCTACTTCACTTATCGGCTGGCAGGCGTACGGATTGCAGGTAAAAAAAGGATTGCGCAAAAAAGCCCCCTCCGCCACCGAGCGAAAAGGGACTTGTCTGTCTTCAGGAAAAACTCGGCCGCTGAAATCCAACGGGGCAGCCGCCCCGATCGTTACTCCGCTTATTTCGCTTATTCCGCTTCTTCGTCCATGTCCGCCCGGTACTCGAGCACATCGCCGGGCTGGCAGTCGAGCGCTTTGCAGATCGCTTCGAGCGTCGACAGCCGGACCGCTTTGGCTTTGCCGTTTTTGAGAATCGACAGATTGGCCATCGTAATGCCGATCCGTTCCGACAGTTCGGTGACGCTCATCTTGCGCTTGGCCAGCATGACATCGATATTGATAATAATCGCCATAGGTTTCACCTCAGACCGTCAATTCATTTTCAAGCTGGATCGCGATCGCTTCCTGAAGCAGCTTCTGGAGCACCGCCGCAAACACGGCAATGACGAGCGACGCGAATACGATCACCATCCCGATTACGATGATTCCCGGCGCATCGTCGCGTTCCGCCATCAGGTAGAAGAGCGGCATGCCCAGCGTAAACAGTCCGCCGACGCCCATTCCGCAGTACTTGATCTTTTTGAGCGCCTGCACGGCCAGATCCGAGAACGCTCGCCTGCGCTCGATATGGACCAGCAGCCGGAACGACTCGACCAGCGCCCAGTAGAAAGGAATGGACGTTGCGTACAGGTCGATCCAGACCCAGATTCGGATCGAAGAACTCTCCGGATACAATTCCGCCGCAAAATTCCCGATCTCCGGCACCACGAAAATATAAATGGCCAGAATCGGCAGTCCGATCAGGATGACGGCCGCCTTCAGAAAAAGTGTGATTCCTCGCTGCATAACCTTTCCCTCACTTGTCAATTGGATTGGATTTGCTTTGAGTTTAGCGCAATATTTATCGTTTTGAAATAAATAATTATCGAATAATATTGTTTTACGCAAAAAAACCTCTTTGATCGGTAGGAGACCTGTACGGAGCTCCTGCCCGGATCAAAGAGATTTTTAGCCTGCATCCTGCTTGTTAAAGGAAGGGTGGGCGAACTTAAGCTCAGTAAGCCGTCCAGCCCGCGTCCGCCGTCAGCGTGACGCCGTTGACGAAGCTCGAATCGTCGGAGCCGAGGAACAGCGCCACTTTGGCAATCTCGTCCGCTTCGCCGATCCGCGGGTTGAGGCCCATGCCGATCATGGCGCGCTCCATGCCGAATTCATTCGGTTGGCCCATGGTCGCGGAGATGTTGGTCGCCACGCCGCCCGGAGCGATCGCGTTGCAGCGGATGCCTTTGACCGCGTATTGGAAGCCGACGTTTTTGGTCAGGCCGACCACCGCGTGCTTGGACGCCGTGTACGCCGCTCCCGCGCGCGAGCCGTTCAATCCGCCCGCCGAAGCGACGTTGACGATGACGCCCTGGCCTTTTTCGAGGAAGATCGGCAGCGCTTTGCGGATCGCCCGCATCGGACCGGTCGTGTTGATCGCGAAGACGCGCTCCCACAGCTCATCGGTCAGGTCGCCTGCCGGCGTGAAGCCGTCCATGATGCCCGCGTTGTTGACCAGGATATCGAGCGTGCCGTATTTTTCTACCGTATGGTCGATCAGCTGCCGGATATCGTCTTCGGAAGTGACGTTCGTTTTGATCGCAAACGCCTCGCCGCCCGCATCCTTGATCTCCTGCGCAACCGTCTCCGCCGCTTCGAGATTGATATCCGATACCGCCACTTTGGCGCCTTCTGCCGCATACAAGATCGCGATGCTGCGTCCCATGCCCGATGCCGCGCCCGTTACGATTGCCGTTTTGCCCTGAAGTTTCATCGTTTGGCCTCCCGTTTCCTTGTGTGAGTATCGTTCGTCAACAAATGTTCATTAAATGTCGGCAAATTCAGTATAATCAATCATAGACAGCGCCTACAATCGGTAAAAGAAAGCGCTTTTGTACATTAATGGACAGTCCGGCAGGCAAATGTTCATTAGAAGACGGGCGCGATGGCATCCATACAATCAAGGAGGCACAACGATGAAAAATCGGTTTACGGATTCCGCGGGCAGCGGGTCTCTTTCTCAGACCGACCGCCGGGTTCGCAAGTCCAAGCAGGCGCTCAAAGAAACGCTGATCGCCCTGATGCACGAACGCGACTTCAAGGAAATCTCGATTACCGATCTGGTAAGCGGCGCCGACCTCAATCGCGGAACCTTTTACAACCATTATCGGGACAAAGAACAGCTGCTGGCCGAGACGGTCGAAGACGCCATGGTCGACCTGATCGCCTCGTTCCGGGAACCCTATCTGCGATCGGATTCTTTTGCCTTAAAAGAACTGACCGCGCCGGGCATCAAAATTTTCGAACATGTGCACCGCCACGCCGCTTTTTACACGCTGATCGTCGAATCGCAGGCGCTGCCCGGCCTGGCGGACCGGATCTGCGGCGTCATCAAAGAGCTGAGCCTGCACGACCTCGAAGCCCAAGGCGACAACCCCCGGATCAACCGCGAACTGTACGCCGGGTATCAGGCCTACGCGATCTGGGGCATGATTCTGGAGTGGATCAAAAGCGGCTACGCCTATACGCCGGAGCATATGGCCGGGCAGCTGCTGGAGTATATCCGCAGTCTGCCGACGGAAGTCGTATACCGCACCGGCGGCGCCAACCGAAGCGAAACGGATACGTAAGCGGCAGGCGTGCAGGGAATCCGGACATGCCAAAAACCCCGCTTTACCGGAAAAGTTTCGGCGTAAGCAGGGAAAATTCGGATTCGATCGATGCCGTCAGCGCCTCGGGAGCGGCTGCGCTTATCCGCTCTTGGCCCGGCGGCGGCTCTTCATGCGGGTCTCGGACGGCACATACGGCGACACGCTCTCATCCATGCGCGTCATCCAGACGTAAACGAGCAGACCGAGAATCGGGATCAAGCCGAGCAGCGCCATCGCCTGAGGCAGCGAACGCCGGCGCGAGCCCGTATAGATCGCATAGACGGACAGCAGGGTCAGCAGACCGAAATCGATCGTCATGACATGAACGAAATGCGACGTACGGAACGCTTCCGCATATACGTTCAGGTCGCCCAGGGCAAGTCCCCAGACCATGACGGAGAGCGTCAATACGAACAGAATGGCGTGCGTGACCGACGATTCGGCTGTGCGGCGCAGCTTCTCGGGCAGACGCAGATCGTGCGAACCGGCATGCGTCGCCGAAGTCAGCATATAATAAGGCAGCAGTGCGAACACGCCCAATGCGAAAGACAGCAGTACGAACGGCCACGCCGGTACCTTGCGGTCATCGTGGCGCAGCAGCATGCAGGCAAACGTCAGCGGAAACAGACCGAGCAGGGTAAACATGGCCATCAGCGAAGGTTCATCGGACTGCAGTCTGAGTAGGGAACGAAGCCACGGATCTTCCCCACCGCCCGCTCCGGGCGCAAAAAACAGCGCGTACACGATGAAGGCCAGCCAGACGACGAGCAGCAGCACTCGGGAAACGCGGGTCATGGCGGTCACACCTTTCTCTGGGAATGGGGGGAAGGGTCGGATCAGCCGGTTCCCGCTCAGGCGGCAGCGGCTCTACTCCTCATTACCCGCATCTGCGCATCTTGGCAAGCAAGCTTCCGGAAAAAGATCGTCGATCCGGGAAGAATCTTCGAATCCGCACAGCAAAAAGACATCCGCGCGGAGAAGGGGACGCGAATGCCTTCGGCCGTAACGAAAGGATGGATCGCGGGGAATGGTCTGCCTTGAGGGGCCCGGCGGAGAAACGTATAGCGGCTCCACCGGGTGCAACACTTTCACAGTATCACCCCCTAATGAACATTTTCTGAACAATAGACTCCTTTTTTATGGCCTCACAGCTGTGTGCAAAAAAAAGGAGTCCGCGCAGCGAAGTCACTTTTCTTTCGATCTCTTCTTTATGATCTTTTCTTTTAATCTCTTCTTTTTAATCTCTTATTTCGATCCTTCCCTTCGATCTCTTCTTTATTCCCTACACAAAATCTCCATTTGAACCCCGCTCCGCGATCTGACATAATGGGGCATAACTTAACGCGCTGACGCATCACCGGATGCTCGATCCTTCCCGCATTCCGCAGGCTTGGGCGCGTTTGAACAAGGGGGGCTTTTCGTTGAAAGGCATTATTACGGTACTCGGCAAAGATCAGGTCGGCATTATCGCCAAAGTATGTACCTATCTCGCCCAGCAGAACGTGAATATTCTCGATATTTCGCAGACCATCGTTCAGGATTACTTCAATATGATGATGATCGTGGACATTTCGCAGCCGGCCAAAGCGTTCGAAGATCTGATCGCGGACCTGCATGAGCTGGGGCTCGAAATCGGAGTGGAGATCAAGCTGCAGCACGAAGACATATTCAACAGCATGCACCGGATTTAGAAAGGGGACCGCCTGTACATGATTTCAAAATTCGAGGTACAAGAAACGAATACGATGATTTCCGAAATGAAGCTCGACGTCCGAACGATTACCATGGGAATCAGCTTAATGGACTGCGGACACCCGGATCTCAAGATTTTTAATCAAAACGTATATGACAAAATCACCCGACTGGCCGAAAAATTGGTCAAAACGGGCGAAGATCTGGAGCGCCAATTCGGCATTCCGATCATCAACAAGCGGATCTCCGTCACGCCGATCGCGATTGCGGCCGGTCCGGTCCAAGCGAGCAGCTACGTCGAAGTGGCCCGGACGCTCGACCGCGCGGCGCGAGAAGTCGGCGTCAACTTCCTCGGCGGCTTCTCCGCCCTTGTGCAGAAAGGCTACACCAACAGCGACCGCATTCTAATCGACAGTATTCCGGAAGCGCTGGCGGTTACCGAACGCGTCTGCTCGTCCGTCAATATCGGATCGTCGCGCAGCGGCATCAATATGGACGCGGTGAAAAAAATGGGCGAAATTATCCGGCAGACCGCCGAACTGACGGCGGAGCGGGATTCGATCGGCTGCTCGAAACTGGTTGTCTTCTGCAACGCGGTCGAAGACAATCCGTTTATGGCGGGCGCTTTCCACGGGCCGGGCGAACCGGAATGCGAGATCAATGTCGGGGTCAGCGGGCCGGGCGTGGTCAAGCGGGCGCTCGAAGAAGTAAAGGATGCCGATTTCGAGACGCTGTGCGAGACGATCAAACGGACGGCGTTCAAGGTCACGCGCGCCGGCCAACTGGTCGCCCAGGAAGCGGCGAAACGTCTGGACGTACCGTTCGGCAGCATCGATCTGTCGCTCGCGCCGACGCCGGCCGTCGGCGATTCGATCGCGGAGATCTTCCGGGTGATGGGCCTCGAAGAAGCCGGAGCCCCGGGCACCACGGCGGCGCTCGCCATCTTGAACGACAATGTCAAAAAAGGCGGCGTCATGGCTTCTTCGTACGTCGGAGGTCTCAGCGGCGCGTTTATTCCGGTTAGCGAAGACCAGGCGATGATCGAAGCCGTCCAGCGCGGAGCCTTGACGCTCGAGAAGCTGGAAGCCATGACCTGCGTCTGCTCCGTCGGTCTCGACATGATCGCGATTCCGGGCGACACAAGCGCTTCGACCATCGCGGGCATCATTGCCGACGAAGCGGCGATCGGCATGGTCAACAACAAGACGACCGCCGTTCGCCTGATTCCCGTGATCGGCAAAGGCGTAGGCGAAATCGCCGAATTCGGCGGCCTGCTCGGTTATGCGCCGGTCATGCCGGTCAACCGGTTCGACTGTGCGCCGTTTATCAACCGGGGCGGACGGGTACCGGCTCCGATTCACAGCTTCAAGAACTGATCGCAGGCAGCAGACCTTCTTTTTTTCAGTCGAAACGTTTTTGCATACAGACACCACCGCTTTTCCGTGTTAAACTATGAAATCTATAACTCGCTCTCTTTCGGAACGAACCGAAAAAAAGACGGGGCATGGCATTATTCGATAGCGGAGGGAACTTATGCGCAGCTTGTACTCAACATGGAATCGAATCAGTCTGGTAAAACGTATCCTGATCGGTCTGGCGATCGGCATCCTGCTCGCTCTGGTGTTCCCGGGCGCCAAATGGATCTCGCTGCTGGGCTCCCTGTTTGTCGGGGCACTCAAAGGCATCGCTCCGATTCTGGTTCTTCTTCTGGTCACGGCCGCTATATCGCGGCATCGCCAGGGTCAACGAACCAATATGAAGTCCATTATTGTGTTGTATCTGACCGGGACGTTCCTGGCGGGACTGACGGCCGTCGCCATCAGCTTCCTGTTTCCGGTCCGATTGTCCCTCGTCGAAGCGACCGAAGGACTTACTCCGCCCCAAGGCATCACGGAGGTCCTCCGGACTCTGCTGCTTAACCTGGTCGACAATCCGGTCAACGCTTTGATTAACGCGAACTATATCGGGATTCTCGCTTGGGCGGTACTGCTCGGCGCGGCGCTCCGCCATTCGCGGGAAGGCGTCAAGGATGTCATCGAAAGCCTGTCCGATGCGCTGACACGTATCGTCGGCTGGATCATCAACCTGGCTCCATTCGGCATTCTGGGCCTGGTGTTCTCTTCGATCACCGAGAACGGTCTGGAATCGCTGGCCGATTACGGTAGGCTGCTCGCCGTACTGATCGGCTGCATGCTGTTTATGGCGCTGGTCGTCAATCCGCTGATCGTGTATGCGACGATCCGCAGCAATCCGTATCCCCTCGTACTCCGCTGTCTGAGAGAGAGCGGAATCACGGCCTTCTTCACCCGCAGCTCCGCCGCCAATATTCCGGTGAATATGAAACTGGCCGAGAAACTGGGACTGGACAAAGAAACCTATTCCGTTTCGATTCCGCTCGGCGCTACGGTCAATATGGCGGGCGCGGCGATCACGATCTCCGTGCTCACGCTTGCCGCGGTGCATACGCTCGGAATTCCCGTCGATTTCGGCACGGCGCTGCTGCTCAGCGTTCTGTCCGCGGTGGCCGCCGCAGGCGCATCGGGCGTCCCCGGGGGATCCCTGCTGCTGATCCCGCTGGCCTGCAGTTTGTTCGGCATCCCGAACGAAATCGCGATTCAGGTCGTCGGCGTCGGCTTTATCATCGGCGTGCTGCAGGACTCCTGCGAAACGGCTCTGAACTCTTCTTCGGACGTGCTCTTTACCGCATCGGCCGACCGGGCGCGCAAGCGCAAAGAAGCGAAACTTCAGACGAACGTGTAATTAGGCAATACGGAAATACGGCCTATCGCCGCCATCTTCTATCCAAACGAACAAATTCCGGCTTTTTTCTGTCGGAATTTGTTCGTTTTTTTGATTTGTTTTTAATAAAAAACCCGCTAGCCGCCTACCAAGTCATATGATAATATGAACAAGGTGCCTGAATACATAAAAAAAGGCAAATTCATCCGGTCTATGTAACCTAATACGGGAGGGTAAAATTCATGTTATTTTGTACGAACTGCGGAAATCCAATCAAAGAAGGCGAAACGCACGTCTGCCCGGCGGCTCCGGCTTCTTCTACGGGGCTTCCATCTTCTTCATCTCCAAGCCCGGCTCCGAATCCGATTCCTTCTTCGGAACCGATCCCTGCGCACACGCCCCCGTCTTCGGCCGGCAGTACCGCCAAAGACTACGGCACCCTGGTCAAAGGCGAATTGTCCAAGTTCGAAAAAGGCACGCTGCTCGGCCTGCTCAAAAATCCGATGTCGGCTCTGCAGCTGCGCGGCGAAACGGATCTGCGCTACGGTCTGATGGGACTCGCCGCTTCGCTGATCGGGTACATGCTCTGGGCCTGGTCCTTCAAGCGCAACCTGCTGCACACGCTGTTCGAAATGTCGGGCGGCGGTTCGAGCTCCGAATGGCGGGACGGCTACAGCGAAATCAGTAAGCAGTTCGCCATTTTGAGTCCGCTGTTCGTCATCGGCCTCGTTTCCCTGATCGCTTTGATCGTCGGAGCCCTGGGGCTCGGCAGTTGGCTCGGCACGAACAAAATATCCGGCAAAGAAGCGTTGGCCAAACTCGGTTCGGTCCAACTGGCAATCGGTGCCGGTTTCCTGGCCTGCGCCCTGATGATGTTCGTCTCGCTCCGTCTGGGACTGCTGCTGCTGATCGTTGCCCTGCTGTCCGCATGGGCGCTCACCCTGCTCGCTTCCGTTCAACTGTTCCGCGTCTCCTCCGAACGGATGCTGCCTATGGTCGCTTTGTTCGCTTTGGTCATGGTGGCCGCGATTGCAATCACGTTCAATCTCCAGGTTCAGGCCGGAATCGAAAATCTGCTGGGATCGACTTTGGGCGACTTCCTGTAACTTTAATTCAAGGAAAGGAATGATCGATCCATGTACTGTCAAAAATGTGGAACCCAAGCCAATCCCGGTTGGAAATTTTGCGAGAAATGCGGAGCGCCGCTCGAAGCGTCCTCCGCTCAAGCCGCTCCGGCCAGCCCTGCGCCTTTTATAAGCGCTTCGGACGAGAGCATGCAGGCTGTGCCCGCCAAGCCGAAGCGTCCCCTGTCCAAAAAGAATAAAATTTGGGCAGGCAGCATCGGCGGAGCCGTACTGCTGCTCGCCGCGGCTTTCCTGATTCTGCGCATGACCTACGGACCGTCCACGCCCGACGAGCTGGCCAAGAAGCTCAATGCGGCCGTCGATGCGCAGGATCCGGCAGCCCTGGCCTCTTACCTGGACGATTCGGATTCACCGCTTCTGGATGAAGAACGCCTCCAGGCTTTCAAGACTTCCCTCGAAGACGAAGACGTACGCAGAACGTACAAAGAAGGCATTTTGAATGCGATCCAGCTGGCGGAGACGACCGAAACCTCCGGGGACGACGGTTCGTTCGGCAGCCGGCTCAGACAGGAACTCGAGAAATCGGATGCCGCTCTCGCGCCTTACTGGATTACTTTTGCCGAAGAACGTTCTTGGCGAGGCAGCCGCTGGAGCGCCCATGTTATTCCGGTCGGTCTCTCCGCCCGAAGCTCCGATTCGGCCGAAGGCGTCACGAGCTCGATCCAGATCGGCAATCTGAAGTCGGACAATGGGCTGCTTGAGAATCTCTGGCCGTCTTCCTATGCTTATACGGGCGCTTTGACCGGTGCTTACGGCAGCCGCGCTTACGACGGATGGGTAGAAGCTTACCAGTACCCGCAGCCTGCCGATGTCGTCTTCGACGTGTCCAAGACAAATGCCCTGACACTGCGTTTCCCTTCCGTCGAGACGAAAGTGACTTTGAACGGTAAGGAAGTAACCGGAACGCCAGGCGAATACTCTACGTTCCGCCCGGTTCCGCAAAAGGTCGAACTGACCGCATCCACCGACGCTTACGGCGCTTCCCTAAGCGGCAAAACGACTGTGGATACCGCGCAGGACACGGATTATGAAATCGCAGGCCTTTTGCAGCAGACCGCTTCGGAGAAAGTGGCCGATCTGGCGTATAAAACGCTGGAGAGTTGGGCCAAAGCCACGAACGCTGGCCGTGCAAATCTGCTGACCGGTTACGATCCGCAGGGAACATTCGCCGAGTATCTGACCTGGGCGATAGAAAATAGTCCGGACAGCCGCTTCGCCTTGAACAAAGTCGTCGTCAACCCGTCCACTATTCGTTTCGAAAAAGACTATCTGACCGCAGATATCAGTTATACCTATGTGGACGCCAATTATTCGGAAGAAGAACAGGATATGGCGTTCCGTCTTGAAATCGCTCCGCAAAGCGGCAAAGAAACCTGGTGGATCACAGGTTACGACTCGGCTTATGTCGAGCAATCGGATGCCGATATCACGCGGGAAAATGCCGAATTCAAAAAAGAAAGCACCGCTTTGTATGCCGCAGCCCAAAAAGCTTCGGAAGAAGCCGCTCTCACGGACGAAGGCAGCGAAGCCGCAGACGCAGCCGCTTCCGGCTCCGCCGCGTTTACGCAGGATGAGGCCCAGTCGTTCATGGTCGATTACCTGAGCGCTTCCGTCGAAGCCATCAATTCCAGGGATTTCAGTTATGCCGCGCCCTATATGGATCCGGACGGTCCGGCTGCCAAAGAGTCGTCGGATTACATTCCGTACCTGGAATCGAAAGGCATTACGGAAAGCTTCGAGAACGCGGTTGTCACCGGCTTCAAAGACAACGGCGATTCGACCTACACCGTGAACACACGGGAATCGTACATCATCTACAACAAGGACATGAAAGGCAAGGCAAGAAGTTATAATTCCGTCTACACGCTGAGCGTGATCGACGGCATGCTCAAAGCCCACAAGCTGGTCAGCACCAAAGAAATCGAATAATCCGAAGTTCGGCACCGCCATCCTTTCCGGCCGCAAGGTCGGTCGATCCAGGCAGCGTGTCCATAACCGGCAAAAGCCTTTCCCCTCCTGCCGAGGGGAAAGGCTTTTTGGTTTCCCGCTTTTTCCGTTGGTTCCGTTGGTTCTGCCCGCAGCGCCGCTTATTCCGACTTCCTACAGCCTAGGCCGGCCTGCAGCGCTTCCCATACCGAACCTTCATGTCCGCAGGATGGACAAAAGGTTCGGCCGTCCAGCGCAGGAATCGCGGCCGCCAACCGAAGTGACCCGCACCGCCGCGCTTCGCGCTCCAGCGTACGCAGTTCCCAGCGGAGGGCGGAATCTGTCGCCGGAAGCACGGCTGACGGGGAAGCGTCCGTCTGTGCTTCCGTTACCGGATCCGATCCGTAGACGACATAGGCTCCGGGCGAATCCTCCTTCGGCCACAGATACCAATCCGCTTCGCAGTTCGGGCAGGTGCCCATGTATTCGTCGCCTTCCGGATAAGCGAACAACAGCCTGGCCGCGGCGCGGTTCCCGGCATAAGCCGCATAGGCGGCCAGAAGATAAACGGAGTCGGCGTCCTCCCCCTCCTGCCGGCTTATCTCCAAATCCGCGGCTGCGAGATCGACTATTCGCCCGTACAATCGGCTTAGTCGCCCAAGTCCGTCCAGGTATCCCTCCGCGATCCGCTGCACGGTATCCGCCGCAAGTTCCGACTGCCGCTCTCTGCGAAACTCCCCGGAAGACGCGATGTCCCTAAGATCGGCTCCCGCTTCTCTCGCCGCTTCCATCCACCCGCAGGTGATGTACAGGTCGGTCAGCGTCTCCCGCTCTTCCGCTTTCTCCGCCAGATTCGCCAGATGGGGCAGCGCAGCGAGAGCAGCGGTATAGATCGTCTCTTGATGCAGCAGCAGTCCGAACAGCTCCTGCCGCAGTTCAGCGTCGTCCTTCGCCGCTTCCATGCGTCCAAGTTCCTCGGCCGCCTCGCCCCCGCCTCCATAAGCCGTAATGAGAAGCCTCCATTCGGGATCGTGCAACTCGAGTCTTGCGATCTGCCTGCCCGCATGTCCAAGGTTCTCGCGCTTCCTCGTCACGGTTACTCCTCCTTTCAGCCGAACATATCGTCATCCAGTATCGTCCCGCGCTCCGGTTCGTCTTCGACAAAACCTGCCATCTGCCGCATTTTGGCTTCGATCGGCCGTTTCGATCCGACCAGAATCCGGTTCATCGGATCGCGCGGATCTTCCTGCGGCAGCGCGAATCCCCTCCTATGGGGAAACACGTCCGCAAGCGTCGCCCAGACCGCTTCGGTATGCACATCGCGCCGTCCCCGGCCGAACATGTTGATCAGAATCGCGCCGTGCTCATCCAGTTTGTCCGCCGCCGTTTGGAAGCATTCCCGCGTAAACAGATGCCACGGCACGCCTTTTTCCGTAAAGGCATCCAGCACGACATAATCCAGCAGGCCGTCCGGTTCCCGCGAGAGCAGATCGCGTCCGTCGCCGACCTCCGCTTGTCCGTCGTATCCGAAATACAGGCGGCTCAGCTGGATAATCTTCCCGCTGATCTCCGCCGTGCGAATCGCCTTGTCCGCAAAATGCCGCGAGATCGTGCCGATCCCGTGCCCAATCACGAACGCCCGCTCAAACGAAGGGTCGTTATGCTCCATCAGATGCACGATCGCGCGCGGGTATTCAAGCACAATCCGCCCCGGGTCGTTCAGATCCAGCGCCCCCTGCGCGTCTCCGTTGGCGAACTCCAGCACGCGGAAGCGGCCTTGTTCCCCATACAACTCTTCCGTCTCGCGGACCGTAATCACGCTTCCCTTGTCTTGTTCGCGGTGCAGCAGCTTCATTCCCGTTACCCTCCTGTTGAATCGCTCGTTGACCTGCCGCAGCCGGCCGTCCATTCTGTCCATTATAGAAAAAAAGCGGCGGTTCGGCAAAACTCCGGGTGTTCGGGCCATTGCCAAATCCGAAGCGGATATGATAAGATACTGAACGAAAGTTCAGTAAACGGAGGTTAGCGGATTTGAATAAAAAACAGCTTCAGAGCGAGCAGACACGCAAACGCATCGCCGAAGCGGCCCGGCATCTTTTTGTGCAAAAAGGGTATAAAGCGACTTCGATCGAAGATATCACCGCCGCGACGGGAAGCAGCAAAGGCAATATTTATTACCATTTCAAAAGCAAAGAAGGTCTGTTCCTCTACCTGCTCGACGAGTGGGATCGGGACTGGTTCGATAAATGGCGGGACAAGCAGCATCTGTACGGCAGCGCCGCCGAGAAAATGCACGGCTTCGCCGAGCTGCTCGTCATCGAAGATCTCAACCATCCGCTGACCCAGGCGGCGGACGAGTTTTTTGGCGGAGAGTTCGAGAGCGACATCATAGAGAAACTGTCCGTCATGACGGCCGACCATCTGCGCTTCAACCAGGAGCTGATCCAGTCGGGCATGGACAGCGGCGAATTCAGAGCCGGCGACGCCAAGCAGCTTGCGATCGTGCTCGAAGGACTCGTCATCGGACTCAGCCGCCTCTCGCGGCGCTCGAATTCGAACATCGATGAAGCGCTGAGTACGTACCGCCTCGCCGTGGATGTTCTGCTGAACGGTCTGGCCAAGGCTCCGCATACCTAGCGCGGCGAGGCTCGGCCGGGCAGCTGCGGCTTGAGTCGACGGATCGGAGTCGGGCGCGCGAGCCTATCGAATCCACCGTTGGCAGCTGCCCGCTTTTTTACAGACCGAACGTTCAGTCTTTCAAATTTTTAACTTGATTACCCCTGCATCACCCACACAATGAATACGGAGGAACCTTTCTCATGTCTTTGATGCTTCGCAACCGGGCCGCCCTGCTGCTGCTCATGTTCAATATTTTCCTCGTCTTTACCGGAATCGGGCTTGTCGTGCCGATCATGCCGACCTACATGAACACCCTCCATATCGGCGGAAGTATCGTGGGACTGCTGGTCGCCACCTTCTCGGTGTCCCAGCTGATCTGCTCGCCTATGGCCGGACGCCTGTCCGACAAATTGGGCCGCAAAAAAGTCATTATCGCCGGTATGCTGATCTTCGCCATATCGGAATTCCTGTTCGGCATGGCGAATGCGCCGTGGCTGCTGTTCGTCTCGCGTATTCTCGGCGGCGTGGGCGCGGCCTTGATTATGCCCGCAGTTATGGCCTACACGGCCGATATCACCTCGGATGAAGAACGCGCCAAAGGCATGGGCTTCATCAACGCCGCGATCACGACCGGCTTTATTATCGGCCCGGGCATCGGCGGATTTCTGGTCGAATTCGGGATTCGCGTTCCGTTCTTCGCCGCCGGTATTGCCGCTCTGATCTCCGGCGTGGTCACCCTGCTGGTGCTTCCCGAGTCGCTTAGTACGGAGCGCCGCGCCGAGATTGCCGCTTCTTCGGCCGGTCCGCGCGACAGCATGCTCAAGCAGCTTCTGACTTCCTACCGGACGCCTTATTTCCTGAGTCTTGTCATCGTGTTCGTCAGCGCTTTCGGACTTGCCAACTACGAGACCGTATTCGGACTGTTCGTCGACCAGAAGTTCGGCTTCACCGCGCGTGACATCGCCATTATCATTACCTTCGGTTCGATTGCCGGGGCAGTGGTCCAGGCCACGGCTTTTGGCTGGCTGCTGAACCGTTTCGGCGAACAGCTCGTTATCTCGCTGTGTCTGGCTGCCGCTTCGCTGTTCGTGCTGCTGACCTTGTTCGTGCATCAGTACTGGCTGATCGTTACCGTGACCTTTATCGTATTCCTGGCAATCGATATCCTACGTCCGGCGATCGGCACGCAGATCTCGCGCAGGGCAGGCGATCAGCAGGGATTCGCCGCCGGATTGAATTCCTCTTACAGCAGTCTCGGCAATATTGCCGGACCGATCGTAGCCGGTACGCTGTTCGATGTGAATATCAATTATCCGTACGCCTCCGCCGCGATCGTGCTCTTCCTCTGCTTCCTGCTCGTCCTGTACGTCGGACGAAGCGACCGCAGACGGGCCGAACGGTTGAGCGGAGTCAAATCGGTCGAGAACGTCTAAGACCCGGCAGCCGGTCAAGACGGATCGCAGGCAGCACCCGGTCCGATTGCGGCGCCGGGTCTGCCATGAATGACGGCGGGCTGCCCCGCTTTTCCAAGCAAAAAGGCTTCCGATCCCCTGCCAACCCGGCGGGGAATCGGAAGCCTTTTGCTATATCGTGCCACCTGGCACCGCCAAACGGCTGCCCAACAAGAATCCCACGGCAATGGAGAAGCCCTCATTCGCCGAGATCTCCTCTGTCGGTGCGCCGATCCATAGGCTCGACGTGCACGCTGACAAAATTAATCTCGTGTTTGTCTTTCATCTCCGCTTCGATCCGGTCGGCAATATCGTGCCCTTCGACCAGGCTGAGATCGCGGGGGACTTCGACGACAACGTCCAATACGGTCTGGCTGCCGTTGACACGCGCTTTGACTTCGCGGACTTCTTCCACGCCGCTCACCGCTTCGATCGTGCCTCGAATCTCGGCCAGTTCGTTCTCGTCGAAGCCGTCGGTAAGGCGGTGCAGCGAATCGCGCAGAATCTCCCAGGCCGTCTTGCAGATGATGAGGCCAACGACAAACGCCGTCACGACATCCAGCCACGGCATGCCGAGCTGCGAACCGAGAATCCCGATCGCCGCTCCGAGACTGACCAGCGCATCCGACAGATTGTCTTTGGACGCCGCCATCAAGGCCTGACTGCCCGTCTTGAGCGACAGGTCCCGGTTATACCGGTAGACGCCGTACATCGCAATCGCGCACACCAAGGCTACGGCGGCCACCCAGGCCTGCGGCGCTTCGCCGCTTCCGGCTGTCAGTGTTCGGGCCGCGCCGAGCAGCACTTCGAATCCGACCAGAACCATGATGACCGACGCAATCAGCGCCGCTACCGTTTCCGCGCGAAAATGGCCGTACGCATGGTCGGCATCCGGCGGCTTGCGCGAAATCTTGAGTCCGATCAGCACCGCAACCGAAGCCACGATATCCGTCAGATTATTTAATCCGTCCGCCTGAAGCGCGCTGGACAGAAACAGATAGCCGATCGACAGCTTGAGTGCGGCCAGAATCAGATAAGCAAAAATACTGACCCAGGCTCCCCGCTCGCCTTCTTTGATTTTCTCGTATACATCTACCATGCGCACAGCCTCCAAACCCGCTTCTCCTGAACCTGTTCCATCATAACAAGCCGGTTTGCAGTGGGTCTAGAGAAACATTATAGCCGCGGGGGAACGTTGTAAGCCCGGTCTAATAGTCTGTTAGCGGCCAAACTTTGTTGACTCTGGGCAACGATGCAAGGAGCGATACCTCGGTTCATCCCAAAAGAAAAACCCCGCATCGGAATGCGGGGTTATAAAGTCGACCACAGAGATGCCGCGCGGGCGGCTTGACGGAGCTTCGCACGAAGCGGAGCCCCGCGGACGAAGGGGATATGCGGCCGCTCTTGAATCCTGCAAGAGGCAGCGGAACGTTACAGCGAAGCGGCCCGGCCGATCTCGGGCAGTTCGGCCAATCCGGCCGGGAACTGCTTGAGCGGCAGATAATGCATGCTGCGGATATAACGCACCGTCCGGCTGCTGGCGCGCATGATGACGGAATGCGTCTCGGCGCGGTCTTTGCCGATCAGACGAACGCCGTCGAGGAACTCGCCGCTTGTCACCCCGGTAGCCGCGAACAGCACATCGCCCGTGCCCGCCATATCCGTCAGCGTCAGGACGCGGGACGGATCTTCGATCCCCATCGAGACGCAGCGCTGCTCTTCAAGCGGTCCGTCCGGCAGCAGACGGCCCTGCATGTCGCCGCCGAGGCAGCGCATGGCTGCGGCGGCCAGCACGCCTTCCGGCGCGCCGCCGGAGCCCAGGTACAAGTCCACGCCGCTGTCCGGCAGCGCGGCCGCGATCGCGCCGGCCACATCGCCGTGGCCGAGCAGCTTGATCCGAACGCCGGCGCCGCGCAGGCGGGCGATCAGATCGGCATGGCGCTCGCGCTCGAGCACCATGACGGTCAAGTCCGACAAAGCGCGGCCGGTATAATGCGCGGCTTTTTGCAGCGTCAGTTCGACCGGATCGTTCAGGCTCAACTTGCCGGCCAGTTCCGGCCCGCAGGCCAGCTTCTCCATGTAAATGTCGGGAGCATGCAGCAGGCTGCCTTTCTCCGCGATAGCGATAACCGACTGCGCGTTGTGCAGCCCTGCGGCCACAACTTCCGTGCCTTCGAGCGGATCGACGGCGACGTCGACGGCGGGGCCGTCTTTGCTGCCGACTTTCTCGCCGATATACAGCATCGGAGCGTCGTCCATTTCACCTTCGCCGATGACGACCGTACCGTCGATGGAGACGGAATCGAACATCGAACGAATCGCGGTCGTGGCCGCACCGTCCGCCGCGTTTTTGTCTCCCCGGCCTACCCACTTTGCCGCCGCCAGCGCACCCAGTTCCGTTACGCGTACAATTTCCAGTGTCAATTCACGTTCCATTTCCTATTCCCTCCAGTCGGTTCGTCGGGCAGCCTTGAGCCGTATCCCGCGTTTAAAAATAGATTCTTCTTTATAAATGTTTATAAATGGCCCAGAATCAGGCTGGCCGTTTCTTCGATCGCTTTGTCCGTGATATCGACAACCAGGCAGCCGAGCCGGGCGTACAGCGCTTCGGCGTACTCCAGCTCTTCCTTGATCCGCTCCAGGCTGTCATACTGCGAACCGACCGGCAGACCCATCGATTTCAGACGCTCGGACCGGATCTTGAGCATCGCTTCCGGCGCAATCGTCAGACCGACCAGTCGCTCCCTCGGCAGCGCAAGCAGCTGCTGCGGCGGCGCGATCTCCGGGACAACGGGATAATTCACGACTTTCCGGCCCCGATGGGCGAGAAAAATACCCAGCGGCGTCTTGGAAGTCCGCGAGATGCCCATCAGCACGAGATCGGCTTCCAGCATCGCGCCGAGATCCCGTCCATCGTCGCTGGCAACCGTAAACTCGATCGCTTCCATCCGGCGGAAATAATTCTCGTCCATTCGGCGCAGCACGCCCGGACGCCGCGTCGGCGGCGCTCCGCTGAAGGTGTCGATAAACGCCTGCATCATGGGCCCCATAATATCGACGATGCGTACGTCCAGCCGGACCGCTTCTTCCCGGATCGTCTCGCGCAGTTCCGGTTGAACCAGCGTATAGGCCACAAAGCCTTTGTGCTCGGCCGCTTCTTCCATCAGCCTGCGCAGCTCGTCCTCATGCCGGACGTTGCCATAGCGCTTGATCGAAACGTCCCGGTGCTCGAACTGGTGAATAACCGCCTGGACGACGGCTTCCGCCGTGTCGCCGACGGAGTCCGAGCAGATTGTAATGAATGGCGCATCCTGTCCCATCGTGTGCATATCCTCCCGTTATCTTGTCATTTCGATGTCGAGGAGAAGCTGAACGATGGCCGTCTTCGTCAGTCGTCCTACGATAGCCGGCCTGCCGCCCGCTTCTTCCGGGTCGGCCTTGATCACCGGCAAACTGTCCACCTCGTGCATAATCATCTTGTGCGCCGCTTCCAGCACCGGTTCATCCGGCGACGTGGTCACGACTTTGGGAATACGGGTCATGACCATGCTCACCGGCATCGAAGCCGAACCCGGATTGCCGAGCGTCACCTTGAGAAAGTCTTTGCGCGAAGCCACGCCCGTCAGCCGGCCTTCCGCGTCACAGATGATGAGTGTCCCCACATCCTGCAAAAAGAGGGTGACGACCGCATCTTGAATGGTCGTCGTCTCCCGGATAATGATCGGGACGGTCTGGATATCCCTGACTTTCGCTTCCCTGATCCGGTCGCCGCCGTCTCCGCCGCCGGCCGCTTTACGGCCCGGAAAATATCCCACTTTCGGCTTGGCGTCGATATACTCCAGCATCACCAGCAGCGACAGATCCGAACGGATCGTCGGACGGGACGACCCCAGATTCTCCGCGATTTGCTCGCCGGTGATCGGGGCCTGCTTTTTGACGATATCTACGATCTTTAGTTGTCTTGCCGTCAATTCAATCACGGCTACCCTCCGCTTTCCTGCTTTCGCTTCGAGAAGCGGCTTCGAACTTTCACTCCCGTTCTTGCGGGAGAATCGAAGCGCCTCTCTGCGTAGTTATATAATGCGACATTAATCATATAAATGAAACATATATGACGTATTATTATCGTATTAATTTTGCTTATACGTTGTGAAAGGTCTTTTTATCCCTCTATTCTAGCTAAATATAACTATAATCTTTCTATTATGACGCCTCTAAAAGATTGGTGGGAACAAAACGAACCGTTCGCACAAAAAAGAGCGCCCGAAGGCGCTCTTTCCATCACTGCCGGTTTCGGATTCCCCGTTCCCCGCAGCCGAATCATTTCTACAGCTTGAACTTCTCGACCGAACGCGCCAACGCCTCGATGCCTTCTTTCGAAGAACGGACGCCGCCCAGCACATCGGAAGCATTGCCTGCGGCCAGACTTGCTTTTTCCGCAATAATACCGGTTCCGCTCGCGCCTTCGCTTGCGGACATGGCGATTTCGTCCGTCGATTTGACCAGACTTTCCATCGACGCGAGCAGCTCTTCCGTGGTGGCGCTGAGATCGGTCGAAGAGGCCTCTGTATCGACGGCTCCTTCGGCGTACTCTTCGGTCGCCCGCAGCATCAGGGCATAATCGTGCTGGACACTCTCGGCAAAAAAGACCAGCAGGCTTTCCGAGTTCGACTTCAGGCTTCCAACCGAATGAAGCACGGCTCCGGTCACTTCCTGGATCTTGTCGGCCGCCTGCTTGGAATCTTCCGCCAGCTTGCGGATTTCCGCCGCTACGACCGCAAATCCGCGCCCGGCTTCGCCCGCTCTTGCCGCTTCGATCGAAGCGTTGAGCGACAGCAGATTGGTCTGGGCCGTAATCTGGAGAATCGACTCGGCCAGCAGGGTGATCTGCTCGACCGCCCGGGACTCTTCCATCGCTTTTTCCAGTTTGACTTTGACTTCTTCATACGAAGAGGTGCCTTCTTGGTACGACTGCTGGAACGTCGCCCTGAGCTCTGCGGCACGGACGCTCAGCTGTTCCGAGGTACGGGCGCCTTCCTGGGCTTTGACCGCAATCGATTCCAGGGCACGTCCGATCTCCGACGAAGTTCCGCTCATGTTCTGCGTCGAGAACGACGTCTGCTCCATCCCTGCCGACAGCTGCTGCGTCGTCGCGGAAATATCCTGCACGCTGTCGTCCAGCTGACTCATCCGCACCGCGACGCCTTCCATCACATGCTCGATGTCGTGGCTTTCCCGCCGTACATCTTCGATGATGCTGCGGAACTGTTTGCGCGCTTCGGCTTCTGCCTGGATCAGCACGGCGAACTCGTCGCCTTCTTCCAGGAAGCGTTCGTAGCTGTTATCGTACTTCAGATCGAGATCCGCCGTCTTGCGGATTAGACCGACGGCAATCCGGGTGCGCAGACGGACATTGCGGATAACCAGAGCGCCTACGGCAGCCGAGACAACCATGGCCGCTGCCAGAACAATCCAGATCGTCCGTTGAATCTGCTGCTGATACGCGGTACTCTCGGCAATGATATCGACACTGTACAGATCCAGAATTTCTTCGATCTGGTTGATATCGTCGCGGGCCGCGTCGAACTGCTCCATCGAGCCTGCCGCACCGTTTGCTTTCCAGGCAGCGAACTGCGTTTTGAAATCGTCGAACAAGGCAAAAGCGGTCTTGCCGGAATCCGGGTGCGTGTAGCCTTCGAACCGCTGCGCATTCGCTTTCATGATCGCTTCCGCTTTAAGGACGCGTTCTTCGGTCTGGGCTACATTTTCGTCGAAGCTCGCCTGCAGATCCGCAGACGGCTCACCGGCGGAGGCCGCCATATTCTGCTGTTCGGTCAGCGCCTGATAGAAGTCGCGGTCCGCATTAAGCAGCCAGGAGATGCTCTCATGCGCTTCGTTGTACAACCGATCGATCAGGCGGTCCGAGAGCTGCGAGACCAGGCTGACCGATAGGGCCGCCAACAAGATGAGCGCAAGCAGAGGAGGGGCAAGAGGCAGGAACATTTTGAAACTGAGCGGCATGTTATTGAATCGCAATCGCTTAAGCATAAGGAACCATCCTTCCGGTAATAAAAAAGATCTTACTCTTCATATCGGCAGATCCCGATAATCCTGAATAAGATCTTTTTCCTTTATCGGCGAATGTCCGTGGTTGGGACTTCTCCGTTACTTGGCCGACCCTCCGTGCGCGTTCCCGGATTTCTTGTGCATCCCCAGCAAATAGTACGCGCCGAGCATAATCAGAATGAATCCCGCGCCGACCGCAAGAGGAATTCGCGTGTCCGTGTTGATGACCATCCCCACCAGCACCAGCAGCAGGAAGACGATGACGAAATAGTTCGCCGCCGGAAAAAAAAGCGACTTGAACGGATGGTCGGCCATCTCGCCCGCATGCTCCTGCCGGAAGCGGAACTGTCCGATCGCCATCGCGAACCACGGAATCATGCCCGGCAGAATGCTTGCGCTGTAGATGTACAGAAACAGCTTGGAGTCCGGCATCAGATAATTCAGCAGGACGCCGATCAGCAGCAGCCCAATCGTCGTCATGATGCTGTTGCGCGGAACGCCGCTGTTGGAGATTTTTCCGAAAAATTTCGGCGCCTGTCCGTTCTCCGCCAGCGTGAACAGCATCCGCCCCGCACTGTAAATGCCGCTGTTGCAGCCGGACATTGCCGCCGTCAATACGACAAAGTTGATAATCCCCGCCGCCGCGACGATGCCGACTTTGGAGAAGGTCAGCACGAAGGGACTTCCCGTCACGCCGACCTCGTTCCACGGATATATAGTGACGATCACGAAGATCGCGCCTACGTAAAACACAAGAATCCGCCAAACGATATTTTTGATCGCACGCTTCAGCGTGACTTTGGGATTCTCCGCTTCGCCTGCCGTGATGCCGATCATCTCGATGCCCTGATAAGCCGCCGTGACGATGCAGAGCGCGAACAGGAACCCTTTTAACCCGCCCGCAAAAAATCCGCCATGCGCATACAGATTCTCGAAGCCGATCGGTACGCCGTCGTTGCCCCAGCCGAAGAAGATCAGGCCTGTGCCGAGAATGAGCATCGCCGCGATCGCCACGACCTTGATCATCGCAAACCAGAATTCGAATTCGCCGTAGAACTTCACCGCCGCCAGGTTCGCCGCCGCAATAATGCCTACGCCGACAAGCGCCGGAATCCACTGCGGAATATCGGGGTACCAATAGCCGAAGTAGATGCCGATCGCCGTCACCTCGGACATGCCAACCGTCACCCACAGGAACCAGTAACTCCAGGCCGTCAGGTAACCCGCGACCGGATGGATATATTTATGCGCGAAAGTAGCGAACGATCCGGTCACCGGTTCGGCAATCAGCATCTCCCCCATGATCCGCATCACCAGAAACATGACCAGTCCCGCCAGCATGTAGGCCAGCAGCACCGAAGGCCCCGCCCACTGGATCGTACTTGAAGAACCCATGAACAGGCCGACCCCGATCGTTCCTCCCAGCGCAATCAGCTCGATATGCCGGGCTTTCAGCCCCCGGCTCAATTGTTTCTCTTCCATTCCTTATGCCCCCATGTCCATTCGCTGTTTCGTTTCGGATCCGGCGTGCGCTTGAGACCTTATGCACTAAAGCTTCGCCGAATCGCACCAGCAAATTCTATGACAGGCTTTTTGAAAAAACAACCGGAAAGATCACGCTGTTTGCCTAGGAATCTTTTGCACGTAGGACGGATGTCCATTGGGAAAAGACAAACCTTCAACCTGTTTCCTGCCAAATCAAATTCCACGCCATAACGTTCAGCCTACCTGTCTTGTTTGAACAGACAAAAATATTTCTGGCGTTCCGCTATCCTTGAGCCTTTTGAGGAGCTGCGAGACCCGGTGAACCGTTTCGACCCGTTCTTCCTCCCGCCCTGCCCAATATATACTTGCCGAACGGAAGTTTGTTGACCGCAAGAACGGTCACGATCGAAGAAATCAGCGCGGCGGCAAACAAGATCGGGATTTCGAAGTAGCCGAGGTCGGCCGTACGGTCCAGCAGTCCGCTGTAGAGCATCAGATAGAAATAATGGATCAGATAGATGCCAAATGAACAGCTGTCGATCAGATCCAGCCACCTGGATCGGATCTTTGCTTTGGAAGCGATGAGAAACAGCAGCAGAATCAGCATAAGGCTGAGCGGCAGCATATCGACTCTTTTGGAACCGAAACCGAGCACATTCAAGGTGTTGACGAACAGCACAGGCGCAGCGGCCAGCAGCGTGCCGATCACGATCCCTCTCTTGTACCGGTCGAGCGCCGCCAGGAAATCGTCATATCGTCTCCCGCAGTAATAAGCCAGGCAAAAGTAGAAAATCCAGCCGAGAAACGGAACCCAATAGCCTCTCTCCCAGACGAACGAGACCAATCGGCCGCCGGAAGGCTGTTCCACGAAGTTAAAGAAAGCCAGATACGCCGCATTGATCACAAAAGCCGCAGCCAGCACGACTTTGGCGGGGATCCGAGACAGGAATTTGGTGAACAGCCGGTGCAGCACATAGAACTGGAAGACGACCAGCACAAACCAACCGTGATAATCGCCCATCAAGTTCAGTACCACGACATACGGAAGACGGCCCGGATCGTCATAATTCGCAAAAATCGCATAAAAAACAGCCATACACGCAAACGGAGTAAGGATCATCAGAATTCTTTTTTTGTAAAAAGCTTTGGGGAAGCGGTCCGGATAGGAGTGGGACAGCAGCAGTTCGGAAATAAAAACAAACGCGGGCGTACCGAAAGCAAGAATACCGGCTGCGGTCAACAAAGCATAATCCAACAGGGGTGAGCCTTCCGTCCATTCGAATCCGATCGTAAACTGTATGGAATGAAGCAAAATGATACTCAGGCAGGCGACTACCCGAACCAGGCCTACTTCTTGTATGTATTCCGTTTTCCTTACGATCATTTCTTCATCTCCCCGTGTCCCATTTTCGTTCCGCCATGCTGCGAGGACAAGCCCTTACCGGTGGACTGGATTCCGGTATCAATCCTAGAAGGAATTGTAAATGCGCGAACCGGGAAGTGTCAATGAAATTTTCAGAAAGCCGGGAAGATTCCACAAAAAAACCGCACAGACTCCGTCTGCGCGGTTCAATGATCGTTATAAAGGATTCTTGTCCTCTCGCGTCAAAGCGAAAAATGCAGCCGCTCCGAGCAGGGCCGTCCCGAATAAGAGAGCCCCCATCGGTACGGGCGTCGTCTCGTCAAGGCCGACAAGCGGCGAGACGAGCGAGCCGATCAGCAGCGGGAACAAGCCGAGCACGGCGCTTGCGCTGCCCGCCCGGTGGCCCTGGCGCGCGATCGCAAGCGTAAATGTACTGGTCGCCGTGATCCCGATCGTAATCATATAGATAAACAGCGGCACGACGATCGTGAACAGAGGTCCCTGAACGATCGTCGCGATCAGCAGCAGCAGCGTGGCGCTCGATGCCGTAATCACGCCGATCCGCAGCAGACTGCGTTCGGAGACGACCCGGCTGAAACGTCCGATAATGAAGCTGCCCGCGATAATCGCGATCCCGTTGATCCCGAACAGGATACTGAATGTCTGCGGCGAGACGCCGTAAATCTCTTGATACACGAACGGCGTGCCCGACACATAAGCGAAGCTGCCTCCGTGAATAAATCCGAGCGTCAGGGCATAGCCCATGAACGAACGGTCTTTCATCAGGCTGCCCATCGTGCGAAGCGAATGGCCGATCGTACTCGGCACCCTTTTCTCCGGCGGCAGCGTCTCCTTGAGCTTGAAGCCGACGGTGAGCAGGATCAGAAAACCGAGCAGGCCCAGCACATAGAAAATGGTGTGCCAGCTTGAGCCCGGCAGCAGCAGCACAACCCCGCCGGCGATCGGCGCAAGCAGCGGCGCGACGGCGTTGATGACCATCAGCAGCGAGAAGAACTGCGTCAGTTCGCGGCCGCTGAATACGTCGCGCACGATAGCCCGGGACAGGACGATCCCCCCCGAAGCGGTCAAGCCCTGCAGGAAACGCGCCGCGATCAGCATCTCGATGCTGGTCGACAGCGCGCACATGACGGACGAAGCGGCGAACAGCAGCAGCGAGATCAGCAGCGGTCCGCGCCGCCCCCGCGCGTCACTGATCGGACCGACGATGATCTGGCCGATCGCAAGGCCGATCAGGCAGGCGGTCAGACTGAGCTGGACGAGCGACGCTTGGGCGCCGAGATCCAGGGCGATGCCGGGAAAGCTCGGCAGGTACATATCGATGTTGAGCGGACCTAGAATGCCAAGCGTGGACAACAGCAGGGCAAGGCCGAGACGTTCGCGGCCCGTGGGGTTTTGCAGCATGAATGTAAGTTCTCCTTTTCCGTGCAGACTATGAATAATC
This sequence comes from Saccharibacillus qingshengii, assembly GCF_013185195.1. Taxonomy (GTDB): domain Bacteria; phylum Bacillota; class Bacilli; order Paenibacillales; family Paenibacillaceae; genus Saccharibacillus; species Saccharibacillus qingshengii. The sequence goes on from NZ_JAAZWC010000010.1 coordinate 177,218, forward strand.
ATAGAAGGCATTGTATAAGCACGGAGAAAGGGTGTCAACGACGCATGTCCTTATGGATCGGACGAATCGATTGCGCTTGAGTATTTACCGCTTGCCGTTACCCACGGAACGCCGGCGCAACGCTCGGCTGCTTCAGCCATTCCGACATCGGCATCAAGTGCAGGCCGGATACTTCGGATCCTTCCGCTTGGCTCAGCGTGTCGATATTGGCGCCGATCCAGCGATAGAAATCGGCTACGCCCGCGGCCTGTGCTTCGCCCAGTACCGGCGTCAGCGCCCCCTGGAAATCGTCGAACGCCAGCGAATGGAAGTGGACGGTCTCGCCTGTCAGTTCGCTGAACCGCTCAGCCATCTGATTGCCCGTCAGACCTTCGGCTCCGGCCGCGATCAGCGTCCGGCCCGCAAGTTCCGGATGGTTCAGCGCATGGGCATGATACTGCGCCGCGTCTTCCGAACTGACCCACGCGATCGGCTTGTCGGCCGGAACCGGGTAAGCGAACACGCCGTTCGAGACCAGGCCCGGGATAAGCAGGTTTTCCAGATACAGGGTCGGCTTCACGACGATACACGGAATGCCGCTGGCCTGGGCGGATTCGATCATGCGGCGCTTGAGATCCAGGTTTTCCGCGCTGACCGGTTCGGTCGGCAGGAAACCGTTCGTGTTGATCACGATCAGTTTCGCGCCGCCTGCCTTGGCCGCTTCGATCGAATTCATAAAGTAGGCCGTCAGCTTGGCGGAGTCGAACTCGATCGGCATGTTGATGAACACCTTGTCCGCGCCTTTATTGACCGAAGCGAGAAATTCCGCGTCGCCCAGATCGCCGATCGAAGCTTCGATCCCTTGTTCCCGCAGTGCCGCCGCACTTTTCTCCTGACGCGTGATCGTCCGGACCTTCTTCCCCTGCTTCACGAGCAAACGTGCTACGGCTCCGCCCTGCACACCCGAAGCCCCATACACCAAAATAGTTTCCGTCATTTCATAACCCCTTTTCCAAGTATCGGTTAGGCCGATTTCGAATCTGCCGTTGTACTTATCATAAGAAACAAGTAAACTTTATGTAAGTACGCACTTTGTAGATATTACGTATCCCGCGGGATACCATGGAGGTGATGGGATGGAACTTCGAACGCTTGATTCGTGCAGCAGCTGCCCGGTCGAATTCACGGTCAACCTGATCGGCGGCAAATGGAAGCTGCTGGTCTTGTATCAACTGCTGACGCGCGAAACGGTCCGCTTCAACGAACTGCAGCGCCTGCTCGGTTCGGTCACGCATCGCACGCTGACCCGGCAGCTGCGCGAACTCGAACAAGACGGATTGATCGACCGTACCGTCTATCCGGAGGTCCCGCCCAAAGTCGAATACTCGTTGACGCCAAAAGGAAAAAGCCTGACTTCGATCCTGCTGCACCTGCAGGAATGGGGAATCGAGCACATGGACGAATCCGCGGCCGAATAGGCGAACCCCTCAATAATAGACGCCTCGAAAAGGAGATCTGCAACCGCATGGGAATCATTCTGGACATGATCAAAGACAAAGTCGAATGCCTGCAAACCTACGACTTCCGCGAGCTCGAACGTGCAATCGACGAACGCATCGAGATCAACAAAGGACTGCTGCTTCGGGTGAAGCACGTCCAGCACCAAGTCACATTCGACCCGATCCGCAACAAGATGCTGTACAGCGCGGTCGTGCATTTTGCGGTGAGTTAAGTAGTCAGAGTCTGTGAATTTATACAATCAAAAGCCCGGACTCCATAACAGTGCAGCCGGGCTTTTAAACAGTTGGATAAACTTTTATTTTTATAATTCATTTTGCACAAGCCAATATCGGAGCTTCTTAGCCGATGTTTTTCCACTTGGAGCATCGCGCAGAACTTCGAAGCGATATTCTGAAACACTTATCATGGCTTGGCATACAGAGGGCATACTGTTTTGAAGACTCAAAGCCCGATGAATATCACCGGATACTAGATCGAGATGCAGCTCCCCGTTTTCTCCAGCAATACGAAGTTGTTCTCTAATATATGCCCTTGCTCGCTCTGCCGGACCTGATGCATAAGAGGAGTCTTTGACAATAACATCAGTCGATTCGTCCGTTTTGTGAAACGGCTCATTTCCAGTCAATAAGCCGCTGCGTTGTACGGGTATAAGCAGCATTTTTAATTGAATACCCGACTCTTCTTCGCCCTTATAATCATTCCATTTCAAAGAGTAATTTCCATATAAAACGATCGGTTCTGTTCTCCCTTTCATTGTACCGGCTCCGGTACTCTGACTCCATTTCATTACGCCCGTCAATACTTTACCTTCATGCAAACGAAATTGAGCATCTGCTGTAGACTTATTAATCACGGGTTCACGATAATACGCCGCATCATTAGTCAGAAAAATTATAATTCCTTCATCGATATGTTCCGACTTAGCCATCTGTTCAAGTCTCTGTAGATCTTTAGCTACATCATAACGACCTATGTCATGTGCCCCCTGATTTAACAAAGAAAATGTTTCACCCTCATGGATATACTTTGACCCACGTATTTTGTATTTCAATTCAATTCCATAAATGAAACCTTGAACATTCAACCAGATATCCAGGTAACTCTTTTTTCCAGAATAAAGATCTAATCTTTTTTCCAGACGAATAGTGCAGGCATAAAGCTCTTTAATCTCCCAAGCCAGGGCATGTTGAAAATCGGCTTCGTTATGAAAAATTGGTCGTTTTCGCGCCAGAGAAGCGAGCACAGCCTCGATATCAAAAACAATTTTATCTTTACTTTCATTTTGCATGGTAAAGATTCCTCCAACGTTTTTTACATTTATTTTAATCCATTTTTACAAAAAAAAGACACGAGTAGGCTCGTATCTTAAAAAATTTGATGACTAAGACGAATACTCTTGCCATCTCCCAGCACAATTAATTTAATTCGTACTCTGCTCTCACAAAATCAGCGATTCAGGTTTCTACCTGCTATCTTCTCGTACAGTTCTTAACTGACCTATTCTTAACCGGCCTGAACGTCTGGTTAAACTACAAGATGTTGATCATGATCCATTGAAAAAGAAATAGTCTTACACCGTCCGGCGCCGCAGCTCGTAAAAATACTGCACGATCGGATGTTTCAGCTTGACCGATTCGGACATGTTCACAATACGCTTTTTGCCGACACGCTTATCGACTATAGCCAGGATATTCAGCAGAATATCGCGGCTCTCCAGACTTTCTTCAATAGAAGAAGCCAGGAACTTGTTCGCCGTCGCGACAAAGTTCGATTTGGTCAGCGCCGCCTGCGCGGCTAACAGTTCTTTGGCATGCTCGGTCGACTTGCGGCTTGCGGCCATCACTTTCAGGCGCTCTTCCGGGATCGGGCCTTTGGCGCTGGCGCGAACGGCTTCGATCTCCGCTTCGGTGACCGGAATATCGAGGCTCGGATCGTTCTTGATCTCGATCTCACTCTGATACCAGCGGATAAAGTTGGACTTGTCGCCCATGTTGAGAATATTCTTCTTGTCCACCGTGATGTGGCAGGTACCGGCTTTATCGGGAACGTAACGATAGCTGGTCGACCGGTATTCAACCGTGCCTTTTAACGCGGGCGCGAGAAAGCTCTCCAGCTGCTGCTGCAATTTGCTCCAGGACATAAGGGTCCTCCTATACTTGTATCAAATATGAATAAGAAAATGGAATGAAGCTTCAACATGAAAAAGAGGATCGGATTCGCGAAGCGGGATTGTCCCGCCCTTCGCTGCTCCGATCCTCTATTTTAGCACGAGTTCAAGGACTGCCGCAGATTTTCCTTGCGCCTAGGCCTTTCATTCGGGAACATTCATTCGACCTCAATTCGATTTCAAAATCGTCTTGGCCCACGTATGCGTAATAAAGTCCGGCGCAACCTTCATCGAAAAGCGCATGATTTTGGTGAATCCGGCGTTTACGCGCAGCTTGTCGCGCTCCATGCCCCGGATTCCCGCATCTGCTCGCGCAGCGCATCGCTGAACATATGCACCCCCGCCTTGGTCGCCGAGTATGTCGGCGCGTTCGCCACGCTGACGCTGGCCAGCAGCGAGCTGACGTTCACGATCATGGCTTCGGGCCGCGCCGCGAGCAGAGGCAGCAGCGCCTGGGTCACATAGACGGTGCCGGTTAGGTTCGTATTGATTTCGGCAGCCAGCTGACCGGCGGTGATCCGTTCGTCGAACAGATCGTATTCGTGCATGATCCCCGCATTGTTGAACACGATATCAAGTGTCGGATAGTCGGCGCGCAGCGTCTCGGCAAGCTTCGCCACGCTATCCGGGTCGCTAACATCCGCTGCCAGGCCGATCAGTCCGGGGCTCCCGGCTACAGCCTCTTCGATCCGCTGCAGGGAGCGTCCCGTGACGATGACCGTATTGCCCATTTGCAGGAAGCGCTGCGCGAACGCCAAGCCGATACCCGACGTGCCGCCTGTGACGAGTATGGTTCGATTTGCTAATTTCATAAGGGGTTAACCTCTTTCTTAGGCTTATATACGGTTTGCTTAGAACCGGATGATGACTTTGCCTTGGGGATGGCCGTTCGCGACCAGACTCAGCGCTTTATGGATCTGCCCGATCCGGAATTCGGTCGGGTCAACGGCCGGTACGATGCCGCTCTCTTCGATGATGCGCGAGACTTCGCGCAGCTGCTGCCCGTCGCTGCGGACGAAGATGAAGCGGTACTGCACGTTTTTCTTGCCCGCCCGGCGATCGTATTTGGCTCCGGCGAGACCGAACAGTTTTTGTTTCCAGAACGGCAGACCCAGATCTTCGGCAAACCGTTTGTTGGGGCTTGTCCGCAGGGACAGCAATCGCCCGCCCGGTTTGACAACCGACAGTTCGCGTTCGAATTCATCGGGGCCCAGCGTATCGATCACATGGTCGACCTCTTGGAGCATCTCCCAGTAATTTTCGGTCTTGTAGTCGATGTAGCGATCCGCTCCCGCGGCAATCGTGCGTTCGCGGGCGCTCGCGCTGCCGCTTACGATCACGCGAAGCCCCATGCTTTTGGCGATCGGGATCGCCATTTGGCCGAACGAGCCGGAGCCGCCGGGGATAAAAAGAGTTTGGCCGGGGCGGGCTTCCAATTCTTCGAGCAGGCCTTGGTAAGCGGTCAATCCGGTCAGAGCCGCCGCAGCTCCGGTGACAAAATCCAGGTGGGCCGGCAGCGGCGCGATTGCTTCGGCGTCGATCGCGGCGTATTCCGCGAAAGCGCCTATTTTGCGCAGCGGCAGACGCGCATAGATGGCATCGCCTACTTGGAAGCCGCGGACGTTTTTGCCGACTTTTTCGATGATGCCCGTCAGTTCGTTGCCGAGCGTCAGCGGAAACTTGTAATCCTGGATCAGCTTGACACTGCCCGTCGCGATCAGCAGTTCGAGAGGGTTGACCGCCGCCGCTTTCACTTTGACCAACACTTCGCGATCGTTTATTTCAGGCACCGGGATCTCGTTCACGGCTACCGTAAATTTCTTGGCATATTTGGTAATCTGGGCAGCTTTCATGCTGAACAACCTCCTGAATGATTAAATATCTAAGTAACATTTTTTTGATTTTGTAACTTTATCGCAAGCATAATCTTTTGAGTTACAAAAGTCAACATTTGTTACTTTATTGGTGTATGTTAAAATGGAAGCCTTACGGCCCTGCGCCGAACCCCACATCCACTCCGGAAAGAAGCGTTGAATCCATGAGCAGAATCACCCAGGAACTTATTGTCACAACCGCCGAGGCGCTGATCGAACGTACGGAGAAATCCGAAGTGACCTTGTCGCAGATTGCGGATGAACTGCATATTACGCATGCCGCCCTCTATAAGCATTTCAAAAACAAACAGCAGCTCTGGACGGCCGTAGCCAAAAGCTGGTTTGAGCGCATGATCTCGGAGCAGATTATACTGGATCCGATCGATCCGGCCGATCCGACAGAACGGCTGCACGACTGGCTTTGGGCTTTTGCCAACGCCAAAAAGCGTGCTTATCGCGAAAATCCGAAGATGTTCGCGCTAAACACGCAGTATGTGGACGACCATCCGCTTGTGCTGAAAGAAGTTCTCCACAATGCGTACCGGTTCGTCGACGACCTGATGGACTACGGCGACCCCGGTTTTGAACGCGCCGAAGCCATCCTGTCCGCTTTTGCGGTATTTACCCTTCCTTCGTTCAAAGACACCTGGAACCTGCCGGACTATGAAGAACGGTTCGAGCGGATCTGGCGTTTGATTGAAAAAGGGGTTTGAACGAACCGGCTTGTCCAGCATGTAGACGGGAGCGGAACTTCCGGAACACGGCCGGCAGACGATACGCGCAGACGACTTGGTTCGCGCCAATCCGCCAAACTACAAAAGCTCCGCCTCTTCCTAACGAAGAGACGGAGCTTTTCACTTCCCCAAATGTACATCGAAAACGTGCTTTACTCGATCTGGTTGTAGCGCATCAGCCGCTGGATATGGACGGCCAGATACGCCAGTTCGTCGTTCGGAACCGGTTTGCCGTAGACCTGCTCGATATAGTCTTTGATCTTGAGCGCACCCAGCATCGCCTGCGGATACAGCCCGGCGATCTGGTCGAACAAAGCATTGTCGCTATCGTGCAGCATTTGATCCGAGAAGAAACGCTCCACGAAAAATTTGACATGGGTAATGAAGCGGGTATAGTGCACGTTGTCCATTTCGAGATCGATATGGAAATTGTATCTCGCCAGGTTCACGATACTTCCGATCATTTTGGCATACCGTACGCCGTTCGGAGATTCGCTCTGTTCGCCTTGGGCATTGATCAGGTGGAACGCGATATTGGCCGCTTCTTCTACAGGCAGCTCGACCGACAATGCTTCGTTTACCTGCTTCAGAGCGTACTGGCCCACTTGAAATTCATCCGGATAATAGTTTTTGATTTCCCAATAGACTTTGTTGGTAATGTTAATGCCTTGATGAAATCGTTCCACCGCAAAATTCAGATGATCCATCAAAGTAAAATAAACGCTTGTACTCAGTTTAACCCGCAGCTGCTTCTCGGCATGAACCACGATCTGCTGTGTCAGTTCCGCGAAGATCGGAGGGATCGAGTCCATCAGGTTTGCCAATTCTTTGACCCGATCGTGCTCGACCGGAATGAAAACCTGATGCACTTGATCTTGCACAATAAGCGTTGCGTTACGAATCAATTGAATATTCATTTGATCACTCTCCTTTTGATCGGATAGAATTATGATAAGCAATCTTCCGATTTGGATCGATCCTTTGACGAAACGATTTTGGATCAAACTATTTCACCGCGAAAGGATTACCCCATGCAGCTTGATCATACCGATTATCAGATTCTTCGACTCTTGACCGAAAACTCGCGCATCCAATGGAAAGAGCTCGGCGAACAGATCCATATGACGGGGCAGGCGGTTGGCAATCGGATCAAAAAGCTGGAGGACGGCGGCATCATCCGTTCGTACTCCTTGATCGTCGATGAACTGAAGCTTGGGCTGGCTTACACCGCATTTGTTGTCCTTACGATGAATACAGCGGATCACAAGTCTTTTGTCACCTTTATTACCGAACGGAACGAAGTCATCGAAGCCCACCGGATCTCGGGAGAAGGCTGCTACCATCTGACGCTGAAGGTCCGATCCCAGGAGCAGCTGAACGATTTCCTGAACGCGCTCCTGGCGCACGGAAACTACGGCTTGAACCTGTCGATCCAGACGGTCAAGCAGAGCGGCGCACTGGCGGCGGCGCAGGAGGAGTAAGATCGAAGTTTGTACGCGCCCGGCAGCCAGAAAGGTGTAGGCTTGCCAATAGGAATGGATCGATTTAAACGTAAAAAACCGAACCTTATTCAAGGTTCGGTTTTTTGTGTTTTCGATGGGGATAGATTCCCTTACTTCGAACCCCGCCGTGTAAGCAGCGCCGCAGCCATCGCATCGTGCGTGCCCCGTATCAGGGTACTGCCTTATTCGTGGTTCTGTCTGCCGCTTCCCACACCAGATAGATACAGGCTCATTCCCTTGAACTCTTTGAAGCTGTGATCGTTTTCCCCGGTGAAAAAGGGCGAAAAAGCCGTCCAAGATCCTGCTTGAGAATAGCGAGAAAGCTCGCGCCTATTTCTGTTTAGCCAATTCAAGGTGGAAATCCGCATTTAAATCATGAAGTTCCAGCGGATTGCTTCTGGCCAAAATCTTTACGTGCAGATCCAGAGGATCGGATAGATCTGAAACTTCATCGGTTTCGACCGTCACGTATTCATGCTGATCGCCGAGGTTATGAATGAAGCCGCCCACCGAAGAAGCAAACTTCCGGTCGCCGTCATACAACTGGTACCCCAGATCGTTTTCGGCTTGTCCTCCGCCTGTAACCTCGATGCCAAGCGATATTTTCTCATCCGTATAAGAGGCATTGCGAAGCGAGAAAGTAAGATTTTTGACGCTCTGCGTCTGAACTTCGATATTCGGCTCAGGCATGATCCAAGGATCTTTGACCCTGTCTCGCTCAATCAATAAATATGAAATCCATACAGCGGCAATCATTAAAAAAAGTAATCCGGCTATTAAAATCGTTTTTCTTTTTGTCATATAAACCTCCGAAATAAAAAGACGTACGAAAATTGTACGTCTTCATTATAACTTATTTAATCTCTAGACTAAAATATGGAGGGGGAGTCTCGTCAACATATGTGTTTGAAGAAGAAATCGTCAATCCCCCGCCTAGCGGCCAATTTATTGTAGGCGTGACACTCAAATTTTTAACTTTGTGTTTATAATAACCGCTGACTGAAGTTATAGTCTCGTTAGTGTTACTCACTTTAGTATGATAACTCATATAACCGCGAGCATTTTGAGCAAGAAAGTTTAAAGAAGATTCAGGTAATTTGAAGCTGACCATACTACCGCCGCTGTCGGTTTTTCTGGTCTTATAGCTAATCGGTTGAATATTCGTATTCACAGTTCCACCCAGCATAATAGTTGCGTCATATTTTGCGCTAAATACAACATCGTTTTGAGTTCCCAATTGAACCAAACCGTCTCCGTGTCCCAAGGCTAAAATGTCTATTCCTCTAGGGCCTGTACGCAAACCTATTTAAGCCAGATCCGAATCGAAATTAAAGCTAAAAAAGCCTTGAACATGCTCGCTGTCTTATCATAACGAGTCGCTAGGCGTCGGTAGTTTTTCATTTTATTGAAAAAGCATTCGACCAAGTGTCGTTCTTTATAAACACTACGGTCGTAAGGCTGCTTTACACGGCGATTTTTCTTGCTGGGAATCACAGCGATTGCGT
>NZ_JAAZWC010000011.1:0-120623 GCF_013185195.1 Saccharibacillus qingshengii
CAAATGTCTAGGCTGGAAGTCTACACACGAATCGTTTCAGGACGAAGTGTTGCACTTGGATTGACAATCCGTCATATTGGATTCAATCCACTTACCGGTTCCTATAAGAGAAACTATGAAGGTGATTATAAATGTTCGGAACGTGAAGTAAGGGCGATGCTCGCCGATCAATCCGATGAAACGCAGGATCGTAAAGTTCTTGAAGAATTTACACTGGAAGATCTCGATTTAGAATCCGTAAAAAGTTATCGTTCAAGATTGGCTTCGCTCAAACCGCAGCATCCTTTTCTCGCCAAAGAAATTACGGATTTTCTAACTGAGATCGGGGCATGGGAAGAAATCGACAAAGTAAGGTAGAAGGATTAACCGCAGCCGGCCTCCTCATGTTTGGTAAAGAAAGAATGATTCTGGACGAGTTTCCGCAATATTTTTTAGACTACCGGGAGTATTCAAGAAAGGAGATATCTGGTCGTTGGTCCCACCGGATTGTCTCCAATGATGGAACCTGGGCCGGAAATATATACGAGTTCTTCTTCAAAGTTATTAATCGGCTCACAGAAGGCGTGAATATTCCTTTCCATACCATTGACTTGCTGAGGCAGCAGGATACAAATATACATATAGCGCTTCGTGAAGCGTTAGCCAATACTCTGCTACATGCCGATTTTTATGGCGACAGAGGAATTGTTATTGAAAAATATCCGACAAGATTCCAGTTTCATAATCCTGGAAATATGAGGGTTTCTATTTCACAGGCGATGAAAGGAGGCGTAAGCGATCCGAGAAATTCGAACCTGTTTAAAATGTTTACGCTAATTGGACTGGGAGAACGTGCAGGTTCAGGAATACCGGCAATCGTTCAAGCTTGGAATGAACAGCATTGGCGAATTCCGGAGATTAATGAAGAAGTACAACCGGACCGCACTATTTTGACTATGCTCAGTGTATCTTTGCTACCAGAAGAAAGTGTGAACTTCTTGGGAAAATGTTTAGGAGAGCGCTTCGAACGGTTGGAAAAGGAAGAGATCTTGGCTCTAGTTACGGCTCATCAGGAGAAGTTTGTCACGAATAGACGACTTCAAGTCCTGTTGGATCAGAATTCTCAAATACTGAATCGGCTTCTTTCTCATCTAGTCGAAGAAGGATTGCTCGTTCCTCAAGGCAAAAATAGATGGACCAGTTATGGACTCTCAGATTTATTCAAAGAGGCAATTGGGGTTGGAATAGAACAACATAACGGTCCTAACATTCAACTTCCTACAGCTGATGCCCCACATAGTGCAGAGAGCGTACAACATAAGGAAGAAGAGAATCAACATAGTGAAAGAACGGTACAACGTAAGAGAGACGAAACCCAACATAACGAAGGATTAGTTCAACATTCTGGTTTAGAAGATCCAACATTACAAACGATTGCGAAGAGAGTAAACGTTAAGAAAAGAACCACGAGTTCTGAGATGATGGAAGTTATCCTTGAATTGTGTACAGTAAGAGCATTGGATAAGGGCACGATTGCCGCTTTGATCCATAGAAAAGAAGCTTCAACGTACAATCATTATCTAATGAAGTTAGTACAAGAACAGAAATTGTTCAAAACTTACGATAAAGAGAATAGGATTTGGGTCTATACTACGAAACAGGGCTGAAAAGACTTATAAAGCTTTGGCTAGCTGAGTATCCGGCAGTGGAACATCTATTCTTCGAGTAGCACCTATATATGCCAACCCCCAGCTATCACCCAACCATATGACTAGACATGCTTTTTTCATATGACAGGAATCCTTTTCCCGCATGGTATACTCATTAGACTAAACAGGCAGAAGGAGAACCAGACTATGATCCCTTTCCGACACGACCATGTAGGCAGCTTTTTACGTCCTGCCAACTTAACTCAGGCACGCGAACAATATAAATCCGGCAGCATCACGCATGAAGAACTAAGAGCCGTAGAAGATCAGGAGATCATCCGCATCATCGAAAAGCAGAAGGAAAACGGCGTGCTGGCGGTTACCGATGGCGAACTGCGCAGAAGCTGGTGGCATTTCGACTTCTTGGGCGGTCTGGACGGCGTGGAACTGTATGAGCAAATAGACGGTCCGAAATTCCACAATATGCAGACGCGCAAAGGCGGAATTCGCGTGATCGGCCAAGTCGATTTCTCGGCGCATCCTTTCTTGGAAGATTTCAAGTTCGTACAGAAGCATGCAGGCGGCGCGGTGGCAAAACAGACCATTCCGAGCCCGAACATGCTGGTCTATCGCTTGGAGAACGGTGCCAATATCTATACGGACCGTGAGCAGTTCCTTCAGGACACGATTGCGGCGTATCAAAAAGCCATTCAAGCTTTCTATGACGCGGGATGCCGCTACCTGCAGTTGGATGATACCGCCTGGGCGGACCTCTTCTCGGAAGCGGGTCACGACAAGCTGCGCGCCAAAGGTCTGGAACCGGCGGAAGAACTGCAAACGATGCAGCGCATGATCAACGAATCTTTGGCTCACAAACCGGCTGATTTGGTCGTAACGATGCATATTTGCCGCGGCAACTACAAATCCAATTTTTTCTCGACGGGCGGTTACGATTACGCTTCCGAGGTGATCTTCGGCGGCTTGGACGTAGACGGATTATTCTTGGAATTCGACGACGAACGCTCCGGCAGTTTCGAGTCGTTGAAGCATGTGAATCGCAAAGATCTGAAGATCGTGCTCGGTCTGCTCACTTCCAAAACAGGCGAGCTGGAAGACAAAGAACAAATCAAAGCCCGGATTGCCGAGGCGGCCACCTATGTCCCGCTTGAGCAGCTGTGCTTGAGCCCGCAGTGCGGATTCTCGTCGACGGAAGAAGGCAATATTCTGACGGAAGACGAACAGTGGCGGAAGCTGCGTTACGTGAAGGAAATTGCGGAAGAAGTTTGGGGTTAAGATCGTCTCATCCAACTAAATCACGGGGGAATCTACAATGACCATTCAAGCAGGACAGGAACCGGTTACCGTTGAAGCTTTGATTAACGGTCAGCATGTAAAATCCCTTACACAGTCTGCCAAAGAGAATCCGACCAACCCGGCAGAAATCGTCGGCTACTTCCCGGTCACCACGAAGGAACAAGCCGTTGAAGCGATCGAAGCGGCGGCACAAGCTTTTCAAACGTGGAAAAAAACCGATATCGAAGAACGCGTAACGAGAATGCGCAGAGCGATCGAGAAGATCAGAGCCGCCGAGAACGAAATCGTACATCTGCTGTCCCGAGAGCACGGCAAGCCGCTGTACGATGCGCACGGCGAGATTTACGTCTCGTTGATGTGGATGGAGTTTGCCTGCAATGAAGCGGCAGCGGCTCTCCAAGCAGAGGTCAAAGAGCATGAGAACGGCAAAACCATTCTGGCTTACGATCCGATTGGCGTGGTGGCCGCGATCAGCCCGTGGAACTATCCGATTGCGCTGTCGACGATCAAGATCGCTCCGGCTCTGCTGGCGGGCAACTCGATCGTCTTGAAGCCAAGTCCGTATGCGCCGCTGGCGGCGGCGAAGGTGGCCGAGATTATCGCGAGCGAGTTCCCGGCGGGTGTCATCAATGTGATTCATGGCGATGCGGATGTGGGCGTTGAACTGACCACGAATCCTCATGTAACCAAGATCGCTTTTACCGGCGGAACCGAAACGGCCAAGCGGATTATTAGAGCGGCTTCGGAAACGATCAAGGATATGACGCTTGAGCTTGGCGGCAATGACGCGGCGATCTTCCTGGAGAGTTTTGACGTGAACGATGAACGCGCCATGCGCCGGATTGTCGTTTCCAATTTCCTCACGACCGGTCAGATCTGCATGATCGCCAAACGCGTGTATGTGCACCGTTCGATTTATGATCAGTTCGTGGAAAAATATATCGAGGCGGCCAATCGCTGGATTCGGATCGGCGATCCGTTTGATCCAAATACGACGGTAGGTCCGGTCAACAACCTGAAGCAAAAAGAGTACGTGCTGGGTTTGGTCGAAGATGCGAAGCAGCGCGGGGCCAAGGTTATTCCTCTCGGCACAATCTTGGATCAGCAGGTGTTCGACCAAGGATACTACCTCCAGCCTACGCTTGTGTTGGGCTGCGATGTGCATGATCCGATCGTCGTGGAAGAACAGTTCGGTCCTACGGTTCCGATTCTGCCTTTTGACGACGAAGATCAGGTGATTGGCCTCCACAACGAAAGTATCTACGGATTGACGAGTTCCGTGTGGGGAGCAGAAGAAGAGGCGATCTCCGTGGCGCGTCAGCTCGAAGCCGGAACGACCATGATCAATACGGCTGCCGTACAGGGGCTGGACGTCCGCTTCCCGTTTGGCGGCTTCAAGCAATCCGGGATTGGCCGCGAATACGGTACAGAAGGCATCCGCACGTATACCGAGCAGCATGTGATCAACGTGCCGAAGATGCTGGATCTTCCTTATATTCCGGAATAAACCGGTTTTGCATTTAGACGGCCTACCAGGCGTAGTCTTCAACCTCCTGATCATAATCCAGAATCCGAAGAGAAACTCAGCCCAAAAGAGCCGCCCGAACTTTTCTCGGACGGCTCTTTTCTTGATTAGATTTGCTCTTCGCTCATCAGGGCATGCCTCGGCGAAGCCATCGCGAAAAAAAACGCAAAAAGATTCCACGTCCCGGGGTTCGTCGATCGCCGGTGTATATTCGCCTTTGTTGAGCAGCAGGTACCGGCAGCACATATCGCGACGTTCGCAATAAATCAACACAACTATGGGATCATCCATGCCGACTTACATAGGGGCAACGTCATTTTTCAGAATAACGAACCTTATCCGATCGATTTCGGCAGATGCGGGTTCGGCTATCATCTATACGACATAACGCAGGCGATTATGGGGCTGCATCCGCCGCAGAGAGCTTTTTTCATTGAAGGATATAGCGTGGTGAGAAAGTTGGAAGACGACGCCGTTTCGAAACTCGAAAGCCTTCTGGTCATCGCGATCATCGAAGCGTACAGCTTCTATGCGGAAAGTGCGTCGGACATGGAAATGTTAATTGAAGACCAGCCTTTCGTACAAGCGATATTGAAGTCTTACTTGGAGGGCGAGCCCTTTCTGTTGTTCTAAGCAAAAAATTCGAAAACCTCAAAACGCTACTGACACTATACTGTCAGCAGCGTTTGTTTATGATTGAACCTGTTCCCGCACAACTCATCGATAAAACAGAGTGTGCCACGGTTGTGCCAAACAGCCGAACTTATACGCAAATCGCAGAAAGGATGATGGTTTATGAATTTTGCATCTGTACGCATCATCACGGACAATGTAGACGGTCTGGCCGAGTTTTATGAAAAGGTCACGGGAATCGCGGCAGAGCGGCCAGCGCCCGTATTCGCCGAAATCGTTATGCCTTCGGGCACGCTGGCTATCGGTCACTCTCAGACCGCGCAGTTATTTGGAGCCGATTCCGCGGTAGCTGCCTCCAATCGCACGGTGATCATCGAGCTTCGTGTAGAAGACATTGAAGCGGAGTATGCGCGTCTCAAGCCGTGGGTCGATCAATGGGTGCAGGAACCGACGACCATGCCGTGGGGGAATCGGTCGATGCTGCTGCGCGATCCGGACGGCAATCTGATTAATCTGTTCGAGCCGGTCAGCGAGGCCGCGATCGAACGGTTCAAAGACCGGTAACCGGATTATTCGCAGCGAAAATTCCTTCGATAAAACAAATTAAACGTTCTCTGCACGTTAAAAGGCACCCGGCAGGGTGCCTCAGGTTGTCGAGAAAGTCCTATTCGTTGTAGAAGCTCGTCGGCTGCGGGAGAAATTCGTTAGCGGATGCTTACGATGTGCCTTTCTTTGAAAGGCTTTAGGTCGCGTGTTGAAATCGGGAAAAAAGATTGGATTTCAGCGGAATTTTCCCGATTAACGGTGCAAGTTCATATCCTGATTTTGGATGAACTTGCACCACAAAGGCGAACACTATCGTTCCTTCACTGAATTTCTCCCTTCGCCTCCTCGCTTCTCTCGGAATCATACTTTCTCGACACGTTGAGGCACCCGGCAGGGTGCCTTTTGATTTGGCGCTGCACGCCCTACCCTGTTCGTTCAACCTACCGCTGCTCCGTCCGTATTTTCATGGACTTGCCGCCTTTACGTCGGTCACCCAGTATCTTTTCCGTAACATGCACATTGAAAAAATGAATGATCGGTCCGAGTCCGAACATGGACACCAGCGTCCCCAACCCGATAATGCCTCCGAACAGGAAGCAGATCAGCGCGCAGAGAGCGTCCGTGAACATGCGATGCCAGAAATAGCTGACTTGCGGGAAGCGGTCTCTCATGATCAGCGATAGACAATCGTAAGGCGCGATGCCAACGTTGGATGTCTGATACAAGGACACGCCGAAACTGCAGATGACGACGCCAACCGCTACCGTGATTACGCGCTGCCACAGCAGCTGCGGTTCGCCTGGTAGGTCGATCCAGATGTTATAGAAAAACGTAACGATGTAGCCCAGAAATACGGCGTTGACCACGGTGCCGATTCCGATAAACCGCCGCCCCGCGATCAGCTGGATCACAAACAAAGACAAGTTGAGCAGGATCAGAAATCGGGCATACTCGATCCCGCTCGTATCCGCCAGGGCCATCACCATGCCGCTAAAAGGATCGTTCCCCAAGCCGGACAGTTTGAAAATACTAATTCCCATACCCAAAAAAATATTGCCGACCAACATAATCATTAATCGTCTTGGCTCTGCCAGCATAGTAAAGAACCTTTTCATATGAACCGTCCTAAAGTCAGATTGTCATGCTGCCTCGCGCAAATGACGCCGTCATTATAGCACAGTTCGCGCAGTCGGGCTGTGCCGCCTTGTGCACGGACCAACGCTCAAATCCCGATTCTCTTCTCTACAAACGCCAGATACTTCGGATCGTCTTCCATGAAAATGCCGATCCCGCCGCCCATGTAAGCCCGCGTCAGCTCGTCGGCTGCTTCCCATTCTTGATGAGGGCCGGGCAGTAAGCGGAGAGCGGAGATGTAGCTTTGCTTGGCTGATTCCAGATCGCCTGCCTGCTGCAAATCGTCGCCCTGCCGGCATAGATTCTGAATCGCGGAATATACGGAATCCGGGAGCTGCATCGTCATCCTCCTGTCCGGGTGGTTCGGCATCCTTTTGGACGGCTGACCCCGAATTTGATATAAAAATTTTAACTGACTTTCACGTCTGTTCCTAGCGGCCAGCGGCAAGCTTTTTCTCGACAGGACAGCTTCCCCACAAACCAATTGTACTTCCACCCAATCGGTGTTACTCTGAAGAGTGGTACACATAACCCTCAGGCTCCGCCATACCTCCCTAAAAATAATCACCACTTCAGCTATCAAGAAAGGTAACACTATGATAAAAGTTGAAAACTTATCGTTCTCTTTTCCGCAAAAAGAGCTGTACAGCAATATCTCGTTCACGCTCGAAGAAGGTCAGCACTGCGCTTTCATCGGGACCAGCGGCAGCGGCAAAAGCACGCTGATCGAGATCCTGATGGACCCGGAAAGACATCTGTTCGAAGGCAAGCTTGAGATCGAACCGGGCTTTACGATCGGGCATGTCAGCCAGTTCTCGCAGGTCGACAAGAGCCGCCCGATGACCGTGTTCGAATATATCGGCGAAGAATTCATCAAGGTGCAGGATGAAATCACGGCGATTTATGCGGAGATGGCCACGAGTTCGGATCTGGATGCGCTGATGGAAAAGTCCCAGTTGGCTTTGGATGCTTTTGAAGCGATGGACGGGGATAATTTCGAGAACACGATCAACAAGCAGCTGAATCTGGCCAACCTCATGAAGCTCAGAGATGCGGACGTCTCGGCGCTCAGCGGCGGCGAGTTCAAGCTGGTGCAGGTCATGAAGGAAATGCTCAGTCACCCGGATCTGCTGATCATGGACGAACCGGACGTCTTCTTGGACTTCGAGAACCTTAATGCGCTCAAGAAACTGATCAACGCGCACAAAGGCATGCTGCTCGTCGTCACGCACAACCGCTATCTGCTTAATCACTGCTTCAACAAGATCATCCACCTCGAGAATACGGAACTGCAGGAGTTCGACGGGCGTTACATCGATTACAACTTCTACCTGCTCCAGACGAAAATCGAGCTGCAGGAGATCACGGTGGCGGAAGCCGAAGAGATTGCGCGCTACGACGGCATTATCGACAATCTGCGCGAGATCGCCACGTATAATTCGGAAGCATCGCGCGGCCGGGCGCTCAAAGCGCGGGTTCGGTTCCAGGAGAGACTGGAAGCGCGCCGTCTCAAAGAACCGTTCGTCGATATCAAGCAGCCGAACATCCGCTTGGGCATGGACGAGGCGCCGGAAGAGAGCATGTGGGTCAATGTCGAGGACTACAGCGTCTCCTTCGACGAGCTGCTGCTGGAACATGTGACGTTCGAGATCAAATCGACGGACAAGATCGCTCTGATCGGGCCGAACGGCACCGGGAAGACGACGCTGCTGCGCGATATTTTCCGCGGCACACATCCGGCGATTCAGGTCAGCGACGAGGTCAAACCGGCGTATCTCTCCCAGCTGCAGGGCGAGACGCTTCAGGATTCCAATACGATTCTGAATGAATTTATCGATGCCGGCTTCAAGACGTACGACGAGATCCGGGCGCATCTGCTCGAATACGGATTCGAAGGCGAGATTCTGGAGCAGAAGATACAATCGCTGTCCGGCGGGGAGAAAAACATGCTCCAGTTGGCGAAAGCCGCGGGCAGCGGGGCCAATCTGCTGCTGCTGGACGAACCGACAAGCCATCTGGACCTCTATTCGCAGATCGCGCTGGATCAGGCTATTCAGGACTACAAAGGCGCGATCCTCATGATCTCCCACGATTTCTATTCGGTCGTTAACGGCATGGATTACGTGCTGATCATCGACAACAAGACGGTCCGCAGAATGAGCATGCGCAAGTTCAGACAGATGATCTATAACCGGCATTTCGATCGGGGTTATCTGGAAACGGAACAGAAGAAAAAGGCCGTGGAGATGAAGATCGAACTGGCATTGAAAGACAAGAACTTCGAGCTGGCGAAAAGTCTGGTCGACGAGCTGGAAGGCATTATCAAGCTGCTGTAAGAGCGAGCTGAAGCAGAACTCTATTGCATAAAAAAAGACACTGGGGATTTACTCCCCAGTGTCTTTTTGCTGGATAACAGATTTATGGATCATGCTGAATCAGCGTGTCACAGCGATATCCTTCATCCCATAAATCTGCTGCAGCGTTCGAATAATCTCGTCTTTCCTCTGCTCATCCGGAGTATGCAGATAACCTTCGACCAGCCGGTACCCGAATACGAGCAGGATCATCTCGTAGACGCAGGGATCGGCGGTCGGCGGAATCTCCGCATATTCCGCAAATCCGCGGTAATACGCAGGGACGCACCGCCGGTAATACTCGGTCATCCGATCGATATCCGTCTCATCCGCGATCAGGCTGGCCAGGTCTTCGCCCATATATCCCCATCCGGCCGTATCCCAGTCGATCAGCGCGAGGGTTCCGTCGGCATGGATGAGGTTGGTCATCCAGAAGTCCCGGTGACAGAGTACGACAGGAAGTCGTCCGAGGCGGGCGAAGATCTTGTCCGAGTGTTCGTCGATCCCGATCAGCATCTGCCGGATCGGCTGCGGGAATGCGCAGGCTTCCGAGCGGATATAGTCGTAGACGACCGGCCATGACCGGTAATGCAGATACGTGTTCTTCATGAGGTCGGCATGGCTCAAGTTGGTCAGACTCTTCAGCGCTGCCGGCTGCTCGGCATGCAGCCGTCCTTGATAGCGTCCCAGCTCCAGCGCGGCCTGCTCATAGCTGCCCGGGGTCAAGTCGGCACCGGTGACGCCGTCGATATATTCCAGCCACAGCCGGTAGGCGTTGGCTTCGGTATTCATCTCGGCGTGGTAGCAGACGGGCCAGCGGAATGTATCCGAGAAGGTGGTGCCGAGGTCGGAGCTGTAGAGATCGTATTCGCGGCGCCAGGAATCCGGGTCGCCGTAACGTTCCCATCGGTGCTGAACTTTCAGCACGATCCGGTACGGCCGTGTATCGCCATCTGCGGTGTGGGCATTCCCCGTTACCAGCTGCACGTTTCCGACCGTTCCTCCCTGCAGTGTCGCGGTCTCGAAGTCGGCCGAGACGATCTCTGTCTCCAGACTTCGGCTTAACACAGGAAGCAGCATTTCCAGCGAAAAAGTGTTCATCGGCGCACGCCTCCTTTTCTCTTCCCGACATATTGGTGCTCCTGCTGCCGGCTGACGTACTGCTCCCGGCGTTCGCGCCGAAGCTCGGTCACTCTGCCGGGCATAAGGCCTTCGGCAGTCGGCGTTGTTTCGATATATCCGTATGTGTTCAAATTCATCATGATTAGGGTTAGCTCCTTTGATGTTGTTTTTGGGAACGCAAAAAAGCCGCGGACCAGCAGCCTCCAAAGAAGCTGCGGTCGCGCGGCGTTAAGAACGCTCCAAGATACGATCTTCATCGCATCGGCAAACAGCAATATTCACGAAAGGTTACTTTAGACGGCATACCAAAAAGCGCGGATCCTTCTCCGCTTTTATCGATGCCCGCTATTCGGTTTTAAGACGAAACCACCTGATAAGTAGCTGCCATTAAAATCCTCTCCCTTCGTGACTGGTACCTTGCCCGATAATGAGGTTAGGTTACGCCCCTCGAACACCCGCTTGAACCCTGCGTGTTTCCGATGAACGCAAGCCTTACATTTAATTCGGTCAAGGTACTTGGAACTCGCTTATCGCTAAGCTTTCTCCAAAATAACGGCTTTTGGAAAAAAGATCAAGGCCTCGCTGCCGCGAGGCCTTGGGATCGAACCCGTTCACATCTACAGATTGGGCGTTTTCAAATATTCACCTTGACCGTTCGCTTTTAGCTTGTAGTTTCTTGCTACGGGCATTTCGAAACTCCAGTCTCCGTCAATGGTGCTTTTCCGGCCCAGTTCGTCGACGACAAGCAGGCTGGTTACGTTGACTTTCAGCCGGAACTTGTCCGGAGGCGTTTGACCGAAATCGTACGTGAACACGCCGTTTTTGTACAACTTTTCACCGGAGTCCCGGGTAGAGATATCGGGAACGGCCTGCTTCGTCGATTCATCCAATTGAAAGATCGGCGTGATCGATTTCTTCGCAGGCGTTAGGTCGGCGATCAGAGCCGGGTTATATTTCATCGAGTACTGCACCGTAATCTTCTTCTCATTGAAAAAGTATTCATGAATGAGGAGAGTGAATTCTTTATCCGTTCTGCCTGTCGCCAGAATCGTATCGACCTCTTGAGGGAGAGAGACCGGAGCCGGATCGCCGGTGGCCGGAGCGTCCGCAGACGGTTCGGCCATGATCTCCGAAGTCAGCGAACTCTTCACGCTGAACAGAATGACACCGCACAGCAGCAGGAAGATCATCGGAACCGCCGCTGCTCCGGAATGAAGCAAACGCCGCTGCCGAAGAGAGGCCCCGGCCTGCGGTCTAGGCTTCGGCTCGAAGTGCGGGTCGGGAGACATGATCGGAATTGGCTTCGCGCCGCTGCCATCCCCGCTCCCGGCAGGAACGTCTTCGTCAGCCGTCTGTTCCCGCGAAGGCTGAGTCGCTTGAAGAGAACCCGAGATCGGGAACCGGGTCTCGAAGAACGTGGCCGTTCTGCTGCTGTGCGCGGCAATGGATCCTCCGTGTACGTCGACGATACTTTTGGTGATCGCAAGCCCCAGTCCCGTTCCTCCGGTCTGTTTCGAACGGGAATGCTCCACCCGATAGAAGCGGTCGAAAATAAAAGGCAGGTCCTGTTCCGGAATCGGATCTCCGTAATTTTGGATACGGACGACCAGCAGGTCTTCTTCCCGGGCAATCTCGATATCGATATATTTGCCTGCCCGTCCGTACTGGATCGCATTGGCGATGATATTCTCGTAGGCCCGGACCAGCAGTCCTCCGTCGGCCTGGATCTTGAGTTCGCCCGCCTGCCGGTTCAGCCTGATCTCCATGCCAGCCTGCTCGGTAAGCGGCACGAATTCTTCGGCCAGCTGGCCGATCAATCCGGCCATATCCAGCTCGCTGCGCTCAAGCGGCAGGCCATTGTTGATCCGCGTATATTCGAACAGTTCGTCGATTAGCCGCCGAAGCGTCAGCGCTTTTTCGTACGCGATATTGACGTAGTAGCGCATCTCGACTTCATCTTGATAGCGATCGTTCTCGATCACTTCGAGAAAACCGAGAATCGAGGTCAGCGGCGTGCGCAGATCATGCGAGACCCCCGTGATCAGATCGTTTTTGGTCTTCTCCGCTTTGCGTTCTTCCTCGATCGAATGCTTCAGCTGCATGCTCATCCGGTTGAGGCTGAGTGCGACTTCGCCCAGCTGATTGCCGGGAATCTCCGGAATCCGGTAGTCGAACTGCCCGCTCGCGATTTTTTCCAGACCGTATGTGATCTTCGCCAGATCGTGATCCCATTCGCCGCTCAGCCGGTTCAGATGGTCCGCAGCCCTACTCAGTTCGTCCCGGCCTCCGACCTTGACCTCGCGTCCGAACTTTCCCGCCGCTGCGTTCTGCAGCCCGGTGTTGATTGCGCGCAGGTCCCGGACCAGACGCAGGCTGCTCAGGAAAAAAGCGAAAGGAAACAGCACGATGCCTGTGACGATCATCACGCGGACAGACCCGGGATGCTCGATGAGCCAGTTGATCGGAGCCGCCACGTATTCGATTTTTTGCAGCGTACCTGCCAGAAAATATCCAAAAAAAATAGCTGCGCCCGTTAACGCCAGGCTTGCAACCATAATCAGCATCAACCGCCAACGAATCGTGTACAGCCACTGTGGTTGAATCTTATTCACCCCTTGCTTTCAGCTCGCTTTCGATTTTGTATCCGACTCCCCATACGGTCTTGATGATCTGAGGTTCGCGGGGATTGCGTTCGATCTTCTCGCGCAGCTTGCGGATATGGACCATCACGCTGTTCTTGGATTCCATAAAAGGTTCGTTCCAGACTTCTTCGTAGATCCGGTCCATACTCAGCACCATGCCCCGGTTGACGGCCAGCATCTGCAGCAGCGCGAATTCGCGGGGAGTGAGCTTGATCTCCTGCTGGTCGACCGTGACCGTGTGCGACGCAATATTGATCACCACGTGTTCGATATGGATCTCGTTGGCATTCGCCGGCGCGGAGTTAAAATGGTTTACCCGCCGCAGCTGCGATTTGATCCGGGCGATCAGCTCGAGCGGGTTGAACGGTTTGGTGACATAATCGTCCGCTCCGATACTGAGACCCGAGATCTTGTCGATATCCTGTCCTTTGGCCGAGAGCATAATGATCGGAATCGAATGGGTCTCGCGTATTTTCATGCAGGCCTGCAGACCGTCCATCCGGGGCATCATCACGTCCAGAACGATCAGATCGACAGGGTGGGACTGCAGAATCTCCAGCGCTTCCAGACCGTCCAACGCCTGCAGCAGCCGGAAGCCTTCGTTTTTAAAATAAATACTCATTAATTGGGTGATTTCCGCTTCGTCATCGACCATCAAAATCGTGCTTTCCGCCATAACTCCTCCTTGACTCCTCGGTCTTTCCACATCTTTCCACTCTGGAAGAGCAGCATGACCATTATAAGCGATATTTCCGGTGCATGGCATAACAGCCTCCGGATTTAAGGAAATGATAAGAAGTTCGGTAGACGGATGATAAGTTTTGGCCGCTAGACTATAACCCATAAGAGCCTACGCAGAGGAAGGAGAGCAGGTTGGCAGAACCGGTACATACAAATACATCTGGAAAAGGAATGATCAATCTTGAAAAGCAGTTGGATCCACAAGATTTCTATCATCAGTTTGAGTCTGGTATTGTTCGTCTTGGCGGGAAGCACCGCGGCTTATGCCGCTCCTAAGGCGCCAAGCGATTCCGCGCAAACCCTCAAAGTCGTATACAAGAATAAACACCTGTTCGACGAGAACGCGTTCAACGAACAGTTCCCGGGCGTCAAGATCCAGAGCGTGTACTGGGACGGAAAAAGCAGCCTGAGCGGCCTGATCGCCAAGCAGTCTCCCGACGTGGTGATGCTGGACAAGGCCGAATATAAGCAGCTTGCCAAAGGTACTACGTTTACCGATCTCGGCAGCCTGATCCAGCGCGATCAATACGACACGGCGACGATCTATCCCGGACTGGTTGACGCGCTCAAAAGTGACGGCAAACTCTACGGATTAAGCCCGTTCTTCAGTACGCAGTCGATTTTCTACAATATCGATTTGTTCAAGAAGTACGGCGTTCCGCTGCCCCAAGACGGCATGAGCTGGGAAGAGATCCTGAAGCTGGCCGCCAAGTTCCCGACCAAGGGAAGCGCCAATACCCGGGTATGGGGCCTGGATTACCCGCTCGACAGCTACGCATACCTGCTGAACAATGTATCCACTTCGGAAGGATTGGCTCGCCACGACGCGGCCCGCAGCAAAGCGGCCATGAATACGGCTGCCTGGAAAAAAGCTTATGCCATGACGGTAAACGCGATCAAATCCGGCACGATCGAAGGATCGAACGAGAACGGCTACGACAAGAACTCGTTCCTGATGGGACGCTCGGCGATGTGGGTCGACTTCTCCAGCACCAACGCGCTCCGCGATCTTACCGCAGACAAATCGGCCTTGGCCAAGTACAAGCCTTTTAAAGTCGGTATCGCGGCAGGCCCTTCCGATTCCAAGAATCCGAAGATCACAAGAAATGTGACCCTCCCTGCAATCCTGACTATTCCGGCCGCTTCGACCCACAAGGACCTGGCCTGGGATTTCATCAAGTTCTACAACAGTGAAGAATATGCCGAATCCAAATCGGACAAATTGGGCGATTATGCGCCTTCCCGGATGGATCACGGCAGAGAATACGACGGATACTCCACGGAAGCTTTCTACAAACTGAAGCCGAATCTGGATCTGCCGGACGAATCCGCTTCGGGGATGCTGTTCAATGTCCAGTATGCCAAGATCGTAAACAGCGAAGTCAAACAAGCGCTCGGCGGCAAAAAATCTCTGGACCAATCCCTGCTGGCGATCCATACGCAGGTACAAAAACTCCTCAAAAAATAACGAAAAAGGCACCCTTTGCGGGGTGCCTTTTCCTATACCTATAACGTCAGCAGGATTTAAGGGATTGATAAGAAGTTGGGCAGAGGGATGGTAAGTTTTGTCTTCTATACTGGGTTTGTGAGGAAGCACCCAATACACGAATGGAGGGTTTATCTTGAAAAGAAGTCTATTGAAAAAAGCCGCGATCGGCAGTTTGAGTCTGGGTTTGATGTGGGTCTCGTCGGGGCTGCCGATGAACGGTACCGCTTTGGCGGAATCAAGCAGCCAGTCGGAAACAAGCGAAACGATCAAAGTCGTATACGGCAGTGAAGCATCTTTCCAAAAGGAGTATGGAGAAGCATTCAGCAAAAAGTTCCCCAATACCGAATTCGAAGTGATCAGTCCCGGCGCTTACGGAGTTACGAATTACGACCAATTGATCGCGAAGAATTCGCCCGATCTGATCATGCTGACCCCGTCCGATTATCAGAAGCTGGCCAAAGCAAACAAGCTGACCGATCTGGAACCGCTGATGGAGCAGAGCGATTACGATACGGCTTCGGTGTACCCGGGCCTGATCGACGAACTGAAGAAGCAGGGCGGCGGAGAGCTGTACGGATTAAGCAAAAGTGTGCAGGCCAAAGCGCTGCTGTACAATGCGGATCTGTTCAAAAAGTACAACGTCGAACTGCCGAAAGACGGCATGACTTGGGAAGATATCTTGAAGCTGGCCGCCAAGTTCCCGACCCAGGGAGACAAGAACTCGCGAATCTGGGGTCTGAGCGCGTTCGGATCCAGCAATCTGGCGATGGATATCGCCCGCACCGAAGGATTGACTCCTGTCGATCCGGAGACTTTCAAAGTCACGGCAAATACTCCGATCTGGAAAAAGATCTATAACATGGCAGCCAATGCGACGAAATCGGGAGCCTTGGACGAGAGAATCAGCCTGTCCGCCAAAAGTTATCTGGAAAGCAGTCCTTTCGTAACGGGAAGATCCGCGATGACCGTCTCTTCCATCACCGAGTTGAAGAACCTGAAAGCCGCCCAGAGCAGCAAGAAGATCAAACCGTTTACGCTCGGGATCACGGCCGGCCCTGCGGATTCCGATGACCGCAAATCGACAGGCGACTTCTATACAAGCGACATTCTCGCGATTCCGGCAAAAGCTTCGAACGTCGACGGAGCCTGGGACTTTATCGAGTATGTGACCGGGGATGAATATGCCAAAGCTTACTACGGCGGCAAAAGTGTAAATAATATCAGTCTGCTGTCGCGCATGGTCGACGAATACGCCGGTTATCCGGTGGACGCGTTCTATCAATTGAAACCGAACCTGGATGCACATCTCAACGCGCAGGCTCTCAGCCTCAAGTCGACAGAGATGGAGACGTATTTCCGTTCTATTCTGGGCAAGGAGATCACTCTGCTCGCAGACCAGAAGAAAACGGCGGATCAAGCCGCCCAAGCGGTCCAGAAGCAAGCTCAAGCGACTGCCGACAAACTGGCCAAGAACGCAAAGTAAAGAAATGAAGCTTCACGTTTCCCTCAGCAGCCTACCCACCTGCACCCCGAACAAGCGGCCTGCCCTTTTACAAGGGACGGGCCGCTTTTTTTGTAGGAGAGCCGATCTTCGAAGCCGCAAAGTGAAGCATCACGTTTCCTTTTTTACGGCCGGTTTCCACATAGGTCTGGGCATCCGCAAGCTGCTCCAACGGATAGCGGCGATCAATCACCGCGTTCAGGTCTCCCTCTTGCACAAGCTGCATCAGAAACTCCAAATTCGCTTTGTTTTGCATCAGGCCGGCGGTCGCGAAAATAACTTTCCTGCCGGGAAAGAGGGACGTTCGCAGCATATGCAGCAGCGTGGACGGCTTGAGTGCGGTGGTCAGATACAGGCCCCCTGTCGTCAGTACGCGCCGGCACGCGGAGAAAGAGCTTTTGCCGACCGCATCAAAAACAACATCGTAAACGCGGTCCGTTTTCGTGAAGTCTTCCCGGTGATAATCGACCACAAAGTCCGCTCCCGCTTGTCTGACCAGATCCCCGCTGCCGGCCGAGCAGACTGCGGTGATTTCGGCGCCGTAATATTTCGCCAGCTGCACCGCATAGATGCCTACCGCGCCCGAAGCGCCGTTAATCAGTACGCTTTGTCCTTTTTGCAGGCGGGCCTTGTCTCTTAGAAAGATCAGGGCTGTGGCACCTCCATCGCAGACGCCAGCCGCTTCTTCAAAAGAAACGCGGCCCGGGATAAGCGCGACGGAACTTTTTTCGGCCAAACCTTTGTATTCCGCATACGCGCCGAAATTCCGGGGACTTGTTCCGACTACGCGATCTCCGACTTTGAAGTGTTCGACTTCAGGGCCGACCGCGGCGACCACGCCGGCCAGTTCCGTTCCGCCTACGGCGAATTTGGGCCGCGACCAGCCGTACATCAGTTTGATTATCCACGGGTCGCCCTGCCGGAACGCGCAGTTCGCCGGCCCGACCGCGGCAGCCTGCACATGGATCAGAATCTCTTGGTTTCCGGGTTCGGGAACGGCGATCTCCTCCAGAACGATCACTTCCGGCGAACCGTACGCATGTTGGACCATAGCTCTCATCGGTGTGCCTCCTACGATTCAGTGTCTCCGCCCTCAACTTGAAGCGCTGACTGTAGGATAGCCGGAAAAGGAGGGGGCGGCATTGACTTTCATCAAGAGAGGAAAGGGAGAATTTTCGGTTTATCTCTCTTGTTCTCGGGATTTGTACGTACATATTCGGATGAATCCCAGAAAAACACATGAATTTGAACAAAAAGGAGGGTAAATAGCTTGGTTTTTGTCTGTTTAGCGAATGATATTGACAGATGTACGTACAAGAAAATATACTAGAGGTATCATTTTGAAACCGTATTCTTTTGTGGATCGGAAGACGTGCGTACAGCAAGCAGTGCAAACAAGAGAGGGGATAGTTGTCATCATGAACCAAGTGGACGTGCAAGCGGCGATCGCCGGCGGACAGACTTCGCTCGGCATCGAATTCGGATCGACCCGGATCAAGGCGGTGCTGATCGATTCGAAGTTCGAGACGATCGCTTCGGGGAGTTACGAATGGGAGAACCAGCTCAAGGACGGGTATTGGACCTACGACCAAAGCGAGATTCTTGGAGGACTGCAGGCCGCTTACCGCGAGATGAAGCAGGATGTGCAGCAGCAGTACGGCGTGAAACTGACTACGGCCGGCGGCATCGGATTCTCGGCCATGATGCACGGCTATATGGCGTTCGACCAGGCCGGCGAACTGTTGGTGCCGTTCCGGACGTGGCGCAATGCCACGACAGGCGCGGCGGCGCGCGAGCTGACGGAATTGTTCCAATTCAATATTCCCGAGCGCTGGAGTATTGCCCATCTGTATCAGGCGATCCTGAACGGGGAAGACCATGTGCCGAATATCGACTACGTGACGACCCTCGCCGGTTATATCCACTGGCTGCTGACGGGCGAGAAGAAGATCGGGATCGGCGACGCTTCGGGTGTCTTCCCGATCGAAGAATCGAGCCATACGTACCATCCGGCGATGGTGGGACAGTTCGACGAATCGATCGCGGGCAAAGGGTATCCGTGGACGCTCTTGCAGGTGCTTCCGCAGGTGCTGCGCTCCGGCGAACAAGCCGGCACGCTGACCGCGGAAGGCGCGAAGCTGCTTGATCCGGACGGGGATCTGCAGCCCGGCATTGCGCTTTGTCCGCCGGAAGGCGACGCGGGCACGGGGATGGTTGCGACAAACAGCGTGAAGAAGCGGACGGGCAACGTGTCGGTCGGCACGTCGGTGTTCGCGATGATCGTGCTGGAGCGGGAATTGTCGAAGCTGTATCCCGAGATCGACATGGTGACGACGCCGGACGGCAGTCCGGTCGGCATGGTGCATGCCAACAACTGTTCCAGCGATCTCAACGCCTGGATGGGACTGTTCCGCGAGTTTGCCGCGGCGATGGGCTACGAAGCGGATTCCGGCAAGCTGTTCGGCGTCCTGCTGAACAAAGCGCTCGAAGCCGATCCGGACGGAGGAGGCCTGCTGAGCTACGGCTATCTGTCGGGCGAGAACATTACGGGACTCGAGCAGGGCCGTCCGCTGTTCGTACGTTCGCCGGAAAGCAATTTCACCCTGGCGAACTTCATGCGGACGCATCTGTTCACGGCGTTCGGAGCGCTTAAGCTCGGGATGGACATTCTGACGGAGAACGAACAGGTCGCGATCGACAGCATTCTCGGCCACGGCGGATTGTTCAAGACGCCGGTCGTGGGGCAGCGGATGCTGGCCGCGGCGCTGAACGTGCCGATCTCGGTCATGTCGACCGCCGGCGAAGGCGGAGCATGGGGCATGGCGCTGCTCGCTTCCTACATGACGGACCGCGAAGCGGGGGAGAGCCTGGAACATTTCCTGGGCGAAAAAGTGTTCAAAAACGTCGAAGGCGAAGAAATCTCGCCGGATGCCTCGGATGTCGAAGGATTCCGGACGTTCATCCAGCGTTATCAGGCCGGTCTTGCCATTGAGCAGGCGGCTGTCGACCATCTTAACTAGAACGGGAGTGACTGACCTTGTTGGAGCAGCTTAAACAGGAAGTATACGAAGCGAATCTGGAACTGCCGAAGCACGGCCTCGTGAAATTCACGTGGGGCAACGCCAGCGCCGTCGATCGCGAGAGCAATCTGTTTGTCATCAAGCCAAGCGGCGTCAGCTACGAGACGATGAAGCCGAGCGACATGGTCGTGGTCGATTTTGACGGCAATGTAGTCGAAGGCGAGATGAGACCTTCGTCCGATACGGCGACGCACGCCGTGTTGTACAAACATTATCCGCAGATCGGCGGCATCGTGCATACGCATTCGACCTGGGCGACCATCTGGGCGCAGGCGGGTCTCGACGTGCCGGTGATGGGCACGACCCATGCGGATACGTTCTACGGAGCCGTTCCATGCGCGCGCTTCCTCACTCAAGACGAGATCGACCGCGGGTACGAAGCGGAGACGGGCCGCGTCATTATCGAGACGTTCGACAAGCTCGGCGTCGACGTGATGGCGATTCCGGCCGTTCTGCTGCAGGGACACGCGCCGTTCACTTGGGGCAAAGACGTCAAGTCGGCGGTCGTAAACAGCGTCGTGCTGGAAGAAGTGTGCAAGATGAACCTGTACGCGCGCCAACTGAACCATTTTGCCAAAGAACTGCCGCAGGGCATTCTGGACAAGCATTATTTGCGCAAACACGGCAAAGACGCCTACTACGGACAAAAATAATCGATGGACGATAAAATTTTCACCCTAAAATCCAACCCTGAAAAGAGGATGATTTCGATGACGGTAACAGCGGAAAAACAATTTTGGTTTGTCGTCGGTTCGCAGCATTTGTACGGAGAAGAAGCGTTGGGCGAAGTCAAAGCGCATGCGCAGCAGATGACGGACGCGCTCAATGCGAGCGGCGTGCTGCCTTACCCGCTCGTGCTGCAGGATCTGGCCGTGACCGCGGACAAGATCACGAACCTTATGAAAGAAGTGAATTACCGCGACGAAGTGGCCGGGGTTATCACCTGGATGCACACGTTCTCGCCTGCGAAAATGTGGATCCGCGGCACCAAGATGCTGCAAAAGCCGCTGCTCCACTTGGCGACGCAGTACAACGAGAGTATCCCGTGGGCGACGATCGACATGGACTTCATGAACCTGAACCAGGCGGCCCACGGCGACCGCGAATACGGCTTCATCAACGCCCGCCTCAACAAGCAAAATAAAGTCGTCGTCGGTTATTGGGAACGTCCGGCCGTGCAGCAGCAGATCGCGGACTGGATGGACGTCGCGGTCGCTTATAACGAAAGCTTCAATATCCGCGTAGCCCGCTTCGGCGACAATATGCGCAACGTCGGCGTGACCGAAGGCGACAAAGTCGAAGCCCAGATTCAATTTGGCTGGACAGTGGACTACTACGGTATCGGCGACCTCGTGGAAGTCGTGAACGCCGTGACGGAGCAGGAAATCGACAAGCTGATGGCCGAATATGCCGATCTGTACGAGTTCGAATACGGCGACAACAGCAAGGAAGCGTGGGAAGCCAGCGTACGCGTCCAAGCGGGTTACGAGATCGCGCTCAAGCGCTTCCTGGACGAGAAAGGCTATAACGCCTTCACGTCGAACTTCGAAGACCTGCACGGCATGAAGCAGCTTCCGGGTCTGGCCGTGCAGCGGCTGATGGCGCAGGGCTACGGCTTTGCCGGCGAAGGCGACTGGAAAACGGCGGCGCTTGATCGCCTGATGAAAGTCATGAGCCATAACCAGAATACCGGCTTCATGGAAGATTACACCTACGAGATGGCGGCCGGGCAGGAAGCGATCCTGCAGTCCCACATGCTCGAAGTGGACCCTTCCCTTGCCGGCAGCAAGCCGAAAGTCGTCGTGTCCCCGCTCGGAATCGGCGGCAAAGAAGATCCGGCCCGCCTGGTCTTCGACGGCAAAGCCGGCGACGGCGTCGTCGTCTCGATGGTGGACCTGGGCACGCATTACAAGCTGCTGATCAACGAAGTGACCGCGTTCGAGCCGACGGAACCGGCACCGAACCTGCCGGTTGCCCGCGTCCTGTGGAGCGTGAAGCCGAACTTCCAGGACGGCGTCCGCGCCTGGATCGAGAACGGCGGCGGCCACCATACGGTCGTGTCGCTCAACCTGACGACCGATCAGATCGTGACTTACGCGAAGCTGGTTAACCTGGAATACGTCGTCATCAAGTAATCGCCGGGCTTTATAAGAAACAGCCGCAGGAACCGCCTTCGATCCCTGACTCGTTCATGGATCGAAGGCGGTTCTTTTTTGTTGGACAAGAAGCCTCAAAGGAGAGAGGGAATTTGTCCGGATTGGATTGACCACGTTCGACAGCCTGTGATACATTGTGAATGAACAACATACACAATTTTGGAGGTGGAGCGTGTGCTGGCTTTGGACGTTCGGAATTTACATAAAAAATACCCCGATTTTCAGCTCAAAAACGTTTCTTTTCAGCTGGAACAGGGCTATATCATGGGCTTTATTGGAGTCAATGGGGCAGGGAAAACAACGACCATCAAATCGATTCTGAACATGCTGCGTATCGACGGGGGCGAAGTGTACGTGTTTGGCCGGAATATGGCCGAGCACGAGACGGAGCTCAAGCAGCAGATCGGCTGTGCATTCGGCGATGTCGATTTCTATACGCGCAGCCGCCTCAAGACGATTACCGATATCACCAAAAAGTTCTACAGGAACTGGAACGAAGACATCTATGCCAACTATCTGCGCCGATTCAAACTGGATGAGAACAAGAAAATCGCGGAGCTGTCTAGCGGGATGAAAGTTAAATACAGCCTGGCGCTGGCTCTGTCGCACGGGGCCAAGCTGCTTATTCTGGACGAGCCGACCAGCGGACTCGATCCGGTCTCGAGAGACGATCTGCTCGATCTTTTTCAGGAACTGATTGTCGACGGGGAGATCAGCATCCTGTTCTCGACCCATATCACCTCGGACCTGGAGAAATGCGCCGACTTTATTACATTTATCGATGACGGGCAGATTGTCGCCAGCGCAGAGAAGAATGAATTTGTGGAAGCTTACCGTTTGGTGAGCGGCAGCGAGGCTCAATTGGGCGTCATCCGGGAAGAACTGATTGCCTATAAGGTCAACTCGTTCGGTTTCACCGGATTGATTCGCACCGAAGACTTCGATCCGTCTTCAGATCTGAGAGCGTCGATGCCAACGCTTGAAGAGATCATGATTTATTTTGCGAAAAAGGAGAGTCTCTATGTATAATCTGGTCATGAAGGATCTCAAGTTGGGGATCAATCCGTGGTTCTTCATTCTTCCCCTGCTGACAGCCGCCCTGATGCTGATTCCCGCCTGGATCTACGTGATCGTTCCGCTGTACTTCTGTTTTATTACGATTCCGAACGTCTTTGGGGGCTTCAAGAGCCAGAACGATCTGATGTTCAGTACCCTGATGCCCACCACCAAGAAAGATATGGTCAAAGCCCGGATCACCGTGATCGTCTTACTGGAACTGATGCATCTTCTGGCCGCGATGCTCGTGAGTCTGTTCACGCTTCGTCTTTATCCGAATATCGATTATCTGTTTTTTGCGCCGCACGCCGGTTTTTGGGGATTGTGCTGGGTGATGCTTGGGATCTTTAATATCGTCCTGCTGCCTATGTATTACAAAACGGCTTACAAATACGGCGCAGCTGCGGCGGCGTCCAACATCGCCGCTGTGCTGTTCGCCATGGTTGCCCAAGGGGCCGCAATGATGGTTCCGCAGGTGCATGCCATTTTCTATGGAGCCGGACTGGATCGGACAGGACTGCAGCTGTCGATCCTCGCGGCGGGCATCCTGATCTTTGCCGCACTTACCCTGCTTGCTTACCGAATTTCGGTAAGACGATTCCTTGAAGTGGAGATCCTATGAACGTCATTATTTCGAACAAATCCGAAAAACCCATCTACCAGCAAATTTACGAGCAGCTGAGTGCACTTATCCTAAAAGGCGAACTGGAAAGCGGCTACTGTCTGCCTCCTATTCGCCAAGCCGCCCTGGAACTTCGCGTCAGCGTGATCACCGTAAAGAAAGCCTGGGAAGAGCTCGAACGAAGCGGCTTGATTCACACTGTCACGGGCAAAGGATGCTTTGTTGCCGATTTTGCACCGGGCGAGATTCTGGAGACGCGAAACCGACTGATTCTGGAGCAGCTGACCCTCGACGCCGCCTATTACAAATCGTTTGGTCTCACGCTGGACGAAGTGATCGGACTGTTGAAAAAGGTATACGATTAAACCGAAGAAGGCCTTCGGAAAAAACGCTCCTTCGTAAATATTCCAGCCCAAGCCGCAGGAACCGCTTTCGATCCCTGACTCGTTCATCGATCGAAAACGGTTCTTTTATTTTCCAAAAAAAGGACTTGTAAGCACCTGAATCGACGCTGCCGACAATGGTAACGCTACCAAAACACCGGGAAAATAAATGCGTTGACAGAGGCTCTCCAATACGGATAATGTATGTAGACCGATTGGTATAATTTCTTTGAAGGAAGTGGCTTTTGTTGGGCGAAAAGTCGAATGCCAGAGAGTCGATTGTCAGCACCGCCGCACGGCTCTTTTTTTCCCAAGGCTATCATGCGACCGGGCTGAATCAGATCATCAAGGAGAGCCACACGCCGAAAGGATCGTTGTATCATTATTTCCCGCACGGCAAAGAAGAGCTCGCACATGTATGCATTCAGAAGACGAATGAGCATATTCTGCAAAAGTTCGAAGAAACGTTCGCGGCGCACGGAAATACGGCGGACGGCATTCAGCAGTTCGTCCATGATATGGCTTACGAGACGGAAGCGGCCGGCTTCACCGGATTTCTGCCGTTCAGCTTCTGGGCGGCCGTCGAGACGTCCTGCATCAGTCAAAGTCTGCGCGTCGCCTGTCAGGGCGTGTTCGCCGACTGGCAGAAGATCATCGCGAAGCACCTGGTTCAGGACGGCATGAGTGAAGCAAGAGCGGAAGAAACCGCGCTGCTGGTCGTCTCCCTGATGGAAGGCGCGCTGATTATCAGCCTGACGAATCAGGACAAACAGCCGCTGCTCACGGCCGCCGGTTATCTGGCCGCCGTGACAAAGAATGCCGGAGAAACCCGGTAAGAAGAAGCAAGAAGAAGTGGAAAGAAGCAAGAAGAGAAAGTTCGATATGTTCGAGGAGGATGGAATCGTGAGTGGGTCAATGAAAGCTGATTCGGTACCGAATCAACCAGAAACACAGCAGTATAAAGTATTCCCGATTTTGTTCGCCATGCTGCTGAGCGGCTTTATCGGCCTGTTCGGCGAAACGGCATTAAACGTGGCTTTGACGCCGCTGATGGCGATGCTGGAAGTCGGACCGACGACGATCCAATGGCTCACCACCGGCTACCTGCTCGTACTGGGCATCCTGGTTCCGGTATCCGGCATGCTGCTGCAGTGGTTTACGACAAGGCAGCTGTTCACCACATCGCTGATCTTCTCGATCGCCGGAACGTTGGTAGCCGCGCTTGCGCCAAACTTTGAGATTCTGCTCGCGGCCCGCGTGCTCCAAGCGGTTGGCACGGCCTTATTGCTGCCGCTGATGTTCAATACCATCCTTGTGATTTTCCCGATCGAGAAACGCGGCGCCGCCATGGGCCTAATCGGTCTGGTTATCATGTTCGCGCCGGCAAGCGGCCCGAGTATCTCCGGTCTGATCCTGGCTAACCTGAGCTGGCATTGGATCTTCTGGATCTCCCTGCCGTTCTTCGCGATCTCGTTGATCTGCGGCCTGCTGTTCCTGCCGAATATCTCCAAGCTGACCAAGCCGAAGATCGACATCTTGTCGATCGTGCTGTCGACGCTCGGCTTCGGCGGTATCGTATACGGCTTCAGCAGCGCGGGCGGACACGGCGAAGCCGGCAGCGGCTGGACGAGCCCGCTCGTGATCGGAACGCTCGTGATCGGCGTCGTTTCCCTGATCCTGTTCAGTATCCGCCAGCTGAGAATGAAGCAGCCGCTGATGGATCTGCGCGCATTCAAATACCCGATGTTCACGATCGGTCTGATCCTGATCTTCATCTCCATGATGATGATGCTGTCTTCGATGCTGATCCTGCCGATGTATCTGCAGCAGGGCATGGCGGTAACGGCATTGACGGCCGGACTGGTGCTGCTGCCGGGCAGCCTGCTCAACGGCCTGCTGTCTCCGGTCATGGGCCGGTTGTTCGACAAATTCGGTCCGAAATGGCTCGTTATCATCGGCTTGGCCATCGTAACGGTCGTGCTGTTCCTGTACACGGGAATTACACCGACGACGACGCTGACCAAGATCATTACGCTGCATATCTTCATGATGGTCGGCATTTCGATGATTATGATGCCGGCGCAGACCAACGGTCTGAATCAGCTGCCGCGCGAGTATTACCCGCATGGCACGGCGATCATGAACACGCTGCAGCAGGTGTCCGGCGCGATCGGAACCGCCGTTGCGGTCAGCATCCTGAGTGCCGGCCAATCCCGCTTCCTGAGCGGGGTGGCGAATCCGGAAACTCCGGAGAACCAACTGGCCGGCTTTACGTCGGGCGTACAGAATGCGTTCGTGTTCGCGCTTGTCCTGTCGATTATCGGTCTGATTACCTCGATCTTTATCAAGCGGGTCCGCGTAGGATCGGCTGCGAAGCCGCAGGGACCGACGCATTAATTTCCAGGTTCCCTGCGCGTGATTCAAGCCTGTTCAAGAGCGATGTCCCCCGGCGGGATGTCGCTTTTTTTTGCGTCCGGCAGGCAAGCTTGTGCAAGAAGTGGAATACATGATAAAATCTAGTGCCTTGTCAACACTAAAGGTACGGTTACGTTCCCCTGAATCGCACCTAAAGCGTGTGCGTTTCAGGAAAACGTAACCTGTGATGAAGAGTTGAAAGGGTACTAGTCGATTTCTTCGGCTTATGCGTGATCGGCAGTGTAAAACGAGCGAATCAAAGAGGAGGGAAGCGGTGTCCAGAGCAATCCTGATTATAGGCGGCGGCATTGCGGGGCTGTGTGCGGCGATCGCCCTGCGGCACGCCGGGATGCAGGTGAAGGTATACGAAAAAAGTTCGGGGCCGATGCCCGTCGGAGCCGGGATCCTGATTGCGCCGAATGCTTTACAGGCGCTTCAGCCCTACGGGATCTCCGGCGAGATGATTCGGCGGGGTTATCCGGGTGACGGATTCCGGCTGCTGTCGGACCGGGGCCGGGATCTTACCCGGATGGCGATTCCTTCCGACTATGGCAGCCAGTATTCGATTCATCGCAAAGATCTGCATGATCTGCTGCTGACCGCGCTTCCTTCGGATACGGTGGAGTGGGGAAAATCTTTTTCGAGTCTGGAGCAGAACGAGAACGGAGTACGGGCTGCCTTCTGTGATGGCAGTCAGGCGGAAGGCGATCTGCTTGTCGCGGCGGACGGCATCTACTCGGGGGTCCGCAGCCAATTGTTCCCCGGGGAACCTTATCGTTATGCCGGTTATACCTGCTGGCGCGGCGTGGTGCCTGCGGACGGCCTCGACGGTCTAACGCCCCATTTTATTGAGACCTGGGGGACCAAAGGCCGTTTCGGTATCGTCCCGCTTCCCGACCGCAGGGTGTATTGGTACGCACTCATCAATGCACGCCAAAGCGATCCCCGGCTGGCCGATTACTCCGCCGCGGATCTGCACCGTCTTTTTCAAGATTATCATGCGCCGATCCCGGATCTGCTGCTTCGAACGGGTACAGCCGACATGATCCAACGCGATATTGTGGATATGGCGCCCATGAAATGTTTTTACTCGGACCGGGTAGTCTTTGTCGGCGATGCGGCTCACGCGATCACCCCCAATATGGGACAGGGAGCCTGCCAGGCGATGGAGGATGTACGCGTGCTGTCCGATTGCCTCCTGGCCTCGCCGGATCATCGCGAAGCTTTTGCCCTTTACCAGGCCCGCCGTCAAAAAAGGATCAGGCAAATCTCCGCCCAATCCCGCAAGATCGGCCGGGTCGCCCAGTCGGAAAGCGTGCTGTTTACCCAATTCCGCAACCGTTTGATGAAGCATGTTCCCGCACGATTGTCCCGTCGTCAGGCCGATCAGCTGTATCGTTTTCAAACCTGAGTTCTTGGAACTGGCAAGACTATCCGCAAACCCAAAGGTGGAGTTGGAAGATGAGAGTGAAATTGGAAGGCATCACGGTTCTGGCACTCGACGTTCCCGGATTGACCCGTTTTTATCGCGATGTGCTCGGGTTTCGGACCCTTGTGGAAGAAGCCCATTATGCGGAATTTGAAAATGAAGGCGTCCGGCTGGCTATTTTCTCGGGACCTCTTATGGCCGGCAATACGCATGATCATCCTTCCTTTGCGGAAGCGCGCAGAGGCCAGGCTTTCGAGCTTAATTTCGAGTGCGCGTCTCCCGAGGAAGTGTATACGGTGTACAACGATTACGTAGCCAAAGGAGCCGTAAGCATCGCGGAGCCGAAAGTAGTTGCCTGGGGACATACGACAGGATTTTTCGCGGACCCGGAAGGCAATATCCACTCGCTGTTTGCGGTCAATCCGGTAGAACCGGTCAGCGGCTGAGCGCTTACCGGTACGGCTTCGCCATCTCCAGCAGATACTCCCGAAACTCTTCGACGTAAGCCTGCGGTTCCGCAATCTCCACATTCGTTCCGAAACCGGCCAAAAATTGAAAACCGATCGGACTTTGCGGTACATGAATCGTGGCCCGGAACTTTCCGGAGCCGTGCGGCTGTACGCTCCGGTGAGCGTATCGTTCGATAAACCGGTCTTTGACGCCGGGCGTAATCCACGCTTGGACTTCGACAAGTTCCGGCTGATACCCGGTCTCGGGTGCGGATTCCGGCAGGACTTCGCGGGGGATAAAGGTCTGCTCCTTCACGTCCAGCCGGTCGATCCGCGAGAGCTTGAATATCCGCTCGGCCCTGCGCTCCAGACAGAACCCTTTGAGGTACCAGCTGTTCTCGCTGAAATGCAGCTGCGCCGGTTCGACCGTTCGTTGAGTGGCTGTCCCGTTTTTGTCGATATAATCGAAGGCCAGTACCTTTTTGCCGGAGATGGCTTCCTGGCAGCTTTTCAGGATATGGCGAAGTTCGGACCGGCCTGCCCAATCGTAAAAAGACAGCTGAATCGTTCCTGCAGAAGCCGATGGGTTCACCATGGCTTCTATTTTTTTGACCGTAAGCTGCACTTCTTCGCTGAGCAGAATTTGTTCCAGGCCGCCGAGAGCGGTCAGGATATGTTCCAGATCGGCGCTGCTCCATCTCGACCGTTGCATTTGGGCCGCCGACATAGGCGAAATCTTTGACTTCCGGAAGCGCTTCGGCAAAAGCCGCATAGGTCAGCGCATGGCTCAGTTCTTCGGCCGTCGAGCCTTCGCCGCGTACCACCAGATAGTCTCTTGCAGGGAATTCGATCACCCGGGATTCCTGGGGAACGGATTCGTCGGTCATCACGCCGGCGTAGTGCATCATCTTGTTGTTAACCGCTTCGTTCACGGCAAAAATGTAGTCGTTCGTCGAGATCGCTTTTAACGTATCCAGTCGTCCATCCTGCGCAACCGCCGACCAGAACTCCGACTTCTCGCGGGCAATTCCGGCAGAATCCGTGTAATCGCTGAGCAGTTCGATTCCCAGACCCAGAACGTTGAAGCGATCTTTTTTCTCAAGCGTGTAAGTAGCCATGATAGACACCTTCCTTTTCCTGTTTTCGGGCGAATTGTTTTTTCCTCCCGGTAAGTATAGGATAAACCTGAATCATGTAAAAAAATGGTACTGTTTAGGAGCTGCCATGAAAAAAGTCGAACGAATCAACGTGATCATGCGCTACATCAACAACCGCTCCCAATTTACGATCTCCGAAATTATGCGCGAATTCGGCATCTCCCGTTCTACGGCTGTGCGGGATATTCGGGAGACCGAAGCTCTCGGTATGCCGCTGGTTGCCGAAGTCGGAAGGGCCGGCGGTTATTTTGTCATGAGCAATTCGATTCTGCCCACGGTGCGCTTTACCGATAACGAGATCAAAGCTCTGTTTATCGCTTTTATGGCTACGCGGAATCAGCAGCTCCCTTATCTCAAGATTCGCCAGGCTTTGGCAGAAAAGCTGCTCGGTCTGATCTCGCAAAATCAGCAGGATGACCTTCTTCTGCTCAATCGGATCCTGCTGTTCAAAGGAACCAATCCGCACAATCCCGAGCTGCTTGATTTGTCCGATCTGCCGCATCCCATGCTGGAGAACTTGATCCGGATTCTGCTGACCGACCGCTATCTGTGGATCACCTTCACCGAAGGCCGCGAAATCAGGCGTTACCCGGTTTACCTGCTGCATCTGTACCGCGAGAAAAGCGTCTGGCAGGTGGAAGTTTTTGATATAGAAGCGGAAAAAAGACGGGTTCTGCCTGTGGACAGCCTGATCGAGATCGAACCGTACAGGGTGAAGAAAAGAATGAGTCCCAAAAAGATGGCGGAAAAATGGAGCCGGCAGGAAGAAGCCTGCAACCTCGTGCTGGAACTCGGCCCCAAAGCGATCGCCCAATTCAAGAAGTATCATCCGCTGAAGATGTCCCTCTCCTATACGAATCCGTATCAGACGACCGCCCGGCTGAAGACTTTCGTTCCGATCCATCCGGCGGAGCCGTTGGCGGAACTGACGGATTGGCTGCTGTTTCTGGGAGAAGACGTTGAATTCAGGGAAGTGCCGGGAGAAGTGCGGGCCGCGATCCGGAAGCGGCTCGAACGGTGCGGCGTGTGATCGAACCTACAGGGAGCTTGAGGTTCAATCGGCAAAATAGTGCGGCTGCGCGAGTTCGGCAAGCAGCCCGGGCTGCATCGGCTGCCAGCCCAAGAGTTCCCGCGCGGCGGCGTTTGATCTCGGGAGATCAAGCGCCGCGAGCTTGCCGAGGAAGCCGAAATGGGCTTCGGCTTCGCCGCGCGGAATGCCGACGACCGGCAGGTTGAGCCGCCTGCCGATGACGTCCGCGATCTCGCGGAAAGACACCCCTTCGCCTTCGGCTCCGTCCAGCCGCGAACCCGCCGGCGCCTGTTCGAGCGCGAGACGGTACAACCGCGCCGCATCGAGGCGGTGTACGGCCGGCCAGCGGTTGAGGCCGTTTTCCACGTAAGCCGAGAAGCCCTTCGCCCGGGCGATCCCGATCAGCCTCGGCACGAACCCCGTATCCCCTTCGCCGTGTACCGAAGGACACAGCTCGATGATCGACGTTCGAACCCCGCGCTGCGCAAGCGACATCATGACGTCTTCCGCCGCCGCTCCGTTGTTGTGCGTCGTCATGACGAACGGCCTTCCGGAACCTTCGAGCGCCGCACCTATCGCTTCCACGGCGCGCAGATCGGCCTGCAGCGACCCGGCAAAGTCGGAGAAGTCATGATTGAACGCCAAGTGCAGGGCGCCGTCCGCGTCGGCCGCGCCCTGGCGCAGACTGTCCGGGTCGCCGGTATCGCCGCGGTGCGCTTCGGCCCCGAGCGCCCGAAGCTTGGCCGCGCTCTCGTCCGAGCGGGCAAGCCCCACAACCGTATGCCCCGTATCGAGCAGTTCGCGGACGACGGCGGAACCGATATAACCGGTCGCTCCCGTTACGAATACGCGCATGGGCTTTACCATGCGATTTACCACGCGACCGGTCCGTCTTCGTTGGAGAACGTCCCGGTTGGGCCGTCCGGTCCGAGCATGGCGAGCCGCACCGCTTCGCGTGCGCCCTGCTCGACGCTGCGGGTACCGGCGAAGTTATTGAGCGCCGTCGACGTGAAGCCCGGGCAGGCGGCGTTGACCTTGATGTTCGTCGCTTCGAGCGCCGCGGCAAAAGCGAAAGTGACCGCGTGCACGGCCGACTTCGACGCGGAGTAGGCGCCGTACATGGCGCGGTGCGGATTGCCGGGTTCCGAATTCCAGCTGAGGGAGCCTCCCGTGCTGCCCATATTGACGATCCGCGCCGCGGGAGCTTCCTGCAGCAGTGGCAGCATCGCCTGGGTCACGGCGATCACGCCCATGACGTTCGTTTCGTACACCGTACGGATGTCTTCCAGCGAAGCGACGGTCAGCAGGCCGCTGGCGGCGCCGCCGCTCGGAAACGAATTGTCCGGCCCTCCGGCGTGCGAGATGCCGGCGTTGTTGACGAGAACGTCGAGGCGGCCGAACTCACTGCGGATATGGGTCGCGGCCGTTTCGATCGAATGCGGATCGGTGACGTCGAGCTGAAGCGCATGCGCCGCCGGACCGATACTGCGTGCGGCAGTCTCGCCGTTCTCGAGACTGCGCGAGCCGATGAGGACGGTGAAGCCGTGCTCCGCCAGATCTTTGGCGATTTGCGCTCCGATTCCTTTGTTGGCGCCGGTGATGAGTGCAACGAGTTGATTCGACATGGGTATGAGCTCCTTTTCGGTAGGGGATACCGTCTGTTTATTTCCCGTTCGTTATGGGATAATGACATTAAATCACATCAAAACGGAACTGTAAAGTTCCGTAACTAAAAAGTTTCGAAATATAAGTGCAGAAGGAGTCTTTTCATGAGCGAAAACAAACGCAAAAAGTCGGTGCCCGCGGATTTGGCCGAAGCGGCCGCCGCTGCCCCGGCGCCGAAAGTCGGACGCAAAAGGGACCCTTCGCGGGATGAGAAAATCCTCGAAGCGGCAATCGATATTTTGGCCGAATCGAGTTTCGACGGAATGACCATGGACAGCGTCGCATCAAGAGCCAAGGCGGGCAAAGCCACCGTGTACCGCCGCTGGTCGTCCAAATCGGAATTGGTTCGGGACGCTCTGGCCTGGATGAACCGAAGCCATCTGAATCTGGAGCATCTGCCGGATTCGGGCAGTCTGCGCGAAGATCTGCTGCGGCTCGTGAAGCCGCAGTCGATCGCGGAAGAAGAGAAGAAATTCCGCGTGCTGGCGGGATTGGGTTCTTTCCTGCAGCAGCCGGAATTCGCCGGGGTAGGGATGGCACGGATCTTCGATACCTGGGCCGACGCAAACCGCAGACTGATGCAGCGGGCCGCCGAACGCGGCGAGATTGCGGCCGGGGCGGATATCGAAATGGCCTGCCAGGTGATCACATCGACGGCCGCTTTCCGCGGCTTGATCCAACGCCAGGCTTTCGACAAGACGTTCTTCGCGGCGCTGATCGACGGCATTCTGCTGCCGGCGCTCCAGAATGCGTCCGCGGAATCGGCTCCGCACAGCGATACGGATCGGACGCACCAGGAAAGGGGGACGCCCGAATGAAGCTCACCTTGAACTGGATCACGCTCCGGGTGCGCGACCTCGAAGCTTCGATCGCTTTTTACAACGGAGTCCTCGGCCTGCCGGTCGATCGCAGATTCGAGAGCCGGGGCCGCCAGATCGTGATGCTGGGTACGCAGGAACAGCCGAAGATCGAGCTGATTCAGGGCGGCGACGTCACCGTCGAACCGGGCAGCGGCATCTCGGTCGGGTTCGAAGTGGAATCTCTGGACGCGGCGATGGAGGAACTTGCAGCCCAAAGGATTCCGATCGCCCGCGGGCCGGTATCGCCGAATCCGCGGCTGCGCTTTCTGTACGTACTCGATCCGGACGGATTCGAAGTGCAGCTGGCGCAGCACCTCTGAGCTTTTTATTTGCGACTGCGGCTATCCCCGCCCGGGAAACTCGTTTATGATAAAACTTAAAAAAAGCGCTACGATCAGGGGATGAAGCTTTGGAATTCAATGACGTCATACACGGACACCGTTCCATTCGGCAGTACGAAGACCGGGAAGTCAGCCAGGAGGTTCTGGATCAGATTCTGAACGCGGGTATCCGGGCTTCATCCAGCGGCAATATGCAGTCTTATTCCATCGTCGTCACGAGGGACAAAGAGCTGCGGAGGAAGCTGTACACGCCCCATATGGACCAGTCGATGGTGCTGGATGCGCCGGTGCTGCTCACGTTCTGCGCCGACTTCAACCGCATGCGCCGCTGGCTGGAACTGAATGAGGCACCGGTGCATTTCGACAACTTCATGAGCTTCATGATCGGTGCGATCGACGCGACGCTGGCTTCGCAGAACTGCGCGCTGGCCGCGGAGAATGCCGGCCTCGGCATCTGCTACATGGGTTCGACGCTCGCCAACTGC
The DNA here is from genome assembly GCF_013185195.1 of Saccharibacillus qingshengii. Lineage (GTDB taxonomy): Bacteria > Bacillota > Bacilli > Paenibacillales > Paenibacillaceae > Saccharibacillus > Saccharibacillus qingshengii. Next base: position 33,758 of record NZ_JAAZWC010000011.1, read on the forward strand.
GACCAGATCGGCGAACTGCTGAACCTGCCGCCAAACGTCGTGCCGGTCGTCGGTTATTCGCTGGGGTATCCCGCCGAATCGCCTCCGGTGCGCGACCGTCTGCCGCAGCAGGGACTCGTCCACTACGAACAATATGAAGATTACACGGACGAGCAGATTCTGGATATCTATGCCGACCGCAACGAGAAAGGCTGGCAGCGGTACATGGACGTGCCGCAGCTCAAAGAAATGACGGAGCGGCTGGGACTCAAGAACCTGGCACAGATCTATACGATCGCCAAATACACGAAGGAATCCCATCTCGGCTATTCGCAGACCGTGCTGGATTACCTGGACAAGCAGAACTTTATGCAGAACGGGGATTCACAGTAGGTCCAGACAGGCCCTCGCCGGACCCGTCCAAGGCCCGGAATCCGTCAGGATAACGGGTCTTTTTTTGATGAAAAGGAGCGATGAACATGGATCACAACGCAGCAAACCGGGCAGCCAACGAAATGCCGGAAGGCACGCAGGTGCTGTACGCGGACTTTGCCGAAGGCGGTACTTATTACTCCTGCACCTACCATCCCGACGTTGTCTATGCGAACTACGGCGGCGTGGAGAGAAGGCTGCAGATCATCCGTCCGCAGCAGGAAGGCGCCGTGTTGCCCCTGGTGATTTTTGTGCAGGGATCGGCCTGGATGAAGCAAAATGTATATACGGGTATTCCCGATTTGTCGCATATCGCGGCCAAAGGTTACGTGATCGCGAGCGTTGAGATCCGGGATACGGAGATTGCCCGGTTCCCGGCGGCACTCGAAGACGTAAAATGCGCTCTACGCTTTATGCGCGAACATGCCGCCGAGTACGGCGTCGATCCCAAGCGTGCAGCCGTTTGGGGCGATTCGTCGGGCGGGCATCTCTCGCTCATGACCGGACTTACGATCGGAGCCTACAACAATGAGCGGTACAAGGAACAGTCGGACGAAGTGCTGGCGGTGATCGACTATTACGGGATCTCCGATCTGCTCACGCTGGGGCGATATAACGATGTGCTCGACCATGACGCCGCCGATTCTCCGGAAGGGCTGCTGATCGGAGGACGGGTGCAGGATCATGTCGAACGGGCCCGGCAGGCAAGCCCGATCCATCAGGATCTGGACCGGGAACTGCCGCCTTTTCTGATCGTACACGGAGACCGCGACAGTATCGTCCACGTCAGCCAGAGTATCGAGATGTACAAAGCGCTCCAAGCGCACGGGCAAAATGTTCGGTTCTACAAAGTGGCGGGCGCGGATCACGGAACCGGCGTCTGGAGTCCGCAGGTGCTGGAAGTGACGGCGAAGTTTCTGGCGGCCCATTTGAAGCGGCCGTTTGCGGACCGTCTTCCTTTTCAGCATCAGACCGATTAGAGCTTCGGATCCGCGCGGTGAACTTTGAGGGCAGAGGAGACGGCTTATGGAAAAAGAAGAAGTGTTCACGGTTCACGTAGCGATAAACGGAAGTGTCGAAATGAAGAATGTCGAAGGGAACTCCGTCGTCATGATCTCGTTTACGGGGCACGCGTCGGGACCGTGTTTTGAAGGCCGGGTGCTGGAAGGAGGCGTCGATACGCAGATTATCGGACCCTCCGGAACTCCGCATACGCTGTCGGCCCGCTATATGCTTCGGGGCACGGACCGCGCCGGGCAGCCGTGCGAGATCTATATCGAGAACAACGGAGAAATCGACAAACGGCTGGAGACGGAAGGTATTCTGTTTCGCACATCGCCGAAGCTTGAGACGAACAGCGCGGAGCTGTCTTTTTTGAATAAGGAAAATCTTGTCGGGGAAGGTCGGCCCTCGGAAGACGGCGTGGAGATCAAGATTTACCGTCTGGAATCCTAAACCGGAGTTCAGGCGGCGGCGCCGACGGTTAATAGGGGGAATGACGGGTCACCGGCCCGGTTCATCACGATCCCACACCGAAACGGAGGCCGACACATCCATGAACAACTCCCCCGATCATCCGCATTCGCCGCCTTTTGTGCCGCCGGATCGGTCTTTACCCGCGCACCGTTCGCCGGTGTGGCAAGGCGACGGTGCCGACCTGCTGCTGCCGGTGCCGGACGAATTCAGCTTCGCGCAGAACTACGACCATCTGGCGACCGCGACCAACGAAGCGCTCTATACGCTGCGGGAAGGCCGGATTCGCAAAGCGATCGCGGTCGGCAGGCAGGCGACGGTCGTCGAGATCGCGCCCGAAGGCCAAGCGCAGCTGCGTATCCGGTTTGTCGCGGAACCGAATGCCGATTCGCCGGCGCTGCGCGCGGGCGTTGCCGAATACGTACACGACTGGTTCGATCTCGGCACGGACCTGAAGCCTTTTTACAAGATGGCCAAGACCGATCCGCTGCTGGAGCAGGCGGTTGAATCGTTCTACGGACTGCGCAATATGGGCATTCCCGACTTGTACGAAGCGATATGCTGGGGCATTCTCGGTCAGCAGATCAACCTCGGCTTCGCCTATACGTTAAAAAGACGTTATGTCGAGCAGTTTGGTCAGGCGTTGGAGCGCGAAGGCGAGACGTACTGGCTGTTTCCGACCGCCGGGCGGATCGCCGCGCTGACCGCCGAAGACCTGTCCGCCGCGGGCATGACGACGGTCAAGAAATGCGAATACCTCGTCGATACCGCCCGGTTGATCGCAAGCGGCGAACTGACCAAAGAGCAGCTGCTTGCGGCCGGAAGCGTCAAACAGGCGGAGAAAAGACTGGTGCAGATCCGCGGCATCGGGCCCTGGACCGCCCATTACGTGCTGATGCGCTGCCTGCGGATGCCGGATGCTTTTCCGATCGACGATGTAGGGCTGCATCATTCGATCCGGCATGTGCTGGGCCTTGACGCCAAGCCGAGCAAAGAGCGGATTCTTGAGCTGACCGCCGGCTGGACGATGTGGGAATCGTATGCGACGTTTTATTTGTGGAGGCTGCTGTACTAATAAACGTAGGGAGGCGAAGCGATGAGAGCCATCGGACAGACCTGGAGAAAAGCGGTCGGAGCGGTATTGGGCCTGGCGCTGACGGTATCGACAGCGGGTGCCGCCGCGGCATTATCGACCGAAGCGGAGAACCGGGAGGCGTTTGAGACGGAGGTGATCGTCCGGACGGTGAACCAGTTCAGGAACGCGGAAGATGTTCGGACCTTTGTCGACAGCGCGGATCGCCGCGGCGTCGATGTCATCAGCATGAACGTCAAGCAGGACGAAGACGACGAAGTTCCGTCCGGCGAAGTGTTCTATCAGAGCCGGATTGCTCCGATTGCCGAAGGCTACGAAGAGTTCGATGCTCTGGACGAAGTGCTGACGCAGGCGCATGCCGCAGGGATCAAGGTACATGCCTGGATTCCCCAGTTTCACGATCAGGCGGCTTTTCGGGCACATCCCAAATGGCGGATGCAGGCGCTGATCGACGGGGTACGCAAGCCGTTCAAAGGCTCGAACGGCAGTGAATATTTCGTCAATCCCCTGCACCTCGAAGTCCAGCGGTACGAGCGTTCGATCGTGCGCGAAGTGGTCGAGAACTATCCGGTCGACGGGGTAGTCTTGGACTGGCTGCGCTTCGACGATTACAACATGGATGTCAGCGATTACACGATCGCCTTGTATAAAAAGCAGTTCGGCTATTCGCCGCTCAAGATCGATTTCGATAAGGATTCGCCAAGGCGGAAGCAGTGGAACGAGTGGCGCACGGACCGGATCGCGCAGTACGTCGGCGATGTCCGCCAAGACCTGACCGCGTCGTCCAATCCGCAGGTACAGCTGGGCGTATATATACTGCCGCCGGAATTCACCGAAGTGGGCCAGGATGCGGCCAAGTTCAAGAATGAGATCGATTTTGCCGCACCCATGGCTTATTTCGACGACTGGGGTTATGACAGCGAATGGGTCTACGGGGCAGAATCCGGCATATTGAAAGACACCCATGACCGGCTTGCCGGTTCGGGAGCGGATGTTGTGCCGACCCTCGATACGGACTGGACCGAAGGGCAGTACCGGGAGATTTACCAAGGAATCCGTGAGTATTATCCAAACGTCGAACGGCTGTCTTTCTTCGCCTACGGCGCCTGGACAGAAGCCGAATTGGCTGCGATCGACGAACGAACGGGCTGGTGAAGCCCGGGCGGAGCGGCCGATCCGCCGCGCGAGAAAAGGCGCTTCCGCAATAAGCGGAAGCGCCTTTTTGTATGTGCCCGCCGCAAGGGCAGGCTGCCGCAAGGCCGGAAGCCTAAGGCTTCAGAAGCTGCCGAATCTGCCGCCGGCAGCGGCGCCCTTGGGCGAAATCTGTTCGATCTCGGCCAGATCTTCGGCGGTCAGCTTGATCTCCAGCGCGCCAAGATTCTCGCGCACCCGGTCCAGGCGTTTCGTGCCCGGAATCGGCACGATGCGTTCGCCCTGGGCCAGCAGCCACGCCAGGCCCAGTTGGGCCGGAGTGAAGCCTTTCTGGGCAGCCAACTGTTCGATCAGGGACACGATCTCCACGTTCTTGGCGAAATTCTCGCCTTGGAACCTGGCGTAATGGCGGCGGTAATCGTCGGCCGGCAGGTCTTCGAACGTCTTGATTTGTCCTGTCAGGAAGCCGCGGCCGAGCGGGCTGTACGGAACGAGAGCAATACCCAGCTCGCGGAGTACGGGAAGCACGTCGTCTTCCACTTCGCGGCTCCACAGCGAATATTCGGTCTGCACCGCCGACAGGGGATGAACCGCATGCGCGCGGCGGATCAGATCGGCCGGCGCTTCGGACAAGCCGATATAGCGGATCTTGCCCTGCTGCACCAGATCCGCCAGCGTACCGACCGTTTCTTCGATTGGGGTATGGGGATCGGGGCGATGCTGGTAATACAGATCGATATGATCCAGGCCGAGGCTGTAGAGACTGGCATCGACGGATTTCTTGATATAAGCCGGATCGCCTTTGGGACCCTGGCTGTGGGTGACGCCGAATTTGGTCGCGACGATCGTTTCATCTCTTCGTCCGCGCAGCGCGCGGCCGAGCAGTTTCTCGTTGCCGCCGAATTGTCCGAGGGTATAATCGCCGTACAGATCGGCGGTATCGAACATCGTGATGCCCAAGTCGAGCGCTCCTTGAATGGTGTTTACGGATTCTTCGTTGTCGGGCATCATCATGACTCCCAGGCCGATCGCCGACACCTGAAGTCCCTGGCTGCCCAATTGTCTTTGCTGGATCATGAAGGAAAACCTCTTTTCTGCGGCCGGAATAAGAGAAGCAGCCGCGGTATAGCCTTATCTTAAGCCCTGTCGTCCAATCCAGCCACGCTGCGCTGATAGGGGTAACGGGAGTAACAGCCAAAAACCTTGACTGTTCGATCAAACATTTGTAAGATATAATCATAAACTAACTGTTCGATCAAACAGTATAGATCGAACCGTTCAAAGGAGCTTCCCCTTATGACCGCTACCCCGTCCACGAAACCGGATGAACGCAAACAAGCCATTATGCAGGCTGCTTATACCCTGTTCGGCCAGATCGGCTATGCCAAAGCTTCCATGAAAGAAATTGCCGCCAAAGCCGGCGTAGCGCAGGGCTTGATCGGCTACCATTTCGGCAGCAAAGAAACGCTGCTGGTCGAGGTCGTGCGGGAATGGATGATCAACCGCGGAATGAAAGAAGCTTTTGCCAAGCTCGACATGCAGGCTTCGCCGCAAGAGATTCTCGGCCAAGGCCTTCTCCATGTCGTCGAATTCCGCAAAGCCAACCCCGAATGGTTCACCCTGCTTATCAGTTTGTGGTCGGAGAGTGTGAATAACGAGAAACTGGCTGCGGAATTGGTCGGCATCTACCGGGAAATGAGGGCCGGCGTGGTCCAGGTGATCGACCGTCTGGAACTGCCGCTCGGGCCGGAAGAGAAAGAGAATCTGGCGGGGCTCATTCAAGCCGTATTCGACGGATTGACGCTCCAGGCGCCGACTTTGCTGTCTGCCCAGCCGCTGTCGCACGATCAGGTCTCGCAGGGAATCAACTGGATGCTGCACGGCATCAGAACCGCATCGCGGGAAAAAGGAGAGTGAATCCATGGCCAAAAAACTGATCCACCTCGAAGGACTGCTCGCTTTTGTCATGGGGACTTACCTGTATTTTGCAAACGGCTACGGCTGGCTCGCGTTCCTGCTCCTGCTGTTCGTCCCGGATCTCTCCATGATCGGCTACGCCACTAATACCAAAGTCGGTGCTTATCTGTATAACGCCGCCCATACCTATATTCTGCCGTTCGTGTTGATCCTGGGAGGATTGGTCTTCCCGGCCGATTGGCCGCTTATGATCGGCTTGATCTGGAGCGCGCATATCGGCCTTGACCGGATGATGGGCTACGGACTCAAGTACGAGACCGGCTTCAAGGATACGCATCTGCAGAAGCTGTAACCCAGCGATTTTTCTATAAAAAAGCGTCTTTCGCTCCCGGCCGGTTACGCAGCCGGGAGAACGGAAGACGCTTTTTGCTGCGGAAACTTCGGTACGATCCGGCCTGCATCCGTTTGCGGTCTACGGCCGAAGCGCATTCGCTTCCGCCAACACGTCGCGGCCGCCCGCTTCCATAAATTCGCGTACGAATCCTTCGAATTCCGCAAGCGGGCGTTCGCCGGTAATGAACGACAGATACGCTTTGTCTTTGAGCCGGATCAGCTCGCCGCTGCTGCGTGCAAGCGACGGCGTCGAGACTTCCAGAGCGTTGTAGATGCCGTCTTTCTCCAAGCCGAGCGTCGACGCCCATTGTTCGCGGCGGCCGGTCGGCGGATACGGAACAGACATGCCGAGATTGGCGCCGATCACGTTCAGAGCGTTGGGCATGTCTGCGTAAGGCGGCAGGGCGACGATCTCTTCTTTGGACTCGTCGGCCCAGGTCCAATGCTTGCCGATTACCCCGTTCTTGAGCGCCGCGCGTTCATCCGGGTCGGGATTGGCGCTGACATCGTCCAGAATCTGCAGGATCTTCTCCAGTTTCCCCGGTTCTTCGGTGACGTTCGCCCCGATTGCGGTGAAGCTCATCAGCCGGTCGTACGCTTTGGAACCGCGCTTGCCCTCGGGGCCGCTGAACGGACGCCCGAACGAGACGCGCGCGTCCGGATTTTTGGCGTTCAGCTCTTTGACGTTGTACGTCGGCTCGACCGGAATCTCGAGGCTGCCGCCCCGGCCGTCCACCGTCCAGGCCTGATAATCGCCGCCGCCGATCCAATGGTAGTAGTTGCCCATGGAGGTCATGCCGATTCTTCCATTGATAAAAGCATGCGACAAATGTTTGTATCCGCCTTTGTTCTCTCCCGTAATAAACTCCGGATCGATCACGCCGTCCGCGTACCATTTGCGCAGATAGCGCAGCGCTTCTTCCATCTCCGGTTCCAGCGCCCCCACGACCAACCGCCCGTCTTTTTCCGCAAAATACAGCTGGTCCGCAAACACGATCTGTCCGAACGCGCCGAATACGACGTTCGTGCCTTCGCGCGACAGTCCATACGTATCTTTGACCCCGTTGCCGTCCGGATCTTCGTTGGCGAACGCATAGATCACCCGCTCGAATTCGGCCAGCGTCTGCGGGACCTCGAGCTCCAGCTTGTCCAGCCAATCCTGCCGGTAGACGACCGGAATCCGATAAATATTGGTCGGACTGATCGCGGGGATTCCGTAGATTCGGCCGTCGATCCGTCCGTAATCCGCATAATCCGGCGCATACCGGCGGATTGCGGCCATGAGGTTGGGCGCGTGCCGATTCAGTGTTTCCTCGGGAATCTCCGCCAGCAGTCCCTGCTGCCGGTACTTCAGCAGTCCCTGCTGCCGGTACTTCGGCAGATCCTGGGGCTGGCGGATGCGCAGCAGATCCGGAGCGCCTTCGCGGGCCAGCTTCAGATCGAGCAGCGATTCGTAACGGTTGTTCTCCAGGTTCCAGATCTCAAGGTCCACGTTGTGTTTCTCTTCCACATACCGCAGCATCTCGGCCTCTTCGGGCACGCTCTGGTTCTGGTGCAGCGTCCAGGAAATTTTGTATTCGGGAGCGAGGGGAACAGAAGCCGACGCGGCAGTGCCCGAATACGTCTCGCAGCCGGCGATTCCCAGAATCGGGGCAGCGGCCAGCACAAGGACGGCCCACCGCCGCTTCAACGTCTTTTTCATCGTACGCCTCCTGCTTCTCTTCACGAAGAATGCGCCTGTTTCGCCTGTTCCCGCAAATAATTGCCGGGTGTACAGCCGTAGGCTTCCTTGAACTTTTTGATAAAATACGCCGGAGTGCCGTAGCCGACCGCGGCCGCGACCTGCTCGATCGTCAGACTGCCGAGTTCGACCAGACTTCTCGCCGTTTCCATCCGGCGTGCGGTCACATATTCGGTGTAGGTGACGCCCAGCTCTTCCTTGAACAGCCGGCTCAAGTATTTGGCACTGATAAACACGCTCGATGATACCGCTTCCAGAGATAAATCGCCGGAGAGGTTCTCCGCAATATAACGCTTGGCCGATTCCAACGTATCCGTCGCCCGTTCGCCGTTTCTTTTCTCCGTTTCGATCAGGAACAAGCTGACCGACTCCAGCAGCCAGACGCGGAACTCCAGGATATGCGGCAGTTCGACATATTGGCGGTGCAGATCGGGATGCCCGCCGCTCGGCTGTTTGTAGCGGATACTTTTGAGATGGTCCGAGTAGAGGAAGACGATATTGGCGAGCACGAAATGACCGTAATCCGCCGAATACGAGCCGGTTCGGATCGCTTCGATCAGATCGTCGACCGCCGCTTCGATCTCGGCGTACTGCCGGGCCGCCAGTTTATCCCGGAAGCGCGACAGCATGGCCTGCGGGATTTCTTCCGTACTGCGTTCGCGTTCCAGCAGACCGGCATCCTGCAAGATAGAGCGTTCGGGCAGGAAATAAGCATATTTCAGGCGGCTTTCCGCTTCGCCGAGACTAAGCGCAAGCCGCTCGGGCCGATCGACCGAACGCCCCCAGGCCAGCTGAATCCGCAGGTCAAGCCGCTGCCTGCAGGCTTCGGCGAACCGCTGCGCGAAATCGGACATTGTCCGTTCACCCGGATCTTCACTGCCGAAGAAATCTTCTCCCGCCTGCGGGCCGGCTTGGGTCGGAGTGTCCGCCAGAATCGCCACGAGGCGCCGGCTGGACAGCTCTTCGGTTACGATGCGGCTGCCCGGAGTGTTTTGGGAGTCCAGCAGCGCCGCGATTTCGCCAAGAATACCATGCGCCGTTTCGGAATCCGTTCCTTCCGGCGAGCTTCCGATATCCAGCACCACGCAGCGCAGACGGGAATGCCCGCCGAACCATTCGCCCGGACGACGGGTTTCCTGGAGCGTCGGCTCGATCGCCTCGCCCCGGAGCAGCTTGAGCAGCGTCTCCCGTTTGACGAGAGGGCGTGCCGCATGCAGCGTTTCTTCCAGACTGACGACCCGGCCGCTCAAATGCTCCAGCGCCGTATCGATCATCCCGTATTCGTTGTCTCCGGCAGCGTCCGACTGGCCCGCCAAATGCCGGATTTTGCCGACCAGCGCCTTGAGCGGACTGTAGATCAGCCGCGTCATCACGCCCGACAGCAGCAGTCCGATCATGATCGCAAGTGCGCACACGCCGAGCATCAGCTTGAGCACCGCCGATGACTGCTCCCGGTACAGACTGTGCGCGGCGGCACTGTAGAGCGTCCAACCGGCCGAAGGAAGCGGTTCATGGAAGACCGTATACGACTCGCTGTCGACCCAGCCGCCTTCCCCGCCGCTCGCCGCCGGATGGCCGGTCTCGTCGATCAGCCGGAGCACGGGAGAAACGGAATCGCCTGTTTGCTCCCCCGCCTTTTCCGCCGTTTGCGGCCCGAGCACAAGCGAGCCGGAATCGCTTCGCAGCCAGGTCTCTTCGTATTGAAAAGGCAGCATGTTGCGCAGGATGCCCTGAATCGCTTCTTCCTTGATATCGATCGCCAGAATCAGCTGGCTGTCCTCTCCGGTCGACTGGAACGGATAAGTATGCGCGTAAGTAATCAGCCGCTGCCCGCTTCCGCCCGGAATCTGCGAAAAAGCATCTTTGGGCACGGCCCGCGCCGGGGTCCATAAATGGCTCTTCCCGGACGTCAGCATGCCGTCGATCCAGTCGGAGGGCAGAGCCGCGGCCGCTTCCCGGCTGGCGGCGTCCACCAGTCCGTACAGCGAAGACAGCATGACGCCGCTTGACGGTTCATACAGATGGATCGCTTCGATCAGCTCGGGGCTGCCGGACACTTCCGACTGCAGCAGCTCCTGGAGTTCGACCAGTTTGGCGGGGTGCGTCTGCCAGGAGCCGCCTCGGAACTGCCGCAGGTCCGTATTCTTGTCCAGGGCCAGCCCGAGAGCGGTCTGCTGCACGCGCTGAAGCACTTCGGAATCGAGTGTCCGCGCCGTGTTTTCGAGCGTCATCTTGCTGCGGCTGCGCATTTGGCCCCGGTCGCGGTCGGAATAATACAAGTAGAAAACCGAGCAGAGCGAGAGCACGATGACAAGCACAATTGCTATGTAAGACACGGCCAGACGGGCCAGAACGGAATTCCATTTTCGCATGATGTACTCTCCTCCCGCCGGGATTATACAAAGCGCGATCCATTCTTATTCGCGACTTTTGTTAAACATACGTTAAATTCGGGATAATGAACACAATTCGGGCAAAAACCTCCCAAAACGATACTAAGGGGAAATCGTTGCATTGCCGAAATTCGCTGCGGGATGCTACATTTTCAGCGATTCGAATCGACAAGCCGTTCCGATCCACACCCATCCAACCCGAAGAGGAGCAACCCTACCGTGAAAAAAAGACCGATGAAACAAATGCTCGCCGCTGCGCTGGGCTTCGCCATTCTGTCGAATACGGCCCTGATTCACCCCGCGATTGCCGCACCCGATTCTTATACGATCGAAATGCCGGCGGCACCGGCATGGGGTTATTTTACGGACAGCTACAAGACGAACAAAACGGAGTACACGAAAGTCGAAACCAATGCGGCCTACGGCACACTGTCCGAGTTCCTCAAGCTGTGGACACCGGGAAGTTCGTGGGACCAGGGCACGAAGCTTCGACCGGATGTGCTGGATTATAATATTCAATACGTGGTGAACCTCGCCGCTACCCGGACTCCGGCCGATGAAGAAATGGCTTATCTGGTCGACCGCCGCGGACAAACGTACGGCGCGACCGAAGGTCTAGGCGCGCTGGCCAACACGTACCGGACGCTGAGCGGCACGACAACCGTCATCAAAGACGTCGCGGCCGATGCGACAACCGTCAAATACGACGATGTGGGCAGTACGAACAAAGGCGGCGATTCCAATTCGCAGCTTGGCAAAATGGTTGATCTGGTCGGGATCATCCGTGGAGACTTCGCTTCAACCAACCCCTCCAAAAACTTTTTCCAATATATGCGTCCTTACCGGTGGGTGAACCAGCAGGAAAACAGCCAGGCGAACCGGATCGTGGTTCCGACGCTTGTGCCTGCGATCAGCAAGACACCGGCCACGGACGGCGGATTCCCGAGCGGCCACACCAACGCCTCGTACCTGGCTTCGCTGTCGCTGGCCTATGCCGTGCCGGAGCGCTACCAGGAGATGCTGACCCGCGCTTCGGAAATGGGCGACAGCCGGATTGTATCCGGGATGCACTCGCCGCTTGACGTGATGGGCGGGCGTGTTCTGGCAACAGCTCTGGCCGCGGCGGCGTTGTCCGATCCGGCCAACGCCGAGCTGAAGAAGCAGGCGTACGACCAAGCGCATGACATTCTGCTCAAGCAGCCGCTCGGCACCTCGGAAGACCGGTTCGGCAATTACGAGAAGAACAAAGCGGATTACTTCAAACGTCTGACCTACGGCTTCCAGCCGATCGGCGACACCACCCAAGAAATGGTTGTGCCGAAGAATGCCGAAGTGCTGCTGGAGACCCGTCTGCCTTACCTGAGCGCCGAGCAGCGCCGCGCGGTACTCGCGACGACAGGACTGCCGTCCGGTTATCCGCTGCTGGACGATCCTGAAGGCTGGGGCCGCCTGAATCTGTTCGAAGCGGCCAACGGATACGGCGCGCTGGACGGCACCGTTACCGTCAATATGGATGCGGCACTGGGCGGATTCCATGCGCAAGATCACTGGCGGAATGCGATTTCCGGCAGCGGTCGTCTGGTCAAAGAAGGCAGCGGCATGCTGAAACTGTCCGGCGCCAACACCTACAGCGGCGGAACGGAAATCAACAGCGGGACGCTCGAAGCCTTGTCGGCGACGGCTTTCGGCAGCGGCAGCGTAGTGAACAACGGCGGTACCGTCACGGAGAATGTCTATGGCGGCGGTACGGTTACGGCACAGGTCTACGGAGGAAGCGGAGGCCTTGTGATCGGCGGCGATTTCACGCAGTCCGCGAACGGTACGCTGGAACTGAATATCGCCGCACCTGGCGATACGCTTGAAGTTGCGGGAAGCGTGCAGGCCGGCGGTACCCTGAAAGTGAACTTTGCCAACGGTTATGTGCCGACGGCTGGCGATGTTACCGTGATTACCCATGCGGCGGGAGCCGCGTCCGGCCTGTTCAACAAGCTGCAGGTTGCCGGTCTGCCTTCGAATTACGGAGCCGTTCTCGGCTACCGCGACGGCCGCATCGTGCTGACACTGGCGGAGACGAATCCGGGTAATCCGAATCCGGTTCCGACCAATCCGCCTTCCGGTGGAGGAGGCTCCGTGACTCTGCCTCCGACAGCCCCGGTTCCGGCGACACCGGCTCCGCAGCCGACGACTCCGCCGGTTACCGTACCGGTTACGCCGCCGACACCGGCTCAGCCGGGAACACCCGGCACGCCGGCTCCGCAGCCGACGAGCCCGTTCCGTTCCGGCATCGTGGACGCTGCCGTGCTGCTTCAATCGCTGACGCAAAGAGCCGCAGCCGCACCGGCTTCCGCCGGAACGTTCTCCGACCTGCCTGCCGGCCACTGGAGCGGCGGCGCCGTATCCAAAGCGGCCAAGCTCGGCATCGTGAGCGGCTACGCAAACGGCACGTTCCGTCCGAATGCGCCGGTGACCCGCGCCGAGTTCAGCGCGATGATCGCGCGGGCCTTCGGCATCGAACCGGCCGCCGCTTCGGCTTCGTTTGGTGATACCCGTTCGAATTGGGCCGCCGGTTATATCGGCGCCCTGTCGGATCTTGGCGTAGTTGCCGGCTACAGCGACAACAGCTTCAAGCCGAACGCGAAGATCTCGCGTGCCGAGATGGCGGTCATGATCGCCCGAGTCATCAATCTGAGCGAACTGCCAGCCGCGGCGGCACCGGCAAGCTTCAGCGATGTGGGCAGCGATCACTGGGCAGCGGGCGTTATCGATCAGGCGGCTTCCGCCGGCCTGCTGAACGGCGCATCCGCATCGTCCTTCGCTCCAAACAAAAACGCCAGCCGCGCCGAAGCGATCACCTTGATCGTGCGCACGCTTGAGAGCGACGGGTCCGTGAAGTCGCTGCTGGAAGGGCTGTAAGTTCGGCCAAAAGTCCGTCGGATCGACAGACTTCATAGGCTTATCTCCACCCCCGGTTCTCCAAGCGAGAACCGGGGGTTTTTGTTCGGTGAAGAAGGGAGTAGAGACAGAGGGAGGGGCGCTGAGCCTTTAACGGCCTGTCGACCGTTAAAGGCTCAGCGAGTAGGGAGCACTGTTCAATAGATGCCGCACAGCACCTATTTTGCGAAAAAGTAGCCTGGTAGTGAAGATTTGGCCTGAATAATTGCCCCTATGCAGGTAATGGTCCCAAAAAACAAAAAATCGCCGAAATAAGTGTGCTTAGGCACTTATTTCGGCATACAGACTCGGCTCGGGGAGGCTTGGCCGTACCTGACGGTGATTCCCAAACAAAAACCCCCCGGCGTCTCCGCCGGGGTTAAAGTCGTCCAAAAATCTATTGTCAAAATCCGATTTCCCATGCTACGATGGGAGAACCGCCGTAATTATTTATACCAAGACAAAGTTACCACATCTTACCTACACCTTAATCTTATCATGGGCAGCGGGGGCTGTCAAACGGTTTTTCGCCAAAGTCGAATCTTCAAATCGAACAAGGGAGTGGTCCGGGAATGATCGAAAGCGAAGAGTTGAAGAAGGAACAAAGCCGGCTTGAAGAGGTATCGGGCAAGCTGCGGACTCGAATCGCGGAGCTTGAGCCGGAGGTGGAAGGGCTGCAGGAGCAGGCGGCGGAGCTTCGCAGACGCTTCTGGGAAGAAGTAAGCGTCAGCACCAGCACCAACGAAGACTTCGAGGAGAGCGTCTACAGCATCGAGCAGCAGGAAGCGCTGCTGTCCGAGCGGGAGCGCAGCCACCGACAGAAGAAGATGCAGTACCGCAAGCTGAACAAGCTGCTGGAGTCGCCTTATTTCGGCCGGATCGATTACCGTGAAGACGGAACCGGGTTCACGGAACAAGTCTATATCGGCGTCTCCTCGTTTGTCGATGCGGACGGTCTGGAGTTCCTGATCTACGACTGGCGCACGCCGATCGCAAGTCTGTATTACGATCATTCGCCCGGACCGGCCGGATACGATACGCCGATGGGCCCGATCTCGGGGAATATGGAATTGAAGCGGCAGTACCGGATTCAGGGCGGCGACATTCTCGGCGTCTTCGATACCGGCGAGACGATCGGCGACGAGCTTCTGCAGCAGGTACTCGGCGGAGGAGCCGACAACCGGATGAAGACCATTGTCTCCACGATTCAAAAAGAACAGAATGCCATCATCCGAGAAGACAAGAGTTCCCTGCTGATCGTCCAGGGCGCGGCCGGCAGCGGCAAGACATCGGCGGCGCTGCAGCGCGTGGCTTATCTGCTGTACAGCAGCCGCGACCGGCTGACGGCCGATCAGATCGTTCTTTTTTCGCCCAATCCGATGTTCAACGGCTATGTCTCGACCGTGCTGCCGGAGCTGGGCGAAGAGAACATGAAGCAGACCACGTTCCAGGAGTATCTCGACAGCCGCCTCGGCCGGACGTTCGCCCTGGAAGATCCTTTCGATCAGATGGAATACGTCTTGTCATCGCCGGGCGAACCGGGATACGAAGCGAGGTTGAGCGGCATCCGGTACAAAGCGTCGGAGAATTTCCTGGAAGATCTGCAGCGCTATGCGCAGAGTCTGGAGCAGGCAGGCATGAAGTTCGCCGACCTGACTTTCCGCGGCAGGACGCTGGTTACGGCGGAGCGGATGAAGGCGGAATTCTACGGATATGATTCGTCGCTGCGTATCGCAAACCGTACGGCGAAGCTGCAGGAATGGCTGCTTGGCAAAATAAATCGGTTGGAACGCGAAGAACACGCGGCGGACTGGGTGGAAGAAGCGATAAATTTCGCCGACAGCGAACTGTACGAAGAAGCGTACCGCGAGCTGCATCAGGACCGGAACGTATTTGATTTCTCGGAGGAGTATGCGGCTGCGCGCGCCCGGATCGAAGGCCGGCGCCGTCCGGACGAAGGCGATTTCGACTTCGGGCAGCGCGAAGAAGAATGGATACGCCGCCGCCTCGTGAGCGAAGCGTTCAAGCCGGTCAAACGCGGCGTGAAGCGCATGTCTTTTGTCGATATGACGGGGCTGTACGCGCGGTTCTTCGCGTCGGAACAGCCGCCTTCCGGATACGGCTCCGCGCCGGATTCCCAGCCTTGCTCTCATTGGAACGAGATCGGCCGTCAAACCTTGGACAAGCTTGAACAGGGCGGACTGTTCTGCGAAGATGCGACGCCGTATCTCTATCTCAAAGAACTGATCGAAGGGCAGCGCAGCAGGCCGGAGATCCGGCATGTGTTTGTCGACGAGGGGCAGGACTATTCGGCGTTCCAGTACGCTTTTCTCAAAAAGATGTTCCCGCGTGCCCGCATGACCGTGCTCGGCGATTTCAGTCAGGCGATCTTCACGCAGTCAACGGAGCTGTCCGCTTCCGATTCGCCGCTTGCCCGTCTGTACGGGGCCGCCGATACGCGGGTGTTCCGTCTGACGCGCAGCTACCGTTCGACGCGGGAGATCGTCAAGTTTGCCAAGGGGCTGCTGCCGGAAGCCGCCGATATCGAACCGTTCGAGCGAAGCGGGGGCAGGCCGCTGCTGATCCGTTCCGAGCGGCCCGAGCATCATGCGGCGGAGATCGCGGCTCATCTGCACCGCCTGCGCGCGGAAGGATTCGAGTCGGTCGGGATCGTCACCCGTACCGCCGCCGAAGCCCGCGAAGCTTTTAACAGTCTCGCCTCGGCCGGATGCTCCGGCCTGAAGGAAGTGACCAAGACCACGCCCGAATTCGAGAAAGGCACACTGGTGCTTCCCGTTTATCTGGCCAAAGGCGTCGAGTTCGACGCCGTGCTGATCTACGACGCTTCCGAACGGGTCTACCGCCGCGAAAACGAGCGCAAACTGTTCTACACCGCCTGCACCCGTGCCATGCACCGGCTAGCGCTGTTTTCTCTTGGCGAATGGAGTCCGTTTGTCGCGAATCTCGATGCCGCCCTGTACGAAACGGGCGAAAGTTTGGCACAATGAACCGATAGGGCGCAAGCCGCCTATCCAATCCGGAACCACGGGGAAAAGAGGAATTTGATGCCGACGATACTGGTAGCCGATGACGACGCGAATATTCGCGAACTTGTCTGCTTGTTTCTGCGCAATGACGGGATGACGGCGCTCGAGGCCGCAGACGGGAAGGAAGCGCTGGAGTCCTACGATTCGACGCCGGTCGATCTGGTCGTGCTCGATATCATGATGCCGGTTCTGGACGGTTGGGAGCTGTGCCGCGAACTGCGCAAACGCAGCGCCGATCTTCCGCTGCTCATGCTGACCGCAAGAGGCGAGACCTGGGAAAAGGTCAAAGGCTTCGAGCTGGGCACGGACGATTACCTGACCAAACCGTTCGATCCGCTGGAGCTGACCGTGCGCGTGCGTTCGCTGCTCAAACGAAGCCGCGCGAATGCCGCGCGCAGCGTACAGCTCGGCCGTGTGACGCTGGATCGCAGCACCTACAAAGTGAACGCCGGCGGCGAATCGCTCGACCTGCCGCTCAAAGAGTTCGAGCTGCTGTACAAACTCGCCGAGACGCCAGGTCAGGTTTATACGCGCGAGCAGCTGATCGAGAGTATCTGGGGACTGGATTACGCCGGAGATAACCGGACGGTGGATGTGCATATCAAGCGGCTGAGGGAGCGTTTCGCGGATACGGCGGACTTTGCGATCGAGACGGTGCGGGGGCTGGGCTACCGGCTGGAGATCTCCAGATGATCCGTTCGCTGTATACGCGGGTCGTCTTGATCTTTCTTGTATCTGTCATCGGCGGGACGCTGCTGTCTTTCTTTATCGCGACGTGGGCATTTCGGGAACAGCTGAACGAGAATCTGCGGCTTCCGATGCTGTACTTCGGAGAAGACGTTGCCCAGATCTACAAAAGTCAGCCGGACGACGAAGCCGACGCCTTCGTCTCGGGGATGCGGCAGCTCAGCACGTACCATGTCCGCATCTATGAATCGAGAGACCGTTTCCGTGCATACGGAGAGCTGAACGGAGCCTCGTCCGTCGTCATCACACCGGAACAGATCGAACGGGTGCTGGCGGGCGAGCAGGTCCAGAACAATCCGAACGGGCTGACGGTGACGCTGGTGGGACTGCCTTTTTCGACGGATACGGGCAGAAAAGCTCTCTTTGTCGAGCCGATCGGTTCGCCTTCCGCGGTGTTTATCGTGAAATGGCTGCTGAGCTTTTCCGCTTACGCGTTGGCCGCCGGCTGTGTCGTGATTTTGGTGGCGGCCTTCTTCCTGGTGCGGCCGATTCAGAAGCTGACTACGGCGACGAGGCGTATTGCGGAAGGCGACTTCGACGTCAAACTGGATATCCGGCAAAAAGGCGAACTGGGGACGCTTGCGCGCAGCTTCGAGCAGATGATCCGCGAACTGCGGCAGGCGGAGACGATGCGCAGAGACTTTGTCTCGAACGTCTCGCACGAGGTGCAGTCGCCGCTGACCTCGATTTCCGGCTATGCGGTCGCACTCAAGCAGGTCAAGTTGAGCGAGGAGCAGCGGGTCCGTTATCTCGATATCATTATCGAAGAAGCGGGGCGTATCTCCAAGCTGAGCAGCGGGCTGCTGAAACTCAGTGCGCTCGAAGCTCCGTCCCCGCACTTTCGCCGCGAACCGCTCCAGCTCGACGAGCAGATTCGCCGCGTGGTGATCGCGCTTCAGCCGCAGTGGACGCCGCGCCGTATCGGATTCGAGCTGGATCTGCCGGATATCCGGCTGACGGGAGACCGGGATCAGCTTGATCAGGTATGGACGAATCTGATCGGCAATGCGATCAAGTTTTCTCCGGACGGCGGGCAAATCGGTATACGGATGACAGCGGACGCGGACCGCGTGACGGTTCGTGTGGAGGATCAGGGAATCGGCATTGCGCCGGAAGACCGGGAACGCGTCTTCGAACGCTTTTTCAAAGCCGACCGTTCCCGCAGCCGTAAATATGAAGGGAGCGGTCTGGGACTCGCCATCGTCAAACAGATCGTTACGCTGCAGGGCGGGGAGATCTCCGTGGAGAGCCGGCCGGGACACGGAGCGGTTTTTGTCGTGAGTCTGCCGCGGGAACCGCAAAATTAATTCTCCCGTTCATCCTGCGTTCATATTCCCGTCACGAAGGGTCCATCCTTGTCCGTTATGCTGGGTCTATCGGCAGCTTGAACGGGCCGGAATACAGAAGCGGAAACGGGAGTGGATCGGCATGCGAAGAAATCGGAACGGAAACAGCGAAGCAGAAGCGGGACCTATCAAAAAAAAGCGGAAGCCGCTTCGAATCATAAGAAATATTCTGGGCATTATCGCCGGCATCATTGTGCTGTTTTTCGCGATTGTGTTCGTGAGCGACAAGGTGGCCGGCAGTATGGAAAAAGGCCGGATCGAGCCGTACGGACAGTTCGTCGAAGTGGACGGCAAACAGATGAACGTGCGGATCGACGGGGACGGAGCCGAGACGATCGTGCTGCTGCCGGGTTACGGAACAGCGGCTCCGGGTCTGGACTTCAAGCCTTTGATCCGGGAGCTGGAAAAGGACTATCGGGTCGTGACCGTCGAGCCTTTCGGCTACGGACTCAGCGACGAGACCGACAAAGAGCGGACAACGGCAAATATCGTCGGCGAAGTGCATGAAGCCGTGCAGCAGTTGGGCTTGAAGCGTTACGTCTTGATGGGCCATTCCATCGCCGGGCTGTACGGTCTGGAATATGCAAATCAATATCCGGACGAAGTGATCGCATTTGCCGGTATCGATACCAGCGTTCCGGCGCAGGGAGGCATGGATCAAGAGCTGCCGGTCGGCACCTTCAAATTCCTGCGCCAGTCGGGCTTGATGCGCCTGCTGACCAAAGTCAGCGGCGACCCTTATGCAGCCCTGGATTACAATGCGCAGACCAAAGAGCAGATTCGTATGATTACGAACAGCAGGGGCAACAACGGGACGATGCTGAACGAGATGACCCATATCGCTTCCAATTTCAAACAGGCACGCGAAGCCGGAGCGGCGTTCCCGCAGAGCCTTCCGCTTGTTCTGTTCATCCAGCAAAACAATGCCGAAGTGCCGGAGTGGGCAGCCATGCACGAAGAACAGGCCGAACATTCGGCGCACGGCCAGTTGATTCCGATGAACGGCGGGCATTATCTGCACCATACGCTGTCTCCGGAGATTGCGGCGGACTTCCGGACCTTCATGAACGGACTTGAAAAGAAGCAGTAACTTGTACGCAAAAATCCCCTGATCGTGCGCTGCCGCGCAGATCGGGGGATTTTTCTACCCTTTGCCCTAGAATGGAGCGGACTCGAAACTTAGAGCGCCGCCCTTGTCTCCATATGATGCCGCCCTTTGGGCACCACCATGGGGCTGCCGGAGACGGGATCGTCGATCACTTCGCAGTCCAGACCGAATACGTCTTTGATCCGTCTGCTGGTGATCACTTCGGACGGCGTGCCTTCGGCAACCAAACGCCCTTCCTGCAGCGCGAAGATATGATCGGCGTAGCGTGCCGACAGATTGATATCGTGCAGCACCATGACGATGGTCGTCCCGTGTTTGCGGTTGAGATCGGTCAGCAGGTCGAGGATCTCGACCTGATACGTGATATCGAGAAACGTCGTCGGTTCGTCGAGGAACAGGATATCCGTCTGCTGCGCCATGGCCATGGCAATCCAGACGCGCTGGCGCTGTCCGCCCGACAATTCGTCGATATTGTGGTTGGCAAACTGCGTGATATCCATCAGCTCCATCGCTTCCGCGACGGCGGCGTAGTCCTGCTTGGACCAGCCGCCGAGCAGCGACTGGTGCGGGAAGCGTCCGCGGCCGACCAGATCGGCGACCGAGATGCCTTCCGGAACGATCGGGGACTGCGGCAGCAGCCCGATGATCCGGGCCAGCTGTTTGGAAGGGTACTTGGCGATCGGTTTGCCGTCGAGCGTAATACGGCCGGAAGTCGGCTTGATCAGCCGGGCCAGCGCTTTGAGCAGCGTGGACTTGCCGCAGCCGTTGGAGCCGATAATGACGCTGATCCGGCTGCTCGGGATCGTCAGGTCCACGCCGTTGATGACCGTCTTCTGTTCGTAGCCGGCGACAACCTGCTCGGCTTGAAAGATATGGTTCGGCTTCATCACAATTCCCCTTTCTGGTTCATGCGGATTAACAGGAAGATCAGATACGGCGCTCCGAGCAATCCGGTAATGACCCCTACAGGGTATCGGTGAACGAAAGCGAACTGCCCGATCAGATCGGCGGCCAATACGAGGTTGATCCCGACGAGACCTGCCGGAATAAGGCTGTGAAATCCGGTTCCGACCAGCCTTTTGGCAATCGGGCCGGCCAGGAACGAGACGAAAGCGATCGGTCCTGTCGTAGCGGTCGCGATCGAGACGACGAACACCGCGCAGACGATCAGGGCGATCCGCGTCTTGTCGGTGCTGACGCCAAGCGAGGAAGCCGTCTGTTCGCCGAGTTCCAGCGTATGCAGATGCTTGCCCATCACCATCAGAATCGGCGTGCAGATCAAGGTGATCGCAACCAGGGGCGGCAGCTCGCTCATCTTCGAACCGTTCAGGCTGCCGGACAGCCAGCGGACTGCCGCCGGCACGTCTTTCTCGGAGCTGATCAGCAGCAGATAAGAGATGACGGCATCCAGCATGGCCTGAATCCCGATCCCGATCAGGATCAGACGGCCGATCGAGAAGATCTTGCCCCGGGCCAGAATGTAGATCACGATGACTGTCGCCAGTCCGGCCGCGACCGAAGCGGCGGAGGTTACCGCGCCTCCGGCCTGCAGTACCGTCAGGCAGAAGACGGCCGCCGCGCTGGAACCGGACGTGATCCCGATGACGTTGGGGTTCGCGAGCGGATTGCGCAGCAGCGTCTGGAACGTGTAACCGGCGATGCCGAACGCGAATCCTGCGAACAATCCCGCCAGCATGCGCGGCAGGCGCAGCGTACTGACGGCGAACGAGACGCCTTTGATCTTCTCGCCGGACAAGGCGCGGACGACCTGGTCAAGCGGATAGATCGTATTGCCGAGCATGAGCATGGCCGCGCACAGAACCAGAGCCAGCAGGGCCAGCGTACCGGTTACGAACATCCAGCGGCGCTGCCGTTTGCGCCGTCCTGCACGGATATATTCGACGGAAGCGGAAGAAGCGATCAGATTTGGGGTCAGAGTCATAGGGAACGCACCTTCGCTCTCATCGCCAGAATAATCAGGATCGGAGCGCCGACGAAAGCGGTCACTACGCCGACTTCAAGTTCGCCCGGACTTCCGATCAGGCGTCCCAGAACATCCGACACGGTCAAGATGACCGCTCCGGCGACGGCGGACAGCGGAATCACGAAGCGCAGATCCGGTCCGACCATGAGGCGCACCACGTGGGTCGCCAGCAGGCCGATAAAACCAATCGGTCCGGCCAGCGCCGTGGTCGCTCCGCACAGGATCACGCCGGCCAGTGCCGCGATCAACCGCAGGGTGCCGGTCTTGACGCCGAGGCCTTTGGCCGTCTCGTCGCCGAGCGCAAGCGCGTTAAGCGCCGGCGAGGTCAGGAATCCGATCAGCAGGCCGACGAGCAGAAACGGAACGAAGGTCGAGATACTGCTCCAGGTTCCCGATCCGACGCTGCCTACCTGCCAGAAGCGAAACTGGTCCATGACATGGGAACGCGGGATCAGAATAGCCGTCACCAGCGAAGAGAGGGCTGCGCTGGTGGCCGCTCCGGCCAGAATAAGCTTGATGGGCGTGGCTCCGCCGCGCCCCAGCGAACCGACTCCGAATACGAATATGGCCGTGATCGCGGCACCGGTCATGGACAGCCAGATATATTGGCTGGCTGTCGTCATGTTCAAGAAAGCCATGCCGCACACCACGAACAAGGAAGCTCCCATATTCACGCCCAATATGCTCGGATCCGCGATCGGATTGCGCGTCACGGCCTGCATCAGCGAGCCCGATACGCCGAGCGCCGCTCCGCAGAGAAGGCTGAACACCGTCCGTGAGATCCGTTTTCGAACGATATTCGCTTCGTAGGAGTCCATCTCCGGACGAAACAAACCATCGATCAAATCGTGAAACGGCACTGCCCGCGAGCCGAATGCCAGGGAGGCGAGAATACTCGCTCCCAGCAGAATCAGGCTCACGATCAGTACCGTGGGGAAATGCTTCGGGATGTGCGGGCTCGGACGGGAATCGCTCGAGACCGTAATAGGGTTCATCTGGGTTATTTCACCTTGTCGGCAGCGGCGCCGAGCAGTTTCATGTAATCGTCAATCGTATAGGCGATCGACAGGGGCGTCGGCGTGCCGGCTGCCACAAGCGGCGTATCCGCTGCGATGAAAGCGACGGAACCGCGCTCGATCGCCGGGATTTTGCCCAGCAGCGGATCGGCTTGAAGCGCGGTGAGCAGCTTGTCGTCGCCGTAACCGACAATAAGGTCGACGTCGTTCAGTGCCTGCGCGTTCTCGGCGCTCAGCTCCAGCGAGTAGCTGGTCGGGTCCGTAATCAGCGAAGTGATGCTCTCCGGATAAGTCAGGCCCATCTCTTCAAGGAACGAGACGCGGGTATCAACCGGCGTATAGATATGCAGTTTGGACAGATCGTCGGCCGAGAAATTGACCCAGGCGATTTTTTTGTCTTTCAACTGCGGATAAGCGGCAAACTTCTCATTAATGAGCGCTTCCGTATCGGCGATCAATTTCTCGCCTTCGGCAGGCATGCCCATGCCTTCGGCGGTCAGCTGCACCTGTTCGCGCCATTTGGTCGTCCAAGGGGACGTCGGATAAGCGACTACCGGAGCGATCTCGCTCAGGGTATCGTAATCTTCCTGCGTGATGCCCGAGTAAGCGGCCAGAATCACATCCGGCTTGGCATCGGAGATCGCTTCGAAGTCGAGACCGTCCGTATCCTGGAATACGTTCGGATCGGCTGCGCCAAGCTCATCGAGCTTTTCCTTCGTCCAAGGCAGCAGTCCGCTGCTGTCCTGTGCGCCGAAGTTGGCGGCGGAGAAACCGTCGGGAACGACGCCCAGAGCCAGCGCGACGTCCTGATTGCCCCATTGGATCGTCACGATCCGTTCAGGCTTGCTCTCGATCACGGCTTCGCCCAGCGCGCCTTTGATCGTCAGCGGGTACTGCGTATCTGTGGTTTCCGCAGCGGCGGAATCCGTTTTGGAAGTCTCTGCCGGAGCGGTCTCTGCCGGAGCGGTCTCGGCAGCGGCCGTATCCGTCGAAGCCGGAGCTGCTGCGGGTGCGGCTTCTTTTGCGCCGCAGCCGACGAGCGCCAGGACCAGGATGATCGAGATGATGGCGGTAAGCAGCGAATATTTTCGGTTTGCGTTCATGATGGACCCCTCTCTGAATCGATAAGCATATTTTGTTGTACAAGAAAGCTCTAAACTGAATAAAAAACCAATAACTTTGATAAAACCATCTTGATAATGATTATCAACATCACTAAATATATCGGCATACTAGATGAACTGTCAATCAAAAGTTTACAGGTACCCAATCGGATCAGGATGTATGTTCATAAACGTTCGGAGTCCGAGAAGAAGGGCGGGAACGCAAAAAGCGGAGCGAAGCGCGAATCTTTATCGGGAAAATAAATAAAACCCCCGGACTGCGTCCGGAGGTTGAAGAATAAGAAAAAAGCGAGAAAGCTTCAAGTTCCTTAGATTTTGAATCCGCTCACCGCTCGGTGCAAATGGTCGGCCCGAATTCAATATCCCCAAGCTTTCTCGGGAAGTCTCAGGGGAAGGCTAAAAGCAAAGCAGGTTCCGGCCGCCGACGAATGCCTCAGCCGGAGCTGCCCGTTCATCAGATTCACCAGCTGTTTGCAGATCGACAAGCCGAGGCCCGTGCCGCCGTAGCGGTTGACGTAATTGGCCGTGTGCAGCTGCGTAAACGCCTGGAACAGAAGCGGCTGCTTGTCGGCGGCGATGCCGCTTCCCGTATCGGTGACAGTAAAAGTCAGATAGGAACCGCCTTGTTCGACCAGGCCGGCCGACTCGACGGGAGACACGGACAAGGTTTCAAAAGTCTCGCCGTGCGCTTGATCCAGCCAAGGACCGCCGCTAGGCGAGACGCTGGCTTCGATCCGGATCTCGCCTTTTTCCGTAAACTTGAGCGCATTCGACAGCAGATTGACGAGAACCTGCCGGATCTTGTTCTCGTCCCCGATCCACAGGTCCGGTACGCCGCCCGCGATGATCTCGTTCAGTCCGACGTTCTTGGGATCGGCTTCGGCCCGGAACAGCTGCACCACTTCGGACAGACACCCTCTCAGCGAAAAAGGTTCGTGCACGACCTCCATTTTGCCGGAATCGAGCTTGGAGTAATCCAGAATCTGATTGAGGATCGTCATCAGGGAGCGTCCGCTGCCGTGGATCAGATTCAGATATTGGGTCTGCTGGTCCGACAGCGGAGTGGCCTGCAGCATCTCGCCCATATTCAGGATCGCATTCATGGGCGTCCGGATTTCGTGGCTCAGAATCGCCAGCAGGTTCGCTTTTTCCTCCAGGGCCCGTGCCCGCTCCTGTTCGGATTCCCGCCATTTCAGATAGGTTTGATCCAGGTCCAGCATATTTTCAAAAAAAGCGGCCAAAGACTGCAGCAGTTCGACATCGTGCGGCTGATACGCGTAGAAGTTGTCGTCAAAAGCGCACAGCGAACCGAATACATGGCCGTCGCGGTCTTTGATCGTAACGCCCATAAACGAGCAGCCGCCGATAAACGGGGTGACGTCCATATCGCGCGTGAGCGGATGGGTGCGATTATCGTCGATCACAAGCGGGTGCGGGCCGTTCTCCGTCACCAGATGGCAGTAGGAGTCGGTATGATCGATCACAAGCCCTTCCTGCAAAATGACGGCGCTTCGGTTGATGGTATTCAGGACTTTGGTCTCATACTCATCGCTTAAGGCGATACAAAAAGTATTGGCGGGGATGATTTTGCAGGCGGTATCTATAATCTGTGCAGCGGATACATATAATTTCTCGGATAAGACGTCCATGACGTCGATATAACTGGTCTTGAGCAAAACGCACCTCCGGGTGAACAAAACCTTGCAAGGAAGATCTTGAAATAAGGGTAGATGAAGCTGTATATCAAGGATGGATTTTACGGGAGAAAAAGAGGGATAAAAAGTTGAGTAAGTCTGAAAAAACGTCAAATCGGGATATGGTTTACATAAACCTTCATTTCGGAAAGCTAAACAGTTCATTCGACAAAGGCCGTGCAAAAAATGTCGAAATAACAAGCTTCGTTTCGCATTGCCAAGTCGAACCGGATTCGTTATGCTGGATTCAAACCAAATAGGAATGCGGGTGCTGGATGAAGTCCGGCTGAGATGGAAGCCTTATGCTTTCGGACCGTTAATCTGATCCAGGTAATGCTGGCGTAGAGAACCTCATTCGAATTGTTCAAGCCATTCGTGTATTCTCGAGTGGCTTTTTTGTATATTCGCAGCCCATAGAGGGTCTTCGCCGGCAGAATCCGGGACGAGGAGGACGAGATGCCGAACAATCAAGCCGAGCCAGCCAAACAGACAGAAACGATGCGGCACACACACGCTCCTTCGGGAACGCCGAGTGAAGACAATGAAAGGTATTCGCGCCAGATCCGATTTGCGCCGATCGGCGCCTGCGGGCAGGAGAAGCTGGCGCAGCGTTCGGTCGGCATCGTTGGGATGGGCGCTCTCGGGACGGTGCTGGCCAATCATATGGTTCGGTCGGGCGTCGGTCGGGTGCGGCTCATCGACCGGGATTACGTAGAGCGCAGCAATCTGCAGAGGCAGATGCTGTACGACGAAGAGGATGCCGAGCAGTCGCTGCCCAAAGTAGTCGCGGCGGAGCGCAGGCTGCGGCGGATCAATTCGTCTGTGACCGTGGAAGCGATCTTCGCCGACGCTAGGCCGGGCAATATCGCAGAACTGCTGGAAGGTCTCGACCTGGTTCTGGACGGGACGGACAATTTCCGGACAAGATTTCTGCTGAACGACGCCTGCTATCAAGCGGGAATTCCGTTCGTATACGGCGGAGCGGTAGGCTCGCGCGGGATGAGCGCAATCTTCGTGCCCGGCGAGACGCCGTGTCTGCGCTGTTTGATTCCCGAAGCCGATTCCGGCGGGGAAACGTGCGATACGGTCGGCGTCATCTCGCCGATTGTCGATATTGTCGCTTCCTATCAAGCGGTCGAAGCGCTCAAATTCCTGGTCGGCGACGCGCAGGCGAGGCGGGAAACACTGCTGTCGCTGGACATCTGGACCAACCGCGGCCATGAACTGCCGGCGGCGCGGAAGAGAAGCGGCTGCCCGTGCTGCGATCTCCAGGAGTATCCGGCGCTCCAGCTTGCGGAAGAGACCACCTTGTTGCTGTGCGGACGGGATTCGATCCAGATCACGGGGCATGCGCCGTTCGATCTGGAACGCTGGAGCCTTCAGCTGCAGCCGGCGTCGCGGAGTCTCAAGGTCAATCCGTATCTGATCCGCGCCGAACTGTCGGAGCACGAACGGATTGTCTTGTTTGCGGACGGACGGGTGTTGGTGCAGGGGACGGACGATCCGGTCCGCGCCCGGACGATTTATGACCGGTATATCGGAAGCTGAGACGGATCCGGGGGTATAGACCGGGTGATGTTTCGATCAAAAGGAGGCGGGCAAGATGATGGATTTCAGCTTGTATGCGATCACCGGAGAAAACTTTCATCCGGGGCGCGAACTTGTGGACGTGATGGAACAGGCGATCATCGGAGGCGCGGATATCCTTCAATTTCGCGACAAACACAGCGGGAAAGAAGAACTGCTGCGCAAAGCCAAAGCGCTGCGGGAGCTGACCCGGCGCTACGGGATTCCTTTTATCGTCAACGATCATGTCGATCTGGCGCTTGAAGTGGACGCGGACGGTATTCATCTGGGCCAGGGCGATCTGCCGCTTGAAGAAGCGCGGCGCCGGGTAGGCGGCAGGATCATCGGGATTTCGACGCATGTCATCGAAGAAGCGCTGCTGGCGCAGGAGCAGGGAGCGGACTATATCGGAGCGGGTCCGGTCTACGCCACGCAGACCAAAGCGGACGTCGTCGATCCAGTCGGACTGTCTTATATCCGCGAGGTGGCGGAGCGGATCTCGATTCCGTTCGTGGCGATCGGGGGGATCAAGCTTGGCAATGCGGACGAAGTGATCCGGGCGGGAGCTTCGCGCCTCTGCGCCGTCAGCGAGATTGTCGGCAGCTCCGATCCCGCGGAAGCGTGCAGAGCGTTTATTCGCAAGCTGGAGAAGAAAGGGTGAGGCGGGAATGGAACTGATCGTCAACGGAACCAAGCGGGAGCTGGATGCCGTGAATATCGCGGATGTGGTGGAGCGGCTCGGCCTTGCCGGGCGGCCGGTCGTAGCGGAGGTCGAAGGCGAAGTCCTGTATTCGGAGCAGTGGGAATCGGCGGAAGTGAAGCCGGGAATGAAGATCGAATTGGTGCATTTTGTGGGAGGAGGCTGAAACGATGAGCGAACACAGAGGGTCATCCGGCGATGTCTGGAGTATCGGCGGCCAAGAGATGCAGTCGCGATTTTTCCTCGGAACGGGGCTGTTCCCCAATCCGTTCGTCCAGAATGAAGCGATCGCCGCTTCCGGAGCGGAAGTGTTGACGTTCGCGATCCGAAGAGTGGATCTCGAAGCGGCGGAAGACGACTCGATCCTTCAGCATCTGGAGCCGGGCGCGTTCCGGTTTCTGCCGAATACGTCCGGTTCGCGGACAGCGGAGGAAGCGGTGCGTATCGCGCGCCTGGCACGGGCGTCCGGTCTCAGCGACTGGATCAAGGTCGAGATCAGCGCGGACGGGCGGACGCTGCTGCCCGACCCGCTCGAAACGCTGCGGGCTACAGAGATTCTGGTCAAGGAAGGCTTCACGGTGCTGCCGTACACGTCGGACGATCCCGTTATCTGCCGCCGGCTCGCGGAGGCGGGGGCGGCCGCGGTCATGCCCGGCGGGGCCCCGATCGGGACGGGACTCGGGATCTTGAATCCCTACAATATCGGCTTGATTGTCGAAGAGTCGGCGGTGCCGGTCATCGTCGACGCGGGTCTCGGCACGGCGAGCGACGCGGCGCTTGCGATGGAACTCGGCGCGGCGGCGATCCTGATGAACACGCCGGTCGCCAAAGCCCAGGACCCCGTCGGTATGGCCCGGGCGATGAGACTTGCGATCGAAGGCGGGCGGCTTGCGTATCTGTCGGGCCGCATGTCCAAGAAGCGCTACGCTTCGGCCAGCAGCGGCTTCGAGTCGCTGATCGTCGAATGAACCAAACCGAAGGTCGAGCGGCAGAGGAGGAGAGCGGATGAGCGATTCGTTTATTGTGCTCGGCGGAGGAATCGTCGGGCTGTCCTGCGCCCTGGAACTGCGGCTGCGCGGAGCGGACGTCAGACTGCTGGAGTCCGGAGACTGCGGCGGCCAGGCTTCCGGAGCGGCGGCCGGCATGCTGGCGCCGTATTCGGAAAATCCGGAAGCGCCGGACGAGTTCTTCCGGCTGTGCCGGGAAAGCTTGGAGCTGTACCCGGATTGGCAGCGGCAGGTCCGGGAGCTGTCCGGCCTGGACTTCGAGTACACGAACTGCGGCAGTCTGTACGCCGCTTATCACGAAGCGGATGTGCAGGCGCTGGAGAACCGTCTGGATTGGCAGCGCAAGCACGGGTCGAGCGGCGAGATTTTGCGCGGCGCGGCTTTGACGGCGGCCGAGCCGGGGCTTGCGCGAAGCGCGGTGGCGGCGCTGCGGACGCCGCAGGAGAGCCATATCTACGCGCCGGACTTTGTCGAAGCGCTGAAGTCGGCCTGCCGGAAGGCCGGGGTGGATATCTGCGAACGGCTCGGAGAGCTTGAACCGACGCAGTGGGAACGCGGGGTGGAAGTCCGGGCCGCGGGCCGCGAAGGCATCGAGCGCCGGGCCGAAGGCACCGGCCGGAGCCTATCGGGCTGCGGAGAGCCTGAGCGGTTCGGACCGCAGGAGGCCGAAGCGGCCGGGGCAGTGCCGAGCAGTCTGACGGCCGCCGGCGGCCGGGTCTTCTGTGCGGACCGGCTGGTGGTCTGCACCGGAGCCTGGGCCGGAAGTCTGTCCGGCCGGTTGGGGCTGCGCCTGCCCGTGCAGCCGATTCGCGGGCAGATCTGCGCGTACGCATGGGGCGAAGACCGGGCGCCGGTGCGGCATATGATCTTCTGCAGCCAGGGCTATCTGGTGCAGAAAGCGAACGGGACCCTGGTCTGCGGCGCGTCGGAAGACGTCGCAGGCTTCGATACGAGCGTAACGGAGCGCGGCATCTCGCGCTTGATGCGCTGGAACAAGCGGGTGCTGCCCGCGCTCGAACAGGCGCAGCCGTTTCACCGCTGGGCGGGACTGCGCCCGGCTACGCTTGACGGCCGCCCGCTGATCGGGCGGCTGGAACGCGCGGAGCGCGTGATCTTCGCGGCGGGCCATTACCGCAACGGCATTCTGCTCAGCCCCGCGACCGCGAAGCAGGTCGCGGACTGCGCGGAAGGCCGTCCGGCGCAGCCTTGGCAGCGCGCTTTTCGGCCGGAGCGGTTCGGCGAAGCGGCGGCGAACCTGCGGTGAGCCGGTCGAGTGCGCTAACGGATCCTAGGAGACGTTAGCGCGCTTTTTTGCGTTCCGCGGAATTCTAACGGATCGTACAGGTCATTAGCCGCTCGGATTCCGCAAAAAAGAAGCGGAAACCTTGTCTTTTTCCGGCTAAGAACCGCCTCGATCCGTTAAAAATTCAGGAAGCTGAAAATGGGCTTCTAAGAGTCGTCTCGATCCGTTAGAGCGGGGTTGTTGCGAACTTCCCCCACTGCTCTGACCGCCGGAGCCGGCAGACCTGCGACGTTCCGCTTCGAGCCGGCTGCCGCGATCTTCCCGATCTTCATTCCTTGTCCCGCCGCCGCGCTTTTTCGACTCGGTGATTATTTTTGCGCTGCCGGGCTATTCCGACTCCGCAGCCGTCCTCCGATCGGCGTGCCTCGCATACCGTCCCCTGTTCGGTCTTTGCGCCGTCTGCGTTTCGGCGTAGAATAGAACCCGTAACCGCAGCACCGGGAGACGGAGTGAACCTTTTTCGCTTCGGATTCCGTCTTCGTTTAGGCTGCCTGTTCACTGCGGCTTTATTTTCTGCCAGACTATCGACAACCGTTCGGACAACAGCTCCGCACGGTTTGAATAAAGGGGGAATCCTACGATGAAAGACGCCACTATCCTGATCGCCGACGACGAGAAAGAAATTGCCGATCTGGTCGCGCTGCATTTGGAGAAGGAAGGATACCGGACGCTGACGGCGCAGAACGGACGGGAAACCGTACGCCTGGTGCAGTCGCAGAAGATCGATCTGGTTCTGTTGGATATCATGATGCCGGAGATGGACGGATACGAAGTGACGCGGCAGATCCGCGAGCAGCACCGGATGCCGATTATTTTCCTCAGTGCGAAGACTTCGGATCTGGATAAGATCACGGGGCTTGTGATCGGCGCGGACGATTACATGACCAAGCCGTTCAACCCGATGGAGCTGGTCGCCCGGGTGAACGCGCAGATTCGCAGATCCACCGAGCTGAACGTGCCGGACAAACGAGACTCCGTGCTGGAAGCCGGCGGCCTGACGATCGATCCGGAGCGGCGCGAAGTGACCGTATACGGCCGCGTCGTCGAGCTGACGCCGAAAGAATTCGATATTTTGCATCTGCTCGCCGGCCATCCCAAGAAAGTGTTCAGCGCGGAAAACATTTTCGTCCACGTCTGGGGAGACGATTATTTCGAGAGCGGGAATACGGTGATGGTGCATATCCGGACACTGCGCCGCAAGCTTGGGGAAGATGTCGAGAAGAACAAATGGATCAAGACGGTCTGGGGTGTCGGGTACGCATTCAATGGCTAGGCTGGCAGGCAGCTTCCGCTTCCGGATGATTCTGCTGCTGGGGCTGAGCATGCTGCTGTCCGGCGGCGTGACGTACGCGATCTACAAAGGGCTGCAGATCTACTACGTGGAAAACGCGAAATTCGGCGATCCGCTGGCCCAATTCCGGCAGATGATCCGCGATTTCGGCGATTTGAACTTTTTCCTGATCTTCTTCGTGCCGCTGGCGATTCTGTTCTTTTTCTGGCTGACCAAACCGTATTCCCGCTACTTCCGCGAAATTTCGATCGGCATTCACCGGTTGGCGAACGGCGATTTCGAAGGGCGGGTGGAGATCGGATCTGGAGACGAATTCGGCAGTATTGCGGCGGATATGAACGCGGCGGGCGAAAAGCTGCAAAAAGCGGTAGAGCGCGGCGATTTCGCCGAGAGCAGCAAAGACCAGCTGGTGCTCAACCTCGCCCATGATCTGAGAACCCCGCTGACGTCGGTGCTCGGGTACCTGGATTTTATTTTGCGAAACGAAGAATTGACCCCCGAGCAGGTGAAGCACTATATTACGATCGCTTTTACCAAGTCCCGGCGCCTGGAGAAACTGATCGACGAACTGTTCGAGATTACGCGGATGAACTACGGCATGCTGACGCTCGACCTACGCGAATTGGATCTGGGCGAGCTGCTGGTGCAGATGCACGAAGAGCTGTATCCGGTGCTTGAGCAGCATGGACTGACCGCCAGGCTCTCGATCGAACCGGAGGTGCGTATTCACGGCGACGGCGAGCTGCTGGCACGGGTATTCGAGAATCTGCTGACCAATGCGGCCCGTTACGGCCGGGACGGCCGGTATATCGATATCGTCTGCCGCATTGAACAAGACGGGGCCGTCGTACGCGTGACCAATTACGGCGACTCGATCCCCCAGAATGAGCTGCCGCATTTGTTCGAGATGTTCTACACCGGCGACCGGGCGCGCGTTCAGAATCCGCAGGGCGGAAGCACGGGACTGGGCCTTTTTATCGCCAAAAATATCGTGGAACGCCACAAGGGACAGATCTCCGCGCAGAGCGATGCCGTACAGACGTCTTTCGAGGTACGGCTGCCGATCCAGAGCGACGAACGGCCGTCAACGCCGGGATAAACATTTGGAAATTTAAGAGAAACTTTAGATTTGCCGGTACCTTTTCTTAAACCGCCTCTCTTATGCTGGGTAGAGAAGAAAGACGGGAGGGGACGGACATGAAAAGATGGGGATGGACCACCGGCATTATCGCGCTGCTGCTCGTGCTGGCTGTACTTAAGCTGATCGAGCAGCACCAGGCCTCGGATCGCGCGTACGATTCGGCGGACGGACTGCTTCAGGAAATGGCGCTGCGCCGCAGCGGCGAGAAGCTTCAATTCGACGAGGACCGACTGTACGAAGGCGATCTGCTGCTGGTCAACGGCGATTATCCGATTGATCCGCAGAGCGGGGTGCCCGATGTCGTGGAGCTGAGCGGCCAACCGGAATTGACGGGCGGGGCAGTGCTGCTGGACAACGGAATCCGGCTGTCGCGCAGTGTGGCGTTGAAGTTCGCGGTCATGGTGGAAGCGGCTTCGCAGGAAGGCGTGAATCATTTTATGATCAGCAGCGCTTACCGCGATCAGGCGGAGCAGAGCCGTCTGTACAAGGAAAAAGGAGCGGATTACGCGCTTCCCGCCGGATCCAGCGAGCACAATCTGGGATTGGCGCTCGATATCGGCTCTACGCAGGGCAAGATGAGCGAGCAGGAAGAAGGCAAATGGCTGGAACGCCATGCGGCGAAATACGGATTCGTGCTGCGATATCCGGCGGACAAAACGCAGGTGACGGGGATTTCGTTCGAACCGTGGCATTTTCGTTATGTGGGTCTGCCGCACAGCATCGTGATGGACCGGAACAATCTGGTGCTGGAAGAGTATCTGGAGCTGCTGGCGGAGAAAAAAGCGGTCTCTACCACGGTCGAAGGACGCACCTACGAAATCCTGCATTACGGACCGGATGAACTCTCGGAGATGCAGGTGCCAAAAGGGCGGGACTGCGTACTGTCGGGCGACAACAAAGGCGGGATGGTCGTAACGGTCTATCCGTAAGCGGAGCGGGAGCGTTCTAGGTATCAAAGATTCGTGGACCCCGCTGCGGGGACGCTTGTACAGACGAACGGCGCAGCTTCTATAAAAAGCGGTTTTCCGGTTAACGGAAAGCCGCTTTTTGGCGTCAGCGAGCCGTAATTCCGTGCTTTTTATTTTTGAAAATGCTTGTTGTACGCGTTCGGCCGATCGGTTAATCTGGAGCTGAATTCAGATGGAGGTGTTCCTTGTGACTTGTTCGATGCGGCTGCGATAAATCCGGAAGACAACCGTGAGGACCTGTTCGATTCCGCTGCAAAAATCCGGAATGCCAGGTTTATTTGAGTTTGTCCCGATCGCGCTTCTTCCGCTTTGAACCTACAAGTCTATCGACAAGGGAGACCGACACGATGCATAAAAAATGGCAGCGAGCCTTTATGATGATTTTCACCGGACAGCTGTTCTCGATTCTGACTTCTTCCATGGTGCAGTTTGCCGTTCTCTGGCATCTGACCGCGACCACCGGCTCGGCGTCCGTTCTGCTGCTTGCGGGCTTGGCGGCATTTCTGCCGCAGGCGCTGCTCGGCCTGTTCGTCGGCGTCTGGATCGACCGCTGGAACCGCAAGATCACCATGATTGCCGCGGACGGCATCATTGCCCTGTTCAGTCTGCTGCTCGGCTTGTACTTCTATCTCGGCGATCCGGCGCTGCCGGTCGTGTTCTCGATTCTGGTGATCCGCTCCGCCGCGTCCGCTTTCCACGCACCCGCTTTTCAGGCGGCGATTCCGCTGATTGCGCCGGAAGACCAGCTTACCCGCGTAGCGGGCTGGCAGCAGATGGTGTTCTCCGTTTCGAGTATTCTGGGTCCCGCTCTGGGGATCGCCGTCTATTCCGCTTCTTCGCTCGGCGCGGTGCTGCTGCTCGATGTAGCGGGAGCGGTGTTCGCCTGTGCCATGCTGATTCGCGTCAAGATTCCTCCGCAGCAGCGCGACTCCGCCGAAGCGGAATCGCCGTCTTTCCTGCGGGAGTTCCGAAGCGGCTGGCGGGCGTTCGTCACCGTCAAACCGATCATCCGCCTGACTGTGGTTACGATCGTGTTCAGCATTGTCTTCACGCCGCTTGCGACGCTGTTCCCGCTGATGACGTTCCGGCATTTCGGGCTTGGCGGCTATGCCGCAAGCGTCGTGGAAGCCGCGTTCGGAATCGGGATGATCGCCGGAGGAGCCGCGCTGTCGTGCTTCGCCGGAAAAATAAGCGATACCGCGTTTGTAAGCCTCAGTCTGATCCTGATTGGACTGACCTGCCTGCTCAGCGGAATACTGCCTTCTGCCGCTTTTGCCGGGTTCGTCGCCTTGTCGTTCGTGATGGGCGCTGCGGCGCCGCTGTTCAACGGTCCTTACATGGCGATGATCCAAAAAGCGTACCGTCCCGAGCAGCTCGGCCGCGTCCTGTCGCTCGTTACCAGCCTGACCATGCTCTCTTCCCCGATCGGTCTGGCTGTCGCCGGTCCGATTGTCGATATCTACGGGGTGCCGTTCTGGTTTCTCGGTTCCGGTATCGTGATCGTCGGCTTGGGCACATGGATTCTACTCCGTGCCCGCCTGTTCAGAACGGCCGAAGTTCCGGAAGAAAAGGCTTGAGCGGGCGGCTGCCGCCTACTTGCCTGGGAGCAGGCGGGGACTTATAGTGGAATCAGCATGTAACCGTATTCAAAAAGGAGCTGATTCCATGTTCGTTCCCCCTTACAATGCCGCTTCCGATGTGCAAAATCCGCAAAAAGGACACCGCCTCGCCGATATGCCGGTCCATGATCCGTTCGTGTTCGCCGATTCCCGCAGCGGAACCTATTATTTGTACAGCGGAGCCGCGCCGCGGCTGAACGGGGTGGATCGCCATGGCGTACTGGTCTACAAAAGTACCGATCTGGAAGAATGGGAAGGACCGTATGGGGTATTCGCCGTTCCGGACGGTGTCTGGGCCGATCCGCAGCATGGCGCGTGGGCGCCGGAAGTGCACGAATACCGCGGTCGGTATTATCTGCTTGTCACGCTGCACAATGAAGACCGGCCGCTTGAAGGCGATCCGGTCCAGGGTTACGCCAAGCATTGGCGGGGTACGGCTTCGGCCGTAAGCGACTCGCCGGAAGGTCCGTTCGAGCTGCTCCAAACGGACGGTCCGCTGATCGCTTCGGAGCGGATGACGCTGGACGGTACGCTGTATATCGATGAAGAAGGGGCGCCGTGGATGGTGTACTGCCACGAATGGGTTCAGACGCTGGACGGCACGATCGAAGCGGTACGTCTGACGGAAGATTTGGCTTCGGCCGTGGGAGAACCGATCCTGCTGTTCAAAGGTTCTTCGGCTCCCTGGCTGAACCCGGATGCCGCGCAGGAAACGTCCGACGACGATCTGCGCCGGGAGCCGCATAGCGGTCCGACAGTGCAGCCGCACGCGTCCTCCGCTGCGGGTGAGCCCGCCGTCTACGTCACCGACGGCTGCCAGCTCTACCGGACATCGGGCGGGAGTCTGGTTATGCTCTGGTCAAGCTACGAAGAAGGCAGCTATGTGCAGACGATCGCCCGTTCGGCGAGCGGCCGT
The DNA here is from genome assembly GCF_013185195.1 of Saccharibacillus qingshengii. Taxonomy (GTDB): domain Bacteria; phylum Bacillota; class Bacilli; order Paenibacillales; family Paenibacillaceae; genus Saccharibacillus; species Saccharibacillus qingshengii. Next base: position 69,839 of record NZ_JAAZWC010000011.1, read on the forward strand.
CTGGAAGGGCCCTGGGAGCAGCTTGAACCGCTGGTCCAAGAAGACAGCGGACACGGCATGCTGTTTCGCACTTTCGACGGACGCCGGATGCTGATTCTGCACCGTCCGTTCAGCATGCCGGAATCGCGGGGGTATCTGTACGAAGTGGAAGATCGGGGAGACCACTTCCGGATCGTCGATGCTTTCTAGGCGAAGCGGCTTCACACGAATCGCCAGTACCCAAAAAAACGGACACAACCGGGCGGGTTTCCGCCGGTTATGTCCGTTTTTGTTCATGGAGTTCGAAAGCCCGGGAAGGCGCGTGCATTATTTCCGGCGGCTTCTGCCCGGTTTGACGACAACCGCTTCGCTGCCCTGCGGCTGAGGCCGGCGTTCCACACGCAGCCATAGAATACCGCTGACAAGCGAATACAAACCCACGAACAGAACGAAGATACCCGCAACGAGATTATCCAGCATGAGGATTCCCGTGACAAACATAATGGCGGCGAGCAGGAAACGGATCAGGGAACGCTTGTGTTTCATCAAAATCGATCAATCTCCTTTGAATTTAAACTATTCCCTCTGCTACGCGAAAAAGCGGAAAGGGTTTCAAGAAAGCGGACGGCGAAACAAATTGAGGCTTTGGGCGGCTTTGGCAAATGGTGTACAATGGAAGAAACCAAATTCGCCTCTTTTTTCGGGGGATATACGTTTAAGGAAATAGGAATTGAATGGATTTTGGTTTATAGTAAAAGTAGACAAGAAATAGACACAGAATAGTTCCGGAGTGGAGCCTTACTTTTTGCAAATATACGGGATAAGGCAGGTTTTGTTATGAGCAGCGTACTCAAAAAAACAGACGTGATCTTAATCGGGGCCGGCATCATGAGCGCAACGCTCGGGACCATGCTGAAAGAGCTGGCGCCGGAATGGGAAATCAAAACATTCGAAAAGCTGGCAAGCGCGGGAGAAGAAAGCTCCAATGAATGGAATAATGCGGGCACGGGCCATGCGGCTTTGTGCGAACTCAATTATACGACGGAAAAAGCGGACGGTTCGGTAGATATCAGCAAAGCCGTCAATATCAACGAACAGTTCCAGCTGTCGAGACAGTTCTGGGCGCATCTGGTCGAGCGCAAGCTGATCTCGAATCCGCACGAATTTATCCGGCCGATTCCGCATATGAGCTGGGTAACCGGCGAGAAAGATGTGGATTTCCTCAATAAGCGATTTAAAGCGCTATCACAAAATCCGCTGTTCCAGGGCATGGAATATTCGGAAGACAAAGAGCGGCTCAAGGAATGGATCCCGCTGATGATGCAGGGTCGGGATGCAAGCGAGCCGGTCGCGGCGACCAAGATCGACTCCGGCACGGACGTCAACTTCGGCGCGCTGACGCGGCTGCTGTTCGATCATCTCAAGACCAAGGGCGTCGAGGTGAATTACCGTCACAGCATCAAAGATATCAAGCGCGCGCCGGAAGGCGGCTGGATCGTCAAAGTACAGAACCTGTCTAACAACATGGTCGAGCGGCATCATGCCAAGTTCGTCTTTATCGGGGCGGGCGGAGGCAGTCTGCCTTTGCTGCAAAAAACGGGCATTCCGGAATCGCGGCATATCGGAGGATTCCCGGTCAGCGGCTTGTTCATGGTGTGCAAAAAGCCGGAAGTCGCCGAAAAGCATCATGCCAAAGTATACGGCAAAGCCAAGCTGGGCGCGCCGCCGATGTCGGTTCCCCATCTGGATACGCGCTACATCGACGGCAAAAAAGCGCTGCTGTTCGGCCCGTTCGCGGGCTTCACGCCGAAGTTCCTGAAGACCGGTTCGAACATGGACCTGATCGGTTCGGTCAAGCCGAGCAACCTGTTCACGATGCTCGCGGCCGGCGCCAAGGAAATGGGCCTGACCAAGTACCTCGTCCAGCAGGTCATGCTCTCGAATGCCCAGCGGATCAGCGAACTGCGCGAGTTTATCCCGGACGTGAAGGACGAAGATTGGGAAGTCGTCACGGCCGGCCAGCGCGTGCAGGTCATCAAGGACACGCCGCAGGGCAAAGGCACGCTGCAGTTCGGCACGGAAGTGGTCAGCGCCGCCGACGGTTCCGTCGCCGCGCTGCTCGGCGCCTCGCCGGGCGCTTCGACCGCGGTGCATGTCATGCTCGAGCTGATGCAGCGCTGCTTCCCGCAGCAGATGCCTCAGTGGGAGCCGAAGATCAAGGAAATGATCCCTTCGTACGGCAAGCTGCTGTCCGACAATCCCGAGCTGTTCCAGGAATTGTTCGATTCGACGGCCGACGCGCTTGGGCTGGAGAAGATCGCGGCGGTCCGGCGCTAGGCGAACGTGTGCGGAGCTTCTGGACCGACCGGCACCGGCCGACAAGTCGGCTGTGACCGGTCCGGCCGCAGCGCCAAATGCGTAAAGCCTCCGATTCCTATGGGGATCGGAGGCTTTTTGTCGTGCGGTCGAGGCAGCTCCAGGCGGCAGGGTGAGGGCGGCAGACGGATCAGAGGCATACCCAGCGAACCGGACCTTTTAACGGAAAAAGGCGCGCTTGGCAGGAAAAGCGCGCTTTTCTCCGCTTCGCCGCCGCGGTTCGCTTACTCCGCGCGCGTCTCCTCCGGCTGCGCCGCGAAATATCGATCCGCGGCGTCTCCGAACGCCTGCATCAGGAAAGCCGTCGCCCGGCGGCTGACGTCCGCTCGGGGGCACATCATGTCGAACGCATGATAGCAGCCGGCATACCGCTCGAACCTTACCGGCACGCCGGCGGCGCGCAGGTTCTCGACGTAGGCGACCGTCTCGTCGCGGAACGGCTCCAGCTCGCCGACGAACGTGACGGTCGGAGGCAGGCCGCCGTAGTCGGTCGCCCGGGCCGCGGCGGCGTAGGGCGGAACGTCTTCGCGGCCGTGCAGCTCGCCCAGATACAACTGCCAGGCCCATCCGTTGGAGGCGGAATCCCAGATCGGGGCGTTGTTGCCCTGCGCGGATTCGCCCTGCATCCGGTCGTCGATCATCGGGTAGAGCGGCATCTGGAACGCCAGCTTCACTTCGTTCAGATCGCGGGCGTACAGCGCCAGCGCCGCGCTCAATCCGCCGCCCGCGCTTTCTCCGCCGACCATCAGCTGGTCGGTACGGATGCCAAGCTCCGCGGCGTGCTCTTTCATCCAGAGCAGCGCGTCGTAGCTGTCGTGCAGCGCCGCCGGGTAAGGCGCTTCGACGGACAGCCGGTAATCCGGCGCGACGATCACGCAGTCCCGCTTGCCGATCAGGTTCTTGTACATGTCGGCGTTCAGTTCGGGCAGGCCCAGCGAATAGCCGCCGCCGTGCAGCCACAAGATGCCGGGTACCTGCGAGACTTCGCGTCGCGGACGGTAGATGCGGACGCGAATCTGCCGTCCGCCGCGCGCCGGAATCCACCGTTCGTCGCAGCGCAGCCCGTCGATGTTTTTGCCTTTGCGGCCCTCCAGCGCTTTGCCGGCGCTTTTGGCCGAAGCGATATACTTCGCTTCGGTCGATTTTTGCGTGAGAGCTTTCATGAAGAGGCCTTTGAGCCGCAGCTGCCGATCGATCATGCGAAGCGTGACTTTCATGGACGAAGCCTCCTGTTCGTTGCGGATTCGATACGTGCTTTGGCTCTATTTTAAACGGATTCGAACGCCCGCTTCAAATTTCGGGCCGCCTGCCTGGCGAACGGGAGCAATCCCTTTCCGAAACACACGAAATGTTGCAATAATCCCGTATCTCCGTTTCCCTGCGGTTGTTATATTGATCACAGTCAAATGTAACCGCTTTATAAAAAGAGAGGGGAACACCTGAATATGAATCGAAACAAACGGACCTGGCCGCTGCTGCTGGCTGTCGTGACGCTGCTGGGCACAATGCCCGTTTCATCCGGAAGGACACTGGCCGCTGCGGGGAATCCAACCTCGGAACCGGCAGTCGTCAACGGAGGATTCGAGAGCGATTTTTGGACCGATTCTTCGTGGAAAGTCGCAAGCGACAACGGAGACCAGGTGGAAGTGAGCCGGTTTGCTTATGCGGACGATACGGGGATCACGAAGCAGGAAGCCGATCACGCGCTCAAGTACTGGATCAAGAACGAAGCGGACTCCAAGCGGCAGATCACGGTCAGTCAAAACGTATACGACCTGCCGGCGGGAAGCTATGAGCTGACGGTGCAGTCGATGGGCGGATCGGGCGGCGAAGCGGGCGAAGTGCAGCTGTTTGCGGGCCAGGAGCAGACGGAGGCAGCGGCCACGACAGGCTACAACAGCTGGAACAAGCGGTCTCTGACATTTGCGCTGGCGGAGCCGGCAGACAAGCTGAGTATCGGAGCTTCGATCTCGGGCAACGCCAAGGCCTGGGGTTATCTGGACGATCTTCGGTTGACGCGGATCGACAGCGGGGCTGCGCAGCCGGTCCAGGCCGACATTTTCGTGCAAAAAGTGAGCGGGTTGGACAGTGACTTTATCAAAGGGGTCGACGTCTCCAGTGTAACCGCGCTCGAAAACAGCGGCGTTGTCTATCGCGACGCACAGGGGAATCCGAAAGACCTGTTCGCTACGCTGCATGAATCGGGTGTCAATTACGTCCGCGTCCGTGTCTGGAACGATCCGTACACGGCGGATGGCAAAGGTTACGGCGGCGGAGACAATGATCTCGCCAAAGCGATCGAAATCGGCCGCAGAGCGACCAAAAATGGCATGAAAGTGCTGGTCGATTTCCACTATTCGGACTTCTGGGCCGACCCGGCCAAACAGCAGACGCCAAAAGCCTGGACGGGCTATACGGTGGAGAAAAAAGGGGAAGCGATCTACGCGTATACGAAAACCAGTCTCGAGCAGATGCGCGCGGCAGGCGTCAACGTCGGCATGGTGCAGATCGGCAACGAGACCAACGGCTTTTTTGTCGGGGAAAAAGATTGGAAATCGATCGCTTCGATGTTCGGTCAAGGCAGCCGGGCAGTACGCGAAATCGATCCGTCGATTCTCGTGGCCCTGCATTTCACCAATCCGGAATCGTCCGGCCGCTATGCGAATTACGCGGCGGAACTGGCGAAATATAACGTCGATTACGATGTGTTCGCCAGCTCCTATTATCCGTTCTGGCACGGGTCGCTTAGCAATCTGACCGCCGTGCTCAAACAGGTCGCGGACACGACCGGCAAAAAGGTCATGGTGGCCGAAACTTCGTATGCCTATACCGCCGAAGAAGGCGACGGTCACGGCAACACGGCTCCCAAAGAGTCGGGGCAGACGCTCGATTATCCGATCAGCGTGCAGGGACAGGCGACTTCGGTACGCAATGTGATCGATGCGGTCGCCAAAGTCGGCGATGCGGGCATAGGCGTCTTCTACTGGGAGCCGGCCTGGCTGCCGGTCGGTCCGGCCTCGGACCTCGAATCTAACAAACTGCTGTGGGAACAGTATGGTTCCGGCTGGGCTTCCAGCTATGCGGCCGAATACGATCCGCACGATGCGGGAGCTTGGTACGGCGGCAGCGCGGTGGACAATCAGGCGCTGCTTGATTTCACGGGACGGCCTCTGTCTTCGCTGAACGTCTTCAAATACGTCGATACCGGCGCGGTCGCTCCGCTGAGAGTCGACACGGTTCGTTCGGTCGCTTTGTCGGTCAATGCCGGCGAACCGGTGACGCTTCCGGCGTCGGTCGAAGCGGTGTATAACGACGGAAGTATCCGTATGCTTGCTGCGGCTTGGGATGAGGCGGCGCTGAAGACGGCCGTATCGCAGGGACCGGGCCGTTACCTCATTGACGGTACGGTCGAAGGAGGGAATAAGGTGCAGGCTGCACTGGAGATCAAGCTTGAGAATCTTCTGATGAACGGAAGCTTCGAGAGCAGCGACCGGAGTATGTGGACGCTTGCCTACGGCGAAGGAAGTATTCCGCACACGGCTTATCAGAACAAAGCCTCCGATGCCAAGACGGGTCAGTATTCGCTGCATTTCTATTCGCCGGAAGGTGTGGATTTCCGGGTTGCCCAGACCGTAACGGGACTTGCGCCCGGTTATTACAACCTGTCCATGGCGATCCAGGGCGGAGACGCGGCAGAGAGTACCATGAAGCTGCTGGCTTCGAGCGGCGGTCAAGAGCGCTTCGCTGCAGCCAACGTCACGGGCTGGCAGCAGTGGAGCGAGCCGAAGATCGAAGAAATCCGCGTCGAGAACGGCAGTCTTACGGTCGGCGCTTCCGTTGTTGCGAACGCGAATGCCTGGGGAACGCTGGATGATTTCTATTTGACGTTCGTGCGCGATCTGGAGACGGCAACGCCTCCTCCGGGCGGAGGCCAAAGCGGCGAACCGCCGGTGACCGGCACGCCTGCGAGCCCTTCGCCTTCGGTACCGGCAGCCCCGGCTCCGGCGCCTGAACCGGCGCCGCAGGCAGCTGGGCCTGCGATCCCGGCGCCTGTCGGACCGACAGCACCGGCGGTGCCGGAAGACGCTGCCGGCTCGCCTGAGCAGACGGCAGCGTCGCAGCCGTATCTGCAGGGCTATCCGGACGGTACGTTCCGTCCGGGCCAAGCGGTGACGCGGGCGGAACTGGCCGCGATGCTGCTGCGGGTAAGCGGCACGGCGGCGCCTTCGGGCGGCGCAAATGGCGCTTACGCCGACGTGGCGGCCGGCAGCTGGGCCGCCGAAGCGGTTCGGGCCGTGACGGAGTCCGGCTGGATGCGCGGTACCGGCGCAGACGCTTTTGGCCCGGACCGGCCCGTCACCCGGGCCGAAATGGCCGCCGTACTGGCGCGCTGGAAGGCGCTGCATACGCAGAGCGGCGCGGGGCTTGAAGCGGCGGGATTCTCCGATACCGCCAAACACTGGGCTGCGGGCGATATTGCCCGCGCGCGCCAGGCCGGGTATCTGCTCGGCCTGCCGGACGGCCGCTTCGAGCCGGACCGGGCACTCAGCCGCGCCGAAGCCGCGGCCGTGTTCAACCGGGCCCTGGGCCGGGCCCTGCCGGCTGCGCCGGACGCCTCGCGCTGGCCGGACGTACCGGCCGGGCATTGGGCGCTCGCCGATATCGAGGCGGCCGCGCAGGATTCGTCGCGCTAAACAGCCGCGTCGGTCCGTCGCTGCCCGTCAAAAAGACCAATCAAGAAGGCGGCCGGGAATCCCCGGCCGCCTTCTTTTTGATCCATCCAGCCTTATCCTGCCCGTCCAGCCTTATTCCGCCTCGTTCAGCCTTATCCCGCCCCGTCCAGCTTTGCCCGCTTGATGCGGCTCAACCTTGCTCGATCCCGTCTGTCTGCGCCGGCTTTTCCCGCCTTCGGCTTCCGTCGGCCCGGTCCACGGCGAGCAGCTGTGCCAAGCATTCCTCTGTTCCCGTACCGGGCCGGGGAACGAAAATCGTCCAGGTCAGGCCCGGGTTATGATCGATATATCCGGCGGACCGAATATCGAAATGAAGCTCCTGCCCGTCCGCGAGGCGCAGCGTGGCGGCAAACACATGGTCATGCTTCACTTCGTACAGATCCCAGCAGCGGCGGAAGTCTTCGCTTTCCCGGTTCAGCTGTTCGAATCGCTCCATATACAGCGGACTTCGCTTGCTGCGCTCGAAGATCGTCCGCAGCCAGGCGGCGGTATAACGGGCGAATTCTTCCCAATTGACGAGGCGTTTGCGGTAATCGGCGTCCAGGAAAGTCAGATTCATCATGTGACGGTCTCGAGCGGGCATGCTTCCGAAATCCGCAAGCGTCAGCTCGGCCGCCCGGTTCCAGGCCAGTACGTCCGTGGTATCGTCGGTAATGAAGCACGGATAATCCATCTGCCCGGCGAGCGCCTGGAGCAGCGGGAGATCGACTCGGACCTGAGGAACGGCTTCGGCGGCCGAATCCGCTTCCGCCAGCGAGAGCATATAACTGCGTTCGGAGCCGCTGAGCTGCAGCGCCCGGCCGATATTCAGCAGAATATCCGGGGAAGGATTCAGATCTTTGCCCTGTTCCAGCCAGGTGTAATAGGTAACGCTCATATTGGCGAGGTAAGCGACTTCTTCCCGGCGCAGGCCGGGAGTACGCCGGCGTCCCGGCAGCACGTCGATACCGGAGTCTTCCGGCTGCAGGCGCTGCCGCCTCGAGCGCATAAACTCGCCAAGCGCCGCGGATGAACGATAGATTTTCATGGTCGGAATTCCGCCTTCCTCCGTGATCGGGATCGTCGACTTCCATTGTAGGACATAACGTTCGACAGCACAAAAAAACAGCCGGGGCGAGGGTGGGGGGATCGCCGGCTGTTTTTTGTCAAACCAGTGGGGACTTGCGTGACTTGCTTCTGCCGAGCGTCTCTTATTCTTCGATCGGCAGGATGTGAACGGGCTGCTTCAACTGGTTCAGATAATCGACCGCATTGTAGAGAATGACCGCCGCTTCCGCGCGCGTGATCTCATCCTGCGGATGGAATTTCTTGTCGGCATCCAGTTCCACGATTTCGAGGGCAATCGCGAACTGGGTCGAGCCGAGCTGCTCGATATCGAATTGATCCTGGTCGGCAATTTCGGGAACCAAGATATTGATCATCGGCAGATTGCCCGCCGTTTTCAGACTGTCGATCAGATAATCCACGTAATCTTCGCGCGTGATTTTGGCCGACGGATCGACCGTACCCGGAATGCTCGCGCCGCTGCGGGCGGCATCGAGGAAGGCTTCGGCGTACCACGCCGTGTTCTTGACTGCCGGGAACAGATCGTGCGCCGTCTGCTTGGGATCGGCATCCGGGTATTCGAGCGCGGACAAGCCGAGGCCATTCGAGATAAACTGCATAGCCTGCGCCTGGGTCACCGGAGCTTTTGGAGCGAAGGCGTTGGCGCTTACGCCTTTGAGGATGCCTTTTTGCTGAAGGGATTCGATCTTGGCCTGGCCGTCCGTGCCGTTGAGATCTTTGAACGCCGGAGCTGCCGCGAGCAGGGAGCCGCCGAGGGAAGCACTCAGGATAGAGACGGACATCAGGGACGCTGCGAATTTCTTTTTCATCATTGAAACCTTCTGGGAATCTGGATATGAATCGCCGTATTCTTTTTCCTGCCTACCCAGACGAAGCGTTTTCAGAAAAGGTTGCGGCGTTCGGAGATTTACCCAAGAATTAATCTTGAACCGGAAAAATCGGATCGGAATCCGCGGCGTTTACTTTCGTGTATATCGCCTTGTACAAACGCTTCTGCCGGGAGTGGTTATTTACTGCTTCTTCCTCTAAGATAAAAGCAAAGCCAAGACTGTATCCAAGTGATCTTAAGGAGGAATCGTCCATGTGTTCCGACGCCGCAAACGCTGCCTACGAACTGCCGCCCGACAAACGCGCCAAAATCGAGGCCTACCGGCTGCTCAATCATTATGCGCTCCGGGGGCAAACCGTCTGCACGGGTTCTTCGCTGATGGAATTTTGCCCGATTCACGAACTGCAGCAGACATTTGGACCGTCGTTTCCATTCTATAATCGCGGCGCAGCCGGGTTCGTGACGCGAGAACTGCTGGCGGCTCTGGACGAATGCGTGCTGGAACTTGAACCGTCCCGGCTGTTTATCAATATCGGAACCAATGACATCGGCGAACCGGATTACACGCTGCCCGGATTGATCGGCCGTTACGAAGAGATTCTGAAGCGGGTGCAGCAGCGGCTGCCGGACTGCCGAATCGTGACGCTTGCGTATTATCCGGTCAATGCCGACGACGAATTTGCCGGCGTGGACCGGGCAGCCGCAGCGGACCTGTTCTCGCGCCGCAGCAACCGGGCGATCCGGGAAGCAAACGAAGCGGTGGCGGACCTATCGCGCCGGCTCGGCATCGGGCATCTCGACGTAAACGCCGGGCTTGCGGACGATACCGGAAATTTGGACAAAGCGTATACGATGGACGGGATCCATCTGTATGCGAACGGCTACAAGATCGTATGGGACAATCTGAGCCCCTATTTGTAGGGAGCCTGACAAGGAAGGGAGGCGGATCGGATGAAACAGCAGCTGGACAAGTATCTGAAGAGGTTTACTTCGCTTGACAAGCAGGAACGTCTGACCATTCTGGACGAGCTGGATATCCGGGAATATCCAAAAGGTACGATTCTGCTGGAACAAGGAGAAATGTCGTCTACATGCTATTTCGTGCTGCAGGGCTGTCTGCGGCAGTACGCGATCGATGAAGAAGGCAGGGAGACGACCTCCAATTTCTACACGGAAGAACAGGCCATCGCCGGTTTCAACCGGTATGCACCGGAAGAAGGGTCGGACTGTTTTGTGGCCTGTCTGGAAGACTGCGTATTGGTCGTGGGGGATTTCGGGGACGAGCGGGGCATGTTCGAACGTCATGTGCAGCTGGAGTCGATGGCCCGCCGCATGATGGAAGAACATTTGGGGAAAGTACAGCGGGAATTTGCGGCTTTTGCCGCTTCTTCGCCGGAAGACCGATACCGCGAAGTGCTGCGGAGCCGCCCGGGTCTGACCCGGCGGGTGCCGCAGCATCAGCTGGCCAGTTATCTGGGGATGACGCCCGAATCGCTGAGCCGGATCAAGAAAAGGCTTCAGAGCGTGTAGACGCCTGCAGGGCAGGCTGTCTGCCGCCTCGGGCCAGCAGCCACAAGGCAAGTCCCAATTCGCCGGCGGCCATGGGAGCGGCAAGAATCGTCTCGAGCAGGCTGACCGCGTCGTTTCCTTCGGGCAGTAGGATTCGCAGCGAATGGACGGCCACGTAACCGACGGAAGCGAGCAGCAGCAGGAAACCGATCCAGCGCGGCAGGGAAGCGGCGCGAAGCGCCAGCAGGCCAAGCGTCAGCAGATGCAGACCGAACACGACGAGGCCGATCGACCAGACGAAGTCGAACAGGTCCAGCGACAGCAGAATCAGTGAATCGTTCAGGCCGGGAGCCGAGAGAGCGCCGCTTCGGTCGGACAGCAGCAGCGCGGCGGCCAAGGCGGCAACCGCCGTGCCCAGCATGGCGGTGTACGCCAGACGGAGCCAGGCGCCGAGCAGGGACAATCCCCGGTGTACCGGTTCGAAGAACAGGTACAGCGCCCAGGCTGCGGCTGCGTCGCAGATCAAGATAACCAGCCAGCCGAAGATTTCGGCTTTGAACAAGGCGGACGAAGACCGGAGATTGGCCGCGGTAGCGGCGGGGTCGTCCGGAATCACGATTGTGCCGTGGATCCAGCCGTAACAGAGTGCCGCCGCTGCGGCCATGATGAGCAGCGATATACCTGCCGCTACCGCCGCGCCCCGCTGCGCGGTGTTTTTTGTCGTGTGTTCCATACGATTGCCTCCTTATGAATGGTGCTTTGTTTTCATCATAAAGAACGGGCGGCCCCGGCGCCTTGATTTAAGTCAAGCGGCACCCCCTGTTTCAAAACCCCGTATCCGGTCCTTCTATTTAAAAAGAAAACCCGGTTCGGAGAACCGAAGCCGGAAAGGAGAATGTGTATGCTGCTCGCCGCTTTTGCCGTGCTGCTTCTGCTTGCCTGTCTACTCGCCTGGACGGTCCGCATGCCCGATATTCCGACCGCATCCGCCGCAAGCGTGATGGCGCTGGCCATTTTTACGCAGGGGGTGCTGGTCCATTTTGCCGGCAAAGGATCGACGGGCACGCAGATCGCCGCCGGATTGACGCTGCTGCTCTGGCTGTGCCTGCTGGCGGCTTATCTCGGAAGTGTGCGCGACCGCAGCTTCCAGAGCCGGCATTGGAACGATCCGGTCGGCCGCTTCGCGATGGGAACCTGGGTGGCGGGCACGTCGTCCGCGCTGACGGCGGCCCATGTGAATTTCCCCGAACTGCATCCGGTGCTGGTTCCGCTTGGCATCCTGAATGCCGGCCTGCTGATCTTCTACCTGTTCGCCGCTTCGCTGGCGGCGGGAGAGATCGCGGGGCAGTGGCGGAATTTGAAACTGCACGGCGTTATTCTGCTGACCGTCGTTGCGATTCAGTCGGTCTCGCTGATGCTGCACGAATTGTTCGGGGCCAAAGAATATATGATCTACCGGGTGCTGGTGCTGCTCGGCATTCTGTTCTATCTGGCCGCAGCGGCGCTGCTGGTCATGCGCTATCTGCGCAAAGGCTGGAATCTCGCGGACGATTGGCCGGAAACGAACTGTATTCTCTACGGCGCGGCCGCCATTACCGGCGCCGCTGCGCTGAAATCTTCCGTCTTCCCGGACGGCGTGCTGCTGGGCATCTGGATCTTCGCCCTGCTGCTGCTGGTGCTGGTGGAAGGAGCGGAAATCGTTCGCGGGGTGCTTCGCGTCCGCAAATACGGATGGGCCGAAGGGATCGGCGTCTATGCGCCGGCGCAGTGGTCCAGGCTGTTTACGCTTGGGATGTTCTACTTCTTCACGCAGCAGAGCGGGCGGATCTTCCCCGAGCATGCACATTCCGGGTTGAATGTCCTTCGTGAATGGATACTGATCGGTGGGGCATGGATCATTTCTATACTCTTATTGTTGGAAATAGGGCTATGGGGAGGAAGGTTTCTTCATTCTTCGTCCACCTACCGCAAACAAGATCAATAAAATTTAACGTATAAATATACAAAAACGAGTTCGGACAGGGTATCATGGAGACATCGGCTTTTTATCCATACAGAAAACGGAGAGATGACTTATGACCCGATTCGAAAATGATTATACCCAAGGTGCCCACCCGCGTATTCTGCAGAGTCTGCTTGCGACCAATATGGACCAGACGGGCGGCTACGGCACCGACGAATACTGCGACCGCGCCCGGACGCTGATCCGCCGCGAGTGCGATGCCGAACAGGCGGACGTTCATTTCCTCGTGGGCGGCACCCAGACCAATACGACCGTGATCGCCGCGCTGCTGCGTCCGCATCAGGGCGTGCTGGCCGCGGATACGGGGCATATCGCGGGACACGAGACCGGAGCCATCGAATCGACCGGGCATAAAGTGCTTACGCTCCCCCATCAAGACGGCAAAATCACCGCGCAGCAGGTCCGGCAGGCTTATCTCGATCATTGGAACGATGCGGCTCATCAGCATAGGGTGCAGCCGGGCATGGTCTATATTTCGCAGTCGACGGAGAACGGGACCGTTTACAGCCTGGCGGAACTCGAAGCGCTCAGCTCGGTCTGCCGCGAATACGGCCTGCCGCTGTTCGTCGACGGCGCTCGGCTTGGCTATGCGCTGGCGGCCGAAGGCGGCGACGTGACGCTTGCCGACCTGGCGCGCCTGACCGACGTCTTCTATATCGGAGGCACCAAGCTCGGCGCGCTGATGGGCGAAGCGGTGGTCATCCTGAACGAAGCGCTCAAGCGCGATTTCCGCTACCTGATCAAGCAGCGCGGCGGCCTGCTGGCCAAAGGACGCCTGCTCGGTATCCAGTTCGAGACGCTGTTCGAAGACGGCCTGTACTTCGAGATCTCGCGCAGCGCCGTCTCGCTGGCGGTTAAGCTCCGAGACGCGCTTGGCGGCATGGGCTTCGGCTTCCTCCATGCTTCGCCGACCAATCAGCAGTTCCCGGTCCTGCCGGACCGTCTGCTCAAGGCGCTTGAAGCGAAGCATTCTTTTTCCGTCTGGGCCAAAGTGGACGAGACCCATACGGCTGTTCGCTTCTGCACAAGCTGGGGGACAACGGAGGAAGAAGTGAACGGCTTGGTCGAAGATATCCGCGCAGCGGCCGTTCCCGGCGGAGCAAGGGGATAACGGACAAGCGCGCCCGAAGCGGGTATGCTGTTTCTTTTTGCCGGCGTTCTTCTCCGCTATGGTATAGTAAATCTGACATTTCATTTCCGTACGCGAAGGAGAGCGGCATGACAGAACTAGTCTACAAGCGGATCGTCGACGATCTGAAGCGCGGGATTCGGGAAGGGCGCTACGCGGATATGCGTCTGCCGGACGAGCGCAGTCTCAGCGATTCCTACAAGGTGAGCCGAAGTTCGGTGAAACGGGCGCTGACGAAGATGGAGAGCGAAGGCATCATTTTCAAAAAGCGCGGCTCCGGTACGTTTATCAATCCGCTGTATCTCAAGAACGAATCCGTCTTCAACTATGAAGGCGCAAATCTCGGCGTAACCGACAACTTTCACGTACAGGGGAAGAAACCGGGCATCAAAGTGCTGAGCTTCGAGGTGGTGCCGCCCACGGAAGAACTCCAGCGCGACCTGTTTCTCGAACGGCACGATTTCGTCTACAAAATCGTTCGGCTGCGCTTGTTCGACGAAGAGCCTTTTATGATCGAGACGGGCTATATTCCGATCAAGATTGTGCAGAACCTCAACGAGACGATCATTGCCGGTTCCATCTTCAATTACCTGCAGGATATGCACAACATGGCCGTCACCAAGTCGTTCCTGTCGATCTTCGCCGAACCTTCGAATGCGGAAGACCGGGAACTGCTGAATCTCCAGGAGAACGAACCGGTCGGCATTATGGAAGGAATCTTCTTTCTGGATAACGGAACCCCGTTCGAATTCTCGCATATGCGGCTGCATTACAAGTATCTCAAGTTCAATACGTTCGTGTCCGTGCATTAAGCGGGATACGCTGGGCAGGTCGGGAAATCCCGATCTGCCTTTTTGGTGCGGAGAAGATAACCGGGCGGTTAAGTTGTTCATCGCTTGTTCAACTTTTTAATAAATTGGACCGGTTCAATTATGGAAAAGGTTGAATTAATCCGAACACACGTTATGATGAACTTATGATTGTGAAAAAAATAACTTAGTTCGGCGCAGAGAGAAATCATTCAATAACAGGAAACGGAAGTGGAGCACATGGGATTTACCACCTTGGAAACCGACTATTCATCGAAAACGTATCTGGACAAACTTGATGCCTACTGGCGCGCAACCAACTATATCTCGGTAGGCCAGCTCTATCTCAAAGACAACCCGCTGCTCAAGCGTCCGCTGCAGGACTCGGATGTCAAGATCAAACCGATCGGCCACTGGGGAACTATTCCGGGCCAGAATTTCATCTATGCGCATCTCAACCGCGTTATCGTGAAATACGATCTGGATATGTTCTATGTGGAAGGGCCCGGACACGGCGGCCAGGTCATGGTATCGAACTCTTATCTGGACGGCAGCTACACGGAAATCTATCCGCAGATTACCCAGGACGAATCCGGCATGAAAAAGCTGTTCAAACAATTCTCGTTCCCGGGCGGAGTCGCTTCGCATGCCGCACCGGAAACGCCGGGGTCTATCCATGAAGGCGGCGAGCTGGGTTATTCCCTTTCCCACGGCGCCGGCGCTATTCTCGACAATCCGAATCTGATCGCGGCGGTTGTCGTCGGCGACGGCGAAGCCGAGACCGGACCGCTTGCCGCTTCATGGTTCGCGAACCGTTTTATCAATCCGATTACGGACGGTGCCGTTCTCCCGATCCTGCATCTGAACGGGTTCAAGATCAGCAACCCGACGATTCTGTCCCGTCAAAGCAGCGAAGAACTGACTTCCTACTTCCGGGGAATGGGTTGGGAACCGTTCTTCGTGGAAGGCGAAGATCCGGAGAAGATGCACCCGCTGATGGCCGAGCAGCTCGACAGAATCGTGGAACGCATCGCTTCGATCCAGCGCAGCGCCCGCGAGAACAATGAAACCTACCGTCCGATGTGGCCGATGCTGATCTTCCGTACGCCAAAAGGCTGGACCGGCCCCAAACAGTGGGACGGCGTGCCGAACGAAGGCTCGTTCCGCGCCCACCAGGTGCCGATTCCGGTCGACCAGAACCATATGGAACACGCGCCGGCACTGCTGGACTGGCTGAACAGCTACCGCCCGGAAGAATGTTTTGAAGAAGATGGCCGTCTGAGATCCGAACTGGCCGAAATTCTGCCGCGCGGCGATCGCCGGATGGGCATGAATCCGGTCACCAACGCGGGACATCTCATCAAAGATCTCAAGCTGCCGAATTTCCGCGATTACGCGCTCGACAACAGCAAGCCCGGCGAGACGATCGCACAGGATATGTCTGTGCTCGGCAAATATGTACGCGATGTGGTCGTGCTGAACGAGAACAACCGCAATTTCCGTATTTTCGGTCCCGACGAGACGATGTCCAACCGCCTCGCGCCGGTATTTGAAGTCACGAAGCGTCAATGGCTGGATTCGATCCATGAGCCGCAGGACGAATTCCTGTCCGCATACGGCCGCGTTATCGATTCGCAGCTGTCCGAGCATCAGGCGGAAGGCATGCTGGAAGGCTACGTGCTGACAGGCCGCCACGGGTTCTTCGCCAGCTACGAAGCATTCCTGCGCGTCGTCGATTCGATGCTGACCCAGCACTTCAAGTGGCTGCGCAAAGCGACGGATCAAGGCTGGAGAGCGGATATTCCTTCCCTGAATGTCGTCGCGACTTCGACCGTATTCCAGCAGGATCATAACGGCTATACGCACCAGGATCCGGGCCTGCTCGGTCACCTGGCCGACAAGAAGCCGGAATTCATCCGCGAGTACCTGCCGTCCGATGCCAATACGCTGCTGGCGGTATTCGACACCGTGCTCAACGACCGCCAGAAGATCAACCTGATCGTTTCGTCCAAGCATCCGCGTCCACAGTGGTTCAGCGCGGACGAAGCCTATGAGCTGGTACACACCGGACTCAAAGTGATCGATTGGGCCAGTACGGCGGCTGCCGGCGAAGAGCCGGACCTCGTCATCGCTTCATCCGGCACGGAGCCGACAATGGAAGCATTGGCCGCCATTTCGATCCTGAACGAACGTCTGCCGGAGCTGAAGATCCGCTATATCAACGTGGTCGATCTGCTCAAACTGCGCAGCCGAAAGCTCGACCCGCGCGGGCTGTCCGACGACGAATTCGACGGTTTCTTCACGGCGGACAAACCGGTCGTCTTCGCTTTCCACGGGTACGAAGGATTAATCAAAGATCTGTTCTTCGATCGCCGCAACCACAACCTGAGCGTACACGGCTATCGCGAGAACGGCGATATCACCACTCCGTTCGATATGCGCGTGCTTAATCAGATGGACCGCTTCGACCTGGCCAAGTCGGCTGTATTGAGCCTGCCAAGCGCCGGACAATATGCAGCGATCGTGACCGAGATGGACGCGATCGTCGCCAAGCATCACAGCTTCATCCGCGAAGAAGGCATTGACCTGCCGGAAGTCGAGAACTGGAAGTGGACCGGACTGAAATAAGAAAGCCGGAACAAGCCTACTTTCGGATAAACGAATATATAGAGTATTTTCGACACGTTGAACGCTTTGTAAAAAGCGTTCTTCTTTTTGTTGTTTTTTGTAAAGGAAATGGAAAATGCGAATGGGTCATGTTAAGTTGGAAATGGGGCGGTAGGCGTTCTAGCTTAAAGAGATTGTGGAGAAAAGGAGGGGGTACGATGGAACCGGGAACTTGGCTGCTGATGCCGGTGTATATCTTCGCAGGAGTGCTGATACTGATCGTGATGGCAGGTGTCCTGGAGAAAATCGATGAATTTCGCAGAAGGAAGTACCAAGCGGAAGAAAGATACAGGGTGTACCATATGGGCGGACTGATCGAAAGCGACGGCATACGAAGAATGCAAAAGCTTCAGCTTTTTATGAATGACCAGGCACTGACGATCAAAGCTTGGCGCAAGCCGGAGGTCATTATTCGTATACGGGATATTACAGCTGTAGAACCTCTATGGCCGGTTATGCTGAAAAGCAAAGCTCCGGAAACTCCGGAAGAACGCCGAAGATTTTTGCGTGAAATGCAGTGGGGAGAAGAACTGGAACAATTTGAAGCCTGGACCCACTTTCGCAAAACAAAAAGATATCTGCTGATCCGTTATAAACAGAGCGGACAGCCGCGTACATTAGGTTTCGGATTCCGGTATGGAGAAGCGGAAGAAGAGGAATATGAGGATTTCTACAAATGTCAGGATTCCCCAAAAGCGTACAGGGCGCTCAGCCGGATGCGAGATTCCGAAGAGGCGGTCGGGAGAGTCAGTCTGCGCAAAAAGATCCTATCCCAAGAAGGAGCGCTGGTATGGAAACGGGACCCTCAAACCGGAAGATTGACCAGTGAATGGGAGCCCTGAAACAGAATCAGGACGAAGGAAAAAGAGTTTTTCGATTAATACTGGACCTATCGTTCCGAAAAGAATATACTGAATCCAGCAGCGAACGATAAACACGCCGGGAAGACGAGAACGGAGGAAACCGTATGGCAAGAACCAAAGAATTCGACCGCAGCCAGGTGCTCCACAAAGCGATGCTGCTGTTCTGGGAAAAAGGATACGACGGAACAAGCATGAGCGATCTGCTGGAGACGATGGGGATCAGCCGTTCGAGTCTGTACGAGACTTTTACGGACAAGCATGCGCTGTACCTCGAAGCTGCGCAGATGTACCGGCAGAACAGTCAGGAGAAACGAAGATTTCTGCTGGAAGCGGACTCGGCCAAAGAAGGCATTCGCCAATATTTCGAACGGCATATCGACGGATCGTTTCGCGAAGACACCCCGATGGGCTGTCTGGTGACGAATACGATCGTGAATGTGGATGCGCCCGAAGATGAGATCAATAAGCTGATGCGGACGCATTTCGACGAACTCCGGGTGGCTTTTTGCGAGCTGCTGAAGCGCGGACAGCAGTCGGGCGAGATCGCGGCAGATCGGAACATCGAGGATCTGGCGTATATGCTGCTTACGATCAACCACGGGATTAACGTTGCGTCCAAGCTGAACAACAGCCGAGAACGGGCGGAGTCGATGATGCGTACGGTACTGGACATGTTATAAAAAGATAGGCAAGCAACGCCTATTTTTTTAACCTTTTCGGAACGAACGTTCCGAAAAGAAATTGAAGGAGCGTGAACGAAATGAAATCTTATCCCCATGCGAAAAAAAGTCCGGCCCCTCGATCCGAACAGGAAATCCCCGGTTGGCTGCTGCTATTTTTGGCGATAGCCTGCGGCATCATCGTGGCCAATCTGTATTATGCCCAGCCGCTGGTCGAACCGATTCGTCAAGCGATCGGCTTGTCCGCCGGTTCGGCGGGCCTGATCGTGACCCTGACGCAGATCGGCTACGCGGCCGGATTGCTGCTGCTTGTACCACTCGGCGATATTTTGGAAAACCGTAAACTGGTATCCGCATTGCTCTTCTTCACGGTCGGCGCGCTGGCATTGTCGGCTGTCGCCGGAAGCGCGCCGTTGTTCCTTTTAGCCTCGTTGCTGATCGGACTGGGTTCCGTCGCCGCGCAGATTCTCGTTCCGTACGCTTCGCATCTGGCTTCCGAAGAATCGCGCGGCCGCGTCGTCGGCAACGTCATGAGCGGTCTGCTGCTCGGCATCATGCTCGCTCGTCCGATATCCAGTCTGCTCGCCGGTTGGCTGGGCTGGAGCTCCGTCTTCTTCATCTCGGCTGCCCTGATCCTGCTGGCGCTCGTGCTGCTGCGTGCGCTGCCGAAGCGGCATCCGAAGTCCGGCATGACGTACCCGGAATTGCTCGGTTCGATGCGCCGACTGCTGATCTCGACGCCGGTACTGCGCCGCCGAGCCGTCTACCACGCGCTGTTGTTCGCTTCGTTCAGCTTGTTCTGGACGACGGCGCCGCTGCTGTTGGCGGGTCCGGCCTTCGGCTTCTCGCAAACGGGCATCGCGATCTTCGCGCTCGTCGGCGTAGCGGGCGCGGCCGCCGCTCCGATCGCGGGCCGTCTAGCCGACCGGGGCTGGAGATACACGGCGACGGGACTTGCGCTGGCTCTGGTCGCGGCTTCCGCTCTGCTGCCGATGTTCGCGCATACCGGCTCCGCATTGAATATCGCCCTGCTCGTCATCGCCGCGGTGCTGCTCGATCTCGGCGTATCGGCCAATCTGGTGCTTAGCCAACGGGCGATCTTCTCGCTTGGCGCCGAAGCGCGCAGCCGTCTGAACGGTCTGTTCACGGCGATCTTCTTCGTCGGCGTATCGGCCGGTTCCGCGATCAGCGGATGGGCGTTCGCTGCGGGAGGCTGGAAACTGACCATGATGATCGGCGGTGCATTGCCTTTGCTGGCTCTGGTCTATTACGCGACGGAAGGCAAAGCGGAGCGCCGGTTGGAACAGGTGAGTAGCTTGTATGAGAATAAAGAGTATTAAAGCTGTCTATTTTTAAAAAATTGAATTTTAAGAGTGTAATATATGTATAATTCAGTGTATAATTAAAAAAATGAAAATCAAAAGTGGAGGGGTGAGAATATGCCTTATGATAAACTTTTTAAGCTTCGCTATAAATTAGATGCAGATGCTTACAAAGCCGAATTTTACAAAAGACGTAACAGTTATGGCACATATTTGACTTCGTTAAGTATTCATGGTTTTCGCAAAGGCAACGTGATGAAGGAATTGTACGAGCTGTTCTATGTTAATACTCCCGAACTTATGAATCTGCATAGTGAAGTGTTACTAAATAGTTCAAAAATTTCTTCATCAATCAGTCAACTCCCTGCCTTTATCATCGAATTGTATTTTCAAAAACTCATTGTAAACGAAGCTCAGAGTAATAACGAAATCGAAGGCATACGTAGTACAAAGAAAGAGTTGCAAGAAGCTTTGGCGGAATCCGGAAAGAACAAGCATAACGAAAGACGTTTCGTAGGGATGATGAAGACTTATAAGTACATTGACAAGATTCCTCATTTTGAAGACATCAAACACTTTAGGGAATTATATGATAATTTTGTGTCTGATGAAGTAGAAATAGAAAACACACCTGACGGACAATTATTTAGAAAGGGATATGTAGAGATTAACGATGGTATGAGCACAACGCATGTTGGTGTAAGGTCAGAGGAGAAGATCATAGAGTCACTTGATGCCTTGGTTGATTATCTAAAGGATGAAACACATCCTCCTTTATACAAATATATGATTGCTCATTATTATTATGAATATATTCATCCGTTTTATGATGGGAACGGAAGAACAGGGAGATTGATTGTAGGAAGCTATCTTTCTAAATATTTAGAAAAATATTCTGCTATCACGTTCTCATACGCCATTAATAAAGATAAGAAAAAATACTATAAAGCTTTAGAAGAAATTGCAGTTCCCTCCAATCAAGGCGAAATTACTTTTTATTTGATTGATATGCTGAATTTATTGTCGGCAGGACAACAAAGTATTATTGAGGATTTGGACCTCAATTTAATTAAATACAAGAAGATAAGAAGTTATTTCAAGCATCCTGATTGGGCAAATCGCCTTGAAGAACGAGCTCTCCTAAACTTGTTTATCAGCGTAAGTGTTTTTATAGACGAAGATTATGTTTTTCCGTTACAACAGCTTTTGGAAGTATCTAATTTATCAAGATACAAAGCAACAAAGGCTTTAAACTATTTAATTGAAAAAGAATATATCGAAGTCATTGGAAAAAATCCGAAATCGTATAAAATATGTGAAGAATGCATTGAGCGAATCCTAACGATATAAAAACTATTTAGCAGAACAGTAAAACTAGCCGTCCAATCAAAGGACGGCTTTTGAACTTTTTGCGAAATCAATTTGATTCCCGAATCTCACATGAAAACGCATCCAATTATCCGGGTAGTTTGCGCAGGCGCATCTATTTTAAAATAGAGGGAAGAAAGCATATGCTAAGGAGGATCACCATGTCTGTCGAAACCAATTATCCGTTTCAGAATACATCGCTTCCGCTCGAGGAGCGCGTAAACGACCTCGTCTCCCGCTTTACCCTGGACGAGAAAGTCGACCTGATGATCCAATACCAAACGGCCGTCGAACGGCTTGGCGTCAAACCTTACAAACACGGTACGGAAGCCGCCCACGGCATGGCCTGGCTCGGCGAAGCGACCGGTTATCCGCAGCCGATCGGCCTGTCGAGCATTTGGGACGAAGAACTGCTCCGGGAAATCGGCAGCGCAATCGGCGACGAAGCCCGCGGCTTTTATAAAAAAAATCCCGAAATCAATGGCTTGACGCTGTGGGCGCCAACCGTCGATATGGAGCGCGATCCGCGCTGGGGACGGACCGAGGAAGCCTACGGCGAGGATCCGATTCTGGCCGGCAAGCTCTCGTCCGCTCTCGTCAAAGGCATCCAGGGCGATCATCCCAAGTATCTGAAAGCGGTTGCCACCTTGAAGCATTTTATCGGCAACAATAACGAAGTGGGCCGCGGCGATGCTTCGGTCAGTATCGATCCGCGCAATATGCGCGAATATTACCTCAAAGCGTTCGAGATTCCGTTCAAGGAAGGCGGCGCGCAGTCGATGATGACGTCGTACAACGCCGTGAACGGTGTGCCGGCCAACCTGAATCCGGATGTCAACGGCATCGTGAAGGAAGAATGGGGCATGGACGGCTTCGTCGTCAGCGACGCGTTCGACGTGTCCGGCACGGTGCGCGACCACGGCTATCTGGAATCGCATACGGAAGCGGTCGCCCGCTCCGTCAAGGAAGGCGGCATCGACAGCCTCACCGACGACGGCGAATTGATGAAAAGTTCGCTGCGCGAAGCGCTCAAAGATGGACAGATCGCGGAAGCCGACCTCGACGTCGCGCTGCGCAATACGTTCCGCGTGCGGTTCCGTCTGGGCGAATTCGATCCGGAAGAAGGTAACCCGTACGCGTCGATCGACGAATCCGTCATCATGAACAAGAAGCATGAAGAACTGGCCCGCACCGCGGCGCGCAAAGCAATCGTGCTGCTCAAAAACGACAACAAAACGCTGCCGCTGCAGGCGGATAAGCTCAGCAAAGTTGCCGTCATCGGACCGCTCGGCGGCACCGTCTACCGCGACTGGTACAGCGGCGAACTGCCGTACGCGATCACGCCGCTCGAAGGCATCCAGCAGAAGCTGGACGGCGCGGGGCAGGGCGGACAGACGCAGTTTGCCGGGGGAACGGACCGCATCAAGCTGAAGTCGAAAAAGAACGGCAAATACGTCAAGCTGCAGACTGCCGAAGAGTCGCCGCTTGCGGCCTCGGCCGAATCCGCGGACGACGCGTCCGTATTCGAGCTGACCGATTGGGGCTGGGAGAATGCAACGCTGATCGCCGAAGAGAACGGCCTGTACGTGACGACCGACGACCGGATCGTCAAAGCTTCGGCGAACCGCATCTGGGAATGGTTCACGAAGGAAGTATTCCTCGTGCGTCCCGAGAACGGCGCAGCATCCCAGGATGCGGCTTCGATCACCTTCTCGACGTGGAAAGATACGCCGGTCACGGTAGGCGGCAGCGGCGAACTGCTGTCGGGCGACGGCCGGGCGGAAGAAACGTCGAACGAGATCGACGCGGGCGGCACGTCCGCGCTCGACAATTCGGCGGCGGAAGCGCTGCAGGCGGATGCGTTCGACGTGGAGACCGTCACGGACAAGTTCGAAGCGGCCCGCATCGCAGCCCGCAATGCGGAAGTCGCCGTCGTCTTCGTCGGCAACCATCCGCTGATCAACGGCAAAGAGACGGTCGACCGTCCGGATATCACGCTGCCGGAGTCGCAGGAGCAGCTGATCAAGGAAGTCATGTCCGTCAACCCGAACACGATCGTCGTCGTGGTCGGCAGCTATCCGTACGCCCTGAACTGGGTGAACGACAACGTGCCGGCCGTGCTCTATTCGACGCATGCCGGCCAGGAAGTGGGCCGTGCGATCGCGGACGTGCTGTTCGGCGAAGAAAATCCGGCCGGCCGCCTGAGCATGACCTGGTACAAATCGGTCGACCAGCTGCCGGAGTTCATGGATTACGATATTATCCAGGGCAGCCGTACGTACCGCTACTTCGAAGGCGACGCGCTGTATCCGTTCGGCTACGGTCTCTCGTACACGACGTTCCGCTACGACGGCCTGACGCTCGGCAGCCCGAGCCTCGAAGGTTCCGCCGAAGCGGCGATTTCGCTGACGGTCACAGTAACCAATGCGGGCGAGCTGGACGGCGAAGAAGTCGTGCAGGTCTACGGCCGCGTGGATCAATCCCGCGTGAAGCGTCCGCTCAAGCAGCTGCTCGCTTTCCGCCGCATCAAGCTGGCCGCGGGCGAGACGGCCGAAGTGTCCTTCGACATCCCGCTGTCGGAACTGGCCGTATGGGACGTCACCCGCGATCGCTTCGTGATCGAGAACGGCGCCTACACGCTGTCGGCCGGCCCGTCTTCGGGCGAACTGCCGGTCAGCGCATCGCTTGAAGTGTCCGGCGAGACCATTCCGCCGCGCGATCTGACGCAGCTCACCCGCGCGGTCAATTACGACGCTTACGCGGGCGTCATTCTCGGCGAATGCCACGAAGGCGGCAGCGCGATCGAAGTGACCGGCAGCGAAGGCTGGATCTCGTTCAACGATGCCGAATTCGGCTCCGGCGCCGCTTCCGTGACGGTCCGCGCCGCAAGCGCGGAAGGCGGCACGCTCGACGTCCGTCTCGGCGGACCGGAAGGCCAGCTGGCCGGCACCGCTTCCGTCGAAGCGGGCGGCGTGCAGCAGTGGAACGACGTAACGATCAGCCTTGAGGACGTAAGCTGCCGTCAGGACGTCTACGTGATGCTGAACGGCAAGGTATCCGTCAGCAGTCTCCGTTTCGCCTAGAAAACAAACGAAAGGGTTCCCCATTGAGGGAACCCTCAACGTGTCGAGAAAGGTCTGCTTCCGAGTGAAGCGAGGAGGCGAAGGGAGAAATTCAGTGTAGGAGCTAAAGCATTTCGAAGAAATGCACTTCGGAAGCTTATGCTATAGTTCGCCTTTGAAATCGGGAAAATTCCATTGAAATTCGATCGTTTTTCCCGATTTCAACACGCGACCGAAACGAATTTCTCCCGCAGCCGACGAGCTTCTACAACGAATAGGACTTTCTCGACAGCCTGAGGGTTCCCCATTGAGGGGAACCCTTTTGCTGTGGCAGGTAGAATTCACATGCAAAAAAAGCGAAATCTCGGACAACGGATGTCCGAATCTTCGCTTTTGGGCATACAGGATACAGAAGGCAGAATGTTATCTCATATTCCCGATGATCGACGAACGGGAATCCTGCATTTTCTTCATGAAATTCGTCATCAAGTCAAAGGCTTCGTTGCGTTTGTTGCTCAGCGATTGCAGACGCAGCATGTCCATCTGCTGGGCATTGTTGAGCGCGTCGATCTGGGCTTGGAGATTGGCGATGTCTTGAGGAGTTGACGTCCCGTTATTTTGGGCATCGGCCAGCTGCGAATTCAGGATCGCGCTCTGCACGTTGCGTTCCCGGACGCTATTGAGCTGGTCTTTGAGCTGTTGGGCGCGCTGCTCCTGAACGGCCATCAGTGCCGATTCAAGATCCATCGATTGAAGGCTCTGATAATTGATCGGGGATACACTCGAGATCGAATCGGCCGAAGCCGGAGCTGCGACCGCTACCGCCGCCACAGCCGCAAAGGCCGAAGCTGCGATCGCTTTTTTGATATTTTTCATTCATTTTCCCCATCTCTGCAAGTAGTAGATACCGCAACTTGCTCGGCAGCTTCCGCAAGCTTAGCTCATGATATTGAAATAAACCATTTTAATTACTTGAATTTGAATAAAATAGTTGGCGAGGCGCAGGCGACCGAAAGACTTTTTATGTTTTATAATGGCAGTAGGTATGTGGAAGAAGCAGACAAGGAGGGCAGGCCGTGAAAAATTTCGATGAAGCGTTCGCTCACGTAGATAAATTGTGCTACGCCCCCAATCAATGGATCGTAGAATCCGTTCGGGAAGAAGCGCAAAATTCAGAGTATGGAGCGGGACGATTTCAGCTGAATGCCAAATCGGTCCGATTCAGAGTCGCCAAGATCACCCCCGCCAAGATCGGACAATTTGTTGCTTTTTGGGAAAAAGACGAAAACAATAAAAATCGGGCTTTTTCCTATGACGGAGCAGCGGATTTATGGGTGATCAATACGTTTGACGGAGACCATCGCTTTGGACAATTCGTGTTCCCGAAGGAAGTGCTTCTCCGGCAGCAGATCCTTCGAACGGCGTCCGCAAAAGGAAAAATGGCAATCCGGATCTATCCCGAGTGGGAGAATCCGACGAGCAGGCAGGCGGTCCAAACGCAGAAATGGCAGTTGGAATACTTTGTCGGGATGGATACTGCGGGGAATTTCTCCCGATCCAAACTGTTGGAGCTGTATGCCAACTGATTCCCGTTTACACGGCGCCCCGCAGAAAAGAGGAGAACATGGAATCCGAAAAAAAACCGTTCGGCGTCGAGATCGTCCGATTCGAAGCCGAACATATTCCCTATATCAACGATATGAACGAAGTATTTCCGATCTTCGGCCGCCTTGTGCCGAGTTTCCAAGGCGGCGTCTGGACGCATACGGAAGAGCGGTTCAAGCGCAAATCGTTCCTCCGTTTTCCCGACGACCGGCTGGATTGGGAGAGCTATATCGGCAGCGACCGCAAAGCCGTATTCCTCGCCTTCCATGGAGAGAGGTGTATCGGCCAGATCCGTTTGGTGCAGGATTGGACGGGTTACGCCTATATCGAGAACATCGCCGTGCGCGGTTCGCACCGCGGAAGCGGCACGGCTGCCCGGCTGCTGGACGAAGCGGAGCGGTGGGCGCGCGAGCAGGAGCTGCACGGGCTGTCGCTCGAAGCGCAGGACGATAACCTGGCCGCCTGCCGCTTTTACCTGAAGCACGGCATGATCCTCGGCGGCGCCGATACGCTCAAGCAGGCGTTCAACCCGGAGATCGGCACGACGCTGTATTTTTACAAAATATTCGAAGCTTCGGAATAGGCGGAGACGGCCGCAGCGAAGAGAAAGCAGGTGAACCCTATGATCCGGGGACTGTTCGAAACCCATATCAATGTCAGCGACTACAAGATTTCGGCCGAGTTTTATGAACGCGTGCTGGACTTGATTCCGCTGCACGAAGATCCGGCGCGCAGATCGAAGTTTTATTGGGTCGGTCGGCCCGGCGAAGCCATGTTCGGTATTCGGGAGCATTATCCGTCGCCGCTTGTGCAGCGTCAGCATTTCGCGTTCCGCGTCGCCCTGGAGGATCTGGAGAAGGCGCGAACCCGGTTGGAAGACCGCGGAGTGGAGACGACGAACTTTTTCGGCGAAAAGGATGCACCGCTCAGCGTGTTTCCGTTCATGCCGGCGGTATCCCTCTACTTCGACGATCCCGACGGCCATTCGGTCGAGCTGCTTGCGATGCTCGGCGATGCGCCGAGACCCGAGCTTGCGATCCTCCCCTGGCCGGAATGGGAGCGGATATGCGGGAGGGGATGAACCCCGACAATCTAAAAAGGATCGCGCAAAGCGCGCAGCGAGAAGGCGGATTCGCGTACCGAAGCGGCCGTGTAGTTAGGCTGAAGGATAGGGACAAGTCAAACAGCGGACCCGCTTCCGGCATGGTGCCGAAGCGGGTCCGCTTTATTTTGAAACCGTATGCGACGTTATGACAGGGAAAGAGGCAGAGCCATTATGCGACATCCTGCCGATCGATATTCCGGAAGCTGAGGTAGGTGCCGAAGATGCCGACAGCGGTCAGAGACAGCGGAATGGCTACGATCGAACTGAGCGTAAAGCCGAAGTTGTTCGAGCAGACGATCGACACGATAAAGATCGAGGCAACGATCGTGGCCGCGATCGAGCGCCGGGGCAGTCCGACCAGCAGCGGAAGAAGACTCATGCCTGCCGCGCCGACAGCCTGAAGGACGACGTAGCCGCCGTACTGCAGCAACTGGGTAGTGGAGATAGAGCCGCTCAGCTGCCCGACATAATGGTCGAGGGCGAGCATCATGGAACCCAACAGCACATTGGCCAATACGACATTGACGAAGCACCAGACGAATACGATAGACAATTTGGCGAAGATCAACTGTTTGCGGCTTACCGGGTAAGCGAAGAGGAGCGTCATCGTCTTGTCTTTGAACTCGCCGATAATCAGTTTGGACAATAGAGCCGACGCATAGATGATAAAGGTGGCGCTCGCAATCGTATTCACCGCTTTCAGCATATCCATCCGGTCTTTGAATACGGGAGCGGCCCCTTCTTCTTTTACAAAATACATCAGCAGCAGCAGCCCGGCCATGGCCGCCAAAGCAATCAGGGCCCCGTAGACGTAGCCGCCGAGGCGGCCTTTCTTAAGCTCCAGTTTGACGAGATGCAGCATGGGCAGTTCCTCCTTTGACCATATCGAAGAAATATTCTTCCAGCGAGTGATGACGGCGGTTGATCGACTCGATCGGCACGTCGTTCAGGATAAGCGTCTTCGACAGCATCTCCCGGGACACATTCGTATCGTAGACGCGCAGGATGTGGTCGCCCGTCTGCTTGAAGCTTGAGATGCCGAGCTTCTCGGTCAGGACATAGGCGGCCAGCGCCGCGTTCGGCGTCTCGATCTCGACATAGTCCGTCGTCGAAGCGCGCAGGCTGTCCAGCGGGACTTCGCGGATCAGCCGGCCCTTATCGATGACGCCGATCGTGTCGGCGATCTGTTCGATCTCGCTCAGCAGATGGCTGGAGATCAGGATCGAGATGCCCCATTCGTCGCGAAGCCGGCGGAACAGACTGCGCATCAGCTGGATGCCTTCCGGGTCCAGCCCGTTGATCGGTTCGTCCAGCAGCAGAAGCTCCGGGCGGGTGGAGATCGCGCGGGCAATGCCCAGGCGCTGCTTCATGCCAAGCGAGAACTGCTTGACCGGCTTGTTCTCCACACCGAGCAGTCCGACCATGCGCAGGGTCTCGTTGATCGCCGGTTTGTTGTGGTAGCCCATATACTCCGCGTGCAGTTCCAGATTCTGCTGGGCAGTCAGCCGTTCGTAGAACACCGGCGTCTCGATCAGATGGCCGATCCGCTTGAGGTGTTCGTTCGAGCCCGGCAGCAGCTTCTCTCCGAACAGTTCGATTTCTCCGGAAGTAGGGCGCACCAGTCCGAGCAGCATTTTCATCACGGTGGATTTGCCTGCGCCGTTGGGTCCGAGGAATCCGTAAATTTCGCCCCGTTTGACTGTCATTTCGACGTTTGTGACGACATCTGCCGATTTGTAGCTTTTGCCGAGCATTTGGGTGCGTATCGTATTCGTCATGGCTTTGTTCGCTCCTTGTCGTTTGTTTTTCTTTATGTTTTTATCTTAGCGGCCCGGGCTGTCTTTTCCCTGTCGCGTTTCTTACTTATTTCTTACGTTCGTAAGGACGCGAAACAGCCGCTCAGCGGGAATAGCCGGGCGGCGTGTACGGAGAAGCGGGAAACGTCAGCGAGAAGCAGGTTCGAATGCCCGGCTCGCTCTCAAGCGACACCGTTCCGCCGAGGCGTTCGGTCAGCCGTTTGACGATGGCCAGTCCGAGCCCGCTGCCCTGGAATCCCCGGTTGCGGGAATCGTCAAGCGTATACATGCGCTCGAATACGCGCAGCTGCTCGGAAGCGGGAATCCCCCGTCCGCGGTCGATCACCTCGATCCGGACGCTCTGCGGGGAAGCGTTCAGATTCAGCTCCAGCCAGCCGCCGTCCGCTCCGTACCGGATCGCATTGGAGAGCAGGTTATCCAGGATCCGCTCCAGCGCTTCGGCGTTGGCATAGATCCAGACCGGCTCTTCGGGCAGATGCAGGCCGATCTCGATGCCGCGGTCGCGGAGCAGGTCGAAGTAACCGAGGATGCGCCGGCGGCACAGCTCGGCGGCATCCACCGGAGCCAGCGGCAGATCGTAATCGTTGGCCTCCAGTTTGGACAGATCGAAAAAGGCGTTAATCCGTTCATGCACTTCGACCGTCTTGCGGTACACCTGACCGAGCATGCCGCGGCGTTCTTCTTCGCTCAGGCCGGGGCTGCGGTCCAGCATTTCGGCGTAGCCCATGACAACGGTCAGCGGCGTCTTGAGATCGTGGGACACGTTGGCCAGCATCCGGCGCATGGCCTGTTCGGCCGACGCATGATCGGAAGCGGACTGCGCCGCCCGGTCGATCAGCAGATTGATACGGCCTAACAGATCTCGCAGTTCCGGTTCGCCGGTTACGACAAGCAGCCGCTCGGGTCCCAATGTGCTGTCCGGATTGGCAAGTTCGGCCAGTTTGCGGTTGATATAGAGCAGGTCGCTGCGAAGTTTGCGGCTGCGCAGGCGTTCCCCGATATAAAAGATCAGCAGTACGGCGGCGGGCAGCAGCAGGATCCACCCCAGTTCTCTCATTGGAGCTCCCCCAGCCGGTAGCCGATGCCCCACAGCGTCACGATATAGCGGGGGTTCGAAGGATCGTCTTCGATCTTCTCCCGCAGACGGCGCATATGGACGTTGATCGCATTGTCGTCTTTGTAATATTCCTCGTTCCAGACGAGTCCGTACAGCATCGCTTTGGTATAGACCCGGGAAGGATGCTGCATCATCAGCTTCAGAATCTGAAATTCCTTGGCGGTCAGCCGGATCTCTTCGCCGCGTTTGCGTACGCTGAAATTGTCCGGATCGACCGTCAAATCTCCTGCAGCCAGCAGGGCAGGCGGTTCCGGCGTCTGCGGAGCCTCGGGTGTCGAATACTGCGTAGCCCGGCGGATCGAAGCTTCGATCCGGGCGGACAATTCCAGCAGCGAAAAAGGCTTCGCGATATAGTCGTCGGCACCGAACCGAAGGCCGAGCGCTTTCTCGACTTCATTGTCCTTGGCCGATACGATCAGGATCGGAACCCGGCTGATGCTTCGAATCTGCTGCAGCACATCCATGCCGCTTCTGCCGGGCAGCATGAGATCGAGCAGCACCAGATCGTAACGGTCGGACGTGAACTGGGCCAGCGCCCGATCTCCGTTGTCCACGACGACCGAACGGTACCCTTCCTTGGCCATGTAGTCCGAGACCATGCCGCTGATTCCGGCATCGTCTTCGATAATAAGCAGGTTTCCTTCCACGGTATTCTCCTCCTCCGTACAGGTGCGCCCACACTTTCCAAACTGGAAATGGGCGTTATACTCCTATACTGTAAGGGAGTAGAGTATTTTCAACAAGGAGGCCTTTTCCATGACCGATATTTCCGCTACCCCGACCGCCGGATGGAATTTCGATAACAGCTATACCGGACTGCCCGAAACTTTCTACAGTTCGCTTCCTCCGGTACCGGTTCGTGAACCGCAGACCGTGATCGTGAACGACCAATTGGCCGCCGAACTCGGATTGAATCCCGATTGGCTGCACACCGAAGAAGCCGCTGCCGTATTTGCGGGCAACCAACTGCCCGAAGGGGCGGAGCCGATTGCGCAGGCTTATGCCGGGCACCAGTTCGGCGGCTTCAACCGGCTGGGCGACGGCCGGGCGGTTCTGCTCGGCGAGCAGCTGACGCCAGGCGGACACCGGATCGATATTCAGCTCAAAGGTTCCGGCCGCACGCCGTTCTCTCGCGGGGGCGACGGCCGGGCCGCGCTTGGCCCGATGCTGCGCGAATATATCATCAGCGAAGCGATGTACGCACTCGGAATCCCGACGACCCGCAGCCTCGCCGTCACCGCGACCGGCGAGCCGATCCGGCGCGAAACGGAGCTGCCAGGTGCGGTATTGACCCGCACGGCGGCCAGCCATCTGCGCGTCGGCACGTTCCAGTACGCGGCGCAGTGGGGCGGGCCCGACGCGGTCCGGACACTTGCGGACTACGCGATCAAGCGCCATTATCCGGAGATCGGCACGGATGAAGCCGGCGCGGACGGCGGGCGTTACGCGAGCTTCCTGCTGAGCGTTGTAGAACGCCAGGCTGCGCTGATCGCGCAGTGGATGCAGGTCGGCTTTATTCACGGGGTGATGAACACCGACAATATGACGATCAGCGGAGAAAGTATCGACTACGGCCCATGCGCGTTCCTGGACGCTTACGACCCTTCGACCGTATTCAGCTCGATCGATACGGGCGGGCGTTATGCGTTCGGCAACCAGCCGCCGATTGCGCTCTGGAATCTGACGCGTCTGGCCGAGACGCTCATTCCGCTGCTGGACGAGAATTCGGAGCGTGCCGTCGAGATTGCCCAGGATATTCTGGGGCGCTTCGAACGCCTGTATCTGGATGCCTGGTTTGACGGCATGCGGGCCAAGCTCGGTCTGTCGGGACGCGAGGAAGAAGACGAGAAGCTGATCGCCGATCTGCTGGATCTGATGAAGGCGTTCCGGGCGGATTATACGAATACGTTCGTCGGTCTGACGTTCGATGTACCGGCCGGTGCATCGGAAGCGGCCAACGCGCCGCAGAACGAGGACGACGCGGGCAACGCCGAGCTGGCATTCGCCGGAGCCGAGGAAACGTCCGGCGCTGCGCGTCCGGCGTCGTTCCCGGGCGCGGACGCGCTGCTTGCAAGCGGCGAGTACCGCGTCTGGCGCGAGCGCTGGCAGCAGCGGCTGGAACGCCAGACGCAGTCGCGCGAAGAATCCGCCGAGAAGATGCGCCGCCACAATCCGGCGGTAATCCCGCGCAACCAACGCGTGGAAGAAGCGCTCGCCGCCGCTTCGAACGAAGGCGATTACGGTCCCCTGCATCGTCTGCTGGCCGCATTGGCCGACCCGTATGCGCACTCCGCCGAACAGGCGCAGTACGCGCAGCTTCCTCCGGATGCGGGCGAAGGCTACCGCACGTTCTGCGGAACCTGATCGTTCGGGCAGCCGGAGATTGCCTGCCTTCCTAATACGCAAAAGCTAATACGCAAAAAGTGCCGCTTCGGAAATCATCCGAAGCGGCACTTTTTTATCTGACTTCCGAGAGGAGCGCGAACGCTTCCTCTTTGCTCCGAACCGACAGCAGGCCCGCGCGGTATTCGTCGTCCATCAGCTTGCGCGACAGCATCTGCAGAATCTTCAGATGGGCGCTGCCCCGTCCGTTCTCCGGGACGGCGATCATGAAGATCAGCTTGGCGCCGCTTCCGTCCGCGCTGTTCCAGTCGACGCCTTCCTGCTTGATACCAAGCACGACTCTCGGCTGAAGCACGGCGTCGGACTTGCCGTGGGGAATCGCGACGTTCATTCCGATTCCGGTCGAACTTTCCTGTTCCCGAGCCAGAATGGCCTCCTTGAACGCCGAAGCCGAACGCAGCGCGCCGCTTCGCTCCAGGGCGCCGATCATTTCGTCGATCACTTCGCCCTGCGTGTTTCCGTCCAGATCAAGTTCGATCAGCTCCGGCGTCATGATATCGGTCAGCGAATCGATCCGCGGCTGCGCTTCGCCGGAACCGGATTCCCGATTCGGCTGCACCGCACTCCCGCTGCCTGTACTGCCTGACGAGGAAGCCCGATAAGCACCCGAACCGCCTCCCGCAGCCGCCGGAACGGCTGCGGACACTCCGGCGGCCGCGATATCCGCCGGACCCCCGTCAACGTCTTTCTTGAGCAGTCCCACGAGGAAAGCGGTGACGAACGAGCCGACAATCACGGCGACGAAGAACATGAAGACATGGTCGATCGCTCCGAGTACGGCGACGATCGGTCCGCCGTGGGCTACCCGGTCTCCGACTCCGCCCAGCATGGCGATCACGGATGCGGACATGGAACCGATCATGATGCTCGGGATAACGCGCAGCGGATCCTGCGCGGCGAAAGGAATCGCGCCTTCGGTAATGCCGAACAGTCCCATCGTAAACGCGGCTTTGCCGGCTTCCTGCTCCGCTTGGCGGAATTTGCGTTTACGGATAAAGGTAGCAATGCCCATCCCGATGGGCGGGACGCAGATCGCGGCCGCAATCGGACCCATGATCTCGTAATTGCCTTCGGCGATCATGGCGGAACCGAACAGGAAAGCGACTTTGTTGACCGGGCCGCCCATATCGAAGGAGATCATCGCGCCCAGGATCAGCGCCAGCAGAATCGAACTTGTTCCCTGCATGCCGGCGAGCCAGCCGGTCAGCCATTCGAAGAATCCCGCAATCGGAGCGCCGATCAGGAAGACGAAGATCAGGCCGACGATCAGCGAAGCGAACACCGGAATGATGATGATCGGCATAATCGGCAGCAAGGACTTGGGCACTTTCAGCCGCTTGATCAGCAGCGCGGCGTAACCGGCGATAAAGCCCGCCGCAATGCCGCCGAGAAACCCGGCACCGGCTTCGCTGCCGTAGAAACTTCCGTTGGCTGCGATAAAGCCGCCGACGATACCGGGGGCAAGTCCGGGGCGGTCCGCAATGCTGACCGCGATAAACCCGGCCAGGACCGGCACCATAAACGTAAACGCCGCGCTGCCGATGCCTTCGATCGTTTTCCAGAAGGAACCTTCCGGAATGACGAGCCCGCCCGGCGTCTTCTCTCCGCCGAGAGTCAGAGCGATCGCGATCAGCAGGCCGCCGATCACGATAAACGGAATCATGTAGGAGACGCCGTTCATCAGATGCCGGTAGATCGGATTCTGCTTATTCTGCCGTTCGCTTTTGATCGAATCGGCGGAGCGCAGTCCGGAGTCGTAGACCGGAACCTTGCCGTCGACAAACTGCCGAATCAGCTCTTCCGGTTTGCGGATTCCGTCCTGCACGCCGACAACCAGCAGTTTCTTGCCGGCAAACCGGCTTTTGTCCACCGCTTTGTCGGCCGCAATCAGAATGCCGTCCGCCTCGCGGATTTCCTGTTCGGTGAATTCGTTTTCGACGCCGATCGATCCCTGCGTTTCGACTTTGCAGGCAATGCCCATCCGGTCGGCCGCTTTTTGCAAATTCTCGGCAGCCATGTAGGTATGGGCAATCCCGTTGGGACATGAAGTGATCGCGAGCAGTTTCATGGGTATCCTCCTTTGATGGGTGAATAAGAATGTAGGGTGTGGTACCGCTTACAAACAGCTTAATCCAAAAAGGGAGGGGAAAAAGTTTCGATTTTTACCGCACTTCCGGCAAAAGTGGTTTTAATCCGCGGTCTTCTGCCGTACGGCCTACCGTTTTATGTACCGTTCTTGTTCGAATCCCGGTTCAGATCCGGTTCAGCAGGGACAGAAATTTCATCGCTTCCGTCTCGCAGGCCATCGACTGGATCAGGGAAGGCTGTTCGCTCAGCGCCGACAGTTCCCGGAACAGCTCGCGCGTCTCTTCCGGTTCTTCGTCGCGGACAGCCAGCATAAAGGCCAGCGAAACTTTCTCCGTTCCCCAATCGATCGGCTCGCGGAAGGCTGCGATCGCAATGGCGGACTGCCGGATCAGCTTCGGACTGCCGTGGGGAATCGCGATTCCCGAGCCGATCGCGGTGCTGGTCATCCGCTCCCGGGAGACCGCGCTGTGGACATAATCCGGGTCGACGAACCCTTTGTCGGACAATACGGAGGCCAGGCGTTCGATCGCTTCGTAAGGGTGCCGGACGTCCTGCTGCAAAAAAACGAGGAAAGGCGTCGTATATTTCAACAGAGCCGAGCCGGCCCGGTTCCGGATCGGTTCGTCCATGCGGCGTACGAATCCGGCAAGCTTTTTCTCGTCTGCCGGTTCGAGCAGCGGGGAGACGGTAATCAGCGGGATGCCCAACTGCGGAAGGTCGACGGTAGAGATCACGAAATCGATAGTTTCACCGGCAAGGAACCCTTCGACGTCGGACTTGGGCAGGCAGGCGGCGACTTCCAGCGAAGGGAACTTGCTCTCGATCCGGGTCAGCAGCAGCCGGGACATGCCGATCCCCATATGGCAGACGACGACCGTTCGTTTGGGCCGGCTGCGCGCGTGCTGCAGACGCTCCAGCGAAGCCTGGAAATGCAGCGTCAGATAGGCGGCTTCTTCTTCGGGGAAGCGGAGTCCGAGGGTTTCTTCCGCTTCCTCGAGCGCGGAGATGATGAGGTGGAACATGTACGGATACATCTTCTTGATCTCTTCGGTCATCGGATTCGATACGGGCAGGCCGTAGCCGAGCCGGTTGAGTGTCGTGTACAGATGGACGCTTAGTCCGCCCAGCAGTTCTTCGTCTTCCCGCGCTTCGATCCGCCCCGACGTGCAGACGCGTTCGACGAGCCGCGCCACAAGTCCCGACAGTATAGGATTCTTCTTCGCCAGTTCGCGCCGCGTTTCGTTCTGATGGACATCGCGCATGCGGGCACCGAGGAGATGAAGCGTCAGATAAGCCGTCTCCGGCTCGGGAAAATGCAGGGCGAGTACGGAACCGATCCGCTGCAGCAGATCGACCGTCCACGCGTATTCGCTTGTGCCGCGCAGCGCTTCGATCTCCTGCGGCGACAGCGAGATCGGCTGCTTCAGCATCGTGCGCTTGACGACGAACAGCACATGCAGCAGCAGACTTTCCAGCGTCTCGTCCGCGAAGTGCACGTCGAAGCGCTTCTGCAGCTCCCGCAGTTCCCGCTGCACCGTCTCGATCTCCTGCGGAGCGAATTGGCCGCGGAGCCATCAGCTCGGGGCTGCCGGCCAGCTGGCTGAGTCTGGACAAGGCGCTGCGCCGGTCTTTCTCGCTGCCCTGCAGGACCAGGCCGACTTTCTGGCGGGACTCGAGCTTCAGCCCGAACTTGTCGAGCCAGTCGGAGATCCGGTCCAGATCGCGGCGGATCAGCGACTTGGGCACATAGTACCGCGAAGCAAAGTCGGAAACGGCGGCCGGCTTGGGATTCATCAGCAGCCGGTAAGCGATCTGGAGCATTCTCTCGTCGTCGGCCGTTCCGGACGCCGATTCGGCGGCGGAAGATAGGCGTCCGAACAATTCGGCCCGGTCTTCTTCGGACGCCTCGAGCATGATGCCAAGCCCCGGGCGGCGGACCAGATGCGAACCGGGATAATCGTTCAGCAGCTCTTCGATCGCTTTGAGTTCGCCGCACAGCGTTTTCTCCGAGCAGCCGACATGGTCGGCCAATTCCTGCACGGGCCGCAGACGCCCCGTTTCATGAAGCAATAGCAGCAAAGTCTCCCGCTGCCTGGTATTCATAGATCCCACTCCTGTCGTTGAACGAGAATCTTTTTACATCCCACAGTATGCGGCAAGAGGTCCGGCTTGGTAAGAGGGTAGTTTTGGAAAAGGAAAATAAAAAACAGAAAAGGGTTTCGAAAAATCCGGACAGGAAGCGTATAATGGTCTCAAACCAAATCAAGGGGTGAAAGCTGTGATCAGACCGACCGAAGACCAGCAGTATTACGAACTGACAAGCCCAACCGAGCTGCCCAAGGCATCGGGTTTTCTTTGGAACAACCAGATGATGATCCATATGAACTGCCGCGGTTACGCCGTCGCCCAATTTATGCAGCCGGAACCGGCCAAGTATTCGTATGCGCCCAATCTGGAAGCCAAAACGTTCATGCAGCCGGAACAACCGTACTACGCGCATCACCCCGGCCGTTTTCTTTTTGTCAAAGATGAAGAGAGCGGTTACATCTTCTCCGCACCTTATGAGCCGGCCCGCCAGGTTCCCGACAAGTACGTCTTCGCCGCGGGCAAACACGACATCCGCTGGACGATCGAACACTGGGATCTGCGCATCGAGATGACGCTGACGCTTCCGAGGGAAGGAGCGGCGGAGCTGTGGACGATCAGAGTGAAGAATACGGGTCCGCGTACGCGCAAGATCAGTATTTATCCGTATTTCAGCGTCGGCTACATGTCGTGGATGAACCAGTCCGGCGTCTACGACGAGAAGCTTGGAGCCATCGTCTGTTCGTCGATTACGCCGTATCAGAAAGTACAGGATTATCCGTCTATCAAGAATCTGAAGGACAAGACGTATCTGCTGGCGGAAAAGAAACCGGATGCGTGGGAAGTCAGCCAGGAAGCGTTCGAAGGTGAAGGCGGCATCATGCGCCCTTCGGCACTCGAGAACACCCTGCTCTCCTGCGGCGACGCCCGTTACGAGATGCCGACGGCGGCGCTGCAGTACCGGATTCAGCCCGAAGCGGGCGAGGAGCTGGAATACCGGTTCGTGTTCGGGCCGGCCAAAGGCGAAGAAGAGATCGCGGATATTCGGGAGCGGTACTTCGGCACGGGCAAAGAGTCCGGCGCGGCTTCGACCGAAGACGGTTTCGATGCGGCGGCCCGCGCTTATGCGGCGTATATCGCCGAAGGGCGCGGCTGTGTGACGATCGATACGCCGGACCCGAACCTCAACAATTTCGTCAACGAATGGCTGCCGCGCCAGGTCTATTACCACGGCGTAACCAATCGGCTGTCGACCGATCCGCAGACGCGCAATTACCTGCAGGATCACATGGGCATGAGTTATATCAATCCGTCCAGTACGAGAACGGCGTTCCTCACCGCGCTGTCCCAGCAGCGCCCCGACGGTTCCATGCCGGACGGCATCGTGCTGTACGAAGGGGCGGAGCTGAAATATATCAATCAGGTGCCGCATACCGACCACTGCGTCTGGCTGCCGGTCTGCCTGAGCACGTATCTCGACGAGACGAACGATTATGCGCTGCTGGATGAAGAAGTGATCTATGCCGGCGGGGCAAAAACAGGCACCGTGTTCGAGCATATCGATCTGGCGGTCCAATGGCTGATCGGGGACCGCGACGAACGCGGTCTGAACTATATCAATCAGGGCGACTGGTGCGATCCGATGAATATGGTCGGCTACAAAGGGCGCGGGGTGTCCGGTTGGCTGACGATCGCCACGGCGTACGCCTGCCGGATCTGGGCGGACATGTGCGAGCAGTACGGCCGAACGGAAGAAGCGGCGAACTACCGGGAGCAGGCCGAAGAGATCAACGGGGCGGTCAACCGCCATCTGTGGGACGGCGGCTGGTATGCCCGCGGCATTACCGACGACGGCGCGGCGTTCGGGATCAGCGCGGACGAAGAAGGGCGCATCTTCATCAATCCGCAGGGCTGGTCGCTGCTGAGCGGCGCGGCGGACGCGGAGAAGAAGGAGAAGCTGATCCGAGCGGTCGAAGAGCAGCTGGAGAGTCCTTACGGCGTAGAGAAATTGGCGCCTTCGTATACGGCGATGCGCGAAGACGTCGGCCGGGTGACGCAGAAGCATCCGGGTTCGGCGGAGAACGGAGCGGTCTACAATCACGCGGCGGCCTTCTATATCTACGCGCTGTATACGGTCGGAGAGAAAGAGAACGCCTACCGGCTGCTGCGCAAAATGCTGCCGGGCACCGATCCGGCCGACATCAAGCAGCGCGGGCAGCTGCCGGTATTCATCCCGAACTATTACCGGGGAGCCTACCGGCAGTTCCCGCGTACGGCGGGACGGTCGAGCCATCTGTTCAACACGGGTACGGTCCCTTGGGTATACCGATGCGTGATCGACGGACTGCTGGGGGTGCAGGGAACGCCGGAAGGTCTGCGTATCGCTCCGCAGCTGCCGGCGGACTGGAACGAAGCTTCGGCCGTCCGGACTTTCCGCGGCGCGGAATTCCGAATCGCGATCAAGCGCGAAGCGGGCGTCAGCGAAACCGAAGTGTATGCGGGAAGCGGCGGCGTGCGGCTTGAAGGCGGGATCGTACGCGGTGCGCAGGCCGGCGAAACCTACGAAGTGACAGTCAGACTTCCGCTCGAAGGCTAAGAAGCTCGATCCGGGGACTGGGAACGGCCTATGAAAAAAAGACTGCAAGCCTCCATCGTGTACGGAAACGATGAGCGGCTGCAGTCTTTTTTTGTACGGATAAAAAAGGGATCAAGCGGCCGTTCGCTTGCCGCGCGTACGCACGATCCCTTCGGCCAGCGCATAAGCGGCGAAGCAGACGAATACGGCCGCGTACACAGCGGACGCCGAAGGCAGCAGCGGAAGAATCACGGCCGCAGCCAGAATGAATCCGGCCATGCGGAGCAGCGACTGCCGGATATGCGCCGGGCGCTGGCCGGGCAGGAATACGATCGCCGCCGACACGGCATACAAAGCGAATCCGGCCAGCGACAGCTAGGCGAAATTGCGGACCGTCAGCTCGTGGTGGAATCCGTAATGGACCACATTGGCCACGATGCCAAGCGACATGAACGTCAGCAGATGTCCGTAGATGACGGATTGGCCCGAGCTTTTGCGGTCTTCGCCGGCGATATGCTCCGACGATTCGAAGTAATGCCACCAGATTGAGACGGCGATCCCAAAGCCGAGCAGCGCGGAAACGACGATCTCGCCGCCGACATGCCCTTCGCGCAGTCCGTTCACAATAACGAGAATCAGCTCGCCGAGCAGAATGATGGTGGCC
This sequence comes from Saccharibacillus qingshengii, assembly GCF_013185195.1. Lineage (GTDB taxonomy): Bacteria > Bacillota > Bacilli > Paenibacillales > Paenibacillaceae > Saccharibacillus > Saccharibacillus qingshengii. Next base: position 109,712 of record NZ_JAAZWC010000011.1, read on the forward strand.
AATCCGTAACGCTCCATCAAGTGCGGATGGTGCACGGGCATATGGACCAGCACCCGCTTGCGGCCAAGCAGCGGCAGCAGAATATCGGTAAAAATGCCGAGGTAAAGCACGATAAATTTGACATCTCCCGGGACGAACACGGAGCTGAAGCTGATCAGGGCGCCGCCGAGGAAGCAGAGCCCGAGATACCGGGAGATGCGGCGCGGTTCGCCGTCTTTTTGCAGCCAACTGCGCACATACATCGCTACGGTCGACAGACGAATCCCGACGTACCCGAGCATGAAGGCCAGGTAATAGGAACCGAAGTCCAGATTGATACTGGCCGCCATGACGATGACAAACGCCATTTGGACAAAATAAGCGATCCGCTGCACGGTGTCGTCTTTGCCGAAGCGGTTCACATAGACGGTGAAGCCGGTCCAGGCCCACCAGAGCGGAATGAAGATCAGTATGTATTTCAGCAGGGTATCCGGCGCGATCGCGCCGTGATGGGAATGGGCGAGTACATGCGCGGTGACCGAGATGGCCGCCACGTAGATCAGATCGTAGAAGAGTTCAAGCCAGGTGACCTTTTTGTGGGCGATAGACGAAATAGAAGTCACTCATCCTTTCCTTCAAATTTGGAATAGTCGGTTGAAGTCAGTATACCAGCGAGTTCGGTCGGAGCGGAAGAACAAAAGGATGCGATTTAACGGGAAATGTCGTGTAGTTTCGCCCGGCTTGCCGTATGATAGAGGCCACAACGAAACTTCGAATTTTAAATCCATCGCGGGAGCTGCCCTCATGAATTACGACTTCTATCTGGCCCTACTGCTTCTTGCGGCTACCTGCGGCTCGCTGGCGATGGTCGTATTGTCCTGGCAGCGCAAAGAGTTTCCGATCGCGGTGAGCTACGGATTCAGCATGCTCGCCAGTTCCTTTTATACGTTTGGCTACGCGTTCGAACTGCTGGCCGACCATCTGGACGATATCCGTTTCTGGCTGCGCTTCGAATATGTCGGCATCGCGTTCGGCCCTTCGCTGTGGATGATGATGGTCATGCAGTACACGGGATACGCCGATCGTTTGCGTCCCCGGATTGTGCTGCTGCTGTTGATCGTACCGGCGATTACTTTTGTCGGCCACTACACCAACCAATGGACGGGCTGGTTCTATACGTCGTTTTCTTTGGTGCAGGATCACGGAGTGATGCTGGCCGTAACGGAAAAAGGCCCGCTGTACCGGCTGCATGTCGCTTACAACTACGCGCTTGCCATAGCCGGTCTGGTTCTGCTCGTGCAGATGCGGATCCGGACGAAGCGGGGCGCCCGCAAGCCGGTTACGCTGATGATCATCGGTTCGCTGTTCGCGTATACGCTTACGTTTTTGTATGTGATCGGCCTGTCCCCTTTTCTGATCGACCTTTCTCCGTTTGGACTTGTGGTTTCGGGCGTCTTCTATCTGTGGGGAATCTATCAGTTCAACATGCTCCGACTGGCTCCGCTGGCGCTGCGCCGGGTCTTCGCTTCCATGCAGGACGCGGTGCTTCTGTTCGGCCCGGACGACCGCCTAATCGGGTTCAATCCCACGGCGAAGCGGGTGTTTCCGAATCTCGGAGGAAGGCAGATCGGTCTCAAGCCGGAAGAAGTGCTGAGCGGGATGCCCGGGTTGTCGGCCGGTCTGCAGACGGGGTCGGCCGAGTTCAAACGAAGAATAGCGGCCGGGGCCGACGATCATTACGATGCCCGCTTCTCTACGCTGCGGGATCGGCTCCAGCGGCCGGTCGGCGGAATGCTGCTGCTGACGGATGTCGGCGAAGCGGTCCGCTCCGAACGGCAAATTCTCGAGGATTCGGCGAAACTGGGTCAGCTGAACGCATTCAAAGACAAGATGTTCCAGGTCGTGGCCCACGACCTGCGCGATCCGCTGGCGGTGCTGGTGAACCTGGCGGAGCTGCTGGACGAAGAAAGCGCGGAACGGGGCGGAAGCCGCGAAGTTGCGGACGAGATGGGACGGCAGATCCGCAACACGTTCGCGTTGGTCGAGAGCTTGCTGGACTGGCTGCGCAGCCAGGGGGGAGGAATGGCTTTTCATCCGGCGAAGCGGGATCTCAACCGTACGGTGGACCGGCATTTCGAGCTTCTGCTGCACCGAAGCGGAGGCAAACGGCTGACGATGCGTTCGTTCATCCGTCCGGGAACCTTCGTGTATGCCGACAAAGAGATGCTGGATCTTGTGCTGCGCAACCTGCTGTCCAATGCGATCAAATTCACGGAAGCGGGCGGAGCGATCGAAGTGGATGCGCAGCTGGAGTCCGGGCGCTGCATCGTATCGGTCCGGGATACCGGTTCCGGAATCTCGCCTGCACAGGCGGCCAAGCTGCTGCAGGAAACGTATCCCGTGTCCGAGACGGGGACCGAAGGGGAGCGCGGCATCGGACTGGGGCTCGCGCTGTGCCGGTCGTTCCTGCGCCTGAACGGCGGGGATATCTGGTTCGAGAGCCGGCTGGAACAGGGCAGTACGTTTTATTTTGCGCTTCCGGTACTGTCCGCGGGCGACGATAAAGGAGGAGCCGCATGAAAATGATTCTGATCGACGATGAGCCGGCCATGCATCTGATCGTCAAACGGATGCTGTCGGCGCTTCCGGACGTGGAGATTGCCGCCGCTTTTACCGATACGGAATCGGCATACGCGTATTTGCAGCTGCACGAAGCGGATCTGATTCTGCTCGATATCAGTATGCCCAGAGAGAGCGGGCTTGAATTCGCCGCGCGCCTGCGCGCCGAAGACCGGCAGATCCGGCTCGTTTTTCTTACTTCGCACAAAGAATACGCATTGGAAGCTTTCGATGTCTATGCTTTTGATTATCTGGTCAAACCCGTTATCCGCGAGAAGCTTCATCGGACCGTGCAGAGAGCCGTATCCGAACGGATCTCGAACGAGCCTGCGTCGGCGGAAGCGGTTGAAGCTTTTGCCGCGGCGGGTTTGACCATTCGCGTCTTCGGCGGAATAGAGATTCGCGGAACGGGAGAGGTGCGTGCCAAGTGGAGGTCCCGCAAAAGCGCCGAACTGTTCGCTTATCTGCTGCTGCGGCGCGGGCGCCTTTGTTCCCGGGACCGCCTGATCGGCGACCTGTTCGGAAGTATGCCGCAGAAAAATGCCGAGACCTACCTGAATACGACCGCTTATCAGCTGCGCAAACTGCTTGAAGGATTCGGGCGCAAAGAAATGCTGGTGTCCGACAATCAGCATTATGCGCTGGAGATCGGAGAGGAAGACCAAGTCGACCTTGAAGGATTCGAAGCCGGCTGCCGGGAGATGCTGGCAGCGGACGAAATCGTCGACCTCCAGCGGGCGCTGGATCTGGAAGAATGCTACGCGGGCCGGCTGTTCGGCGAGCGGGATTTTGCCTGGGCGGGGAGCGAAGCGGAACGTCTGGATCAGCTGTATGCCGCTTTTGGGCGCCGATTGTGCGAGGAACTGCTGCGCCGGGGCGAGGCCGCGACCGCTTACGAAGCGGCCGGCCGGCTGGTTGCGCGCAGCGATCTGGACGAAGAGCCGCGGCTGCTCCGGATGCGGGCTCTGGCGATGCAGAGTAACCGGACCGGACTGGTACGCCAATACGAAGATTACGCCAAAACGCTGCGCAGGGAACTTGGGGTAGAACCGTCCCGAAGTCTGTATGCGCAGTATCGCAGTCTGCTCGAAGGTCTGGACCGGATGGGATAACCCCGCGCGAAATCCCGATTCTCGTAAAAAAAAGCTTCTCCGGCCCCTGTCTAAGCGAAAAATTACGTTTGAAGGTCGAATTTTGTCATAATTTTGTCATTGGGGCCCGTTATACTTATCAGGTAGCCAGGTGATCTCACTCACGCGAATCAACAATAAGGACTGAACGGGTCGGGTCGGCATTGGGCGAAGTTCTTCGATTCCCGGTTTGCAGCTCCGAATCCGCACAGCTCCGCCCGGCACCGCTCCGCAGTACCTCCCCGCAACCCCGCCTTATCCGGCAAACTCCCCGCAGTACCGAACCTCCCCGTACGCAAGACCGCCCGTCATCCTCCAGATGACGGGCGGTCTTTTTTGGCCGGACAAGGATCCAAGGCAGCGGCCCCGACTGTCTTACCTGCCAAGTCCCAGCCGGGCCGCCATGCTGTAACCGGTCGGGCCGGCATTATAACGTCTGCGCAGCTCGATCAGATTGGGTCCAAACGTCGCTTCGAGCGTCTCGCGATGCGCCTGCATCAGCTCGTAAATGTACAGGTCGTGCACGATCACTTCGGTGATCGGCATCACAAGCCCCGGATGCTGCGTCCACGCCGCGCGGCTGTCCGTTCCCAGCGAGACGATGCCCGCGACGACTTCGCGGTCGTCGGCGCTGACGACGATCCAGCGTCCTCCGTATTCCCGGGTAATCTCGTCGCTCGAGTCATGCGGATAGACCTGCGCAAAGTCGAAATCCAGTTCGCCGTACACCACGAGCAGGACCTCAAGTCCCCGCTCCGACGCGGCGCGCAGTTCGGGTTCCAGCAGCCTTGCCTCCTCCGGCCAGATCTCCAGCAGCACCCGCGTGCCGGCGCGCCTAATCGTCTCGGCCGCCCGTTCGAGAATGGCGTCGGTTCCCGTAATGTTCCAGATGTTCTCCCGGTTGGAGGAGACGAACGAGTAATGTTCCAACGCCGTCTCCGCCGCTTCGAGCGATGCTTCGGCACGTTTTTTCTTCAACCGGACCAGTTCCTGCGGCGGCAGCGGCGTATAGAGCGAAGGTTCTTCGTGGCTGATCAGCACTTCTCCGCGTTCGACCAATCCGCCGAGCACTTCGTAGATCTTGGAACGGGGAACGCCCGAGCCGAGCGAGACGGCGTAACCGGACAGCGGCGATTTATCGAGCAGCGCCAGGTAGGCTTTGGCTTCGTATTCGGTAAAGTTCAGATCCTGCAGCAGTTTGATAATCTCGGGTTTCATGCTTGAGCCTCCCAGCAGTCTTGTGGCGGTGCAATCCGCATTGCCGCGCCGTTCTTCTCCCCATTATCCCACACTGTGCTTGACACCGTACAGCACCGATGCTATATCTTTGTATTAGTGACTACAATAGTAGCGACTAATTATAAGGGGATCAAAAATGCCCAACACGGAGGTGCAGCATGGAGACCGCAGGAGAAAATAGGTTCGATTCGGCGTCCGGCCAAATCGGTGAGCAAGCCGGCAGCGCAGGCAGCGAAAGAGAACTTCACCGCGCCCATACGCTTTACTTGATCGCCGCGTTAATCGCTATAATTTTCTGGAGTACGTCATTCGTCGGAACGAAGATCGCCTACGCTTCGTTTCCGCCGCTGACACTTGGAGCCGCAAGGTTCGCGATCGCTTCGGTTATTCTGGGCGCCATCCTGCTGCTGCGGCGCGAATTTACGCGGCCGGCTCCGAAAGACCTCGGAATGATGGCCCTCAGCGGCCTGCTCGGGACCACGGTATACTTTGCGCTGGAAAATATCGGGGTTCAGCTGACGACGGCATCAAGCGCGGCGCTGATCGTCGCTTCGTACCCGGCCGTGACGGCGCTGCTGGAGTTCTTTTTTTATCGGACAAGGATCTCGTGGATGCGGGGAACCGGGATCGCGATGGCGGTCTTCGGGGTGTACCGGATTTCCGGAGGAAGCGCGGGGGAAGGCGGTACGCATGAGCTGACCGGCAATCTGCTGTTGATCGCGGCAGGGTTCGTGTTTGCGATTTATAACTTTGCCACGCGAAAAGTCGTCGGCCGCTATTCCATGGTCACCGTGTCGTTCTACCAGACGATTGCGGGCACGATTGCTTTTATTCCGCTGGCTCTGACCGAGACGCGGCAGTGGCAGGTTCCGACCGCCGAATCGATGGGAATGCTGCTGTATCTGGGCGTGTTCTGCTCGGTTGCGGCGTTCATGCTGTACAATTTCGGGCTGCGCGGACTTACGGCCGGCACGGCGATGGCGCTCATGAATCTCGTTCCGATCATCGGAGTGGCGCTGTCGATCGGACTGCTCGGCGAGAGCCTGCGCACGGACCATTGGATCGGCGGGGCGATTGTGATTGCGGGCGTGATCCTGAGCGTGAGAGAACGTCCGCAAAAGAAAGGCTGAAGAAGTAGTGGGCAATCGGTGCCGGAGAAAAAGAAAAAGGAGAACGGGCGCCGTGGGGCGTTCGTTCTCCTTTTTTTGACGCTGCGGTCCGCAAAGTCCGCCTCGGTTCAGTCCCGGTAACGGATCGTCATGCTCAGACGCGTCGTTTCCGTACCTGCGCTGCGATAGCAATGCGGCCGGTCCGCTTTGAACCGGATCGCGTCCCCGCTCTCCAACCGGTAGGTATCGCCGCCGACTTCCACTTCGAGCGTGCCCGCAAACAGCGTAATCCATTCTTCCGTGCCTTCGCGGTGCGGCTCCGATCCAAGCATTCCGCCGGGCTCGATCTCGACCGTATACACTTCGAATCCAGGCTCCGCATCGTACGGAAACATCGGATACAGCCGGTATTTAAGCTCCAGTTCTTCCATTATCTGCGTATCCTGCCGGCGTACGAGCACGGCTTCCGCCGGCGGTTCGACGATCAGCGAGGTAAAAGAAACTTTCAAACCGTTGGCGATCTTCCACACCGTCGTAAGCGAAGGACTGGATTCACCGCGTTCGATCTGGCCGAGCATCGTCTTGCTGATACCGGTCAGATCGGCGAGTTTGTCCAGGCTCAGTTTGCGCTCGGCGCGCAGGCGTTTGAGATTTTGACTAAGGATCAGGTTGATCGGTTCCATGACAGCAATCCTCCCCAATATCGTACGTTAAAAAGTCTATGTTGATCTTTATAACGTACAAGTCTATAATACAAACCTAACGTGCGTTAAAACGTACGTTTTGGTTCATTATAACATACGGAGGGTCGATATCTATGCCGCTTTTTCCTTTGCTGTCTTATGCGTTTGCCGCCAGTTTTACGCCGGGACCGAACAACCTCATGGCGCTCGACGGAGCAAGAAGGGTGGGCTTTCAAAGCATGCGGCCGTTCGTAGTCGGCGTTGCGGCCGGCTGCTTCGGGGTGATCCTGCTGTCCGGTCTGCTCAATCTGATGCTGTACCGCTGGCTTCCGGGTATTCGGATAGGGATGGGCGTCCTCGGAACCGCTTATATGCTGTGGCTGGCTTTCAAGATCCTGGCGAGTACTGGCGCAGCCGGGCAGGAGGAAGTTCGGCGGGTCTACTCGCTGCGTGCCGGATTTCTGCTCCAGTTCGTCAATCCCAAACTGCTAATGTACGGGATCACGGCCGTCTCGACGTTCGTCATGCCTTATAACCCTTCTTGGCCGGACCTGCTCGGAGTCTCGTTATTGTTGGGAGCCGTCGCACTCGCTTCCTCTGGATCGTGGGCTTTGTTCGGGGCGCTGTTTCAGCCTTGGTTAATCCAGCATGAACGCAGCTTCAATATCGTCATGGCTCTGCTGCTGGCGTACAGCGCGGCGGCGGTCTGGCTTTGATCCCGGCCGTCGCGGCTAATATTGCGTAAGACGGAAAAAGCGGCGTATAATATTCATGAAATGGAACTCGGTTTCATCTGATGAAACATAAGAAACGGGAGGGATTTCATATGGACAGCAAACAGCGTTTTTCCGAGCGGGTCGAAGCTTATGTCAAATATCGGCCGGATTATCCGCAGGCGGCGATCGACTATCTGTACGACGAGGTCGGACTGGCTGCGGCGGGCAGGATCGCGGACATCGGGGCGGGCACGGGCATCTTCTCGAAGCTGCTGCTCGATCGGGGCAGCGAGGTGATCGCGGCGGAACCCAACGACGATATGCGCGCTGCGGCGGAAAAAGAACTGGGCGCCCGTCCCGGCTTTTGCTCCGTCGGCCGTCCGGCCGAAGATACCGGGCTGCCGGAAAGCAGCGTGGGAGCGATTATCTGCGCGCAGGCGTTCCACTGGTTCGATCAGGAAGCGGCGCGAACGGAATTCAAACGGATTCTTCAGCCCGGCGGCCCGGTCGCGCTGATCTGGAACAATCGGCTGACGGACGGCTCGCCGTTTCTCGAAGCGTACGAACGTCTCTTGCAGACTTACGGAACCGATTATCGCCAGGTGAACCATCGCAACACGTCGAACGTGGAGACCGAACAACTGGACCGCTTTTTCGGAAAAGGAAACCTGACACTGGCGAAATTCCCCAACCGTCAAGTGTTCGACTTCGACGGTCTGAGCGGCCGGTTGAATTCTTCGTCATACGCGCCCGCGCCGGGACATCCCGACTATAAGCCGATGAAGGCTGAGCTGCGCCGGATTTTCGACGAGACGCAGCAGGACGGGCACGTCTTTTTCGAATACGAAACGGAAGTGTATTGGGGCAGATTGTCATAAGAATTCCCTATAATCTTCGCCATACAAAAAGCGGCCTCGGATTTCTGGGGCCGCTTTTTTATGGATACATAACGGAAACGGCTTATCGGGGCGGTTTTGCGAATGCAAACTATTTTATCGAGAAGTTCAGGCGAACATTCCAAGCGTTAAAGTAAATCGAGCGGTGAAGGAAAGTAGGCTTATGCTGCCGCCGCAAGCACGAAGCAGGCTAGCGAAGCGATGCAGCAGAGCGTTCGAACATGGTTCCATTTCGTCCAGGCCGAGGCGTAGCGCAGCCAGAAAGCCTGGCCTTCGGGGCTGCCTGCATGGAGAGCCGCCAGCCGATTGTTCAAAGGTACATTGCATACCGCGGTGATGCCAAACCCTCCTATCAGATACAGCAAACTGCCGGACAACAACCACGTCGTGCCAGGCTGCTGTTCCCGCATCAGAGAGGTTGCAAGGCCAACTGCGCATAACAGGGCGGTACCCACAAACAGCAGCATAAAGAGCGGATTCAGGATCACAGCGTTGATCGCCTGCATCGCCGCCATACCGCGTTCATTCTCCAGCGTGGACAGAGCTCTCATGATAGCGTTCGAAAAAACGAAGAATAGGCCGGCCATCAACCCGGAGCCTACTGCGGCGGCCAGTGCCAGCAGATCGATCCATCCGCCGTTCAACCAGATATCCATGATCCTGTTTCCTCCGTATTGTATATTTTCCCAATATTTATATATCCCAATATAAAGGCCGGTTTCGCGTAAGGCAAGGCAGAGAGAAGACTGCATTCGAAAAATAAAGACTTTCGGCCAAACCCGAATATCCCGGCACGCTCCAAAGCGGCCGGGATATAGAAAAAGCCGAGATGACCCAACAACCGTTCACTTCCGCCCCAGCACTTCTTCCATTTTCTTGAGCTTCCGGTAGATAACCGAGCGGTCCACGCCGAGATGCTTGGCGGCTTCGGCCGCGCTGCCTCCGTATTCGTCCAGCGTCTGCCGGATGAAGCGGCCTTCCGCAAGGGCGGTGAAGTCTTTGAGCGAACCGGCGCGTTCCCGGTTGCGCCCGATAAAGTGGTCGAGCGCAAAAACGTCCGCCATGCCGTCTTCGTCGGATAGGGCACCGGAAGGCGCGCTGCCGGTAATGACCAGCCGCTCGATATAGTTGCGCAGCTCCCGCGCATTGCCGTGCCAAGGCTGATCGAGAATCCGCTGGAATTCGTCCGCGCCGAGCATGTACCGCTTGCCGTAAGCGGCATTGAAATGGGCGATGAAGCTTGAGGTCAGCCCGACCAGATCCGGCTTGCGGCTCCGCAGCGGCGGAATATGGATCGGAATGACGTTGATCCGGTAGTAGAGATCTTCGCGGAACTGGCCCTGCTGGACCATGCTCCACAGATCCCGGTTTGTCGCGCAGACGACGCGGCAGTGGACCGGAATCGGCACGGTGCCCCCGATTCGCCGCAGTTCGCTGCTCTCCAGCACATGGAGCAGCTTGGCCTGCATATCAAGCGGCATTTCGGCAATCTCGTCGAGAAACAGCACGCCGCCCGCGGCCAGCTCGACCAGGCCTTTTTTGCCGTCTGCGGCTTCCGCTTCTCGGCTCTCCCGTCCGAACAGTTCGTATTCGAACGAGTCGGCCGGGATCGCGGCGCAGTTGACCGGAATAAACGGCCCGTTCCACCGCCCGCTTTTGCGGTGGATATACTTGGCGATGATTTCTTTGCCTGTGCCGGATTCGCCCAGAATCAGCACTTTGCTGTCGTAGGAGGCGATCTGGTTGCAGACTTGAATGATCTGTTTCATGGCGAGGCTCTCGGCGATGATGCCGGAAGCGGTATCCGTGTCGGGGCGCGGCTGGCGTCGAAGTCGGGAAGACGGGGAAGGAGGCAGCGACGAGACCGCTTTCGCTTCGGGTTCGCCCGGATAGCTGTTGGAGCTGGTGACGACAAGCTGGACTTCGCCTTCCTGATTGAGGATCGGCGTCGCCGTAGACAGCACGTTGAAGCCCTGTACGGTGCGGATAACCATCGAAACTTTCTTCTTCGCGGCGATGGCTTTGAGCGTGACGGAGTCGCTGTAATAACCGGCGTTGACGAGGTCGCGCACATTGTATTTGAGCAGCTCTTCCAGCGGGATGCCAATCGTGAGCGCGGTGAATTCGTTGGAAATCAGGATATTGCCCCGGGCGTCGGTCACGAACAGGGTGCCAGGCGACTGGCCGTCGATCAGACCGGCATATTCGCCCGCAGGGCCGCTTTCGCTGTGATTCATAATCGATCACCTCTCGGAGTGGAATGGATGGGATGCGGCGGATGCCGTCTGCTGACTCATACGTATCACAAAGCAAGCCGTCAGGTAAAGGGCATTCGTACGTTTCTTCCGCTTCCGGGCAGCAAAAAGCCGGGAGGCTCTGGAAGAAGCCGTCCCGGCGGGCCGTGCCCAGTACCTTGACCAAGTTAAAAGTAAGGTTACGCCCCCCTGAACCGCACCTAAAACGTGTGCGGTTCAGGCGAACGTAACCCTCTGATTAGGGTTGGTCAAGGTACTAGTACCTTGACCGATAAAGAGGTTGTTA
>NZ_JAAZWC010000011.1:120631-167637 GCF_013185195.1 Saccharibacillus qingshengii
AAGAGGTTAGGTTACGCCCCTCGAAAACCCGCTTGAACCATGCGTGTTTCCGATGAACGCAAACCTTGGATTTAATCCGTTCAAGGTACAAGTACCTTGACCGATAAAGAGGTTAGGTTACGCCCCTCGAAAACCCGCTTGAACCATGCGTGTTTCCGATGAACGCAAACCTTGGATTTAATCCGGTCAAGGTACTAGGTGCGTGGTTCCGGATCGGATTAGACCCGAACCGGCGATTTGGCCGCGATTTGCAGATTGCCGAGACGGTTGAGCAGCAGCTGCGCTTCCTCGAACATGCCGGTAATCATTTCTTCGACGGTCGTCATTTCGTTGCACATCCCTGCAATTTGTCCGGCCATGACGGAACCGCGTTCGGTATCGCCTTCGAATACGGCGCGGCGCAGGGAACCCAGGCTGATCTTCTCCAGTTCTTCGCGGGAAGCATGTTCGTTCTCCAGCTTGAGGAACTCGGCAATCATACTGTTCTTGATACTGCGCACGGGACCGCCGATACTGCGGCCGGTCACGGTGGTGCTGGTATCGTCGGCATCGAGTACGGCCTGCTTGAAGTTGTCGTGGGTTGGACATTCCACCGTGGTCAGGAAGCGGGTACCGACCTGTACGCCCTGCGCGCCGAGTGCGAATACCGCCGCGATGCCGCGTCCGTCGGCTACACCGCCTGCGGCGACGACCGGAATGGATACCGCGCTTACGACCTGCGGAACCAGTGCCATCGTTGTCGTCTCGCCGACGTGGCCGCCGGCTTCGGTCCCTTCCGCCACGAGCGCGTCGACGCCGAGCGCCTCCATCTTCTTGGCAATCTTGACGGACGGAATAACCGCGATCACGGTCAGGCCGTGTTCTTTGAAGATCGGCATATACGGAGCCGGCGTGCCGGCGCCCGTAGTGACGATCTTCACGCCTTCTTCGACAATGACTTCGATCAATTCGGGAATATTGTGCATCATCAGCATCAGATTGACGGCAAAGGGTTTGTCGGTCGCGGCTTTGACTTTGCGGATTTCTTCGCGCAGCGTATCGGCGGTCATCCCGCCGGAACCGATAATGCCCAGGCCTCCGGCGTTGGATACGGCGCTGACGAGCGGTTCGCGGGCAATCTGGGCCATAGCGCCCTGGAAGATCGGATATTGGATGCCGAGCAGTTCGGTGATAGTCATGAGTAATTCCTCCAAGTTAAGATAATGGGTAGGGAAACGATGAAGCAGGCGGCGTTCGAACCCGGAGACTTCCGGGCCTCGGCCGCCCCGATTGGTATGGACATTGGATAGGTGCGAAAAGCTTATGAGGCGGCGATCAAGGTTATGCGGCGCGGGTCGGCGTAATCGAAGTCTCGGCCGTCTTTTTCTCCATGGCTTTGAATACGAAGGTCAGAGCGAACCCGACCAATGCGATGACCAGTGCGATATAGAAAGCGTTGGTGAACACTCCGCCGTTCGCGGCGGCGACCGAACCGGCGATCCGGGGACCGAAGAAAGCCGCGCCGGAGTACCCGATAAAGGTAACGCCGTAGTTGACCCCGTAGTATTTCATGCCGAATTTCTCGCCGACGATCGAAGGGAAGATGCCCATCGTTCCGCCGAAGCAGAGGCCGATCCCGATGATCGCCACCGCGAAACCGACGATCGAAGACGACAGCGCGATAGTCAGCATCATCACGGCAATGACCAGATAGATAGCCATCAGGCACTTGGTGCGTCCGATCCGGTCGGATACGGCGCCCCAGACGATCCGGCCCAGGCAGTTGCTGAGCGAGTACAAGCTGACGAACAGAGCGGCGCTGGCGGCGGTCAGACCGAACATGGTTTGCCCGATTACGGAAGCGTTGGCGGTGACCATCATGCCGGACAAGGCGCCGATCAGGAACAGGCAGGCGATGACGTAGAAAATAGGTTTGCGAATGATTTCGTGCCAGTTGAAGTTGGTTCCGCCCGGACGGCCGGCCGTGACCGGAGGCGTCCAGCCCAGCGGCGCATAGCCGACAGGCGCGGCTTTGACCAGCAGTCCGCAGCCGAGGATGACGATCAGGAAAGCGGCGCCGAGCATCATCATGGCCGACTGCACGCCGGAACCGGTAATGAGAGCGTTGGCGATCGGAGCGATCACGATCGTGCCGCCGCCGTAGCCTGCGGTAACCAGACCGGCCGCAAGCCCTCTTTTATCCGGGAACAGCTTGACCGTATTGCCGATGGTCGCCGAATAGACGATACCCTGGCCGATGCCCGTAATGACGCCGTAGGTCAGGTACAGCATCCAAGGTGCGGTGGCCAGGCCCGACAAGATAAAGCCGATGCCGAACATCGCGCCGCCGAGGAAGATCGCGGTGCGGGCGCCTCCTTTATCGACGAGTTTGCCGCCGAGAATCATCGGGATCGGCGAGATGGCGCCGTTGATGGTGAAGGCCATCATGATCTGCGGCATGGTGGCGTCGAACACTTTGCTCAGCGGCATGGCGAACACGCTGAACGCGTAGATCGAGCCGACGCAGACATTGATCAGAATAGAAACGATCAGGATCGTCCAACGGTTCAAGTGGGGTTGGGCGGTCGATGAAAGAGTAGGGTTCATGGTTGATATTCTCCTTTTGGCTTGGGGAATGGATAGACTAACCGATCGAGATCGGCTCCGGACGAACCTTCGAAGCTTGGCGTTCTGCAATGATGGATTTCAGCTGTCCCCAGTGTTCGCGGAACATGCCCGGATCCATCGTCTTCAGATCGTCCGCGACAGCCGGAGCAAATTCCATCTGATCGAGAATATGCTGCTGGAGATCGATGCCCGGCGCAATCTCGGTCAGTGTCATGATGCCTTCGCGCAGTTCGAACACGGCGCGCTCCGTGACGTAAATAACCGGCTGTTTGACTTTGGCGGCGTAAGAGCCGCTGAACGTCACCTGCTGCACGTTCTTCAGGAACTTCTTCGCTTTGCCTTCCTGCACGATCTTCAGCTGTCCGTCTTCGACCCGCACTTCCAGGCCTCCCGCTGTAAAGGTACCGGCGAATACCAGCTTCTTGGCGGCCTGCGAGATATTGATGAAGCCGCCGCAGCCTGCGACCCGCGTGCCGAACTTACTGACGTTGACGTTGCCGAATTGGTCGGTCTGCGCCAGGCCCAGCACGGACAAGTCGATACCGCCGCCGTCATAGAAGTCGAACTGCGCATCGTGGTCGACGATCGCTTCGGAATTGTACGCATGGCCGAAGTCTTTTAAGCCGGCAGGTACGCCTCCGACCGAACCGGCTTCCGTCGTCAGGATCAGCTGATCGCTGACGCCTTCTTCGGCGGCGACCGTGGACACGTTGACCGGGATTCCGACGCCGAGATTCAGGATCGTGTTCGGAACAAGCTCGGCGGCCGAGCGGCGCGAGATGATCTTGCGCTCGTCGAGCGGGATGCGCTCCATATCTTCAAGCGGCACTTTGACCTGGCCGGAGAAAGCCGGATTGTACAGCGTGTTTTCCGTCTGGAAATGATTTTCCGGCTTCGAGACGACCAGATGGTCGATCAGGATGCCCGGGACTTTGACCTGTTTGGGATTCAGCGTTCCGTTCTTGGCAATCGTCTCGACCTGGGCGATCACGATCCCGCCGGAATTGCGTACGGCCTGGGCGATCGGCAGCACTTCCATATGAAGGCCTTCTTTCTCCAGCGTCAGGTTGCCGTTCTCGTCGGCGACCGTGCCGCGGATCAGGGCGACCTGGATCGGGAACGTTTTGTAGAACAGCCATTCTTCGCCTTCCAGCTCGATCACCTTCACCAGATCTTCCTTGGACGAAGGCGACATCCGCCCGCCTTCGAGCCGCGGATCGACGAAAGTCTCCAAGCCGACCTTCGTAATGACGCCCGGCCGCTTGGCCGCAATCTCGCGGAACAGCTGCGTAATGACGCCCTGCGGCAGATTGTACGCTTCGCATTTGTCTTCTTCGATCAGTTTGGCCATACCCGGCGAAGCGATCGCGATCCCGCCGATCCAGCGTTTGATGAGTCCTTCGTGGCCGAGCCGGCTCATGCCTTTCTCGCGGCGATTCCCTACGGCACTGGCATGGACGACGGTCAGATTGCGCGGTGCGCCGCTCTGCATAAAGCGCTCTTCGATCGCGATGCCCATTTCTTCCGCCCAGCAGGACAAGCCGAAGCCGCTTGCCGCGACCGTGTCCCCATCCTGGATTAACGCTGCCGCTTCGGCGGCTGTAATAACTTTCGACATATGAATTCACTCCTCTATCAGAATGGAAAAGATACGATGGGTTGAAATGTGAAACGGTTCACTTAATGTGTCGTGTATGATGTGAAAACTTTCACTTGTAGAGTAACGCGGGAAAAAGTGCCCGTCAACGGGCAGGGAACGGTCGGTGAATCCGGATAAAAAGTGCCGCAATATTGCGACTTCGGCTGCCGGAACGACTCGGGATCTCAAGGTTTGGCGCTTCCGGCAGCCGGATCCGAGGCCTGACGTTCCGCTTCCGGGCGCTCACAGGCGGGATTGACCGCTGTCGCAAAAAAGCGACAGGTTGGAAGCATCAAACGAACGGCTGCCCAGCCAGGAAACTTCGAAGCTTCTTTTTGCAAAAAGGGAGAAAGAGATCGCGGATCCTCATCCGCCGGCTGCCTGTACGGGCAGGGAGAGCTGGGGAACAGAAAATTGACGAAATGGTGACGAACGCCGAATAGGCATTTTTGCAACAAAAGGGCAAAAGCCGCACCCGTTGGATCGAACGGAATGCGGCTTGCGGAATTCGGAACTTTTTTACATGAAATCGAAGAAGTATCGCACCGTATGGAAAAACACGGGCGCCGTATACGTCAAACTGTCGATCTGGCTCAGATAACTTTTCTTGAGCGTAGCCGCTTTGTCTTCGTCTCCTACCAGCAGATCGCGCTTCAGCACGGAGACGGTCAGGCTGCCGAAGAATCCGGCGAGTGCCAGCAGGGCGCCGAACCATACCGCCGCAGTGGGACTGAACGGGGTCAGATACGGAGCCAGCAGCGTCGAAGCGCCCGTCGTGACGAGAAACGAACAAACGAATCCTTCCCAGGTGAGATAGGGATTGGAGGTCGGCACGACTTTCTTTTTGCCAAAATAGAGCGAGACCACCGTATGGATCACATCGTTCAGCTGCGTCAGCACGACAAGGAACAGGACAAGCCCGCCTCCGTATTGGGGCGTCGCGAACTGGAAATACGCCAGGTGGCTGAGACCGAACACCATGAGCATCAGTCCCCACTGGGTCGAGCTGACGCTGCGCAGGAAGCCGAATATCCCTTTGCCCAGAAGACGGGGGATCGGCAGGATCAAGAACACATACAGAGGAATGAATACGATAAACATGCCGTACCAGCCGGTATAGATCCAGTAGAACTGCACCGGAATCGCGAGATACGCCCATAGAAACAGCCGCCGGTCCGCTTTGCGGGTGCCCCGGATCATCGAGAAGTATTCTTTGAGCGCGAAGAAACAGAGGACCATCAGCGAGACCAGCGATACGGCGGGCGTGAACAAAGTAGCGAGGCAGAAAATGAAGAACATGCCCCACCAGGTTTTCATCCGGGTGCCGATCGAAGAGTAGTCTTTGCCCGGCTGGCTGCGGCTGACAAACACGTAGACGAGATTGGCGGCAATCAGCACGCCAAGAACAAGCAGAAGCACAATATAGGAACTGAACAAGCGATCACCAACTTAGGGTTAAAGTAGCAGTCCGTGTAAGCCTGCGTATGCTATCATAAAGGAATCATTCAAAAAGGCGCAATACGAAACTTGTCCCGGAAGGGGAGAGCGATGATGACGGATCAACGGTCCGTGTATATTCTGCTGACGAATACGGGTACGCTGTTTACGAAGATGATTCGAACGTATACGCGTGCCCCTTACAATCATGCCTCGATCGCGTTCGACCGCGAGCTGACGGAACTGTACAGTTTCGGCCGCAAAAACCCGTACAATCCGATCGACGGCGGCTTCGTCCGCGAAGATATCCGTACGGGCACGTTCAGCCGCTACCCGAACACGACCTGCGTCATCTATGAACTGCAGGTGACGGAGCGCGAAGTGGAGAAAATGCGGCGGGTGCTGAACGTGTTTATCCGCAGCCGGGAAAAGTATCTCTATAATCTGCTGGGCATCATCGGCGTGGCGTTCAAAGAGCCGGTGGAGTTCAGCAACTCGTATTTCTGTTCGCAGTTCGTGGCCGAGATCCTGCATCGTTCGGGTATCAAGATCTGGAACAAGCTTCCCGCGCTCGTGACGCCGGACGACTTCCGCCAGAATGAACGGCTGGAATTGGTGTACGAAGGCAGGCTGAACGAATATGCGTATATCCGCGCCGAAGCGCAAACGGAAGAAAAGGGCTGAACAGCCGCAACAAAAGGAGAGAATACTTTGAAAATCGGAAGAAATGACCCCTGCTACTGCGGTTCGGGCAAAAAGTACAAAAAGTGCTGCATCGACAAAGAGTTTGCCGTGATCGATTCGGTCAAGTTCGCAAGTCTGCAAAAAGCCGATCCGGCGTTTGCTCCGCGCATCTATTACGTAGACCGGATCACCGGGTTGAACGGCCGTCTGCGGACGGAAGCGCGCTCGGAAGGGCTGGATGCCGACCTGATGGCGCTGGCCGGCGATCTGCTGGAAGATCTGGAGAGCGGGCGCCTGCACGCGTCCACGCGTTACGGCGAAGGGTTCCGCCCGTCGGAGCGCCGGCTGCTCGAAGAGCTGGCGAACCGCGTCTGGGGCGGATTGATCCTGGGCGGGTTCCAGGAGCAGGACGTGCTGCGTCCGCTGCTGGCTTTTGCCGCGGAAGCGCTGACCGCTGGGTTCGGCGAGACGCCGCCGGTGTCCGGCGCGCTGCTGGTCACCGGCGAAGACGGGGAGCTGCTGCGCTGGGAGCTGACGGCAGGCGGCGCGGAGACCCCGGCGGGCGTTCAAGCGAGCGGATCGCAAAGCGAAGGCCAGGCGGATAAAGCGGAAGCTGCAGGCGAGTCGGCAGGGTTCGAACTGGTTTTTGAAGCGGAGGCCGAGTAGCGGATCGTGTACACCGTATAGAAACAGCCCGGCTGCCGATAAGCAGCCGGGCTGTTTGTTAGGTCGCTAGTTCGGCAGGGCTGCGGCACCTTTCCTTGCTGCGCCGCGTTACGCCGGGAACTCCGCCGTAAACGTCGTGATTTCGCCCGGTACGCTGGCTGCCGAGAGGCGGCCTTTGTGCTGCTCGACGATCGACTTCGCGATCGCAAGACCCAGGCCGTGCCCGCCCTGGGAGCGGGTCCGCGACTGATCGGTGCGGTAGAAGCGATCGAAGATTCGCGGCAGATGCTCGGCGGGAATGCCTTCGCCGGTGTTGCCGACCGAGAGTGCGATCTCGCCCTGCCCGCGTTTGAGCGACAGTGTGACCGAGCCGCGAGTGTTCGCGTATTTGATCGCGTTGTCGAGCAGGATCATCGTCACCTGCACGATCTGCTCGCGGCTGCCGACAAGGTGCAGATCCGGCTCGATCTCGTAATCGAGCGACAGATCCTTTTCGAAAATGACGGCTTCCATCGTCAGCATCACGTTCTCGACCGCTTCGCTCAGATCGAAGCGGGAGTGGACCATCCGCATCCGCGAATCGTCCATCTCGGTCAGATACAGCAGATCGCCGGTCAGCTTCGCCATGCGTTCGGTCTCCGACTTGATGTAGAGCAGCCATTTTTCCTGGCTGCGGATACTCTCGTCGCGGTTCGCGAGCAGCACGTCGGCGTTCGTATTGATGACCGCAAGCGGCGTCTTGAGTTCGTGCGAAGCGTCGCCGATAAACTGCTTCTGCTTCTCGAACGCTTCGCGCACCGGCGCAATCGAGCGGTTCGCGAAGAAGCGGCTGAAGAAGAACAGCACGACGAGCATAGCCAATCCTACGGCCGTAAACGTATAGATCAGCGTCTTGAGGATGGCCTGGCGCGCCGTCGTATCGATAAAGACGTACATCGCGCCGCTGCCGGTCTGCACCCGGCTGAACGTCCAGCGGCTGTCGTCCAGCGTGAATTCGCCGCGGTCGCCGCCGTCCGCCGCCGCCAGCCGGAGCGCTTCGGCGTAGAACTCGTCGGTCATGCTGAAGCGGGATTCCGTCTCCGTCAGGGTACCTGCCGAGTCGGCGCGCAGCATGAACGATACGGAGCGCTGCGGCGGTTCGCCCATCTCTCCGCCGAATCCGCCGCCCTGATCTCCCGCCGCATCGTCGGCCGCTCCGCCGGGGAGATTTCCGTGGACGTTGTCGCCCTGCGGCTCGCCTCCGCCTCCGCCGTCCCGATACATATTGGTCGTGCGCATAAGATCCATGCCGATCTCGCCCTGCACCTGCCGGTAGGTGATCGTATAGATCGCCGCGAAGGCGACCAGCATAATGACGACGATCGTAACCAGATTGACGATGAGGAAGCGGTCGCGCAGTTTTCTGAACAGCGGATTCGACAGGTCGGGTTTGACGGCCGTGCCGGTTCTTTTCCCCATCAGCCTTTGCCCTCCTCCAGCACATAGCCTACGCTGCGGATCGTCGAGATGCGCGTGTCCGAGCCGAGAAAATTCAATTTTTTACGCAAAAAAGAAATATACACTTCCACATTGTTATGCTCCGCTTCCGAATCGAATCCCCACAGCTTCTCGATGATCTGCTCTTTGGACGTCACCGCCTGCTTGCGCAGAATCAGCAGTTCCAGCAGCTCGCTTTCTTTCGGATTAAGCTTGATTTCCTTGCCGCGTACGGTCAGCTTCGGATTGGTCGCATTCAGCTCCAGATCTCCGTATTTCAGTGCGTCTTCCGGCATGACTTCGCCTTTGCGCCGCACAGCCGCCCGGATTCTGGCCAGCAGTTCGTCCGAGGAAAAAGGCTTCGCCACGTAGTCGTCCGCCCCGTGGTCCAGCCCCGCGATTTTGTCGGGAATCTCGCCTTTGGCTGTCAGCAGAATGACCGGTACGGCCATGCCTTTGCTCCGCACCGCTTTAAGGATACTGATCCCGTCCATGCCCGGCAGCATGATATCGAGCAGCAGCAGGTCGTAAATATCGCTGAGCGCGTAATCCAGTCCGTCTTCGCCGTCATGCACGACATCGACCGAATAGTTGTTTTTTTTCAAAATTTGGGACAGGGCTTCCGCCAGGTGCCGTTCGTCTTCCACGATCAGAATTCTCATCTTTATCTTCACCCTCTGTTTGAGTTTGGTTGAATAGGTTCGCCGTTTGGCGTTGGATTGCCTTCATTATATCGGGAAAGGCTTTAGTGAACCTTAAGGGCCGGGGCGAGTATAGTTCTCCCGAATCTGTCTTTCCTTTTTACAAAACTCTCGATTTGTTTAAGATTCGCTAAAGGTTGCACGCCTAAGATACGGGTATGGCAAGGAAACACCGACAAACCCCCAGGCGAAAGGAACGAT
Organism: Saccharibacillus qingshengii; assembly: GCF_013185195.1. Classification (GTDB taxonomy): domain Bacteria; phylum Bacillota; class Bacilli; order Paenibacillales; family Paenibacillaceae; genus Saccharibacillus; species Saccharibacillus qingshengii. The sequence goes on from NZ_JAAZWC010000011.1 coordinate 130,043, forward strand.
GAATCATGGCGATCGAAGTCTTCAACCGATACGAGAGCAAATACCTGATGGATCACGCCGCTTACCTCAAGATTTACTCGGCGCTGCTGGAATATATGGAAAAAGACGAATATAACAAAAACGAATTCTACTGCATCAGCAATCTGTACTTCGATACCCCGCACGACTCGCTGATCCGTCAAAGTCTCGCCAAACCGAAATACAAAGAAAAGCTGCGCATCCGCGCTTACGGCGTGCCAAGCGAAGACGCAAAAGTCTACCTCGAAATCAAGAAAAAAGTGTTCGGTCTGGTCAATAAACGCCGCACGGCGCTGAAGCTAAGCGAAGCCTACGACTTTGTCCGCACCGGACAGCCGCCGGAACTTCAGCCTTATATGAATCCGCAGGTGCTGGACGAGATCGAATACTTCCTTCGCCTGTACGATCTGGAGCCAAAAGTGTATCTGTCCTACGACCGCAAAGCGCTGTTCGACAAGACCAGCCGCGATCTGCGGATCACGTTCGACACGAATATTCGCTGCCGCCGGTACGAGGTGCAGTTGGAAAACGGCGATTACGGCGAGCCGCTGATGGAGCCCGGCCAATGGCTGATGGAAGTCAAAGCGGAGAAGACGGTGCCGGCCTGGCTGTCCAAAATGCTGTCCGAGCATGGACTGTACCGGACGAGCTTTTCGAAATACGGCAATGAATACAAGAAGCTGTTGAAGAATCGGAGAATGCTGCCGGATCTGATCCCGAATATTCAATTAAATGCGGTAAGCGACCTGCCGATCCTGGAACGCACCGACGAAAAGGAGACTGTACGCTATGCTTGATTCTATTCTGAACAGCACCACGACCAGCACCACCGACCTGACCCTGACCAACACGCTGATGACGATCGCGCTCGCGGTCATCCTGGGCATCCTTATCAGTCTGACTTATATGAAAACAAACAAAGCGACCTACACGCAGGGATTTACTCTGACGCTGGTGATTCTCCCGATCGTCGTCGCCGTCATCATCTTGATGATCGGCAGCAACGTGGCCCGTGCGTTCAGCTTGGCCGGCGCGTTCTCGATCATCCGTTTTCGCAGCGCGGCTGGCGATCCGAAAGACATCACGTACGTTCTGTTCACGATGGCGGCAGGTCTGGCCTGCGGCGTCGGTTCTCTCGGCTACGCGGTGCTATTCACCCTGATCCTCTGCGTCGTCATGTTCGCGCTGAGCGTCTTCAAATTCGGCGCCCGCAAATCGCAGCAGAAGACGCTCAAAGTCACGATTCCGGAAAATCTCGGCTACGAAGAAGCGTTCGAAGAAGTGTTCCGCAAATTCGGCGTACAGCACGATCTCAAAAAGATCCGCACGACCGAACTCGGCAGTCTGTACGAGCTCGTCTACTCCGTTACGCTGGACCAGGGCGTCAACCAGAAAGCTTTTCTCGATTCGATCCGTACCCGCAACGGCAATCTCGATCTGTCGCTGACCATGGCTCCTCCGGTGACGGCGGAATATTGAGCGGGTAAGCGGGCATGTCATTCCCACCGGGCGTCTTTCTCTCCGAACAACGGAGGAAGAGACGCTTTTTGCTGTTTTGGCAGTCGATCGTCTTGGCTGTCGCAGTCAAGCCCCGGCCCGCCGGAGCAAATTCCCGGACGGGCTTTCATTTTTTCGTTCAATATGTTGCAAATGCAACAAAAATTATTTATGATTGAATACAAAATCGTGAGGCCGATCCCTACACCGCTGCTTTTGCCTTTTATCTTTTATCTTTTATCTTTCTGCCTTTGTTCTTCATATCTAGACAATCTACACACCCCCTGGAGCGGGGTCGTTTCGAACCGAAGCGCCTTTGCCCTTTCCCCTCACCTTTAACTCTTTTATTAAATCAAAAGGGGCAAGGACAACGAAGCGCAGGTCGAAACGATCCCGCTCCCACCCACCCACCCCACCCACAGAAAGGAGCCCACCCATGACGGAAATTCTGCGAGAGATCGGCATGATCGCCCGGGCGCTCGACTCGATCAGCAATATCGAATTCAAGGAACAGGATCTCACCAAAGGACAATATCTCTACCTTGTGCGGATCTGCGAGAACCCCGGCATCATCCAGGAGAAGCTGGCAGATATGATCAAAGTGGACCGGACCACGGCCGCCCGCGCAATCCAGAAGCTGGAGACGAACGGACTGGTCGAGAAAAGAGGCGACGAACATAACCGCAAGATCAAAAAGCTGTTTCCGACGCAGCAGGGGCTGGAAGTCGTTCCTGTGATCCGGCGCGAGAACGACCATTCCAACCGGGTAGCCCTGTCCGGACTGTCGCAGGAAGAAGCGGACACGGTGCTGCACCTGCTGCGCAAAATCCGCGGCAATGTCGAAGTCGATTGGGAGTTCGTGAAGAAAGGCGGCAGACGCGAGTATTGAAACCAAGCCGATGAGAGGATGATACCCATGATGATTACGTTCCGAATATGCGACGAACAGGACGTACATGCACTGCGCGAGGTCAGTATCGAGACGTTCAACGACACCTTCGGCAAGCAGAACAAGCCGGAGAATATGCAGGCGTATTTGGCAAAAGCTTTTACTGAAACGCAGCTGCGGCGCGAGCTAGCGACAGTGAATTCGACGTTCTTTTTCCTCTATGCCGATGGGGAACTGGCGGGATTCATGAAGGTCAACACCGACGAAGCCCAATCCGAACCGATGGACGGAGATTCGTTCGAGATCGAGCGTATCTATATTCGGCAGGCTTTTCAGAAACAAGGGCTGGGCAGCGTGCTGATTCACAAAGCATTTGAACTGGCCGCCGCGCAGAAGAAAAGGAAAATCTGGCTTGGCGTATGGGAGAAGAACGACAACGCCGTGGCCTTTTACGAACAAAAAGGATTTGTGCGCACGGGAGCGCATTCTTTCTATATGGGGGATGAAGAACAGACCGACTGGATTCTGACCAAAATGCTGGAGTAGCAGCCGCAGAGGAACAAGCGGTCCTCTCCAAAAATAATCCACAGAGCCGATCCGCGGCAAAAACGCCGGATCGGCTTCTTTTTGGCTGTGGATAACCGTTTTTTCGCTGAAATTTCGCCTATCCACAGGTGGATAAGTTAGAATTCAAGCGCATTGCCCCGCCCCGCAAACCAAAAACCGCCTGCCGGATCTTGCATCCGTCAGACGGTAAGCCGAACCTTTCGGAATCATACGGACAGCACGGTCTTTGCCCTTTCATTTTCGGTAAGCAGCATATCGACAAGACCCGGGAACCGCAGATTCAGCTCTTCCGTTCGCAGGGAATAGAAATGTTCCTTGCCCTGGAAACGCGGCCGGATCAATCCGGCTTCGCGCAGGATCTTGATATGGTGCGACAAAGTGGACTTGGAGATATGGTCGACTTCGAAGCCCGAGCAGTTTTTCTCGCCCGAACTCGCCAGGCACTGCACGATCTTCATCCGGATCGGATCGCCGAGCGCGGCGCATACGACAGTGAGGCTCAGGTCGGCGGCTGCGGGAATATGTGGAGTTTTCATGGTTGTAGGGTATCATATCTACCGTTTCTATACAAACTTCGATCAAATTCGAACTAAAGATTGCGCAGAACAGAGAAAAAGTGATATAGTTCTCTACAGTTCGAAAAATATCGAATTGTTAATCGCGGCGGGCCAAGCCAACCTGTCCCACCCTATCCGCTTTACCAGGAGGATCATCTATGGAAACCATACCTTTATTGAATACTTATTTTCGCCTGTTCGACGCGGCGCGCACCGACGAGTCGGCGATGAACGATCTGCTGTCGCTGTTCGTTCCCGATGCGGAGATCGTGCTGAACGGCAGCAGCCGCACCGGATTCGAAGACTTCGTGAGAGCGTTCTACGCCTATAACAGCGACGTGAAGCATATGTGGGAAGCGTGGGAACGCCAGCCGGACGGAAGCTACCGCACGAACTGGGCCGTATGCGGACGTTCCGCCGAAGGCAAAGTCTACGCCAAGACGGGAGTCGATATTGCCCGTTTGAACGAAGAAGGCAGGATCGTCTATCTGGAAAACGTGCCGACCGACAAAGAAGCTTTCGGGCGCTACAACGATTAAGCCAAGCTTCAAGCCGTATCGTCCGTATCACGAAAAAGCGCCTTTTTTCCCTGTCGGGAGAAAAGGCGCTTTTTGCTGCGGCAGTTTTTTTGAATCGATTATTTGTCTGTTGAAGCTACCCTTTGATCGATCCCACGTACACGCCCTTCACGAAATATTTCTGCAGGAACGGATACACGAGCAGGATCGGCAGCGTCGAGACGACGATCGTACAGTATTTGACCAGCTCGCGGTGGGCGGTGGCGCTGCCCGCGCTGTCGATCACCACGCCGCCGGAGCTGCCCATGGTGGCCGCGCTCGTGTCGTTGGCGACGAGGATCTCCTTCAATAGAAGCTGGAGCGGGAATTTGTCCCGGTCCTGCAGCAGCACCATCGCGTTGAACCAGGAGTTCCAGTTGCCGACGAGATAATAGAGGAAGATGACGGCAAGCGTCGCTTTGGACAGCGGAACGATGATACTCAGCAGAATACGCATCGAGCTTGCGCCGTCGATCGTCGCCGCTTCTTCCAGTTCCTGAGGCAGCGACTGGAAGCCGGTGCGCAGGATGATCATGTTCCACGTATTGATCGCGCCCGGCAGCACCATCGCCCAGACATTGTTGTACAGGCCAATGTCTTTCATGAGCAGAAACCACGGAATCAGTCCGCCGCCGAAGAACATCGTGATCGTAATCAGGATCATGATGTACTTTTTGAAGAACAGATCCCGCCGGGACAGCACGTAGGCGCCCATGATCGTCATGACCATGTTGATCGCCGTGCCAAGCCCGACGTACAGCAGCGTATTGGCGTAGCCGACGAGCAGGGCGTTGTCGCGGAAGATCAGCTTGTAGCCGTCCAGCGTGAAGCCGAGCGGCGCCAGCAGCAGTCCTTTGTGGGCGACGAGCCGCGCCGGATTGCTCATCGAGGCGAACAGGATATGCACAATCGGATACAGGCAGACCAGCGTCAGTACGGCCAGCAGCAGATAGATCGAAGCGTCGATCAGCCGGTTGCCGAGCGATTTGTATTGGACCATTTGCGCGTGTCTCTCCTTTCGTTCAGAGCTTTACCACAGACTGACTTCGGATTTGCGTCTGGCGATGCTGTTGGTCATCCAGAGCAGTCCGAAATTGATGACGGCGCTGAACAATCCGACGGCTGTCGAATAGCTCAAGCTGGCTTCGCGCAGGCCGCGCCGGTAGACGTAGGACCCGATCACGTCCGCCGTGTCGTAAGTGAGCGGATTATAGAGCAGGATGATTTTTTCGTAACCGGAAGCCATCAGACCGCCGACCGCGAAAATGAACAAGATGACGATCGTCGGCGTAATCTGCGGAAGGGTGACATGCCACATTTTGCGCAGCCGGCTCGCCCCGTCCATATCCGCCGCTTCGTACAGCGACGTATCGATCGAGCCCATCGCGGCAAGGTAGATAATACTTTCCCAACCGATGCTCTGCCAGATGCCCGAGAACACGTACAGCGGCCGAAACAGGTAGGAGTAGCCGAGCAGGGAAGAGTATTCCTTGCCCGTGATCCATTGAAGCGCCTGCGTGATGATACCTTGGTCGGCCGTGAAAATATGGATCATGCCGGCCACGACGACGAGGGAAATAAAGTGCGGCATGTAGGTAATCGTCTGCACGGTGCGTTTGAACATTTTGTTTCGGACTTCGTTCAGCAGCAGCGCCAGGATGATCGGGGCGGTGAAGCCGAAGCCGATGCCCCACAGGTTCAGCAGCAGCGTGTTTTTGACGACCCGCCAGAAGTACGGACCCTGGAAAAAGTCGATAAAATGCTTCATGCCGACCCAGGGACTTTCGGAAAATCCGAGCAGCGGCTTATAGTCCTTGAAGGCGATCAGCAGACCCCACATCGGCCCGTAGCAGAACACGATAAACCAGATCAGCACGGGAACGGCAAGCAGATACGGGAACCAATTTTTGCGCACGTCTTTTTTGATCACCGCTGCCGTGCGGGGGCGTTCGGAAACGGCCGAGCCGCCCGTTTTTTTGTTTTTTTGCAGCGTAAGCACCGGTCAGTCACCTCCCTGTAGATTCATTCGGGCATCCGCCGCCTAACGTTGGTTGTAGCGGTCGAGCGCTGCCTGATGCAGGGCGACGAATTCTTCGAGACCCATCTTCTGTGCTTCCTGCAGGAACTTGTCGTAGGCGTCCACCGGAAGTTCGCCCATGATGATCTTGGCGAAATATTCGCTCCGGAGCGTAGCCAACTGATTCCCGAGCTCGGCTTCGCGGGACGCTTCTTCCTGGGTGAATGTGATCGGAGGCATGGTGACGCTCGCGTCCATTTCTTCGGTCCAGGTCTTGCGGATATCGCCGGAGTAGCTGCCTTCGGCCACGATCAGCGGGTTGGAATGATGCTCGTCGCGGATATTCGGCCAGTCGTGCACCCGGTACTTGTGCAGCGTCGTCGCAACCGGCTGTCCGTCCGGGTCTTTGTAAATATAGCTATCGGCGGGGAAGTACGGTTTGCCGTCCGCGTCGATCAGATGCACCGTGCCGTATTCGCCGTAGTTGAACACTTCCCAGCCTTTTTTGCTGTAGCCGAAGTCCAGGAAGGCCATCGCCGCTTCGACGTTCTCCGCCTGCGTCGTGATTGCGGCGCTCGAACCGGTCCGCATGAAGTTTTTGTAGCTGACCTGCGGCTGGTCGCCTTCGTTCAGCACCGGGTTCGGCGCGCCGACGAAGTCGATATCGTTCTGCTGCTTCCAATAGCTCCACATCGTATCCGGGGAGTCCATCATGATCGCGGTCTTGTCGGAGATCGCGGTCGCCATTCGCTGATTGAAGTCGGCCGTCGCCCAGTCGCGGTTGAGCAGCCCTTCCTTGTTCCACTGCTGCATCGTTGCCAGATACTCTTTGGCTTTCGGCTGCGCCGGTCCCCACCCTACTTTGCCGTCCGCGTCCATGAACGTCCAGTCCCAGACTCCATAAGCGCCGTTAATGATGCCTGTGAAAATCTGGCCGTACGACGAACCGTAATTGAGCGGTTCCGTGTAGCCGACTTCTTTGGCTTTGGTCAGGAACGTGTGCCATTCGTCGATCGTGGTCGGGACTTCCAGACCCGTCTTCTCCAGGGCTTCCTTCTTGATCAGCGGGCCGAACCACATCCACTCGGAATAAGGCGCGATCCCGTAAAAGCCGAGCAGTCTGCCGCTGTCGGTCACCGTCGTTTTGCGGCGCATTTCGTCGGAGGTGCGCCAGGCGTTGTAGTTCGGCGCATTTTTCTCGATCAGATCCGTCAGGTCGATAAAAGCACCGTCGTTCAGGCCCGCTTCGAGCCCGCCCGGATATCGGCCCGGGTCGATGATGATGTCCGGCAGCTCGCCCGACGAGATCATCAGCGTAAACGCGTCCGCTTCCTGTCCGACCGGCGGCGTGATGAAGTTGACTTTGATGCCGGTCAGCTTCTCCACTTGATCCTGCACCTGCTGCTTGTTCATGTCCGGGATTTCGGCGGGGGCCGCCATCCATACGTCCAACGTCACGTCGCCCTCAACCGGATAAGCGGAATAGTCGCTTGGGATCGGCTGATCGAAAATATCGCCGAGATATGTATCGTTGAGCGTGCCGTTCACTTCGTCGATCTGCTGCTGCGTCGGTTTTTCGCTGCCCCGGATATCGCTGCCGATATCCTTGAACGCGACCTGTTCCTGCTTGCCGGCGGCTTCGTCTTTTTCGGTCGGAGCCTTCTCGGCTTCGCTGCCGCCGCTGCAAGCCGTAGAGAAAGCGAGTGTGGAGACGGCGGCCAGCAGACCTGCACGTTTCGCAAAGATACGAATATTCATCTTAATCCCCCCTGATCGGTAGCTTTATGTTCTCTTAGATGGTAGCGCTTACAAATAGTGGATTCAATAGACGGATCTTTGGTCTTAGCGACGGATTTTTTGATGTTTGTCCGGCCGCCTCATCCGAAGTTCTGTCTTTTAAGATTCGCTAAAGCTTCGGGGCTTAGGATAAGGGCAGAACCAAGAACGCTTGGATCTGCACCCTGATCACCCAACCTCAACCCGAAGGGAACGATTATAGATGAAAAAAACAACCAAGCTCGAGAAAACGAAAAAGTTTCAGGCGAAAAAACGGACAGGCCTCGTGATATTCCTCGGTGCCATGCTGACCTTGTCGGCGTGCAGTTCGGCGGCCGACACGGCGCAGACGGCGGCAGCGAATACCGCGGAGGCAGCTTCGGGGACACAAACGAGCGTATCGACGACCGCGGAGGCGGCCGCGGTCTCGGCCAAACTGAGCGGATTGACGGCAGCCGGCCTCGTCACGCTCGGCGATGAAAACTATTTAACGGAAGCTTCCGCCGATGCCACGACGATTACGCTGGCCGGCACGGACGCTTCGATCGACGGAGCGGGCGCCGAAGCGGCAAACGGATCGGTAACGATCACCGCGGCCGGCACCTACGTCCTGAACGGCAAGCTGAGCGACGGTCAGATCATTGTCGATACGGCGGACGCCGAATCGGTGCACTTGATCCTAAGCGGAGTCGATCTGACGGATCAAGACAGCGCTCCGATCTACGTCAAATCCGCCGAGAAAGTCATCTTGACCCTTGCCGAAGGCACGGCCAATACGGTCACGGACGGTGCGGCCTATACGCTGAACGCGGACGAAGAGCCAAGTGCGGCCATTTTCAGCAAAGCCGATCTGACGATCAACGGCACCGGCAGCCTGACCGTAACCGCCAATTACAAAGACGGCATTGCGAGCAAAGACGCCCTTAATGTCGTAAGCGGCACGATCGACATCAAAGCGGCGGACGACGGAATGGTCGGCAAAGACCGCGTGTATATCGAAGGCGGCACGATCGGAATCGATGCGGCCGGCGACGGCATCAAGTCGACCAACGACGAAGACGCGGAAAAAGGCTTTGTAGCGATCCAGGGCGGCACGTTCGAGATCACAGCGGGCAATGACGGTATTCAAGGAGAGACGGATGTCGCCTTGGACGGTGGAGAGTTCCGGATTTCGGCCGGCGGCGGTTCGGAGAACGGACCGGAACATACCGAAGAAATGGGCGGCGGATTCGGCGGGGGAAGCGGCTTCGGCGGCGGACAGCGCCCGGAAGGCGGCATGCGCGGTCCGGGCGGAACCGGCGATCCCGGCACGGGACAGGGGCCGGCTGTAGACGGCAGCGGCGCGGCTTCGGGCACCAAGGCGGATGAAGCGGCGGGCGGTCCTCCGGCGCTGCCGGACGGCGCACAGCCGGAAGAAGGAGGAACGCCTCCGGCCATGCCGGGCAGCGCATCCGATTCTGCGTCCTCGACAGATACGGCGGCCGAGACCGAGTCGGACAGTATGAAAGGCATCAAAGCCGGCGTCACGCTGACGGTCAACGGCGGAACGTTCGTCATCGACTCGGCGGACGACGCGCTGCACAGCAACGGCGATACCGAAATCGCAGGCGGCGACCTGCAAATCTCGACGGGCGACGATGCGCTGCACGGCGAGACCAACCTGATCGTCGCAGCCGGAACGATTGATATCAAGACCAGCTACGAAGGACTCGAAGCGCAGAATATTACGATCGACGGCGGCGACATCCAGGTGGTGTCGAGCGACGACGGCGTGAATGCTTCCGAAGCTTCGGCGGCAGCCGGCACCGCGGTTTCCTCGGAAACACCGGCAGAAACAGCCGCGGCAGGCCGCGCAGCGGACGACGCTGCTTCGGCAACGGCCGTCACCGCTTCGGCTTCCGCGGATACCGAAGCTTCGGTTGCAGCAGCCGCCGCATCGGCAGCGGCGGCCGACACGGCGGCACGCGGCGGATTCGGCGGCGGTGGAGGCATGGGCGCGGGCAGTGCCCTGCTGACGATCAACGGCGGTACGCTCACGGTCGATGCGGGAGGCGACGGCCTGGATGCCAACGGTTCGATCGTCATGACCGGCGGCACGGTCACCGTCAACGGCCCGACAGGCAGCGGCAACGGAACGCTCGATTACGACGGCACTTTCGAGATCGGCGGCGGCACGCTCAATGCGGCCGGAAGCGCGGGGATGGCGCAGGCTCCGAGCGAAGAGTCGGCGCAGCTCTCGATCGCGATGACGTTCTCCGAGACGCAGGCGGCCGGTACGCGGGTCGACCTGACGGACAGCGCAGGCGTTACGGTCGCGACGATGACGCCTGCCAAAGAGTTCGGCGTGGTGGTGTTCAGTTCGCCGGATCTGAAAGACGGCGGAACGTACACCGTGTCGGCCGGAGGCAGCGAGGTCGTGACGGTGACCCTTTCCGGCAGCATGGCGACCTGGCTGAACGAAACCGGGATCACGACGGAGAGCACCGGCGGAATGGGCGGAGGCAGACGATAAACAGGCAAGGCGGCAGTCTCGAACAAGCCGGACGAACAGCGGTTAACGCCGCTTTCGTCCGGCTTTTTGCCGCAGAAAAAAGCGAAGTGCGGAAGCCGGCTGCCGCACTGCGTTTGTAATCGCAGGGGAACCGTGTTATATTCTTAAAAAAACAGAACAAATGTTCGGATTGGCACAAAAATCCTGTTGGGGCGAAAGGCCAGGGTCCAAAGTCCGGTGCCGCATGCCCGAGTGAGATTTGCGCGGGAATCACGTATAATGCTAACCAATCACAGATTAGCGAGGAGGCGCTTGATTTGCTGCAACTGACTGCATCCCATATCGATTCGCTCGCTCCGAACGCGGCCGCGGCCAAGAACGGTCGGGGGCTCGTCCAGAAGAACAAGTTCGTCAAGCTTAACGTGTCCGAGGAAGGGGACCTGCTGTTCGGCGAATGTGCCGGCAGCGGCAAGTCCAATTACGTGTGTTCCGTCGATTTCCTGACTCCGGACAATCCGGTATCCCGCTGCAGCTGCCCAAGCCGGCAGTTCCCGTGCAAGCATGCACTGGGTCTTATGTATGCGTATGCAGACGGTCTGAAGTTCGAACAGTCGACCGTGCCGGAAGAGATTTCGTCCAAGCGCGAGAAGGCGGAGAAACGCGAGGAGAACAAAGCCAAGCGCGAGAGCGGCGAACTTCCGCCGGCCAAGCCGAAGAAGGTCAACAAAGCGGCGCTCAAGAAGAAGATCGCCCAGCAGCTCGAAGCGCTGGACGAACTCGAGAAGCTCACCGTGTCGCTGGTGCGGGGAGGACTGGGTACCGCCAACGCGCGGACGGCCAAGGATCTGAACGATCACGCGAAAAGGCTCGGCAGCAGCTATCTGACCGGAGCGGAGAACGAGCTTCGCCGGTTGGCCCTGCTGCTTGAGCAGGAAGATCGCGAGAGCGGTTATACATATGCGGCCGAGCAGCTGACGCTGCTGAACGCTTTTATCAAGAAGGGTCGCACCTACCTGCAGGCCAAGCAGGAAGACCCCGAACTCTCGCCCGATACGGAATCGACAATCGAGGAATGGCTCGGCCATGCCTGGCAGCTGTCCGAACTGAAGGAAGCGGGGCGGGTAAGCGAGAACGTCGAGCTGCTGCAGCTGGCGTTCTACAGCTATCGCGACGAAGCCCGCAAAGAGTTCGTCGATACCGGATTCTGGCTGGAACTAGGCGAAGGCCGGGTTCACCGCACGGTTCAGTATCGGCCGTTCAAAGCGGTCAAGTTCATGAAGGAAGAAGACAGCTTCTTCAGCGTGGCGCAGATTGCCGAGCTGTACCGGTATCCGGGCGGCCTGAATGCCCGGGTGCGCTTCGAAGGCATGCTGCCGCGGCAGACCGCTTCCGGCGATTTCGAATCGGTTCGTTCCGCCGCTTCGGCGTCGATCGCGGAGGCGGTCAAGTCCGTCAAGAACCAGCTCAAGGACCCGCTGGCCGACCGTGCGCCGGTGGTGCTGCTGAAGGCATCCCGAATCGCCCAGACGGACAGCGGAACTTTCGCGCTGGTCGACGAAACGGGTGCTGCGCTGGAACTCGGCGATATTTACCGGCTTCCCCAGCCGACGACCCCGCTGCTGTCGCTGGTCGATCCGGCGCTGCTGGAAGAAGGACTGGTACTGGCCATGTTTGAACACCGGATGGACACGGGAAGATTGGCTGCACAGCCGTTGACGCTGATCAAGGACGGCCGGATCACCCGGCTGCTGTACTGATCGCAGAAGCGATACGAGGCCCGGATTCCGGGACGAAATTGAACAGAAACGGGAGGAGAAGCCAATGAGTACGACTTTGCTGCAGGAACTCCAGGGCGAACTGCGCCGCCTCTATATCGCGGGCAGCGACCTGGCGGCGGACGATTTCCGCCTGAAACGGATCGAACCCAAGTTTGCCCAGCTCGGAGAACGCGCGCCGGTGTTCAAGAAGCTGGCCGAAGGCATCGCGGAACTGACGGGACCGTCCGAAGCGGAAGCCAGAGCTTCCAAGCTTCAGGACGTCTCGCTGCTGCTGAATTCGGTGCTGTCGACACAAGGAGCCACCGCTGTGGAAGGTCTGAAGGAAGAGAAGCTTCAAGAAAGCGGACTGACCGACCTGACGACGGCCCATTCGTACCGGCAGCTGGCCGAAGTGCAGAATGCGCTGTCCACCTCGGGCGGCGGACGCTACGAGATTGTAACGACAGCGCATCGGGACGGATTGTTCCGCGATCTGCGTCTGTTCCCGTTCGCGATGAAGGCGTTGAACGATCCCTACGCGGAACTGGCCGATTACGCCGTCCGTTATATCCTGCCGTCCTACGGCCCGGTCATTGTGCCTTACCTGCTGGCAGGGCTGGATATTCAGGGAGGCCGCGAGCAGGAGCGACGGCTGGAAGTGATCCGGAAGCTGGGCGTCGATGCCGAGGATGCCCGGACCTTGAACCTGCTGGTCAAAGCGGCCGAGGAAGGCTCGGACAAAGTGCGGGCCGCGGCCATCGCCTGCCTGGGATCGCATCCGGATTTCGAAGACCGTCTGATCGAATGGTCGCTGGACAAGAAAAAGCCGGTGCGCGAAGGCGCCTTGGCGGCACTGGCCGTACGCAATTCCGAAGCCGCGCGCGACCGGCTCTACGAAGCGTTTACCGGCAAGGATGCGATGCCGGCCGCCGAAGCGGTCGGAGCCGCCCCGGCCGCAGAGATGCTCGAGCGGTTGATTCCGCTCTACGCGGAGAAGCTGCGCCAGGAATATACAGGGGAAGAAGATCGCAAGAGCAAGGACAAGCTGTGGAGCGAACTGGAGCCGTTCACGGTCGCTTTCCGTTATGCGAAGCATCCGGAGCTTGCGCGGCTGTATCTGGATCTCGGTGCGAACCAGTCCGATTATCCTGCGCTGGGACGCCTGGATTATGCCGAAAGATTCCGTACGCTGAGCCAGGCCGCCGGTTACCTGAAGGAATCCGATACCGAAGAAGCGCTTGAAGTGCTGTACGCCCTGGAAGAGCAAAGTCCCGATTTCCTGCCTTATGCTTTCCATGCGACCAAGAGCCGGCGTTCGCCTGCCGAACTGTACGACCGGTATGCCGGTTCGGGCCGGGGTCTTCTGCGCACGGCCGTATCGAAGAAAGCCCAGGCGGTCCAGAAGAAGCTGATCGAGACGCTGCACGGAGAAATCCATGTCTACGAAAATTATGTTCGCCGTCGCCTTCCGCAGGAGACCATCGAAACGCAGTGGGATCCCCGCTGGCTGGATTGGGTCATCGACCGGAACGATCTCGAACTGGTCTCCGGCCTGGCGGCCCCGGGACATCCGAAGCTGCTGCCTTACCTGAAGAAACAAATCGAGAATACGAGCAACAGTTATTACGAGCATTATATTTTCATTGCGCTTGATGCGGGCGGCTATGACGAAGAGACCAAGTACGAACTGCTGATGAGCTGGATGGAAAACAAAGACTGGAAAAAAGTCTACAGCATCTACCACGGGGAAACGGAGCGTCTGACCCAGATCCCGGCCCGTTTTGCCGCGGGGGCCGCAGACCGTCTGGAACCGCTGATCGTACATATGCGGTTCGAGAATCTCAAGGAAACGATGCAGGAAGTCGTTCATTCGCTCCGGAAGAAAGCCGCTTCGGACGAATAATTCCGCAGCTTCCTCTTGTCACACGAACGGCGCGTCCGCCCGGCGGTACCGAAGAATCGGCCGTGCGGGCGGACAAACCGGCTTCATTTTCGAGTTGTCGCACCCATCTTGCAATCGAGAGGAGAATGAACGAATGGCAGCAGCAAAAAAGCAAGAGCAGGAGGCTATGCGCCTGCCGGCGGAAGTTCTGTACCAGCAGGAGCTTGAGGCGTTGAAAAAAGAAGACAAAGGGGCAGTTCCGCCCGGCTGGCAGATGTCGCCGCGCGCCGTACTGACGTTTATTACCGGAGGCAAAGCCGGCAAACTGGACATCACGCCCAAATACATAGGCAATAAACGGTTGGTCGAGATGGCGATTGCCACGCTCGTAACCGACCGGGCGCTGATGCTGATCGGCGAGCCGGGCACCGCCAAATCCTGGCTGTCCGAGAATTTGACGGCCGCGGTCAGCGGCAATTCGGGTCTTGTCGTGCAGGGCACGGCCGGCACAAGCGAAGAACAGGTTCGGTATTCGTGGAACTATGCCATGCTGCTGGCGAACGGTCCGACGCAGGAAGCGCTGGTGCGCAGTCCGATCATGCGGGCAATGGAAGGCGGCAGCGTAGCCCGCTTCGAAGAAATCTCGCGCTGCGCGTCGGAAGTGCAGGATGCGCTGATCTCGATCCTGTCGGAGAAAACGGTGTCCGTACCGGAACTCGGCAGCGAAACGAGCGCCCGCAAAGGCTTCTCGATTATCGCGACGGCCAATACGCGCGACCGCGGCGTCAACGAAATGTCCGCGGCCCTCAAGCGGCGCTTCAATATCATCGTGCTGCCCGCGCCGTCCGATCTGGAGACGGAGCTGTCGATCGTCAAGAAGCGGGTAAGCGAGATCGCTGCTTCGTATCAGCTTCAAGCCTCGCCTCCCGCCGACGAAGCGCTGCTCAAAGTGGTGACCATCTTCCGCGAGCTGCGCAGCGGCATGACGCTCGACCGCAAAGAGAAGCTCAAGTCGCCGAACGGCGTGATATCGACAGCGGAAGCCATTTCGCTGCTGACCAACAGCATGGCGCTGGCCGCAAGTTTCGGCAGCGGGGACATGACCGACGAGGATCTCGCCGCAGGCCTGCAGGGAGCGATCGTCAAAGACGACGACAAAGACAAGCTGGTCTGGAAAGAATACCTGGACAACGTCATGAAGAAACGGGGATCGGAGTGGCGCGGACTGTATCAGGCGTGCAGGGAGATGAACGAGTGAATACCGCGTCCGACGTCCGGATCTCCGTGTTTGGCGTCCGGCACCTCTCCCCCGGCGGTGCCCGCCATCTGCTCCAGTATCTGGACCGCGTCAAACCTACGGCGGTCCTGATCGAAGGTCCGTCCGACGCTACGTCCCTCATTCGCGATCTGGTCCAGCCTTCGACGGTTCCTCCGGTTGCGGTACTGGCTTTCACGGATGAAATGCCGGTACGAACAGCGCTCTGGCCGTTCGCCATTTATTCGCCCGAGCTGCAGGCCATGCGTTGGTCTGCCAAGAACGGCGCGCTGTGCGAAATGATCGATCTGCCTTCCGGCGCGGCACTGGCGCTTCAGGATCTGCGGCACCGAAGCGCCGTAGAACGCGCGGAGCGCCGTGCGAAGGAGGAAGCGGAACGTTCCGAATCCCCGGAAACCGAAGGTTCCGGGCAGCCCGATCTTCCGGGCGGTCTGCCGTCTTCCGGTGCGCCTGCGGCCTTGGAGGCGGAAGGCGTGGAAGAACAGGAAGCCGGAGCCGCCGGCCGTTCGCTCTATGAACGGATCGCCGAGATGGCGGACGAGCACGACTACGAGACGTACTGGGAGCGTCATTACGAGCATAATGCCAATCCCGATACGTACCGCGACTCGATTCTGGCCTTTTCGGCCGAAATGCGCGCCCTCGGCGAAGATCGCGAACGATCCGAGCAGCCGCAGGAACACGCCTATAACCATGTGCGCGAAGCGTATATGCGGCGGCAGATTCTCAAAGCAATCGAAGCCGGACACGATCCCGCGAAGATCGTGGTGGTCTGCGGCGCTTACCATGCAGCGGCACTGGAAGAACCCGCGGCCGGCGCGATGAGTGACGAGGAACTTGCGGCGATGCCTATTCGCAGCGCCAAGCTCACGCTGATGCCGTATTCGTACTATCGGCTGTCCAGCCTGTCGGGTTACGGGGCGGGCAACAACGCTCCGCATTATTATCAGCTGATGTGGGAAGCGATGGAGGCCGGACGGCCGGACGAACTGCCCCGGCTGTATCTGTCGACGGCGGCCCGGAATCTGCGCGCCGCCGGTACGCATCGTTCGACCGCCGAGGTCATCGAGGCAGTCCGCTTGGCCGAAGGGCTGGCTTCGCTGCACGGAGGCAGTGCGCCGACGCTGCAGGAGCTGCGCGACTCGGCGCAAACCCTGCTGGGGCGCGGAGAATTGTCGGTCGTGGCCGAAGCGTTGGCCCGGGTCGATATCGGGACGCAGATCGGCAGCCTGGCCGAAGGCGTCAGCCAGACGCCTCTGCAAGACGACTTGAACCGCGAATTGAAACGGCTCAAGCTGACCAAGTACAAGACTGCGGTCGCGGCGGATCTCTCGCTCGATCTGCGCGAGAATCGGCGCGTTTCTTCGCAGGAAGCCGCATTCCTCGACTTGAACCGATCTTTCTTGTTCCATCGTCTGGAACTGTTGGAGATTCCGTTTGTCCGTTCCAGGCCGGCTGCTTCGGACCGGGCCGTCTGGGCCGAAGACTGGATCATCCAGTGGACGCCGGAAGCCGAGATCCGGGTCGTCGAGTCCACCCTGCTCGGCGAGACGATCGAGATCGCCTGCGCCTACCGGCTGCGGGAACGGCTCGAAGCCTGCACCTCGATCTCCGAAGCTTCCAAGCTGATCGAAGTTTCCGTCCGCTGCGGCATGACCGCGCAGATGGAAGACGGCCGCCGCGTGCTTCAAAGTCTGGCCGCGGACAGCCGCGATGTGGCGCAGATCGCCGCCGCGGCTTCCCGCTTGTCGGGCATTATCGCCTACGGCGATGTCCGGCGTGCGGACACCCGGCCGCTTGTTCCGCTGATGGAACAGCTGTTCTACCGCGGCTGCCTGTATCTGGTCGATGCCGCGAACTGCAGCGACGAAGCGGCTTACGGCATGGTGTCGGCCATAAGCGACCTGAACCGGATCGCTCAGGAACATGACGATGCGGTCGACGTGCCGCTCTGGTCGGCCGAACTGAACAGTCTGTCCGAACGCGATGACCGCAATCCGAAGCTGTCCGGCTTTGCCTGCGCACTGCTGCTTGAGCGGGGCGAGATGGATACGGAGCAGTGCGCCGCGGAAGTCTCGCGCCGGCTGTCGCCCGGTATTCCGTCCGAACTCGGCGCGGGGTGGTTTGAAGGATTGTCCATGCGCAACCGCTACGCCCTGCTGTCGCGGATGAGCCTGTGGCAGCAGTTGAACGGGTATATCCATTCGTTGGACGATGAAGAGTTCAAGCGGGCACTCGTGTTCCTGCGGCGGGCATTCAGCTCATTCTCGGCGCATGAAAAGACGATGATCGCCGAGATGCTGGGCGAGCTGTGGGGGGTCAACACGGAACAGACCGCAGAGATTCTGACCGGGGAACTGAAGGAGGAAGAGGACAAGATGCTGGATGAATTGAACGATTTCGACTTTGGGGACTTTTGATATGGTGAATAACACGACGAATTCGATGAACAACCCTGACGATCCGATCGAAGAACAAAACGCAGCGGGCACGGGAGAATCGGCATCGCCTTCGGGCAGCCCGGCCGAACATTCCGTTTCGCGCTGGCGTCTGATTCTCGGCGAAGCGGCCCAGAAACAGTTGGAAGGCATGAGCGGGGCGGGAGGACTGCACCTCACCGAAGAAGAAGCGATCATGGATGCCGCGCTTGCGGCGATCTACGACGATACGACGGAAGGCGCCTCCCCGGCCGGCGGCGGTTCGGGCAGCGGCACAGGCGGCGGCTCCGGCGGACGTACGGCAGGCAGAGGGCGGGGGTCCGTCAATCTGTCCCGCTGGCTGGGCGACGTACGCAGCCTGTTCTCGGAAGACGTCGTCTCGATCATCCAGAACGATGCGATCGAGCGGCGCGGCTGGAAGCAGTTGCTGTTCGAGCCGGAGCTGCTGGCTTCGGTGAAACCGGATATCCAGATGGTGGGCACGCTCATGGCGCTCAAAGGCAAGATTCCCGAGAAAACCAAAGACACGGCCCGGATGCTGGTCAAAGCGGTCGTGGACGAGCTGATGGCCCGAATGAAAGAAGACATGCAGCGTGCCGTCACCGGTGCGCTGAACAAGCGGCAGCATACGCCGCTGCCTTCGCTCAGCGGTCTGGACTGGAAGCGGACGATCCAGCGCAATCTCAAGCATTACAATGTCGAACGCAAGATTCTGATTCCCGAACGGTTCTATTATTTCGATCGGGCGCGCCGCAGCAAGGAGTGGACGGTCATTCTCGATATCGACCAGAGCGGTTCGATGGCCGATTCGGTCATCTGGGCTTCGGTGACGGGCGCGATCTTCGCCAGTATGCCGGCACTGGATACGCGCGTCGTCGTATTTGATACGGAAGTGGTCGACCTGACCGAGCAGTGCGTCGACGATCCCGTCGATATGCTGTTCGGCATCCAGCTCGGCGGCGGAACCGATATCAACAAATCGGTCGCCTACTGCGAGAACTTTATCGAAGATCCGAAGAAGACGCTGTTCATCATGGTCACCGACCTGTACGAAGGAGGCAACCAGTCGGCGCTGGTACGCCGGATGCGCGAGATGCGAGAATCCGGCGTGCGCACGCTCTGTTTGCTGGCACTCTCCGACAGCGGCCGCCCGTTCTACGATGAGCGCCTGGCGAAGCAGCTGTCCCGGGACGGCACACCCTGCTTCGCGTGCACGCCGGGCATGCTGCCGGAACTCGTGGCGGGTGCGCTGCAGGGACAGGACATGACTGCACTGGCACAGAAACTGACGGCGAACAAAGGCTGAGGAGGGATGGAGATGGAGCAGCCGCCCCAAATCGACATCCGGCGTCCGCTCCCCGAAGATTCGGTTTTAGTCGGCCGGGTGGCGAGCGCTGCCGATTACGACCAATCGAAGCGGGCTCTTCTTAACGAAGCGGATGCGTATATCGGGAAGTACCGCCAATATGCTTTTTTTCATGAGCCGGATTCGCCGCAAGAACTGGAATCGCTTAAAATCATGCAGCCGCGCCTCATCTCCACTTATGAGCCGCTGCGGGAATTCCCCGGGCTGCAGCGTTTGGAGTTCGGTACGACCGATTCGAAAATGACCGTTCCGGATCTGTCGGGTCTCGAAGCGGCGTCCGATCTGCGTCACCTCAGTTTTGTCTCCAAGACGACAGTGAAGCACGGGATCGAAGCGATCGCCGGCTTGAGCCGGCTCGAGACGCTGCATCTGACGTATCTGGTGCAGGCGTTTCCGAAGGAGCTGCTGTCTGCCCTGCATCGCGTACGGGAGCTGAGTCTGTCGCGCTTCAATTACGAGAGCCCGTCCGCGCTGCCTCCCGCATTGGAGAAACTGCAGCTTCGTTTCGACGACCTGGTATCCGTTCCTGACTACGAGCCGGCTCCGACGGTCCGCGAGCTTCAGCTTGGCGCGCAGACCTGCCGGCTTGCGGATCTCGGTTCGCTGCACGTGTTTCCGAACGTCGAGAAGGTACTGTTGATATCACCCAAGAAGCTGACCGACCTGTCCCATGCAGCCGAACTTTCCCGGCTGCGGGTGTTTGATGCCAATTTCTGCGTGGCTTCGGATCTCGGCGGCTTCCATGAGCATCCCGCGATCGAAGAGCTTAGGCTGCGGGGATCGGGCATCACCACCTTAAAAGAGATGGGCGTCTGTCCGATGCTGAAAACTCTCTACGTGGAGAAATCCAAGCTGGCTTCGATCGAAGGTGTGGGCGAACAGTTCCCGCTGCTTGAGCTGCTGTGGATCTGGGGCACGAAAGTCAAAGATCTTCGTCCGCTTCAAGGCATGTATCGTTTGAGAAATCTCGATGTTACTTTGTTGAAGCCCAAAGACTGGGATTTCCTGCCGACGCTTACCGGGCTTGAGCGGCTCGATCTCTCCAAGACCTCTTTCGCCGATCCAAGCCTGCTGCTGAATCTGCCGGCGCTCAAATGGGTGCGGTTATCCGGAAGCCAAGCCGAACCGGGAACGAAAGCGTGGTTGGAACTGGAGCAGATGATGCAAGATCGCGGGGGAGAACTGGTCTATCGCTAACGATTTTTTCGGTAGAAGACACAACAAAAGGCGACCTTGGCGGCCGCCTTTTGTTGTGTTCAATATTTCCGTTCTGCTCAATTCAATCCGTTCAGGCGGTCTCCGAATCTTCCGGAACGACAACCTGCACATGCGAAGGCAGGATATGCAGCTCGATCGGCAGGGCCGGTCCCGGCTCGCCGTCGACGTTGGTCTTGACCGGCTGGGAAGACGAGACGCTTACCCGCTTGGTCGTGAAGTATTCCACATCTTTGTGGCCTTTGAGATTGCCGAGCAGGAGAGATACCCCGGCGGTCAGCGTATTGAAAATGTTCAGATCGTGCAGGATAAAACAGTGCAGCAGTCCGTCGTCTACGGAAGCGTCGGGTGCCAGATTCTCAAAGCCTCCGACCGAGTTGGTGAGTGCGGCGATAAAGATCGGCGCATCGCCTTCCCAGGTGCCGCCGTCATGCGTGATCGTCAGCGGCGAAGTCGAACTGCCCAGCAGTTCTTTGGCCCCCTGCTTGAAATACGCGAGTGCGCCAAGCTTGGACTTCTCTTCCGAAGTGACGGAAGACAACGCATCGGCGAGCGAACCGGCAGCGACCACATTGGCAAACAGCTGATCGTTGACGCGTGCCATATCGACACGGCGCAGACGCGTCGAGCTCAGCGTATGGATCGCCTGATCGGGATCGAGCGGAATATTCAGCGCCCGGGCAAAATCGTTGACGGTTCCGAGCGGAATCACGCCGAGCTTCGGCCGGTGCGGCTGGTCGAGCAGCCCGTTGATCGTCTCGTGCAGAGTGCCGTCTCCGCCGACCGACACCACCAGGTCGAACTTGTCCTGACACGCGGACACACAGAATTTGGTCGCATCGAGTTCCTGGGTCGTTTCTTTGATCACGACGTCGTATCCGGCTTCGTCGCGCAGTGCATCTTCGACTTTACGGACGTATTCCAGCGCCTTCTCTTTGCCTGAAGACGGATTCATTATAATCATGGCCTGCTTCACGAAGAGGCTCCCCCGTTCTGGTTGGAATATGCTTGCTACTTTTCTTTACCCAGAAAATGCAGGGAGCGTCTCTTTTTTTGCAGAGAAGGCTGTACAATAGACCGGATAGAAATGATAAAAAAAGCGGCAGGAACGGAGGAAGGTTGAAATGAGCGAAAAAATGGGGTACACGGATGACCTGCGGCAGCGAATCGAACGGCATATCGAAGCGATCGGCGAATTTACGTCGACTCCCGGACAGGGAACGACCCGCCTGACGTACAGCGAGCAGGATCTTCAGGCGCGCGAGTACATCAAGCGAGTGATGACCGAATACGGACTAGAGGTGCGAGAAGACGGCTTCGGCAATATTTTCGGCCGATTGGAAGGTACGATCGAAGGGGCGCCGAGGGTTCTGATCGGGTCGCATTTCGATTCGGTGCCAAACGGCGGCTCGTACGACGGTCCGGCGGGCGTGGTCGCAGGACTTGAAGTCGCCCGGCTGTTTCGGGAGAACGGACTGACGCCCAAGTACCCGCTCGAAGCGGTGGCGATGATCGAAGAGGAAGGCGGGCGGTTTATCGGAGGACTGCTCGGTTCGCGCGCCATGCTGGGCGTAATCTCCCAAGAGGAGTTTGCCCAGACGATAGACAAGGACGGGATCACGACGGTCGAAGCGATGCGCGCGATCGGACTGGATCCGTCTCTGCCCGGCAAACGGGAGAAAGAAAGTATCAAAGCCTTCTTGGAGCTGCACATCGAGCAGGGGCCGATCCTTGAGGAAGAAGGTATTCCGATCGGTATCGTTCAGGCGATTGTCGGTCTGACCCAGATTCAGGTCACCGTACGCGGCAGTGCCGGCCATGCCGGGACGATGCCGATGGAGCGGCGCGCCGATGCGCTGGTGGCCGCTTCGAAGATCGTGGCGCAGCTGCCGGAGCTAGCGAAGGAGCAGGGGAACGGGACGGTCGCGACGGTCGGCCGACTGAACGTTTTTCCGAACGGAGCGAACGTGATCCCGGACCGCGTCGTCTTTACCGCCGATCTGCGTGCGGGACGCGAAGAAGACGTGCTGGGCATACTCGATAAAGCAGAGACGCTGGCGCGTTCTGCGGCGGGGGATGGCATCGAGATCGACGTCGAACGCCAGCTGTACATCAAGCCCAAGCGGATGAGCAGCCAAGTGCGGGACCTACTGGAGCAAAGCAGCGGCGCGCTGGGAATCGAATCTCGCCCGCTGAACAGCGGAGCGGGGCACGATGCGATGATCTTTTCCGATTTTACCGAGGTCGGCATGCTGTTTATCCCGAGCCGCGGCGGACTCAGCCATTGTCCGGAAGAATGGTCGGATCCTGCGGATATTGCGCGTGCCGTAGACATTTTCTATGAAGCCGCCAAAACGTTGACCGAAGCCGAGTAAGCGGAGACAAGCGTCTACCGACATCGAAATGTCGAAGGATTGTCGGCTGCACGACTTGTGAAGCGGCCTGCGAATATGGCACCATGAAGAGAACGAATGCGATGGAAACGAGGAATGAAACCCATGAATGAACTGCCTAACTGCCCGGCCTGCAATTCCGAATACACATACGAGGACGGCAATCTGCTCGTCTGTCCGGAATGTGCGCACGAATGGACGCCGGGAGCGGAAAAGCCGGACGGCGCGGCCGACACGAAGATCGTGCGCGACGCCAACGGCAACGAACTCAAAGACGGCGATTCCGTGACCGTAATCAAAGACCTCAAAGTCAAAGGAAGTTCGTCCGTGCTGAAGATCGGGACGAAGGTCAAGAATATCCGCCTGGTCGACGGCGACCACGATATCGACTGCAAGATCGACGGATTCGGCGCGATGAAACTGAAGTCGGAATTCGTACGCAAAGCCTGATTGGCTGCGCCGCAGCCCACTGGAAGAGAAGAAAGACCTTCGAAACGGATCACGATGACTGGTCGATGCTGGAATCGAAAAAGCTTGCTGGGCGAATTGTCGCCCGGCAGGCTTTTTTGTTCCCGTTCCCGACAAAAGGTTTGTGGTTGCGGCGGCGGTTGTTTTAAGATAGAGGACGAACGTTTCCAGGTATCGAAAGTTGGGCAAACGAAAAGTTTGGAGGATTTTACGGATGAAGATGGATTCGACAGATCATAGAAACGGTCCGGGTGACTTCCGTCAGTCGTTCCGGGGAGATTGCGAGAACTGCTTCGGTCTCTGCTGTGCGGCGCTGCCGTTCGCGGTTTCGGTCGACTTTGCGATCGACAAAGCGGCAGGCGAACCGTGCCGCAACCTGCGGGAAGACTTCCGCTGCGGCATTCATACGAAGCTGCGAAGCAGCGGATTCCGGGGCTGCACGGTCTACGACTGCTTCGGTGCGGGCCAGAAAGTCTCGCAGCAGACCTACGGCGGGGTCAGCTGGCGCGAGCGTCCGGAGACGGCGCGCGCCATGTTCGAAGTGCTGCCGATCGTCTGGCAGCTTCACGAGCTGATGCTGTACCTGACGGAGCTGCTTGGCCGCCCTGCGGCCTCGAAGCTCCATCCGCAGCTGGGTGAGAAGCTCGCGGAGATCGAGCGTCTTACCCGGCTTGAACCCGACGCTCTCATGCAGTTGAGCGTCTCCGTGCAGCGCGCGGAAGTGAACGGGCTGCTGCTCGAAGGCAGCGAGCTCGTTCGGGCCGAAGCGCTGCGGCGCCGGGCATCGCGCGGCGAAGAGCCGGCGCGCGGGCGTCAGAACCCGCGCGGGGGCAAAGGCGGCCGCAAGGGCCGCAAACCGGCCATCGGCCGCGGCGCGGACCTGGTGGGCGCCGATCTGCGCGGCGAGGATCTGCGCGGTGCGAACCTGCGCGGCGCTTACCTGATCGCCGCCAATCTGGGCGGCGTGGATCTGCGCGAAGCGGACCTGATCGGCGCCGATTTCCGCGATGCCGATCTGCGGGGCGCCAATCTGACCGGCGCCTTGTTCCTGACGCAGGTGCAGGTGAACGCGGCCCGCGGGGACGCGTCGACCCTGCTTCCGCCGGGATTGGAGCGCCCGGGACATTGGGCGAACTGACTGCGGTCGGGCAGAATCCCGGTCTGGCACAAGGAGGCAAAGAGAGATGAATTTGCTTACATTGCGGCAGGCGGCTGCGTCCGATGCGGACCGGCTTGCCGAGCTGCGCGCAGAAGCGCTGTTCGAATCCCTGAATCGTCTGGGGCGCTACGACGAACAGGGAGTGCGGGAACGATTCCGGCGCTCTTTTATACCGGAGTATACCCGCATCGTGGAGGAGGGCGGCCGTTTTGCCGGCTGCATCGCGCTTAAGCCGGATTCCGGCGGCTATCTGCTGGAACATTTCTATCTGCATGCCGACTTCCGCGGAAGCGGCCTCGGCACGCGGGTGCTGCGTCGGGTGCTGGGCGAAGCGAAGAACGAAACCGTGCGTCTGAATGTGCTGCAGGGCAGTCCGGCCCGCCGTTTGTACGAACGTTTTGGCTTCGTCACCGACAGTGAAGACGGAATTGACGTCTATATGAGATTAAGTCCTTAAAGTTCTGCCCCGAACTTGAACGTTCGGCTATCCGGTATCGGGAGGAAGATGACCATGAAGCATAATCGACTCGGCCGCAGCGGTCTGTACGTCTCGGAACTCGGTCTCGGCACCAACGCTTTCGGCAAGCGCGCCGACGAAGAGACGTCGATCCGGGTGATCCACGCGGCGATGGACGGCGGCATCGACTTTATCGATACCGCCAATATCTACGCAGGCACGGAATCGGAACGCATCATCGGCAGAGCGCTGGAAGGCCGGCGCGACCGGGCTATACTGACGACCAAAGCGGGCCTGCCGCGCGGCGAAGGCCCCAACGAGCGGGGTTCGTCCCGCCGCCACCTGCAGAAGGAGCTGGAGAGCAGTCTGAAGCGGTTGAAGACCGATTATGTCGATCTGTACCAGATCCATACGTTTGACCCTTATACGCCGCTTGAAGAGACGCTGCGCACGCTCGACGATTTTGTTTCTTCGGGCAAAGTCCGTTATGTAGGCGCTTCGAATTATACGGCCTGGGAATTTATGAAAGCGCTCGGGATCAGTGAACGGGAAGGTTTCGTTCGGTATATCTCGAGCCAGACCAGCTATTCGCTCGCGGACCGTACGCCGGAACGCGAATTGATTCCGATGTGTCTGGATCAGGAGATCGGGCTTATTCCGTATTTCCCGCTGGCGGGAGGCATTCTGAGCGGCAAATACGGCAGCGGCGGGTCGGCTCCCGAAGGTTCGCGCGCCGAGACCGATCCGAACTTCAACCGGTTTATGAACGACAGCTATCTGGAACTGGGCCGGCGGGTCGGCGAATGGGCGGCGGAAGCCGGTACGACCCCAAGCGCGCTGTCGCTGGCCTGGCTGATGCGCCGCCCTGCGGTCTCTACGGTAATCGCCGGAGCCACGAATCCGCAGCAGGTGGAAGCGAATCTGGCGAGTACAACGTTCGAAGCGGATGCGGAACTGTTCGCGAAGCTGGACGAGATCAGCGAGCCGTTCCGCCGGGGCGAACCGTTTGCGGTGTATCGGCTGAGCTGAGCTTTTTGCAGACGCGCCAAGAATAGACCGGAGCATAAGCTTCGGTCTTTTTCTGCTGCCTCGCAGGGGGAAAGGGGGCTGCGCACGTTAATAAGAAAAGAAAATGACGATCTCCGAATATGTTAACAATTGTTTAGGATTGTTTAATCAGGAATTCGAATGTATTTTAAATAGAGAAGATATAATCATAAATGGCATTCCCAACGGTCAAAATTCTATCGAAATCGAGGGACGGGTATGAAAATTTTGATTACGACCGAATGCTACCGACCGATCATCAATGGAGTTGTCACCTCTGTGGTCAATCTGCAAAGCGAGTTGGAGAAGAACGGGCATGAAGTTCGCATTCTGACCCTTTCGCCGGACGCGCATTCGTTTGTGCAGGAAGATATTACTTATATCGGCTCCGTCAAGGCGCTGTATCCGGGGGTCCGCACCGCACTGCGCGTGCACCGCCGTGAGCTGCAGGATCTGCTGGATTGGAAACCGGACGTCATTCATTCGCAGTGCGAATTCAGTACGTTCCGCATGGCCAGATACATAGCGGGAAAGCTGAAAATCCCGATCGTTCATACGTACCATACGGTTTACGAAGATTACACGCATTACTTCTCGCCGAGCCGCACCTGGGGGCGGGCCGCCGTTGCCCTGTTTACCCGCAGTACGCTCAAGCATGTGCAGAGTGTGGTGGCGCCTACGCAAAAAGTCCGCAGCCTGCTTGAGGGATACGGCGTACCGGGCGATATTCATGTCGTGCCGACCGGCGTCGATCTGAGTCAATTCCAGGCGGAACTGTCTGCGGAACGTCGCTTGGTTCTTAGAGAAAGCTTCGGACTGTCCGAAAAAGATCATGTGCTGGTTTCGGTCGGAAGGCTGGCGAAGGAGAAAAACCTCGAAGAGATTTTGCGGTTTGTCTCGCAGTGCCGCCAGCCCCATCTCAAACTGCTGGTGGTCGGAGACGGGCCGAACCGCCAGGCGCTGGAACGGTATGCCAAAGAACTGGATCTGCAGGATCGCGTGGTCTTCGCGGGGATGGTTCAACCGGAGCGGATCGCGGATTACTACAAGTTGGGCGATCTGTTCGTCAGCGCGTCGAACAGCGAGACGCAGGGGTTGACCTATATCGAAGCGATGGCTTCGGGCGTGCCCGTGCTGTGCCGCCGCGACGACTGCCTGAGCGGCGTGGTCGACAGCGGCGTCAACGGCTGGCAGTACGATACGTTCGAGCAGTTCGAAGAATCGCTGACGGCGGCTCTTCATCAAGAAGGTCTGCTCGAGGAATTGGGCGAGAATGCCCGCAAGCTTGCCCTGGAACGTTACTCGTCCTCGGCATTCGGGACGAGTGCGGAACAAATCTACGTTCGGGCCACCGCCCTATACCGGCCCGAGACCAGCCGGCCGTTTATCATGGCTGCGATCAAGTAGCCGGTTTCCGCTTGACGGCATGACGGATAAGCTGCATGTGCAACGCATTCCTTATTTACAGATCGGAGGGATTGGCCTTGAAGTCTTTCTCGATGCGCTATATGATGAACGCCACGACCGCTGCCGGATTGGCTGCTTGTGCAGCCTGCATCGTTTACGGTTTCTATACGGGGATCTTCACTTCCCAAGCTTCGCTGGAAGGGTTTCTCGCGGGGTTTGGCGTGTGGGCGCCGCTGATCTTCGTTGTATTCCAGGCCGTGCAGGTAATCATTCCGATTCTGCCCGGCGGGATCGGCTGCGTAGGCGGCATCCTGATCTTCGGGCCGCTGGCCGGATTTTTCTATAACTATATCGGCATCTGCCTGGGTTCGCTGGCCGCGTTCCTGCTTGCGAGAAGATACGGCCGCCCTATTCTGGACAGCATGTTCAGTCCGAAGCTGCAAGCCAAATACAAACACTGGACGGAAGGCCGCCGCTTCAACAATCTGTTTGCCGTAGGCATCTTCATGCCGGTCGCGCCGGACGATTTCCTGTGCTACCTGGCGGGAACGACGAAGATGACGCTGCGCCGCTTTACGACGATTATCCTGCTCGGCAAACCGCTTGCGATCGCCGCTTACAGCTTTGGTCTGAGCGCGGCGATTACCTGGGCGGCGAAGCTGTTCGGCATCGCTTGAATGTGAAGAAGGGAAGGAAACAAATATGAAAATCCTGCTGTATGCCGGATCGCTGGACACGGTAAGCCGAAGCGGAGTCGGCGAGGCAGTGCGCCACCAGCGCGAAGCGCTGGAGAGGCTCGGCATCGATTACACGATGAACGAGCAAGAGGACTACGATCTTGTGCATCTGAACACCATTTTCCCCGATTCCCTGCGGATGGCGAAAAGAGCGAAACGAAAAGGCAAAAAAGTCGTCTATCATGCGCATTCGACCATGGAAGACTTTCGCAATTCCTTCCGGGGTTCGAACCTGGCGGCACCGCTGTTCAAACGTTGGATCATGCGCTGTTACCGCAGTGCCGATCTGCTCATTACACCGACGGAATACGCCAAAGGACTGATCCAAAACTACGGGGTGACCAATCCGATCGTCAGTTTGTCGAACGGGGTGGACAGCGCGTTTTTTGCGCCGGATCCAGAAGCCGGACGCCGTTTCCGCCTTAAGCACGGTCTAGGCGAAGAGGCGAAAGTCGTGCTGTCGGTCGGACATTATATCGAGCGCAAAGGCGTGCTGGATTTCGTGGAGCTGGCCCGGCGGATGCCGGATCATCAATTCTACTGGTTCGGCTATACGCCGCTGTACATGGTGCCGCCGAAGATTCGCGAAGCGGTGGAAACGAAGCTGCCGAACCTGCATTTTCCCGGCTACGTGAACCGGGAAGAACTGCGCGACGCCTACTGCGGCAGCAATCTGTTTCTGTTCGCGACCCACGAAGAGACGGAAGGCATCGTGCTGCTGGAAGCTCTGGCTGCGGAAATCCCCGTGCTGGTGCGCGACCTGCCGATCTACGCCGAGTGGCTGGAAGACGGAGGAACCGTCTACAAGGCGCGTGATCTGGACGCGTTCGAGCGGGGCATCCGGGGGATTGCGGGGCATACGCTGCCGGATCTTACCGCCAACGGCCGGAAATTGGCGTTGGGGCTCGATCTGGATGCGGTCGGCCGGCGCCTGGTCGAATTATACGAGATTGCCTTACATAGCGGACCGGTCAAGCCGCAGGCGAAGATCCTGCACCCGGAATTGTAGACGTTCTCCGGGACTCGGCTTCCTTCCTTACAAACCAAGCGCATAAGCGGGTCGTAACCTGCAAACGCCAAAAAACCTGCCGCCGCCCGGCTGTGTATCTTCGGATACGCAGCCGGGACGGACGGGCAGGTTTTTTGATATTCGGATACAGCCGCGCAGTCGTTGCCCGGTCTAGGGATTGAGCCTTGAATCGGTTGCGATCGGATCAGTAATTGCGAATGTCTTAAGGCAGTTTGTTGCCGGCCGCACGGTAGATGGCGTACCATTCTTCGCGGGACAGCTTCACTTCACCGGCTTTGATGCAGTCTTTGATCCGCTGCACGTTCATCGTTCCTGTCACCGGCTGCATATTGGCCGGGTGGCGCAGCAGCCATGCGATCGCGATCGTCGTATTGCTCACGCCGTGAGCTTCCGCGACCTTGTTGATCTCCGCGTTCAGTTCCGGGAATTTGTCGTTGTCGAGGAACACGCCTTCGAAGAATCCGAATTGGAACGGCGACCACGGCTGAATCGTGATATCGTTCAGGCGGCAGTAATCCAGAATGCTGCCGTCGCGGTCGACCGACTCGTCGATCAGCATGTTCACGTTGACGCCGTTGGAGATCATGTTGGCATTCGTGATGCTGAGCTGCAGCTGATTGGCGACCAGCGGCTGCTTCACGTATTTTTTGAGCAGATCGATCTGCATCGGTTTTTGGTTGGACACGCCGAAGTGGCGCACTTTACCCGAAGATTCCAGCTTATCGAACGCTTCGGCCACTTCTTCGGGTTCGACCAGAGCGTCGGGACGGTGCAGCAGCAGGATATCGAGGTAGTCGGTATTCAGTCTTTGCAGAATGCCGTCGACGGAGGACAGGATATGCTCTTTGGAGAAATCGAACTGTCCCTGGCGGATGCCGCATTTGGACTGAAGGATCAGGTTCTCGCGTACCGACGTGCTCATATGTACCGCTTCGGCAAAGATTTCTTCGCACTTGCCGCCGCCGTAAATGTCTGCATGGTCGAAGAAGTTCGCGCCTTCGTCGAGTGCCGTTTGCACGAACGTTTCCGCTTCTTTTTTGTCCAGGGAATCGATTCTCATACAGCCGACCGCGACTACCGGTACATCGAGATTGCTGCTTCCGAGCTTGATGGTTCTCATGGCTATTTCCTCCTCGTATTGGGCGGAACTTAAAAACATACCAATTGTGACATAAAAATAAAACGTTTTCAAGATATAAAAGCCACCCTGAGGTTTTTGCTGGGGTACCCGGTCATTCTGCGCTCTTTCGGCCGGATTCAATGGAAAATGCCGAGTCCGATCGCCAGGATCATCGATCCTTATATAACACCTGTTTAAAGTGAAGAATCATTTTGAGAAGCTTCAGTAATCAGGATAAGGGACCTGGATCTCCGCAAGAGGGTCGATTTTTTATAAGATTAAGGCTCACGCCTCTTCATAAGTACTTGCCAAACGGGAATTTGTTTGATTAGTATTCTTATAAGAGGTGGGAATAAATGAAAATTATCAATAATATTAGCGAACGGCTTGGAGACGATCTCAAAGAAACATTGCAAAAAGGAAGCAAGGTTTCGATCGCCGCTTCGTATTTTTCCTTATACGCTTACGAAGCTTTAATGAAAGAGCTGCAGCAGGTGGATGAAGTGCGCTTCATTTTCACTTCTCCGACCTTCGTTGCGGAGAAACAGTCCAAAGAAAAACGGGAATTTTACATACCCAAACGTAATCGGGAAAGCAGTCTATACGGCACGGAATTTGAAATTCGCTTAAAAAACGAACTCAATCAGAAAGCGATCGCCCGGGAATGTGGAGAATGGATTCGCAAAAAAGCGACGTTCAAGTCTAATCGGACTCAAAGCATGATGCAAGGCATGATGAACGTACAGTCTATGGATGCCGCCGTGTCTTATATGCCGCTGGCAGGATTTGCTCGGGAAGATCTGGGTTACGAAAAAGGTGGAGCGATGACCAATATGGTTAATCGATTCGACGAGCCAGAAGCCACACGGACTTATATCGGGTTGTTCGATCAACTCTGGAACGATAAAGAAAAACTTGAAGACGTGACGAAACAAGTGGCTGAGCAAATCTCTTCGGTATATAAAGAAAATTCGCCGGAGTTCGTCTATTACGCGATTCTTTACAATATATTTAATGAATTTCTGTCGGATCTGAGTGAAGATGTACTGCCTAATGAAGCGACGGGCTTCAAAGAGAGCGCGATCTGGAATCGGCTCTATCCGTTTCAAAAAGACGCGGTGCTCGGTTCGATCAACAAGCTGGAGAAATTCGGCGGCTGCATTCTTGCGGACAGCGTAGGTCTGGGCAAAACATTCAGTGCGATCGGTGTGATCAAATATTACGAGCTGCGCAATAAGTCCGTATTGGTGCTCTGTCCCAAAAAGCTTGGCGACAACTGGCTGACCTATCGGCAGCCGGTGAACAATAATGTGCTGGCTGCGGATCGACTGCGTTACGACGTGCTTTATCACACCGATGTGTCCCGCGAAAAAGGATCTTCCAACGGCATGCCGCTGGACCGCCTCAATTGGGGTAACTACGACCTGCTTGTGATCGACGAGTCTCATAACTTCCGCAACAATGAGGCCAAAAAGAACAAAGAAACTCGCTACCAAAAACTGATGAACAAAGTGATCAAAAGCGGCGTGCGGACGAAAGTGCTCATGCTGTCGGCTACGCCGGTCAACAACCGCTTCATGGATCTGCGCAACCAGCTTGCCCTTGCGTACGAAGGCAACCCGGAACAGATGAATGAGAAGCTGGGCACTGAACGCGGGATCGACGATATTTTCAAAAGAGCCCAGTCTGCTTTTAATCAATGGTCAAAACTTGAGGTCGAGCAGCGGACCACTTCGGTACTGCTGGGAATGCTTGATTTCGACTTTTTCGAGCTGCTGGACAGCTTGACCATCGCTCGTTCGCGTACGCATATTCAGAAATACTATAACACGGAGGAGATTGGCGAATTCCCAAAACGGCTTGTCCCGCTGTCCCAGGCTTGCGCGATTACGGACCGTTCCGATGTACCGGGATACGATGTGATTTTCGCCGAACTGTCACGTATCAACCTGGGCATCTATGCGCCGTTTCAATATATCCAGCCGAGCCGAATGAGCTTTTACGAAAATCTGTATGATACGAGTGTCAGAGGCGGCAGCGGCAATCTGAAGCAAAGAGACCGCGAAAGCAGCTTGCAGATTCTGATGCGGATTAATCTGCTCAAGCGGCTGGAAAGCTCCGTGGAGTCGTTTCGCCTGACCCTGTCCAAGATCATAGCTAACCTAGAGCGCAATTTGCAGCGGGTAGAAGAGTACGAGCGCAGCCGGGAAGCGAACGATATTGAATACTCGGAGGCAGAGGAAGCGGATCTCGACGATGAAGATTGGCTCGACGAGGACTTTAGCATCGGCAAAAACGTCAAAATCAATCTGGCGGATATCGACCTGCTGCGCTGGAAAGAAGACCTGGCGCATGATCGTGCCGTTCTATCAGGACTGTACGAAGAAATGGTAAAGGTAACGCCGGAACACGATAAGAAGCTAAGTGTGCTCAAAAGCATTATCGACGACAAGATCCGGACACCGATCAACGTGGGCAATCGTAAAGTGATTGTGTTCAGTGCGTTTTCCGATACGGCGGGCTACCTCTACCAGCATCTTTCGCTTTATATGAAAGAACAATATGGAATAGACACCGCCAAAATCACAGGCAGCGACGAGAACAAAAATACGGCCGGGCTGCGCAGCGATATTCATACCTTGCTGACCTGCTTCTCGCCGCGTTCCAAAGAAAAACATCTAACGATGCCCGGCGAGAAGCGCGAACTGGATCTGTTGATTGCGACTGACTGCATTTCCGAGGGTCAGAACTTGCAGGACTGCGATTATCTGGTTAACTATGATATCCACTGGAATCCGGTGCGTATTATTCAACGGTTCGGCCGCGTCGACCGGATCGGTTCGCGCAACAAAGCGATTCAGCTTGTCAATTTCTGGCCGAATCTGTCTCTAGACGAATATATCAAGCTCAAAAGCCGCGTGGAGAATCGGATGGTCATCATGGATATGACGGCGACGGGCGACGACAATGTGCTGTTCAATCGCTCCAGCGATCTGGAATACCGCAAACGGCAGTTGAATCGGCTGCAAGAAGAAGTGGTCGATCTGGATCAGATGGACACTGGAGTGTCGATTACCGATCTGGGGTTGAACGATTTTCGGATGGATCTGGTCAACTATGTCAAAGAGCATGGACAGATGGACGAAGTTCCGGGCGGTCTGCATGCGGTTGTGAGCACTGATGCGAGTAAAGGAATCACGCGTCCGGGCGTCGTGTTCGTGCTTCGCAATATCGATGAAGCGCTCGACGCCAAGCGGCAGAACCGACTACATCCTTTTTATCTGGTCTACATTGGGGACAGCGGACAAGTCGTGACGAATCATCTGGACGTGAAAAAGACACTGGATGTGTTGAGGGCGCTTTGTCGGGGGCAGGGAGAACCGGTTGCGGAAGCTTATGCCGATTTTAACGCAGAGACTCGGGATGGGCGGAAAATGGGACATTACTCGCAGTTGTTGGAAGATGCCATTTTGTCGATCGTGCAGGTTAAGGAAGAAGGCGATCTGGATAGTCTGTTTAGCGCAGGCGGTACGACGGCACTACTGGATTCAATTCGCGGAATCGAAGACTTCGAGCTGTTGAACTTTGTGGTGATTCGGGAGGTCGGAACAGAAGTTGGGGCTGAAGTCGAGTCGTCGGTGGCGCGGAGGAACGAATCATGAGGTTCAAACTTCCGCCAGGAACCCGGTTCGGCCGCAAAATTCCCAAAACCAAATTTTATGAAAAATTGCAAGCCGGTTCGAATCTGAAAGAGCTGTTTGTTGAGCAGGTCGATTCGGTAGTCTGGGCCCACAATTTATCCGCTCGGACCGTGCACTTGGAGCCTGCGGACGGAATTGAAGAGATTCAAATATTCGAGATCGAACTGCGACAGCGCAAATATTCGACTGAGATTCTGCGCGCAATCGACCGGGCAATCCCGTATCCGATTCTTTATGTACTGCGCTACGAAAGCGAGGAAAAGCTGGCGATCGCTTACAAGGAGCGCAGCGGCAGCGACGAGAATCGGAGCGTCATACGCTCTTATCACGAGACGCCGTGGAGAACAGATGATTCAACGACGGACGGCTCGGGACAGGAAGAGGCGTTCGAGGTGCTGCGGGGCTTGAATCTGAAGGCGGTGTACGAGCATATCGTGCGCAGCCTGGTATTAGCGGAAGACGGGAGTCGACTTGGCGGCGCGGACGAGCCGAGAGTCGCGATTACAGAGCAGCAGGATGCTGAAGGCGGTGAACTGCCACTGGAAGAACTGTTGGAGCGTCAGGCCCGGATCGAAGCGCTGCAACGGGAATGCGACCGGCTCGAAGCAAAGATGCGGCGGGAGAAGCAGTTCAATCGTAAGGTGGAGTTGAATATGGAGCTTCGGAAGAAGCAGCAGGAATTAGCAGGATTAAGCGGTATACAAATTTCAAATAACGGTTAATATGTCCGAATATAAACAATATTTTTTATTTAGAGGAAAAATAGCGGCAAAAATGATAAAATATACAGGAGGTGATACGATGTTTAAACCTAAATTTATGATTACTTTATCGATGGTCAATAACTTGCTTAAGATCGAAAGAGCTAGTGTTACTGTCGAACAGCTTCCTCTTCCGGCCTCTATATTAGATGATTTAAAAAGGGAAGCGAAAGAAACGACCGTTCTGTTGTCTACAAAGCTGGAAGGGAATACATTAAGCGAAGAAGAGAAACGAAAAGTGTTATATCGAAATAGTGCGAATGAGGAAGAGCAGGAAATCTACAATTTGATGAAGGCTATTGAGTTTCTGGACGATTCTGAGCGACGAGAACTTCCCATTACCGAAGAATGGATTAAAAAGCTTCATGCTGTAATTAAAGTCACTCATGGCCGCCGTGCAAGAATAAGTGAATATCGAGAAGAACAGAATAAAGTAGGCGACCGCAATCAGTCCGGATTTTATCTTCCTCCTGAGCCGCAGGACGTTCCGGTTCTGATGGAAGACTTGGTTGCTTGGCTCAACTCTCCGCAAAATATCGGTCTAGCTGCTCCGAT
This sequence comes from Saccharibacillus qingshengii, assembly GCF_013185195.1. Lineage (GTDB taxonomy): Bacteria > Bacillota > Bacilli > Paenibacillales > Paenibacillaceae > Saccharibacillus > Saccharibacillus qingshengii. Next base: position 165,181 of record NZ_JAAZWC010000011.1, read on the forward strand.
TCGAGCGGGCATTGCCATGTGGCAGTTCCTTACGATTCATCCCTACATGGACGGGAACGGAAGGACTGCCCGGATGATTGCAACCTACCTGCTTCGTAGAAACGGTTATGGTCTGAAAGGGCTGTTCGTTCTTGAAAACTTCTATGATCGCAATCTAAATGAATATTATAGAAAACTCCAAATGGAACTGCACCATAATTATTATTTTGGTCGTCATGATGCCATGTTGACGCCTTGGCTGGATTATTTCTTGGACGGTCTGGGCGAGGTATACGAAGAAGCTGCGCAAATCGTAAAACGAAAAAACAGCGAACTGCTGAAAGTTGAACCCGAACTCATACGAAGGCTTGAGGTGGAGCAGCGAGCCTTATTTCGTCATCTTGTTTTCAAGCAGCAGTTCGTTACAAATACAGAAATCGGAAGAATGTTGGGAGTCGGAGAGCGTGCGGTGCGAGACAAAGTAAAGAGATGGATCGCAGCCGGATTTATAGAGCCACGTGATCCTGAAGCGCAGCGTATTCGAACAGTAGTGCTGTCTCTTGCATACGAACAATTAGCAGAAGAAATCCGACAAGCGCCCGGCAGCTATCCTTATCTAATGATAGACAACGAATCCTAATTATAGGCTTGAATAAGCAAAAGACAGGGAGCCGCAAGCTCTCCTGTCTTTTTATTTGTTCTTTTTGTTATTCCGATCCGCTGTCTTGGCGTCTACGGTCTCCAGAAAATCCTTCGTTGTTCGTACTACATACTTCACCTCGTCCAGATCTCGTTCCATGAGCATGTACTTATGTAAATCCACCATCAGTTTTTTGTCCTCGATATCCTGAGCCATGTACAAGTCTTCGAAGTTGAACAGCTCATTTGGAGAGATGTCGAGCGCCTTCATTAACGTTTCCAATGTTTTGAGCGAAATATTTGTCTGTCCACGTTCGATATCGGATACCCGCGATTTGCTGAACCCTTCTTTGCCTGTACGCTCGGCGACTTGGGCTTGGGTTAATCCTTTAGAATCCCGTATTTTCTTCAGTTGTTCTCCGACTAATTTCAAAAAATCCGACATTTGACTCACCTCAATATTGAGGGTAGGTAAATTGATCGGAAATGCAGTTACCATTATAAAAGTATTTTATTTATAAAATCCTTTTTGGATAGTACAATTGGAAGGAGGATATTCTACTCAAGTACTATTTGGGGGGCAATATGAAAAAATTAGGCGTAATTGTAGTGCTAGCAGCTATTGGATTGACGGGCTGCGGAGCCACATCCGAACCTACTGTATCTTCGAATATTTCGAAGCCAACGAACGGAACGACAAATGAAACGGAAGCTGCATCCTTATCTGCCGAGAAGGCTTCAGAAGAGCAAGCGCCTGAGGCTTCTTCTATCGAGACAGAGAATCCTACTTTTCGTAATACGATTTGGGGAATGTCGATGAAAGAAGTTATTGCTGCGGAAGGTTCGCAACCGATGCAGGAAAATGAAGAAGTTCTTTTGTATCAAGATGAAGTTGGCGGACTTGATTTTTCTGTTTACTACCAATTCGTCGATGATCAGTTAGTTTCCGGCGCTTATATTCTGTCGGAGAGTTATATGAACGAAAATCAATATATAAAAGACTACGACAACCTTCAATCTTCGCTAACGGAAAAGTATGGAGCACCCATAAAGAACGAGGAACTTTGGTCAGGAGATCTTTATCGCGATGAACCCCGTGCAGAGTGGGGAATGGCGCTGGCTACCGGTGACCTTCGGATGATTTCACTATGGGAAAATGAAGATACAGATATTTCGTTACATGTGGCCGGAGAGAATTTTAAGACGAACCTGACAATTGTGTATAACGGGGTTAAATACAAAGGCCTTGTAGAAAAATCGGATAAGGCAGAGGAAGACGGTAAATTGTAAGGAGTTTGCGTTGGAAATGCGCTTTTACTTTTGATCATAATTAGAGGATGAGGGGAATCCATGGAAAAGTTGAACATGACATCACCGGATCTGACCGCGCGTAATATTGAGCGGATGGGAGAACTATTTCCGCAGCTGGTGACCGAGACGTTGGGGAAAGATGGGAAACTCAAAAAAGCGATCGACTTCGAGCTGTTGAAGCAAGAGCTGTCTGATGTCCTGGTCGAAGGGGATAAAGAACGCTATCAGCTGACCTGGCCTGGGAAAAAGGAAGCGATCTTGAACGCGAACACGCCGATCGACAAAACGCTTCGCCCGGTAAAGGAAGACAGTATGAACTGGGATACGACGGAGAATCTGTACATAGAAGGAGATAATCTGGAGGTTCTGAAGCTTCTTCAGGAGTCTTATCTGGGGAAGGTTAAGTGCATTTATATTGATCCGCCTTATAATACGGGGAAAGATTTTATTTACAAGACGGATTGTCAATCCAAGTGCAACACTTCGTCCTGAAACGATTCGTGTGTAGACTTCCAGCCTAGACATTTG
>NZ_JAAZWC010000012.1 GCF_013185195.1 Saccharibacillus qingshengii
TTTCAACACGCGACCTAAAGCCTTTCAAAGAAAGGCACATCGTAAGCATCCGCTAACGAATTTCTCCCGCAGCCGACAAGCTTTTCACACGAATGGGACTTTCTCGACAGCCTGAAGCTCCCGGACAGAGTCCGGGAGCTTCTTCGGAACGAATCGCAGCGTGTACGGTCGGCGTTCCCGGCTTATCCCCGATTAATTGGTCAGGGAGAAGTCGTTGTTGACATTTTCGGACAGTCCGTTGCCTGTGGCACGAACGCCGTCGGCAACCGAGAGGACAAAGGCGCGATACTGCACGCCCGCCTGCAGCGGCTTGTTGAAAGCGTCACGGTCGTTGTTGACCGTAAAGGTTACATTGCCGCCGGTCGAATACTTGAGGCTCGCACCGGATACGTTATTGGCCTGACCTACCGTAAACGAGGAAGCGCTGTTTGTAGGCACAAGCATCACGTTGTAATAAGCGGTGCCGGCCGAGTTGGTCGGAGGCGTAAAGCTTACCGTAACGGTCTGGCCGCTGGCGGACGTTCTGACATTGGTTGCCGCCGGTGCGCCGGCTTCGCTCAATGTCACTTCGTTCGAACGGTCGGACAGCAGGTTGTCTCCGTTATTGGATACCGTCAGGACGTAGAAGCGGTAAGCTCCGTTGTTCGAGATCGGATTGCCGTTTACATCACGGCTGCCTGAAGTCAGTGCCTGACGAACCTGACCGGTACCGGCCGCAGCTACAGGCGTGTAAGAAGAAGCCGCATTGGCATTCGCCAGGCTGTAAGATCCGGATTGGCTCGAAGGAACCGCCAGGATGCGGTATTCTTTGACATCCGTATCGCTGGAAGCCCGCGTGAATGTCACTTCGACGTCACTGGCATTGCCGGTCATGCTCTTGACTGCTGCCGTCACATCCGTTACGCCGACAGCGGCGGAACCGTTGGACAGCGTCACCGGATTGGATACGCCCGACAGAGCGAAGTTGGCATTTTGGCTCGCGTTACCCGATCCGACCGACAGGACGAACACGCGGTAAGCAACGCCTGTGCGAATCGGCTCGCCGTTCACGTCGCGGGTAGACGAGTTCAGGAACGTGCTCTGGTTCGAACCGGTCCGCGGCAGTACCGTGTAATTGGCTGCCGGTACACCGAGAGCGGACGAGAGATTGAAGTTCGAAGCGCTGGCAGACTTCACGACCAGCACCCGGTATTCCGAGATGCTGCTCTCGTCGGATGCGCGTCCGAAGGTTACGAGCAGGTCGCGTCCGTCTCCGGAATTGCCGGAATCGCTAAGTGCAGGAGTCAACGCGGTTCCTACATTGTTGCCGCCCAGCGTGATCGGCTGCGACACGCCCGACAGCACGTTGGTGCTGGTCGAAGTGCCCGAACCTACAGTCAGTACGTACACGCGGTAAGCGACGCCGTTGCGAATAGCGTCTCCGTCCGTATCGCGTACGGAAGCGTTCAGCGTCTGCACCAGGTTGGAGCCTGTTTTATTGATAGCCGTATAGTTGGCGCTGGTTGTGGCATTGGCCGAATTGATATTGAATCCGGCAGCTTTCGAATCCTTGACGACCATCACGCGGTACTGATTCACGTTCGCTTCGTTTGCGGCGCGGTCGAACATGACGCGAAGGTCGCGTCCGTCGCCGTAATCGCTCACGTCGCTCACGGTTACGTTCGACGCGGATACGTCGGAACCGGAAGTGGCCAGCGTCACCGAAGCGGATCCGGCCGACAGCGTATTGTTTGCCGGCGTGTTAGAAGCGCTCACGCCCATTACGAAGGCCGTGTAAGGCACGCCGTTTTGGAGCAGGCTGCCGGAAGTATCGCGGCTTTGCCCGGTCAGCGTCACGCTAGGCGAAGCGGAACCTTTGGGAACCGGCGTATAGTTCTGTGCGGCTACGGCATTCGCCGCAGTCTGGTTGAAGGAAGCCGCATCGGACGTCTTGACCACGAATACGCGGTAGCCGGAAATGCCCGTTTCGTCTTGGGCTTTCGCGAAGCTGACCGTAAGATCGCGTCCGTCTCTGTAGTCGCCTACATCGGTCGCTTTGACGGCCGTCGCGGTACCTGCTGCCGTGCCTCCGCTCAAGGTGACGGCGGAAGAAGCCGCAGACAGTTCGATCTGGCCGCCCGCATACGTGTTGCCTACGGCAACGGCATATACTTGGTAAGCCTGACCGGACTTGAGCGTTTCACCTTTGCTGTCCGTAGCGTTCGCCGCCAGGGTCACGTTCTGATTGGCGCCTGTCGGCAGGACCGTCGTGTAGTTGTTGCCGGACGAAGTAGCCATGGACGCATTGAACGGCGTACCCGACTTCACGACGAACAGACGGTAATGATCGACATACCCTTCATCCGAAGATTTGTTGAACGATACCTGCAGGTCGCGTCCGTCTCCGTACTGGCCGAGGCTGCGCGCCGTAACGGCGGTAGGCGCCGTCAGTTCCGCGGTAGTGGTAATGATAACGCTCTGCGAAGCGGCGTTCCAGCGTACATCCTGTCCAAGCGATTCGCCGATAAACCGAAGCGGAACTACCGTATTGCCTTTGATGGCTTTGGCGGGAACATCGAGATCAACTTTTTGTCCATTGACCGTGGCGACCTTCGAACCGATCTTGAGTACGATCGTGTTGCTGCCTTTGTAGGCGGTGATCGTCTGCGTTTTCTGGTTCCAGTTGACTTTGGCATTCAGCCCCTGGAAGATGCTGCGCAGCGGCGCAAGCGTCCGGCTGCCCTGGGCGATCGGCGGCTGGGTCGATTTCAACTCTACCCCGTCGATAAAGATTTTGATATTGGATGCCGCTGCGTCTGCAGAGTGCGGCAGTGCCGCAGGCATAAGAAGCGCTCCGGCAAGCAAAGCCGCGCTGATTTTGTTGATCTTCTTCATAATTTTCAATCTCCCTTCCGAAACCTCGGCTGGATTTTTTTGGACCTCTTTTTCTTTACTCCTAATATTTGACGCATGAAACATTCGAAAGGTTGCCATTATTTCCGAATTTCTCCCAAACAAATTTATAATTTATGATAAACCCCGCGTCCTACGGGAGATTGAGCCGATAATTCGTCTATCAAAAAAAGGCCTGAAAAATAGGCGCGGTGCACCTTTTTCAGACCTTCTTCGTATAGATGCCCGGAAAATCCAGACGCTTTTTAGAACAGTTGGATCAACGAAAGCACGATACCCACCAGGAAACCGCAGACTGCGCCGTTGACGCGAATCCACTGCAGATCTTTCCCGATCTTGTCCTCCAGCATCTCTACCAGCTGCTCGTCGTCCATCCGTTCCACGTTATCCCGAACCAGTTGGCCGATCCGGTAATGATTGTTCTCGGCCAACTCCATGATCGCTCCGCGCGTCTTCTCTTCCCAGAGTTCGATCCGCTCCGGTTCGGAAGCGATCCCGCGTACCGCGGCCGCATAGAGACGGAAAACGATCCGGCCTCCGTTGGCGCGTTCCTGGGCCGTCTTCTCCAGCGCAAATTCACGCAGCTTCTCCAGATTCTCGCGGATAAAAGCCGCCGTGCTGTCTTCATGCAGCACTTCGAGCACCTGTCCGCGTACATACTCCAGCTTCTCTTCATCGCCCGCGGCTTCGAACAGCTTCACGCGTACTTCGCGCAGAATCGCCAGACGCTGTTCGCCATAAGGGTCCAGCAGCGAATCGATGCCCGCGACCAGCATGGTCTGGATCATGGAGCCCAGCTTGTCTTCGTTTACCATGCCGGCGAATGCCTGAAAAGCAAACCCGGTAAAACCGCCGACTTTGGCATTCGACAGTTGGTCCATGGCGAGCGTCCCCATCGTATCTTTGGTTTCGGGACGCTGCGCCCAGGTCTTAGCTTCGCTCAACGCGTAATCGAACAGCTTGATCTCGTAGCTGTCGTTCAGCAGCTTGGTCAGCGCCCGGTCAGCCAGACCGGCCGCGTCCACGCCGCGAATATAATTCTCCGCCGCTTCGCGTACCGGTTCCACCGCTTTGTCCAGCGGCAGCTTGGCGATCGCTTCGGCCACGTAATCCAGCACCTGCTCCCGGGTCCGCTTGCGGGACATCATCCGGGTCAGCATCCGCGAAGCTCCGCGAATCAAATTGAGCTTGCGCAGCTGCCGGATGATGCTCTCTTTGTTGAGCAGCTGCGTCTCCATGGCCGAAACGAGCGATTCGACAATCCGGCTCTTGTTCTTCAAGAGCAGAGACGTATGCGGGATCGGAATGCCGAGCGGATGCCGGAACAGAGCCGTTACGGCGAACCAATCCGCCAGACCGCCGACGAGACCGGCTTCGAAACCGCCGATCAGAAGAAAAGTCCAGACGTTTTCAGGCAGAAACAAGCTGATCACGAAGCCCGCGGCCATCACGATCAGCGAGATCCCCGCCAAATTTTTCGATCCCATTGTCATCCCCCTTGCTTCTATAGAAATTGTATATCGGGTGTCCAAACATTGTCCGCGCACCAGAAATCCCGCGCTTCCTTATTCATTTTAGTACAGCGGATGATTGAAACGCAAAAAAACACGTTATAAAAAGAGTAGCAAAGTCCGACAAATCCGGCACTGCCGGGCAGGACGAGAGGATGAGGAACCGTTATGGACAATATCGTATTCATCACCTTCAAACAGGAACAGCCCCTTGAGGCCGTACTCGGCCGTTTTCGCACGCATCCGGTAACGGACGAATACTCGGTGCTTCAGGCCGTGATCCTGCGCAAGCTGTCGGGAAAAATCGTCTCCGAGCGCGAATTCCGGTTCGCGGGCGACGAAGAAGACACGCATCATCTGACAAACGATCTGATCGACTCGATCGTCTCCGTCATGAGCGGCCCCGTCGGCAGTCTGATCGGCGGGTATACCGGTCCGCTGCTGGATGCCGAACTCAACGCCAACCGGATCGTCGAGGAATCGGGCATGCTCGGCGCGATCGCCGCCAAGCTGAACGAGAACGAATGGGCGCTGCTCGCGCTGGTGCGCGAACATAACGAGATCAGCCTGAGCAGCCGGCTTAACGCGCTCGGTGCAAGTGCGGCGGTTCGCAAGGACGCGGCACTTGTCGCCTACGAAGTCATGAACGCACGCGAGATCGGCAGCGAATGGGAGGAACGTTTTGAGGCGCTGACAAGCGGAACGGCGGACGACGCCCTCAAAGAAAGTCTCCGCAGCGAACTGCAGGAACGCGCGAACCGCGGTTCCTTTGAACAGGAGCAGTCCGTACGCGACCGCCTCCGCGGCGATTTCGATTACCTGCACGGCAAGGTAGGGATGCGTTCGAACGCAGGCGCTTCCCCTTCTTCGGACTAATTCCCGTCACCCCTGCCTGTTGCACCGGTTCTTCGGTCGCAGCCTGCCAGCCTCCCCATGTCTAACGATTCAAATGATGGAAATTTTTATGCATTCGCGCCTGCTGGGCTTATAATGGACACAGTTAGGGAGAATCCGGAATTTTCGGATTCTCTTCCGTTTCGATACATATAGAGGAGGTTGTCCGAATGATGAAAAAATGGGGAGCATTGTCCCTGTCTCTGGCCCTGCTGGGTTCCACCTCGATTCCGGCTTCCGCTTTTGCGGCGCAATCGGTATCCGCTCCCGCCGAACAGGCACCTGAACAAGCACCGGAGCAGGAAGTCGAACTCAGTCCCGAACTGATGGAAGCGCTCGATTACGCGGATCGCATGGACGCAATCGTGAAGTACGAAGACACTGCCGCGGATGCGTTCAATTCGATCCAATCGGTATCGGAATCGAACCGCAAATCCGTATACAAGACGCTCAACAGTGTCGTGGTGCCGAATTACAGCAAGTTCTATTACCAGTTGAAACAGATCAAGCCGACCGGCAAAGAACTGGTCAAGATCCACTCCTACTATCTGCAGGGAGCTTCGCTCCAGCTTCAAGGGATGGAATTGATCAAGAAGTCGCTGTACGGATCCAAGATCAACTGGACCACCTACAAAGCGGGACAAGCCAAACTCAAGTCCGGCAAAGCCAAGCTGAACGTGTTTATCGGCAGCTTTGAGAAGTACATGGACGGCCTGCAGTAATTGTGTAGGCTGCAAAGCCCCGTTTTTCTTCTGCTTTTTTCCGGCGGGCCGCATCGGCGGCCCGCTTTTTGCTGCGCTTTCCTCTTCTGCCTGCCGCTCCCCTTCACTTCTTGTCGAACTTTACCGAATATAGGCGTATGCCTTTTATTTCGATTTACCTCTATAATTTATTGCAATTATGTTGTTCGAAATATAAAATGCTAAAGGAATGAGCCATTTTATAATTGAGAGGATCGGTACCTTCATGGACCAACAACGACTTGCCCTGGATTCCCACTTATGTTTCTCGCTCTACGCCTGTTCCCGGGCGATCTTCCGGATGTATCGGCCTCTGCTCGACGAGCTGAACCTGACCTATCCGCAGTATCTCGTTCTTCTCGTTCTCTGGGACCGCCAGGAGAGCAGCATCAAAGAACTGAGCCAGGTGCTCAGTCTCGATTCCGGTACGCTGACTCCGATGCTGAAGCGAATGGAAGCTTCCGGTCTGCTGCAGCGCAGCCGCTCGCAGCAGGACGAACGGATCGTCACCGTACGCATTACCGCCAAGGGCCTCGAACTTCAGGAACAGGCCAACTGCATCCCGGCTTCGATGGTCGAGTCCAGCGGTCTGAACGTGGAGCAGATTTCTGCGCTTAACGAAACGATTCGAACACTGATGACCAGCGTCGACAGCTATCGATAACTCCTATTTGCCTTATCCGCACAAGATTCACTCTCCGCTTTTCTTCATTCCCGCGCATGGGAGACCGATTTGCTGTAACGACCGCCGCGTATCCAGCCGATAACAAGCATGAACACTGTTTTCAGCTTTGTTTAGAAAAGAGGAATTCCAATGACCGAATACCGGCGCTTTTTACGACGGCTCGTGCGCAACTATATCGTCGGGTCGGTGCTGGCCGTTCTCTGCGTGGGAGGTGCCGTCATTTCTTCGGCGCTCAAGCTTCCGATCGGCGGATTTGACCGCATTTTCATCGTACTTATCGTCTCTTTCCTCATTATGATCTCTCTGGAACTGCTGACATTCGCCCGGCAGGTCCGGCCGATCCGCGGGCTTTTTCAGCAGGATGATCCGTCGCTGGACGAAATTCGGAACGCCTATGTCCAAATCCACCGTCTGCCGGCGCTGTCGGTGCTGCGGATCATGGGCCCGCATCTGTTTGGTTTGTCCGTTCCCGCCGTTCTTCTTACCCTGCTGTTTATCCAGATCGGATGGGTCGAACTGCCGTTTTATTATATCGGGATCGCCGCTTCCGGCGCGGTGCTTGTGGCCGGTATGCATGCGCTGATCGAATACTTTCTGACCGATCAGGCGATTCGCCCCCTGCTTCGGCTGGTCAGCGAAACGGGCGAGCAGAAATACGGGGTGCGGGTTTCGCTCGACGGCCGGGTCATCGTCTCGACGCAGCGCAAGTTCCAACTGAGCGCGTTCTCGATCGGTGCTTTCCCGCTGTTCTTTTTCGTTCTCGCTACCCAAATCCGGCTGACCGTTACGAATTCGCCTCTGGTCGAGGACTACTGGCAGTGGGCTTCGCTGATCCTGGTATCGGGCATCGCGTTCTCTTCCCTCGGCGCCTGGCTGCTCAGCCGAAGCGTCCGCCAGCCGATCGGCAATCTGGAAAAAGCGCTTCGCGCCGTCCAGACCGGCGATCTCGACGTCCGGGCTTCCGATCTGTACTCGGATGAATTCTCCCGCCTCGTCTCCGGTTTCAACCACATGGTGCAGGGACTGTCGCAGCGGCAGCAGGTCAACGAACAGCTGCTCCAGAGTTATTTCTCGACCCTGGCCGCGGCACTCGATGCCCGGGATACCTATACCGCCGGTCATTCGCAGCGCGTCGCGGAATATTCGCTGCTGATCGGACGCGGGGCCGGACTCGAAAACGAAGAGCTGGATCTGCTGAACAAAACGGCTCTGCTGCACGACATCGGCAAAATCGGCGTTCGGGACAATGTTCTGCTCAAAGAAGGCCGGTTGACCGACGACGAATTCGAGCAGATCAAGAAGCACCCGGCGCTTGGCGAAGAAATCCTCAAACGCGTAGAACCCGCCGAGATGATGGGACCTCTGCTTCCGGGGGTCCGCTCGCATCACGAACGGTACGACGGACGGGGCTATCCCGATGGGCTCGCCGGCAATGCGATCCCCAAGTTCGGACGCATCATCGCCGTGGCCGACGCTTTCGATGCCATGACTTCCGACCGTCCTTACCGCAGCGGAATGGGCCTCGAGAAAGCGATCTCGATCCTGTCCGAAGGCAAAGGCACCCAGTGGGACCCGTATTATGCCCAGATTTTTATCGATGCTTTTTATCAGGAAAAAGAACAGCCGGAGCCTTATCGGGCGGAAGCCTAGTCCGGAACCCCGGCCTTTTCATGTCACCGAGCCAAAAAAACGCGCCGAACGCCGCCCTACAGGGCAAAAGCGTTCAGCGCGTTTTTGATTTGTTCCGGCGGCAGCGGTTCGTACAGATCGTCCCAATCGTAGATCAGCTGCAAATACGAGCGGTAGACCAGAAAAGCGATGACTTTCGGCTCCAGGCGGAACGTTTCCCCGTCCGCTTCATGCCGCCGTACCAGCCGTTCGATATACCGGATAATGCCTTCTTCGAGCGCTTTGCGCATCTCCAGCACCCCGTGTGCGCCGGACTGCCGCGCTTCCCGGTAGATGCCGACCAGCAGCCGATGGCGTTCCCGCAGCGCGATCACCGCGTCGAACGTGCGGTCGATATCTTCCTTCAGCGGCTGTCCGGGCAGACACACCCGGTCCGATTCCGCCAGCAGGTCTTCCAGAATGTCTTCGACGATCGCCATCAGCAGCGCTTCCTTATTTTCAAAACAGCTGTAAATGGAGCTTTTGCTGACATGTGCCGCTTTCGCTACGCTTCCGATCGTCGTTCCCCGGAATCCGAAGCGTTCGAAACACAGCATGGCCCCTTCCAGAATCCGGCGTCTCTTGGTTTCCATTTTGTCCCCTCCGTTATCTCGATCTCTGCATCTGCTTCCATTATCCCGCAAAAAAAGCTTCCCGCGAAGCCGATTTCTCGCTCGCGGGAAGCTTTTTCGTGTCTATTTTGCCTATTCGCCGATCTGACTGGCAGGCACGCCGCCCGCGGCGGTGCATACGGCGTTAGGCGTTAGCCGGCGTAAGATCCTGCTCTTCTTCGATCCCCGTCTTGATCCGTTTATTGCTGAACAGGAACACCAGCAGAGCCAATCCCAGGAACACGGCTCCGAACAGACCGACATGGGCAAGCTGCGCCCAGAAGTACCCCCAATCGTTGCCGAGCGAGACTGCTTCGCGCAGCGCGCGAATCCCGTAAGTGGCCGGCAGATAAGGATTGATCGCCTGGAAGAAGTCCGGTGTCAGTACTTTCGGGAACGTGCCCGCGCTGCCGCCGATCTGTGCAAGCAGGATCAGGAAAGCGATGAACTGACCGACTTTGCCCAGAGCCGCGAACAGCAGGAACAGCAGCGACAGGAAGGTCAGACTGAGCACCAACGTAATCGCGTAGAAATGCCACAGACTCTGTACCTGCAGACCGACAATCCCGATCAACACCGCGTCCAGAATAGCCGATTGCAGAACCGCCATGAATACGATGACACTGAACTTGCTCAGGAACCAGGCCCAACCGGAACGCGGCCGGATCTGCGGCGTCTTGAGCGGGTAGACCGACGAGAACATGAGCGCCCCGGCAAACAGCGCGATGGTCATCATATAAGGAGCCAAGCCTTCGCCGTATTCGGTCACATCGTGCACGTCGTCATGTTGAAGCTCTACCGGCTGCGCAAACATTTCGTACGTCTTGTCGTCCGTACTCACGTCGCCGGCTTCTTTGACGCCGTCCGCCAAAGAGGTATACAGCTCGTTCGTTCCTTCCTTAAGATCGCCGACGCCGTTATTCAGCGTTACCGAGCCGTCCGCCAACTGTCCGGCGCCGTTTCTCAGTTCGCCGGTCGCACCGCCGAGCTTGCTCAAACCGCTGACCAGCTGGCCGCCTCCGTCCTTCAGTTGGCCGAGGCCGCTGACCAGATCGTGCGAGCCGCCTTTCAACTGCCCGGTTCCGCTCACAAGGGCGGAAGAACCGGTCTTGAGCTGATCCGCCCCGCTGACCAGGCTCGACGAGCCGGTCTTCAATTGATCCGCGCCGCTCACCAGACTGGCCGAACCGTCTTTCAGCTGGCCAACTCCGCCTGCAAGAGCAGAAGCGCCTTGAACCAACTGTTTCGATCCGCTCTCGGCTTCGCCCAGTTTGGCCGACAGCGTGCCGAGCCCTTCGGTCAGCTGCTGCTGCCCCGCTGCCAGAGTCGAAGAGCCTTCCAGCAGCTGTCCCTGTCCGGCGGCCAGTTGACCGACCGCCGCCTGAATCCGCTGCGCACCTTCGTTTAATTGGGCGGTGCTCGATGCCAGCTGATCCAGCTGTCCGAGCGACTGCTGCAGCTTCGACGAATCTCCGCCCTGCGATGCCGCGTCGCCGGAGCCGGCTGAAGCTTCAGCCATCATGGACAGCAGTTTCTGCTTGTCGGCATCCGGGATCGTGGAACTTCCCTGAACATAAGCGGCCAGAGCTTCCTGCTGCTGCTTGACGGCCGCCGCTTTCTGCTGGAGCTGCTGCTGCGCCGCACCCAATTGGTCGACGGCCGCCGAAGCTTGTCCGCCAAGGCCTTGAACCGCTGCGTTCAGCTGATCCATACCTGCCGCGAAGGGAGTCAGCTGCTCCTGCAGCTGCTGCAATCCGGCGTTCGATTGACCCAGCCCCTGATTCAGCTGCTGCGCTCCGCTCTCCAGCTTCTTGGAGCCGCCGGACAGTGTATCCGCGCCGCCTTTGAGCTGGTTCAAGCCTTCGCCGAGTTTCGCCGCACCGCTCTGCAGTCCGTTGGCACCGGTCTGAAGCGTACCCAGACCGTCATCCAGCTTCTTGGCTCCGCCCGACAGCGTGCCGATGCCGCTGTCCAGCTTCTGCGCGCCGCCCGACAGCGTACCGATACCGCTGTCCAGCTTCTGTGCGCCGCCCGACAAAGTTCCCAGACCGTCATCCAGCTTCTGCGCGCCGGATGCCGCGCTGACAATCCCTGCGCCGAGCGTTCCGGCACCTGCCTGCAGATCGCTTACGCCTTCCTGGAACGAGACGCTGCTCGCGGCCAGTTTCTTCAGGTTGTCCGCAAGTTTCTGCGAGCCGTCCGCCAGGTCGGAAGCGCCGTCATCCAGCTTCTTCGCTCCGTCGTCGGCATCTTTGAGCCCGTCGACCAGTTCGCTGAGACTTGCGAATACGGTTGTCGCGTACTCTTTGGTCACCTGCTCGGCAATCTCTTCATTGACTTCCTTAATCGCCGATTTGGCGATCTGCGCCGACGAATATCCCATGCCCGCATTCGTATAATAATCCAGTTTCATTTTTTGCGGATTATCGTTCAATAGGGTCGAAGCATTCTTGGAGAATTCTTTCGGAAGCTCGATCACCATAATGTATTTCTCGTGATTCAGGCCCTGGATCGCTTCCTGCTTGTCGGTGACGACCCATTTGAACGAGTCGTTGTCCTTCAAGCCTTCCACGAAGTCCTTGCCCACGTCCAACCGCTTGCCTTCGTAGTTTGTTCCGCTATCGCTGTTGACAACGGCTACGGACAACCGATCCGTATGCCCGTAAGGATTCCAGTAGGCCGAGAGGAAGAACAGGCCGTACAGTCCCGGGACCAACAGCATCGCGATTACGGTCAGCATCGTCATCCGGTGCTTCAAAATATTTTTCCATTCCGATTTGAACATCGTAGGTCTTGCCCCTTTCCATCTGTCTTCGAGCGGTTTGAATATCGAGCATCCGACTATAAAATGACCAAAAAAACATTTGGGTCATTCGGTACTGATGAGAAGTATATCACATTTTGATTGAAATACAACTCTTTTCATCCCTTTTCAACGTTTTTCAGTCTTTCTTCCCTCTCTTTTATCGTGTGCGAGAGGCCGGCTATGTAGAACTTCTTTTACATTAATAAGATTTTTTTCATTTTTTTGAATGATTTTTATGAAGCAGGCGGATTGTCGTTTACTTTTCCTCCAATACCGATGTTATAATTGCCGTATGTGGAAAGTATGAGCAAATGAGGTGAGTTTCGTTGAATCCGGGTACCGGGGAGACCGATCTGAAGCTAAAATATCAAGTGTTGACGGAACTTCAGCCAGGCATGCTGTTCAGCGAAACGCCTTCGCAGCTGTTGACGCATGTCTTTGATTGCATAAGCCGTTATTTCAGTGTGGATCTGCTGTTGAATTACTGGGTGGAAGAGCGGTTCCCTTACCGGCTTCAACTGATCCACCACCGCGGTGTGACCGATTCGGAAGCGGAAGCCCTGCTCTCGCTCGATCAAGGCCAGACCATCTGCGGCACCGTCATCAAGTCCAAAGCTCCTTATGTTTCAGAACATGTACAGCAAACGACGGATTTTCACGGGCGGATTCTGCGTCAAATGGGCGTTCGCCGATATGCCTGCTTCCCTCTGATCGTACTCGACGAAAACCGTCCGTTCGCGCTGGGCTTCGGTTCGCGCACCGGCGATACGTTCGATCCGACCGAACTGGAAGTGCTGCATCTGATCTCCGTTCAGCTGGAACACGCTTTCGCGCGAATCGGCCGGTTCGAAGAGTTGGAACGACAAAATGCGGTGCTTGCCGAAACCAACCGTTTCTTGTCGTCGTCGGAGAATCGTTTCGCTGCCATCTTCGCCGCAAGTCCCCATCCGATGCTTATTACGACACTGGAAGACCGTGAAGTGATTGAAGCGAACGATGCTTTTTTGCTGCTGCTCGGCATTACGCGTCTCGAGATGGATACCCGCTACGGCGAATTGATACGCGGCAACGAATTGATGAGACAGATTCCCGAGCCGGATGAATCGTCGACCGTTCCGGAAGGCATCAGCCGGGAGATCACTTTCACCAACCATGCCGGGGAAGAGAAAGTCTGTATCCTCCGGACGGTCCGACTCGACTTCAACGGAGAACTGCTTCTGCTGACGATGATCAGCGATCTGACCGAACACAAGCAGTACGAACACGAACTGCAGCGTCTGTCGCAGCTGCACCTGGTCGGGGAAGTGGCCGCCGGCATCGGGCATGAAGTGCGCAATCCGATGACGACCGTCCGCGGATTCCTGCAGCTGATGCTCATGCAGGGCAAGAATACGCTGGAACCCGCCTATCTGCAGGTCATGATCGAAGAACTCGACCGCGCCAATCAGATCATCACCGAGTTCCTCTCGCTTGCCAAAGACCATATGGTCCAACTCAAGCGCGAGAATCTAAACGATTTGATCCGCAAGATCCTGCCTTTGATCGAAGCCGACGCTTCCGTGACCGGCAAGATGATCACAACCCATCTCACTCCGGTGGAATCGATCGAAGTGGACGACAAGCAGATTACCCAGCTGATCCTGAATTTTGTCCGCAACGCACTCGAAGCGACAGGCGAGAACGGCTGGATTCAGCTGAAGACCTATATGCAGGAAGACCGTACCGTACTGGTGATCGAAGACAACGGTCCGGGCATTCCCGCCGATGTCGTGGAGCAGATCTGGAAGCCTTTCTATACAACCAAAGAAAACGGCTCCGGTCTCGGTCTGGCGATCTGCTTCAGCATTGCCAACAAACACGGCGCGTCGATCGATCTGTCGACCGGCAAGGAAGGTACGGCTTTCTACGTGCGCTTCCGGACCCACTGATTCGTTTGATCCTCTGTAAAGAAAAGAGAATTTTGAATTTATTCGAAATTCCCTTTTCTTTATTTTGATTTCGCGATAGTCCTATCTGTTCGGCGTCACCGCCGCTTGGAGAAGGGTATATACAAGTGTTGATTGCCAAACCAAACCGGAAGGAGAACACCATGAGAAAAGTGAAGACGTTCAGCTGGGTTCTCGCTTTTGCCCTGATTGCCCATTTGTCCTTGACGCCTGCGGCTTACGCCCAAACTTCTGACAAACCGGCCGGATTCACCTCGGAATTGAAAGCGCTCTCCAAAAAGACTTATAAGTACTTCACAGACTTTACCGATGCCCAAACGGGTTTGACGTCCGACGAGGTCAGAATGACGGATACAGGCGAACAGGAAGCCAAACGAACCTCTCCTACCAATATCTCCATGTATATGATGAGTACCGTGTCCGCCGAACAGATGAAGCTGATCACGAAAAAAGAAGCGCTGTCCCGGTTAAAAACGACGTTGGCTTCGCTCGAGAAGATGGATACATGGAACGGCCTGTTCTACAACTGGTACAACACGGAAGACGCTTCTCTCAAAAAAGACTGGGGCCAGTTTATCTCCCAGGTCGATAACGGATGGCTGTCCGCGGGTCTGATCGTGGTCGGTCAGGCTTATCCGGAACTGAACGGGCAGACGAGCAAACTCGTCGAAAAGATGGACTATGCCAAGCTGTACGATCCCGAAGTCGGCCAATTCCGCGGCGGTTACGACGTCGCGAAAGGCGCACTGACCGAGCATCATTACGGAACGTTCTATACCGAACCGCGGGTAGCCAGCTACATCGCGATCGGCAAAGGCGACGTTCCGAAAGAGCACTGGTGGAAAATTTACCGCACGATGCCGCCAGAATGGGATTGGCAGTCGCAAATTCCCGAGGGAGAAACCGTGAATTACGACGGAGTGGACGTCTTCGAAGGCCATTATACGTATCAAGGCACCAAGTTCGTCCCAAGCTGGGGCGGCAGCATGTTCGAAGGTCTGATGCCGGGCCTGGTACTCAAAGAAAAAGAGTTGGGCACCCGGGCTCTCGGATTGAATAACCAGCGCCATGTGGACCTGCAGATCGCTTACGCCAAAGAAAAAGGTTATCCGGCATGGGGATTCTCGCCGTCCGCCACGCCGACCGGATACAGCGAGTTCGCCGCTGCGCCTCTGGGCATCTCGGGCTACAAAGACAGCACGACGGTCACGGCGCATGCCACTTTCCTGGCTCTCGATTACGCCCCGAAAGAGGCCCGCGAAAATATCAAAGTCCTGAAAAAGATGGACATGATGGGCAAATACGGATTATACGACTCCGTCAACATGGAGACCAAAGAAGTCGCCAAAGCCTATCTGGCTCTCGACCAAGGCATGATCATGATCTCGATCGCCAATTATGCCAAAGACGGCTTGATCCGCAATTATTTCCACAGCGATCCGATCGGCCAGAAGCCGGAAGAACTGTTGGAAAAAGAAGTTTTCTCGATTGAGTAATTCGGATCCGGAGTCAAGAAAAAGAGTCCGTCTCTTCACTCCCCTTCCCGCGTCTACGTCATTCCAGCCACACAAAAAGCCGCCGGAAACTCCGGCGGCTTTCTTCGTTCTATCCGATCCAGGCCCACATAAACCCGTCCCGGTCCCAAGCGATTTGTCCGCGGTGCAGCTTGCGGAACTCTTTTTTGACTTCCTTTTCCAGCGATGCGTTCCCATTGTCATTGACGAAAATGAACGCCTCGCCGAAATGTTCCCGAACATGCGCGATCGCTTCTTCCTGCCTCAGAATGCCGCGGAATCGAATCTCTTCGACCATCCATTCGGCAACCTGACGGGCAGCTGCCCCCGTTTGTTGTTCCTCGCTCATTTGAATCCTCCTGCATCAGTCCGATACTTCTGCCAACTTGGGCACGAACGGCTTTTCCTTTTACTATACCCGATTTCCGATTTCCGTGCTTACTTCAGAATTTCGATATTGGGCATAAGCGGAAGAGGTTTCATTCTGCCGTTCACCGCGTTCATGACGCCGAGGATCAGATACACGAATCCGACCAGATTTAGCAGAGGGATCAGCAGCCAGCCGATAACCGGAATAATGCTGAGGACAATATTGCCGGCTACGAGCGCCAGCAGCAGAAGCAGCCCTTGATTGGCATGGTACATGGCGAAGCGGGAATTGCGGGCGGCCAGCAGCGGCAGGAAGAACAGAAGATACGATAGAGCGCCGATCGTTTTGTTCTCTTCGATATCCCTTGGATCGGCTTGCGGGTCTGGCAGGTTTGGATTGGGGGTGTGCATGATTCGATCTCCTCTCGATTTGGAAAAACGCATGTGGGAATCCCGGACGCTTGTACACTCGTCGCCTGTTGTCTAAGCCGATATACGTCAGCGAAAGTATTGCGTTTCATTTCAAATTTATATTTTTTTAATTAGGTGCTTGCTTTTTTTCAGTATCCGTTTTACATTTATTGACGGGTCAAGCATTGAGGGATCAATGATTAACAGAAAGGGGAGGCTGCGAATGTATCCAACCACACCCGAATCGTGCATCCTGGAAAAGCTGCAGCTGCTCAATACCCGGATCAGTACCGCATTCTCGGACTGCGCCGGTATCAGTACATCCCGCTTCCGACTGCTGCAGGAACTGTTTGCCGCCGAAGAAATCGGCCAGACCGCACTGCAGAAGTCGCTCGGGATCGATGGAGCCGCCGTCACTCGCCATCTCAAGCAGCTTGAGGCGAACGGCTTCGTCACCCGGCGCAGCTCTCCCGAGGACAACCGGATTACGCTTGTCCGGCTCACCGAGCACGGACGGGCCCATATCGACGGGTTCCTGCGGGAGAAATCGCTGCTGACCGAAAAGCTGATGGCCGACTTCGACGCCGAAGAACGCCGGCTGCTGGCGAACATGCTGGAGCGGATGCATCGCAACGCCGAGACCCTTTAATCCGGGCCGTCGGGCTGCGAGTCCACTCCCGGTCCGGCCGGAACCAAGCTTCACTTTGCAAGCCATCGTATACAACCAACCGGCGCATACGCCGCAAACTTCATCCAAAGGAGCTGTCTCCCATGAGCAGTGTAGAAAAAGTCCAAGATTTCCTGGAAGTCCTCAAAAGCCGTCGTTCCGTTCGTTATTACGATTCTTCCGTTAAGATCAGCCGCGAAGAAATGACCCAAATGCTCGAAGAAGCGACTTTGGCTCCTTCGTCGGTCAATATGCAGCCTTGGCGCTTCGTCGTGATCGAAAGCCCGGAAGCCAAAGCCCAACTGCTGCCGCTGGCCAAATTCAACGGCAACCAAGTTGAGACTTCTTCGGCTGTTGTCGCCGTGTTCGGCGATTTGAACTTCACCGATTATGCCGAAGAAATTTTCGGTAAAGCCGTAGCGCTCGGCTATATGCCGGAAGACGTCAAAAACCAGCAGCTCGCCGCTTACCTGCCGCTGTTTGACGCGATGCCGCTTGAAATGAAACGCGATTCCGTCCTGATCGATGCCGGCCTGGTCTCCATGCAGTTCATGCTGGTTGCCCGCGCGCATGGTTACGACACCAACCCAATCGGCGGTTACGAGAAAGAACAAGTGGCCGAAGCGTTTGGCATGGATCCGAAACGCCATGTACCGATCATGCTGATCTCGATCGGCAAAGCGGCCAAAGAAGGTCATTCTTCGGCCCGTCTGGATATTACGCGCACAACCGAATGGCGCTAAGCCGTTCTTTCCAATAGAATCAAGGAGGAATTTCAATGATTATCATTCACGCCACTTTCCATATAAATCCGGCCAAAGAAGCCGATTTTCTGAACGGCATCACTCCGGTGATTACGGCTTCGCAGGCTGAAGAAGGCAATATTTCGTACGACCTGCACAAAGCGGTCGGTCAGGAAAACGTCTATACCATGGTCGAAGTCTGGACCGGACAAGATGCGGTCGCTCTGCACAACAAGAGCGCTCACTTCACGGCTTTCGCCGCTACGGCAGCCGAGTACCTCACGGCTCCGCTGAACCTCAAAGCGTTTGAAGGACAAGTGCTGTCCTAAGACTCCGCTTGCGCTGACGCCGCTCTGCAGCGGCCGTCAAACCAAAGCCCTTCCCGGGTTCGGGAAGGGCTTTTTGGGCGGTTTTATGCCGCTTTTGCGGGGGCCTCGATCAGGCCGGTTTGTCGGCGGCCGATGCAATCGGGCCCGACGGACCGGTACCGGCGCCCGGACGAAGGCCTTTTTTCTTGGCGACATGATCCGCCCAGTAGGCGGTCAGGATCGGTACGAGAATCGAAGTGACAATGATGGACGCTGCGACCAGCGCCGTCGCCGCTTCCGCCGCCGGCATAAACTCCGGTTTCATCGTTGCGACGATCATCGGGTTGGCCACGGCGGCTCCGGCTGTACTCGAAGCGGCCAGTCCGGCCGTGCCGCTGCCTCCGCCGATAAAACGGTCGGCCAGCATGAGCGGAATACCGGTCACGATAATGACGGTAACACCCAGCAGAATGCCCAGCAGACCCGTTTTCCAGATGACGGTCAGGTCGATCGAACTCCCGAGCGCGAAGCCGAAGAACGGAATAAGCGTCTGGGTCGCTTTGCCAAAGTAAGCCCGCAGATCGTGGTCGAGGTTGCCGAGTGCAAAGCCTACCAGGAACGGAAGTACGGCGCCGATGAAAGTATGCGGTTCGAATACGGCCATACCGGTACTTCCGAGGATGACCATTGTCATCAGCGGACCGGATTCAAGCGACATCAATACAAAAGCCCCGGCTTCTTCTTTTGTTCCGTACTGCTGCATAATCGAAGCATACAGCCCGCCGTTGGTCATATCCATGGCGGAGATCAGCGCAAGCACCGACAATCCGGCGAAGAATCCTTTTTCTATGCCTCCGACCGGCAGGAACTGCATGGCAATCAAGGCCACAACCCACGCAACGGCAATCTTCGTGAGGACAAGCGTCCCCGATTTGCGCAGTACCGTGCCGGTCGCCCGCACATCGATCGAAGCTCCCATACAGAAAAACCAGACGGCAAGGATAGGTACGGTTCCCGTCATCATTCCTTTGGTGAAAGAACCGAAATATTCGCCGGCCCCGCCCCACAGCGTGTGAATCAAAGCTCCCAGGAACAGCGGAATCAGCATCATGCCGCCGGGAATCTTGTCGATCGTTTTTTTGATTTTCATCTTGTGCACCTTCCTCGATTTCGGATGTTCCGGTTCGCCGTTAATTCCGGCTGAGCCCAAGCTCCGGAATCATCTCGGCAAATCGGTCGTGACTTTCCTGCAGCTGCTGCCCGAAGGCTTGACCTCCCTGGACCCGCCGTCCCAACCCGCTTTTCTCCATCTCGCTCCGGAAAGTTTCATCTTGAGCGGCCTTGATGAAAGCGCGTTCAAGAAAAGCGGCTGCCGCGTCGGGTGTTTCTCTGGGCACGCCGAGCCCGCGGAACGTACCCGCAAAATCGGTACGCATTCCCGTGGCTTCCTGCAGGGTGGGAACTTCGGGCAGCGCTTCCGAACGTTCGTCGGCATTGACGACCAACGTTCGGAGCTTGCCTTCGCGGACCTCCTGCTTGACCTCGGCCGGACTCACCGGCACCGCGTCCACAAAGCCGCTGAGCAGAGCGGATACCGCGGGACCTGCTTCTTCATAAGGAATATGGCGGAACTCCGCTCCCGTTCCCTGCTCCAGCGTGACGGCTGCCAGATGCCAGATGCTGCCCGTTCCGGCATTTCCCATCTTGATTTCGCCCGGATGGGCTTTGGCATCGGCCAAAAATTCGGCAGCGGTCGTCCACTTGGCGTCGGCACGGACCGTAATCGCGGACGGATCGAGGCTGGTCTGCGCAATCGGTCTGAAATCCCGATAGGTGACCGGCAGCAGGCCCAGATGAGGGAGAATCGTCAATTCGGATACCATAAAAGTCACGGTATAACCGTCGGCTCTCGCTTCCGCGCCTTCCATCAATCCGACCGCTCCGCCTCCGCCCGTACGGTTTACGACGGTTACCGGTTGGCCCAGTTCCCGCTCCGCCGATCGGGCCAGCGCTCTGGCCATCGTATCCGTTCCGCCGCCGGCCGAATAAGGAACGATCAATGTGATCGGCCTGTTGGGAAATCCTTCGGCGGTTTCTTCCTGCGTACCGGTCCGGTCCAACAATGAAACGCCCAGCGCAATCGAGGCTGCCAGCAGCAGCGCCACTCCCACGTATTTTAGGGTACGTGCCGAACCTGTCTTCATTTGTTCTCAACCCCCATCTTCTTGCGATTTTTTTCACAAGGTTTTTTGGAAGATTGAACGCTCTGCCCGTCAGGCTCCGGTACGGGCCGCTGATCACAGTCTAGCTGCGTTCGCCCTGTATCGACAATCGTTCATTCTTCCATGCGCTCTCCAGAAACGCCGTTTTGCGATTTTGGAGGATCTGCATACTCTTTGGAGGATCTGCCGATCTCCCTGTATTTGCCCGGTGTAACGTCTTTGAGCTTGCGAAACACGCGGATAAAGCTGTTCTCGTTGCTGTAGCCCGTGCGCAGGGCGATCTCCGCAATCTTCATGCCGGTATGCTCCAACAAGCTGCAGGCTTCTTCCATGCGCAGTCGGGTCAGATACTCGTAAACGGTACTGCCCGTTTCTTCCTTGAAGATGGAGCTGACGGAAGAAACGCCCAACCCGACACGTTCGGCTACATCCTGCACCCCTATATTCAAAGCCAGATTTTCACGCATATACTGCTTCATTTCTTCGGTCAATCGACGTTCTCTCGACAAGCGGCGGCCGGCGGAAGCCTCGGCGACAAGGCGAGCCTGCCGCTCCAGCAGATCGCCGATCTCCGAAAGTTCCAGCGTTTCGACCTGGCGGCGGGTATAGTCGGCCAGTTCCGCAGACAGCGGTAGTCCGCTGTCCATGCCCAGGCGAATCATTCGCCGCAGCAGGGCATCGGCCGCCGTATAGACGTCTTCCGCTGCTGCCGGCTCGCTTCGAAGTTGATCCACCCAGCCGGAGATCAAGCCGGCGGCTCTTGCTTCATCTCCCGTTTCCAAGATGCCTGCCGTTTGGGCCGCCCATTCTTCGCCGTTCAGGCGGCGGCGTTCGAGCGGAAGATACGCATGGACTCGTCCGTAACCTTCATACAGCCGCTCATTCAGCGCCGTACCGGCTTGTTCATACGCCAGCGGGAGACCCGCCGCCCCAACCCCCGGTCCCGACCACCCCGCCGACACCGACACACCCAGAAATTCCCGCAGGGCACGCACGATATCCGCGGTGCCTTCGCCGATCGAAAGCGATTCGGGGCCCGTCGGCAAGTACCGAGACCAACGCCAGCGACAGTAGAGCGTTGCGCGCAATCTTGGCGTTTTTGAGCAGCTGATCCATCGGCACGAGCGAGACCATACGCCAGCCGGTTACGTCGGAGAAAGCCTGATTGGCCAGATAATCTTGACCGTCCAGCTTCACGTATTCGAACGGTCTGACATCAATCTGGGCAATAACGCGCTCCATTTCGCCCTGGGACACCGGATCGTCCAGCTTGGGATAAATACGATGACCGTCCAGATCATATACATATTGATAACTGTTGGGGTGCCTGTACATCTTGGAGAACAACGCGTCATAATCGAGATCGACGATGACGGCACCGATCGTCCGTCCGTTCTGCGCTACCGGACGAACGACCGACAGAAGTTCGGTCGACGGCGCTCCCTTTTCTTCGAGCGTCCTGCGTTTCAGCAGCAGAGGCTTGCTCTCCGCTTCCCGAATCCAGGGCGACCAGCCCCGGTCCGGCGCAAGGTTCCAGTCGGTCCGGTATCCGTAGGCGCTGGACAGCACGGACCCATGCGTGAAGTCGACGACCGCAATTCCGCGAATTTCCGACTGCAGCGATAACGTTTGCAAATAATCGAGCGCGGCTTTTGCAAAATCGGGCTGCTCTCCGGCCGAAGCGTTCAACAGGGCCAATATCGAAGCGTGAAACGAAGCATCTACCGCTCCGCTGTCCGCTGCACGCACTTCGCGGTTGGTTACATCGGCATTGATCTGCAGCAGCTCCACATTCGGCGTATTGATCTCCTGATCCAGCGCTTCGCGGTAATGGTGATAAGAAAACAGCGCCACCAGCAGCACCAGGGCAGACAGCCCGGCGGTGAGCAGTAGAATCAGGCGCAGCGGCTTGTTCTTGAACGTATATCGAAAAAGAAAACGGGACATCCTTTTCCATCCTTCCCTGCAAAATCGCGGCGTATCCGATCTATAAATAGCTGCAAATTTTGATGTATAAATTTTTACATTTTATACTTACAGTTTGCCATATTCCAGCAGGCTTCCCCTGTGAGTTTCTTCATATTATGACGGCTGAATCGCTTCTTTTTGGGAAAACGCTTTTGCAGAGATCCGGATTTTGTCCAAAACGCCAAAAAACGCTTCTCCGTCAGGAGAAGCGTTCAGGCTGCCGAGAAAATCCTATTCGTTTGGGAAGTTCCCAGCCGTTTTTGCAATCGGGCTTTGTTCAAGCCGGGTCAGGCTGTTAGTAGTAACGGCGCTGCGCATCGGCACGGTCGACGTCACGGCGCTGCTGGCCGTGGAAAGCGTTGACCAGCAGGGCGATACCGCTTGCCAGGTGAAGAGCCCAGCCCAGGAACGGTACCCATCCAAGCGCGGAAGTGACAAGACCGACGATTGGGCCGTAATACGGTACGCGATCGCGGGCCGCCATAACCAGGGTAACCAGATGCAGCAGGAACATGAATCCGAGCGCGCCCCAGCCGGTTGCCAGAACGAACCAGCCGCCCAGCAGGGGGACCGCCAGCAGCAGTTCGCAGGCCGCCGCAACCAACATCAAGATTCTCGATACTTTCATTGTATTCTCTCCTGTTCGATATGGGATAAAAGCATATGGAAAGCTTCTCTTGCCCTCTACTACGGGGAGCCCGGCGATCGGTTTCTTTTTTTTAATCGTTCAGATAGCGTCTTGCTCCGGAGAATTCGTTCGCGTACCCGGCGGTGGAGATCGGAATGATCTCAACGGTTCTGCCTGCTTTTGGCGAATGCATCATCTTCCCGTCCCCAATATACATCGCGACGTGATGCACGCTGCCTCTGCCGTTCTGATGGGCGAAGAACATCAGATCGCCCGGCTGCAGATCGGGCTTTGCTACGGATTTACCCGCCAGCGCCTGCTCCGAAGCGTCGCGCGGCAGCGGGATACCGTAATACGCATAAATGGCACCCGTGAAGCCCGAGCAGTCAAAGCCGTAAGCGGATGTTCCCGCCCACAGGTAAGGCAGACCGAGGAACGCTCTGCCGGTCTCGACCAACTGCGCACCTGTCGGAGATAAAGCCGGTGTGCCCGGTGCCGTGACTGTGACGTCCTTGGCGGAGACGCGCGCGGTCCCGTACTGCGGCGTCCGCACTTGCATCCATTCGCCCGCCGCCGATACGACCGGAAGGCGGGTGCCGAAACTGAGATCCAGCAGCCGGCTTTTGCCGTCCGCTTTGTACAAAGTCGTCGTCTTCGCGCTTATGACCACTTCCGCGGCCGAGGTGCCGGTCCATTCTCCGGCCGAAACCGTCCGAAGCTGCGCGGTAGGCAGCCAGCCGGGGTACCCGTAACGGCTTTTGGAAGTCGATTGGTCGGTTACCACAACCTGCGACCAGCTTCCTTTCGTCTGTACGATCTTCACTTCGCGGCCGTACAGCGCCTGCGTCTCGGTCTTGCCGGTCAGCCATCTGCGCTTGGCCGTCGTATTCATGGCCTGCGTCCAGGCCTTCATGTCGACCGGCGCCGCAAGCGAAGGAGCGTCGATCGAACGCGCGAGACCGGGGGACTTCCACAGCGTGGCGACCGAGACGCCGATTACGGTGCGGGTCTTGGGCGTTCCGCCGTTGGCGGAGACGGCCGCTTCGGCCGCGCGTGCTCCGGGAAACGCAAGCAGCGGCAGAAGCAGCAGCAGGGCGAGCAGCGACAGGAAGCCTTTTTTGTACCTGTTCATGGATGTAAAAGTCCTCATTTCCGTATTGATTTGAAAAAGGCCGACGTTGGATTTGACCCCAGTGTACCAGAAGCTCCGGGTAAAAACAGTCGAAAACGGCAAATAAGTCCGCAGAAAAATCTGCGGACTTCTAGCAGGCTTGCCCGAGGGCTTCCTGCTACGGATGCAGCCGATTGCGTCAGGCGAGGCTCGTCGAAGCTTGCCGGCGCTCTCCGGCAAACTGCGGCAGCCAATCGCCGTGCGCTTCGATCAGATCGTCGCACAGCGATACGATGTCGTCGATCGACAGCTCGGCCGCCGTATGCGGATCGAGCAGCGCCGCGTGGTACACATGCTCTCTTTTCCCTGTCAGAGCCGCTTCGATCGTCAATCGCTGCGTGTTGATATTGGTCTGATTGAGCGCAGCGAGCTGCGGAGGCAGGGCACCGACATAGGTCGGGTTCACGCCCGAAGCGTCGACCAGGCACGGTACCTCGACGCACGCATCCTGCGGCAGATTGGGGATCAACCCGTTGTTCATCACGTTGCCCGCAATCTTGAACGGCTTGTCCGTCTCCATCGCTTCCAGAATATACGAAGCGTATTCGACGCTGCGCTCATGGGTAAGCGATTCGCTCTGCATCAAGCCGTCGCGCACCTCGCCCCACTCGCGGATCTGATTCACGCAGCGGCGCGGATACTCGTCCAGCGGAATGTTGAAGCGTTCGATCAGCTCGGGATAATTCTTTTTGATAAAGTAAGGATGATACTCGGCATTGTGCTCGGATGATTCCGTGACGTAATAGCCGAACCGGTTCATCAGCTCGAAGCGCACCATATCGCCGTGCTTCTCCTGCTGCTTCTCGGCGGCGAGCCGTTTGATTTCCGGATATAGATCTTCGCCGCCTCGCGTCACTTCGAGCAGCCAGGCCATATGGTTGATGCCGGCGATCTTGGCCCGCACATCCGTCTGGTCCATGCCCAGATTCTCGAATAGCGACGGGATGCAGTGCTGGACGCTGTGGCACAACCCGACCGTTTTGATCCCGCCCGCCGTGTTCATCACGTTCGTCAGCACCGCCATCGGATTCGTGTAATTCAGGAACCAGGCGTCCGGACAGACTTCGCGCATATCCGCGGCGATATCCAGCATGACCGGAATCGTACGCAGATTGCGGAAAAGCCCTCCGATCCCCAGCGTATCCGCAATTGTCTGGCGCAGCCCGTATTTCTTCGGCACCTCGAAATCCGTGATCGTGCACGGATCGTAACCGCCGACCTGGATCGCGTTGATGACGTATTTGGCTCCTCGCAGCGCTTCTTTGCGGTCGGTGTACGCCTGGATTCCGCACTGGCTGCCTGCCGTCTTCTTCATGGCACGAAGCAAGGTCTCCGACTCGCCCAACCGCTGCGGATCGATATCGAACAAAGCCAGCTCGAACCCTTGAAGTGCCGGCGTCATCATGATGTCCCCCAGCACATTCCGTACGAAAACCGTACTCCCCGCGCCGATAAACGTAATCTTTTGCATGTTTTTACCTCCCGTTTTTGGCTGCCGTTTCTGCTTTTACTATAACGGTAGCGCTTACAGGAAGACATGGAGTAATGGCAGGTTTGTTTGTTATAATGTATGAAGAATAGCTTTTGCCAAAATCCTTAAGCGACTATGATCAGAGGAAAGAAAGACGGATGGGTCAACCGGTTTTCTTTCCTTTCCAAGGAGCGATTCCAATCGAATTTGGCAAAAGCGGTTAGATCGTCGCCTTCATTAGCGACTTCCAATAAACAGAATAGAAAGGCGGAACGATTCAACCGACTTGCTATTCTTTCCCGGGAGCGATTCCAATCAGACGATGTTTCGCGGCTTCTTCGCCGGCTCTTCCGCTGGCCCTGGCATGGCCTGGGCCGCTCGTTCAACCTTGAGACGCCGTCCAGCCGCCCGCTTCTCCAAATGCGATCATTTTGCTCACATTTCGCATCAAATACAAGCCGAGCCCCCCAAATGTTGACCTTATGCTCACATTTTCCCGCCAATCCGATGGATTCCGGCGATTTTCGGCCAAAATGTGTTCATCTAGTCAACAAATCGCTTTCCAACAAGCAAAAAAGCCGAAAATGTTGACTTCATGACTACATTTTAAAGCCACAGCCGCCTGTGCCGCCTATCTACTCCCAATCCCAAATCATCGCATTCCATAATCGCATCCGACCCACATTGAAAGGAGCACACGCATGCCCGCCGAACAATTCACCCATACCTCCGAAGAAACCCGTATGCAGAGCGAAGTATCGCTGCTGTTCTACGGACGCGAAGACTGCGCGCCCGCCCACTGCTGGGGGCCCGGGCTGCGGGACGCCTTCATCCTGCATTATATTCACAGCGGCAGGGGACTCTTCCGCTCGGAAGGCCGGGAATATCCGCTTGGCCCCGGTCAGGGCTTCCTGATCCTGCCCGATACTCTGGTCCATTATGAAGCGGACCCCGAAGATCCCTGGGTCTACGTCTGGGTCGGGCTGCGCGGGCTTCAGGTGCGCGCGCTGCTGGAGCGGGCCGGGCTGACGGCCGGCTCGCCCGTGTACACGGCGGCGGATCGGCCGCCGTTCGAGCGGTTCTATGCCGGGCTGCTCGAGGCACGCGAGCAGCCCGGCGGCGACCTGCTGGCGCAGGCGGAAGTCTACCGCCTGCTGGCCGCGCTGGTCGGGGGCGCACCGCCGACGGCGGTGCGTCCGGGTGCGCCGCCGCGGGCGAGGGAGGCGCATCTGTCACGGGCTGCGGCCGTGATCGAGAACGGCTACAGCCGCAAGCTCGGCGCGGAGGATATCGCGCGCGCCGTGGGGCTCGACCGGACCTATCTGTCGAGCCTGTTCAAGGACGCCTACGGCGTCCCTCTGCAGACCTTCCTGCTGCAGTACCGGATGCGCCGGGCGCGTGAACTGCTGCACAATCCGTCGCTGTCCGTCAGCGACGTGGCCCGGTCGGTCGGTTATCCCGACCCGTTTCTGTTCTCCAAGATGTTCAAGCGCGTCTGCGGCGTATCGCCAAGCGCTTACCGGGAGCAGCCCGAACCCTGAGCCCCGGGAGCGATTCGCTGCGGATCGCTCCCGCAGAAGCAGGGTACGCCAATCCCGCACAAAGAGCGGGAATCGCCCTGCAGAAGCGATCCGGCCCGATACTTGGCGAGCCGGCCCGATATTTGGCGATCCGCGCCTGTTCCAAGCAAGCCTCAGCGGCTTCGGCCCTTCGCAAGCCGCACGGCTGCGCCCGCGTTACACCGTCAATATCCGTCTCTTCGCCGGTCTTTCAACAGCTCGGAAGGCGAGCCGCCGGTAATCTTTTTGAACATGCGATAAAAATACGAGACGTCCCGGTAGCCGAGAAATTCCGAAATCTCCGCCGCGTTCAGACGCGATTCGTTCAGCATATAGACCGCCCGCTTCATCCGCTGCCGGTGCACGCATTCGCTGATCGTCCGTCCGGATACTTCTTTAAACAGCGACGCGGCGTAGTTCGGGGTACGCCCGATCACTTCGCCCAGCACTTCCTTGGTGATTTTCTCCCGGTAGTTGCGCTCGATATACCGCTTCATGTGTTCGACATGCCGCTGCTTCTCGGTCTGGATCAGTCCGCGGTCGAATTCCCGGCTGATATCGATCAGCAGCTCCGTCAGAATGGACTGCGCCATCAATTCGTAATACGACGGACGCTCGTTCCACTGCTCACGCAGCACCCGGATCCGGTCGTGCACGGATTCGTAGCGGCCGAGGCGGCGTTTGTATGGTCGTTCGTGCCGCAGCAGCGGCAGGGCATCCGTATCGGCGGAGGACACGGTAAACCCGACAACCGTTTTGGTATGGGTCAAGGTCGGTACGCTTTTTCCATAATAGGGCATGTGGGCAGGAATCAGCAGTATATCTCCCCGTTCCATAATATTCCGTTCCCCGTCCACCCAATAAATGCATTTGCCGTAAGTCGCCAGTGTCAGCAGGTAACAATCCCGCCCTGTCTCGGCTTGTTCGTACCACTGCGTCCCATTGTCTTGATGGACGTCTTCCACTCTGGGCATAAGCGCTTCCTTTCTATCGTACTATGTTTCCTACATTGTACTATATGTCATTTCATCCTGTCCCTGCGGACGGTACAATAAATACAAAAGGTTGTTGAAAGCGCCAATCAATCCGCGGGAAGCGGGTATAGAATAGAGAGCGGCCCGGTCCGTTAACCGAGTCGGTTTGCATACCCGGCCCCTTCAGCGCACTCGATCTGCCCGACGCCAAACCCGGTGATCATCCTTGGGCTTCGGGGCGGACAACAACCCCAAAGTTCAAGAAAACGAGGAGGCTTTTCCCGAAGATGAAAACGAAAATTGTATGTACGATGGGACCCGCTTGCGATACGGTCGAAATGCTCAAAGAAATGATCCAGTCCGGTATGACCGTTGCCCGCCTGAACATGGCGCACGGCGAACCGGCCGACCACAGCGAACGGATCCGCAAAGTCCGTCAAGCCGCAGCCGAACTGAATACGTTCGTCCCGATCATGATGGACATCAAAGGACCTGAAGTCCGCATCGGCAAACTGTTGGAAGAATACGTTCAACTTGAAGCGGGCAGCGAACTGATCCTGACGACCGAACCGGAAGTGCTCGGTACGGCGGAACGTATCGGGGTCAACTATCCGAAGCTGAACGAAGATGTCAAAGCCGGCGACCGGATCCTCATCGACGACGGTCTGATCGCACTCGACGTGATCCAGGTGGACGGCGGCGAGATCAAATGCAAAATCCTGAACGGCGGACGCCTCAAACCGCGCAAAGGCGTGAACCTGCCGGGCGTCAAGACCAGCCTGCCGGGCGTAACCGAACGCGACGTGATGCATATCAACTACGGTCTGAGCGAAAACGTTGAAATCATCGCCGCTTCCTTCGTTCGCAAAGGCGAAGACATCATGGAAATCCGCCGGATTCTTGCCGAAAAAGGCGCGGAGCACGTACAGATCATCTCCAAGATCGAAAACCAGGAAGGCATGGATAACCTCGATGCCATCATCGAAGCTTCCGACGGCATCATGGTTGCCCGCGGCGACCTCGGCGTCGAAGTTCCGGTGCAGGACGTGCCTGCGGCGCAGAAGCTTATGATCGACAAGTGCAACCTGGCCGGCAAACCGGTTATCGTGGCGACGCACATGCTGGAGTCGATGCAGGTCAACCCGCGTCCGACCCGTTCCGAAGTCAGCGACGTGGCGAATGCCGTGCTGCAGGGCGCCGACTGCGTCATGCTGTCCGGTGAATCCGCAGCGGGCAAATACCCGCTCGAATCGATCCGTACGATGGCGGCCGTTGCAGCCAAAGCCGAAACGATGATCGACTACGATGTCCAGTTCAACAGCAAACGTGCCCTGCACCTCAACGATATTACCGAAGTGGTAAGCCAGAGCTCGGTAAACGCTTCGCTCGTCCTGGACGCAGCCGCGCTGATCATTTCGACGGAATCGGGCTTCACGGCCCGCATGATCTCGAAATACCGCCCGAAAGCTCCGATCATCGCAGTCAGCCAGAATGCCAAA
The DNA here is from genome assembly GCF_013185195.1 of Saccharibacillus qingshengii. Taxonomy (GTDB): domain Bacteria; phylum Bacillota; class Bacilli; order Paenibacillales; family Paenibacillaceae; genus Saccharibacillus; species Saccharibacillus qingshengii. The sequence continues at coordinate 29,258 of NZ_JAAZWC010000012.1, forward strand.
ACGCTGCCGAAAATGAGCCTGCTGTACGGCGTCGTGCCGATGCAGGGTCAAGCCGTAACGAGCACCGACGAAATGTTCGAAGTCGCGACCAAAAACGCGCTCGAAGCCGGCTACATCAAGTCCGGCGACACCGTCGTCCTGTCGGCGGGCATCCCGATCGGCCAGGCCGGCAACACGAACGTAATGAAAGTCCAACAAGTCTAATCCGCGCTTTGCGCAACCAAAAAACTCTTTCCGCTCAAGCGGAAAGAGTTTTTTTGGTTGATATCGAACGATGCATCGCACACAGCGGCGGCATGCATCGAAACAAGCGGTGCTTTTGTTCGAAAGTACGATCAGGCTTTTTTGGTCGAAGCCGCTTTTTTGCGGGTAGGCTTCTTGCGGGCAGCGACTTTCTCGGCAGCCAGACGTTCGATCTTGTCTACGCGCTCCTGCTCGACAACGCGTTTTCCTTCGGCAATCTGCTCCTGCTTCTCCCGAACTTCCATACCCATACGCTCCTGCTTGCTCGGATCGTTCATCGTCAGGTAGTGTTCAAACGCTTCCGGGTACATGAACGTTTTTTCTCCGGTTTCCTCGGCGAATTTCACGCTGATCTTGCCTTCGCCGTTCCCCGTTACTTTTCCTGCGCCAAAGCTGGCATGGGTTACTTTTTCGTTGGTCCAATTCATCAAAGTCCATCTCCTCTTGTCTTTTCCATTTGGCAAAACCCAATCTTCATCCTGGAAACTCTCCATATGTACATCGAGCCCATATACAGAATTCTTTTCGGCCAACAACCACCGGCATCTTGAAGCTTGGTCTTTGCCAAATGGATAAAACTTTTCTTTTAACCTATCCCCAATACTACCTTATTCGAAACAAAAGGGCACGGCCCCCGTTCTTAAAAGCAAGCAGGCGTGCAGCCTTCGGACGGTTTGAAAACGGGATTTCGAGCGAAACGGACCGGGAAATAGGAATTTCACGCTTTTTGAATACGCTTCATTTGCTCTATTGCTTCTTTTTCACGGCTTTTCGAAAAAAGTTTGTGGGTACAATGAACCCTTTTTCGTAAAAATCGCATCTTTTTTGATTCAAATGGGTAAGATGAGATGAAACTATGGGCGTAGATAAGCCCCATTAGGACAGATTGAGCAGATGGATCGAAGCAGATCGATGGAAAATGAGAACGAAACAAGCGGAGGTACATACATGAACGAATTATCCAGGCAGAGCTTCGCCAACGGCCTTTCAAGCGAACAAGAAGCACAAGGCGCCTCAGGAAATCCGGACGGATCCCGTGCAGTTCGCCTTACCCGAATCGCTTCGCTGACTCTGGCTGCCGGCATCGGCGGGCTTCTTCTCCTGCCGCCCGAGTCGGCTCATGCGGAAAGCGCGTCGTACCAGGCCAAAGTCCATACCGACTCCCTGAATGTGCGCAGCACCGCAGGACCGGATACACCGGTAGTGGGTTCGCTGAATAGCGGCGACTTGGTAACGGTGACGGATGAACGCCTCGGTTGGCTGAAAGTCGAAAATGCGTCGACTTCGGGCTGGGTAGCCGGCTATTATCTCAAAAAAGAAGACGGAAGCGCGGCTTCGGCAACCGTAGTCACTTCTTCGTCTTCTTCGGCTCCTTCCGTCTCGCAAACTTCCGCTTCTTCCGGCGGATCTTCCGTCTCGGAAGGCGGCAAAGCGCTGGTTACCGCCAATTCGGTAATCATCCGCAGCGGCCCGGGCAAAAGCTACGAATTTCTCGGCTCCGCCAACCGCAATGATGCCGTCACCGTGCTGGAGAGCCAAAGCGGCTGGACACGCGTCATGACTTCATACGGCGCTTACGGCTGGCTCTCGTCGAAGTATCTGCAGGGCGGCGGAGGCGCAACCGTCAAAGCGGCCGTCCAAAAACAAAAGGCGGTTCGCGTCAGCACAGCGGCGGCCCGCAGTCCCAAAGCCGATACATCCGAGATTCAATCGGGCAGTCTGCAGGGCAAACTGATCGTGCTCGATCCGGGCCACGGCGGCAGCGATCCCGGTACGATCGGCACCACGTACGGACTGGTCGAGCAGGAGTTGAACCTGCAGACGGCCCTGTATGTGAAAGACTATCTGGTCTCCCGCGGCGCCCGCGTCGAAATGACGCGCAGCGGCAGCGATCAGCGTCCTTCCCTGGCTTCGCGCGCACAGCTGGCTCCTTCATTGGGCGCGGACGCTTTTGTGAGCATCCATTACAATTCGGCGCTCAGCGCTTCGGCTAACGGAACGCTCGTCTGCTTCTACTCCGAGTCGAAAGACCTCGGGCTGGCCCGCGCGATCGAAGCACCGCTCAAGAACGGTACGGGGATTCGCAACAACGGACTGGCTTTCGGCAACTTCAAGGTTATCCGCGAAAACAGCGTACCGGCCGTGCTGTTGGAAATGGGCTTCCTGTCCAACTCTTCCGACGAAGGCGCGATCGCAAGCGCCGATTATCAGCGCAGTGCGGCCAAAGCGATTGCCGACGGCCTGCAGCTGTATTTCTCGAACTGACCGATCAAATGACAAAGCCGCTTCCTTCACGGGAAGCGGCTTTTTTGGCGGTTCGATGCGTTCTTCCGGTCCTCATTCAAGGCTTGATTGCCGCCAGCGCGCTGTACAGCTGAAGTCGGCGCAGCGGCTTGAAGACGGTAAAGCGGACGCCTTCAAGTCCCGGCTGTTCCGCTACCGTACCCAGCGGAGCGAGCAGCGCGACCGGCGGCGCGTTCGGCCGGGAAGAAACCGGGCCGACCAAGTCGAGAAAGTGCATATCCAGCAGTACCAGATCGAAGCTCCCGGTCTCCAGCAGCCTTAACGCTTCGCCGGCCGAGCGCGCACCCGAAGGCAGAGCTCCCCAACCCTGGAGCAGCCGCTCCAGCACGGACAGCGCCGATAGATTGTCGTCCACGATCAGGATACGCAGCCCTTCCAGGCGCAGCGGCGCGAACGGCCCCATATCGAAGTCCGAATAAGGCGCAAACGGCAGCACGACCAGAAATTCCGTACCGATCCCAACCTCGCTGACCACCCGGATACTTCCGCCCATCAATTCGATCAGATTGCGCGTAATGACAAGCCCCAATCCCGTTCCGCCGTACTGTTGGTTTCCGTCCGAACCGTGCACCTGATGGTACGTTTGGAACAAACCGCCCAACTGCTCCGATTCTATGCCGATTCCCGTATCGCGTACCGAGATGGCGAGCTGGACTTCGCCTTCGCCCCGCGGCTCTTCCTGACGCAGCGTAACGAGGATCTGGCCGGCATGCGTAAACTTCACGGCGTTCCCGAGCAGATTGAGCAGGATCTGCCGCAGCTTGCCCGCATCTCCCTGCACGAACATGGGAAGTCCTTCTTCCACGTCCAGAATCAGTTCCACCCGTTTCTCGATAGCTCTGGGCGCCATGAGCGAAGCGACGTCCTCAATCGTCGAAGCCGGATCGAACAGCGAGACGTCCACGCTTTGTTTGCCCGCTTCGAGCTTGCTGTAGTCCAGAATGTTGTTGGCCAATGTCAGCAGAAAAGCATTGCTGGAACGCACCATGTCGAGAAACCCCTGCTGTTCCTGCGTCAACTCGGTCATGGCCAGCAGTTCCGACATCGCGATACTGCCGTTGAGCGAATTGCGGATCTCATGCGTCATAAAAGCCAGAAAGTCCGCTTTCTGCTGGGTAGACTGCCGGGCAGCCTGGGCTTCGCCCCGATAGACTTCGGCAATCTCTTCGATATTTTTCTTGTCTTTGGTCAGTTGTCCGAGTCTTTCCAGATCGACATCAACCCTGCGCTCCAGCTCCGCGATATACGACAGAAACAGCGCCATCGAGGTCAACAGCTGCAGATCGTCATCGGAAAAAGCACCCGGTCGGCCAAGAGCGGCCAAACCGCCGAATTTGCGCCCGTCGGGATAAGAAATAGGGAATCCGATCAAGGTATAGTCGCCCGAGCTGCGCGTCGCATGCTGATCGCGGGTCAGCGGATGCTGCGAAGTCTGCGGAATCACCAGCGGCCGATCCCAGTTCTCATCCGTCCAACTGGCAAAATATTCGGGCTCGAACCGGATCTCCTGTCCTTCCCGGACAAGTTCCTTGCTCCGATTGAATACTTTGATGACCGTACTGACCGGCCCCTCGCTGGACACGACCATCACACATTCGGCCGCCAGGCGCCGGCTGAGCAGATTTACGACATGCTCGGCCGCCTCGGCGAAATTTTTGAAAAATATCCGATTTCCGCCTGTCATTTTTTCACCTCCGGCCGATCGAACTTGAATTTACGTCTGCACGTCAAAGAATCGCCCGGTCCATCCGGACGCCGTAAGTAACTGTATTTCTTACACTATAACTGAAAAAAAGCCCAAAAAAAATGCCCGAAGACAGATGAAAACAAATTATTTTCATCTATCTTCGAGCTTATCCCCGCCCGCCTGCCGAAAAAAGGTTTTCGGTCGGCCTGGGCATTATTCGACTTAACGCAGCGATTCGGCAAACTCCACCAGGTCGGAGGCCTGGGACCGGATTTCGACCACCGAAGCGTTCACCTGCTGGGTCATGGCCGCCTGCGCGCCCGTCAGCTCGGCCATCGCTCCGATATTGTTCAGGATGCGGTCGATCTGCTCTTTCATTTCGTTCAGGCTGCTGCCGATATTGCCGGTCGCTTCCGCACTGTTGACCGCAAGCTTGCGCACTTCCTCGGCCACGACCGAGAACCCGCGCCCGAACTCGCCGGCCCGCGCCGCTTCGATCGCCGCGTTCAGACCGAGCAGGTTGGTCTGTTCGGCCACTTCCTTGATGAAGCTCGAAATCCCCTGCGTTTCTTCCGCGCTGTGCTTGGCCCGATTGGCGGCTTTGGTCGATTTGTTCTGCATATTGACGATCGCCTGCGCTCCTTCGGAGATCGAATCGATACCGGAACTCATTTCTTCGATCGCCCTAGAGAGCAGACCAAGCTTTTCCGTCACGCGATCGACCAGCATCTCCTGATTTTTCTCGAAAGTCACTTCGCGCAGCGTCCCGGCAAGCCGTAGGGGAACGCCCGATCCGTCGCGGATCGCGGCGCCGCTCGCCCGGTACCACCGGTACTGACCGTCCTTGTGGCAGAGACGGTACTGCTGATCGAGCTCGGCGCGGCCGCTGTAATCGTTCAGATAATCCGCAAGGCCCCGCTGCGCCGGCTCCGCATCTTCCGGATGCAGACGGGACGCCCAGCTGTCGAGTACATCCGGCAGTTCCTGCTCGCCCTGATAACCCAGCATGCGGCGGAATTGGTCGGAGAACCAGATCTCGTTGTTCGGATTGACCGGGTCGCCGGCCACAACCGTCATATCCCACGGAGATTCCGTAAGAGCCCGGTTAATCAGATCATAGCGCGTGACGAGCCGTTCCAATTCGTTTTCCCGCAGCACTTTCTCATGGACATCGAACAACGCACCGACCACGCGCAGCGGAACGCCGCTCTCGTCGCGGGTCGTGGTTCCGGTCGCGCGGAACCAGCGGTACTCGCCGCTTTTGAGCAGGAGGCGGTATTGAACGTCATACGGTGTCCGCCCCGTACGGTCATTCAGGTGGTCGGCCAGCACGCCGACAATTCGCTCCTGCTCTTCCGGATGCAGACGCGAAGCCCAACTGTCGAGAATATTCGGAAAGTCGCTTTCACCGCTGTAGCCAAGCATGCGCCGGAACTCGTCGCTCCAGATAAACGTGTTGTTCGGATTGACCGGATCGCCGGCTTCGACCGTCATATCCCATAATCCGACTTCGATCGCTTTGGATACGAGATCAAGCCGAAGTTCGGCGTCCGCCACCTTGGCTGCCGAGAGCTCCAGCGCCGCGTTCACATTCTCCGCGATCTCCCGCATCTCGGCCGAAGTGTGCTCCGTTTCCAGTCTGCTTCCGGTTCTTCCTTGTTCGGCCCATTTTCTGAGTTCTCGGCTCGCTTCGAGCAGCGAAGCGGCGGAGCTGGTTCCTGCGGTTTTAAACAACATTGAATATCCCCCTTTTATGTTCCGGCGCGGCCGAATGCAAGCTTCCTCTTTTTTTGATTGAATTGTGGTATAAGCCGGCAGCCAAGCTCATTCATTTTATAATAACCCATGATACCGACAGAAGGCTTCCCCGAAAAAGAATTCAAGGATTAAGCGGTGGTTTCCCCCAACGGCACTGTTTATCTTGAAGGTTCTGTGTTAGACTTGTAAGTTGCATCACTTCGTAGTTTTTTCGTGCTTTTTTCGTCTTTTTTTCGATATCTCCCGCTTCCTCAAAAGCGGTAGTCCATAGATTTTTTTATATAAAAAGGAGCTCTCATGACATTTAACGATTTGAACCTGATCCCTTCCATTCTCAAAGCCCTACAAAAAGAAAACTACACCTCCCCGACACCGATTCAGCAGCAGGCTATTCCCGTCGCCCTTGAAGGCCGCGACGTATTGGGATGCGCCCAAACCGGTACCGGAAAAACGGCGGCGTTCTCGCTGCCGATCATTCAGCGTCTGTCGGCCAAAGCGGCCGCCGGAGGCAAACGTCCGATCCGCTCGCTGATCCTGACGCCGACGCGCGAACTCGCTATCCAGATTTACGACAACATCCGCGCTTACGCCCGCTACACGGATCTGCGCAGCCAGGTCATCGTCGGCGGCGTCTCGCAGACTCCGCAGGAGCGCGAACTGCAGCGCGGCACCGATATTCTGATCGCAACGCCGGGACGTCTGCTGGATCTCATGAACCAGAAGCACGTCAATCTGGATTCGATCGAGATTCTGGTTCTGGACGAAGCCGACCGGATGCTCGATATGGGCTTTATTCGCGATGTGCAGAAGATTCTCGCCCGGATCCCGGCCAAGAAACAAACGCTGTTCTTCTCGGCTACCATGCCGCCGGAGATCACAAATCTCGTTGATTCGCTGCTCGTCAATCCGGCCAAAGTCGAAATCACGCCGGTCTCTTCTACGGTCGATCTTATCCAACAGGCTGTCTATCTCGTCGACAAGCCCAACAAGCAGAAGCTGCTGAACGATATCCTGCAGGATAAGTCGATCGATTCGGCCCTGGTCTTCACACGCACCAAACACGGCGCAAACCGCGTGGCGCGTCTGCTCGACCGTGCCGGCATCTCGGCGCAGGCGATTCACGGCGACAAGTCGCAGAACGCCCGCCAGACGGCTCTGAGCAACTTCAAGAACGGCACGACCCGCGTCCTGGTCGCCACCGACATCGCCGCACGCGGTATCGATATCGACGAGCTGTCGCACGTCATCAACTTCAACCTGCCGAACATTCCGGAGACCTATGTACACCGGATCGGCCGTACAGGCCGCGCGGGCCGCGGCGGAATCTCGATTTCGTTCTGCGAAACGGAAGAACTGCCGTACCTGAAAGATATCCAGAAGCTGATCGGCAAGAGCATTCCGGAAATCAAGGATCATGCTTATCCGATGACCGGCGAGCAATCCGCTCCGGCGGAACCTGCCCAGCAGGGAGGCCGCGGACGCAAAGGCTCTTCTTCGCAGCCGGCAGCCGGCACGAAGAATGCCGCCAGAACCAGCGCCCCATCGGGCGGCGGACGCACCGCCAAGCCGTCTTCGCAGCCCGCAGCCGCGAAAGCCGCCGTGAAAAGCGAAACGCCGCAGGGCGCGTCCAGACCCGCGAACCGAAATGCCGCCCAGTCGGGCGGTTCGAAGCAGCCGTCCCAGGCTGCGGCCAAACCAAGCACAGCTTCGGCCGCAGCCAAAGCTGACGCTCCGGCCCCTACAGCCAAAAGCCGTCCGGCCAACACACCGGCCCGCACGAACGCCAAACCGGCCGGTACGCCGGCAGGCGGCGAAGCCAACCGCAGCCGTCCGGCCAAAAAGGCGCCGCAGCACGGCTCGCGTCCCGGTTCGGAAGGCCAGCGCCCCCGTACGGGCGGCCGGCCGCAGCCGGGCAGCGCGGCATCGGCCCGCGCTACGGCCAACAAAAAGTGGAATGACGGCCAATGGGCAGCCGATACGCTGTATCGGGCCAGCTTCGGCCTCTCCGGCGATAAAGCCTAAACCGACTCGAAACGGGTTCGGGAACGCCTGCGATTCGGCAGGTAAATGAACGTGAATATGCCAAAACCCGCTTTCCCCTTCACTTGACGGGGAAAGCGGGTTTTTTTGTTAAAAAAACGGCTTCCGGCTACATATACAGCATCGAAAAATGAAGTTCGTGTCCCAACTGCTTCAAATAGTTGTACAGCTGTGAACGATGGTGGAACAGATGGGTCAGCGTTTCGATCTGCCATTGGATCTGGGTATGCGAGTCTTCGGCATAAAACGCTTTGGTCGAGCGGTTCAGCAGGTCTTCGGGCGTAAGCGAGACCAGATAGCTCTTGTACAGCTCAAAGTTCTCGCGCAGAGCCGCGGCCAGACGCTCGGGATCGCTCTCCCCGTCGAGGCTGACTTCGATCTCTCCTGCTTCCTCGGCTCCGGCTTCCTGCATGATCGCTAGGTCGCTGCGCGGTACAAGCGCCAAATGGCGGACCAATTCCGGCAGGGAACGCATATTGCCCTGCGGACGGTAGCTCCAATCCTCGGGACGGATCAGCCGGATCAGCACTTCGCTGGTGCGGACGCCTGTCTCCAGTTCGTTCAGCAGATGGTCGCGGATTTGCAGCGTTTCGCTCATATTCTTCTCGCTCCTTCGGAGTATGATTTTCCTGGGCCTGCTCAAATCGGCTCAAGTCTTACTCCCAACATAAAGGGGGAAAGTCGAAATCACAAGTCCTGTTCAGAAACTCATACGCTCGGCCCGGATCTGTGCACGCTTCAAGCTCGACTTCGGCTGCGGAAGCGGCCTTCTCCCTATTCGAACAAAACAAAAAAGGATACGGCAGCCTGCCGTACCCTTCTTCCTTATCCGATCTGCTGCCTGCCCAATTTCGCCGGATACAGCAGCTCGCGAACGCCGACGGTATCGCCCACGATCAGCATGGCCGGATTGCTTACCTTCATGGCCAAAGCCAGACGGGCGATCGTGCCAAGCGTTCCCGTGACGACGCGCTCCGCTTCGGTCGTGGCATTCTCGATCAGAGCGGCCGGCGTATCCGCGTCCCGGCCGTGCCGGATCAGCTCGCCGCTGATTTCTTCCAACTTCGAAACGCCCATATAAACGGCGAGCGTATCGGCTCCGCACGCAAGCAGGTCCCAGCGCACGGGCGTATCGGCTCCGCCGCAGCGGCTTCCCGTTACCACGGCGAACGAAGCGGCCGTTCCGCGATGCGTCAGCGGTATGCCGGCCGAAGCCGAAGCTCCGGCGGCGGAAGTCACCCCGGGAATCACTTCGAAGTCGATCCCCGCTCTTGAAGCGGCGAGCGCTTCTTCGCCGCCCCGGCCGAAGATGAACGGATCGCCGCCTTTGAGCCGGACCACATGATGGCCGACCTTCGCATAATCGACAATCAGACGGTCGATTTCATCCTGGGTCAGAGCATGGCGGCCGGGCGCTTTGCCGCAGTAAATCTTGAGCGTACCCGGCAGGCAGCTGCGCAGCAGTTCGTCGCTGACGAGACGGTCGTACAGCACGACGTCGGCCTGTTCCAGCCGGCGCAGCGCTTTGACCGTAATCAATTCCGGATCGCCCGGTCCCGCGCCGACGATCGAGATCCGCCCCCGGCTCATACGCTTTTCTCCAGAACGGTACGAATCGGCTCGGCAGGCCCGGAAATAGCTCCGCCTGCGATTGCGGATACGGAAACGACGGACGCGGCGCTTCCTTTGGCCGGTGCGGGCAAGGAAGCCGGTTCGGCATTCGGAGCAAGCGTTCCTTGACCGCGCGAATTGTAACTCCAGTACAGCAGCAGCCCCGTCAGCAGCGCACCGCCGACGAAGTTGCCCAGCAGCACCGGAATGCCGCTCCAGACGAGCCAGTCCATGCCGCTTACGTTCGCGCCGAGCAGCATGCCGGCCGGAATAACGAACATATTGACGACGGTGTGCTCGAACCCCTGTCCGAAGAAGATCAGGATCGGCAGCCACATCGCCAGGATCTTGCCTCCGGTCGATTTGGACGTCATCGCCATCACCGCTCCGAGCGTCACCATCCAGTTGCAGAGAACCGCTTTGACGAAGACAAGCAGCATACCGCCCGCACCCAGCGTCTGATAGGCGGTCGTCTTGGCTTCGCTGGCACTGACGAGAGTCGCAATCAGGGGAGTGGACAGATCCGTTCCGGCCTTGGTCGCCACGAACACATACGCCAGGGCATACAAGCCGCAGCCGATCAGATGCCCTGCGATCACCCAGAAGTAATTTTTGAGCATCGCCGATACGGATGTTTTCTTCTCCAGTACAGCCAGCGGGATCAGGGCGAAACTGCCGGTTACCAGTTCCAATCCCAACAGCACGATAATGACGAAGCCGACCGGAAACAGGATCGCTCCCGCCATCGGAATGCCGGTTTGTCCGGATGCCGTCATGGCAAGGGTCGTGGCGCAGGCCAGGATGGCTCCCGCCAACCCGCTCCGAATCAGCAGCTGCAGGCGGGTCAGTTCCGATTTGGCTTGGCCCGTGTCGATCATCGTTTGCAGCACTTCACGCGGTTTAACGTAATCCATGGGCATCCCTCGCTTTCGAATAGGGGTTAGGCGATATGGCTGTCTGCTCCGGCGGCATCCGTGCCCTCGATAGGTTCGTTCAGGGTCAGGAAGATGAACCCTTCCTTCGTCACTTCCGTTTCAAAGGTCGTGACACAGCCTTTATCCGGATCAAGCGCTTCGCCGCTGCGAAGATCGATACGCCAGTCGTGCAGCGGACAGTGAACCACCGGACCGCAGACCATCCCTTCCGACAGCACCCCGCCTTTATGCGGGCAGCGGTTCTCGACCGCCATCACCTCGCCGTCCGACAAACGGAACAGGGCAATTTCGAGTCCGTTCACGTTCAGGCGGCGCGAACCCAGAGGATCGATATCGCTCAATCGGCCTACACGTACTTTGCCTGCTGCTTCACTCATGCGGATTCCTCCTTTTTCGTTTCGACCTGAACGCTCGCGCTCTGGGACTGGGGAGCCGGAAGCCGTTCGAAGTTCTTGCGCAGTTCGGGCTCGCTGACGATCTGTTTCCACGGATCGACGGTCCGGTCGAGCGTATCGCGCAGACGGGCATGCAGCGCTTTGCGTTCGTCTTCGTCGCTCAATACCTGTTTGACATGCTCGAGTCCGACACGTTCCACCCACGGCGCGGTACGTTCGTTCCACGTCGCGTTCTCCCGGTAATACTGCAGGAATGCGCTCGCCCATTCTTCGACCTCGTCGTCCGTTTTCACGAAACCGAGCAGGTCGGTCGCCCGCACATGGATCCCGGCGTTGCCGCCCACATGCAGCTCCCAGCCGCCGTCGACCGCCACGACGCCGAAGTCTTTGACCGTCGCTTCCGCGCAGTTGCGCGGGCAGCCGGAGACAGCGAGCTTCACTTTGGCTGGCGCGTTCATGCGCTCGAACGCTTTCTCGAGCCGGACGCCCATGCCCATCGCGTCCTGTGTGCCGAAGCGGCAGAAGGTCGAGCCGACGCAGGTCTTGACGGTACGCAGCGCTTTGCCGTAACCGTGGCCCGAAGGCATATCCAGCGCTTCCCAGACACCCGGCAGGTCTTCTTTCTTGACGCCGAGCAGATCGAGGCGCTGTCCGCCGGTGAACTTGACCAGCGGCACCTCGAATTTCTCCGCGACTTCGGCGATCCGCTTCAGCTCGGTCGGCGACGTGACGCCGCCGTAGATACGCGGAATGACGGAGTAGGTCCCGTCTTTTTGGATATTCGCGTGATAGCGTTCGTTGGTGAAACGGGATTCTTTCTCGTCTTTGTATTCCGCGGGCCACAGCATGCCCAGATAGTAGTTGAGGGACGGACGGCACTTCGAGCAGCCTTCGTCGTTGTTCCACTCCAGTACGTTCATAACTTCTTTGACCGTCTTCAGGCCCATGCGCTTGATCTCGGCCACGATCTCGTCACGGCTGTGCGTCGTGCAGCCGCAGATGCCTTCCTTCACCGTTACGGCCGCGTCGCCGGCATAAATCTGAAGCAGGCCTTCCACCAGCGGCTTGCAGCCGCCGCAGGAAGCGGAAGCTTTGGTGCAGCCTTTGATCTGTCCGAGGCTGTTGCAGCCTCCGTCGATCGCCGCGACGATATCGCCTTTGGAGACGCCGTTGCAGCCGCAGACAATCTCGTCGGCCGCCATCGCTTCCAGCCGCGCCGCACCTCCGCCCCCGCCGCCGGATGCCAGCGCATCCGCAGACAATCCGAGCAGCAGCTCTTTTTCGCGTCCGGCTACGCTCTCCCCGCTCTTGATCAGCGAGAACAAAGCGGCTCCTTCACCGGTTTCCCCGAACAGCACGGCACCGATCAGCTTGTTATCCAAGATGACGAGCTTTTTGTACACGCCTTCGATCTCGTCCTGATAACGCAGAGCCCGCGCACCTTCCGGTTCCACGAAGATCCCGCCGGAGAAGACATCCACGCCCGACACTTTGAGTTTGGTCGAAGTGACCGAACCCGCATACCCTTCGACGGGGATGCCGGCAAGCCCTTTGGCCAGCACCGCGCCCTGTTCGTACAGCGGAGCAACCAGCCCGTAGGCGATCCCCCGGTGCTGCGCACATTCGCCGACCGCGTATACGCCGGGCAGATTGGTCCGCATATGATCGTCGACCACGACGCCGCGCTCTACGGCAAGACCGCTGCGCTGCGCCAGAGCCACATTCGGGCGAATGCCTACCGCCATGACGACCAGATCCGCTTCGAGCATACTGCCGTCCTTGAACAGCAGTCCTTTGGCCCGCTGCTTGCCGAGTACCGATTCCGTCTGCTTTTTGAGCAGGAACTTCATGCCCTGGGCTTCCAGTTCTTTTTGCAGCATTAATGAAGCGGGACGATCCAGTTGGCGTTCCATCAGATACTCGTTGATATGAATGACGGTAACGTCCATGCCCAGGTTCAGCAGGCCGCGCGCCGCTTCGAGCCCCAGCAGACCGCCGCCGATCACGGCCGCTTTGCGGTGCTTGCGGGAAGCTTCCTGCATCGCCACGCAGTCTTTGATGTCACGGAAGCCGATGACGCCTTCCTTGTCGGCACCCGGAATCGGAAGCATGAAGGCGTTGGAGCCGGTAGCCATAATCAGCTCGTCGTATTCCGCTTCGATGCCGCCTTCGGCATACACGCGCCGCTGCTCGCTGTCGATCTTCTGAACCGCCTGGCCCATATGAAGCGTAATGCCATTCTCCCGATACCAGTCGAGATCGTTGATGACGATTTCTTCCATGCTGGTGCCGCCGGCCAATACCGTAGACAGCATAATCCGGTTATAGTTCGGATGCGGCTCTGCGCCGAATATGGTAATGTCGTATAAATCCGGTGCCAGCTTGAGCAGATGCTCGATCGTGCGGACGCCTGCCATTCCGTTGCCGACCAGAACCAATTTTTTGCGCTTGTTTGTCATATGGAGTCGCTCCTTCCAGAGAGGGAAATCGGGATTGGGTACCGCCGAAAAACACAAACAGCCCGCTCCACCCGCTGCGGAAAACATACGTTTCCCGTTGCTTATTCAGGTGTGAGCAGGCGCCATTGCCGCTTCGTTCGGACACATCGTTGTATCCGGGTCAATTTGAATCTTGAGTCCGACTATAAAGGATTTTAATTCTCGCGTCAACAATTTTAACATACAATTTTTAAAATTTTAAAATAGTCGACAAAAACACGTTTTCTGTGTTATATAAAGTAACACATAAAGATTGAGGCGGAAACGATTCTGAACATAAGGAGCGTCGTTCATGCACAGCTTATTGATCGTCCACCCTCTCTCCGACGCCGCCGCGGACGAATTCGCACCGGCCCGGCTGCTCGGCGGATGCGGTTATCTCGTCGAATCGGCAGATACGCGCGAAGAAGCGTTCGAACGCGTCGGAGAGACCGATGCCGCCGTGCTTGCGCTGCCCATTACGGAAATGAACGGCTGGGCCGCGCTGCTGATGTCCCGCAAGACCGTTCCCGTCCTCTGGTGGTGCACATCGGAAACGGCCAACCTGTCCGTATCCGCCTGCGAAGACGACGTACGGATCGATGGGATCTTATCCCCTCATATGAAGCCGTCCGAGATCCACTGGATTCTGCATTTCAGCGCCAGGCGCTGCTATGAGAGGCTGCAGTGGGAAAAAGAGCGGGAAAAGCTGCTCGCCCGGCTCGATGAACGCAAATGGATCGATATGGCAAAAGGCATCCTGTCCAAAGCCAAAAACATTTCCGAATCCGAAGCTTACGATCTGCTGCGCAAACAGGCCATGAACGAACGCAAACGGATGGTGGATGTGGCCACATCCATCGTCAAAGTCTATCAACTGCTGCATGAACAATCCTGAGACCGTCGTCTCGGGCCGTCCGCGACCGCGGAGCGGCATCCCTCGCACGGACTCGGAGACAGCGCACTTAGGAGGCGGCATGAATGATCGATCTGCTCAAAGAAGTGGCCCGCGGCAAACGCGGCGCACGCGACCTGAATTACGGGGAATCGCTGGAAGCTGCCGAAGCGATACTTGGCGGCCGGTCGACCCCGGCCCAGACCGGCGCTTTCCTGATCGCCCAGCGGCTCAAGCTCGAAAGTGCCGAAGAACTGGAAGCTTTCGTATCCGTGCTGCGCGGACAAGCCTATCGGGAATGCCGGAAGCCCGGTATCGACTTTGCGGGTCCGTACGACGGTCGGCAAAAAACGTTCTGGGCGTCGCTGCCGACCGCGTTCGTCACGGCGGCCGCAGGCGTGCCGGTTACGCTGCACGGCTCCACGCCGCTGCCTCCCAAATACGGTGTCGTCCTTCACGATATCCTGCGCGCGGCGGGCATCGATCCCCTGCGTCTGAGCCGGACGGACGCGATTGCGGCCGCAGACCGGAGCGGCGTCCTGTTCGCCGATTCCGCCAAATGGTGTCCGCCGCTCGGTCAGCTGCACGGGATCCGCGAGGAACTCGGCATGCGCACGCTGCTGAATACGGCGGAGAAACTGGTCGATTACGCCTGCTCCCCTTATCTGATCCTGAGCGTCTTCCATAATACGGTCATCGACCGTCTGGCCCGGCTTGTCAGCCGGCTCGGCTACCGCAAAGCGCTGATCGTCCAGGGCGTCGAAGGTTCCGAAGATGTCTTCATCCACCGCCCGACGCGGATTCATACGGTCGAGGAAGGCCGGTGCGAACTGGATCTGCTCGATCCGGAGACGTACGGACTCGATACGCAGATGCCCGAAGAAGAAGCGGCCTGGACGGCACGCAAACAGCTGGATACGCTCGAAGCCGTGCTTCAGGGCGGCGGACATATGGCGCACTACAATCAGACGCTGCTGAACACCGCGGTGCGCCTGCATCTGGCCGGAGCCGTCGGCTCGGTCGAAGAAGGCTTGTACACGGCCAAGCCGCTGCTCGACGACGGTTCGGCTTGGCAGGCGTATACGGCGTGGCAAACGGCGCTGCAGGAAGCTTCCCCGGCCGGTTCTTCCCCGCTGCGCCAAGCCGAAGCCCGCAAAGGCTGACACTACCGGACCGCCGGGCGGACCGCCGCTTCCCGGCGGTTTTGCCGCGGCTGCAGGTCCGTGCCCGGCCGTCGAACTTGACTTATCGCGAAATCTCGATATATAATTCGCGGTATGAAAACTATCGATATTTTCAAAGCTTTATCCAACGAGACCCGGCTGAGCATGCTTCATTGGCTGAAAGAACCGGAGAAACATTTTCCCGCGCAGGGCGCCCATATTCCCAAAGGCATCCATTTCGTAGGCGGCGTCTGTGTCGGCGATATTCAGGAAAAGGCCGGACTGTCGCAGTCCACCGTGTCCAGCTATCTGAACATGATGCAGAAGGCGGGTCTGCTGGAGTCGTTCCGCTACGGGCAGTGGACGTATTACCGGCGCAACGAACCGTTTATCCGGGAGTTCGCCGAACAGATCAGAACGGAGCTCTGAGCCGCGAAGAGTCCGTTCTTTTTTCGGACCTCGTATATCGAATTTTCTAGATATTTAATTATTGGAAAAAGGAGAACTACTATGCGCCCCATTTACTATCTGCTGGCTCTTCTCGCCGGCGCGGCCCTCAGCTTTGAAGGGGCGATCTACGCCGAACTCGGCAAATCGATCGGACAGGTCGAAACGAGCTTTTACAACTTTGCGATGGGCACGATCATCGTCGGCCTGCTGTGGCTCTTTTTCGGAAAAGGCGATATTACCCATGTGCGCCGCGCGCCCAAATGGTCGCTGCTCGGCGGTCTGCTCGGCGTCGTCTACCTCACTTCGATCGTCGTCAGCGTCCCGTTCGTCGGCGTCGGCGTCACGATGGTCGCGGTCATTATCGGCCAGCTCATCATGAGCATGGTCATCGAACATTACGGCTGGCTCGGCAGCGAACCGACGCGCGTCAACAAAGAGAAAGTCTTCGCCGTGCTCGCCATGACCGTCTCGCTGCTGCTCATTCAATAAGAACGTCGACCAACACGAATTCCGGGAGGATCCACATATGGGAATATTCATGATTTTGTTCACGCTGCTCGGCGGCATCACGCTGAGCGCGCAGTCTTCGATCAACGGGGCGCTCAGCCGCAAAGCGGGCACCCTGGAGACGACTTTGCTTACGTTCATTACCGGCACGCTGTTTCTCGCGATCTTCATCCTGTTCTTCGGGCAGGGACATCTGCTCGCCCTGCTGAACGCGCCGAAATGGCAGCTGAGCGCCGCTTTTCTGGGCACGCTCTACCTGCTGCTGACCGTCATGGCCGTGCCAAAGATCGGCGTCATCGCGGCCAACATTTCCGGCATCGCCGGCCAGCTGCTCGCAGGCATGCTGATCGACCATTTCGGCTGGTTCAACAGCCTGGAGATTCATCTCGACGGCAAAAGAATACTGGCGCTATTCTTCATGGTCCTGGCCTTGTACCTGATCTACCGGGGCAATAAGCGCTCGGCGGCGGAAAAAGAACTTCGTTCGCGGACGAACCCCGCCTGAAATCGGCGGCAGGCAATGGACAGATGACGCTCGGCCGTTGGCGACGATGAGTGGGCGACAGCCCGCAATCGGCGATTCGCCGCCCGATTCGACAATAAAAAGCACCTTCAAAATCCGAAGGTGCTTTTTGGCGTTCAATCGTCGAACTCCTGTCTTACACGGCGCGCCGTTACTGGTTCCGGCGCAGGTGGCCCGCCGGCTGCTCCGCTTCTGCGATCCGTATACCGGAACAGCATCCGCAGCAGCGGCGGAATGGCGAAGAAGATAAAGAACGTGCGAAACAGCTGATAGCCGGTCACGGTCGAAAGTTCCGCCCCGATCGAATGGGCGATGACGCCCATCTGGTCCATCCCGCCCGGCGCCAGGCTGAGCAGCGCGGTTGACGGCGTCACCGGCTGCAGCTTCGTCAGCAGCACGGTCAGGCCGAATGAACCGGCGATCAACATCAGGCCGCTGAGCAGACACAGCGACAGCGTCCGTACTTTATGCTGCATCTGCGCAGGCTTCAGCAGCGTGCCGACGTAAGTGCCGAGCGCCAGCTGCGCGGCGGCCGTCAGGGCATGCGGCAGCTCCGGCGCCTGGAAGCCGGTCGCCTGGAGCAGTGCAGTCCCGAACGCCGGGCAGAGCAGGAAGGCGGTCGGGAACCGGACCTTTTTGCCGAGCAGTGCCAGGATCACGCAGAGCGGAGCGTACGCCAGCGCGTTCGGGAACAGGGCGCTCCACGAAGCGTCCGACCGAACGGCGGCCTGCGCGGCATCGCCGGCCTGCTCGCCGAACAGCGGGCTGTAGATCAGCAGCGGAATACTGACGACGATCAGCAGCAGGCGCACGACTTGGTTAACCGTGACGAGCGTCAGATCGACGCCTTTGGTCTCTTCCGCCAGCACGACGATCTGCGACAGCCCACCGGGGACGCTGCCGAGCAGCGACGTCTTGAAGTCGGTGCCCGACAGCCGGCCGATGACGTAGGCGATGCCGGCGCACAGCAGCAGAAGCAGGAACGTCATCAGGATCATGTACGGCACCTGCGAGCCCATCGCGCGCAGCGCCTGCCCGGTCAGCGCAAGACCGATCGTGTAGCCGATCACGATCAGCGCGCCATTGCGGATCGGCGGCGGCCATGCGTAGCGCGTCTTGAGCAGGTTCGAGCCGATCAGCGCCGCGAACATCGGACCGAGCAGCCACGGGACCGGCAGACTCAGCCGCTCGAACAGCAGCGCCCCCGCCAGCGAGATCAGCAGGGCGGCGGCCAACCGCGGCCATAGACCTGCTGCGGGGAGTTTCAGGGTGTTCATTCGTATTCCTCATTTCCATACGGCAGAATTCGCGGTTTATTCGGGTGAACCCATTCCTTCTATTATACCCTTCGGCGCTGCCCCTTTTCTTCCGCCGCTTTCTTTCTCTTCCGCTTCCTCTACATGCGCATGCCAAAAACGCCCGGGCAACAGCCCGGGCGTTTGGTTCAGGTACCGCCTTCTTCCGTCGAAGATCGAAGGCACTGCCTTGTGACAGGCTTATTCGTAAGTCGACAGATCGCAGCCTTTGTCATCCGGCGAAGGGTTCGACAACAGTTCGTCGTAGCGGCCTAATTTGTACTCCAATACCTTCTGCACGCTCCGCAGATGTTCGATCTCTTCGTTGACCTGCCGGTAGCAGGCCTCGATGATCGCTTTGCGTTCGGACAGGGTACTCTCTCCTTCGTCGGACAGCTTCCGGAACTGCTGCATCTGCGCAAGCGTCATGCCGATCGATTTGAGCTTCATCAGGAAGACGATACTCTGCACCTGCTCGGCCGTATAGAAACGGTGTCCATTCGGCCGGCGCTCCGCCGGAGGAAGCAGATCGATACGCTCGTAGTAGCGCAGCGTATCTTCGGTCAGACCGGTCAATTCCGCCGCCTCGCGGATAGTCATCGGCTTATCGGGAATTTCGATCATGGGATCACCGCTTACCAGGGAATCGCGCCGTTCTCGTCAAAGAATCCGCCCGAAGGTCCGTCTTCGCCGATCAGGGCCAGCCGCGCTACGGTACCGGCGGAGTGTTCGACCGTCCGGGTGCCGCTGTTGTTGTTCAGATCGGTCGCCGTATAACCGGGGTCCACGGCGTTGATCTTGAGCGAAGTGCCGGCGAATTCTTTGGCGAACAGGACGGTGACCGCATTCAGCGCCGTTTTGGAACTGTTGTAGTCCAGCGGGTTCGCCCCGTAATGTTCATGGGTCGGATCGCTATTGAACGTCAGGGAACCGAGGCCGCTCGATACGTTCACGATTCGGCCGAGCGGTGCTTTTTGGAGCAGGGGAAGCATGGCCTGGATGATCTGGATCGGTCCGAATACGTTGACCTCGTACACGCTGCGGATCTCTTCGATCGTCTGCTGACTTGGCACATTGCCGCCCGCGCCGATACCCGCATTGTTGATCAGCACATCAAGCGAAGACGTCTGCGCACCGATTTGTTCCGCCGCCGATACGATTGTCGCCGCGTCGGCGGCATCGATGCGGATATAGGCGGCTTCGATGCCTTCTTCGCGCAGGCGGCGCACCGCTTCGCTGCCTTTATGTTCGTCGCGTGCGCCCAGGAATACGAAATAGCCCTGTTTGCCAAGCTGTCTGGCCGTTTCGTACCCGATGCCTTTGTTCGCTCCCGTAATCAATACCGTCTGCTTCTGCATATTCGTTGATCTCTCCCTCACAGGTTTCTCTAAGCTTCCGCTCCACCCAAGACTATTACTTGGAGTAAACTCCAGGTCAAGGTTTTTTTTCGCAAAAAATTCGAATCGCTCCGCCCGCCTGCCCGGTAGAAAGCCATAAACGGCCGGACCAGCCAGAAAAAGCCCGGGATGTACGCCCCGGACCTTTTTTCGAAATGTTTTGATTTTGATTTTTCTAAAAGCCGAAATCGAGCGTTTGCCCGGTCTCGCACCACGTCTTGACCGAGCTGAGCACCATCGGCCAGGCTCCATTGGAATTGGCAAACCCCGGATGGTTCTCGCTCCATTCGTCGTTGACCAGCGTCAGTTTGGTGCAGCCGCCGGACGGTTCCAGTTCGAAGGTGATCCGGGTGAGCAGTTCGGCATGGTTATCGTAATAGGAAGGTCCGGGATGTTCGGAATAACTCAGTCTGCGTCCTGGTTCGAACGCCAGAATTTCTCCGTACACATGCAGCGTCGACTCTCCTTCACTGCCGGGTCCCACGTATTCGAACGGAGCGCCCACCTCGAACGACGACTTGAGTTCCGATCCGAAAAAGGCGGCTTTCGTGCCTTCCGGCGACGTCAGCGCTTCCCATACTTTTTCCGGCGATGCGTTTACGTAAGTCACATATTCCAGCTTCATTTCCACATTCCTCCCGCAGGTTTGTTAGGCAGATGGACCGGCATTCCGACTCTCGCGCCCGCCCTGTCCGCCGTGATACAATCAGTCTACAATGAGGAACAAACATTCGCCTAGTAAAAACACGACAGGTGCCCGAACGGACTTTCCCAAGCTGCCCAGGAGGTGCAAAATGACGGATACACACGCATTCAACGCAGCCGGCCTCCCCGCTCCCACGCCCGCCGGGGCGTCCGTGCGCTCGCCTTTTTACGATTCGTCCGAACCGGGACTCGGCGTGCTGAATCCTTCGGCCGGATGCCGGCATTTCAGACTGCTCCGCTACGATCCCGCCCCGGAACTGGCTCTGTTCGTGCGCCATTACTGGACGGTGGAGTGGGATCTAACGGACGTTCGGTCTTATGTGCAGGAAGTCGTGCCCAATCCGTGCGTCAATCTGGTGATCGAGCCGGGGCACACGTTCTGCTTCACGCCTTCGACCGAGAGATTCGCCAAACCTTTGTCGGGACAAGGCAAAGTGTTCGGCGTCAAATTCCGGCCCGGCGGTTTCTATCCGCTGCTGCAAGAACCGCTCTCGCCGCTCGCCGGCCTGCCGATTCCCGTCGAACGGATCATTGCCGCCACCGGCACGGAGTTGGAAGAAGAACTGCGGCTGCGGAGCAGCGAAGAAATGGTGCTGCTGCTGGACAGGCTGCTGCTCGCCGCAAATCCCCGCGCCGACGCCGAAACGGAGCTGCTGCACCGGATCACGGCCGATATTGCCGGAGACCGGGAGCTGACGAAGGTCGATCAGCTGTGCGAACGGTTCGGTATCGAGAAACGTACGCTTCAGCGTTTGTTCAACCGCCGCGTCGGTCTGAGTCCCAAGTGGGTCATCCGGCTGCACCGCCTGCAGGAAGCTGCGGAAACGCTGGATCGGGGCGTCCAAGCCGGCTCCCGGCCTACCCTGCTGCATCTGTCGCACGAACTCGGCTACCATGACCAGACCCATTTCGGCAAAGACTTCAAGACGGTGGTCGGGGTGACGCCGGAGATGTACGCGCAGGGAATGAAGCGCTGAATGCCCCCGCTTCGATGTATTTTACGGTTTTTGAGCCGCGCGAATATAAGTATCCAGAAATTCATTGCCGAACTTTCCGTCGGGATCGTATTTGTCGATCAATTCCCGAAATTGCGGCAGCTTCTCAAACTGACCCTGCAGGGTAGCTTCCGGTACCGTAAACAGCTTGCCCCAATGCGGACGGGCGTTAAACGGCGCCAGCGCTTCTTCAAGAAGCGGCAGCACACGCTCAACCGCCTGCCAGTCGTCCCGCCACGTGAAGTGGAGCGCTGCCGAAGGCTGATTGTAAAAAGGACTCAGCCACAAATCGTCCGCGGCGATCGTGCGTACCTCGCTGACAAACAGAAGCGGCGCAAGATGTTCCCGCAGCCCGTGAACGGCAAGAACCGCTTCGTACACGTGCTCACGCGGCATCAAGTATTCGCTCTGCAGCTCCTGGCCCGCACTCGGCGTAAACTCCATGCGGAAATGCGCGAGCCGTTCATGCCACATCCCCGGCCTGCCGAGCTGCTCCGTGCAGTTTTCCGTCTGCATGTCCGGCAGCGGATGCAGGGGAGCCGACGCTGGCACCGCCCCGTAATAATCCGCATGGCCTTCATAGCTTGCGCCGTCTTCTTCCCGGCATTTTGTCCATACCTGGTGAAATCCCGGCTGCTGCCAATCCGTGAACAGGCTGACGCTGTATGCGCCCGAGAAGATGCTTTCCGCGTGTACGGCCAGCTGCGAAAAAGGCAGGTTTTCGTAGACAAACTGTCTCATGGTATAAGCCGGCACGACTTTCAACGTCAGCTTCGTCACAATGCCGAGCGCTCCGAGATTCACGACGACGCCGGCAAACTCCCGGTCGCCGCGACTGAAGGTGTGCAGCTCTCCGTCCGCGTCCATCAGTTCGATCGCTTCCACCGCGGCCGCCAGGCTCGCGTTGCCGCTGCCCGAACCGTGCGTCGCCGTGGCTGCAGCGCCCGCGACCGTGATATGGGGCAGCGAGGCCAAGTTATGAAGGGCATAAGAGGTTTCGCTGAGCGCCGCACACAGTTCCCCGTACGCGATTCCCCCTTCGACCGTGACCGTCCCGCGCTCCTCGTTCAATTCCAGCATACGGTTCCAATGCCGCAGCGAAATAAATACGCCGTGCGTGTCCGTGATTGAATTAAAAGTATGCCCGCTGCCCGAAATCTTGATGTGACGGTGTTCTCTGACCAGCTGCTGCAGATGTTCCATGCTCTCCGGATAGATCCGTTCGGTTGCGCCGTACGTAAAGTTGCCGGCCCAGTTTTGATAACCCATTCCATGCCCTCCTTAAGAAATATTCTAGTTTCAGGTTAGCATACGGATGAAAAAGATTGGGCGGCTTTCGCATAAAAGTTTGCCGACCCTGACGAAACGTATGCCGAATCGGCTTGTCGTCGGGAGGACACCCGAGTAAAAGGGCAACAATCAGGAGCGCCCCCCATGGTATAAAGTAAACAGGGTGGCCACCCCTACTCGATCCGCGAAAGGAACAACCAGGATGCCCAATGGAGAAACCGGGAAATTAAGCGGGAAAACGGCTTTGGTTACAGGCGCCAGCCGAGGAATCGGCCGCGCCATTGCACTGCGTTTGGCTTCGGAAGGTGCGCTTGTGGCGGTCCATTACGGCCGCAGCACGCGGGAAGCCCAAGAAACGGTGAACCTCATTACCCAACAAGGCGGCCGGGCTTTTGCACTTGGGGCCGAGTTAAGCCATATGGGCGAAATTCACCGTCTGTATACGATGCTGGACAAAAAACTGCAGGAGCACACCGGCGCCAAGACCTTCGATATTTTGGTGAACAATGCAGGGATCGGGCGGGCTCTCCCTTTCGAAGAAACAACAGAAGAAATCTTGGAAGAAATACTGTCGATCAACGTGAAAGCCCTGTTCTTCGTCACGCGCGAAGCGTTAACCCGACTGCAAGGCGGCGGCCGGATCATCAATATTTCCTCGTTCGTCACCCGCTCCGCATCGCCGTCCGCTATGGCTTACAGTTTGTCCAAAGGCGCGGTCAACACGTTTACGGTTGCATTGGCCCAGCAGTTGGGAGCACGCGGCATCACGGTCAATGCCATCATGCCCGGCTATACGAATACGGAGATGAACGCTTCCGCAGTCAACGACCCTGCGACGAATGCCAGTGTGGCGGCGATGTCCGCGCTTGGCCGCTGGGGCGAGCCCGAAGACATCGCCGATATCGCCGCTTTCCTGGCCTCTTCGGACAGCGGATGGATAACCGGCCAGCTTGTAGACGCAAGCGGCGGTTCCGCGCTGTAATCAAGCCTCCATAGAATTATCCAACCGCACTTTCTTCGTGGGTCGGGTCTGTTGACCCTGACGCGATACCGGAGGTGCGGCTTTTTCTTTCCATCTTGAGGCGCATCGGTTAGAATAGTTTCCAAACGCACCCAAATCGAAAGGTGGAATTCTTTTGTCCCGCAACATTTTCTCACGTGTGACTTCGGACCTCTCGGGGATGTCCGACAAGTGTAAGGTTATCCCTCCGTCCGATTTTGCAACCTGTCAGGCTCAAGCCTACATTTTTACCGAAATGAACGAGAAGCTCTACTTCCTGCTCAAGTCGGCCAAGGACGAATACGCCTTCACCAACATCGGCCTGATCCATGTCGACGGAGAGAAAGCGATCAGCAGCAAGCGGCAGATTCTGCGCTACAATTATTTCGAACATACGCCTACGAATGTCATCTTGGAAACGGCGGGCACGGCGGATTTGGATGTGGAGATCAAGTTCGCCATGGGTCCGGTATTCTCGATCGACGTGGTCAAAGCCCATCTGGAACCGCTGATTGCCCTCTACAAAATCCTCACCCTGATCGGCATGACCAAAACGGAGTATGCGCGCCACTGGGCGTTGGTCGAACGCAGTTTCGAGCACAGCCGCGATGCCGTAGGCCGTCTCTCGGGCACGGGCAGTGCAAGTTCGGAATATCGGTCCATTCTCCAGCATGCCCAGTCAGAGCTGCTCGCCGCCTACGACAAATACCATCCCCAGGAATACGACGCGGCTTTTGAACTGTATCTGTCCTGAAAAGAACCCTCCCTTACATACTGCTTTTCCCCTAACCGGAGCGACTGACCGTTGGCTGTAAGCCGTATCCTGTCAAACAATTAGGAGGGTTTCTATGAGAGCCGTGATTTGCACCCGCTATGGACCGCCGGAAGTCCTGCAGATCAAAGAACTGGAAAAGCCGATACCCAAAGATCATGAAGTCTTAATCAAAGTCTTGGCGGCCACCGCGCATATCGGCGATACCCGAATCCGCAGAGCCGACCCGTTTCTGGTCAGGATCGTGTTCGGCATGCTCAATCCCCGCAAAAACCTGATCCTGGGGCTGGAAATCTCCGGTGTCATCGAAGCGGTAGGGAAAGACGTGCAGCAGTTCAAAGCGGGCGACGAAGTATTCGGACTTACGGGATTCAGCGGAGGTTATGCGGAATACATCTGCCTGCCCGGAACCGTGGAACCGGGAACCGGACAGAAGAAAGGCATGATTGCCCGAAAGCCCGCCCACTTCTCCCACGAAGAAGCGGCCGTCGTTCCGTCGGGAGCCTTGACTGCTTTGAAAAATTTGCAAAAAGCGCAGATTCAGGCGGGCCAGCATATTCTGATCTACGGAGCCTCCGGCAGCCTGGGAACGTATGCTATCCAGCTTGCGAAGGATTACGGAGCGGAAGTCACGGCGGTGTGCAGTCGAAGCAACATCGAACTCGTCCGGTCGCTGGGAGCGGACCGGGTGATCGATTATACGGCGGAAGATTTCACGGCTTCGGACACCCGTTACGACATCGTGTACGATGCGGTCATCAAAGCCAAACCGGCGCAGTGCCGACAGATCCTGAAGCCGAACGGCGTGTTCGTTAATAACAGCCGACTGTCGAAAATGGAAGAAGCCGATCTGCTGTTTGTCAAAGGCCTGCTCGAAGAACACAAATTGAAGCCGGTCATCGATCGGACTTATCGGCTGGAAGACATTGTCGAAGCCCACCGATACGTGGATACCGGACGCAAAAAAGGCAATGTAGCCCTGACGCTGGGATAAAAAAAGACACCGGGGAGACGATCATGCGCAGCATCAACGCCTACTACTGCAGCTTGAATATTCGGTACGATCTGCCCGATGCCGTCTGGGAGACCGTCGGCGAACTTTACGAGCGGATGCCGGGATGGATCGGATACGTACAGGGCATCCCGCATTGGTTCGGTCAAGAAGAAGACGGGATCCGGATCACGGCTTCGGTCGAACCGAGCGGATTGTGCATGGAGGCGCGGATGGACGAGGAGAGCTGGCAGTCCTGGATCGGGCTTTTTAAGACAGAAGCTTCGAAGGTGCTGGGATTCAAGGTCGCGGAACCGGAGGATGAGAGATGAAAAAAGCCAGCCTGTTCACTGCCTTGATCCTTCTGTTGGCGGGATGCTCCGGGGCAGGCGGGAATCATTCCAACACATTTAAATGGGGAGATCTCTCGATCTCGGAGTTCGAAAATCAAGAGAACTATTTCATCGTGGCTCCGTTTGAATGGATGGGCAAAGAGCCGGCAGTGATCGAATCCGTGGAGTTGGTTGCGCAGGGCGAGGCGCCGATTGACACAGAGGACGGTCAGGTCCATTACACGTTTCATGGGGCCGATCCAAGCAAAGGGGTAGGCGTCTACGCCCGGGAAGACCTGGGCGATCTGGACGAGATCCGGGGATTCGAAGTCGAAGGTGAAAGTCGGTTGGTGCTGGAAATTTCGTTAGAACATGTACAGCCCGACCCCAACCGCCGAATGAAGATCAAATACACGGTCGACGGCAAAGAGCATGAGCAAATCCTCGAATCGCCCATGATTGAACAGTTGAGAACGGAAGAATAGTTTGGAATACACTTCGTTGTAGGCAAAAAGAGGCCCCGGCTTATGTGCCGGGGCCTCAGGCCGTTGAGAAAGTCCCATTCGTATGAAAAACTTGTCGGCTGCGGGAGAAATTCGTTTCGGCCGCGTGTTGAAATCGGGAAAAACGATCAAATTTCAATGGAATTTTCCCGATTTCAAAGGCGAACACTATCGTTCCTTCACTGAATTTCTCCCTCCGTCTCCTCGCTTCTCTCGGAATCAGACTTTCTCGACACGTTGAAGGCCCCGGCTTATGTGCCGGGGCCTCTTTTTGTGTTCTTTTCCCGCTATAACGGTTCGGTCAAGTTCGCTTAACGTCCTCTCGCGGCTTCCGCCGCTTCCCGGGCCTTCAGCTCTTCGAGCAGCTTGTCGCCTTCGACGTCGAGGTTCGGCAGGATGCGGTCGAGCCATTTCGGCAGCGCCCACGCTTTGTCGCCGAACAGCGACATGACGGCCGGAACGAGCGTCATCCGGATCACGAACGCATCGATCAGGATGCCGACCGCAAGAGCGAAGCCGATCTGCTTGATCATGATGTCGTGCGTGAAGATGAAGCCGGCGAATACGGCGACCATGATGATCGCGGCCGCCACGACGACGCGGCTCGCCTGGCCGTAGCCGTGGATGACGCTGTCGCTGCCCCGGCGCCCGTGCACGTAGGATTCACGCATGGACGAGACGAGGAAGACCTGATAGTCCATCGCCAAACCGTACAGGATACCGGTCACCAGGATCGGCAGGAAACTCAGAATCGGACCCGCCGTATCAAACGCGAACAGGTCATGCGCCCAGCCCCATTGGAACACGGCGGTCGTGATGCCGAACGTCGCCAGAATGCTCAGCAGGAACCCTACGGTCGCTTTGATCGGTACGACGATCGAGCGGAACACCAGCAGCAGAATGATCAGCGACAGCACGACGATAATGCCTACGTAGATCGGGAACACTTCCGCGAGCTTCGCCGACATGTCGATATTGACCGCAGTCACACCCGTTACACCAAGCGTGATGCCGTTATCGGCTGCAAGAGCGGAATCGTCGTCGCGCAGCAGCGTGACCAGATCCCGGGTCTCGGCATCATTCGGGCCGGTCTTCGGAATGACGCTCAGCAGCGCAAGCTTGCCATTCTCGCTGATCCCGAGCGGCGAGACGACAGAGACGTTGTCGACCTGCTGAATCCCCTGGGTCAGCGCGCCGAGCGTCTGCGGCGTGACATCTTCGCCTTTCGTGGATTCCGCGACGATCAGAAGTGTGCCGTTGAAGCCTTCGCCGAAGCTCTTGGAGATAGCATCGTAGCTCTGGCGCTTGGCCGTATCGAGATCGGCCGAAGCCGCGGACGGGATGGCCAGATCCATTTTGGCAGCCGGAATGGCCGCGATGCCGAGAACAATCACGCTCAGCAGAATGACCGGCCAGCGGAATTTGATCACGCCGTGAATCCAGCGGGCTTGGGTCTGCTTCTGCGCGCGGGCAGTCCGCATAGCGGTATTCTTCTCGCGCGTTTTGCGGGAGCAAATACGCTCGCCGATCAGACCAAGCAGCGCCGGCAGCAGCGTGAGTGCGATCAGAACGTTGATGAGCACGGTCACCGAAGCGACCAGCGCCATCGCGCTCAGGAAGCCGATACCGATCACCAGCAGACCGCACAGCGCGATAATGACCGTAAGGCCCGCGAAGAAGACGGCGCTGCCCGCCGTACCGATCGAACGGCTGGCCGCTTCTTGCGCACTCAATCCCTGATCGAGAATCAGGCGGCGCTGGCGGTTGATAATGAACAGCGCATAATCGATGCCGACCGCAAGGCCCACCATCAGCGCAAGAATAGGCGTGATGGAACCCATATTGAAGAAACTGGAGAATGCGTACGCGCCTCCGACCCCGATGCCGACGCCGAACAGGGCGACGACAAGCGGCAGGCCCGCAGCCACGACGGAACCAAGCGTCATGATCAACACGATCGCGGCCACGACCAGACCGTAAATTTCGTTGGTGCCGATCGGGATGTCGAGCGGCAGCAGCGATTCGCTCGGCAGCGCCGTAACGCCCGTCTCGCTCGCCACGTCTTCAACCGTCTTGATGACCGATTCTTTGACTTCATCGGACACGGCGGACTGCTGCACCGTAAACTGGAACTGGAACAGCGCCGCGCTGCCGTCGTTTGCGATTGTCACGCCGATGACCGGCATGCCGTCCACGACGAGCGGCGTGTACGGCGGCCGTTCGGCGCCGGCTTGAGCGGCGCCCGCGCCCTGCTGGGCGTCGGCGTTATCCCCGGCAGCCGCGCCGGGGGTCTGGCCCGCCGCGGAAGCCGCGTCGCCCGCGGCACTCGGCTGCGCGGCGGCATCGCCCGCGCCTTCACCCGCAGCTGCTTGAGCGGCCTGCGCCTGGGCCATGGCCTGCGCGGCCAATTCGGGCGCGTTCAGGATCTGGTCGAGGCCGTAGACTTCGTCGGCCGCTTCCTTGATCGCCGCCAGACGCTCCGGCGTATTCAGGCTTTCGCCTTCGGGCGCAACGAAGACGACGCTGCCCTGCCCGCCGGAAGCTTCCGGCTGCACTTCGGCCAACTGGTCGAGCACTTTTTGCGACTCCGTGCCTTCGATCTTCATCTCCGAACTTACGCTTACTCCGTTGATGCCCAGCATCGCGATGACGATTGCCAGAACGACAACCCATCCCCCGATAAACAACCAGGGCTTGCTGTATGCCGACCTACCGATTTTATACAAAAACTTGGACACTAGCGCTCGCTCCTTCTATTCGCGCATCGGACTTCTCCGATCGTCAGAATCCGTTTTTCAAATAATTGAACGTGGTCTGCAAAAACTCCTCGAACGTCGCTTCCCCCGGCTCGCCGGCCTGCTCTTCTCCCGGAATGCGCACATTCTCCCCTTCGAGGATCGACAGCACCGCCCCGAACACCGCTCCGGCCAGAATATGCGTGTAGCCCGGCGGATAATGTCCGGCGTAATTGCGGTCCAGTTCTTCCTGGGCCGCTTTTTGCAGCCGCTGCAGGACGATTAATACGTACGGCTCAAGCGTAGGGTAATCGCGGGCCATCCGCAGAAGCTGCCTTAGATTGCGCAGCAGTTCCGCCGTGAACTGCATCCTCGACCACTGTTCCAGCGCTTCGAGCGGAGCCATTCCGTCCGGGACTTCCACTTCCCGCAGCACATCGCTTCGGCCGCTGCTCAGCGAGAGAACCGCCATCGCCACCGCTTCTTCCTTGCACGAAAAATGATTGGCGAACGTGCGACGGGAATACCGCGCGCGCTGCACCGCATCTTCGATCGTGAAGCCGTCCAGGCCTTTTGCGACAGCCAGCTCGTAACAGGTGCGGGCCAGCACATGCCAGGTTTCTTCCTTTTTCATATCGCGCAGACTTTGTTTGGTCATCCGGTCCCTCCTTTGCGTACTGCACCTTTTCAACCCTTTGCAGAAACAGCTGAAAGTAAGCATAACATTTCATTGCCCAATGCGCAAAGTTTCCCAATCGGAACCGAATTTCGCTTTTTGACGGCGGTTCGTTATACTCGGTTTCAAGAAACAGCTTGTTTGACGAAGGAGACCCTCATGCAGCCGATTCGAACCGAACGCTTGATTTTACGGAATTTTGCCAAAAAAGACGCCCCACATCTGCTGGAGTACGCGGCGAATCCGCAGGTGAACTGCTTTTTGGACGAGAAAGTTCCCGATCTGGAAGCCGCCGTCTTAAAAGTCACCGAGAACAGCCGCACCGATTCCCATATCGCCGTCTGCCTCCAAGAAGACGACCGCTTGATCGGCGAATTGTTCGCCATCAAGGAAGAGCCGGATACGTATTCCATCGGCTGGAACTTCAATCCGCGCTGCGAAGGTCAGGGATACGCCAGCGAAAGCTGTCGGGCCCTGCTGCACCATCTGTTCACGCAGAGGAACGCCCGGAGACTGTACGCTTACGTCGAAGACGACAACCTCAGGTCCCAGCAGCTGTGCGAACGTCTGGGCATGCGCCAAGAAGGACTGTTCCTCGAATTCGTCTCGTTCACTTCGCACCCGGACGGAACGCCCAAATACGAGAATACGTTCCAATACGCACTGTTGAAAAAGGAATGGCTGTCCGCGCGGCAGATCGACTGAACGAAGAGGACGTATCGGACCGGACTCGGCAGCCGCCGCAAACGACAAAAAACCGGGAATCCGACTTGGGTCGGTCCCGGTTATTCGTCTGTGCCCGATCTGTTATCGGTGTTAACGGCCTGTCGAAGGGCCTTTGCCTTCTTGAACGGAAGCCGCAGGCTTGGCGGACGATTCGGTCTTCGTCTCCCGGGCGGTCAGTCCCTGCGGTTTGCCGGTAAATCTGGCGACCAGAGCGCCGCCGATTCCGCCAACAACCGCGGGCAGCAGCCAGCCGAGGCCCAGCGAGTGAAACGGAAGAATCTCAGCGAACAGCCGCTCGACCGCAGCGATCTCGATGCCCGCCGCTTTGAACCCGTCGAACAGGCTTACGAGAAAGGTCAGCAGCATCGTGCCCTGATACACTTCGTTCCGCCCTTTGAACAGCGGATGCACAAAGGTCAGCAGCACCAGCTCGATCACGAGCGGATACAGCATCATCAGTACGGGAACGGAGAACTTGATAAGGCCGTTCAGACCGACGTTCGCCACAAGCGCGCTGAACACGGCCAACGAGACGGCAATCTTTTTGTAGGAAAACTTCGGAAACAGCCCATGGAAAAACGAGGCGCAGGACGTAATCAGACCGACGCTTGTCGTCATGCAGGCTACCGTAATCATCAATCCCAGCAGGACGGAGCCGTAAGCGCCGAAATAATGCGAAGATACCGCGGCCAGAACGTCGGCGCCGTTGCCGAGCACCCCGAGCTTGCCTACGCTCGAAGCGCCCATATAGGCAAGCGCCGTATAGATAAAGGCCAGCAGTACGCCCGCGATCAAGATCGCTTTGGCGCAGGCGCCCATGAGCGATTTGCGTCCGGTGACGCCGCGGTCTTTGAGCGCGTTGACGATGATGATGCCGAAGATGGTAGCCGCAAGCGCGTCCAGGGTCAGATAACCTTCCTGGAATCCTTTGAAAAAGGAATGCGAGGCATAGCTCGGGTCCGGCGCTTGGAACTTGGCGATCGGATAGATCAGCGCCGCCGCGACCAGCACGCCGATAAAAGTCAGCTTCATCGGCGTCAGCACTCGTCCGACGATATCGATAATCCGGGTCGGATTGAGCGACAGCAGGCAGGCGACGCCGAAGAACACTGTCGTGAAGATCGCCAGCGCCAGATGATGCGAGTCGGCGGCCGGAAGCAGCGGCTTCACGCCGATCTCGAACGAGACGCTGCCGGTTCGCGGCATGGCGAAGAACGGCCCGATCGCCAGGTACAGCACGATCGCGAACAGCAGTCCGAACGTCGGATTGACGCGGCTCGACAGCGCGCGCAGATCGCGCTCGCCCGAGAATACGAACGCGGCGACGGCGATCAGCGGCAGACCCACGCCCGTCACGAGAAAGCCCGCATTGGCGGACCAAACGTTCTCGCCGGCCATCTGGCCGAGCATCGGCGGGAAGATCAGATTGCCCGCTCCGAAGAACAGGGCGAACAGCATGGAACCGAGAATGACAATAAAGGACAAAGGGGCTTTGTTTGACATCTTAAAAATCCTCCAACCGTGTACCGCCGCATACGAAATCTTGTCGTTCGACCTTGTGCGGCCGAAACCGTCGAGTCCGATACGTATGCGGGGATGTTCGTATAGTCGTGCTCAGAATCGGAAATACGGCCGAGCGCAGGCAAGCCTCCTATTCAGGAGCCGCCGCTTGACAATGCTTCATAGTAGGCATCGACCGCACGCAGCCAATTGCTCCGGACCAAACGGCCGACCGCTTCCTTGTCGCCCCGCTCGAAAGCCTGCAGGATCTCTTCGTGCTCTTCGACCGATTTGAGGCTCAAGATGATTGAATTATGGAAGAACAACCTGCGGATATGCGCCTGGAACGTGGAGATCGTGTTGGCGATATAGGGATTGTCGATCCGCTCGACGACGAAACCGTGAAACTCTTCATCGAGCTTGAGCGCATAATGATAATCGCCGCGTTCGAGCGCCTCGCCGAATTCGGTATTGATCCGTCTCAGCGACTCGATCTCCCCAAGCGAAACAAGCGGCAGCGCAAGCTCGGCGGCCAGCGATTGAAGCGCGGCCAGCGGCGGCAGAATCTTGGCGATGTCTTCACCGTTCACTTGGGTGACCTGCGTGGATACGCCGGGGTTCATCTCAACGAGGCCTTCGACGTTCAACAGCTGCAGCGCTTCGCGCACCGGGGTCCGGCTGACGCCAAGCGCACTCGCCAGTTCTCCGTCATTGAGCTTCTCGCCCGGCTTGAGCGTTCCGTCGATGATCCATTCCTGAAGCTGCCGGAAAGCGCGCTGCTTGGCGGTAAGACGGTTCGGAACGGAAAATCCTGATGGAATCGGCATGACGCCCTCCTTTATGTCTCACATGTCTTGACAAGATTTTTATATTATAGGCTTCGTCTTTTGTACATGCAATATATTGCATACGCTTGCAGCGGATTTATTTCGACGATTCGGTTACATCTGTGCCAAACGCTGTATTCTCCGGGGTACAGACGTTCGCTCCCCCGTGTTATAATAGGCGGACGACAAAAACAGTACATTTACGGGAGACGATTACGGCATGGATGCGAACACGACGTTCACCGACGAACAATGGAATAATCTCGTTCAGGGCGTTGCGGAAGCTTTCGACGACCTGACGTTAAAAAGAGGCTTTCAATACGAGCGCATGGGCAGTATCGAGCAGCTTGGCCTCTCCGAAGACCGGCGTCTTGAAGCCGAAGTCAAAGAAGGCGCGGCCCTTTGCCGGGTCGATCTGGCGCTTGATTCCCCCGGAGGCGGAAGCTGCGACTGCAAAGACCGCAAACCGTGCCGGCATATGGCCGCCGCCCTCATGAAGCTGGCCCGCCTGCGCGGCCGGCCCGTATCGGCGCTGGCGAATGCCAGCGCTTCGGCGGCCAAAGCCAGACGGGAAGCGGAAGAGGCGGCTTCGGGAACGGGTTTGGCGGAAGGCGGCGAAGACCTTGCGGCGGATACCGACAGCAGAGGCAAGAATGGCGGCGCGGCAGGCCGGGCGAGCGATTCCCCGTCCTCCGAATCCGCAGACGGCGGACGGATGCCAAACGCCGCGCCGGAAGATGCGCCAAGGCGAAGCCCGGGCGACGGCAATCCGGCCGCGGATCGAGCCGCTTCAAGCGCACCGGGGCGACCGGAATTTCTGCCGGGAGAGGCGGCGGAGAACCCGACCGGCGGCCCGTCCGCCAAAAAGCCGGGCATCGAAGAAGCCGCCCTGCTCGCCGCGTCCGGCATTTCGACCTGGAACCGGCGCTTCGAGGAAGCCGCTTCCTCGCTGGCCGGCCGTACCCGCAATCCGAAGTTTGCGGAATTGACGCTTCAGCTCGTATCTGCGGAAATGCCTCCGTTCCAACCCGGCATTGAAGCGCTGTACCGCTTGAACGCGCATCTGTTCGTGCTGCGAACCCTGAGCGCGCCGACCGGTTCCGGCCTGTCCACACCCGGTTATTTCGCACATTTGGCCGTGTCCGAGACCGCGGCCGGCATAGAGCGGATTCTGGCTGCGCCGCTGCCCGACCGGGACGATCCCCAGGTGCGCGAACGGCTCGGCGAGACGCTTCATTTCGTACGCAAGCAGATGCTGACGGAAGGCCGCGAACAGGATCTGTTCTCGACCTGCTATTACCGGCTGCTGACACGCTGGGCCGCGCCGGAAACGGAACTTCACGCTCAATCGGGCGCGGATGCAAGCACAGGCGGCGGACAAGCCGAACCGGCAGTGGAAATGCCCGATTTGTTCGCGCTGGATCACGCCGGACATTCGGACACGGCAGCCGATTCGGACCGCCCCGAAAGTTTGGCGGATACTCGCGCGCCGGGAACTCAGCCGGAGACCGATCCGGAGCAGCTGCGCCGGTTAGCGGAAGAACGCCGCGACTTTTACGAGTCCGAACTGCAGTATCTGATGGACGAGGAACGGGAACTCGGACGTGCGCTTAACCGGCAGGCCTGGCTCGGAGCCAATGCCTGGAGCCGGTTCTGCCTTGGCCAGGACGACCGCGCGAGAAAGCTGCTGGAAGAAGCGGCGGACAAGCCTTATTTTTCGCCCAAAAAACTGCCGGACTTCCTCTCCCCTCCCGCACGCGCGGGCGAATGGGAGCGGCTGGCCGACTGGCTGGAGACGTTCGGACCGCTGCTGGAACGCGCCCGCGCCAACCTCACGGACTACGGAAGACTCTGGGACCGGGCGGCCGAACATCTGCCGGATGCCGAAGGCCGCATGTGGGCCTCGCTGCGGGGGATGCTGCCGCACGCTTCCTCCCTCTATGAAGCCAAGCTGCTGGAACGGGGCAATTGGGAAGGCTGGATGGACTATCAGCTCTCGACCGGAGCGGAGCCGTCGGGCTTCAAGGTCTCGGACCTCGCTCCGATCGAGAAGAACGCGCCGGAACTGCTGCTGCCGTTCTACCATCAGGCCGCCGAGCGGCTCGTCGAACAGCGCAGCCGGGACGGCTACAAAGCCGCGGTCCGCCTGCTCAAACGACTGGAGAAACTGTACCGGAAAATGAAGCGCGAAGACCGCTGGAATGCTTTTATGGAGTCGTTCAATGCCCGATACGGGCGGCTGCGGGCGCTTCAGGAAGAATTGAAGAAAGGAAAATTGATGCTATGAACGCAGTGATGGAGACTGTTACCGTACATGCGGTGCTGAGCGAATACGGCGATGCCCTGCTCTACGGAACCAAGCCGACTTACGGCGCCGTGCCGGGGCTGTATTTCAAGCAGCTGCTGTTTGCCCGGCATGAAGAATCGTTCTACGGCACCGAACTCGAGATCCAGACCAGCGGCGAAATGGATCTGGTGCTGCTGCCGGCGGAAATGGTGCTGTCGTTCTTCGCGGACCGGCCGCTGCTGAAGCATATCGACTGGTCGTTCGAAGGCGACGCGGAGCTGCTGGCGCAAAGCGCGCCCGCGCTTGCCGCAAGTATCGCGAAGCGGGCCTACAAACCGGACTTCGGCGCGTACCGCTCGGGCAAACTGCAGTGGAAGTGGGACCGGCATATGCTCAAGGAACGCGGTCCCGCTTCGGTATTGGCCGCGCTTGACCGGGGTAGAATCCGCGCAGCAGGCGCCGAAGCGGGAGAACGCGAAGCCCGCAAAGGAATGAGCAGCGAAGAAGCTTATGAAGAAGCCATGTTCGGCGGACGCGGCGAGGAAGAAGCCGAAGCCGAGGAATCGTTCATCGCCGGGCTGCGCGCCGCCTATTCGGCGGCCGTATTCCAGCGCCGCTACGGTTCGGAGCAGGCGGCGCTCGATCTGCGCCGCGAGCATCCGAAGCTGTTCGACCGCGGCGCTTCGGCGGCTGGACTGGACGAAGACGCGTGGCTGATCGCGGTCGGCTGGCGCGAAGACGCCATGCCGATGCGCCCGGTCGTCCGGTTCCTCGAACCGGACGAAGACCAGGCCAACTGGAGGCTGGAACTCGCCCTCCAAGACAAGAAAGACGAGACGTCGCTCGTCCCGATCACCCTCTCGGATTCGGGCCTTGCGGCCGGCAAATGGCCTTCGGCCTGGGAGAAGTACGTGCGCGAACGAAGCGCGGAATGGCTCAAGAGCCTGCGGACCGGTCTGCCGACGCCGCGCGTGGCACCGGGTCCGGATATTCTGTCCCGCACGATGAGCGGGCCGGAAGCCTGGCAGTTCCTGACGAAGGACAGCCCGCGGCTGCTGGACGCCGGATGGCGGGTGCTGCTGCCGGCCTGGTGGCAGGCGGCGAGCAAGAAGAAGCCCAAGCTCAAGGCGCGGGTCAAGGAAGAAGAAGGCGGCGACGAGAAGAAGAAAGGCGGCAAGTCCGTCTTCGGACTCGATTCCGTCCTGAACTTCGATTGGCGCATCGCGATCGGCGACGCGGAATTCAGCGAAGAGGAATATCTGGAACTTGCGGCCCGCAACGAGCGGCTCGTACAGTTCCGCGGCGAGTGGGTCGCGCTCGACCCGGTGCTGCTGACGCAGATCAGCCGCGCCATGAACGGGCTGGACAAGTCCCGCGGCTTGTCGTTCCAGGATATTCTGCAGCTGCAGCTGCTCAAAAAAGCCGAAGAAGACGGCGAAGCGGAAGAACGCGCCAAAGCCGACGCGAATGCGCGGCTGGAGATCGAAGTGCAGCTGACCGGCCATCTGGCGTCGCTGATCGAACAGCTCGGCCAGAAAGACGCCTGGCCGGAGATCGATCTGCCCAAAGGGCTGCACGCGCAGCTGCGGAACTACCAGCGCGAAGGCTTCGGCTGGCTGGCTTTCCTGCGCCAGCTTGGCCTCGGCGCCTGCCTGGCCGACGATATGGGCCTCGGCAAGACCGTGCAGCTGATCGCCTATCTGCTGCATGTCAAAGAAAGCCGCGCCGCGGCCGCTTCGGGCTCGGGCGAAGCCGCGCGTGTGC
Source organism: Saccharibacillus qingshengii (assembly GCF_013185195.1). GTDB lineage: Bacteria > Bacillota > Bacilli > Paenibacillales > Paenibacillaceae > Saccharibacillus > Saccharibacillus qingshengii. The sequence continues at coordinate 66,041 of NZ_JAAZWC010000012.1, forward strand.
CGGGCAGCGCAGGCGCAGCCTCGCGCGCCGCGGCTTCGGAAGCCTACGCGGATGTCCGCACGCCGCCCCGCGCAGGCGCTCGCGGAACCGGCGCGGCGCAGCCGCGCTCCGCTTCGGCCGGTCCCGCCGCTTCCGGCTGGCTGCCCCAGGACGACGGGATCATCCGTCCGGGTTCCTATCCGCTCGAAGCCTCCCTGATCATCTGCCCGACGTCCCTGCTGGGCAACTGGCAGAAGGAGATCGCACGCTTCGCGCCGGAGCTTCGCGTCATGCTGCACTACGGCAGCGGACGCCGGACCGGCGAAGCGTTCGCCGCGGCGGCTTCGGACGCCGACGTCATCCTGACGTCCTACGCGACGTCCGCGCTCGACCAGGATCTGCTGCGCGGCTTCAACTGGCTGACCATCTGCCTCGACGAAGCGCAGACGATCAAGAACGCGCAGACCAAACAGTCCACCGCGATCCGCAGCTTCCGCGCGCTGCACAAGATCGCGCTGACCGGCACGCCGATCGAGAACCGGCTGTCCGAGCTGTGGTCGATCTACGACTTCATGGTACCCGGCTATCTCGGCGGGCCCAAAGCGTTCCAGGACCGGTTTGCCAATCCGATCGAGAAAGAGCAAAACGAAGAAAAGATCGGCGAACTGCAGAAGCTGGTCAAGCCGTTCATGCTGCGCCGCAAAAAGAAAGACCCGAATATCCAGCTGGACCTGCCGGAGAAAAACGAGATGAAGACGTATATCCACCTCACCCCGGAACAGAGCGTCCTGTACGAGCAGGTCGTTAAGCAGCTGCTCAAAGAAATGCCGCAGCTTGAAGGCATGAAGCGCAAAGGCGCGATCCTCTCCGCGCTGACGCAGCTCAAACGGCTGTGCGACCACCCGGCCCTGACCGCGGGCGAATCGACCGCGTCCGAGCCGGAAGAAGCACCGGATCTCGATACGCTGATCGAGCAGTCGGCCAAGCTGTCGCGGCTCGTCGCGATGGTCAAAGAACTGCGGGCCGAAGGCGAACGCTGCCTGATCTTCACCCAGTACATCGGCATGGGCGAAATGATGCAGCGCGTCCTGAGCGAAGAACTCGGCGAGAACGTGCTCTATCTGAACGGCAGCACGCCAAGAACGATGCGCGAGCGCATGATCGAACAGTTTCAGGCACAGGACCAACCCGCCGGCGAGACCACGGCCGTATTCATCCTGTCGCTCAAAGCGGGCGGCGTCGGCCTCAACCTGACGGCGGCCAATCACGTCTTCCACGTCGACCGCTGGTGGAACCCGGCCGTCGAGAACCAGGCAACCGACCGGGCGTACCGGATGGGCCAGACCAAGGATGTCCAGGTCCACAAGTTCATCTCGATCGGCACGCTGGAAGAGCGGATCGACGATATGCTGGAGAGCAAGCAGCAGCTCAGCGACAGCGTCATCGCCGGCTCCGAAGGCTGGATCACCGAGCTGTCCGACAACGCGCTGCGCGATCTATTTACGCTGCGTCAGGGCTGACCGGAGCTTGAAATAACCGGCTGCATCTGCAAAAATCAGCGCTGCGGCGGATCATCCAGCCAAGCGCTTCCGCTTCGTGATCCGTCGATTCGTATCCGTCCGGCCCGAATTCGCAAATGTGTGCATTTCGAACACATTTTCAGGCTAAACGGTGTTCTTCATGCGAAATGTTGTCGTTTTGATCGATTTTTCGCTCAAAAAAGTTCAAAACTCAATAAAATCGGCAAAAATGTGAGCAACATGATCACTCTCTCGCTAATAAGATCGGTTTTCGCCATAAAAGTGTTCATCCCGATAACTTTTACGGATCTCTCGGCTCTTAGCTGAACGATTTCTTGCTCTTGTTTACCACTTACCACTGTACCTGTCTGCCGATCTTTAGCCCAATCCCGACATAAGGAGCCTTATCCCATGACTCAATCGGAACATCTGTCTGAACTCCTCCTCGCGTACGAGGTTCCCCAGCCCGAGGAATATATCGAACTTCGCGTCGCGGCGGGAATGAGCACCCGAACGCCGGAAGCGGCACGAAACGGCCTGCCCAATTCCCTGTTTGCCGTCACCCTGCGCGAAAAAGACGGCCGGCTTGTCGGAATGGGACGCGTACTCGGCGACGGCGGCTGCGCCTATCTCATCTCTGATATCGTCGTCCACCCGTCCATGCAGCGCCGCGGCCTCGGCCGACGCGTCATGGCGGAAATCGAGCGGTATCTGGAAGACAACGTGCCTCCCGGCTCGTTCGTCAGCCTGATCGCCGATACGCCGGCCGACGCGCTGTACCGTCATTTCGGTTTTATCGACACGGCCCCGGCTTCGATCGGCATGTACCGGCCGAGTCGGCCGAAGGCCTGACCGAAGCCTTATCCAGATACAGAGAAGAATATCGATTGGATCGACCTTTACCCTTTTTCGCCCATGCCAAAAGCCCCCGACACGACGGATTCCGGTCCGCTGTCAGGGGCTTTTTTTGGTCCATATAAGCTTGGTTAAGCCAGAGATCGGAAGAACCGGACCGCCGCATCCAAAAGAATCCCAGGTATCCGCTTTGTCCCGGCAACCATTCAACGATCCGCCAAGCCGTTTGCCTTACACTTCCGCCGCCACCCCGAAATGATCCGATACCACCGGGCCGTTTCGCCCATCCAGTACGACTTCCGACTTCTTCACGGCGACCGGGGCGCTCGACAGGATATAGTCGATTCGCAGCGGGCGTTCGTTGTCGGACCAGCCGGCGATCGCTTTGAGCACGGTCGAGCCTTCGTCCTTTTCCGCGGCGGCCGTGTGCAGGTCGCACCAGCCGCGCTCCATGACGTAATCGTAGCCTTCGCCGCGGATCTGCGCCACGTTGTTCAGGTCGCCGAGCAGATACAGCGGTTCGCTGCCGGCCCGAAGTTCCGCCAGCACTTCCTCGGTCCGGTCCCACTGTGCGCGGAAAGGTTCGATCGTGTCGTTCCACCAGCCGTAGTGTCCGCTTGCCAGCCAGAACGGCCGGTCCGCCTGCTCCTGCGCCGACGTCCGCACGACAAGCAGACGCCGGGTCTTATGGTTATCGTACTCTTCCAGCGCCGATACCCGGGCACAGAACGCTTCCGTGATCGGCATCCGGCTCAGAACGGCCAGTCCTTCGTCGTAGCGTCCGAACGTGGCGTGCGCCGGAATCCAGGTCCAGTAATAAGGAGTCGTCAGATGTTCCAGAATCGCCAGTACAAAATGCCCCTCGCGAATGACCACGCCTTCTTCTCCTTCCGTGTACCGCTCCATCAGTGGGCCGGAAGCCGGCGCACCGTTCATAGGCTGGTTGATTTCCTGCAGCGCGACGGCATCGAACCCCCGCTGCTCGATAAATTCGGCCAGCTGGCCGATCTTCTCCAACTGATTCTCTTCGTGCCACGAATGGGCATTCAATGTCAGCAATTTCATCGCGATCCCCCGCATTCTCAAGTGTTCCGTATCGTTTCGACTCTCTTAGTGTATCATATCGATTCCCCAAGGCCGGCAAGATCCGGTAAACGCATGACTGCGGATAAAAAAGAAAACGCAGCGCAAAAAACCGGCAGCTCACGTCTGGGGGTAATCCCGTTTCTTGAACAGAACGGTATTCCCGAAACGCGGCTGCCGGTTCTTCCGCAGTCCTGCGGCACATCCTTCTACCTATTCTCATTGAATCCTAACGGCTTTGTTCAATCTGCGCGGCGTCCGGCGGGAGCATCGGCCGGTAAGCGACCGGGGACGACAGCACGACAGAAGTCTGCACGGTGCCGAAGTCCATCAGCCGGTCGACCAGCTCGCGCAGGCCCGGCGTACCGGCAACGGCAGCCTGGATAAAGTGACTGGCATGCCCCGTGACACGGTGGCATTCGACAATGTCTTCCTGGGTCTGCGCCCACTGCTCAAACTGCTGTGGGGTTACGCGCAAATCGGCAATCTGGATCACCAGCTGGGTGTCCCGACCGACGGCCTGCGGCGATACTCTCGCGGTATACCCTTCAATGACTCCGCGTTCTTCGAGCCGGTGCAGCCTCTCGGCTACACTCGGACGGCTCAGCGACAATTCGTTCGACAGAGAAGTTACGTTCATGCGTGCATTTTGCTGCAGCAATCTCAGAATCTTTACATCCAAAGCGTCCAAGCCCCATCACCCTATTCCGTATTGCTAATTTAAAGCAGTGAAACGTTTCTCTATTATATCATTCCCGGATAAGAAAACGGTATCCGACTCCCGGTTCGGTTACGATCAGCTCCGGCTGGGACGGATCTTCCTCCAGCTTCTTGCGCAGATGCCCGATATAGATCCGCAGATAATGGCTGTCGCCTTCATCGTGCCGGCTGCCCCATACCTGCTGCAGCAGCTGGCGTTGGGTCACGACTTTGCCTGCATGGGAGGCCAATGCCTTGAGCAGATCGTATTCGGTCGGCGTCAGCTTGATTCGTTCACCGTTCAGCTCGACGATCCGCTGCGCCAGGTCGATGGCCAGGTTACCGCTGCGAATCACGGGCTCCTCCGCCGATTTGGCCGTATGGCGCAGCGCGACGCGGATCCGCGCCACCAGCTCGCCCATCCCGAACGGCTTGGTCACGTAATCGTCGGCTCCCGCATCCAGTGCGGCAATCTTGTCTTCTTCCCGGTCTTTGGCCGTGAGCACGATGACCGGAACGCCCGACCATTCCCGGATTCGTTCCAATACCTGCATCCCGGTCAGGTCCGGCAGACCCAGATCCAGGACGATCAGCTCGGGAGCATGCATCGAGGCCTGCAGTACGCCTTCTTCCCCCGTTCCCGCTTCATGCACCGTATAACCGTGCGCCGCCAGCGTCACCCGCAGCAGCTTGCGGATCTGGGGTTCGTCGTCCACGATCAGGATGCGCGTCCCCGATCCGTTCTCATTCGTCATCGTTCATTCCCCTCTCTGAGCCGGGCCGAAAGTCATGCTCCGCATCCGGCAGTTTCGGCGCAGCCGCGGCAGGCAGCCGAATCGCGACGATCGTCCCGGCTCTGCCGTCCGCTCTTGGCTCCGCGGATATCGTACCTTCATGCAGATCGACGATGCCTTTGCAGATCGCCAGACCCAGGCCCGTTCCCGCGACATGGCTGGTCGAATCGGACCGGTAAAATTTCTCGAAAATCCGCTGCCGCTCTCCCTCCGGAATCCCCGGCCCTTCATCCGAGACGGACAGGACCAGCATGCCGCCCTGCGTCCGCGCTTCGATGCCGATCGTGCTGCCGTCCGGACCGTATTTGATCGCATTGCCGAGAACGTTGCCGAGCACCTGCTCCAGCAGCACTTCGTCGCCCCGTACCATCGGAAGGTTGTCCGGAATATGAAGCGACAGCTCCCGGCTTCCGCGAATATCGCGAATTTGCGAGAGCGCCACCCCGATCAGATCCTGGACATCGCACCATTCCCGGCGCAGGGTCAGCATGCCGCTCTCCAGCCGCACCATGCCGAGCAGATTCTGTACGAGCCGGTTCATGCGCATCGCGCCGCCCCGGATCGTCGTAAGCAGCTCCATGCGATCTTCCCGCGAAAAAAGGTCGTCGCTGTCGATCAATCCCGTCGCCGAGCCGACGATCGTCGCAAGCGGCGTCCGCAGCTCGTGCGACACCGAATCCAGAATCGCGGTGCGCAGACGCTCCGATTCGGCCGTGAGATGCGCCAGTCTGGCTTCTTCGGCCAGCTTGAAACGGGCGATGGCCGCAGCCGCCAGGTCGCACAGTGCTTCGAGCAGCCGCTGCTGTTCGCCGGTCAGCGAAGTGCCGCTTCCGCCCTGCTTGGGCAGCCGCACGGCCAGTACGCCGTATGTCCGCGCTTCGGTGCGCAGCGGCATGTAGCGGCCCGGCAGTTCGCGCAGCGTGTCCGATCCCCGACCGGCGGCTTCCCCGTCTTCGAAGACCATCCCCGCCACCACTTCTTCTTCCCGGGCGCGTTCTTCGCCGTCTCCGTGGTCGGAGAAGCCCGCCGAAGCGTGCACGCGGCGAAGATGTCCGTCTTCATCCGGCAAATAAACGGACGTCTCGGCCCCGATCGTCTGCGACAGCTGGCGCGTCATGCCGTCCAGCAGGGACGAGATATCGGAGACCGCTCCGATCTGGCGGCTGAACGCGTACAGCGAAGCCGTATGCTCTTCGCGCTGACGCGCCTGCAGCAGCTGCTGTTTGAGCCGGCCGGCAAGACTCGACGTCAGCGCAGCCACCGACAGATAGACGCCGAACGAGATCAGATAACGCAGATCCGACACGGTAAAACTCAGCTGCGGCGCGACAAAGAAGAAATCGAGCGCCAGCACGCTCGCTCCGGCCGCAAACAGCGACGGACCCATCCCTCCGTAGACCGCGAACAGCAGCACCGGAAACAGATAGATCAGCGCGATGTTCACGATCTCCAGCATCGGCGCGTACTTGAGCATAATCGCGGTCATCAGCGCCGTCATCAGCGTAATCAGCACGTAAGACGCCCAGCCGGGCAGCCCTCCGGGCGGAAGCTTCGTTCTCCGCCGATCCGTCTGCGGCGGTTCCGCGTCCGCGGCTGCCGGCACCACGCGGATCTGGATCCCCCGGCTGCCGCGAAGCAGCTCTTCGGCGAGCGTCCGGCGCAGCCTCAGCCCGAAGCGCGGCCTCAGCGTTTCTCCGACGATAATCTGCCGGATATGTTGGCGTTCCGCAAAATGCAGCAGCTCTGCGCTCACGCTGCGTCCGTCGCGTACGAATACTTCCGCGCCCAATTCTTCGGCAAGCCGCAAACTGCGCTCGGGGTCGCCTTGAATAGAAGCCGATAAGCCGAGGGGCTTCTCGGGCTTTTTCACGTGGACCGCGATCCACGACGTCTTGAGCGCCGCAGCGGTCCGGCGTCCGATCCGCAGCAGTTCAGCCGTCGACGGGCCGCTTCCTATCGCAACCATGACTTTCTCCGCCACGGGCCACGGCTCCGGCGAATCGCCCTCGCGGCCGTGCAGATAAGCGTCGAGCCTGCTGTCCATCCGCTCGGCCGCGAAACGAAACAGCATTTCCCGAAGCGCGAACAGTTCTTCTTCCCCGCAGGGAGGCGCGATACTGCGGCGCTTCATTTCTTCCGGCGGCGCATCCGCGATCCGCAGCACATCTGCTTGTTCGACGAACGCATCGGGCACCGTTTCGGTCAGGAGACGCCCGCAGATCCGGCTCGCCAATGCGTTCAGACTTTCCACGTGACCGATATTCAGCGCGGCGTAGACGTCGATTCCGTTCAGCAGCAGCGTCTCTACATCCATATACCTTTTGACGCGCAGCGCCCGTTTGGAATTGCGCGCTTCCAGCCGATCCACGACGACAAGCCCCGGCTTATCGTCCAGCAGCGCCTCCACATCCAGGTCGCCTCCGCGCTGCGGCGCATCCGGAAGACCCGCCTCCCGCAGCAGCGCCTGCGTATCGGGGTACTGCGCTTCCGCTCCGGAAACCGCGCAGCTTACCGGTACGCCGGAAGCCGCTTCCCGCGCAGCCGCCCGCAGCATGGCCTGGGTCTTGCCCGATCCGGGGGCCGCTCCCATAAACAGCGTCAATCGGCCTCTGCGAAGCCCTCTCTTGTCCAAGTCGTCCACATTTGCTCTCCCGTCGGCCCAAGGCCTGCATTTCCTTCTCCTTCAAGTATAAGACATGCGGCAGGGCAGCGGTCAAATCGGCGGTTCCCCACCCCGTAAAAAAGGCATAAAGATCTGGAGCAAAGGTGTAAAAAAAACGTAAAAATAGACAATAAAGCGAATAAACGGACGAATACGGGAGTTAAACCGATTATATCACCTTTTTTATCGCCGAAAACATCTCCAACAGCCTTCAACGATCTTTTTTCGATTTTTATCCGTTTTACAGAGCGACGCGGCAGGACTACGATACGGAACATGAATCGCGAGTCCGAACCGGACGCCGCGGCCGACAAAGCCGGCGTCCGCGGCCCGATATCCTGAACCCAAAGGAAGGTTGAATCCATGACCGACATCTTGATGCTCGCTCTCGTCGCCGTGATGACCCTGGCGGCGCTGGGCCTCTCCGCCTGGTCCGGCCGAGTCACCCGGGAAGGACGTGAAGAACGATGATCGTGCTGCTCGCCTGCATCGTCGCCCTATTGTTCCTGTATCTGGGCTACGCCCTGATTAACCCGGAAAAGTTCTGAACCGCCGCATCCGGCAAACCGGCATGCGCAAGAATCGAAATTGTTCGTCGGCCGTACGCGGCCGACCCATCAGATGGAGGGAAGTTTTGTGACTACTATCAGCATCCTCGCAATCGCCGTCACGCTGCTGATCGCCTTGGCGCTGGCGAAGCCGGTCGGCCTGTACCTGGCCGCGGCATTCGATTACGGCCCCAATCGGCTGAACCGGATCTACGGACCGTTCGAACGGCTCATCTATAAAGTGAGCGGCATTCGCGAAGAGAATCAAAGTTGGAAAACGTACGCGGTCTCGCTGGTCGCAAGCAATGCCGTCATGATCCTGCTCGTCTACCTGGTGCTCCGCTTCCAGGGACTGCTGCCGCTGAATCCGGCCGGCATCGCGAACATGGAACCGACGCTCGCGTTCAACACCGCGATCAGTTTTATGACCAATACCAATCTGCAGCATTACAGCGGCGAGAGCGGATTGTCTATATTCTCCCAGTCGACAGCAATCGTGTTCATGATGTTCACTTCACCGGCTACCGGTCTGGCACTCGTGATGGCTTTCATCCGCGGCATGACCGGACGGGCGCCAGGTAACTTTTTCGCCGATCTGATTCGGGCTATTACACGGGTGCTGCTGCCGGTCGCTTTCGTATCGGCGCTGCTGTTTGTCTTCATGGGCGTGCCCCAGACGTTCGAACCGGCTGCCGCAGTCACCACCTTGGAAGGCGCGCAGCAGAACATTGCACGGGGCCCTGTCGCTTCGTTCCTCGCAATCAAGGAATTAGGCAATAACGGGGGCGGCTTCTTCGGCGTCAACTCGGCACATCCGTTCGAGAATCCGAACGGACTGAGCAACCTGCTGCAGCTGCTGCTCATGCTCCTCGTTACAACGTCGCTTCCTTACGCTTACGGCAAAATGGTCGGCCGGGTCAAGCAGGGCCGGGTACTCTTCGTATCGATGTTCCTGATGCTGATCGTGATGACCAGTATCTCGCTTGCCGCCGAAAGCGCGGGCAGCCCGGCGCTTAACGCATTGGGCGTCGAGCACAGCCAGGGTTCGATGGAAGGCAAGGAAGTTCGGCTCGGAACCGCACAATCCGCATTCTACTCCGTCGTTACGACAGCTTCCGAGACCGGAGCCGTCAACACGATGCACGATACGCTGACCCCGATCGGCGGGCTTGTTCCGCTGGCGAACATGATGCTCAATACCGTGTTCGGCGGAATGGGCGTAGGTTTTCTGAATGTATTGATGTACGCGATCATCGCCGTGTTCCTGTCCGGCCTGATGGTCGGCCGCACCCCGGAATTCCTCGGCCGCAAGATCGAAGGCAAAGAAATGAAGCTGATCGCGGTCACGCTGCTGATTCAGCCGTTCCTGATCCTGGTGCCGACGGCCATCGCGCTGGCCACCCATCCGGAGACGATCTCGAATCCGGGATTCCACGGTCTGACCCAGGCGCTGTACGAGTTCACTTCGGCGGCGGCCAACAACGGTTCGGGCTTCGAAGGATTGGGCGACGCAACCGCATTCTGGAATATCTCGACCGGTATCGTCATGTTCCTCGGCCGTTATCTCTCGATGGTGACGCTGCTTGCGGTCGCCGGTTCGCTGGCAGTCAAGAAGCGGATTCCGGAATCGTCCGGCACGTTCCGCACCGACACTGCGATGTTCGGAGCCGTCTTCGTCGGCGTCGTGCTGATCGTCGGCGCGCTGACGTTCTTCCCGGCACTCGTACTCGGCCCTATCGCCGAACAGCTGACGCTGTAAACCTCTTACTTAGAAATGGAGACGCTGATTTATGGATAAGAAAAAGACCATGCTGAGCGGGGAGATCGCAAGCGCCGCCCTGCGGCAGTCGTTCGTGAAGCTCGATCCGCGCATCATGCTGCGCAACCCGGTCATGTTCGTCGTCGAAATCGGATTTCTCGTCACGCTGCTGCTGTGCTTCGTGCCGGACGCGTTCGGCGGCACCGTGCCGCGCTGGTTCAACGTCGTCACCTCGGTCATCCTGCTGCTGACGCTGCTGTTCGCCAACTTCGCCGAAGCGCTGGCCGAAGGCCGCGGCAAAGCCCAGGCCGATTCGCTCAAAAAAACAAAACAGGACGTCGCGGCCAACAAAGTGTCGAGCGGCGGCGCGATCAAGGTCGTGCCGGCGTCCGAACTGCGCAAAGGCGACTTCGTCGTCGTCTCGACCGGCGAGATGATTCCGGGCGACGGCGAAGTCGTCGAAGGACTCGCTTCCGTCGACGAATCGGCGATCACCGGCGAATCCGCCCCGGTCATCAAGGAAGCGGGCGGCGATTTCAGCTCCGTTACCGGCGGCACCAAAGTGGTCAGCGACAAGATCAAAGTACGGATCACCGCCGATCCCGGCGAATCGTTCCTCGATCGGATGATCTCGCTCGTCGAAGGCGCGAAGCGCCAGAAGACGCCGAACGAAATCGCGCTGAACACGGTGCTCGTCAGCTTGACGCTGATCTTCCTGATCGTCGTCGTCACGCTGCCGTTCCTGTCGGACTTCCTCGGCATCCAAATGGAAATCCCGATCCTGATCGCTCTGCTCGTCTGCCTGATTCCGACCACGATCGGCGGGCTGCTGTCCGCGATCGGCATCGCGGGCATGGACCGGGTGACCCAGTTCAACGTGCTCGCCATGTCCGGCAAAGCGGTCGAAGCGTCCGGCGATATCAATACGATCATTCTCGACAAAACGGGCACGATCACGTTCGGCAACCGGATGGCAAGCGAATTCGTCGCCGTTCAGGGCAGCCGCGAAGACGAGACGGCGTACTGGGCTTCGGTCAGTTCGCTGCGCGACGAGACGCCGGAAGGCCGCTCGGTGCTGGAACTGATGAAAAAGAACGGATTCCCCTACGATGAAGAGCTGGCCGAAGGCGGCGAGTTTATCGAATTCAAAGCCGAGACAAGAATGAGCGGCATCGACCTGGCGGACGGGCGCAAAGTCCGCAAAGGCGCGGTCGACTCGGTCAAACAGTGGGTGCTCTCGCAGGGCGGCACGATTCCAAGCGACCTTGAAACAAGCAGCGCCGCGATCGCGACCGCCGGCGGTACGCCGCTTGCCGTCGCCGTCGACGAGAAGATCTACGGCCTGATCTACCTCAAGGACACGGTCAAGCCCGGCATGCGCGATCGGTTCGAACAGATGCGCCGCATGGGCATCAAGACCATCATGTGTACGGGCGACAATCCGCTGACCGCCGCCACTATTGCCCGCGAAGCGGGCGTGGACGATTTTATTGCCGAGAGCACGCCGGAAGACAAGATCGCCGTGATCCGCCGCGAGCAGGCCGAAGGCAAGCTCGTCGCCATGACCGGCGACGGCACGAACGATGCTCCCGCTCTGGCCCAAGCCGATGTCGGTATCGCCATGAACAGCGGTACCGTCGCCGCCAAGGAAGCGGCCAACATGGTCGACCTGGATTCCGACCCGTCGAAGATTATCGAAGTGGTCGCGATCGGCAAGCAGCTGCTCATGACGCGCGGCGCGCTGACCACGTTCAGTATCGCCAACGACGTCGCCAAGTATTTTGCGATCATTCCGGCCATGTTCATGCTGGCGGTTCCGCAGATGCAGACCCTCAATATCATGCGGCTCGATTCCCCGCTGTCGGCGATCCTGTCCGCGCTGATCTTCAACGCGATCATCATCCCGATGCTGATCCCGCTGGCCATGCGCGGCGTCGCTTACAAGCCGATGAGTACGAGCCGTCTGCTCGGCAAAAACCTGCTTATCTACGGTTTCGGCGGTGTCCTCGTACCTTTTGTCGGAATCAAGCTGATCGACCTGGTCGTCCAGGTATTTATCTAAACCCATCAAAATCTGCGGCTCGGCCGAAACCCGCTTGATACCGGAATTTCGGCCCCGCCCCGCTTATACTGGAGGAAATTATTCATGCGAATCATATGGGTGACGCTGCGCACTACTTTTTCCGTGGCGATTATGTGCTGCCTCGTCTATAACGCGGCCGTCTGGGCCGTCGCCCAGGCCGCCGCGCCGGATAAAGCCAACGGCAGCCTGATCGAGAACGCCCAAGGACAGGTCGTCGGCTCGCGCCTCATCGGCCAAAGCTTCACCGATCCCGGCTACTTCCACGGCCGCGTGTCGAGTATCGACTACGACGCGAACGGTTCCGGTTCTCCGAACTACGCGCCGTCCAATCCGGATCTGCTGCTGCGCACGCAGGAATCGGTCTCTGCCTGGCAGAGCGAGAATCCCGACGTGCCCGTGTCCGAACTGCCGATCGACCTCGTAACCAACTCCGGTTCGGGCCTCGATCCGCAGATCAGCCCGGCTTCCGCCGAAGCGCAGGTTCCGCGGATCAGCGCGGCAACCGGGATCGCGGCGGACAAGCTTAAGCAGATGATCGAACAGCATACGCAGGGCCGTTCGCTGGGTCTGTTCGGCGAACCCGCCGTCAACGTGCTGGAACTGAATCTGGATGTTCAGGCGGCCCGTTAATCCTTCGGTTCCACTCGCCCAGACGCAAGCTTCAAGGATCAATCGGAAGGAAGAATCCTTATGCCCGACTTCAAACGCAAATCGCCGGAGGAGATTCTGGAGTCGATCCATGCTCTCTACAACGGCCGGCTGAAGATTATCATCGGAGCCGTGTCCGGCTCCGGCAAGACGTATCACATGCTCCGGGACGGACAGACGCTCAAGTCCCAAGGGATCGACGTTGCCTTGTGCGCCGTATCGACCATGCGCCGACCGGAAACGATCGAGCAGCTGGAAGGACTGGAGCGTATTCCGAGCATCCATTGGACTACCCAAGACGGCACCGAACGCAAAGACCTCGATCTGGACGCCATTTTGAAGCGCAATCCGGAAGTGCTGCTGACCGACGGACTCGCGCACCGCAACCGCCCCGGCGCTCCGAACAGTTCGCGGCTGGACGATATCCGCTTCCTGCTAACCCAAGGGATCAGCGTCATCGCCACCGTCAATGTCTACGAACTGCAGGGCGTGACCGAGATGGCGCGCAGACTGATCGGGATCGACGTCAAGGAAACGGTTCCGTCCGACACGCTGGAGCTTGCGGACGAGGTAAGGTTGATCGACGTCACGCCGGAAGCGCTGCTGGCGCGGATCGAAGACGGACTGCTCACGAATATGCCGGACAAGACGCGGCTCAGCCGCGGCAATATCGGCGTCCTGCGCGAACTGACGCTGCGGCTCGTAGCCGAAGGCGTCAACGGAAGCCTGCTCAAATACCGCGACGAACAAGGGTATACCGGCGCTTCGGGCACCTCGGAACATATTCTGGTGTCCGCCCAATACCATTGGAACGGTTCGATCCATATCCGCCGGGGACAGCAGATTGCGCAGCGGCTCGGCGGCGAACTGTCGGTCGTCACGTTCGTCAACGCGGGTGACCGGCTCGGTCCGGAACGCGAAGAATTCCGCCGCTCGATCCGCAAGCTGTGCGAGAAGATCGGGGCGGCGCTGCATGAGATCAAGATCGGCTCCCGCCGCGAGATTCCGCCGACACTCGTCCGTCTTGCGCTGGAACAGAACGTCTCGCGTATCGTGATCGGACACTCGAACCAGACGCGGGCCCAGGAATTCTGGAAAGGTTCGATCGTGGCGGAAATGGTCAAGCGCATGTGCAACGCGGACGTGTTCGTTGTCGCGGACCGGACGGCCGGCGGCGGCGAGCGGATTCTGCCGACCAAACGCAAAGAACCGCTCGGCGATCCCGCCGGTCCTTACCGCCGTCTCAGCGAAGAACAAGCCGGCAGGCGGATCGAGGAGCTCAAGCGCGGCCGGTTCAAAGTGTACATCGGTGCCGCTCCGGGTGTAGGCAAGACGTATACCATGCTGCGGGAAGGCAATATTTTGCGCAAAAAGAACATCGATGTCGTCGTCGGTCTGCTCGAAACGCACGGACGGCGCGAGACGCAGGCCCAGGTCGGCGAGTTGGAGCAGGTGCCCCGGTTCGTCTTCTCCTACAAAGGCGCCCAGCTCGAAGAAATGGACGCGGATGCGATTATCGCCCGCAACCCCGAAGTGGTCCTCGTCGACGAACTGGCGCACACGAACGTTCCCGGCAGTCTTAACAAAAAGCGCTACGAAGACGTCATCCGCCTTCTGAACGCCGGCATCTCCGTCATCTCCACCATGAACGTGCAGCATCTGGAAAGCCTGAACGACAACGTCGAGCAGCTGACCGGCGTGCGCGTGCGGGAAACGGTGCCCGACTCTCTCCTGCACCTGGCCGACGAAGTCGAATTGATCGACGTCACGCCCAAAGCGCTGCAGGAGCGGATGCGGGAAGGACGAATCTATGCCCGGGAAAAAGTAGACCAGGCGCTGGGGAACTTTTTCAAAACGGGCAATCTGATCGCGCTTCGGGAACTGGCGCTGCGCGAAATCGCGGACGATGTGGACGAACGGCTGGAATCGTGGGAACGCAGCACTTCGCTGCGCGGTCCCTGGCGGCGCGAGGAAGTCATCTTCGTCGCGATCACGCTGAGCGATAACGCCGAACGGCTGATCCGGCGCGGTTTCCGGATCGCCTACCGGCTCAAGGCTTCGTGGCATGTCTGCTATATTCCGGACGGAGTCTGCCCCGAAGCCCGGGAAAAAGAGCGGATCGAACAGCTTCAGCGGCTGACCCGGCGGCTTGGCGGACAGTTCGATCTCGGGCAGCGGGTGCCTGCGCGCCGCCTGCACGAAGAACTGCTGATGCGCGCCGACGCCCGGCGCTGCACGCAGCTTATCGTCGGCCAGACCCGGCGGCCCGCCGCTTACCGTCTGCTGTTCGGTTCACTGACCCGCCGCCTGCTGCGCACGGCCCGGCATATGGATCTGCTGGTGGTCGCAAGGTTCGACCATGCCGCGCAGGTCAAACGGGAAGAATAAAGGAGGCGCATCCCAGAATGAACGAAGGCGGATTGTCCGGGATCGAACTGTTTGCGTTTGACCTTGTCGAAGAAGCCGGGGCGAAAGAGCCGCGCAGGACCGTCCGCCGATACGGCCTGCTGAAGCTGTCCTGCGGAGAAACCGCCGGCTGCGGCGCCTGCGCGGCCTGGCGCCGGAAGAAGCGGCGGCCGCGATCGCGGCCGACCGCTGGGGCGCGCGGGAGCGGCACCCGGCGCAGTACGCGCTGGCTGCGCGCACACTGGCCGATCTGCTCGCCGCGCGGGAAGCGCGCCGGTCCGGTGCGCGCCTGCTGCTCGGCCTCGGCGCGGCCGGACTGCTGGGCGGCCTGGCCGCCCGGGCTTCGGCGCAAGGCTCCGACGCGCAGGTCTCTCCGGCTGCGGACAGCCGCGCCCATAGCGGCGGACGGTCGCAGCATGCGCCTGTTCGCTTGATGCCGGAGGCTCTCGTCCAGGCGGCGCGAACCTCCGCCGCGATCGGACGGCCTGTTTCGTCCGATCTGATAGACCGGGCGGACTCGTACTGCTCGTGGTTCTGACAACGGCGGGAACACGGAATCTCCACCACTTTATAGGAAACAGTAAGAAGAGCCTGCTTCAAGCGCAGGCTCAACGTGTCGAGAAAGGTCTGCTTCCGAGTGAAGCGAGGAGGCGAAGGGAGAAATTCAGTGTAGGAGCGCCAGCGTTCGCCTTTGAAATCGGGAAAATTCCATTGAAATTTGATCATTTTTCCCGATTTCAACACGCGACCGAAACGAATTTCTCCCGCAGCCGACAAGCTTTTCACACGAATGGGACTTTCTCGACAGCCTGAGCCTGCTTCAAGCGCAGGCTCTTTTTGTTCTTTCTGCTAGCTCAGGACGTGTGCAGCTTGTTTCTTTATTTCAACGTATAGCGGAATACCGTTTTTTCTCCGCGGCCGAGCATGTACAGTTCGCCTTTACCGGCGTAGTAGAAGGAGTACCCTCTAACGCGCTCCGCATCGGCATTCATATCGACTTCATGCACCTTGCTTAACGTTTTGGCGTTCAATGCGTAGAACCTGCCGTCTTTTTTGCTCGTTACGGTGACTTCTCCGCTTGGGGCGACCATCATCCACAGATCTCGGCCTTCCAGCGTTTGGGTCCCTGTCCGTTTGTTGTTGGCATCGTAGGCTTCGAAAGTCTGTCCTTTTTGCAGAATGTATCCGCTGCCTGCGGTTACGAACGTTTCGTCATCCGCCAGCGGGCGCTCCAATGTTTTCTTGCCTTTGGCGTCGAAAACGACCATCATGTGTTTCGACCCGATGCCGGCTTCATTGGACTTGCTCTTTTTGATTTTGACATCCTTGTAGATTTCTATCACGGTTCCGCCGCCGGTAAGCGGATAGACCGCTGGGCCCGAAGAATTCGAATGGAAATTGTAGAACAGCATGTAGTCTTTGGGTATGGCGTAGTCGAGGATCGGCTTGGACAATGCATGGATACTGGCGTACAGCTGTAGCGTAGGAGCATCGCCCAGAACCTGTCCGTTTTCCAATATTCGGGAAACCTCCACCTTTTTCTCGCTTTTCAGTTTGCCGTCCTGACCGAACGTCCGCAATAACGTATACATTTCGGCTTTCTTTGGCCCTTGTACGGAACTGAGCAGCAAGATATCGCCGTTTGGCATCGCATGCAGGTCTCCGCCGATCTCCACTTCGACTGGCGTCGTCCATTTGAGTTTCCCCTGCTTGCTTACGGCGCGAAGCGTATGGGTCTTGTCTTCGGCGCGCTTGCCCAGGAAGTAGACATCGCCGTTGGTACCGTAGGCCAGATCACCGCCGCTCAGCATCTTGGTGCCTGCCCGGAAATCGTATTTCCAGCTGTTCTTGTCTCCGTTTTTCCGGTCGAGTGCCTGCACCACAAAGGAGCTCTCCCCTTGTTCCGTTCGGAAATAGACGTTGTCTGTGCCAAGCGTCGCAAAGTCAAACAGACTTTCGATATCTTGACCGGCGGGAATCTCGAGCGTCCAGTCCGGATTGGCCAATACGTTTGTCGGGACTGCGGCTGCCGGGGCTGTGGCAGCTGCCGGACCTTCCGCAGATACCAGACTTCCCGCGCTCACCCCTACTCCTGTCAGACCTACTACAATCGCCATGCCGAGAACGGCCGGTTTAAATTGAAATTTCATCTTGCTCGTCTCCTCAAAGTGTATAGGATAAGCGAAGCCAATTTGTAGGCTTCGCCCATTACATAGAAGGGACGAACGGCTTACCGGAAGGGTTCGCAAAAACGGAAACTTTTTCCGTTTTTTTCGCTGCTGCAGAGGATAGTCCGTAGGAATGGAGAGCAGCGAAAAAACCGCCGCCTCCAAAGGAGACAGCGGTTTTGACAGGGTTTTTCCGAAAAAGGGGTTCGGTTTCCGGTAGAGACAGGCGGGCGGTTCAGGCGTTTATTTCAATGTGTAACGCGACAAGGTTTTCTCTCCGGCTTCCAGCGTGTACAGTTCGCCTTTGCCGGCGTAGTAGAACGAGTAGGATTTGGCGCGTTCCGCGCCGGCGTTCATGTCGACTTCGTAGTTGGCTTTGAGCGTCTTGGCGTCGAGCGCGTAGAATTTGCCGTCTTTTTTGCTCGCTACGGTGACTTCGCCGCTTGGAGCGGGCATCATCCACAGGTCTTTGCCTTCAAGCGCTGCGGCTCCCGTCCGTTTGTTATGGATATCGTACGCTTCGAATTTCGTGCCTTTTTGCAGGACGAATCCGCTGCCCGTGGCCATCACGTTGTCTCCTTTGGCCAGGGAACGCTCGAACGTTTGCTTGCCTTTGGCGTCGAATCCGACCAGCTTGCGCTTGGTGTCGATCGTGTCCGGATCGATCTCGATCACTTCGCCTTCTTTGCCGGGTTCGATTTTTTCTTCGTACGTTTCGATCACCGTGCCGCCACCGTTCAGCGGATAGACGGCATAGTCGGAACCCGTGATGCGGAAGTCATAGAAAAGGTGCTCGTACTCCGACATCTTAAGGTTCAAGATAGGTTTCGACAGCGCGTTCACGTTGGCGTAGAGCTTCACGGAACCTGTGTCATTGCGCAGCACCTGGCCGTTTCTCAGCATTTTGAAAATGCCGGAGTCGGTCACTTTCTTCTCGCTTTTGAGCTTGCCGTCGCTGCCGAACGTCTGGAACGTCGTGTAGGCTTTTGCTTTTTTCGTCTCCTGCACGGAATTGTGCAGGACGATATCTCCGTTTGGCAGCACCGTCAGCTCGTCGCCCACGTCCACTTTGACCGGCGTCGTCCATTTCAGCTTGCCCTGCGCATCGACGGCGCGGATCGTATGGGTTTTCTCTTCCGACTTTTTGCTCAGGAAGTAGACGTCGCCGTTGCTGCCGTAATGCAGGCTGCCGCCGGTCAGCACTTTGGTGTCGCCCCGGAAATCGTAAGCCCAGTTGATCTTGTCGCCGCTTTTGCGGTCGACGGCCTGCGCGATAAACGAATTTTCGCCGCTTTCGGCTCTGAAGTTCACGTTGCCGCCGCCTACTGTCGCCCAAGCGAACAGGCTTTCGATGCCCCGGTCGCCGGGAATTTCGTACGTCCAATCCGGATCGGCCAGGACGTTCGTCGGGACAGTCGTTGGGGCGTTGGTCGAAGCATTCGTCGGGGCGGCCGCCGCAGCGGCTGCGCCTGCGCTTGCGCCGGTAACTCCGATGACTAGTACCTTGACCGAATCAAATCTGAGGTTTGCGTTCATCGGAAACACGCACGGTTCAAGCGGGTTTTCGAGGGGCGTAACCTAACATCATTATCGGTCAAGGTACTAGGGCCATACTCAACATTGCGGGTTTGAATGGAATCTTCATGATTTGTTCCTCCTGTGTGGGTCTGTTTTAAAGTACATATTTGGATGTTTATTCGGCAGTTAATCAAGGCCGCACGGAGGAGGATACAGCCGTTTTACGGCTTCTCTGCCCCCAAGCGCCTCGTTACAAAGACTCCCCGCCTCATCGAACGGTTCGCAATTTCTGTCGTTTTTTATGAATAACTTTTCGTTACATCTAATACCTTGTCCACTCTTAATCCGAGGTTTACGTTCCTTCAAACGTACATGCTTTAGGTTCACTTGAAGGGTCGTAACCTTACTTTTAGCGTTAACAAGGTACGAATAGCAGGAAACGGATCTAATAACGAAGATCGGATGGTGTACACCCCCGCAGCTGCCGAAACACCCGATTGAACGTCCGCACATTCCCGAATCCGCATTCCAGCGCAATATCGATCAGCTTGGCATCGGTGCCCAGAATCATCCGCTCGGCGCGGCCGATCCGCAGCTCGTTGAGATAGGTATTGTAGTTCATGCCGGTCACATTTTTGAAAAACCGGGAAAAATGGAACACGCTCATCCGCGCCCGATCTGCTCCGTCTTGAAGCGTAAGCGGCAGCGTGCAGTTTCGATCGAGATAATCCAGCAGTTCCTGCGTCACCTTGAGATGGGCGGCCGAACGGGCGCTCCGTCTGCTGTCCGGTCCCGCCGCCGACGCATAACGCAGCGCCAACCCGCACAGCAGATGAAGCAGCCCGGTGATTACCGTATCCGACTGCTCCCGTCCTCCGGCTCCTTCCGCTTCGATCCGCTTCATCACGCCGGCCAATTCCTCCAGCGCTTCCTGTTCGAACGCGGACGGCGCGCCCGTTTCCGAATACGGAATAAACGGCGAGCGGACTATCCCTTCTTCCGGCCATCCTGCCGTGCTGCCGATCAGCCGGGGGTTGAACACGACCAGAATAATCTCCGACTCGCTTCGGCCGCTGTCGTAATAATGAATGTCTCCGCTGCCGCAAAAAGCGAATTCGCCCGCCCGCAGCGTTCGCGTTCCGGAGTTGATTCCGACCTGAAGCGAACCTTCGCTCACATAGATAAATTCTACATCGTGATGCCAATGCGCCAGAAAATTGATATTGCGTACGGTTGAGATCTGGACCGGCAGACCGCTGCCATAGATCCGATTTTCGTGAAAAGCTTTCATCGCCGCGCCTCCGTTCGGGTAATCGAATAGCTGCATAATAGCAAAAATCGTCTACTTTCACAACGAATATGGCGCGCTTCGTGTAAGGGCTTCCTTTACAATATGGCTGTAGGATTAATCAGCAGATTTCATATTCGCACAAGAGATGGGAGATCGATAGGATGAGCAAGCAGGCTTTGATCGTAAGCGGGGGCTGGGACGGACACCAGCCGAAGGAAGTCGCCGACATTTTCGCGGAAACGCTCCGTCAAGAAGGATTCGAAGTGGAGATTTCTTATACATTGGACGCTTTTCTGGACGAGGAACGGCTGCTGAAGCTCGACCTGATCGTGCCGGTATGGACCATGGGCGAGATCAGTAACGAGCAGCTTCAACCGGTGCTCAAAGCGGTAGAATCCGGCGTGGGTATGGCGGGCTGCCACGGCGGCATGTGCGACTCTTTCCGCAACAGCGTCGAGTGGCAATTTTTGACCGGATCGCAGTGGGTGGCGCATCCGTTCAACGACGGCGTGGAGTATGAAGTGCGTATGACGCGGACCTCTTCCAGCCCGATCATCGAGAATATCCCGGATTTCACCGTCAAATCGGAGCAGTATTACCTGCACGTCGATCCGGTAGTGGATGTGCTGGCTACCACGACGTTCAAGATCAGCGAAGGCCCCCATTCCGCCAACGGCGAAATCGTGATGCCGGTCGTCTACACCAAACGCTGGGGCGCGGGCAAAGTGTTCTATAACTCGCTGGGCCACCAGGCGAACATTTTCGATATTCCGGAAGCCAAAGAACTGATGCGGCGCGGCATGCTGTGGGCGGCGCGCTGAACGTGAACCTATTCCCAACGGACGAGAGGCGGTAAACAGCCATGCGCAAAGTAAAAATCGGCATCATCGGCTGCGGCAATATCAGCGGCATCTACCTGGAAAATCTGACCCGGACGTTCGCCAACACGGAAGTGTATGCGATCTCCGACATCAGCGAAGAACGGATGGCCGCGGCTGCGGAGAAATACGGCATTCCGAACCAATGGACAGCCGAGCAGATTCTGGCCAGCCCGGAAATCGAGATCGTACTCAATCTGACGACGCCGGGCGACCATTTCCGCATCTGCCGTCTGGCACTGGAGCATGGCAAGCACGTTTACGTGGAAAAGCCGCTCTCCTTGTTGCCCGAGCAGGGCAGCGAACTAGTCGAATTGGCTCGCGAAAAAGGACTGCTGCTCGGCGGCGCGCCGGATACCTTCCTCGGTGCCGGTCTGCAAACGTCCCGCAAGCTGATCGACGACGGCTATATCGGAACGCCGGTCGCGGCGACCGCCTTCATGCTGGGCCACGGCCACGAGAACTGGCATCCGAATCCGGCGTTCTATTACCAGGCCGGCGGCGGCCCGATGTTCGATATGGGTCCGTATTACCTGACAGCGCTCGTCTCGCTGCTCGGCCCGGCGCAGACCGTGGCGGGCATGACGGCCAAATCGTTCGAGCAGCGCACGATCACGAGCGAGCCGCTGTTCGGCGAGAAAATTGACGTTGAAGTTCCGACGCATATCGCGGGTACGCTGCGGTTTCGCGGCGGCGCGGTCGCGACAATGATCACGAGCTTCGACGTCTGGAGCAGCACGCTGCCGTTCATCGAGATCTACGGCACGCTCGGCACCCTGCTCGTCCCCGATCCGAACAACTTCGGGGGTCCGGTGCTGCTGCGCCCGGCCGGCGCAAACGAGTTCAAGGAGATTCCGGTCGTGCACCAATACGCCGAGAACAGCCGGGGGCTCGGCATCGCCGACATGGCCCACTGCATCGTAAACGGCGGCACGCCGCGCGCAAACGGCGAATTGGCGAACCACGTACTGGAAATCATGCACGCGTTCCATACCAGTTCGGACAGCGGCGTGTATGCGGAACTGACTACGACCTGCGAGCAGCCCCGCCCGCTGCCGCTGGGACTTGTCCGAGGATATGTGGAATAAAGATTCTCGGATGCCCACGACAAAAAACCTGAACAGCCGGCGCTTTTCCCTGCCGGTCGTTCAGGTTTTTTGGATTATTCGAAGCGGAGATCAGCCCAGTTCCCTGCGCATCCTGTAATGCGGAATACCGATCTCTTCGAAACGCTCGCCTTCTCGGGTATACTCCAGCTTCTCGTAAAAAGGCACCGCGTTCTCCCGCGCATGCAGGACGATCTCGCCGTATCCCAGCTCGGCGGCCAGAACTTCGGCGAACCGCACCATGTCCCGCCCGGTTCCCGTTCCGCGCCGCGCTTCTTCGACCGCGACCTGCTTCATCTGCAGAGTCCGATCGTCCAAGGCGCGAAGCAGCAGCGTACCGACCAGCCGCTCGGCGGGAGCGTCTTCGGCACCGCTTCGGACAAAAGCCCCGATATGCAGCGCGTCGGCATCGCCGGACAAATCGTCGTCCGCGATGCTCATGCCCAGCGGACGGCGCAGCACCTCGTCGCGCAGCTTCAGCGCCTGTTCATACTCGGCTTCGGCGAACGGAATTTGGCGCACCGACAGTGCTTCCGCTTGATTGAGTTGTTTCGTCATCGGCTTGGCCTCCTTATGCGACAGCGGGCCGTCACAGCCGCTTCCCTCCGCTTGGAACAAGCGGTTAGCGATCCGTTTTCCCGCGATCCTGCGATCTTGCGCCTACCCGGCCGTCATACGATCGGCGCTCGCGGGCGCGTGCCATGCACTGCTGCGCTTTCTCGTACTGACGGTCTCTTTTGTACAGCTCCGCTAGCTCCAGATTCGCTTCCCGGTCTTCCGGGTCGATCGCGAGCAGCTTCTCGAACGCCGCTTTGCTTGCTCCGTAGCGGCGCAGATCTTTATTGATCAGCCCTTTGTTGAACAGGGCATCGGTCGATTGCGGATTGAGGTCCAGCGCCCGTTCGAGCTGCTCCAAGCACTTCGAATAAGGCTCCCCCAACTGGTAGTAGACGACGGACAGATGCACATGCGCCTCTTCCAAACGGGGATCCAGTTCGATCGCACGCAAATAGCAGGACTTGGCTTCCTTGAGCCGCATCGTTCGTTCACAGACGTAAGCCAGCACCGACCAGCTGTCTGCGGATTCCGCATTCAGCATAAGCGCACGCCGCGCCATGGCTTCGGCTTCTTCGTTCTTGCCGCGATGCGCATATACCCGCGCTTTGCCGGCATACGGATTCTCCCAGGTCGGCCGCATCTTCATGGTCTGGTCAAACAGCTCCAGCGCGCCGCGCGAATCGCCCAGCATCAGCCGGCAGCGTGCGAGGTAATCGAGAGTCTCGGCATCCATTCCTTTTTCCACCAGCGCCTTTTTAAAATAAAAATCGGCATTCCGGAAGTCTCTTCGGTTGTAGCACTCGATGCCTTTGTCGAAATGGTTCATGCAGATCCCCCTCCCCTATGCCCCGATTGTACCTGAAAGTAGAAAGCCGCGTATCGTTTATCTTAAATTTGCCGCCGTAAACCCGGGAAAATCCGGCGCGTGCACGGGTAGAGCGGACGACCTGCGCAGCTCCGAACGATCGGGAACCTTCTATCTTCGCTCTTATTCGTCCCTTTGCTCTTGCGCCGCGGCTTGTTCCCCTGAACGGGTTCGCGCCCGTTTCTTCTCTTCGTACCGCTGATGCTTCTCTTCCGCCGGATAGAAGACGCCAAGAGGGCGAAGTCCGGTCCATGCACGGCTTCGGCCGGCGTCCGTTCTCTCGCTCTGCATTCGCTCCATCGCCGCCCTCTGCTCTTCGTTCCGGTAAAAAAGGATCGAGCGATAGCGGGAATCGTCCGGCTTATAACCTTCGATCGCCGAAGGATTATGCTCGCTCCAGAATTTCGCGAGCAGCTCCTCCAAGGAAACGATGCGCGGATCGAACTCCACTTCGACCGCCTCGGAGTACCCGGCGAGGCGGCGGTGGGTCGGAGCGGGCGATAGGTGGCCGGAAGCGGGAATGTCGGGCGAGGAGGCCGCAGTGCCGGGCTCTGACCAGGCGGGAGCAGCCGGTTCGGGGGCGCCGGGAACGGTACGCGATGACGAGGCGCCAAGCGGGGCTGATCCGGACGGCGAATCGCTGCCGCAGTAGCCCACGCGCGTTCCGGTAACGCCCGGCACCCGGGCGAACCGGTCTTCCGGTCCCCAGAAGCAGCCCATGGCGAAGGTAAGCTTCTCGCGAAGCGGCGTTTGTTCGGGCATGGTGGAACCCTCCTTTTGACGTGGGATAGAAACCGGGGCGGCTGCTGTGCTTGCTCAATCTTTTGCAGCCTTAAATCGCTTGTCCGCTTTCGCTCACCGATACTTCCGCACCCGCTCGTCGTCGATCACGCCGACGAAGTTCAAGCCGAACGCGAAGTCGTAGGCGTGGCCCTCCGTATCGACATGGCAGGCCATGTCGCGCGGAACGTCTTCGAGCTGCGCTTCGACGGCAGCCATGTCCGCCGGCATCTGCATCGGCAGCAGGCCGGAAGGTTCGGCCTCGCCGCACAGAATCGCAAGCAGCGCCTGGTCCTGCAGGCCGAAGTTCGCCAGAATGGCGTCGGCTTCGGGCTCGAACTCGGCGACTACCGCCGGGTTGGACAAGGTCATCGAGACGATGACCGGCTTGTCGCCCATCTTCGCGCGCGTATCGAGCACCCGATCAAGATCCGATTCGTTGCGCGTCCGGACCGATTTGCCGATATGCGCGCGGTTCAGCACGTCGCTCGGCCGGGGGTCCCCGGCCAGGCTCGCCGTCCGCCCGCCTTCGGCCGTGTAAGGCCGATATTGGAGACTGATCGGCACATAGCCGCTGCCGCCGTCCGCCGCATCTTCCCGGCTGTAGCCCATCCCGGAATCCGGATTGGCGATACAGACGAGCGCGAAGTCGGCCTGCGCCGGGTCGGACGTCACGTCGAAATAGCGGGACACGATGTCCAGGTTCAACGGGTCCACCGTCCGCTCCGGCGTCGGATTGCCGAACCAGTCCCGGCCCGGCGCGATATAACGCTGCGGGATATAGACTTTGCTGCGGCGCGGCAGCGGAAGAACCCCTCTGCGGTTGGTCTGAATCACGGGCAGTCCTTCGCCTTCGCTCCCCCCGCTCCGTCCTCCGACCGTCCGGTTCCCGCTGTTTTTGAGCAGCACGACCGATTTCAACTGTGCTTCGTAGCCGGCCTGCATAGAGTCCGGATGTCCGACGATCTGCTCGCTGTCCGACGGTTCCAGATACGGATTCTCGAACAGTCCGACCCGGAACAAGTTGCGCAGCAGCCGGACCGCCGAGCGCTCGAAGCGCGCCCGCATCCATTCTTCGCCGTGCTCGGCCGCGCCCATCGCGTACGCTTCCAGCAGCGGCCCCGCTTCGTTGTTGCCGCCGAACTGGTCGACGCCGGCCAGCAGCAGCTTGTAATGCCGCTCGGCGGCGCTCAGCGATTCCACGCCCCACGGCTTGCCGCTGAGAAACGAATCTTTTTCCCCATTCTCGTCGGCCGTGATCAGCCAGTCCGTACAGACGACGCCATCGTAGCCGTACTGCTCGCGCAGCAGATCCGTAATGAGATAGCGGCTGTACGAATTGCCCACGTTCTCGCCGTTCTTCGCGTCCTGCTCCCAGGACACCGTGTAATACGGCATGACCGCCGAAGCCTGCTCCGTCCCGCCTTCAAGCTTGAACGCCCCGTCCGTAAACGGCTTCAGATGCTCCGCGAAATTCCCGCCCGGATACACCGCGTATTTGCCGCTGGCGTAATGCGCGTCCCGGCCCGCTTCGCCCGAACCGCCGCCCGGCCAATGCTTGACCATGGCGTTGACGCTGCTCCTTCCCCATCCGCCCTCGATCGCTTCTTCGCCGGTCGACGTCTGGAATCCGTCGATATAAGCGCGCCCGAGATCGGTCGACAGCTTCGAATCTTCGCCGAACGTGCCGTTGAAACGGAACCAGCGCGGATCGGTCGCAATGTCCACCTGCGGCGACAGCGCCGTCGTCAAGCCAAGCGCGCGGTATTCGCGGGCGGCGATCTCGCCGAAGCGGCGGACGAGCGCCGGATCGAAAGACGCCGCCAGGCCGAGACTTTCCGGCCACATCGAGATGCGCCCGCCCGCTCCGGCGTTGAATTCCGAGTCGGAATCCGAGCCGTGGCGCGGATCCGAACTGTTATTGGCCGGAATGCCGAGGCCGGTCGATTCCGCATACGCCTGCACGAGATTGTTCCAGCGCGCGGCTGTGGCCGGGCTCTCCACCGTCGTGACGAGAATATGCCGCAGATGATCGTCTCGCAGGAACGACAGCTGCTCGTCCGTCAGATCCCAAGGCTTGGCGCCGCTCTCTTCATAAGATTTGCCGCCGTACGTGGAGGCATGCCAGTTCGTGCTGCCCGCCGGTATCGACTGGTGGCGGCTGTACAGCATCAGCCCGGCGATCTGCTCGACCGTCATGCGGGCAGCCAGATCACGGGCCCGTTCTTCCGCCGACAGGCGCCAGTCTTTGTACGGTTCGAGTTCGCCGCTGCGGTTCAGGTCTTTGAAAAAGAGCCCGTCCCGCTCGATCACGCCCACCCCGGACAGCGGCGACAAGCCGAGGGTCGGGCCGTTCTCGTTGTGGACGTACGTGACTTCCGCTCCGCCGCCGAGATCTTCGTGGCGCTCGGTTTCGTGGGGACCTTCTTCCGCTGCATTCGAAATGTTCCGCGGGGATTCGTTCATGGGAATCGCCTCCATTAGGGGTGTGTGTCGCGCCTGACGCGCTTTCCTCCATTATAGCCAATCTGCGCTCCCGAAGCCCGCCTGCAAGCGCCGAAGGCGTTTTTATGCGGAAGCTTTTTTTGCTACACTAAAGGCAGTTCAAGCTCGACCAAATCATTCACCCGGAGGGAACAACCTATGAACGCAATCTTAAGCAGCGATACGGCCACAGTCGAGATCAAGCCGCTCGGCGCGGAACTGGTCAGCTTCAAACGCACAGACACGGGAATCGAGTACATGTGGAGCGGCGACGCGGCATTCTGGACAGGCCGTTCGCCGGTGCTGTTCCCGATCGTCGGGTCCGTGTACGAAGGCAAAATGCGGGCCGAAGGCGGCACGTACGAGCTCAAAAACCACGGATTCGCCCGCAATCGCGAGTTCCGATTGGTCGAATCGGACGCGTCTCGGGCCGTGTTCCATCTGTCGTACGACGACCAGACGCTTGCGAGGTACCCGTACCGATTCGCGCTTACGCTGACCTATACGCTGGAAGGCTCCACCCTGCGCGTCCAGTACCGGGTAGACAACGACGACGATAAACGCATCCATTTCCAGCTTGGCACGCATCCGGCGTTCAACTGCCCGATCGGCGGCGAAGGCGAATTCGAGGACTATCGGTTGGAGTTCGAGCAGGAAGAGACGCTGGAGCGCTTCTTCGTGACGGGCGGCAATATCCAGGTACCGGACAAATCGGAGATCGTATTGGAAAAAGGAACCGTGCTGCCGCTGACGCGCGCACAGTTCGAGGAAGGCGCCATGATCTTCCGCGATGTGAAGTCGGAACGCGTTGCGCTGAGAAGCGACAAAAGCGAGCGCAGCGTGACCGTCTCGTACGAGAACTTCCCGTACCTCGGCGTCTGGCAGCCGAAGAACGCGCCGTTTCTCTGCATCGAACCGTGGCATGGCCTCGCCGACGCGGATAAGTTCGACGGCGAATTGAAAGACAAGGAGCTTGCGGTCGGACTTGAGCCGGGCGAGTATTTTGAAGCGGCTTTGGTGATTGAAGTCGGTTGATCGAGATCGATGGAGCGAAAAAAGTTCCACTGAATGGAAGACACGAACAAAAGCTCCGAAAAACGCGTCCCCCAAACAGGGGAAACGCGGATTCGGAGCTTTTTTTGGCGTTCACCGAAACTTACTGTCCCGCTTCGCCGGCAGACCCGGCCCATCCTGAGGATCGGCGGCGCAGTCCTGCTTGTTCAGCAGCGTGCCCTGCGGCAGCTTAAGATCGATAAAATCGATGATCGTCTGCAGGGACGACATCTGCTCCAGCACCTCTGCCCGATACTGCCGGATCCGCTCGAACGCTTCCGGGGTATCGGCCAGGTCTCCGGTGCGGGACATGTCCAGATAAGGCTTCATCTCCTCCAGCGGCATGCCGGTTTTTTTGAGGCACAGGATCAGCTTCATCGTCTGCACGTCGCTTTCGGTATAGATGCGGTGGGTGTTGGCTTTGCGCTTCGCTCTCGGCAGCAGCCCGATCTTCTCGTAATAACGGATCGTATCTCCCGGCAGACCGGTCAGTTCCGCGGTTTGCTTGATCGTGTATCCTTCTGTCTCCTCCGCCCGGAGGATCGTTTGTTCGGCCACGTGGTATCGCTCCTTTTGATCGGTTGAGATTCGTTGAACCGAGTATACCCGTTGGAGCCCGCTCCAAGTCAAAAAGCGGGACGCAGTCTGCGGTTTTGAAAATGCTGCGTTTGACTTGGAGTCGGCTCCAGGTTATATGCTGTTCTCCATCATCAAATCATCGAATGGAGGCATTCAGTATGAACAATCTTCGTACAACTCCTACAGCGGGCAAGACGGCCCTGATCACCGGCGCCAACAACGGCATCGGCCTGGAACTGACGCGCCGGCTGCTCGCGGAAGGGTGGGACGTCGCC
Organism: Saccharibacillus qingshengii; assembly: GCF_013185195.1. Lineage (GTDB taxonomy): Bacteria > Bacillota > Bacilli > Paenibacillales > Paenibacillaceae > Saccharibacillus > Saccharibacillus qingshengii. The sequence continues at coordinate 94,632 of NZ_JAAZWC010000012.1, forward strand.
GCACTAATCCGTTCGTCGTTTGCGGCGGAGGACGAGCTGACTGCGGCGGCCATACAAGCAGGGCGGCTGCGGGTCTACCCAGCCGAATTGACGGATTACCGGCAGCTGGCCGCGGCGCTGAAGCGTATCAAGCAAGAAGAGACGGCGATCGACGTGCTGTTCAACAACGCGGGCGGCAGTCTGCCGGAACTCGCCTTCTCGCCGCAGGGTCGCGAAATGCATTACGAGCTGCAAACGGTCGTGCCGTACATCCTCTACCGCGAGACGAAGGAGCTGCTGCTGCGCGGATCGCTGAAGACCGTGATCGGCACCTCGTCGAATGCGTTCAATTATACGAAAACGTTCGACGCCGACAAGCTGGCTCGGCCGAAAACGTTCAAGCCGCTGACGGGCGCGTACGCGGACACCAAGCTCGCGCTGTCGCTGTGGACGCAGGCGCTTGCCCCGGCGGAGGCGGCGGACGGCATTTGGCTGCGCAGCGCCGATCCCGGTCCCAACAACACGCTTCGTCCGGGCAAAAAATCCGGCCTCCCGTTTCCCGTCAATTATCTGATGCGCTTCTTCTTCGCTCCGCCGACGCAGGGCGCCGGGCGGCTGTACGAAGCGGCGTTCGGACCTCATCGGAACGAATCCGGGGTACTGCTTAATAAAAAAGGTATCGTTAATCTCAAATTCGCCGATCAGGCTCCGCGCGTACTGGCTAACGTGGACCGGATCTACCGCGAAGAATTCCGGACTTTGACGTAACAAGCCTGAAGAGCAGAATGTATATAAGCAGGGTTGAAAAAACCGCCTGAAGGATCCGGGATCCTTCAGGCGGTCGGGGCATCTATTCGGACGAAGCAAGCTCGAGGCAACGGACGGCGCGCAGGCTCAAGCCTGCGCCGCCGCCAATCCCTTTTCAAGCATGGCGATCGCTTCGCGCAGTTTTTCTTTTGGCACTTCCCGATACAGGTCGCCGATCGAGATTTCCGTCGAGCAGGACGAGCTGCCGACCGCTTTCAAATAGGCGGCCAGCGCAACGCCCGTCTCCGCCTGCACATGCGCGATCACGCCCGCCGCTTTGTCCGCCGTGGCTTCGATATGCAGGTGGAACATATTCGAGACCGGGACTTCCGGCTGTGTCCGAATCCCTTCGCAGGCGTTGTACAAGGCCGCAAGCTCCCGGGCTTCTTCGTAGTACCTCGCCATCTGCGGCAGACGCAGCTCGAGGTAATAGTCCGAGCTGAGAATGTACGGATACAGACTGATCAGATCGCCGCCGTGGCGTCTTTTCCAGATTTTCGCCTGCTCTGACAGATCGGCGTCTCCGAGCAGCATCGCGCCGGCGATTCCGCCTATGCCTTTGTAGAACGAGATATAGACGCTGTCGAACAGCGCGCAGACTTCGGCCGCCGTTTTGCCGTAATGCGGCAGAATCTCGAACAGCCGCGCGCCGTCGAGGTGCAGAGCGATCCCGCGACCCCGGCAGTAAGCCGAGATCGCTTCCAGCTCCGCATATTCCGGCAGTTGGCCGCCGATCTCGCGCTGGGGCAGCTCAAGCAGCAGGCAGGCGATGTTATCCGGCATGGCTTTGACGTCGCTCAGCGTAATCAGCCGGTCGGGATCTGCCAGCAGCACCGGTTCCAGATGATGCAGTTCTTTTAAACCGTCTTGTTCGTGAATCTCCAGATGGCAGAGCGGATGGTAGGCCACCGCGCGGCTGGCTTTGCGATCGCTCCAGATGCGCAGCGCGATCTGCTGGGCCATCGTGCCGCTCGGGAAAAAGACCGCCGATTCCATGCCCAGCATGTCCGCAAGCTTGCGCTCGAAGTTCCCGATCATCTCGCCGCGGCCATACATATCGCTTGGCGCCGCGCCGTCCGCATGCTGAAGCGCGTCCAGCAGCACGCTCACATTGCGCGGGCCGTTGCCGCTCGTCCGGTACTGCGCTTTGGCAAACGTATCGCCCAAAGTTAACGCCTGATTCATGATGGAAAATCCTCCTTTTGCGCGAAAAGTTCATTGTTTGCGCTTCCGCGGGTCTATTACGGATATTGTACGCCTCTTGCTCCGCATCCGCTATCCTCTCATAATAAGAAAGATTGTACCTTGTCAACGCTAAAGGTAAGGTTACGCTCTCTTCAAACGCACCTAAGCTTGATCAATCCACTCCGAAAGGTTCTGTTACCGTGCCCATTTCCAAACCGAGCATCTACGACCGCTACATCCCCGCGCTGAGCGCGGAGCCTTCGGACCGGCCGGCCTACTGGTTCGTGTTCTTGTCGACGACCGGTCAACTGCTGCTGAACGACCAGGAAGGGATTGCCGCTATTCCGAGCGCCCTTCATTCGGACTCGCTGGGCTTTACGCCGGTTCGCTCGCTGTTTATCGGTCTGCTGGACGGCGCGCCCTGTTATGCCGCCGAAGCGCCGGAAGACGCCGTTCCGCCTGCCGGTTCTTCGTTCCATTCGCTGCGACCGCTGTACGACAGCATAGACGAAGACCTGTTCCATGTCGCCGGGCGCGCGCTGCAAATGCTGAATTGGGATGCCACCCACCGCTTCTGCGGACGCTGCGGAACCACGCTTGCGAATGCCGGGCACGAACATGCCAAAGTCTGCCCCAACTGCGGGCTCAGCCATTATCCGCGTATCTCGCCGGCCGTCATCACCGCAATCCTCAAAGACGGCAAGATTCTGCTGGCGCACTCGGCCCGTTTCCCGAACAAAATGCACGGTCTGATCGCGGGTTTCCTCGAAGCCGGGGAGACGCTCGAAGACTGTGTGCGGCGCGAGACGATGGAAGAAGTCGGTCTCACGCTCGGCGAGATCCGTTACTTCGACAGCCAACCGTGGCCTTTTCCCAATTCGCTGATGATCGGCTTTGTGGCGGAATACAAAAGCGGCGAGATTACGGTCGACGGCGAAGAAATTGCGGAAGCGAACTGGTTCGGCCCGGATGAACTGCCGAATATTCCGCCCCGGGGCAGTATCGCGCGCCGGATGATCGACTGGTATGCCGGCGAATACGGAAGCGGCGGAGCGGCAACATAAACGGAGAGCAACGCGTAAAAATTCGGAAAATCGGACGCCTGGATCGGCACGCTGCCGGACCCAAGTCCATCCTCCTTCAAAAGAATCGGTGACCGTTCTGTTCCACGGCACCGATTCGGGGTACATATTAGGCAGGGAATCCCCGCAGGGGATATACATAAGCTGTACGTAAGTCGTATTCGCCCAAACCCCATACCCCGTTAGGAGGAGTCGTTCGTGGCTGAAGCAAACCGAACCGAGATTCAACCGAAAGAAACGTTAGGCTCATTGATCAAGAAAGGCAATACATCTTCCGCCGTCGCCATGGCCGGCAATGCCGTACTGGCCGCCGCCAAAGGCGCGGCTGCGGCTTTTACCGGTAGCGGCGCCATGTTCGCCTCGGCCATGCACTCGCTTGCGGACGCCGTGAACCAGGGCTTCGTCTTCGTCGGCAGCGTGCTGTCCGAACGCCGGCCGAGCCGCCGGTTCCCGGTTGGCTTCGGGCGCGTGATCAACATCTTCTGCATGATCGCGGTTATCGTCGTCACGATCATGGCGTACGAAACGATCCACGAAGGGATCCACCTGCTCCGGCATCCGGCCGAAGCTTCGAGCGGTTTCTGGATCAACGTCGGCGTATTGATTCTGAACATCTTGGTCGACGGCGCCATCCTGATCAAAGCTTCGAAGGAAATCCTCAAAGAAGCCCGCGCGCCCAAAGCTTCGGGCTTCGCCCTGCTTCCGGCCGCATTCAAGAACGTCGGCCGCGCCGCGCCTCCGACACGCCTCGTGTTCTATGAAGATATCGTAGCCGTACTCGGCGCTTTCTTCGCACTGGTCGCTGTCGTGGTCGTCGCGTTCACCAACTTCGCGCTGATCGACGGACTGGTCACGACGCTGATCGGCCTGCTGATGATCGCCGTCGCGTTCCGGGTCGGCTACGACAACATGATCGGCCTGATCGGCGTCTCCGCGCCGCAGGACGTCGAGGACGGCGTGTCTTCGACCATACTGGCCGATCCCGATGTACGCGATATCGGAAGTATGCGGATCATTCAGGAAGGCCGCTATTATCACGTGGATGCGGTGGTCGAACTGCGGACGGGCCTGACGCTCGGCGACGCCGACGATATCAAGCTCCGGATTCAGAAAGAACTGACCACCAACCCGGATATCGCCGACGCGGCGATATCGATCGTCGAAGACGACGGCACGGCAAGCTGGCATCGCCGGGAAGCCGATATCGAGAAGAAATAGCGACACGGCAAGAAGCCGGTTCCCCTATTGAGGGAACCGGCTTCTTTTTATTTATAAAGGCTGGGAGTACGCTGAGGAATCCACTGCCAGACCGTCTTCACTTCTTCGGAAAATACGCTTCGAACTTCAAATCCGGCCCCAGCTGTTTGACTTGAAGTCCCGTCAATCCGACGGCATCGTTCATATCCGCGATACCCAGACCTTCGATAAAGGTCGGAGCTTCGCGGCCGCCGACAAGCTTCGGCGCCATGTACAAGACAAGCTTGTCCGCCAGACCCTGCTCGACAAAGGAAGCGATCACCTGTCCGCCGCCTTCGACCAGGAGCGAAGAAATCTCGCCCGCTCCGAGCGTATCGAGCACTTCGCCGAGATTCACCCGTTCGCCTGTCGTATCGATCACGCGTACGCCGGCTTCTTCCAGCCGTCTGCGCTTATCCGGATCGGCGTTCGAGCCGGTAAAGATCCAGGTCGGCGCTTCGCCGTCCGTGATGACCCGGGCGTTCTCCGGAATGCGCAGCGTGCTGTCCAGCACGACGCGCAGCGGATTGCGGCCGCCGGGCAGCCGGGTATTCAGCTGCGAATCGTCGTGCAGAATCGTCTGCACGCCGACCAGAATCGCTCCGCTCTCATGGCGCAGCCGATGTACGTCTTCGCGCGCTTCGGCCGATGTGATCCAACGGCTGCTGCTGGTGCGCGTCGCGATCTTCCCGTCCATCGTCACGGCCGATTTGACCGTGACGAACGGACGCTTGTCGACGATATAGCGGTTGAACACTTCGTTCAAGCGTTCGGATTCTTCGCGCAGCACGCCTTCGATCACTTCGATCCCGGCATCCCGCAGAATCTGGATGCCGCGGCCCGCTACCAGCGGGTTCGGATCGGGAGCGGCCACGACAACGCGAGCCAGGCCCGCCTGCACGATCGCTTCGGCACAAGGGCCGGTGCGTCCGTAATGCGAGCAGGGCTCGAGTGTCACATAGATCGTCGCGCCCCGGGCATGCTCCCCGGCCATGCGCAGCGCATGAATTTCCGCATGCGGTTCGCCGGGCTTCAGATGGGCGCCGATACCGACGAGGCGGCCGTCGTTTACGATGACCGAGCCGACTAGCGGATTGGGCGCCGTCTGGCCCTGCGCCGCACGCGCATTCTCAAGGGCGAGGCGCATATATTTTTCGTGGAGGGACAGTTCGCTCATGCTTCGTCAGTCTCCTCCTTCGGCAGCCGGCAGTTCCGTCAGACCTTCGATCGGATTCTGCGTCGCAAAGTGGCCGGACCGGTTGACCTTGGTGCGCAGATACTTCTCGTTGAACTCCGACACGTCGCCCCAGAGAGGCGTGCGGCCGGACACGTTCATCCCGGAAGCTTTGAGTGCTTCAAGCTTGCGCGGGTTGTTCGTAATCAGCGTAACCGGCAGCGGGCGCAGGAACTTCAGCACGCCGATCGCGCCGTCGTAGTTGCGGGTATCGTCTTCGAACCCGAGCGCCAGATTCGCTTCGACGGTATCCATACCCTGCTCCTGCAGAATGTAGGCCATCGCTTTGCTGAACAGGCCGATGCCGCGTCCTTCATGATTGGCCAGGTAAAAGAGCGCTCCGGAACCGTGTTCGGCGATCATTTTCATCGACTGGTGCAGTTGATAGCCGCAGTCGCATCTCTTGCTGCCGAAAATATCGCCCGTATGGCAGATGCTGTGCATCCGGATCAACGCGTCCGGGGAATGTTCGAAATCGCCGTATACGAGTACGCTCGACTGCTGGCCTTCGGCCAGGTTCATCTGCGGCAGACTGCGGATCAGCGCCTCGGGCGACATGTCCTGGCCGCCTTCCGGTTCTTTCATCCAGCTGTACCATTGGAAAACGATCGTCTCGCCGTCCAGATTGACAGGTAGTTTGATCGGTCCGACCAGTATATAGCCCTCTTTTGGATTCAGGGGCGAAGAAACGTTGTGAATACTGTCTTTCAGTATAAATGCTGCACGATTGTTCAACATGTGAGGGCACATCCTTATGTTCATATTGGTTAAGTCGGGTAAGCAGGCGAGCGAACTTTCCGCCGTCGATCCGCCCCTGGTCCTTTTTAAAAAATCTCTCTTGGTGTATTCGCAGGTCATTCCGATTCGGATCACTTTTGGATCAAAAAGATTAAAATTTAATTTATTTCGGTCCAACTTCATTTAGTTTACCGGTTGTCTGTCTCTTATCGTCACTTGTATTGTTAAATGTTAAAATTTTGGGCATACGCGGATTCCATCGCCACCTGCTCGAGCTGTCTGCGCTCCACATCCGCGCGTCTGCGCTGTTCAAGCCGTTCCAGCGGCGCATTGGGATCCTGGCTGCGTTCCAGGCAGGCCAGCAGTTCTTCGTGCAGCACATCCGCGTCGCACAGCGCTTCGTTCAATCCGAACGCACCGGTTGGCGTCATCGTATGTGCCGCATCGCCGATCAGGACAAGGCCGGGCCTTGCCCAGCGTTCCGAGCTGCTGCTGAAAATATCCAACAGCACGAAGTCCTGCCACGACTTGATATGGCTCCGTACGCTTCGCTCAAGCTTCGGAAAAGCCTGGATCAGCGTATCGGTCAGTTCTTCGAACGGACGCTTGCGCAGCTCTTTGTACGAGTCTTCCTCGATGTTCCAGCCGACCTGCACGTAACCCCGGGCCTGGGTGAACAGGTGCAGCTGCTGTCCGTTCTGGATCGTCGAGCACATGACCGGCTCCCAGCCTTCCGGTGCGGGGATTCTTGCCCACAGCAGATCGTAACCGTGGCCTTCCGTGCTTGCCGGGATTCCGGCGTGTCTGCGGACCGACGAATAACGGCCGTCGGCGCCGACCACGACGCGGCTGCGAATCTCTCCGTCTTCTCCGCTGCCGGTACGGATCTTCACGCCGGCGTAACGGCCGTCTTCGCTCTGCAGCAGGCCGCGTACGGTCGTGCCGGGCATATACGTGAAGTTCGGATAAGCGGCGGCTTCATCCAGCAGGGCGCACAGCAGGTCGGCTTGAGGAATATGAATGCCGACATTGCCACCCGCCGTATCCGGCAGAATGGTCTTGACGACGCGGCGATTGTCCCAGTATTCAAGCCGGACCAGCGGCAGCACCGCTTCCGGCTCGATTTTCTCCAACAGTCCGTGCTTGCTCAGCACCCGTTCGCCGTCGCCGTTCAGGATCTCCCCTCGGAACGACGGTCCGGGTACCGACTGTTTCTCGATCAGCACAACGTCCGCGCCGCGGCGGGCCAGCAGGCACGCCAGCAAAGTGCCGGCCGGGCCTCCGCCCACTATACAAATTTCCGTCTGTCGTTCCATCTTTTTTCCTCCGATTGCGGGTGTTCTAACGAAACTGGATATAGGGTGGTGCAGCGTATACGACCATGTGCGTAAATTACTTTATGTAACCGAGTATATTTAATAAATGTTACGAAGTCAAGTTTTAATTATTACTAATTGTAAGCTTGTTTATTTTAATCACTGATGTATAATAAAGTGGAAAGCATCCCCCACCTTACACCTTCGCACGGCCCGCAGGTTCGGGCTTATAAGCATAGATTTCTCGACGGATAATCAACAGGACTTCTCACTAAGAATAATGAATGGAGCGTGATTCCATTGGCAGCAGATCTGACCCAACTGTGCCCAAGATTCGAAAAAGCCATCGGACTGCTCAGCAAACGCTGGACAACCCTTATTATTTACCGCCTGCTGGACGGCCCGCGCCGTTTCGTGGATATCGAGACTTCGCTGTCCAATCTGAGCGGCAAAGTGCTGTCGGAGCGCCTCAAAGAACTGGAAGAAGCCGGCGTCGTGCTGCGCACCGTATATCCGGAAAAGCCGGTACGGATCGAATATTCGCTGACCGAAATGGGCCGCGATCTCGCACCCTTGATGGACGATATTCAGGGTTGGGCGACGCGCTGGATCAAGATCGAGCAGGAGCAGGTGTGAAAAATTCCGCCCAGCGTTGTTCGAAGATAGCTGGATTCTGCGATAGTTGGATTCAACGACAGCCGTATTCTGCGATAGCGCCTACTAAAAAGAGACGTCCCGATGGGGCGTCTCTTTTTGGTAGGCGTTTGGACTGGGCAGAGTACGGATCTCAGGCTCGGCTTGCCGATCCGTTATTTCCCCAACAGCCCGGCATTTGCGATTTGCCGCACGTCTACGAAGCTTCTAACGAACCCTCATAACGCTATGGACGGAATTTCGTGTGTAAAAGCGAAGTTGAGGCGAAATAGCGGTATACCGATTCGTTAGAAACCAAAAACATGCGAATCCGGCCCTATAGCGTGATCGCGATTCGTTAGCGCCAACGATCACTCTGCCGCTTCGGGATGGAATCCGCGGTTGTCGGCATAACCTTCGATGCTCCATACCCCGATTTTTTTCCGCTTGGCTTCATTCTGGATCTCGCGGAATTCGTCGACGTATTTATCGTTCGGCCGATACACGACGACACGGGCGAGTCCCTGCTCCAGCAGCTGCTCGTTTACAAGTTCCCCGTCCAGATAGACGTATGCCAGCATCCGATCGTATTGATCGCGCTGCTCCTCGTCGAATTCCAATTCGACGGTCCGCCCAGTCAGCAGCTTCTTGGTATACTCGCTCGCTTCCGGTCCGAAGGGCTGCACAGCGGTCCCTTCTTTCTTGGTCTCCGGCGTATCGAGCAGCAGCATGCGGACCCGCTCCCGGCTGCCGTCTTCCAGGTTCGCGATAAAGGTATCTCCGTCGACGGTCCGGTCCACGGTCGCGGCTATTCGGCCGTCGGCCGGTTCTTGCGCTCCCGGTTCCGGCGTATCCGCCTGCTGCGAACCGCCCTGCGGCTTGTCTTCCGTGGTCGCCGGTGCGGGGGACTGCCTGCTCTGCTGCGTATCTTCCGTTTGCGAGGTTCCGCCGTTTTCGCCGAGCAGGCTGTCCAGCAGATTGCGGCCCGGATCCGTAAACAGAAGCAGGCCCAGCACAACGACCGTGGCCAGAATCGAGAGCAGGCTGCGCTGAGGCCTGCCGCTGTTCTTGCGCTGAGGATCCGGCCCGGATCCCGAGCCGCGATTGCCTGATGATGTCATGTTGATTCCTCCGGTTCGTGTTGTTTCGTAAAACGCCGCGGCCTCCCGAATTTTCGGTCCGAGACCCGTCGGCACTCCCTCGTTCTTACCCTTTTCTCAGGCAAAAAGCAACTTCGAGGATGCACCGGTCTGCCGGGGACAAGCCCTGCCCTATCGAATTCGGCCGCTCTTCCCGGCATTTTTTTGCCATTGCGCGTCAACTTCGCTACAATGCAAGTATCTGCATATTCACGAGAATCAATCTTATTTTTCAAGCCGGGAGAGAAAAAGCATGAGCAAAAAAATCGTAGCCATCGACATGGACGACACAATCTGTCATCTGGTGCCGAAGGCCCTTCATTATCATAACGCCGCTTATCCGGATCTGCAGCTGTCGATCGACCAGATCGTCAGCTTCGATCTCAGTGGGATTTGGCATCCGGAATGCAACGAAGAGATTTTCTTCGGGCGGCCCAAGCTGTACGAAGAACTGGAAGTGTTCGACGAGCACACGATCGAGGAAGTGCGCCGGATCAGCGAAGAACACGACGTCATTATCGTAACGGCGGCACGCCCTACGGCCGTACCGGAGAAATGGGCTTGGCTGCAGCGCCATATGCCGTTCATCCCGTTCGAGAATTTCTTTGTCGCCAAACGCAAATATCTGCTCGAATTCGACCTGCTGATCGACGACGGGCCGCATAATCTGCTCGCTGCGCGCGAGGCCGGCAAGCGGACAATCGGTATTCCGCGGCCTTGGAACCTCAAGCTGCAGGATGAGTTCCTGATGAAAGGTTCCTGGGACGGCATGGGCGATCTCGTCAACAGCGTGCTGTCGGGTCCCGGCTTTCCGGCCAAAGGGTGACAGTAAGCCCTCCGGGCGCATGAGCCGGCGCTTTGTCCGTCAGGCCTGGCCCGATCGCCTTGTCCGAGCAGAACCGCCACAGTTCCCGGTACGCCAAACTCCCGAAACGACCGATGCCCAAGCGTCGTCGTTTCGGGAGTTTTTTGTCTGAAAAGATAGGGACATGAACAGAGGGTTACAGCTGCTTGGCAAATTCGTTCAGCTTAAGCGCCATTTCGCGAATCTCTTCGATCATCGCGGACAGCTGCTCGGTCGACTGCGCCTGATCCTGACCCGTGCCGGCAATACGCTCTACCGAACCGCTCATCTGCGCCGTCAGCTTTTTGAACGTGCCGAGCGTGTCCCGAATGCTGTTCGTCGAAGTGACCGTCTGTCCGGACAGCTTGCGGATTTCGGAAGCGACGATGCCAAAGCCCGCGCCTTTCTCCCCGGCATGCGCCGCTTCGATCGCCGCGTTGATGCCGAGCATATGGGTCTGGTCCGCGACTTCCTTGATCATCCGCACCACGTCGTCGGCGCCGTGGGCATTTTCTTCCGCCTCCCGGGACAATCCGAGCAGCTCACCGGATACGTCCGCAAGGTGATTCGATCCTGCCGCGAGATGCGAGATGCGTTCGGTGGCGCCCGATAGCGACTCGGCGATCCGGTCGGCAATCTCGACCAGTTCGCTGTGCCGGCGCACCTGAACCGCAATGCCGCCGATTACCCGGCCGCTCGTATCCTTCACCGGCGTCGCCGTACCCGTAAAAGCAAATCCGTAAAACTCGGCCGGCACTTCCGCGCGCAGCGCCTGATCCTCCCGGATCGCCTGCATCAACGGTTCTCCCGTCTGCAGCCGCTGACCCGGCTTGATCTTCAAATCGATATGGGTACCCGGCTAATAGGCTGTAAATTGCTCCTTGTCGCACAGTGCAATGGATATTTCGACCGGCATCGCCGCTTTGAGCAGAGGGATGACCGCCGCCAATGTATCCAGGGAATCGATTCCTTTTGTCATAGGTTCACCTTCTTAGGAGGATTTTTCCTTGATTTGTTAGATCGATCACATCAAACGGACAAATCAAACGGGGACAAGGCGGCTTTGTTACTCGTATGCGCCGCGGCTCGGACGTCCCCCGACGCCGGCTCCACGCGGGCGTCCGTCAGGATCCGGAGCGGCGCTCAGCACGCGGTCGGCGATGCCGGACAAGGAAGCGGGAGAACCGGCCTGCAGCCGGAAACTGCCGGAAGCCGGCGCCGCGAACAGCGGATCGGCAAACAGCGAATGGGTATCGCCCCGGGAACCTTTGGCGTAGGCGGCGAAGCTTTTGTACGTTTTGTTTTTCCACGTCCAGGTCGCCTGTTTGGCATTGGGTGCAAAGTACAGATTGTAGTCGACCAAGCTGCCGACATTCTCGGTATACTCGTTGAGAATCAGGGCTCCGGAAGCGGACGCGGCGAAAATATTATTGCGGATGATATTGTTCCTGACGTCGAATTGCAGATACAGCTGGCCGGTCCCCCATTCCAGCGTATCGTTGTAAGCGACCGTGTTGCCGGTCACGATACTGTCCGCCGTGGAACCGCGGTCTTTGTCGTAGCCGCCGAGCGCAATCCCGGTCATGGCATTATAGACGACGACATTGCTGCGGACGGTGATGCCCGAAGTCGAGCGGCCCGCGTGTTCCGACGCAATCTCGATGCCGATATCGTTGCGTTCGGTTCGATTGTGCTCGATGACGATATCCCGTCCGCCGTCGACGTAAATGCCGCCGGCCGAATGGCTGCCGTTCGGGATGCGGCGGCCATAGGAAGGATTGCGGACGGAAGTGCTGCCGGTGACGAGATTGCCGCGGATCACTCCGTCACGGGCCTGGTCGTATTTCGTCTTCGGCGACGTGCCTTCGAAGCCGATCGCATCGATCCCGATATTGTCGTTGTCATGGACATAGTTGTTCTCCACGACGAATTGTTCGACGTTGCCGTTCAGCACGAGCGCTTCGCTCGAGCCGAGCGTCAGACGGTACAGTTCATTGCCGGCAATCGTCAGATCGGAGATCGAAGCCGGCGCTTGCGTGCCGTACACCGCGATGCCGTGCGCGTCGCGGCCCGCAAGTTCACGGCCTGCAGGCACAGCCGTGCTGCCGATATCGTGGATTCGGTTATCCAGCAGCCGGACGCCCCGGCCGGCTCCGTGCACATGGATGCCGATCGGCACGACGTCCAACGCGGACGTCTTGTAATTGCGCAGCTCCAGGCCGCGGATCGTTACGCGGCTGGCCCCGTCCAGCTCGATCAGGCTGCCCTTGTCCGAAGCGGACAGGTTCGTGCCGTCGAGCACCGCCGTCTCCGACGGATAGCTCGCGACGGTCAGGCGCGCGGCGGAGCCCGCCGCGCCCGGTTCTCCGGCGAGCTTGAGCCGCTGGCTGTACAGGCCGCCGCGCAGATACACGGTGCCGCCGCTCTTCATGGCGGCATCCGCGGCGCGCTGCACGGTCTTCCATGGGCGAGCCTTCGCGCCCGTGCCGTCCTTGTCGCTGCCGTCCGGTGCGACATAGTAATAGGGGGCGGGGTCCGCTTGGGCGGCGGATACGACGGAGGCGGCAGCGGCAGGCGGAGCGGCGGCGGAGCCCGCAGCGGCAGGCGGAGCGGCGGCGGAGCCCGCAGCGGCAGGCGGAGCGGCGGCGGCAACCGCCGAAGCCGAGGTAGACGGCGCCGTGCAGGCGGCGAGCGATGCCGCTGCCAGCAGAATGCTTGCGGCGGCAGTCAAAGATTTTGAAATATTCGGCAGCATGGGCTTCCTCCTCGAATGGTCTTGTTTTCGCGTACGGCTTCCCTGATTAAAAAGGGTGGCATGATCGCGTGCTTCATTCATTAGCGGCTGCGCAGCCGGATCGCGATCCGAAGCCGTTCCAATTCCCGCTCACGCTCCATGTACAGCCGCTCCGCTTCTTCCAGCGAAATTTCGACGAAGCGAATAGTCTGCCCCGGGCGAAGTTGGGCCACGATGCGCAGATCGACCGCGGCGATCTGCGCGATTCTCGGATATCCTCCCGTTGTCTGCCGGTCGGCCGTCAATACGATAGGTCCGCCGTCCGGCGGTACCTGCACGGTACCCGGGGCAACCGCTTCGGAGATCAGTTCCAGCGGATGCGCAAGGGCAAGCGCCGGACCCGACAGTCGGCAGCCCATCCGGTCGGACTGCGGAGTGACACCAAAAGCGGAGTCGAGCAGCGCCGCGCGGCTGGCTTCGTCAAAGCGGGCAAAATGCGTCCCCCGGGTAAAACGAACAGCGATAGACGAAGCGGCAGCGGCTGCCGGGAAACCGGCCCAATCCGCAAGGCCGGCGATGTAGCCGTGTGCGACGTGCCAGGCCGCCGCGGCGAAGTCCGCTTCGGGCCCGATTCCGCGCAGCGGTACAATCCCGCCCGAAGCGGACCGCGCAGCGGCAGGCGATGTCCGCACCTGCAGGACATCGCCCGCGCGCAGCGCGCGGCCTTCGAGCCCGCCCAGGCCGGCTCGAAGATCGGTGCTTCGGCTGCCCATCTCCTCGGGCGCGCCGAAGCCTCCCGCCAGCGCGAGATACGCGCGGCAGCCCTGCACGGCCGTGCCGAATTCCAGCACGGCCCCGGCCCGCACCACGACGGGCCGCCACATCGGCAGCGGCTCGCCACCGATCGAAGGCGCCAGATCCGCACCGGTCAGCGCGATCCGCGACTCGCGTTCGAAGCGGAGCCCGGGCCCGGTAAGCGTAATCTCGAGCGCAGCTTCGCTCTCGGCATTGCCCGCGAGCAGATTGGCGGTGCGCAGCGCGTAACCGTCCATGGCACCGCCGGCCGTTACGCCGTACTGCTGATAACCCGGACGACCGAGATCCTGAAGCGTGGTCAGCAGACCGGGCTTCAGCACGGTAATAGCGTTCGTCTTTGCTTGTTCACGACTCTCCCTGGCGGGCTTTTCGCCTGCTGCCTTCAGCGTGTAAGCCGGCTTACGATCGGTGCCGGATTTGGGATCGGGAACCGTTTGCAGGCTGTCGTCAAGCGCCAGATCCGCATATTCCTCCGCCGTAACCGGCACGAACCTGACCCGGTCGCCCGCCCGCAGCAGACTCGGCGGCATACGCTCCGGTCGGAATAAGGCAGTGGGGGTCCGCCCGATAATCCGCCAGCCGCCCGGTGTCGATATCGGATACACCCCGGTCTGCCCACCCGCAATCCCGACTGCTCCTGCCGGCACGGCCTTTCGGGGCGTATCGAGCCGCGGAGCGGCGATCCGCTCGTCCATCCCGCCCAGATAAGGAAATCCGGGGGCGAATCCGATCATATATACCGGATACTCCCCCGCTGCATGAATACGAACGACCTCTTCCGTCGTCAGTCCGCTATGGGCCGCGACGAATTCCAGATCCGGGCCAAATTCGCCGCCGTACCGCACCGGAATATCGACGGTCCGAATCTGAAGACCTTCTTCGTCGATGTCCGTCAGGGAGAGACGGCTCAGCCAATCAGCCGCAAGTTCGAATACGGAAAGCCAGTTTTTCCGCTTCGTTCCTGCTTTTGAAGTCCTGCTCTTGCCCTGAATATGTGCCGGCACCCCAAGTTCTTGTGCCGTGTGCAGCGGATCATAGAACACGGTCACCGCCGCAAACGAAGGCACTGCTTCGATCATCCCCGGCAGCGGAGAGTCTTCCAACTGCCGCATCACACGCCGCACTTCCCGCTGTACGTCCGGAGCGATTTCCGTTCCCAGCACAATTCGGAGCGCCGTTTCGCCCAGCGGCTCGATTTCCAAGACGCGTTCTTTCTTGTTCCCGGAGCTCCGAGTGCTCTCGCCGCACTGGCCCTGCTGCTTGCCGTCTTCCTGTCCAAGACATTCATTTTCCGGATTTCCCTCCATACTCCGCCTCCCTTTCCCATCTTCCCGTCCGATTCGCCTACCCCTGCTGCAGCTATTCGGCCCCCTGCTCGCTTATGGGACGCGATGAGCCGATTTATCCCATTATTTTCGGCCAGTCTTTCCCTGCACCGTTCATGCTGTTCTAAGCGTCTCCCACTGGCCGAACTTCGATTCCGGCGCCTTCGCAGGCCGCCCGAATCCGGCGGGCAAATTCAAGAGCGTGTTCCCCGTCACCGTGCAGGCAGACGGTATCGGCACGCAGCGGCACGTCTTCTCCCTCCGGGGTGGAGACGCGCCCTTCGAGAGCCATGCGCACAACCCGGGCCGCCGCGATGCCGGCGTCCCCGATCAGCGCGCCGGGAAGCCCGCGCGGCATGAGCGAGCCGTCCGCGCGATAGCCGCGGTCCGCGAACGCTTCGTGCGCGGTTCGCAGCCCGAGCCGTTCGGCGGCGCGGGTCGACTCGCCGCCGGCCAGGCCGAGCAGCGTGAGGCCCGGGTTCGTCCGGTATACGGCTTCGGCGATTGCTTCCGCCAGATCCGCCCGGGCCGCGGCCATATTGTACAGCGCGCCGTGCGGCTTCACGTGCCGCAGCGTTCCGCCTTCGGCGCGTACGATCGCTTCGAGCGCGCCGATCTGGTACACCGTCATCGCGTAGACTTCGTCCGCCGTGACGTCCATGTTCCGCCGGCCGAAGCCGGCCAGATCCGGCAGTCCGGGGTGGGCGCCGATCGCCGCGCCCGCCGCAAGCGCCAGCCGGACCGTCCGCCGCATGACGGATGGATCGCCGGCATGGAAGCCGCAGGCGATATTGGCCGACGTGACGTACGGCAGAATTTCGGCGTCGCGCCCCAGCGTATAGGCGCCGAAGCTCTCGCCGAGATCGCAATTCAGATCGATCCGGGCAGCCGGGCGACCTTCTTGACAGTCCGGTGTCGGCCCGGCCGCTTTTTTTTCGCGTAATAGGGGATCTCGTTCGTCCATCTTCTTGTCCTCCTGTTCCTGTTCCCGCCGTTTGCTTATCCTCGGCCGGCTTCGTCTGGCGGGAAGCAGTGGAGCCGGGATGCCGACTGCGGAGCATGGCCTTGAAATACCGCCATTATAACCGTACGGCGAATCTTCCTCAACGCCTGTTCGAACAGGCGGCCGGCAGATCTTCTTTTGGGCAGGCAAAAAGCCCGCCCCCGTCCATGTCGCACATGGAGAGGCCGGGCCTTCCTTTTGATTATTGAAACGTTCGCTTTCCCGGCGATCGCCTTTCAAACTGCGCACGGAGCCGAGCAGAGATCCGGCGCGAAAACATGCATCTTTTGGCTGTAGGCTGCCGGCTGTTAACGCGCCTTACTTATAGCTGCCCGCGTCGATCGCTTCCTGTTTCTCGTCCAGAATCTCCTGATAGCCCGCGTCCAGATACTGCTGCTTCGCTTCCTCGTACAGCTTGTCGAACTGGTCTTCCGGAGCCAGCGCGACTTTGAGGTACAATTCCTGGAACAGGACGTTGAGATCGGCTTTGTAATCGTTGACGTTCTCCAGCACGACCGTGTACAGCGCATCCGGCGTACGGAATTCTTCGACTTCATTATAATATTTGACCAGGTCTTCGACCAGATACTCGTGTCCCGGCGGCGACCAGTTCCGTTTGTTGGCCGCAAGCGTCGTTTCCGGATCCGGGTACTGCGCCGTCTCGGTCACAAGCGCCCAATAGTCTTTGTTGTTGTTCTGCGCCAGTACGGATTCGCCTTTGAACTCGGGATCGCGTACGGCGATGCCTTCCGCATCCAGCTTGTAGTTCTCGCCTTCGACCCCGTTCTGCAGCAGGAACAGATTCTCCGGTTGGCTCATCCAATCCAGGTACATCCATACGGCCGCCCGTTCCATGTCGGTCGATTCGTAGTTAATGCCCATGATCATGCCGAACGGCCAGTAGGCGCGTCCTTGGGGCTCGAGGCCTTCCGGTACTCCCGCATACGGAGGAACAATGGCGAATTCGGCTTTCGGATTGTTTTTCAGCGTCGCTTCGAACACATCCGTGTTGTTGGTGAGATACGTGCCGTACGTGCCCGTTTTGCCCGCCACGAACTCCGCTTTGATCTTGGAATCGTCGTCGCGCAGATAGAACTCGCGGTCGATCAGGCCGTTGTTGTACTGGTAGTTCAGATTGCGCAGATACCGCTCCGTATCGGCCGTCGTAAAATCCGCTACGGACAGATCGGAGTACAGCGCCCGGTATTTCTCGTCGAACGGCCAGTCGCGGAACGCATAATTGTAGTTGAACGAGTTCTGGATCAAGCTGCCGCCCGTCGTGCCGAGCCCTGCTTCTTTCCACTTTTTCAGCATCTCGTTGTATTTTTCAAGCGAAGTCAGATCTTCCATCTTCATTCCGACCTGCTCGACCCAGTCTTTGCGGATGATGCTCGTAAAGTTGTCCGCATTCGGACGCGAAGCGAAGACGAAGGTGTTCTTCTCGTCGATGGTGCCGTACTGCTTGATCGTCTCCCCCATGTTCTTCCAATAAGTCGGGGCGTAATGCTCCACTTCTTCATGGTTCAGCTCCTGGAGCACTTCTTCGCCGTAATAAGCAAGCGCTTGGGGCATATCGTAGTGGAAAATGATATCCGGCGCTTTGTGCGAAGCCAGCAGCTGCTCGAAATCCGTCACTTCGCTGCTGCGGGTAATTGGCACAAAGTTAACGCTTACATTATACTTGTCGCCGAATTCCTTTTGGATCCAGCGGGTATAGAAGTTGTCGGTTACGTTCCATCCTTCAAAAGCGCGCTCGTAGACGGGGATATCCAGACTGACTTTCTCGGGGAAACCTTTGGAATAATCCGCGAACCCTTCGGCCGGTGTCTCCGCAGCCGGAGAACTCGCCGCTTCCTTACCGCCGCCTCCCGTACATCCCGCCAACAGCCCGACCAGCGCAAGACCCGTCACGAACAGCGAAGCTTTTCTTTTCTTTCGATTCATCGCCAGACCCCCTCCATTTTTCTTCAAAAAGTTATCCCTACTCTTTGACCGCGCCCAACATGGTGCCCTGAACGAAATACTTCTGCACGAACGGATAGATACAGATGATCGGAATCGTCGCGAATACGACCACCGCCGCTTTCATGACTTCGGGATTGCTCAGTGTCACTTCGGTCGCCTCAAGCTGGAAGCTCTCGGTCGCCTGGACGATCAGATAATACAGTTTCAACTGCAGCGGGCGCAGATCGACATTATGTTTGATATAGAACAGCGCGTCCTGGTAAGCGTTCCAGCGCCCGACCGCGTAGAAGAGCGACAAGGTGGCCAGAATCGGCTTGGACAGAGGCAGCACGATACTCCAGAGGATCCGGAAGTGTCCGGCTCCGTCGATCCGCGCGGATTCCTCCAGGCTGACCGGCACGCTGTGGGTGAACGTCGTTTTCATGATCAACAGATTGAAGGCGCTGAACGACAGCGGCAGCACTAGCGACCACATCGTATCGAGCATACCCAGATTGTTGATCAGCATGTATTCGGGAATGATCCCGCCGCTGAAGTACATCGTGAACAAGAAGATGAAGGTCAGGGTCGAGCGGCCTTTGAGCTGTCTGCGGGACAGCGGATACGCCGCGCACACCGTGACGACCATCCCGAGGATGGTGAACAGAACGGTGACGATCACCGAGACGTAGAGCGAGCGAAGAATGCTGGCATCGGCGAAAATCTTGGCGTACGCCTCGATCGAGAATCCTTTGGGCAGCAGGAAGACTTTGTTCGCGATGACGTAAGCATCTTCACTGAACGACTTGGCGACGATATGCATATAAGGCAGCAGACAGACAAGGGAAATGACCACCAACAAGGCGTGGATCACAAATCCCCAGACATCGAAGCTTTTTTTGCTGCCGACCGGAAGGGATTTTGCGGCTTTCATCGTGTTGCTCCTTTCTTTGAAGGTAGATTCGGATGTCTGCGACTACAGCAATCCGTCTTCGCCCATTTTCTTGGCGACCCGGTCGGCCGTCAGCACAAGCACCAATCCGATCAGCGCCTGGAACAGTCCCAGCGCGGTTGCGCGGCTGATGTCTCCGCCCTCGATCCCCCAGCGGTACACCAGTACCGGGATCGTGGTCGTAAATTCGGTCGTGGCCCGGTTCAGGAGCGAGAAGATCCGTTCGAACGAACCGCCCATGACGCCGCCCAGACTCATGATCAGCAGAGTCACGATGGTCGGCCGGATCGAAGGCAGCGTGATGTTCCACATTTTGCGCCAGCGGTTTGCGCCGTCGACGGTGGCCGCTTCGTACATTTCCGGATTGATACTGCTCATCGCGGCGAGATAGATGATCGTGCCCCAGCCCATACTCTGCCAGATGCCGATCGCCAGATAGCTGATCAGCCAGTTCATGTCTTCCTGCAGGAACGGAATCCGGTCTCCGCCCAGCGTCACGATCAGATTGTTGATCATGCCGTTGCCTTCGCCGAGCAGTTGGTACGCCATCGCTCCCACGATGACCCAAGACAGAAAATGCGGCAGATACAGCAGCGTCTGATTGACCCGCTTGAACAGGACGTTCTTGACCTCGTGCAGCAGCAGCGCCAGGAAGATCGGCACCGTAAAGCTGAAGATCAGATCCATAATGTTGAGCAGCAGCGTATTGCGTACGGCCCGGGCAAAGTCCGGCTTGGCGAACAATTCCTGAAAGACCTCCATCCCGACCCATTCGCTTCCCCAAAAGCCCTTGGCGATCTTGTAATCCTTGAAGGCTAGTACAAGACCCGCAAGCGGCGTGTATTTGAAGAGAAGCACCAGCGCCAGCGGAAGAATAAGAAGCACGTACAGCTGCCAGTCGCGCCGCAGATAGTAGAGCATTCCGTAGCGGTCTTTTTTCAGTAAAGCGGTTTCATTTTTGGTTTTGGCTATACTGATTCCCTTCATGTTGTCACCTCCCGTCTGCTTTTTACCATCCGTCGCCGGAGATGTGCCCAGCATAGCGCCCGCTCCTTGGATCGGTAAACGACGAGTGTTGATGATAAGGGCCATTTTTGATTCCAAGCCCGCCGTTATAGGGTTCTTGGTAGGGCTCAAGATCAATATTGGATATTCGGATCAAAAATGGTGTCTGCCTCACGATACCCGATTCCGGCTTTTGTACGCGCTCGGCGGCATGCCTTCGAACTTCTGGAAAAAGCGGTTGAAGCTGCGCGCGTTCTCGTACCCGACCGCCGCCGCAATCTCGGTAATGGTCCGCTCGTCTTCGAGCAGCATCGGCTTCGCTTTCTCGATCCGCAGCTTGTTGAGCGAATCGATCAGACTGGCGCCCGTTTCTTCATACACGATTCTGCGCATGTACGAGTAGCTGATTCCGATCTCCCGCGCCATATCTTCGAACACCACTTCCTCGCAGAAATGCTCCCGCAGGTAAGCCGAGATCCGTTCCCCGTGCGATACGGTTTCTTCGTCTTCCGGCCGCTTCGCCCGTACGATTCCCGTATAGAATTCGCGCACGTACTGCTGAAGATCGTCCAGCGTATCCAAAGAAGCGATCGTCGAGTAGACGCTGCCGCGGCCGGCAACAACCCGGGCCGCCTGGCTGCCGCTTTCCTGAAGATGTTTGATCGTCACGCCGACCAGCTGGTTGTAGATGAACAGGATATTGTCGTGGGAAATATAATCGGCCGCCCGGATTTCTTCCGCGATCCGCTCAAGCTCCGCTTCGATCCGCTCCGGCTGTCCGTCGTCCAGGAAATTGAGAATGCGGCGCTCGCTGCACTCGGGATACATATATTTGTGGTCGCGGCGTTCTTCCGCACAGCCGTAATGAATGCCTCCGCTGCCCGCGATCATCCGGTGCTTCACGGCTTCCAGCGCTTCGGCGGCCAGCTCGGGAACGCGCGCCGAAGACTCGGCCCGTCCGCTCACGCCGATCGTAACCGTATGACCGAGCAGCTCTTCCGCTTTGCCTTGAATAGACTCCAGCTTGGAGTGAAGTCCGCCGCGGCCGCCGCCTTCTTCGCGATCGTTAAGAACGAGTGCAAAATACCCGTCGCCCCGGTACAGGAAATGCGCGGCCGGACCGTCTTCAAATAGAACGTCGCAGGCGGCGGACAGCAGATGGCGATGGTAGCTGCGCGTCTCCGAATTGTGCTTGCTGACGTATTTTCGATACCCGTCGATCGAAATCGAGGCTACGACAAACTGCGGATACGGAAAAATATCGTCCAGCGGACCGTGCGCTTCGCCCCGGAGCAGCCGCTGCACCGTCAGGCTGCGCGCGTCGCGTTCGCGTTCGCGCAGCAGCCCGTGCAGCTTGGATTCTTCATCTTGCATCCGGCGAAACGCCGTATCGAGAAAAGCGAATTCGTTCTGCCCGGGCAGATCCAGATAGCCGCGCAGATTGAACTGCCGGACCAGCTCGCGCGCAGGCCGGGACACCCAGGCAGCCAGAAACAGCGTCGCAAACGTGCCGATGAAGATCACGACCACGGTCAGCAGAATAATGCCCCGCTGCTGGGCGTGCGTCCGGGTCAGCATCTCCTGTACGGAATAGGTATTCAGATGCGTCCAGCCAAACGGTTCCGAATGCGTCCAGGCGTACAGTACCCGTTCGCCGTCGGCCGTTTTTCGAAAAGCATACCCTTCCTTGGCCGGTTCGCCGCGAAGCTCCTTGTAGAAAGGCAGTTCGTCGGCACCCGTCAGCAGCAGGCTCTTGTCTCCGTTCGAGATGACTGTACCGCTGCCGTCGATCAGGGCGTAATCGGTATTGGCCGCGTTGGATGAAGACAGGTAGTCTTCAAGCTGGCTTTCCCGCAGATTGACGACGATCATGCCTCTTGTTGTCGTCGACAGCCGGCTGAGCGGCAGCACGTACGAGACGACCGGGATGCCGGACTGCAGCGTGCGCGCATACCAGACTCCCCCGATTCCCTGCTGGTCTTTGAGCGCATCCTCCACCCAATCGATCGGCTCGTACCGGCTCAGCGGGGTAATGCTCTTGTCCGTCGAGACCACGTAATCCGAATCCTCCAGATAGAAAAAGGACGAATAGACCCCTTCCGCTCTCCGGTTCAGGTTCGTCAGCTCGCGCATCACCGCCATCGCGCGGCTGATATTGCCGTAATCCGCGCTCAGATCGTCATAAGTCGGGAACGGACGAATCCGGTCGAATGTGCCGGTAGCGGACAAGCGGACCGTATCCTGCGACAGGCTGTTGAGCGCGCTCTCGTTCAGCCGGCGTCCGGCGACCAGCTCGGCCAGCGAAGACTCCGCGATCTCCCGCTGCGAGCTTCGCAGGCTCTGTTCGCCGCTGTACCACGTCAGAATACTGGCCGGGATGACCATGACGATGAACAAAATGCAGGCCAGCTGCAGCGTCATCGGGAAACGTTTCAAGTTAACCCCTCCACTCTTTTCGGGCCAAAATCGACCGGAAATTAACTATTTGGTAACGCTTACAAGTTTAAATTTGTTAATGACTCCCTCATATATTAATTTATCGAACTCTGGTTTGTCCACGGATTAAACCTTTATTTATTGGGTTTCTTGCGTCTTTCGAAGATTTTTGCCTACAAAAAAGACCGCTAGCCGCATCGATCCTGCGTCTAACGGTCTTTTCTTGTTCGGATTACGCCCGCATATCCGCTATTCGCAGATCCCGGCTGAATACCGCTCCGTCGCTGGAGAGCTTGAACGAAGGGTAGCCGCGATCCGCTTCAAGCTTCATAACCGGATCAAACTGCTGCTCCTGCTGGCGATCCGTCCAGAATTCGAACGAATCCGCTTCGACCTTGACGTCGGTATCCCACGGCTTGTCCGCGATCTGGATCGTGACTATGCCGTTGCAGCCGCAGTTGATCGTATCGTAGATCAGCCGGAGACTGCCGGGGCGGCCGCCGAGCTTCTCCTGAAGTTTGCCTGTGGTGTAGTCGTCCATTTGTATACGCATGATTGATCCCTCCTGCTTTTACTTTACCCGTTTTGGAGAGAGGTGTCAGGTGTTTGGAATCACGGAAGCGTGAAGACTTCGGATTTTTGCTTTGAAATCTTCCACGCTTGCGCCGGGAACATAGGATTCGCGTTCGGTCGATACGGGATCGGAGCCGGGAAGCGCCGGGGCGGCCAACTCCGCTCCGTAGTGCGCTTCTGCCGCGTTCACCGCTCCGGTCCCCGTTTGCGTAAGGCAGCCGGTCCCCGAACGAGACCCCTTCCCGTGCTTCCGGCGGAGGCGTGAAAAGTTATCGATCCGGCGGCGGTTTCTTATGGAGCTTTACCCTTTTTTCCGATAAAAAAGCGGCGCCTTCCCCGTCACTTCCTTGAACACCCGCCCGAAATGCGTCACGCTCCCGAAGCCCACTCTCCGCGCAATGACATTGACTTTTAGCGGGGAGCCCAGCAGCAGCGCGATCGCTTCTTTGACCCGGACGCTGTTCACGTACTCCACAAACGTAAAGCCCGTCGCTTCCTTGAACGAGCGGCTGATCGCATACGGGCTGACATAATGGCGCTCCGCCAGGCGTTCCAGCGTCAGCTCCTCCATATAACGTTCGTTGATATCCCGCACCACTTCGAAAATCCGCTCGTGCATCGGGTTCGACGCCGCAGGCGGCTCTCCGGTCTGCACCGGAAGCTGGCGGCAGCAGGAGATCAGCAGTTGGATCGTCAGCGTCCGCGCGTAATCTTCGTATCCCGGCCGCTTCTCCTGCACCTCGCGGATCATCTGCTCCGCCAGCGTATCGATCGCGGCGGAAGCGTACGTGCCTTTTTTCAACAGCAGGTAATCCCGCTCGAACAGCGGTCGCAGCCCTTCGGTTCGGGCAGCTCCATCGGCGCTCAGATACCGCTCATGCACATTGACCACCAAGCGCTCGTAATCCGGCGTCTGTGCCTGGGTGGTCCGATGGAGCACATTCGGCGCAACGACGACGATATCCCCCGCTTCGATCAGCAGCGTACGGTCTTTGATAAAAAACTTCCGCTGCCCGTCCATCATGTAGAAAAACTCGTACGTCGCATGAAAATGGCTCGTCGTCATCCGGTAGCTCGGCCCGCTGCGATAATGCACCAGAAACGTCTCGTTACCGTTGTCGTAATACAGTTCTTCCATGCTTGGCCTCCTTCGGCGTTCCGGACTTTTCTCTCATTATATAGGTGCAGCGCAGGATCGCAAGATCCGAGAGGAAATCGCAAATTCGGGCAAAATATGTACAGTTCATCATGCTAGGATACGGATATAGAACGCTTACACAAATACACAGCATGATCCTAAATCCAACGAAAACGGAGCGAAACGGATGAAACTGCATACCTCGACCGAAGACTTGAAGCAGCTGATCGAACGCGTAACGGAGTACACCCTCGATATGGATCTGACCTGGGACTGGCCGTGCGGCGTCGCTTATTACGGCGTCAGCCGGGCGTACGAAGCGACGGGCAATAAGATCTATCTGGAGCGTATGGTGGCCTGGGTAGACGAATACATCGAAGCGGGCCTGCCGCCGGTCTGGACGGTTAATGCCTGCGCGATGGGCCATATGCTGCTGACGCTGTACGCCGAGACGAAAGAGCCGAAGTACCTCGATCTGATCCTGAGCAAAATCGAATACCTGGAGCGCGACGCGCTGCGTTTCGGAGATCGGGTGCTTCAGCATACGGTATCGGCCAAAAACGACTTCCCCGAACAGGCCTGGGCCGACACGCTGTTTATGGCCGCCTACTTCCTGCTGCGTGCGGGAGTCATGCTGGATCGCAAAGACCTGATCGACGATGCGCTGCACCAGTATTTCTGGCATATCAACTATTTGCAGGATGAAGATTCGGGACTGTGGTACCACGGCTATAACAACGTCAAGCAGAATCACATGTCCGGTCTGCACTGGGCCCGCGCCAATGCCTGGGGAGCGTACACGATGGCCCGCGCGGCGCACGGACTGCCCGAAGCCTATCTCTATCCGCCGATGATGCATATCTGGAGCTCGCTGCGCGATCAGCTGGCCGCGATCAAGAAGCTGCAAAAAAACGACGGCCTCTGGGGCACGATCCTCGATCACCCGGACGCTTACGGCGAAGTATCCGCAACCGCGGGAATCGCCGCCGCGATGATCGTGCAGGGCAACCCGCTGCATGGCAAATACGTACGCCAAGCGCTGGACGGCGTGATAGCCAATATCTCGGACACCGGCCGCGTCATGAACGTCTCCGGCGGTACCGCGGTCATGAACGATATCGAAGGCTATCTCGGCATCGACCGTAAATGGGCGCAGGGCTGGGGGCAGGGCTTGGCACTCGCTCTGCTGACGGCGGCACTGGAAGATCGGCAGGTCGAAGAGCGCCGGGCAGCGGCGGACGAGCGGGTACAGACGCAGACGCAGACAAATCAGACGAATCCGGAACCTTCCGCTTCAACCGTCGTGGAACCCTAGCTGTCCGGATCACCCAAAAAAGGCTTCGTTCCCGGTTAGGGAGCGAAGCCTTTCAACGCAAAAAGGACTTTCCATTCGCGAAAGGTCCGGACTCGATCTATGCGATTGGTTGGCTTAACGTTAATGCGGCCGATCAATGCGTCACCTGCGACTCGAAATCGTCTTTGTACGACTTGTCGGCGTGGAAAAAGGCGATATCGCCATCCTGCAGACTGAAGGAATTCCCCCATGAATCCTGCACGCTGCGCTTGTATCCTTCCAGGCTCCACTGATTCATCAGCGGTGCATGGATGTACTGCAGGTGCGGCGCGCCGGTATGGCCCAAGCGGATACTCTCGATGTCGAAGTTCAAGATAACGTAACCGTCTTTGAGGAATACCGGGTCGCGTTTGGTGAGTCCGCCGTGGGTCCGTGCGTATTCGGGAAGATCGGTTCCTTTTACGACGACATACGGATCACCCGGCAGGGAATACTGGCCGTACCATTTCTGGATCGCGGCATTGGCGCGGGCGTTATCTACGCCGGCCGGGATTTGGGTTTTGGGCCCGATCAGGGTGCGGATCTGTTCCGGAAGCAGCATCAGATCGAATCCGCCGACCGGAGTCTTTTCTTTGGTGAAGCGGCGGATGTAATCCGTGATGAACAATTCCCTGCTGACGCCGTTCATCTCGGCGAAGCCGTAGTAATTGTCGTACTTGTACCGCGCGGTATCGCTCAGTTCTTCTTCCGGTACGTTTCGCAGACGATCGTTCAAGATAACGTAGCGTTCTTCCGTATCTTCGGGCGACCCCACCTTAATGAACGTTCGGTGGTCGTCGTTGTAATACAGATCGACCGGGGTTTTCGTTTTGCCGTCTCGGCTCACGAAAGCGAAGCTTGGCGTGATGCGCAGACCGTCTGTCTTGCCGAACATGTTGCCTTTGGTCTTCAGGTCGAACTTTACATGATAGCCGGTCTTGATACTCACGTTCTTGGTCCCTTCGAGCGGGTTCTTGCCCGGCAGGATCGGCAGCGTGAACGGCTGGGCATTCCCGCGAGGGTCGCCGTCAATTCCGTTTAGTCCTGTCCAGTAGCTATTTCCGCTAGGATTTTGACTGCCGGATTGGGTGCGGAATACCATTTCCCAGTTGTAGTCGGCGATGTCTGTGATATGGAAATCATACAGACGCCCAATGACTTCGACGTCCACCGTATCGGATGCCACGTGATTGTTTAGATCAAAGTTCGCATCCTGCTGGGTTGGGGCTACGCCCGGTGCGTTCTCGGCAACGTTTCGGTAATAAACCGTATAATCACCTTCATCGACCCACACGGGCAAGAAGAATTCGGTCGTGATTTGACTCACCGGAATCGGAATCCATGTGTTTTTCGGATAGAAGGTCGAGCGATCTGCCGCGTACGTATCAAACGGGAAGTAGACTTCTTTACTCCGATAATACTTGGCGTAATCTCGGTTGCCGTAACCCGGATAACTTTGATGCTGTCCGCTTGTCGGCATCGTGATGGTAAATGGTCGATCCAAGATGAACGCTTGACGATTGTAATTCGGTGTCGTCTTCTGGTTATGCGCCGCATCGTCAGAGGCGCTAGAGTAGTTCACCACGGGCGTATGGACCGTGACGGGGTTAATGCCGCCAATCGGGTACGTATCGCCGTCTTCGGCCTCGTAGTTGGCGTCAAGGCCACTGTACGTGACGGTGCCCATACTTGGCGCAGCCATTCGGTTGGTTTTACTTCGTGGGATCATATGATCGGGACTATACAAAACGTCACGGCTGATCATCGTCCCGTTTGGAATCCGGCTCGGAACAGGCGTTTCTCGCTCGACTTCCCGGTCATCCATAATGACTTGTCCGTTGAATACGACTTTATCGTTTCGGCCTTTAATTTGTCCGATCTTCTCTTCAACATACCCTTGAGCAACGTCAATATCATTGGTTTTTGCCGGTCTGGTCGTACCACCGGTAACCGTTATAACATTCGGTGCGGTAAACGCATCGGGGACTTCGGGTGCGATATAGTCGCCATTCTTGTCGACAACAAGTGTCGGCGGGACATACCCTTGGGGGTAGATCGTGATATTTTCGCCTTCAAACGCATAGTTTTGGAGCTGGGCACTTTCGATTTCATAAATACCTAAGTTTTCAACCGTCCAATATTTGAAATATCGTTCGGTATGAATCGGATAGATTTCCGAATCCTCTTCTTCTTGCGGATCGGGAATCCGTGCCGGAACCGGCGGGTCGGCTGGATTCGGCTGACCGGGGTCCCATTTGAGCAGGTAGGGCTGCGTGACATCGACATCATAGATACAGGTCACAAGATGTTCTTGGAATTTGTACTGGTTCAAATAGTTTTTCGCAAGGACATTGCCGTACAAGCTTTCCGAAGTGGGGATGCCTTGCAGCACGTCGAAGATTTCTCGGTCGCGCTGATCCGCTTTGATCACGGCACTTGGGGTGGGCTGCATACCGGTCGCATCCCCTTCAATCGTGCGTCCGTCTCGTATGTTACAAAATCCGGATGACCCGCCTTCTTCGGGTTGTCCGTTTTCGGTATACACCCAGTACCGGTCCGGATATTGGTAGGTGAAGGATGCGGCGTTGAATAGATATGCGGCATAGTAAAACGCCATGATTTGGGCGTTTGCCGGATTACCACTATAGGGTTTCATAGAACCGTCATCGTTCTTTTCGACGTAGTAGCGATCAGCGCCTCTATCGCTATGTTGTTGTTTGAATGTGATGGTTGCATAATTTAGGTCGCGAGTAGGTCCAGCTTCAGTTTGTCCGGGCTGTAACCCAACTAACAACGATACAATACTAATTTGGTCTTTGAGTGCTTTACCTGAAATCTCTAACGTTTTATTCGTGACCACTTGGTCTTCATTGATTTCAACTTTGGCGCCATCTCTAGGTAGTTGTTTGTTTTTTTGTTGTACGATGTTTGATCGATTGTCGATCATATACAATGGGAAGGTCAAATCCGTAAACGTATCGATCCCTCTAAAGGGTTCTGTGATACCATATTGGACGGATAATTGTGCTACTCTACCGGGAGCTGTGGTATACGTAGCCGTAGTCAGCGGACTTGGGGTTGTGATGGGTCCTTCTGATCTGGGTGCTACGCTTGATGGACCTACATCATCCCATGAATCACTTTGGCCGGCTTTCCATCCTTCACGGATCGTTCGGTTCCATGCAAACCATGATCCAGCTTTGGTACCGTTCCTTTCGGATAGGACTTCGACGGCTGTACCGGTGAAGGTTTCGGTTCCGGTGTAGGTTTGGGCATCGACCGGGATTGTTTTGACGGCTTCGTTTCCTTTATAAAATACGATTTTTTCAATCTTTTTTCCGGAGCCGGCATCTTCACTGATTCGAGCGGTTGTGGCCGTAGGTGTTTTACCAAAAGCGACAGTGCGCCGATTGGGGTGAATCCTCGGGGCATCCTCCCCGCCGGCGTAAGTGATGACCTTTTTAATCGGAGCGGCTTCGATCTCCCCTTGGAGTGGAAAAAAAACACCCAGCACGCTGCTCGCAAGGAGCAGGGTGCTGAGTCCGACAAGCGTGATTCGTTTCTTTCGTTGTCGGTTTTTTTCCATTAGTTGAGTCCTCGCAGTCTGAGTATATCATTCTCACTAAACCGTGACCCGCTCGTTGGGGTTTGCAGCGTGATTGAGATATCGAACAGTCCTTGAATGGTTCCACTTTTTGGCATGATGATGGCAGGAACATCGCCGCGCACATTTCGATAGATGTCAGATGCCCGATTGAGTTTACCTGCGATTTGTGCAGCCGTGTTATTACTCGTAAATCCACGGACACTGAACTGCGCAAACGGGCGGTTCAAATAGTTTTTTGTATCTTTGTTAAACACCTGCTTACTTTTGAAGTACATCACGTAGGCGTTGGTGTTTCCTTTGACTGGGTTACGCATCATTTCGTCGCCGTTGTGCCATCTTAGCGTATCGATATCGCCCAGCAGCGACCTGTTCGGATCATTCGCATCCGCCATGTCGATCGCGATCAGCGCCTCAAGCTTCGCTTGATACAACCCGTCTTTCGACGTGATCGTCATGTTCTTTTCATTCCACATTTCTTCCACCGACGACTTGCCTTTGTTTTTCCAGTCGGATTCCGGGGTCACGAACATTTCTGGCATCACGGTGAAGATGTTGGTGCCGTGCCAAAGGATTTCCGCTTCGGCTGTTGCGTACTGATCCGTGTCGAGTTCACCGCCAGCTTTCGCCTTCAAGATCCGCTCGATGATGACCACGGACTGCGCACGGGTCGTGAGACCTGCGGGTGCGATCTGGCCTTTACCGACGCCTTGGATCAGGCCGGTTTTGGTAGCAAGGTACATCCATTTGTCGTTTTCGCTTGTTTTCTCGCCGATCGCACGGGCCGCCACGCGGGCCATTTCTTCGCGGGTCATGACTTTCGTCCAAGCCGCTTCGTTGTTCGCAAAGTCATCGCGGGCGTACAGGCCGGCCGTACTCGCGGCGTTGACGTACTCGGCGTACCATTTACCACCTGCCGGCGCCGTATCCAGCTTCATGGCCACGACGACCATCTTCACGAACTCGGCGCGCGTGACGGACGCATCCGGTTTGAACATGCCGTTGGTGTAGCCGTCGACGTAGCCTTTGGCGACGGCTTTGTTGATCGCGCCGATTGCCCAGTGCGAAGCTTTCACGTCGGAGAACTGGGCCGCGGCGGCGTGCGCGCTTGGCGGCCCATTCCCGACTCCCGCTGCGGCTATACTCACGGCAAGCGCGAGACCCAGCCATTTTCCCAATCCTTTTTTCACCTTTCCACACTCCTCTTTCCGGTTTATTTTCCATAATCCTAACAAACCATCCGTTCTCTTCTATTGTCGCTCGCCTGCTTGAATAGGGAAAGACCCATTTTCGGTTGTCAAAGAACGTTTGATATGTTGCGGCGATCTTCCGAGAAAACACAAAAAAGCGGACGCCGCTCTTCTGCTAAAGAAGAGATACGTCCGCGTGCTTCGCGAATGTTGATCCAATAACCCCATCTAATTTAATCCTTTTTAAGCGGGAAAGCAAGCTCAAATCCTGCATAACCGACCGACAGCGCTCACTCTTCCGCTCCGGGCGACAAAAAAGGCGTGTACATCATCAGCGCGCGGTTGCGCGTAATCTCGCGGTCGTCCACGACTTTCCCACCGGGCGCTATCATGCGGCGGCGGATCACGTTTTCTCGCACGTAGCCACCCCAATACTCCTGCGTCATCCGATGGTCTTCTTCGTAGATTTCGTACGTATGGATCGCCGGAGAGACGCAGCGCCATTCGCCGAGCAGCTGCTCCTCGCCGACGGAGACGCAAAGCTGGTAATCGTGCTCAGTCGGATTGAAAATTTGCAGATCGAGATAATTGTAGGAACAGGTCGCTCCGCTGCCGAACGGCTGGGTCCGATTGGAGTCGGGAAACACGTCGTAGCTGTGCCGGTGCCGTTCGCTCACCTCAAGCGGCGTATGCAGCGTCATCCAGTAGATGAGATTGGACATCTGGCACAGCCCGCCCCCGGTACCGGATTTGAATCCCCCGTAATGCAGCACCATCCCGTCCACATAGCCTTTACGCCGGCTCGGACGTCCGATCGTTTTCCAGTATGAAAAAGTCTCGCCCGGCCGGATCACGATTCCGTCGAGCCGTTCGGCCGCGATCCGCAGATTGGTCACTTTGTTCACCTGAAGCTGCATGTCCACATCCCGCAGACGGCGCATCAGGATTGTCCCGTGTCTGAATATTCGGTGCGGAAGCGGCTCGGTCTGCCGGTGCGACGCGTACTTTTGGCCGCCGAGCAGCCAGGCCGCGTAGCGGCGGCCGGTATAGTACGTGCGGCCTGCCGCCAGGCGCAGACGGGAACGCGGAACAGGTTTGAGGGAAACGGGAAGCTTGCGGGTCGGGTTCGGCATGGGAATCCTCCTCGTCGGTCGGCTGCCAAACAGTCGCATCATCGGACCGCCGCCGGATTATTACTTACATAAACGCGCCAATTCGCGTTTAGCCTACCGACTCCCCTTCGCAGATCCGCCGGATCGTATCCGCGACCGAGTCGTGTGCGCCAAGCGTAATATCCGGCTGTGCGCCGCCCTCGGGCAGCGTCTGTCCGCGGCGGTCGATCCAGATCGCTTGCCAACCGGCGCCTTTGGCTCCGACGATATCGTTGGCATACGAATCGCCAATGTAATACGTCCGCCTGCGGTCAAGACCCAGCTTCTCCTCCACATGGCGGAAGATCTGCAGATCCGGCTTCATGAAGCCAAGTTCGCCGGAGACGAAGACCTCTTCGGGCTTGAGCCAATCGTAAATGCCGAGCTGTTTGACCTTTTTTCGCTGATGCTCCGCCGGACCGTTGGTAATAACCCCGAACTTCAGTCCTTTGGCGAGGCAGTAGTCCAGAGCTTCCCGCATGTCCGGCGTCGGCTCGAGTTCACCCTGCGCCGCGGCATAATCCTGCTGGAATTGGAGCGCTTCTTCCCTTGAAATACGGATCTCCAGCACGCGAAAAGCTTCCGTAATCCGGTAAGCGTGCATGTCTTCGAGCGTCATCTCCCCGCGCACGGTCTGTTCAAACACTTCATCGCTGAAATGCCGGTTATACCGATACAGGTCATCCAGCGACAGATGCGCGTAATGGGCAAAGTTCCGGTCGAACGCCTTTTTGAAAGGAATGATCTGGTCGTAAATCGTATCGTCGATATCGAAAATAAAATGGTACATGAAGGTTCCTCCACCCGCGGCGTATTCGTTTTTGAATCCTGCATTTTGGCTGTGTTTTATTCCAGAATCAATCCCAGCAGCCCGACAAACACCGAAGCCTGGGAAGAAGCGATGGTGCACCCCGCCAGGTCTTCCGGGTTCACGGTCAGGGAATCGAATGTACAGCTGCTCAGATCGGTTCCGTGCAGCTTGACCTCGGACAGATTGGCTTGATCCAGCTTGCACCTTGTCCATTCGAGCTGCTGCACCGCCGCCGCGTAGTAGTCGCTGCCGATCAGGGAACAGTCTTCGAAGCGGACGGACTTGAATTTGACCAGACGAAAATTGGCGTAATCCGCAATACAGTCCGACAAAACGACATGCTGCATCCGCCCGCCGCCGAAGTCGCTTCCGACCAGTCTGCAGCCTCGAAACTCCGCCCGATTGAGAAAAATATCCGCAAAATTCACGTTCGATAAATCGCACCGGTCAAAAAGAACGTCCGTGAATTCCGTTTCCCGCAGCGCGGATTCCGAGATCGTCGTCTGCCGGAACACCACGCGGTCGAACGAAGCACGATCGGCATCTAGGCCTGTCCACTGTGCCTGTTCGATCAACCGATCCGCGATTTCGACCCGGGACTCCACATAGATGTCGGTTTCTTGTTCCAGCTGTTCCTCCCGAAGACGGGGCGCCGTTATTTTGTTCGTCATGGGCTTCTCTCCTTCCGTAAGATTACGATTTCGCTCGATTGCCCGATTGTATCACAATTGGACAAAAAGAACCGCGCGGCAGGACGTCTGCAGGTCCGCGGCCGCACGGTTCTTTTTCAATTTCTATTCGAAGGCAATCTCTATTCCGAACTAAATCAGCTTATGCCGATACCATTTCCGTCCGGTGAAACGCCAGATGAATACAGCGCCCCGGATCGCCCATTCCGCATTCATCGCAAGCCATACGCCGAGGATCCCCATTCCCAGTACGATACCGAGAATATAGCCGAGCACCACGCGGAACAGCCACATCGAGAGCATGGAGACAAGCGAAGTGAATTTGGCATCTCCCGCCGCGCGTAGCGCCGAAGGGATCATGAAGCTGATCGACCACAGCGGAATCTGCGCGATCGTATTGAGCAGCACGATTAAGAAAATGTCGTCCACGATCTCCGCCGGCGGATTGAACATGCTGATAAGGGGATGGAACAGAGGCAGAATGATCAGACCCATCAGCACGTAGAAAAAGGAGCCCAGCACGACGAACGATTTGGTCAGCTTTTTGGCATCCTTCACATCCCGGCGGCCCATGCACTGACCGACGACCGTGATCAGCGTCAGCGACAGCGCATTGGCCGGAATCTGCATGGCGCCGGCCAGCGCGCCGCTGATCGCGTTGGTCGCGATCGCGTACGTGCCCATGCTGACAATGAAGATCTGGGTCAGGATCTTGCCGCCGTTGAAGAACATCTGCTCCGCCGCGAACGGCATGCCGATCCCGAATACTTTTTTGAACATATCGAGCCCGACATGGAAAAAGTCCCGAATCTGCAGCCGCAGTTCCGCATCGATCTTGATCAGGTAATACACCGCGCAGGCTGCCGCCAGATAGCGCGAAATGTTAAGCGACAAAGACATGCCCAGCACGCCCATATCCAGCACATTGATAAACAGCAGGTTGAGCCCGACATACGGCAGGTTCATGACCAGCGACAAGGCGAGCGACGCCCGGGAACGGCCGATGCCGCGCAGAGCGCCGCAGACCGCTTCGACGAAAGCCAGTCCCACATACGACAATCCGCTGCCGATCATGTACGTGCGGGCCAGCTCCATCACCGCCGGTTCCGCCGAGCCGAACAGTACGTTCAGCAGCGGATTGTGGAACACGATCATGAAGATCCCGATCAGCAGGGCCAGCAGCGAGACGGCCGAAGCCGATCCGGCAGTCGCTTTGGATACCATGATCGGATTATTGCTGCCTTTGTACTGCGCGACGACTACCGTACCGCCCGTGGCGACCGCCACAAAGATGCTCAGCAGGAAGATATTCAGCGAATCGACCATATTGACCGCACTGACTGCGTCCACGCCCGCCGAACTGATCATTGCCGTGTTCACCATATTCAGCCCGACGATAAAAATCTGGTCGACGAGCAAAGGGACGAACAATCCGATGATCTGCCTGTAGTCGATCGATCTCCCCGAGAGATATTTGTCCAGGAGCCTGGTGCTCCATCCTGTTCGTATGCCGTTGTCTGTCATCTCCAACCCTTCTTTTTCACGAATTTTCACTACTCAAATTCCGGCTTCCCGACTTTGAAATTCTTGATCCAAAACAAAAAAACGCCCTGCTCGGCCGTGGGGGCCGGAGGGCGTGGCTGACTATCGTAATCGTTCGGTGCGGCTTGGCGCAAAGCGCGCCGCATGCGGAAATCGGCTTGGTTCAAGCCGTTTGGGGCCCTGTGTCAGTTCCGCCACGTCTGCCAATATAACATGATTCCCCGGAAAGGACAAGGCAGGGCGGACGGGCGATAGGCAAAAGGAAAAACCGTGTCCGATCGGCCTTTCTGCCTGCTCCCGAAGCGTCCAACGGCTGCAAAACGAGCCGCTGCGCTTCTCTGCCGATTCTACAGATTCGACTTCACTTTCTCCAGCAGCGTATCCAGAAGATCTCTTTCTTTGGAGGTCAGTCCGGCGGTAATCCGCTTCTCCAATTCCGCGAAAATAAAGTTGATCTCCGGGATCAGCGGTTCCGCCTTCTCCGTCACGTAGACTTTCTTCTGACGCTCGTTGCCTTCCGGAATCACCCGCCGGACGAAGCCTTTTTTCTCCAGGCCCTGAAGCATGCTGCTGATGCTTGCACCGGTTCGACCGAACTGCTTCGCCAGATCGTTCTGGATAATGCCGTCTGCCTGAAACGTATGGATATAACCGAGCGCCTGCGCCTGCTGGACGTTTAATTCCCATTCGGCCAGCCGGCTGTCCGCAGAGAACTTAAGCTGCGCTTCAATCTCGCGAAAACGGTCCGCATAAAGGACGGGATCCGCGGATTTCCCGCCGACTTCCCGCTCCGCTCCGTCAGAACCTTCCGCAGCCGCCATTTTGGCGGCATTCTCCAGTTTCTCCGCCTTTTTCGCTTTTTTGGCGCTTTTGGACTTCTTGCTTTTCTTCTCGTTCTCGTCTTTGTCCGGCATGATGGATGGCTCCTTTGCGTTTCGTTCGCTTTTCGAACATTAAGATCATGGACAGTTAGATCCTCAACTTTAAACTCAGTATAACCGTCAGGTCCCTGACTGTCGCCTTTCCTCCTGTTCGGTATAACCGATACGCAGCAGACCGTTCACTCCGCCGTTTTGTGACAGCGGGAACGGCAGACGAAAAAAGACCCGAACTTCTGATTAAAATCAGAAATCCGGGCCTTGGTTTCAAATAAAGGATGCGGTCGAGAGGACTCGAACCTCCACGGGTGTTAACCCACACGGACCTGAACCGTGCGCGTCTGCCAATTCCGCCACGACCGCATATCTTGATGAACGCGATTACCTCGCGAGCACAAGAAATAATATAGCATCATTTCTTGAAGATGGCAAGCATTCTTTTGAACTTTTTTGAAATCGAATATTAGAGAGTTTTCAGAATATCGTCGATTTCTTTTTGTAGAACCAGGTACCGGTGCGTGCTGCGCATGATCGGAACTTTGGTCAGCTTGTTTTTATCCACATAGACTTTCATTTGATCTTTCGTCAAGCCGAGCAGACAGCCCGCTTCCGTAACGGTCAGTACCTCTTCGTTGCTCGTCGCGTTAAAAGTCTTTTTTACTTTTAAATTCCAATCCTGAAATGTACTCATGGATCGACCTCCTATTTATAAAAAATGTGAATGTTTTGTCGTGAATCCTTTTATTATATCACACTTTAACGTTTTACTGGGACAAATCCCGGCGAAAGCCTCAGAATGCGCATCCCAAGCCCGCCTTTGCAGACCAAGAAAAGGTAGGAAGAACGGAATTCCCGTCCACCCTGCCCGATCCGTTTTCACGCGGTCTTGGTTTACTGCCGCTTATTTCGCCAATTCGGCCGCCTGCTCCGGCGTCAGTGCGCCTTGGTACACATTCAGCTCGTCGAGCTGGCCTTTGAACGCCGCATCCCACCAGTTCACACCCAGCGCAAATGTACTTTCCGCACCTTCCGCAAACAGATCCGGGAAGCCGGTGCCGGAGAACTTGCGCTCGCCGTCCACATAGACCGTGAGCGTCCCTTCATTCACGGAGAAAGCCAGATGCGACCATTTGCCTGCCGGAATCTTAAGGCCGGTCACTCCGTCGTACCAGCTTGCGCTGCCGCCCCAGAGCATCGTCTGGTCGCCTACCGAACCTTTGGGCAGCAGGCTGAGCCAGTGCGTCTCGTCTTTGGCTCCGAAGAAAGTCGGCGTGAAGGACGTCAGTTCTTCCGGTTTCACCCAGAGTGCAACGGAATACGACGAACCCTGGATCAGGTTGTTCGGCAGACGGACGCCCGAAGCGCCGTCGAATGTCGCCGCTTGGCCGGTCACGCCGGCTTCGTAGCCGATCTGTCCGCCTTCTTTGCCGATCCGGTCGCCGGTCGTTTGGCCGTCCGCATACTTGGCCTTGCTGTCGGACAGATTGTTCTCAAAAGCATAATGCGCGGTCAGCGCCGCACTCGCAGAAGGCACGACCGTCACTTCGAACTTGACGGTCTTCTGCACGCTTCCTTTGGCGATGGTCGCGCTCAGCGTCGCCTGGCCGGCCGGTTCGCCTTCGGCCGGACGCGTGACCTTGCCGGCAGCGGACACTACGCTTTCGTCCGAACTGCTCCAGGCAATGGTTGTACCGCGGCTGCCGGTTGTCGGCAGATTCAGGTCGGCCGT
Organism: Saccharibacillus qingshengii; assembly: GCF_013185195.1. Classification (GTDB taxonomy): domain Bacteria; phylum Bacillota; class Bacilli; order Paenibacillales; family Paenibacillaceae; genus Saccharibacillus; species Saccharibacillus qingshengii. Next base: position 131,678 of record NZ_JAAZWC010000012.1, read on the forward strand.
AACCTTGGTTATATCGCCCAAGCTGAGCCCTTCCGCCACGCGGTTGACGATCTGTTCGTCGTTCAGATCGGCCAGTCGGGTTCCCCAGGCCGATTCGCCCGATTCCGATACCGCAGTGAACGTCATGACGCTGCTCTGCGAGACCGGATCCCACTGCCGCAGGAACACGCCGTCGAATTCTTCGCCGCCGAGCGTCAGCTTGGCTTTGTTGTCGGCATTCTTGCGCCATTTGCCTTCGAGCGCGCCGGTAACCGTTCCGTCCGCTTTGAGCGTGATCGATTCCGGTTCCTCAATGGCACCCAAATACGCTTTGCCATGGTTGACGTAGCTGTAGTCCCCGGCGATATCGTCTTTCTTGACCGCCGTCAGCTTCTCGCCGCCGTAGCGGTACGGAGCGACGACCGGCCAGCCGTCTTTGTTCATGAACATCTGATGGATCCGCAGTTCGTGCGCCTCTCCCTGTTTCGGGAAACGGGCATGGAAGACGAGGAACATCTGTCCGTTTTTGTCCGTATAGACGGAATTGTGTCCGGCCGAGACGTAGCCGTAGCCGATTCCCGTTCCCGGATCTCCCGCTTCGCGTTCGAACAGGAAGTTGCCAATCAGTTTATTGCCGATTTCGGTATTCTCCGTGCCGGCGGTATTCGAATAAGCCCGGTGCGGGTACTGTACAGGGAATGTATTCTATTGTCCAAGTCCCAATAAGGCCGGGAGGCAGGCGCGGCGCGCAAGCCGTGTCGCGGCCTGCTTCCCTACCGTAAAGGAGCGAGCAGCATGTTTGGCTTAACGGATCTGGTATCCCTGATCATCTCGGCGTTCATCATTTTGCCCGTCGTCGTTTTTCTGCGCGAATCCGGTTATCTGCTCGGCAGCTTCGTCTTCGGCGTCCGCAATCCGCGGATCACCCTGGGCTCGGGTCCCCGGCTGTTCAAATTGGGAATTCTGGATGTCCGCCGCTATTATCATCTGTACAGCTGGTTTTCGTACGACGAGATCAAGCGCGAGAACCGGGCGGCTTACGTTTGCCTGTATGCCGGACCTATTCTGGTCAACCTCGCTCTCGCGTTCACGCTGAATACCCTGCTCGCGAACGACGTGATCCGGTGGCAGCAGACGTTTTGGGACCGCCTTGTTTTTTATGCGTTTTATTACGCGCTGTTCGATATTATTCCTATGAAAACAACCAACGGCAAACCCAATAACGGCATGATCATCTACGAAATGCTGCGCTACGGACGCCGGACCGATTATAACCACGAACCGTTCCTTCCCTCGACAAGCGAAGTGGAAGAACGGTATATGCAGGAGATCGAAGAAATCCGGAAGCACGAAGAGACCCATCCGATCCGGCAGCAAAAAAGGGAACGCAAAGCGAGAGCGCTGCGGACTTTGAAGCGCGGCAGCGGCAGACTGGGATTGAATCGGGTTCGGCGGATTCGCAGACGAAAACGCTGAAAGCGCGGCTTCAGGCGGGCGCAGTCGGGTGTAAAGCGTATAGGCGGGTGCGGGGCGGCCAAGGCCGCCGGACATCCGATTTAGGGGGCCGGCGAAGCCGCTGTTCGGTCGAACCGGCAGGTACAGCAAAAAGAAGGAACCGGCATGTTCTGCCGGTTCCTTCTTTTTCGTTATAGACCGGTACGGACTCAGACCGCCCTGTCGGAGTCTGCACCGGCCTTATGTGCGATCGGATAATCCGCTTATCCGATCCGATCTAGCACGACCACGCTTACGGAATGGGCCGGCAGCTTCAGCACCGCCGTGCGGCCCGATGCGCCTTCTTCGAGCGTAAAGCCGCTCTCGGCCGGCACCACCTGCTCCGCATTTTTCTTATTCACGTTCGGCACATGCAGCAGCGAAGCGTCGCCGGAGAGCGTGATGCGCTTGGCCTCCGCCGAGACATTGAGATCTTCCAGGTTCAAGCGCGTGTTTTTGTCTACGGCATCGGCATTGACCAGCTTGATATAGACCCGCTTGTCGTCTGCCGTAACCGAATGGAAAACTTCGCGGTTGTACGCTTCCAGTTTGTAATCGAGCACTTTGCTGCTCCAGCCGTTGGCCCGATCCGCGTAAGAGCAGACCAGGTTCCGGCCGCCTGCACCGCCGAAATCGACAGTAACCGTATACTCGCGTCCGTCTTCCAGCGGCTCATGGTTGGCTGCGCGCAAATTGCCCGCTGCCGTGCTCGAGGAGTAGTCGCCAAGCGTATAGCCTTCGACGCCCTGCTTGTACACTTTCACGCCGGTCGCCGATCCGCCGTAGCCGATCGCGTATTCCAGTACGTCTTTTTTGTCCGGGGAAATATCGGTCAGACCGACGCCGATATAGAAGCCGTCTTCACCGGCCCCTTTGGACGCTTCGACTTCGACTTTGTAATCGGTCCAGCTGTCGCCGTATACATAGAGACCGTTCAGACCGCCGCTTTGCGGCTTGAGCACAAGGCCCCGCCCCGCTTCCAGCGTATAACCGGCCGAATCCGGAATACTCTGCCACAGCGGATCCAGCCCACCCCCGCCGGCGGCCGCAAGTGCGGCAAAGTCCGTTTCCAGCAGGACTTCTCCGCCCCGGTTCGATATGACCTTAACTCTTCTTACCGTCACTTCCGCTTGGCCGGCCGCGATCTCGATTCCGCCGCGGGGAATCAGCTCGACCGGTTTGCCGCCGCGGTACGTCGAGAACGACGTCGGCAGCACTTGGTCGCCCAGATACTTGGCATACATCTGCTGCACATAATAGTTCGGCGTGAACCAGACCGTCTCGTCGTCGAACCAGATGCAGTCCGGCGTCCAGCGGTACGTGCCGTCGGTCAGCACTTTGTTGAACAGCGGCGCGTAAGCGGCCAGACGCACGACATCGGCATTATTTTCGAACCCGGTCATCACCGCGGCTTCCGCTACCGCGCCCGCCAGCGTATTCTTGTCCGTAGACGCGTATTCGCCGACAAATACTTTGGACGTTTCGCGCCAATTCATACTGCCGTCTTCGTTGTACGCCCGGAAATAATAGTTGTAACGATCCGCATTGTTCAGCAGATATTCGTTCGACCGGTAATAATGCTCGTCCGCGATCGTATCCATATAGTTGGGCTGCTTGGCGTACCAGCTTACGTTTTCCGAGATTACCTTGTCCCGATCCGCAAACTCCACTTCGGCCGAACCTTCCAGTCCGCCGCTCAGGAACTTCCAGCCCTGCTGATACGCATCGTCGTCCGCCTGCGCGCCCACCGTGGAGATGATATGCAGTTCGTGACCGGGGTAATGCCGCTCCATATACTCGTCGATCCGGGTCTTGAACACTTCGAAGTTGGCGAAGAATTCCGTGCCCCAGTTCTCGTTGCCGACGCCCAGATAACGCAGATCGAACGGCGCTTCGTGCCCCATTTTGCGGCGCATCGCGGCCCATTCGTTATGCTCGAAGTCCATGCCGATCGCAAAGTCGATCAGATCCGTAAAGTTCCGGATATAATAATCGCGCAGTTCGCCGCCGGCCGGGTGAGCGTAATCCGAACGGGCCTGGCACAGCACCCCGCACGCCATAACCGGCAGCGGCGTCGCGTTCAGGTCTTCGGCCAATTGGAAATACTCCATATAGCCAAGTCCCATGGTCATCATGTAACCCCAGACGTTGAAGTTTTCTTTGCGCAGTTCGATCGTATCGACGGAGTCTTTCCAATCGTAGACGTTATCCCAGATGAACGAACCTTCCGAAATGCAGCCGCCCGGGAAACGCAGGAAGGTCGGATGCATGCCGGCCAGCGCTTCGACCAGATCGCGGCGCAGCCGGTAGTTTGGATTGCCCAGGTAGTTGCTTCGCGCCGAAGGCGAACCGTTCTCTTCCTCCGCCCCCCATACGCTGCGAGGGACAAGCGACACCAGTTCGATCGACACCTCTCCTTCAAAAGTCAGCGCGAGCTGCCCCAGAATATCTTGGGAGCCGGTGAGCACAAGGGAAGACAGCACGCTGCCGTCCGCGGGATACGGAACGCCGTATTTTTGCCAGGTGCCTCCTCCTTCGACCTTGAACGTCACCACGTCGCTCGCCGCTTCGCCGCTGGAATCCTGCAGCTGGAGCGTGATATGGCTTGCCTGCTCGGCTTTGGCCCAGACGGTAAAATCGTACTTCGCACCCTGACGGATCTTCATCGCGTACCCGTTGTTCGTATCGTTGAAGCCGCGGTTATAGATCGTCGCGCCGTCCGCTACGGTCACATAATAACTGTTCACATCAGGGTCGGGAGAGCCGAGGAACTGTCCGAGCGGGTCCGCCGTTTGCGGCGTCATCTTGTCGAGATCGCCGTACCACCACAGCAGCGGCTGACGGTTGCGTCCGGTCGAACAGCCGCATTCCCCGGAAGCGTGCGAGTACGTGTCGAATTCGAACGCCTCGAACGAACGGTTCTGCACCATCTCCGCGTAAATTCCGCCATCCGCCGCATTGTTGATATCTTCGTAAAAGAGCCCGTACATCACTTCGCTGACATCGACCACACCTCCGGACCGGCCTCCGCCGTGCACCGTGACGGTGTAAGGAGGCAGCTCGGGCGGCAGGATGGAGACGTCGAAGCTGCGCTGCACCGTGCTGCCGCCAACCTCGAGCACGGCGGTCAGCGTCGCGGCCTGCGGTTCCCCGCTGCCCTGCGGCCAGACTTTGCCTTCATTCGATACGACTTGGGGAAGACTCGAAGTCCAGCTTACCCCGACTTTGCCACCCATCAGCGAGACCGGAAGATTCACATCGCTTGTCAAAATGCTTGTCGGGAACGACAGGTACTTGTCCGCCGCCAGGCGCACAATCTCTTCGTCCGTCAGCGATTCGCACATGACCTCGATCACTTCGTCGGCCGTCAGGCCTGCCGCGTAGACGCGGAAATCGGAGATCGATCCCGCAAAATCATCGTCGGCCGCAAACTGCGAGCGCCCGATATAGCTGCGGGTATAGTTGTCTTCGCCGGCGAAGGTCTCGAACCAGCGGCGCAGCTGCGCGTAGTTGCCGCTCGACGTCTGGCTGATCGAGCCGTCCGCGGCCGCTTCGCCGTTCACGTACACGATCGGTCCGGCGCTGCTCAGCGTCCCGCTTTGCGTGCCGATGACGCTCATGGCGACGTGCATCCATTCGCCGCGCACGAAGCCCCGTCCCGGATCGGCGACCAGATCGCCGCCGGCCGACAGCGTGGCGCGCATGGCGCGGGTCAGGAACAGCGACGGCGCACCTTCGCTTTTGCCGAAGTCGCAGATGCGTTCCCATACGCTTGTTCCCGCGTCAAAACGCACCCAGGCCGTCACCGTAATCCCGGTGTGATCGCTTACATCTTGCAGCAGATCGGACGGCAGTTCCAGATACGAGGTGCCGTTTCGCCCGCCGACGAACGTAACCGCCGAGCGGCCGGCAACTTCCGAGATAACAGGCTGCACGCTTCCGGCAGGCTTCGCATCCCGCTCGCGTACCGAGTGATCACGTCCCACTGCCGAAGCCTCGTCGAATTTGTATAAGGCAATGAGTCGATCATGGAAAGAGGTCATGAACATTCTCCTATCGTTAATGGATTTCTCAATTAAGTTAATATAATAGTTAATCAATTGTGTATATATGATTCTTTGATTAATCATAACGTGTTGTACGTACAAGTTCAAGAGGGAAAAGTAAATCGCCCGACTCCAAGACTCCACAAATGATGCGGCTAACGAATCCTCATAACGCTATTTCGTCAAAACAGCCGCCGTGTGAGTTTTAACGAATCGTGGTAACGCTATTTGCCGCAATTCCTCCGATTAGGCACAATTTTGCTCCTATAACGTTATGACGATTCGTTAGATTTTCATATTGCCCTTTTTTCGGGGAATAGCGCTGTGAGGATTCGTTAGACGGCAAAAAAAGGGCGTGTGATCAGTTTCGGTTTCCGATATCGCCCTTTTTGTACCGTATCATTCGATTTCATGCCGCCATACAGCTCTTTTCGCTTAACCGCTCACTTCCAATCCGGCAGCCTATAGGTTCGGTACCTTTTCTCCCCGCTCGCCACAACCAGACGCCCGTTTTCGACAGCCGCATGCAGAAGACGTCTGGCATGCTGACTGCTGATCCGAAGATGTTCCGCCAGATGAACCGCTGTAAAAGGACCCAACGTAACGCGAGCAAAGCGCAGCATTTCCGCTTCCAGCCAGGATAAAGACGGTTCGGAAGCCGCAGCGGCGAATTTCCCGGCAAAAGCAAGCACGAGCTGCCTGCAGCGCTCCGACTCTTCCACAATCGACGGATAAGCGATAGGCAGCAGCGTCCAATCGTCCAAAGCGAGCAGGCTGTGCCTCCAACACAGATCCTTAAAGCGCCGAACATCCAAATCCCGGGCATGCGGACCGTAACCCTGGATTTCGATCGCACCTTTTGCGCCGCCCGGGCGGTAAGCGAGATCGATATACCGGTAACCGCCGTTCAAATCGCGCACTTCGAATTCGGCATAGAGATCCTCAAAATTTTTGAATACCGGCAGCCAGATCAAACGCAGAAACTCGGCACTCCCATGTCCCAATCCCGCTTCGAGCCGCTCCCTTCTTCTCGGATTCTGTTCCGCCGCAATCTGTCTGTCGATCCAGTTCCTATATTCGGTTCCGAATACGGTCATTTCGGTGTTTTCCTCCTTTGCTGCAGATCCGTGTACACGCCAAAAAGCCGCTTCAACCCCGAGGGATTCAAGCGGCGCGTGCTTCGCATCCGTGATAAGACCAAGTTTAGAAAAAAGTCCGCACAGATACAAGTCCCAATCTCAGCCCGGTCTAAAAAAGCGCGTTCGGCCGCACTTTTTGCCTGTCTGCACACGCATCGTCTCCCTTCTATCCCCTTCATCACAAAATTCGATCAGCCGCGTTCCTGTCGAAGTGACTTACTTCATGACGTTTCACGGCTGCAGCTGATAGGCTTGAGACATTTCACCCGCAGGCGTACCGTCGAAGAAGGCGAATCGGGCGCTTGGCAGAAGAAACCGGAGGTTTGCACAGATGGGAAAAGCAACAGGATTTCTGGATTACGAACGCGCAGCACCGGGCGAATGCGACATACAAGAACGCCTTGGAAACTGGAACGAATTCACGGAAACGATGGACGCCGAGACCCTGCGGGAACAGGCGGCCCGCTGTATGGACTGCGGCACGCCTTACTGTCATGCGGGGCGCGTGCTGTCGGGATTGGCCGCGGGCTGTCCGCTGAACAATCTGATTCCCGAGTGGAATGACATGGTGTTCCGGGGCGATTGGAGAGGCGCGCTCAACCGGCTGCATAAACGAAATAACTTCCCCGAATTTACTGGACGGGTATGTCCGTCGCCGTGCGAAGGTTCCTGCACCGGCGGCCTGATCGGCAGTCCCGTCGCGATCAAATCGCTGGAGAAAGCGATTGTCGAACGAGGTTTCGAAGAAGGCTGGATTGTCCCCACACCGCCGACTGCGCGTACGGGCAGGAAAGTGGCTGTTGTCGGTTCCGGTCCCGCCGGTCTTGCCTGTGCGGCCCAACTGAATAAGGCCGGCCACACGGTGACCGTCTATGAACGGGCCGATCGGATCGGCGGCCTGCTGACCTACGGCATTCCGAATATGAAGCTGGACAAACGGATCGTCCAGCGCCGCGTCGACCTGCTGGAAGCCGAAGGGATTACGTTCGTTACGGGAACGGAGATCGGCCGAGACCTTCCGGCCTGGCAACTGCGCGCGCATCACGACGCGCTGGTCCTGTGCGGCGGAGCAAGCACGCCGAGAGAATTGGCCGTCGAAGGCCGTGAGCTGCGCGGCATTTACCAAGCGATGTCGTTTCTGACCCTGAGCACGCAATCGCTGCTTGACGGCCGAACCGGCACACCTGCGACGCCAAAAAGCGCATCTGCCGCAGGCCAACCGGATTCGCAGGCGCACCGCGATCTCTCCGCGGCGGGCCGCGATGTCGTGGTCATCGGCGGCGGGGACACCGGCACGGACTGCGTAGCCACAGCGCTGCGGCAGGGATGCCGCAGCGCTGTGCAGCTGGAGATTCTGCCGGAGCCGCCGAGTGCGCGGCAGCCGAATAATCCGTGGCCGGAAGCTCCGCGGGTGAAGAAGACCGACTACGGCCAGCGGGAAGCCGCAGCCGTCCAGGGCCGCGATCCGCGCCGTTATGTCACGTCCGCCACGCGATTTCTGACCGAGACGGGCGAACGCGTCTGCGGGGTTCAGACGGTCCGGGTAGACTGGCGTCCCGGCCCCGACGGACGCGTGCTGCCGCATGAAATCCCCGGCAGCGAGGAGACGTTCCCGGCGCAGCTGGTTCTGCTGGCGCTGGGCTTTACCGGGCCGGAACAGGGCCTGCTGCGGCAGCTGGAGTTGGAGAGCGACGAGCGCTCCAACATCCGGACCGGCGCCGTCGGCCGGGTCTGGGCCAGCCGCGGCGAAGCGGCGGCGCGCAGTGCCGTTCCGGTCCGGCCGGGATCGGCTCCTCCATCGAGCCCGGCCGGACTCGACGGTTCGCGGCTTGACGCGGAAGCTTTCGCGTACGCTACCAATGCCGAAGGCGTATTTGCGGCCGGCGATATGCGCCGCGGACAGAGCCTCGTAGCCTGGGCGATCCGCGAAGGCCGCGAAGCGGCACGGGAAGTCGACCGGTACCTGACGGGCGGCAGCGGACTGCAGTGAGCGGACGGAGGACCCGCCTGTCGAATGCCCACATGACTATTCGAAGAACCTCCTCCTCCTTCCGTTAGAGTAGGTATCTTCGGCTTGCCAGGTAAGCGTCCGGCTCCTCTTCACCGTTATTCCTGCGGCATGCGCCTACGACCCGCAGCACGTCAAAAAGAGCATCCGCCCCCAGAGGACGAATGCTCTTTTTGCTGCTTTTTTTGTCGATTAGATCGCTCTAAACTCTACCGTACCCAGCTGCAGGCCCGGTTTCGTGAATTCGACTTCCAGTTTGTACGTGCCTTTTTCCAGTTCGATCGACACGAGGCGCTGTTTGAGCCAGCGGCCTTGGGTGCCGTTCATCTGAACGGTCGTCATGATCTTGCCGTTCAGCAGCAGGTTGCAGGCGCTCTGCGACAGCTCCGGCTCCGGCGACATCACATTGACGGCTACGCGGTATACGCCCGGCTGTTCAACCTTGATGTAGACCGGCGAATCGACGGACGGCTGGATCTCTCCCTGGCCGGACAACGCCTGCGCGCTGTCCAGTTGGATTACGCCTGCCGCTTCGAATTTCTCGAACGATTCTTCCGTTTTGCGTTCTCTTGCAAACACCGGCGCGTCCATGATGAACTGGCAGATGTTTTTGGCGCTGCGCTGAAGTTCGCCGCGGGTAAGCGTACCGTTCTCCAGCGATTCGATCGTGTTGTCGCCCCAGATGTTGGTCTCGGCGCCATAGTTCATCACGACCATGTACAGATCGTTTTGCGCGCGGACCATGAAGTTGGTGTTTTTGCGATCCGCTTCGCCGCCGTTGACCGAATCGTTCATGATCGCCCACCAGTCGGTCATAACGATCCCTTCAAAGCCCCACTCGCCGCGCAGGATCGTCGTGTTGAGGTCGTAATTCGACGCCGCCCAATGGCCGTTGATCGGATTGTACGAAGTCATGATCGATTTCGCTCCGCCTTCGCGGACCGCGATTTCGAAGCCTTTGAGGTAAATCTCGCGCAGGGCGCGTTCGGATACGACCGCGTTCACTTTGCTGCGGTACTGTTCCTGGTTATTGCAGGCAAAGTGCTTGAGCGTTGCGTTCGAACCGCCTTTGGCAATCCCGCGTACGCAGGCCGCCGCGAATTCGCCCGAGACGATCGGATCTTCGGAGAAGTATTCGAAGTTGCGTCCGTTCAGCGGGCTGCGGCGGATATTGAGACCCGGTCCCAGCAGCGTATCCACTTCGTTGAGCACCAGCTCCTGTCCTTCGAGCACGTACAGCTCTTCGACCAGGTCTTTGTCCCATGTCGCCGCGAGCAGCGTGCCGATCGATACCTGGGTCGCCTGTTGGCCGCTGTCCATCCGGATGCCCGAAGGACCGTCCGCCGTACAGGCGACCGGAATGCCGTAGCCGAGCAGCGCATCGCTGACTCCGCCGAATACGGAAGCCGTACCCGGCGTTGCGAGCGGGCTGCTCATGCCTTCGCCGCGCACGAGTGTCGCCAGCTCATCGTTGCTGAGCTGCGCCACGAAGTCGTCCAGGGAAGCCTGGCCGGCTTTGACGTCCTGCAGTTTGATGCCTTTGTCTCCGGTCTCCGCCAGCGATTTCGGCATCCGGTTCTGGATCCGCTGCGCCAGGTCGACACTGCGCGTGGGTACGCTCTCGCTGCCTAGTTCATACGCGCCGTCTTCCCGGCGTGCGCCCGGCTTGATGCGGTTGAACGCTTCGACCGGTGCCATCGCTTCTTCGAACTGGGCCAGAACGCGCAGTTCATTTACGATATAGCCGCCCGAACCGTCTACTTGTACCCCTGTCGTGTGTTTGACGCTTGAGCCGACGTGCAGCAGGTACATTCCTTCTTCGAGTACGTAAGCATGCGCATGTCCGGTTACGCCCGCATCGTCGTAGGAAGCCAGTTTCTCAACCGGGAATCCGACCGTGATACGCTGCGATTCGCCCGGTTGGAGCGACTTCGTTTTGCCGAAAGCCACGAGCTTTTTGTACGGCTGGCCGAGTCTGCCCTGAGGCGCTTCCACGTAGACCTGCACCACTTCTTTACCTTCGAACGTATCGCCCGTGTTCGTCACGGTTACGCCGACTTCGATCCATGCCGCGCCGTCTTTTTGCAGCGTTTTGGCTTCTTCCGATGCCTGGCTGAACGTGGTGTACGACAGGCCGAAACCGAATTCGTACTGCACTTTTTCCGGTCGAAACGTTTCGAAATACCGGTATCCGACGTAGATATCTTCCTCATACACGCTTTTGAACTCGCTGCCGTAGTTGCTCGTGGACGGATAATCGTCGATCGAGTAGGCGATGGTATCGGTCAGTTTGCCGCTTGGCGTCACCTCGCCGGACAGTACGTCCGCAATGGCATTGCCGCCTTCCATGCCTCCGTGCCATGCGTAGATGACCGCCGCAATCGGATGCTTGTGCGAGGACTCTTTGACCCAGCTCATGTCCACGATGTTCGATACGTTCAGTACCACGATCGTCTGCTCGAAATGGTTGGTGACCTGCGTGAGCGTATCCAACTCTTCCGGTGTCAGGCGGTAGCTGCCCGGCGCATCGGCGTTATCCTGGTCTTCGCCGGCCGTCCGGCCGATAACCACGATCGCTTTGGACGACTGCGTGCGCGCGTTCGCGACCAGCTCGTCCGTCAGAGGCATTTCTTTTTGATGCCACGGTTCCGCCGCCCAACCGCCTCCGCCGTTGTCGAACGGATTTTCTTCGATCCATTTCGTGTATACGGCTGCCAACTCTTCGTTAACCGCAACCGAAGGTTTGCTGCGCAGTCCGTCCAGCAGGTTCGTCGTATGCGACACATGCACGCTGCCGCCCGATCCCGTACCGCTGCGGTAATAGTTAAGCTGCACCCGTCCAAAAATCGCCACGTTCTCGCCATTTCGAATCGGCAGCGCCTGTCCTTCGTTTTGAATCAATACGGCACCTTGTGCGGCTACCGTTCTGCTGAATTCCGCAAAGCCTTTCAGAGGTCCTGCACCCATTACTTTATTCAAAAGCTTTCCCTCCCGATTCTGTGTGAATACTGCCCGTGCACGTATGGTCGCGCTTTCCGAAAACCGTTTCGTAAATGCCGGAAATACGCCGCGCATCTTCCTCCACTATAAAGAATGTAGGGGGAGGAAGTAAAGCTTTGCGCGGAAAAGAAGCGGTGATAGTACAAAAAAGGCAGTCCGCAGACTGCCTTCGCTATTTGCTCTTTCACGGCTCGATCGGAATCGCTTCACCCAGCTCTTTGTCTTGCGACCCGTCGTAAGGAATCAGGAAATACTTCTCCGCTTCAAGATCGATCTTGGGGAACCGGGAGTACGAATACGAGTCTATCCCTCCCGAGAAAGCCGACTGGTCGAATTCTTTACCGCTTGCCGACACCAGCAGGAATCCAAAAAACGTATATTTCCTTCCCGGAGGGGCTTCTTTCGTCATTTGTATAAAAACGCGGGTCGACAGCGGACTGACCACCACCTTGTCGATCACGATCTGCTGCCCATTGCTCAGAACGACCTTACGGTCCATCTGGACGGTCTTCGTATCGGCAAGGGTTCTGGATGAAGGATCGAATGCAAATTCTCTTATGGCAACCGCAGCCAAAGAAGATTATGCGCTTACGGTCGAAGCCAGTCAGCAGAGGTTCGTTCCGGTGGATATCGGTTCGGGTACTTACAGTTATGGGGGAGATCAAGAATGGTGGAAGCCCATCAATCCGACTAAATATGACAGAGGATGCGGACCTGTTGCAGCAGCCAATTTAACTACTTATCTGGCTAAGATCACTAACCCTTCCGCTTATCGCAACTTATACAGCGGAGTCGCTACTTCCAAAAACGATTTTATGGCTCACATGGATGTCATGTACAGTTATATCGATCCGGGTGCTTTCGGAGAAACTTCCGTACCCGACTTCGCATCCAGTATCGAGAAATACGCAAAAGACAAAAACGTAAAGCTTTCCGGCGTTCGCGACAATTCGGCTTTCACTTTAGATAATACCGCCGCCTATATCAAAAAAGGGTTAAGCCTCAATTCTCCAGTCGCAACGTTGAATCTCTCCAAATTCACGGATTATATTTATGAATGGCACTGGATGACGATTACAAAGTATTACAGGGACATCAACGATAATCGGTGGATTGCCGTTTCGACGTGGGGAGACCGTAGAAGCATCAATTACAGAACACACTTCGAAGCTATAACAAGGCTCCAATCCTTCGGAGGCGGATTCATGTATTTTAAATAAGGAGGATCGCGTATGCGCCGTTCCTGGATCCAAACCATCGGACTTCTTACATTCATGCTTATCACGATCGCACTAACGACGGGCTGCTCCAAAACAATCGCGATATCCGGCGAACAAGCAGACGATTTCCACGATCGAATCGAACAGGATTATCCGGCCATCGAAAAAACGACGCTTACCTTCGAGCCTTTGACCTTCCACATGACCCATGTCTTAAAAGAGCCGCTTGACGAAAAAGAGAAAGCGAAGCTTTTTGAAGACAGCCGGCGGTTTCTGATGAGCGATCGGTTCGATGAAGAAATCATTCAAAGCCCGAAAATCGCCAAGTATTTTTCGAGCGGACATCCGAACTTCGTTGTTGTTTTTCGCACCGAAAATCCCGACTCCATAAGTCGCTTTGAGCTGCGCGCGAATAACGAAAAAAACGCCGATCCCGTCTACCGTCAGTGGTATTACGCCGAAGATGACGAAGCACTTGGCGAGCCTTATGTTGAAGAAAACAAATAACACGTTCGATTACGCATCGAAAAGAGCCGTCAGTCGGGACTGAACGGCTCTTTTTAATGAAATACCTGCCATGATTTCTTCTGAAAAATCGTCCAGCATGGATATCTTATTTCTCCCGCTGCACCAAATAATCCAGCAGATGCTTCAGGAACCGCAGTCGCTCCGGCAGTTCCCGCACCGCGTCCGACGCTTCGCAGTAGTGATTCCACATTTCCCGCTTCGCCCCGTCAACACCGAGCACGGTTACGAACGTCGAACTGCCGTTAGCCTCGTCCTGCCCCGCAGGCTTGCCGAGCTGCAGCGCTTCGCCTTCGGCGTCAAGCAGATCGTCCCGGATCTGGAACGCGATGCCCGCATGGTAAGCTAACGTTTCCAGCTGCTTAAGCTGATCCTGCGGCGCATTCGCCAGCATCGCCGGCATGATGAGGCACGCTTCGAACGCGACTCCCGTCTTGTAAAAACAAATCTCGTTCAGCCGCTCAAGCGTCAGCTTCTGCCCCCGGGATTTCAGATCGAGCGCCTGTCCCATGCACAGCTCTTCCGCTTTGTGCGCCGAATAATGCATCAGTTCCAGCACCGTCTCCGGCTTGAATCCCTGCAGACGCGACTGCTCGCGCACGCCCTGCTGGATCAGCAGCAGTCCGGACAGCTCGGCGGTCGCCCCGTCGTAGCGCATATGCAGCGTCTGCCGGCCGCGCCGGAGGTCCGCGTCGTCCTGCGAAGGCAGATCGTCGAAGATCAGCGAGGCGGTATGCAGGTACTCCAGCGATTTGAGCAGAGGCCGTACCTGCTGCCCATCCAGACCGTAGCCTTCCGTCGCCACCAGATGCGCCAGAATCGGCCGTAGTCTTTTGCCGGATCCTGCCAGGCTGTAGTTGGCCGCGTCGATGAGCGAGTCGCCGACCGCCGGCACGTTCGAGTCGGGCGAGATCGGAAGCGCTGCGTCGATCTGCGCGCGCACCTCGTCCAGCAGCGAGCGGAAACGTTCCCGGTCTTCGCGGTCTTTCTTCATCTCGGTCAGCATCCGGTCGCGCAGCAGCTTGTCGAAGAACTCGACGTCTTCCGCTTGGCGCACCATCTTCTGGATGACCGCGTTTAGCGCGGGCATGCCGGGAGTCAGCACCTCCATCAGCTCTTCGTAGCGGGGAATCCCGAGACGCTGGCGCGCTCTCTTCAGGCCGTTGATCGCCCGGTCCAGCAGCACTTCCCGCGTGTTGGCGTCGCTGCCGTACACGTCGCGGATCAGGTAGGCGATGACGGCCCAATACATCTCGAACGGGCTCTGCAGATCGGGCCGTTCGCCGCGATGCTTCCAATAATACGTATACGGCGTAACCGCACCCGTTTCCAGATCGTCGAACAGATCCGCGAAGTCGTCAGCCAGCTGGTTATAGATCCCGTAGTAAAAAGTCCTCCGCTCGAATCCGCCGTCTCCGCCGCCCTGCCCCACCGAACGCGCGATCAGACGGGAGCCGGAAGATTTGAGGATGACCGGTACGTACAGCTGGCTCGCCGTGTAGGTGCCGTCAGCCAGGCTTTTGTTCCGGTCGACATCCTGCGATTCGAAAAAGACGTAGGCCTGCTCGAAAAAGACGCTGCCTCCTTCTCCGGACTGCCGGCCTTTGATGTATTCGAACGCTTCGCCCAGCTCGCTGTGGATATAGCGGATCAGCGCGAAGTTCTCCGCATGGCCGCTCCCGAACGCGCCGCTCCAGTCGTCCCATACCGGGACCGTTCCGCTCAGCAGAGCGCTGCGGATCAGATCAGAGTAGCGCTTTTTCTCCTCGTCGGTCAGCAGCTGCGAGTCGAGCAGATCGTCGACGAACGGGTAGGTCAGTCCGTACGAGTACCCGAGCCGAACCGCTTCATCCATACGGCGCGAGCGTTCTGCCTGCGGCGTCTGGGCATCCATCTCTTCCCGCGCATGCAGCACGACGCCGGCGATGATCTTGAGCAGTTTGCGCTGGGCCTGTTCCGCGTTCATGCCTTCCGGAATGTTCTCGGATACGCGCTTCATCTTGGCGATCATCCAGATGACCGTGTCCTCGATCTGCTCCTGCTGGCCCCACCGGTACAGCGCAGCCGTATCGAACCCGTCTGTCGGCATGCCTTCCTGCGGATCTCCGCCGCTGAGCAGCGAACGTTTGAGGCCTCCCGCTGTCCGGTGGATACGGCTCTGCGTATCGGGATCGTCCAGCGCACGGCCCAGATCGCGCATATACAGGTACGACACGCTGCGCGCGAGATAGTCGTTCAGCTTGCCGGCGGCATCCATCCACTGGATGTACCGGTTGTAGTCCTGAGGCTGTGCACTGCTGCGGCTGCCGAACAGACGCGCCGGCCACGGGCGGATATGACTCTTTTTCCACACCTGAAAATCTTCCGTCAGCTCGGCCGCATAACTTCCGCCTTGTACCCGCTCCGTCAGCTGCTCCAGATATTGTTCCGCCCGCAGCTCTGCCCTTCGATAAGCTTCTTCGGCCCGAATTCCCGTCACTTCCCGCGCCTCGTTCGGTCCGGCCGGATTTATATTGATGGATGTCAAACTCATGGTCATTCCCCTTAGGTTTTGTGTCGTGTTAAGAATCGTTAGGGGTTATACGGGCGGGAAAGGATTGGGTTACGAACCGCGGGAAGGAATGGACAAAAAACCGATCAAAACTCCTCGTACTCCGCCGGATCCTGATTCCACAATCTTCTGCCGCCTTGGCTGAACGCCGAGATCGTCTTCATCTGCTCATTCGTCAGCTCGAAATCGAAAAGATCGAGATTCTCCCGCTGGTGTTCGCGCGAACCGGCTTTGGGAATCGGCACGGCGCCGAGCTGCGTATGCCAGCGGAGGATGACCTGGGTCGGCGTTTTGCCGTGGGCAGCCGCGATCGCTTGGACCTCGCTGTCTTCCAGCACGCCGTCCCCTTTGCCGCGGCCGAGCGGGCTCCACGATTCGGTGACGGTGCCGTACTTGGCGTTCGCTTCGCGCTGAACCGCTTGGTCGAAGTACGGGTGCAGCTCCACCTGATTGAGACTCGGCGCGGCGCCCGTCTCGGCGACGATGCGGTCGAGATGCTCCGGCAGGAAATTGCTTACGCCGATCGAACGGACGTAACCGCGCTTCTTCGCTTCGATCAGAGCCTGCCAAGCTTCCACATATTTGCCCTGCTCCGGGTTCGGCCAATGGATGATGTAGAGATCGAAATAGTCGAGACCCGTACGCAGCAGCGATTCTTCGATCGTTCGCAGCGCTTTGTCGAATTCGTGGTGGCGGCCCGGGAGCTTGGAACAGATCCGCAGCTGTTCGCGGGGAACGGAAGCTTCGCGCACGGCGCGGCCGACGGCCCCTTCGTTTTCGTAGTTGAACGCCGAATCGATCAGGCGGTAGCCTTCCTCGATACCGCTTTTGATCGATTCGACCCCGGAAAATCCATTCAGTGAGTACGTGCCGAGTCCGATCGCCGGAAGATCGAGACCGTCGTTCAAGGTGATGACCGGAATATTCGTTGACATGAAAAAGCCCTCCTCTCGTATGATTCTACGATAGCACTTTCGAGTAGCCCGAGCAAAATACGGAGTTGACTTTACCGACAAACGCGCTTATTATTGGTTCAACGAACGTTTAGTGAAATGAGGAACCGTTATGGAATCGAAACAGCCCGGCAAACGTATGACAAGTCGAGATCTTCAAGCTGTCCATCGC
Source organism: Saccharibacillus qingshengii (assembly GCF_013185195.1). Classification (GTDB taxonomy): domain Bacteria; phylum Bacillota; class Bacilli; order Paenibacillales; family Paenibacillaceae; genus Saccharibacillus; species Saccharibacillus qingshengii. Next base: position 148,765 of record NZ_JAAZWC010000012.1, read on the forward strand.
AGGCAGCAGATCCTCCAGACCGCCAAACAACTTTTTGCGGAAAAAGGGTATCATGCCGTATCGATGCGCGAGCTGAATAAAGCGATCGGCATGGCGGATGCCCTAACGTATCACTATTTTCCCGGCGGCAAATTCGAAATTCTGACCACTGTGCTGCAAACGGCGCAGGAAGAACGGATCGGCGGCATCGTTTTGTTTTTTCAAAAGATTTTTGCCAAAACCGACCTGCCTCTGTTCCCTGTATTAACGGAGCTGATTGTCGGGCTGGCGCAAAAATTGACGGAAGACCAAGCCTACTTCCAGATTCTGCTTCGCGAGCGCTCTCTGCTGAGCGACGAACAGAAAGAAGCGCTCGACAGCGTCACCCGTCTTCCGTTCGAAGCGATGTCCGATTATCTGTCGCAGCGCGCGGAGCAGGGCGATATTCGGCACATGGATTTCTCGCTCGCTTCCTCGCAGTTTTTGGCGCATATCGTGTTTACCGTGATCCAGCAGCTGTTGAGGGGAAACCGCATGGAGCAGGAGGAAGCCGCTGCATTATCGCAATTCTATATGCAGTTGTGGGCCAAACCGATCAACGAATAAGCGGCACTTCGGTGCTTCTTTTTTTGACAATATCACTCAACGAACGTTCGGTAAACGAAATAAAAAACAAGGAGAGTTGATGATGCAGGAGATCATTCGCACGGAATCTTTGACCAAACGGTACGGCACCCATTCGGTTCTGCAGGACGTATCGCTGAATGTGCACCAGGGAGAAATTTACGGATTCCTGGGTCTGAACGGAGCCGGAAAAACAACGACGATCCGCATGCTGCTGGGCATGATTCGGCCGACTTCCGGAGCCGCCTATATCAACGGTCGAAGCATCATCGAAGCCAAGCCCGATCTGTGGCGGCAGATCGGCTACATGGTGGAGACGCCTTATGCATACCCGAATTTCACGGTACGCGACAATCTGCGGCTGATCGCCAGACTGCGGGGTCTGCCGGCAAAAAGCGCGACCGAGTCCGTCATCGAAAAATTGCAGCTGACGCCTTATGCCGATACCAAAGCCAAAAACCTGTCGCTCGGCAATGCCCAGAAGCTTGGCCTGGCCAAAGCCATGATCCATAACCCCTCCGTGCTGATTCTGGACGAACCCACCAATGCGCTCGACCCGGCAGGCATCGTTCAGGTTCGCGAACTTCTGCGCCGCTTGGCCAAGGAGGAAGGGATGACCGTATTTATTTCCAGCCACATTTTGGAGGAGATGTCCAAACTGGCGTCGCGGATCGGCATTATTCACGGCGGCACGCTGATTCAAGAGATCAGCTCGCAGGAGTTTGAGCAGCTCCGGCGTAAACGGCTGATGGTTAAGGTTCAAGATCAGGGGGAAACCGCGAATCGACTGCTGCTGGAAGCCGGTTACCGTGCGCAAATCTCGGCTGAAGGCAGCATCGAGATTGCGGACGAACAGGCGATCCGGCAGCCGGAACGGGTAGCCAAACTGCTGGTGGACGCCAACCTTTCACTGGCCGGGCTGACGGTTGAAGAAGAAGGGCTTGAATCGTATTTTTTGCAGCGGGTAAGCGAATAATGGCTGTAGGGAGGATATCCAATATGAGATCATTAGGGAATGCCGTTTACGTGGAAAATCGAAAATTGAGCCGTTCACCGGTATTGTGGGGGATGTTGGTCTTCCTGTTGTTCGTGACAGGCATTCGCTCCGGCGGAGCGGACTGGAACGAGCATTTGGGAAGCATGACCTTCTTGTTCGCTTCCGTATTCGGTCTGATGGGATTCGGGACGATTACCGCCTGGACCTTCGGGAGGGAGTATACGGACCGGACCGTGAAAGACCTGCTGGCCCTGCCAGTCTCGCGCACCACCATTGTGATCGCCAAGGCTGTCGTCATCGCGTTCTGGTGTCTGGTCGCAGCGCTGACGATCTTCGCTTTCTCGCTGCTGATCGGCTTGTTCATCGGCGTTCCCGGTTTTTCCTGGCCTATTATCGCCCATCAGTTCGTCGGACTGCTGCTGATAGCCGTGTTTCATCTGCTGCTCTGTTCGCCGATCGCGCTGCTGGCCAGCATCTCGCGCGGTTATCTGGTTCCGATCGCTTACGCGTTCACCACGCTGATGGTCGCCCTGACTGCAGGACCGACCGCACTCGGCCCTTATCTGCCCTGGTCGATTCCGGCACTGCATCTGTCGATGAGCGGCTTGACGCTGTTTCCGCTGGGTACAGCCAGTTATGTAATTCTGATCTTGGTATTTGAGCTTGGTGCGTTCGGAACGATATCTTGGTGGAAACGAGCGGACCAGCGGTAATTCGACAGACAAGACGGAATGTAAAAAACGAGCCTCCCGAATCTCTTCGGCGGCTCGTTTCTTTTTTAGCGTGTATTGAAGGCTACTTCACCCGGTCCAGGCAGACCGCACCGTGCGCGCGGACCTGGATCTCAAGCGACTCCGTGCCCAGCGTGCGCTGGATCAGATCTTGATACGCCGGAACCGCATCCTGCGGCAGCACGGCCAGAATCACGCCCGCGAATCCGCCGCCGTGAACGCGGCACGCGCCCGCTCCGAGCTGCTTGATATAGCGCTCCGTGATCGCCAGCGCGATCGCCACTTCCTGCCCGCGGGTCGCTTCGGGACGATAGACGTTTTGCAGCCATTTCCACGACGAATTGCCCGACTCCGTAATCAATGGAAGAAACGCCTGCAGATCTTCGCGGCGCAGCGCGTCCAGCATGCCGTCTACCCGGTCGTTCTCTTCGAAAAAGTGCAGCGCGCGAAGCACGGCACGGTCGCCGGCTTTTTCCCGGATTTCCGGCAGGCGCGCGTACAGTTCGTCCGCCGACGTACCGCGGCAGAACTCGGTTCCGAGCAGCTCCGCCACCGCGAACATTTCCCGCGGAACGGCTGCGTAGTCTTCCGTCAGGTCCGCATGGTTGCCGCCGGTATTTACGATCACGAGCGCATACCCGTCCTGATCGAAACGGTACGTGACCGGCTCGATCACCGGCTCGTCCGGATTCTCGAAGTCGATCGAGATCAGGCCGCCGTGCGCGCAGGCGATCTGGTCCAGCAGACCCGACGGCTTGTTCCAGAATTTGTTCTCCGCGTATTTGCCGATCTTGCCGATCTGCACCGCGTTCAAGCTTCCTTCATTATAGAACTCGCTGAGGATCGTGCAGATCAGCATCTCGAACGAAGCGGACGAGCTGAGCCCCGAAGCGCTGTACACGCTGCTCGAGACGTAGGCGCGGAATCCGCCGGTCCGGTAGCCCTGTTCGGCGAAGCCGGCGACGATGCCGCGGATCAAGCCCGCCGTGCCGTCGTCTTCGGCGTTGATCTCCAGCTGATCGAGGTTGATCGAATACTGCCGCTCGTAGCCTTCCGAACGCAGCGTGATGACGTTCTCTTCCGTCTTCGCCGCTGCGGCGATCGTATCGAGATCGATACTGCCGGTCAGCACTTTGCCGTGGTTATGGTCGGTATGGTTACCGCCGATCTCGGTCCGTCCCGGCGCGCTGAACAGCCGTACCGCTTCCGGTCCGTAGGTGTCGGCGTACGCGTCCAGCACTTTTTGGTAGCGCACCGTTTGTTCGTCAAGCTTGGCTGCGCCGTACAGCGCGGTCAAAGCGGAGAGCATCGCCGGCGTTTGCAGAAAAGCCGGGTTAAATTCGTTCGTCATCCAAAATTCCTCCTGAATACGGTATGTCAAATCGGTTAAAGAAGCGGCTCTGTCCGCCCACCTCTCCAATATGACACATTTTTGAATACGCATACAGGGCAGATTGCCAATATCCCGGTTCTTTTCGACACTTTTAACCCTCTAAGCCTGCTGTTTGAGTCTGTGGTTCAGTTCCTCCGCCCGCTTTCTGCTGTCTATCCGTGCATACCCATAGAAGGCGAGCGTATGCAGCACCAGCGATACCGCGATCATGCCCGGCAGCCAGGGAAGCAGCATCCCGTACATTTCCGCCGAAAACAAGTTCGTCCCCAGCATCGCCCCGCCGATCGACAGCACCGACGAGATCAGGATATTCCAGACCGGCTTCAGCGTAAAATGGCTCCACAGCGCTTTGTACATCACGCCGAACAGCACTCCGCAGATCGCGGCGATCCCGGCCACATTCCACAGATAGCCGATCCCTACCGTTTCTTCTTTGTAGAACAGCGTCAGCAGCAGAACCACCCACAGCAAACTCATCGTAAATACCTGGAAAAACGACTGTCTCAATTGAACGATCATCCCAAACCCCTCCTGAATTGTTGAATATAAAAGCGGCTGACCACATACTGCGAACCGTCGGTTAACGTTACTTCGATCCGGGCGTGAGCGGCAGACGAAAATTCCCGGATATGCGCGGCGCCGATCATCGTGCGGTTGTTGATCCGGACAAACTGCGGCGCGGCAAAAGCTTCTTCGGCAGACTTCAAACGCTTGTTCAGCAGATACCGCTCACCGCTAATCAGTCTCACGCCGCACATCCGGTCTTCCGATTCGATCACGGCGATCTGTCCAAGCGGGACCTGGACGACCCGGTCGTTCGCGGCATTGATTAATCCGATCCTGCCTATCGACTGTTCGATCGCGTCGCGGATCTGCGGCCAGCGCTCTTGTTCTTCCGGATGGGTCCGTATTTTCGCGATCCGGCGCTCCAGCGCGGCATCGGCTTCGAATGTAATTTTCATGATGGCCTCCTCCCCTTTCTGCTGCTTGTATTCAGCGTACCCGCAAAATCGGGTAGGAACCAGGGTTTGTACCGTTTGTTGCAAAGATTGGGGTTTTTGTTGCAAGCACGGCAAAAAGGCGCTCCGCAGGAGCGCCTCAGAGTGTCGAGAAACCCAGCTCTCCAAACGGAGGGTTGGGTTTCTTTTGTGTTTCGAGTCTCTTTTTTCCTCGGC
>NZ_JAAZWC010000013.1 GCF_013185195.1 Saccharibacillus qingshengii
CTGCAACATACAGGCAGCAGCTTCTTCACGTGTCCTAACCTTTTTTTCAATGTGTCCTTTACAAGGGGTACAGTTTAGAATGCGGACCACCTTTTTTTTGCGATTTTATGCCAGAATCGGTGCGGAAGCGGCTTACAGCACCCCGAGGACTTTCCCTTTCAGGAAAGCGACGGCCTGCCAGGTAAGCCCGCCTCTCATGTAGACCCAGACTTCGACCGGACCTTTGGCGCTGCTCTGCGCTGCGACTTCGGTCGGTTCGCCCCATGACAGCAGCTAACGCTTCGTCACAACCCTGCTCCAGGCGTTCCGCTCTAAGCATTCGACCCGGCATTCCCGAAATCCTTTTTTACCCTCAAAAAGGATGTAGACATCCTTTATGGGAAAAGCCGGATAAGTTGAAACGCCGACGTCAAAACCGTTACAATGAAAAGAATGCGACGGGAGTCCAAAAAGACAAAATCGGGCCGTAACCACGGCAGATTCGGACGGCGGTTATCGCGTTCCAGGTCGAACGGGATCTCCGCGAACGCGGTCAGGACGGTGCGGCTTACGTTTTGGTAAGGAAGGAGGAATCTCGATGATGCATAAGGATGAACGCTCCAAGCCCGATATGGGAGTGGAGGGGATCGAAGAAACCGTTAATTCCGATTGGCGGCCTTCGTCGCTCACGGAAGCGCCCGAACATGCCGGTTCCGTCCGCGACGAGACGCTTGGCTATATGCACGAATTGATCGAAATCGCACGCGACTACGCGGAAACGGAAGAAGATTTCTATGAGGGTGCGCTGCTTCAGCGAATCGCAAATTCTTTGTCGGCGGCCGTTCTGCTGCGCGAAGGAGGTTTGGTCGTCGAAGCGCCGGTACAAATCCGGGTCGCTTTCGAACATTCGGCACGTCTGTTTCAATACCGGACGGCTCCCGAAACGATCGATCCCGACGCGGCGCAAGAAGTGATGGGCAGCAACTTGGGCGTCATGAAGTACGCTTACGAACAAATTTCGTTCGAGCTGACGGATGTATACGGATTTCTGAACATTTTTACCCATCCGGACCGCGCTTCGCTGGAGTGGACAAGTCGGGTCAGCGCGGACTCGGTCGATCTGGCGGATATGCTGGCCCTTTACGGAGTCGGCGGTATTTTTCTTATTTTTTCCCATACGTATCCCGAAGACGAGCGGCTGGACGAAGAGCGGATGCAGCAGCAGGCGGAGAGGATCGCTTCACGGATTCTCCGGGTCCTGTCGGATTTTGATACGTTAAAAAAGACCGGAGATCCGCATCGGCTGCTCGAAACGTTCCTGCGCGAGAACGGCCGTGTGTTCGGCAAAGACAAATATAATGAACATTTGAAGAAATTTATGCGCTTTGCGTCGGAACATCCGGAAAATACGATGGAACTGTACTTGAAAAGGGAAATGGAATTGGAACAAAGACGCCAGCTTCGGGCCGCAGCCAAGCAAAAAGAGAAAAAAACCCGCCCAAAAAGAAAAAAGAAATAAAAGGATATTATGGAACGACCGCTCAAAACCGATATTTATAAAGGCGGCTCTTCCAAACTTCAGAAACGTATCCGGAACCGCTTCTCCGAAAGCTTAAAAACGGTTTCAGCTTTTGGCGAAAGGTTTAATAATAAAATGGATACGTTATATTAGACTGAAGTAAGGTGAGGAAGAATCATGCAAAATAATCAAATGCTCCCGCAATTTTCCGACGTGCTGGAAGAAGTCAATTTCATCCTGTACGGTTCGAAGTCCGGCAAGCCCGAAGAAGAGAACGGGGCCGAACGCGAAGAACAAGCGGAAATCTCCATGAGATAACGACAATTGTCCTTGATCCGAATTCCATAGATTTCCGTTTGCATACAAAGCCGCCTCCGATTCTCGGGGCGGCTTTGTTCGTGGGTCTCATTCTTTTTCTTTGTCTATCCTTTTGCTTATGAATCGGAAACCGGCGAGGGGGCATGCAGAGTCAGCGAAGTCTGTGCATATTCGGCGCCGTTCACGATCAGCGAGATCCGGTGCACACCGGGATAATGACGGCGGGTTGTCAGATCGGCGAAACGATGTCTGCGAACGATAGAGAACCTTTCTCCTCCGGCAATCGTTTTGTCGCTCAGCCGAAACAGTTTGCGCGAAGTCCGTCCGGAAGCTTTGACGAAGTCGATCGCATATTCAAGCCGGATCCGGTACGGTCCGCCGAGACGCATCTGTCCTTCGATACGGAGTTCGACGCTGCCGCCTACCGCGATCGAATCCGGCGAGACGGAGATCGAGGCCGTTTCGATCAGCGGGACCGCTTCTTCGCTGCCTGCGGCGGTGTAACCGAACAGCGAGAGAACAGCCGGATCGGCTGCGCGCAGCAGGCCCCGACAGCCATGCCGGACGATCCAGTCGGTTCGCGGATCGCTGCCGTACCAGCGCAGAGCCGTTTCTTTGATCCGGTCGGGGTGATCTTTGGCTATATCGTTGAGGTTATTGGCCACGCTCTTGCGAACGTAGAGCGACGGATCGGCTTTGAGCGTCTCCAGCAGTTCAAGGACCGGATCCGGATTGCGTTTGAATACCGGAAGGGCCTGTCCCCAGGGCAGACGCGGCCGGCAGCCTTCGCTGGCCAGACGGCGGACATGCTCGCTGTCGCTGCAAGCCCACAGATGCATGCGCTGAAGCGTCCGCTCCGGTTCCCGCAGCAGGAAGAAGCGGATAGCGAATTCGGACGACGATCTGGAAGTGAACCGTTCCAGGGCATCCAGTGCAAGTTCGAAGTCGTCCTCCGAAGTGCCATACACTTCGACGAAGTCGGGGAAAAAAAGATAGGGGAAACCTGTGCACGCCTCGTCGATGCGATAAAGAATATCCAGGGCTTCCGCAAAAGGCAGCGGCAGAAAACGCCCGAGTACAGACGAGATCCGCCGGATACGCGCTTTCAGTTCAAGAATCTCCCAGCCTTCGCCCATAACCTCGTCGACAAATCGCCGGCTCTCAAAAAGCGGATAGACGGATTGCAGCTGAGCTGCGAAAGTCTGAAGAAAAGTTTCGGTGTATATCAATTTCAAAGGTTCAGCCATCGGATTTCCTCCTTGAGCCGCCCAAGCGCTGCAGCTCCTGATACGAATGATTGCTTTTCCAGCCTAACACGCCCAACCGGACAGCTGAATGTCCGGTTGGGCGTGTTTTGCGGAGATATTCGATTTTAAACCGGACCCCGCAGACCTTTTTTATGGGGTGGACGGGGCGAATATGTGCATCAGCCGGTTCACGTTTGCCTCGAGCGAGGCCCTATCGGTACGAATGGTGAGCTGGGGAGAGAGTGGAGGTTCATAAAGGTCGGAAACGCCTGTAAAAGCGGCGATTTCGCCCCGCCTTGCCTTCGCGTACATCCCTTTGACATCGCGCCGTTCGCATTCTTCGAGCGGACACTCCACATAAATCTCGGCAAATCCCGGAAGCATGCTGCGCGCATAATCGCGCATCTGTGCATAAGGACTGATCATGGAGACCAACGCCGTTACGCCATGCTTGTTCAGCAGTCCCGCCACATAAACGGCCCGGCGTACATTTTCCATCCGGTCTTCGCGGCTGAAGCCCAGGCCTCCGCCGATCTGTCTGCGCAGCTCGTCGCCGTCCAGCACTTCGACAGGAATCCGCCGCTCCATCATAGCTTCCGCGAGCGCGAGCGCAGTAGTCGTTTTGCCGGAACAGGGGAGACCTGTCAGCCAAAGCGTACGTGCCGGCGGCGTTACGTTCGAAGAAATAGGTGATTCCGGAACAAGCTGAGGCTTCAAGGATGCGAGTTGAACGGGATCGGGAAGATTCATCGGACACCTCCTGCATGGATGGAAGGACGCTGATCCGGCAGTCTCCGTCGTTCCAGCAGGCCTTCGCCGTAATAACGGCCGAGATCGAGCTCCGGCATATGCGCATACCCGATATAGCAGCCGCAGGTCTTCATGCCGCAGGGGCGCACCTGGGCCAGTTCTTCGAGCTCGCTGCGGTACAGATGCCCGATCACGCGCCGGTCGCTGTAACAGCGTTTGATGATTCCGGGTCCCTGTACGAAAAATACCGATTCCCCGGTCCGGCAAGCCCTGCCGAGGCTGGCGTAATCCGGGAGGTTAAGCTCGAACAAAGGGTCTACAGCGCGCAGACGCTCTATTTCGCCGTCGGTATAATAATTTTTGCGGTCTTTGAAAGCATTGATCCACAGGTATACTTCTTCCGGAAGTCCGCGCCGCAGCGATTCGATCGATTCGAAAGCGCTGCGTACGCCGACGCTTCCGACGCTGAACGGAATTCCGCGTTGATAGAGATCCAGGCAGCGCTCAAGAAAACGTTCTTCGCTTGTTTCTCCGGGATGATAAGTCGCCCAGAAAGCGGCTGTGGCGGGGTTCAGCCGTTCCGTCCAGTCAAGCTTGGCCGACAAATTCGTTTGAATCGCGACTTTCTCCACATGACCCATATGCGACAATTCGATCATCGCTTCCCGATACCAGCGGTGAACCAGTCCTTCGCCGTACGGATTGAAGAAAATGGATAGGCGGTGTCCCAACGCTTCCTGGGCGGCGGCCCAGTCGACAAAACGCCGAACCTGAATCCGGTCTTTCTCGAGTGTCTCGGCACTGTCGATCGTCTTGCTGAACGGGCAGTAAGGGCACGAATAATTGCAGGACGACAAGGAACCGCGGAAATACAAGGTCGCTCTCATGGCAGCACGAATTCCTGCATCCGCTCGCGTACCGGTTCCGAAATCAACCAGTCGCCGATCGAATCGGAGTAACCGAGCCCTTCCCGTCCCATGCGCAGTACCCCGTCTTCGACCGCGGCCAGACCCGACTGGGTCAGCAGGTTCAACTGCGGGAGCTCCTCGAAAGCTCCGGCTCCAAAACGCTCGGCATATTCGTCAAGGTGGAGTCCTTCGCTGTGCAGAATACCTTTGAGCACAAAGCGCAGACGCTGCTCGGCCCGGTCCAGCTCGAAACCGTAGTCGGCATGGTCGTATCGTTGTGCGGCCACATAATCGGCGATAATACTTTCCGTTGCCCGGCGGCTGACGCCATAACGCGAGGCATAATGCACATTTCGGGTATAGGAACGGGCTCCGCAGCCGAGGCCCATCATGCCTTCTTCCTGACAGCCGTAAGCGATCGGACTTTTGGACGGCGAATGCCCGACCGTACCTTTGCGGGCAAACCGGCGCATGGAGAACTGCTGATAGCCGCGTTCTTCCAAACGTTCGCAGGCCGTAAGATAGAGATCCATACGGGGATCGTCCGTGCCGGCAGCCGGCATGTCGCCCGGTTTGAGAATCGTATGCTCCCGTGTATAAAGCGGATAGATGAAGATTTCGCCCGGCTCGTAATGAAGGGCTTCGTCAAGCGAATACAGCCAGGATTCCCGCGTTTGTCCGGGCAGGCCGTAGATAAGGTCCAGATTGAGCAGGGGGAAATCGAACTTCTGCAGCAGATTCAGCGCCCGCCGGACTTCGCTTGGATTCTGCGGGCGATAGATCGCAGCCGCCTCGGCTTCGATAAAGCTCTGGATGCCCATGCTCACCCGGTCGACGCCGTGTGCCTGAAGCACGCCAAGCCGCTCGGAATCGATCGTTTCGGGCGATGTTTCTACGGAGATCGAAGCTTGGGCCCGATCCAGCCCCATTATGTTTTCGGCGATATCGAACAAACGCTCGAGCTGATCCGGACGCAGCAGGGTCGGTGTTCCGCCGCCGATCGCAAATCGGGCAAAAGGGCGGTTTGCCAGCTCGGCCCACTGCGTTGCCTGACGCTCCAGAGCGTCGACATAACGTTTGTGCACATCTTCCCGTTTGTCCGGCAGCGTGAACAGATTGCAGAATCCGCAGCGCGCTCCGCAAAACGGGATATGCATATACAGGAAGTAACTTTCCGCAGGCTCGTTTTTCCAGAGTTCGGACAGTCGTTTCGGCTGCTCGAACGTACGGTAAGCGGTCTTATGCGGATACGAATATAAATAGGAACGATAAGGAGCGGCGGCCAATTCCTTTTTCCAGGTCTGGACGTGCTCTTTTGGATAGACAGCCGTTTCGGTCATGGGCAATACACTCCTTTCGGGAGGGATTTGGAGAACTGCGTCAAAGCATGAATTCCCGGTACGGGACGGTCCAGACCGTCTCGTGCGCCAAGCGGTGTCCTTCGTATCCGTCTTCGCCGTAGGCGGTTCCGTGATCCGATAAAGCCATGCAGAATGCCGGATTGCTGCGGCGCCGCACCGCATCGAACAGGCGGCCGAGTTCCGCATCGGCATAACGCAGCGCGGCGCGCTGGCTGTCGACGGAATCGCGTTTGGCACCGGGCAGGAAAATATGGTTCGGACCGTGCATCGCGGAGACGTTGACAAACAGGAAGAACCGTTCATCCGTCGGAATCGTATCGAGAATTTTCAGTGCATGATCCACTTGGTGCTTGGTGGACTGCGGATGGGTCACCCCGAAATTCATCCGCCAGAAGCTCCGCTGGAAGTAGCCGGGCAGCACGCGGGCGAGCGGTACTTTTTTGGTGAAAAAGATAACCCCGCCGATACACAGCGTATGGTAGCCTTCGGCGGCCAGTCCGGATACGAGGTCCGGCGTATCGAACAGCCACGTATGCGGATGCGTCTTCATGCCGGTGTTGCGGGAATGGAACAAGCGCACATGGGAAGATTTGTCCGGATCGGCAGGCGTCGGAAGAAATCCGCCAAAGAACGCATGATGCGCCGCATAGGTGAAACTGCCGGGCGAATGCCGTTTCTCCCACGGGCCGCTGCCGCACAGGTTCGGACAGTTTTCCTGCTCGAGCACGGCGGTATCGTAGCGCAGCGTATCGAGCGTAATCATCAGAATATCGTGCGTACCGACGACTTGGTTCATATCGACGGAGTGTTTGACGGGTATTTGCTCACTTGCGGAGCTGAGGTTCATGGTTCCTATCCTCCTTGAATCATTCCGGCGCCGCGCTTCGAGAGGTCGAGCCAGCGGCGCATCTGCCAGGTATACGGATCGTCTCCGTCTACCTGTACGCGGCGCAGCAGATCGCCGAACGGATTGACATCGACGATATAGGGGCAGCCGGTATTGCGGTCGGTCAGCACATCGATGCCTGCCGAAACCGAACCGGGGAACGTCCGCATGGCTGCGAGCGCTTCGCGGGTCGCCGCGGTCAGCGAGCTTTGCGGCAGTCCCGATTGTGCAAGGGAGAGGCGCCGGCTTCGTAGATGCAGATTGGTAATCGGCGTCTCGCCCGCCCGAATCACGGAGTGCCCGGCTTCGCCGAAAGCGACAAGCTGCCTCAAGTCGAGAGGGCTTCCGTCCAGCGAAGCTTTGGGGATCCAGCGTTCGGCATGGACGCCGTGTCCGCACAGATAGCCGATCAGCGTCCGGATTTTCACGGGATCGTCGAGGGTTCGGACCTGCTTCGAATTGTAGAAAATTCCCGGACGCTGAATATAGACTTCGGCATCCAGCGTGGTGGTCGCCCGTTCGGCGCCGGTGCGGGGATTGATCTGATACGCGATCACGCCGGAAGCCGCCGAGCCGAAAGCCAGCTTCAGAAAGACCCGATGCATCCGCCGATTCAGCATGGCTTCCCGCACGGCTTCGTAGCTGCTTAAGGTTTCCGGTTCGGCCAGCAGATCAGGGACGCGTACGCCCGCTTCGGTCAGCCGGCGATGACAAGCCCGTTTATCGAACATGACGGCGATCTCCGCCGGGTCGTTCCAGAACGATGCCGTCGGCCAAGATTCCGCCGCTTCCGAACGTATTCGCGCCAGCAGCCGGCAGAAGCCGCGGAACCACTGCGATGGATGCATCAGCCGTATCGGCCGCTCTTCGAGCGCCAGTGCCTGCCGCTCCGGCATCCGGTACGGATCGCGGCGTTCGCGCAGCGGCAGCAGCTCGTCGCCGTCGTCCTGTTCGGGAGAGCCGAGCGCGATCAGGGCGCGTTCCGCGCCGAAATGTTCGCCCGGAGCATCAAGCCGGATTACCGGCACGGTTCCTGCCGGAAGTCCGGCTTCCCGTGCCGCTTCGCCGAGCGGCACGCCCGAGAGAAGCCGCGCATACGGAACGACGATCGGCTCGGGCAGCCCCGCTGCACGCCGGGCCAGCCGCATGCCTTCGGTGCGTTCGTTTCCGGGGTGGCCGATCAGAATAAGCGGAGCGGTCGAAGGATCGGGAAGAGGGGGATAACCCTCTAGTCGGTCAGAGCGGGCTCCGACCGGGTTCGCATTAGACTCGCTCATTCGGTCAGAGCGGGCTCCGACCGGGTTCGCATTAGACTCGCTCATTCGGTCAGAGCTGGATAACGATATTCCTCGCCGTTGTACTTATCCGTCTCCTCGCGGTCGCTCACGTCGGCCTGCGGCAGTTGTTCGGCGACTTTGCGCGTCATCGCTTCGGACATGAAATGATGGTGCAGATCGAGCGCCTGGAGTCGGCGGATTTTCTCGCTTGCCAGCAGGGCTTCCGCGCCCGTGTCGGTGAGTGTGCCTTCGGACAAGTCCAGCGTTTCGAGCTGGTCCAGAATGTCGGACTGGGCCAGCGCGGCCGCGATCTCGTCTTGAATTTCGCTGTTCTTGAGGCCCAGATAGACCAGATTCGGGAACAGACCCGGCTTAGCGACCGAGAGGATGTATTCAAGGTTCCCGTTGAAGCCGTAATTTTCCACGCCTATGTAGAGTTCGAGTTTGCGTAGGGAAGGCAGTTTGGCCTGTGCGACCGAAGCCAATACTTCCGAGGGAAGGCCTCCGCAGATAATAATCAGTTCTTCCAGCTTGGCATGTTCGACTTGGCCGAGCGCAAGATCGGTACTGCCTTTGACCGTCAGCGACTGCAGATCCGGAAAAGCCGCAAACAGCGGATTCAGGTCGGACTGCATGATCCAGGACACTTCGCATTCTTCGGAGTCCATATCGCCGATAAACAGACTTCTCAGCGCAGGAAAACGGTCTTTCAAGCGAACGAGCGTTTCGACGATAGGTTCCGACGAGTTCTCGTACGTGCCGCCCCAGTCGCCGATCACCAGCTTCGAGAGCTGCGCCGCTTCAGGCGTATTCGCCAATTCCTCCAACTTTTGATCCATTTGCTGCCCCGCTTCATACTCGTCGTATCCGATGCTTAATTTGATTTCCGTCATGCCGATCCCTCCCGCAAATAAGTAATAGAATCTAGAAACAACCTAACATCAGCAGCATCAGGGAGTCAAGTCAAAAATAAGAACTTATGTTCTTATTCGCTTTCTTTCAAAAAGGGACAAACGAGAAAAAGCTGCCCATCCCGCAAAGGGACGGACAGCACAGGGGAAGTGTCAGCTTCCTGCCGTAAAAGCGATCACGATCGCAGCCGCAGGCAGAAACAAGATAGCGGCCAGAATCAACCAGCTTGCCGGCCGCGCAAAGTTGAAGGTCCAGCCGAAACCGATCCTTTTTTCTACCATAATGGCGGGATCCTGCGGGTTGCAGTAAAAAGCTCCGCCGCGCCAATACCGGTCTTCGCCGTGATGCCGGTTGGTTCCCGTATCGTCGAGGCCCCGTTTTTTCAGATAGATGAAGAATGCGGCAAGCATCACCGTGAGCAGCAGCAGAAAAGCGAGCGCGTATCCGATGGGCAGCGTGCCGCGGAAATCGTAGGTGCTGCGAGCTTGAATCCAGCCGAACATCAGCACGACGACCAGGGACAGCGTATACAGCACGTAAGCGTTAGCCCCGCGAAAAAGGGTTTGTTTGCGCAGGGAGCCCCGCGGATCGGCCGGATCGAGATTCTGGCGCGTCCGCCCTACGGAGAAGTGAATACCGGCAAACAGTCCCGTGATCAGAATCTGAAGCAGGTTCAAAGTAAACACGCTCCCCATCGACTTGGCCGCGTAACGGTCCGGCAGGCCTGCGGCGTCGAAATGCATCGGGACAAGATCGGGAATACGGTCCCAGCTCAGTACAGTCAGCAGGGCGCAGAGCGCGATAATCGCCACATGCAGCAGATAAGCCCAAGCGCGGATACCGGCCGGGTTCTTCTGCGTGTCCGTTCCGATATAAGCGGTCCGTTTGGAAGAATCGGGAGCTTTCCAGCCGCGCTGCGCTTTGAGAGCCAGCGCCTGGCGGCGGGAGAAAGCCCAGGCGGCGATCACGGCGGCGGCTTGGAGAACAAGCAGGCAAGACAGCGTCCAGCCTTCCGAGCCGTCCGACAAGCGGTAAGCGGCGAATGACAGCAGGCCGCCAAGCAAAGCGCCGGACAAGCTGATCATCAGAAAGCGTAGGCGGATAGCCCGGAGCTGCGGCAGACTGCGTTCCTGCGGCGGAACGTACACGCCCATCAGCATGGCATTCATCAAGAAAGGCAGGCCAATCAGCGACAGCAGCCAGATCAGGTCGATCACGACCGTAATCCATACGAAAGCGGTTGTGGAATTCATCGGGAAGTGCCTCCTTCGGACGGGGGATTTTGAATACTGCGGTACAAGGTTTGCATTAATTCGGTCAATTCCTGCTCGTTCATGCCGCGAACCAGAGCTTCGGCCGCCAGCGGACGCAGATCCCGGCGCAGACGGGTTTTGAAAGTCTCATCTGCGGTCGGGAGCGGTCCGGGCTGGACGATTACGCCTTTTTTGCGATGGATTTCGAGAAACCCTTCCTGCTTCAGCGACTGGTAAGCTTTGTTGACCGTATGGAGATTGATACCGAGATCGGCTGCCAGCGTGCGGACGGACGGAAGCGCCTGACCCGGAGCGAGCGTGCCCGAAGCGATCCCTTCCACCAACTGGTCGGCCAACTGCTTGTAGATCGGAACCTCGGACTGCAAATCGAGCTCGACGAACATGTGACCCCTCCTTTATTTTTTTGTTATATTTATAGTATAACAGATAGAACGATCCGTCAACAACTTGGAAAAAGAACAAGCAAACCGTGCCCAGGGGCTGCGGAAGAAAAATGCGCAAACTCGTGGTATGCTAGAAAAGACGAGCCGGAAGCCGGGGAATGAAACCTGCCCGCAGGCGGCTTGAAGCGGGAAACGGAAGGATGAACGGTAATGAAGGAACATATGGAGGACGATTCGGAATATTTGAAGCGTCTATGTGAACGCGGTGTACTGGAAGCCGGCGAAACCGAGTGGATCGAAGGTCTGCTGCGAAGGTTGGAAGAATCGGAAGCGCGAAACAACCGTCTGCGCGAAGCTTTGTTAAAAGTGAGCGGGAACAAGCCGAACATGTCGACCAAGCTGCGGGACGCTTTGTACGAATAAGCAGGAATCGGGCGGCACGAACAGTGGCCGTACGGCCAATACGAATATAAATGGAGGGAAAACAGCGAATGACCATTACATGCGATGTCGCCGTACTCGGCGGAGGAACAGGCGGATATGTGGCCGCAATCAGGGCGGCGCAGCTCGGCAAGGACGTTGTTATTATCGAACGCGGGAAACTGGGAGGCACCTGCCTGCACCGGGGCTGTATCCCGACCAAATCGCTGCTGCGCAGCGCGGAAGTCTATGCGCTGCTCAACCAGGCGGAAACCTACGGCATCGAGACGGACGGAGGACGGCTTGTATTTCCGAAAGTCCAGGCGCGCAAGCGCGAGATCGTCGACAAGCTTCATCAGGGCGTCCAGTATCTGATGCGCAAAAACAAAATCCGCGTGATCGAAGGCAGCGGCCGGATCATCGGTCCTTCGATCTTCTCGCCGCGCAGCGGAGCGGTGGCGGTCGAATTTCCGGACGGCGAGATGGAGACGGTCGTATCGGACAATCTGATTATCGCAACCGGTTCCCGTCCGCGCGTCATTCCGGGCCTGGAACCTGACGGCACACTTATTCTCAGCAGCGACGAAGCGGTGGACCTGGACAAACTGCCGGAATCGATTCTGATCGTCGGAGGCGGCGTGATCGGCGTGGAATGGGCATCGATGCTGTGCGACTTCGGCGTCAAGGTCACGCTGATCGAAATGGCCAAACAGATTCTGCCGGGCGAAGACGAAGAAGCGGCAAGGGAACTTGCCCGTCTGCTCGAAAAACGCGGAGTGAAGATCTTGACGGAAGTCGAACTGAAGCCCGATACGTATGTGCCGGGGGACGGCGGGATCTCGATCTCGGCTGCGCACCGCGGAGAAGAAATCACGCTGGAAGCTTCGCAGATGTTCATATCCATCGGACGCGCAGCGAATGTCGAAGGCATCGGTCTGGAAAATACGGATATACGCGTCGCGAACGGCGTGATCGCGGTCAATCCGCATTTCCAAACCGGAGAATCGCATATTTATGCGGTAGGCGACTGTATCGGCGGCCTGCAGTTGGCGCACGCGGCCAGTCATGAAGGGTTGGCCGCGGTCAATCACCTGGCCGGTCAGGAGAGCCATATTTACGATCCGACTTTTGTTCCGCGCTGCGTGTATACGCATCCGCAGATCGGCAGTATCGGCTTGACCGAGGCTCGGGCCCGTGAAATGGGCCGAAGCGTAAAATCGGCGAAAGTGCCGTTCTCCGCGATCGCCAAAGCGCTTATCGAAGGACATTCCGACGGATTCGCGAAAGTGGTTGTCGATACGGAAACGAACGACCTCGTCGGCGTGCAAATCATCGGTCCGCAGGCAACCGAGCTGATTGCCGAAGCCTCGCTTGCAGCCGTGCTGGACGCGACGCCCTGGGAAGTGGGCAGCGCCGTCCATGCGCATCCGACGCTGGCCGAAGCGCTTGGCGAAGCCATGCTCGCGATCGACGGCAACGCGATCAACGTCTGAGTCCAACCGAATAGGGCGGCGGGCCGTGCAGGTATGCACCCGCTGCCGAATGTTCCGCCGTGTCACTCGCTTCGCTCCGGGCTTCCTGCCGGCGTCGAAGCGGGTTTTCGGCGTACCCGGCCGGCCTTTTGCGTGGATGCGGTAAAGCGGCGCTTTTCTTTTTTGCGGGAAAAGGATTATAATAGGTTCGGGTTCGGAATTAGTACCTGGTTTTAAGACGTTGTGTTAGACAGCGAACGAACAGCCTTTCGACTGAAGAGAAATCCGGCCGGACGGGTAAGTATAGACCGGGGAGAATCCCGAAGAAGGCTGAACAGGCCGAGTATCGTTTACGACTTTTAAGGAGGTTCACACCATGAACCAGAAAGCAACAGCCGCACCGAACAAGCTGCACCGCGAGGTGGGTCTGGACGACAGCCGCGCAGTCGATCTGTATAAATGTATGCTGCTCGCCCGGAAATTCGACGAACGCTGCCATCTGCTGCAGCGGGCGGGCAAGATCAACTTCCACGTCTCGGGGATCGGACAGGAAACGGCGCAGGTCGCCGCGGCATTCGCCCTCGATACGGGTAAAGATTACTTCCTGCCGTATTACCGCGATTACGGTTTTATGCTCGGGGTAGGCATGACGACGCGCGAATTGATGCTGTCGGCTTTTGCCAAAGCGGAAGATCCGAACAGCGGAGGACGCCAAATGCCCGGGCATTTCGGCAGCAAACGGCTGCGCGTTCTGACCGGATCGAGTCCGGTTACGACCCAGGTTCCGCACGCGGTAGGCGCGGCGCTGGCTTCCAAAATGCGCGGCGAAGGCGCGGTATCGTTCGTAACGTTCGGCGAAGGTTCGAGCAACCAGGGCGATTTCCACGAAGGCGCGAACTTTGCCGGGGTACAGAAGCTTCCGGTAATTATGATGTGCGAAAATAACCAGTATGCGATCTCGGTGCCGATTGCCAAACAGCTGGCCGGCAAAGTGAGCGACCGTGCGCTCGGCTACGGTTTCCCGGGACTGCGGGTGGACGGCAACGATGCGCTGGAAATGTTCCGCGCGGTCAGCGAAGCGCGGCAGCGCGGCGTAAACGGCGAAGGGCCGACCCTGATCGAAGCGATGATGTACCGTCTGTCGCCGCATTCCACTTCGGATAACGACCTGGCTTACCGTACCCAGGAAGAAGTCGATGACAACTGGAAAAAGGATGGACTTCCGCGCTACAAACAGTACCTGATCGAAGCGGAACTGTGGAGCGAAGAACAGGAAGCGGAATATGTAAAAGAAATCGCCCAGGAATTGAAAGAAGCGACGGAATATGCGGACAAAGCGCCGTATCCGCGTGCGGAAGACACGCTGCTGCACGTCTATGCGGGCGATGGCGACGGACAGGGAGGACTGAACTGATATGCCGATGATGGAATATATCGCCGCGATTCGCCTCGCGATGAAAGAAGAGATGGAGAACGATCCGTCCGTCTTTATTCTTGGCGAAGACGTAGGCGTCAAAGGCGGCGTCTTCACGACGACCAAAGGACTCCAGGAACAGTTCGGCGAAGACCGGGTCATCGATACGCCGCTTGCGGAATCCGCGATTGCCGGCGTTGCGATCGGCGCGGCCATGGTGGGCATGAAGCCGATTGCGG
The DNA here is from genome assembly GCF_013185195.1 of Saccharibacillus qingshengii. Lineage (GTDB taxonomy): Bacteria > Bacillota > Bacilli > Paenibacillales > Paenibacillaceae > Saccharibacillus > Saccharibacillus qingshengii. The sequence continues at coordinate 14,360 of NZ_JAAZWC010000013.1, forward strand.
AGATGCAGTATTCGGACTTTATGCTGCCCGCGACCAACCAGATTATCAGCGAAGCGGCCAAAATCCGCTACCGTTCGAATAACGACTGGGACTGCCCGATTGTCGTGCGCGCGCCGATCGGCGGCGGCATCTTCGGCGGTCTGTATCATTCCCAGTGTCCCGAATCGATCTTTTTCGGAACGCCGGGTCTCAAGATCATCGCGCCTTACTCGGCATACGATGCCAAAGGGCTGCTCAAAGCGGCGATCCGCGATCCCGACCCGGTCCTCTTTTTCGAGAACAAAAAGTGCTATAAACTGATCAAGGAAGATGTGCCGGATGACGATTATATCGTTCCGATCGGCAAAGCGAACCTGCTGCGCGAAGGCGACGATATTACCGTAATCAGCTACAGCCTGCCGCTGCATTTCGCGATGCAGGCCGCCGAAGAGTTGGAGCAGGAAGGCATCACCAGCCATATTCTTGACCTGCGTACGATCCAGCCGCTCGACCGCGAAGCGATCATCGAAGCGGTTCGCCGCACGGGCAAAGTGCTGATCGTGCACGAAGACAACAAGACCGGAGGCGTAGGCGCCGAAGTGGCCGCCATCATCGCCGAGGAATGTCTGTACGACCTGGATGCGCCGATCCGCCGTCTGTGCGGTCCGGACACTCCGGCGATGCCGATCAATCCGCCGCAGGAGAAGTTCTTCATGCTCAGCAAAGACAAACTGCTGACCGCCATGAGAGAACTGGCTCTTTACTAGTCCTGTACGAATAGAGGAGTGAATGCAATGAGCACAACAAATTCCGTGCAAAAAAATATCACGATGCCCCAGCTCGCCGAATCGCTTGTGTCCGCGACGATCTCCAAATGGCTGAAGCGTCCGGGCGATACCGTCGATCTGTACGAGCCGATCTGCGAAGTGATTACCGATAAAGTGAACGCCGAGATTCCGTCGACGGAAGAAGGCGTAATGGGCGAACTGCTGGCTGACGAAGGCCAGGAGATCGCCGTAGGCGAGATCATCTGCCGCATCGTAACCGAAGGCGAAGCGTCCGAGGAAGCTTCCGCGCCGGCGCCGTCCGCACCGGCTGCGCAAAGCCCGGCCGTGCGCCCGGCTTCGCCTACGGGTGCTTCCGCCGCGCCGCAGGCCGCGTCCGGCGGCGAAGCGGGCGGCATGCGCGCCCGCTACTCGCCGGCCGTACAGGCGCTGGCCGCGCAGCACGGCCTCGATCCGGCCGTGATTCCCGGCAGCGGCATGGGCGGCCGGGTCACGCGCAAAGACGTGCTCCGGCATCTGGAGCACGGAGGCGCGTCCCAGGCGGCCGCATCGGCCGCTCCCACGGCGCCTTCCGCGCCGCAGCCCGCCGCGGCCTCGTTCGCCGCGCCGCAGCCCGCCGCGGCCTCGTTCGCCGCGCCGCAGCCGCCGATGTTCGCTTCTTCTTCGCTCTCTTCGCAAAACGAAGTGCGGCATTCGGGTCTTCACCTCAGCGAAAATCCGAAGCTGCCGAAGATCGAGATCGAAGAAGGCGGCCGCGGAGCCAACGAGACGTATATCGATATCACACCGATCCGCAACACGATCGCGAGCCGGATGCGCCAGAGCGTAACGGAGATCCCGCACGGCTGGATGATGATCGAAGTCGATATGACCAATCTGGTCAAACTGCGCAACAAACACAAAGACGAGTTCAAACGAAACGAAGGCGTCAACCTGACGTATCCGGCATTCGTGATCAAAGCGGTCGTCAATGCCATCAAAGACTATCCGATCATGAACTCCGTGTGGGCGGTCGACAAGATTATCGTCAAACGGGATATCAATATCTCGCTGGCGGTCGGAACGGAAGATTCGGTGCTGACCCCGGTCATCAAAAAAGCCGACCAAAAAAATATCGCGGGCCTCGCGATGGAGATCGACGATCTGGCGCGCCGTACGCGCGAGCGCACTTTGAAGATCGACGATATGCAGGGGGGGACGTTTACCGTGAACAACACGGGATCGTTCGGTTCCATCTTGTCCCAGCCGATCATCAATTATCCGCAGGCCGCGCAGCTGACGTTCGAATCGATCGTCAAGCGTCCGGTCGTCATCAACGATATGGTCGGCGTCCGGTCGATGGCGAATTTCTGTCTGTCGCTGGATCACCGGATTCTGGACGGACTGATCTGCGGCCGTTTCCTGCAACGGGTCAAAGAAAATCTGGAAAGCTACTCTCCGGATACGAAGCTGTATTAAGACAGGGCCGGCCGGAATCCGTGATTCCGGTTCGGGCCGCCTATTCGCAAAAAGTTTTTCGGTTCAAATAGATAAAAAGAGCTTCGACCTGCCCGGTTTCCCGGGTACGGTCGAAGCTTTTTTTTGTCAATTCAAAAGTTTCTACGTCCGCTTATACTAAAATCTGCAGCAGACCCAGGAATACCGAACCGACCATTGCGATAATCATCAGCCAGATGAAAATTTTGAACCATCTTTTGTTCTGCATGAAGCCGTCAAACCTCTTTTCGTAAATTGATGAGATGAAGACGCCCGCTGCCGCTTTCTCGGCGTCCTTTTTGGATTTTCGCGCAATTCCTTGTAAGATAGAAAAGGGAAAACGGAATAATCCGTTATCAAGTCTATTTTAGCTTATCGGGAAAGCGGAGGGAAGTTTTATGATCGATACACAACGTTTGGTACATGAATTTCTGGAATTGGTACAGATCGATAGCGAGACCCGAAACGAGCGGCTGATTGCCGATGTGCTTGCGAACAAGTTCAAGCTGCACGGTCTGGAAGTCGCGGAAGACGATTCGGCATCCCGTTCGGGTCACGGAGCAGGCAACTTGATCGCGCTGCTGCCGGCGACCGAAGGAACCAATGCGCCAAAGCTGTTCTTTACCTGCCATATGGATACGGTCGTTCCGGGACGAGGCATCAAGCCGGTGATCGGCGAAGACGGCTGGATCCGCAGCTCGGGCGACACGATCCTCGGCGCCGACGACAAAGCCGGCGTAGCCGCGCTGCTGGAACTGATCCGCGTGCTGCGCGAGCAGGAGATTCCCCATGGACAGATTCAGTTCGTTATTACCGCGGGCGAAGAATCCGGACTGATGGGCGCACGGGCGATGGACGCGTCGCTGCTGGATGCCGATCTCGGGTACGCGGTGGATTCCAACGGGGAAGTCGGAGAAATTGCCGTATCGGCGCCGACCCAGGCCAAGATTACGATGGAAGTCCATGGAAAAGCCGCGCATGCGGGCGTCAACCCGGAAGACGGTATCAGCGCGATTCAAGTTGCGGGCAAAGCGATTTCGCGGATGAAGCTCGGCCGGATCGACAAAGATACGACAGCCAATATCGGCAGCTTCTCGGGCAGCGGCGCAACCAATGTCGTCATCGATTATGCCAAGCTTGAAGCCGAAGCGCGCAGCGTCGTACAGGAGAAAGTCGACGCGCAGATCGCTTCGATGAAGGAAGCGCTCGAATCCGCCTGCGCGGAATTCGGTGCCCGTCCCGTATTCGAGAGCCGAATCGTGTATCCCGCGTTCAGCCATACCGACGACTCCGAAGTGGTTCGGCTGGCCCAAAAAGCGGCCGCGCAGCTTGGACTCAGCGGTCGGACGTTCCAGTCCGGCGGCGGCAGCGACGCCAATGTGTTCAACGGTTTCGGCGTACCGACGGTGAATCTGTCGGTCGGCTACGAAGATATCCATACGACTTCGGAGAAGATCAAAGTCGAAGATCTGGGCAAACTGGCCGGGTTTATCGTCGAAATCGTGCGTCAATCGGTACGTTCTTAACATTCAAAGTACGGGAGGCGGAAACGAATATGGAACCGGGCAAAGAAAAACTGTGGGAAACGACGGTCGGCAGCGAGCCGATTTTTGACGGGAAAATTATCAAGGTGCAGATCGATACGGTGGAGCTGTCCGACGGTACCCAGGCCAAACGCGAGATCGTAAAGCATCCGGGCGCTGTGGCGGTACTTGCGATCAAAGACGGCAAACTGCTTGTTGTCGAGCAGTTCCGTCAGCCGCTTGGCCGTACGGAAATCGAGATCCCGGCAGGGAAGCTTGAGCCGGGCGAAGAACCGCGGGAAGCGGCCGCACGGGAGCTTGAAGAAGAAACGGGTTATCGCGCGCCCGAGCTGCTGCATCTGTCTTCCTTTTATACATCGCCGGGCTTTGCGGATGAGATTATCCATTTCTATGCCGCAGAGAACCTGACCGAAGGCACGCTGCATCCCGACGAAGACGAATTCCTCGAACTGACGGAAATTACGCTGGATGAGGCTTTCGAGCATATCCGCGCCGGCCGGATCAGCGACGCCAAAACGCTCATGGCCGTATACGCGTGGCAGATCCGTACGCTGACGGGAAACTGGCCGATTTGAGTACCTGAAATGTTTGACTTTAAACCCTGGTAACTTCTATAATAGGGAACGTGAGTTTGACTGGAGAACGGCCGGCAAGAACGGGCATGCTCCGAGGGGGAGGAGAAGCATGGAAGCGCGGATCGACAATATCAAACAGCAGCTGCAGTCCAAGGGTTACAAATTGACGCCCCAGCGGGAAGCCACCGTTCGCGTTTTGCTGGAAAACGAAGAAGACCATCTGAGCGCGGAAGATGTGTTCATGCTGGTCAAGGAAAAGGCTCCGGAGATCGGTCTTGCGACCGTCTACCGTACGCTGGAACTGCTCAGCGAAATGCATGTGGTGGAAAAGCTTAACTTCGGCGACGGGGTGTCCCGTTACGACCTTCGGGGCGAGTCGAACAAGCACCACCATCACCATTTGATCTGCGTGCAGTGCGGCAGTATGGACGAGATTCGCGAAGACTGGCTGCTGCCGCTCGAGGAGCGTCTGGAGAAGGAATACCATTTTACCGTATTGGATCACAGACTCGACTTTCAGGGAATCTGTCACCGCTGCAGAGCGAAGGAAGACGACAACGCGTAAGCGGCGAAGCAGGACGGAATTCTTTCTTTTTCTATGGCGTACAGGCAGTTAAATTGCCCGTGCGTCATAGCCCGGCTCCGGCGGATCGAAAGCGATCCTTCCGGAGCTTTTTTGATGGGTGGGAATAACGTTTTTGTACCGGCAAGTTTCCCGATTCTCCGCCTGAGGCTTCGAATACGGAAATTTGCCTTTTTGCCCGGCAAGTTTCCTCATTCTTGCCTGAGGCTTCGAATACGGAAATTTGCCTTTTTGCCCGGCAAGTTTCCTCATTCTCGCCTGTGGCTTCGAATACGGAAATTTGCCTTTTTACCCGGCAAGTTTCCTCATTCTCGCCTGTGGCTTCGAATACGGAAATTTGCCTTTTTGGCCGGCAAGTTCCCTCATTCTCGCCTGCGGCTGCGAATACGGAAATTTGCCTTTTTGGCCGGCAAGTTCCCTCATTCTCGCCTGCGGCTGCGAACACGGAAATTTGCCTTTTTGCCCGGCAAGTTCCCTCATTCTCGCCTGTGGCTTCGAATACGGAAATTTGCCTTTTTTGGCCCGGCAAGTTCCCTCATTCTCGCCTGTGGCTTCGAATACGGAAATTTGCCTTTAAAGAAGGAGTTTGGGAGGGGTTGTGGAATCTTTAGTCAAACGGGATTCGGCGGCCCGCCCGAACGGGCAGTAAGCGGCTTTCCTGAGGAAAGTTGGGAGGGGGTCCACCAGTGAATACGCATTTAGACGCGTTTATCACCTATATGTCGGATGAAAAAGGGCGTACCGCAAGTACGCTCGAATCGTATCGGCGCGATCTGGTCCAATTTCTCGAGTTTGTGGACGGAAGAGGATTGACCGCTGTGGACGAAATCCGCAAATCGCATATCGCCGCGTATCTGAACGAGATGAAGCGTTCGGGCAAGGCGTCCTCCACGGTCATTCGCGCTTCGGTCTCAATCCGTTCCTTTTTCCATTATCTGATCCGGCGTTCGCTGATTATTCAGGACCCGTCCATGGATCTGGAAACGCCGAAACCGGAGAAAAAACTGCCGATCGTGCTGTCGGTAACCGAAGTGGAGCGTCTGCTCGGTGAGGCGGATCCTTCGAACGCGCAGGGCGCAAGAGACAAAGCCATGCTCGAAGTGCTGTATGCGACAGGAATCCGGGTCTCCGAATTGATTGCACTCAATCTGGGCGATATCGATCTGGAACTGAAATTTCTGCGCTGCGGGGCGGCCGGCAAAGAACGGATCGTACCGATCGGCCGAATGACGGCGGAAGCGGTAACGGCTTATCTGGGATCGATGCGCGACCAGCTCGTCAAGCGGACAGAAGAACAGGCGTTGTTCCTGAATCAGCTTGGCACAAGACTGACGCGGCAGGGGTTCTGGAAAATCATCAAAAAGTACGCCGCCGCCGCGCAGATCGAAACGGATATTACGCCGCACACGCTGCGCCATTCGTTTGCCGCGCATCTGCTGGAGAACGGAGCCGATCTGCGTTCGGTCCAGGAGATGCTCGGACATTCGGACATTTCGACCACGCAGATCTATACGCACGTAATGAAACGCAACATGAAAGAAGTCTACGAGCTGCACCATCCCCGTGCTTAACACGCAGGCGGAAGATGGAGCAGCCCGATATTATCCAAACGGAGTGTGCATCCCATGACAACATCGACAACAAACGCAGCCAGCATTCAGGAAGCGGCGGATTATATCCGTTCCCAAACGCAGCTTCAACCCGAAATCGGATTGATTCTTGGTTCGGGTCTCGGCATTTTGGCGAATCTGATCGAAAATCCCGTCTCGATTCCTTATGAAAAAATTCCGCATTTCCCGGTATCGACGGTCGAAGGCCACGAAGGAGAACTGCTGATCGGCACGATTCAGGGGCGCCCGGTCGTCTTAATGAAAGGCCGTTTCCATATGTATGAAGGGTATGGTCCGGAAGTGACGGCGTTCCCTGTTCGCGTCATGAAGAACCTCGGCGTCTCCGGTCTGCTCGTCACCAATGCGGCCGGCGGCGTGAATACGTCGTTTACGCCGGGCGACCTCATGCTGCTGTCGGACCATCTCAACCTGACCGGCAAAAGTCCGCTGATCGGACCGAACGACTCCGCGCTTGGCGTGCGTTTCCCGGATATGTCCGAAGCGTACAGCCGCAGACTGCGCACCGTGGCAAAAGAAGCGGCGGCCGAGCAGAACTTTACGTTCAAAGAAGGCGTATACGCCGGTCTGCTCGGTCCTTCCTACGAGACGCCGGCCGAGATCCGGATGCTGCGTACCCTCGGCGCGGATGCGGTCGGCATGTCGACGGTATCGGAGACGATCGTGGCGCGCCACGCGGGTCTCGAAGTGCTGGGCATTTCCTGTATCACGAACATGGCCGCCGGTATTTTGGATCAGCCGCTGTCGCATGACGAAGTCATGGAAACGGCCGATTTGGTCAAAGAAAAATTCCTCGGACTGGTGCTGGCTATCATTCCGAAGATGTAACGTTGTCCGTCAAGTGACAAAAACACAAATCTCCTGCGCTTTAGTCCATTCAGCGCGTATTCGAGGGTCTGCTATACTGGGTACAAATCCCGGGGCAGGCCCTCTTTGTGCAAGCTGGAGCGGCCGGGCCGGAACCCATCGGAGGAATTCACATGTATCTGCACGGAACCAGCAAGATCAATGCCGCAGGGCATTTGGAAATCGGAGGCTGCGACGTCGTCGAATTGAAACAGACGTACGGCACGCCCCTGTATATCATGGATGAGGAACTGATCCGCCGCCGCGCCCGCGAATACCGCCAGGCGTTCGAAGCATCCGGCCTGACGTTCCAAGTCGCTTATGCAAGCAAAGCGTTCAGTACGCTTGCGATGTGCCGCATTGCGGACGAAGAAGGTCTGTCGCTCGACGTCGTATCGGACGGCGAACTGTACACGGCGCTTCAAGCCGGTTTCCCGGCTCACCGCATCCACTTCCACGGCAACAACAAGACGCCAGACGAGATCGAAATGGCGCTGGACGCCAAAATCGGCTGCTTCGTAGCGGACAATTTCGTCGAACTGCAGATGCTGCAGGCGATCGCGGCGGGCCGCGGCGAGACCGTGAACGTTCTGCTGCGTGTAACGCCGGGCGTTGAAGCGCACACGCACGAATATATTTCGACCGGACAGACGGATTCGAAATTCGGTTTTGATATCCAGAACGGAACAGCGACCGAAGCGGTCCGCACGGCGGCGGAGCTTCCGAACCTGGAACTGCTCGGTGTGCATTCCCATATCGGTTCGCAGATTTTCGAGACGGACGGATTCGAGATGGCGGTCGAGCGCGTTGCCGGGTTTGCCCGCAGCGTCAAAGAGCAGTTGAACGTCGAATTTAAAGTCGTCAATCTCGGCGGTGGCTTCGGTATTCGCTATACGGAAGGTGATACGCCGCTTGCCGTGGCCGAATATGTCCAAGCGATCACCGACGGCGTGAAAAAGCACTTCGAAGGCATTGCCGCGCAGCTGCCCGAAATTTGGGTCGAACCGGGCCGCAGTATCGTCGGGGATGCGGGTACGACGCTGTACACGGTAGGCACGAGCAAAGACATTCCGGGCGTACGCAAATATGTCGCCGTAGACGGCGGCATGACCGACAACCCGCGTCCGGCACTGTACGAATCCAAGTACGAAGCGATGCTGGCGAACCGTGCCGGTGACGGTAACGAAGAGACGGTCTCGATCGCCGGCAAATGCTGCGAGAGCGGCGATATGCTGATCTGGGACGTCGAGCTACCGAAGCCGAATACGGGCGATCTGTTGGCCGTAGCCTGCACCGGCGCGTATAACTATGCCATGGCGAGCAATTACAACCGGATCCGTCGTCCGGCCGTCGTCTTCGTCAAGAACGGCGCAAGCGACCTCGTCGTGCGCCGCGAGAGCCTGGATAATATCACGGGCAACGACGTCATTCCGGCGCGTCTGGCCAAGCAGGGTGTACAGGTAAAATAAATCGGAACTGTAATAGTGGGAAGGGACAGCTTGTGCTGTTCCTTTTTGCTGGGTTTTGCTTTGTTCGCTTTTTTCGGGTACACTGGTTAAGGTTGCCGAGGCGCCCTTCGAGGCGGAGTTCGGCCGAATCATACAGATATTCACAGAAAACCAAGGGAGATGACTATGATGAAAAAAGGATATATCGAGCTTGAAAACGGCGGCAACGTCGAAATCGAATTTTTGCCGGAAGAAGCACCGAACACGGTAGCAAACTTCGAGAAATTGGCAAACTCCGGTTTCTATAACGGCCTGTCTTTCCACCGCGTTATTCCGGGCTTTGTCGCGCAAGGCGGATGCCCGAACGGCACCGGCACAGGCGGCCCGGGCTGGCAGATCGACTGCGAGACTTCGACAAACACGACTAAGCATGCCAAAGGCATTCTGTCGATGGCACACGCGGGCAAGAACACGGGCGGAAGCCAGTTCTTCGTATGCTACGGTCCTCAGCCGCACCTCGACGGCGTTCATACCGTTTTCGGTAAAGTGATCAAAGGCATGGAATTGATCGATGCCGTTAAACCTGGCGACAAAATGAAAGAAGTCAAAGTGGTAACGGAATAGTAAATGAACCCACCCAACAGCGATCGGAGGCTTAGGCCCTCTGATCGCTGTTTTTTGTCGTTTACAATGAAGCCCGCACTACGATAGATCACTGATTTCAAAAATAAAGAATTTATACAAAATATGTAGTATAGTTACTTAGGTCAAAACTCATTATAAATAGAAATAGGGGTTGAATGGAGTTCATGTCAAACGCAAAATCAAAAGGTTTCCTGCTTTTTATTTCGATGCTTGTGTTCCTTTTTGCTTGGAATGCGAAGAGCTATGCATCCAACAACGCATTGGAAGCATCAAAGTATCCGCAAGAAGTAGCCGTATTCGTAAACAACAAAGTAAGTATCGTTACGCCGAAAGCCTATTGGGCAGATAATGACAAAGTTTACGTGCCCATCAAACAAATCACCAAAATGAAAGGTGTCACTCTTTCGACGAATAACGGAATCACCGTCAAATCTTCCAACGGTTCGTTCAAATTGGATAGATCGAATTCGATCGTTTACAAAAATGCGACATACGTTACTTTTGAAAAGTTCCTAAAAATAACGGGGTATTCAGGACGATTTGAATGGCGTGGGTCTTCTATATTTCTCTGGAGCGATTACGCAAATTATGAGGCGACCGTTAAAAAAATAAACGCTTTAAAACCATTGCCGGCCATGATGTATAACTTTATGGGAAGCAAGGTATACCTGTACGAAGGCGATCGCATCGGATGGGTCTCAGGGATAAAGAAAACAGGTTATGGCAGCACGGAGTTTTTGATTCAAATGCAAGACGGAAGCATGGTTGTAGAAGATGTGTTTGACGAAAGTCCGAACGCTTTTTGCGAGTATGCGGATTACCAGGAATTTATGAGCAAGGGCTTTATCAACGACTATGTTTGGGCTAATAAAAACGTATTACCCGAGTCGAACCCTTTATACAATTTAGAAAAGATAAAAATCCTGAGCGTGAAAGTGAAAAACAAAGAAGTTAACTTTACGGTAAAAAGAGCCAGTGGAAAAACGGGATCTTTTAAACTCCCAATTCAATCGTATTTAAACGGAACAGTGTTTAACAATTTTTATACGAACGATCCCAAAAAAGCGTACCCGTCCTGGAAAGCTAAAGCGTGGGAATTGATTGCGGAACAAAGTATATCCAAAGGCATGACCAAAGATATGGTGTTGATGTCGTGGGGTTCTCCAGACGATACCAGCAGTTACAGCGGTACGTACATCTCGACCGATACCTGGACTTACGGAGATACATATTTGTATTTCACGAATGGCATTCTTGATTCTTGGATGGATCTTTAATATAAAAAAAGGCATTCCCGCATTTTTGCGGAAGTGCCCTTTTTTGAATAATGTTTTTCCAATAAAAAGCCGCTTTCTCTCAAAATTAACCGTTTTCGCCGAGCATGGTGTATAGTGAAAGCACTTGAATTTTCGCTGCCGCGATCAATAATCGAAAAGGAGTTTTGATATGCACCGGTTTTTCCAAATCGGCTACGCCGTATTCTTCGTTCTTGTTCTGCTGATGCTGTTGGTTCTGCCTTGGCCGAACGGCACCGCCATGTATCCGTTTATGATTCTCGTGATCTGCGCGTGGGGATTCTGGTATTCGGGGAAAAAGTACAAACGGAGAGCCGATCCCAAATCGCTTCCGAATACGCGGCCTTATGCCGGATCGAAGCCTCAAGTCAAGTCCAATACCAAATCCAAACCGAATTCCAAATCCAGACGTTAGGTTGCCGCTCCCGTAAGAGCGGGCCTGCCGTTTTGTACAAGAAGCACCCCGCCGTTGCATTTCTTTTCCCGCCATGCTACCATCATAACCAATACCGTATTCCGGTCACTTGCCGGGTACACACATATACTCTTTCGGGGCGGGGTGCAATTCCCCACCGGCGGTGACGGCACGCGATTCTTCGGAATCGCCGGCCGAAGTCCGTGACCCGAGCCGTTTCCTATGCGAGACGGCCGGTTGACCCGGTGCAATTCCGGGACCGACAGTTACAGTCTGGATGGGAGAAAGAGAAAACGAACCGTCGTGTTTGCCTTGCATGCGGTTGGAAGTGGTCGGCTGTGCCGGTCGTCTTCGAACATGGCATGCGTATGTGGCATCTGATATTCATCGCAGTCAAAACTGCGGGTCCAAGCTTTTTGCGAAGCGGCTCGTTTGTTTTTTCACAGGTGAAGATCGGTTTCCTTATACTTGGATTCAGGCAGATGCATCCGGCAGGCCGGTGCTGTTTGGCATACCTGTTGGCTGCGTTCCGGAGTTCCGGCAAAGACGCACCTTTTCGCTTTTTAATCCCAAGCCCCGTTTTCGGATCAACATCCGAGTACGGGGCTTTTTTGCATGTGCAGCTTGGACATGTACCGAATAGAGCATACCGGAACGGTAGGCATCTTCAGAAATAGACCAAGAAAGCAAGGAGGCGGCTCTCATGTTTACCGGCTTGATCGAAGAAGTAGGCAGCCTGCGGCGAGCCGAACGCCGCGGAGAAGCGATGGTGCTGACCCTCGGGGCCCAAAAAGTGCTGGAGCATGTGGCGATCGGGGACAGTATCGCCGTGAACGGCGTATGTCTGACCGTCACCGGCTACGAACGCGATTCGTTTACCGTCGACGTGATGCCGCAGACGTACCGCAGCAGCAATCTGAGCACGCTCGGCAGCGGCAGTCCGGTCAATCTGGAGCGGGCGCTGGCGGCAAACGGGCGCTTCGGCGGACATATCGTGCAGGGCCATGTCGACGGAACCGCTTCGATCGTCTCGGTCGAGCAGGATCAGAATGCCGTCGTGTTCACGTTGAAGGCGGACGATCCGCATCTGATGCGCTATGTGATCGGCAAAGGTTCGATCGCGATCGACGGGATCAGCCTGACCGTGACGCACGCGGAGAACAGCCATTTCGGCGTATCGATTATCCCACATACGCTGGGAGAGACCGCGCTGAGCCGGAAAAAGGCAGGCAGTTCCGTCAACGTCGAATGCGATATTTTGGGCAAGTATGTTGAACATCTGCTGGGTTTCGGGCAAAAAGACGGAGCGGGAGCGAAGACGTTCTCCGCAATCGACGAAAGCTTTCTGTCGCGCCACGGATTCGCCTGAACAGAGCGGCGAATCCCAAGCAGAGCGAAGCCGGAAATCAAGGAGGAAATGAAATGGACGAACGATTTGTATTTGACAAGATCGACGATGCGCTGACGGACCTCATATCCGGCAAAATCGTGCTGGTCGTCGACGACGAAGACCGCGAGAACGAAGGCGATTTTATTGCGCTGGCCGACCGTGTTACGCCCGAAGTCATCAATTTCATGATTACGGAAGGCCGTGGGCTGGTCTGCCTGCCGATCACGAGAGAACGGGCAGCGCTGCTGGAGCTTGCACCGATGACCACGCGCAACACCGACTTTCACGGAACGGCGTTTACGGTGTCCGTCGATCATGTGGAGACGACGACCGGCATTTCGGCACATGAGCGCGCGGTAACGGCCCGGGCGATTACGCGTCTGGAGACCCGGGCGGACGACTTCCGTCGTCCCGGCCACATGTTCCCCCTGATCGCCAAAGACGGAGGGGTGCTGCGCCGGGCCGGCCACACGGAAGCGGCGGTCGATCTGGCGCGTCTGAGCGGGGCCGAGCCGGCCGGCGTAATCTGCGAGGTCATCAAGGAAGACGGCACGATGGCGCGTCTGCCCGACCTGATCGAACTCGCCCGCAAATGGAACATGAAGCTGATCAGCATCAAAGACCTGATCCAGTACCGCAGCGAACGCGAACAGTTGGTCCGGCGCGAAGTGGAAGTCCGGATGCCCACGGATTACGGCGAGTTCCGGGTAGTGGCCTACAGCAACAAGGTCGACGACAAAGAACATCTGGCGCTGGTCAAAGGAACGATCGATCCGCAGTCGCCGGTTCTGGTGCGGGTGCACTCCGAATGTCTGACCGGCGACGTGTTCCATTCGCACCGCTGCGACTGCGGGCCCCAGTTCGAAGCGGCGATGCGGCGGATCGAAACGGAAGGCTCCGGCGTGCTGCTGTACATGCGCCAGGAAGGCCGGGGCATCGGGCTGATCAACAAGCTGAAAGCCTATAAGCTGCAGGAAGAAGGCATGGATACGGTCGATGCGAATCTTGCGCTCGGGTTTGCCGCCGATCTGAGGGAATACGGCATCGGAGCCCAGATTCTCGCCGATCTCGGGGTGCGGCAGATCCGTTTGTTGACCAATAACCCGCGCAAAATCAAAGGACTGCAGGGACACGGGCTGGAAGTTGTCGAACGGGTCCCGATCCAGATGGCGGAGAATGCCGACAATACCGGATACCTGCATACCAAACAGAACAAACTTGGACATCTGCTGAGCTTCGGAACGCCGCTGCCGGGTGAACAAATACGGACGGAAGAACTTGAGCCGCTGGAGCAGAACGAGCCGCCGATCACGCCGCGGAACGGGTCAGGGCTGTAAAGGCCGAAGAAGAAGCAGCATGACGGCTGTATGATTCATGAGGAAATTTGTAAAACGAAGGCTACAAACCGGTCAATCTGGTATACAATAGACAAAGGATGGTTGATGACAAATGGCAAATGTATACGAAGGACACTTGGTATCGCAGGGATATAAATTCGGGATCGTCGTCGGCAGATTCAACGAGTTCATCACGTCGAAGCTGCTGTCGGGCGCGCTCGATGCTTTGAAGCGCCACGGTGCGGAAGACGACGATGTGGATGTCGCCTGGGTTCCGGGCGCGTTCGAGATTCCGCTTATCGCGCAGAAAATGGCGGAGAGCGGCAGATACGATGCCGTGATTACGCTTGGAACGGTAATTCGCGGTTCGACGACGCATTACGATTATGTCTGCAACGAAGTGGCGAAGGGCGTATCCGCAATCAATCTGAAAACGGGCGTTCCGACAATCTTCGGCCTCGTCACCACCGAAAATATCGAACAGGCGATCGAGCGTGCGGGAACCAAAGCCGGTAACAAAGGCTGGGATTCGGCGCTTGCGGCGCTTGAAATGGCCAGCCTGAGCCGTCAATTCAAAGGCTGACCGTTCGCAATACGGGCGGAGGGGAAACGGCTTGACTGTATTATACAAACTAGAAGCGTTCGAAGGTCCGCTCGACCTGCTGCTGCACCTGATCGACAAGTCGGAGATCGATATCCAGCAGATTTCCATCAGCACGATCACGGAACAGTACCTGCAGTATCTGCGCACGATGCAGGAACTCGAGCTGGAAGTAACGAGCGAATTCCTCGTGATGGCGGCGACGCTGCTCGCGATCAAGAGCAAACTGCTGCTGCCCAAACCTCCGGTCATGGATATGGACGAGTACGATTTCTACGAAGAGGAAGAACCCGATCCGAGGGAAGACCTGATTCGCAGGCTGACCGAGTATCGGAAGTATAAGAGCATTGCGGGTCTGCTGCACGAGAAAGAGCACGAGCGAGGCCGCATCTATATCCGCGAGCCGGACGATCTGGCACCGTTTCTGCCCGAAGAAGACGACAATCCGCTGGAAGGTCTGCATATGTCCGATCTGGTATCGGCTCTGCAGCGCGCTCTTCTGCGGGCAGATCGCAAGCCTGTTGTCGCCCGGATCCGCCGCGACGAAATTTCTGTCCGGGACCGGATGCGGGAGCTGGAAGATGCGCTTCGCGGTGCGGGTGCCGGAGGCAGAATCCTGTTTTCGAGCGTACTGAACGAACGGATGTACAGACAGGAGATCGTCGTGACGTTCCTCGCCGTACTCGAACTGATGAAGATGAAGCAGGTGAGCTGCTATCAGGATCGGCTGTTCGACGACATCGTAATGGAGTGGAGAGGGGAAACGGCGTCAAATGGATTTGCAGACGTTGAAGTCGATTATTGAAGGCCTCCTGTTTTTGGCGGGAGATGAAGGTGTGACCGTGCGGCAGATTGCCGAGATTACGGAGAGCAAACCGGGCGAAGCCCAAAAAGCGGTGGAAAGCCTGCAGCGCGATCTGCGCAAATCGGGACGCGGTGTACGGGTGACGAAGCTTGCGGGCGCGTACCATCTGGCTACGCTGCCGGAACATTCGGAGTATTTCGAACGGCTGGCGTATTCGCCGTCGCGGGCAACCCTGTCGCAGGCTGCGCTTGAGACGCTGGCGATTGTGGCTTACCGGCAGCCGATTACACGCATCGAGATTGAAGAGATCCGCGGAGTCAAGTCCGAACGGGCGATTCATACGCTCACGAACAAGAGCCTGATCGTCGAGACGGGCCGTGCCGAAGCGATCGGACGTCCGATTCTGTACGGGACGACCAAAGCTTTTCTTGATCATTTTGGGCTGGGCGGTCTGGAAGAGCTGCCGGACGCTTCGGCGTTTGAAGCTCTGATCGTTTCCGAAGAAGAAGAGCCGCTGCTGTTCGGTTCTGCGGCTTCTCCGGCGCCGGGCGAACAAGACGAATAGGGCGAGAGCACCGTTCGGATGACCGCGGGGCCGCTTGTGGAGCGGTTCTCCAGCTTCCGGACGGCGGCTCGGGTTTTCGTTCAGGGCTTTTCCCGGATGGGAAGAGCCCTGTTTTTCGTTCAAGGCGTCGGATGCGGAGCGGCAGGTACGGACTTGGCATCGGAGCGTGCACAAAAGATGGCGGAAGCGTGAAAACAGAGCGCGGTTGCGCTTGTGATTTTACGTGTCTATAGGTATGATGAAAGGTGAGGTGACTGGATGACTATGGAACGATTACAGAAAATTTTGGCCCAGGCAGGTGTGGCTTCGAGACGGAAATGCGAGGAGCTCATTCTGGCGGGCAAGGTCGAAGTGAACGGCGAAGTCGTAACGACGCTGGGAACAAAGGCCGACCCGAACGCGGACGAGATTACCGTCAGCGGCCGGGCGATCAAAGCACAGCAGAAGCTGTACCTGATGTTCAACAAGCCCAAGGGCGTTATTACGAGTGCGACCGATCCCGAAGGACGCAAGGTCGTAACCGATTACATCAAAGGCATCAAAGAACGCGTCTACCCGGTAGGGCGTTTGGATTACGATTCGGAAGGCCTGCTGCTGCTGACCAACGACGGCGATTTGGCCCAGAAGCTTACGCACCCGAGCCATCACGTCCCGAAGACCTATCTGGCGACAGTAGAAGGTATTCCGCACGGCGATTCGCTCGAGAAACTGAGACGGGGCATCCAGCTTGAAGACGGCATGACCGCTCCGGCCCAACTTGAATATTACGATGTGGATCAGCAGAAGAAACAAGCGACGATCCGGATCACCATCTATGAAGGCAAAAACCGCCAGGTTCGGCGGATGTTCGACGCGATCTCGCATCCGGTCAAACGGCTTAAGCGGATCTCGATGGGCAATTTGTATTTGCAAAACCTGAAGCGCGGCCTGCATCGTCCGCTGACGGCGAGCGAAATCAATGAGCTGAAGCAGCTTTCGGAAATTACGCATGAGAGAGAAACGCCGGATAAGTAAGTTCTCCGCGCCATATCGTTGACGAAAGGATTGTTGCATCGTGGCTGATCAAAAAGAGCGAATTCTCGTAGTGGACGACGAAGAACGGATCCGGCGTTTGCTCCGTATGTATTTGGAAAAAGAAGGCTATGAGATCGAAGAAGCGGAGGACGGCGAGAGCGCTCTGCAAAAAGCGACGGAAGGCGATTACACGCTGGTCATTCTCGACGTGATGCTGCCCGGCATCGATGGGGTGGAAGTCTGCGCGCGTCTGCGCCAGGTCAAGTCGACGCCCGTTCTGATGCTGACCGCCAAAGGCGAAGAAGTCAACCGGGTGCAGGGCTTCGAAGTGGGAGCGGACGATTATGTCGTCAAACCGTTCAGCCCGCGCGAAGTGATCTATCGGGTCAAAGCGATTCTTCGCCGTTCTTCGGCGACCGCTTATCTGACCAAGGAGAGCGGAACGAGCAACAATATCGTATTCCCGCACCTGACGATCGAACACGATGCGCACCGCGTCCTGGCCGGAGGGCACGAAGTCAGCCTGACGCCAAAAGAATACGAACTGCTGCATTATTTGGCGACTTCCCCGGACAAGGTATTTTCCCGCGAAGAACTGCTGAAAGACGTATGGAACTACGAATTTTTCGGAGATCTGCGTACGGTGGACACCCATGTGAAGCGTCTGCGCGAGAAGCTCAACAAAGTGTCGCCCGATTCCGCTTCGATGATTACGACCGTATGGGGCGTCGGCTACAAACTCGAGGTCCCGAAGTAAGATGACGGTGTGGAAAGAACGGGTCGGCAAATTGTGGCAGACGCTGGTCGGCAAGCTCTGGCTGACGATTATCGGGCTCGTGGCCTGCGTGCTGCTGACGTTGGGTTTTTTCCTGCTCCCTTATGTCGATATCGCTTTTGCCAATTCGGCGGCCGTCAAGCGGATGCTCATCTATGTGGGGATCATCGGCTTTTCCATGACGACCGTCTTTGCGCTGTTTTTGCTCAAAAAAATCACCCAGCCGATGCGGCAGCTGATCGACGCCGCGGATTCCGTGCGGCAGGGCGATTACGGCACACGCGTCCATCTGGAAGGGCAGGACGAGATCGGCGAGCTGGCCAGTACCTTCAACCTCATGGCGGCCAGACTCGAAGAAAATATCCGGGATCTGAATATTGAAAAAGAACAGCTGGCCGGCGTACTGCGCAGTATGAGCGATGCGATGATCACGTTCGACCGCGAAGGCGCCGTACAGCTTACCAACCCGGGCGGAGAACGTCTGCTGGAGGACTGGAAGGAAATCAGCTGGATGGAAAAGGAACCCGGCGAATCGCCCGATTCCCGTCCCCTGATTCCCGAACCGCTGTATCCGCTGTTCGAAGAAGTTCGCAGAACGCTCGAAGACCGGAGTGCCAATGTGCTGGTCCGTCAGAGCGTATGGGAAGTCAATATGGCCCCGCTTTTTCTGGATAATGAAGTGCGCGGAGCGGTCGCCGTGCTGCGCAATGTGACCGATGCCGTCAACATGGAGAAAATGCGCAAAGATTTCGTCGCGAACGTCTCGCACGAGATCCGTACGCCTCTGTCCATGATGCAGGGATACAGCGAGGCGCTGCTCGACGGATTTGCCGCTTCGCCCGAGGAACAGAGCGAACTGCTCCATGTTATACACGACGAGTCGCTGCGAATGGGACGGCTGGTCAAAGACCTGCTGGATCTGGCGCGCATGGAAGCCGGACATACCGATATTGCACGGTCCCGCGTCGATATCGGGGAGCTGGTCGAACGCGTCTATCGCAAATTCGCGGTGCGGGCCAAAGACGGCGAATTGGATTTCCGACTGGAACGCGACGAAGGATCGCTTGTCTTGGATCAGGCCGATGAAGACCGTCTGGAACAGGTCGTCACCAATCTGCTGGACAACGCGTTCCGCCATACGCCGGCCGGACGCCGTGTGACCATTGCGGTCAAGCCTACGATTGCGGAACAAGAAACGCTGACGATCTATGTGTCCGACGAAGGTCTCGGTATTCCCGCCGAAGATGTGCCTTATATTTTCGACCGGTTTTACAAAGCGGACAAAGCGCGGACACGCGCGGTATCCAGCGGAACAGGGCTGGGTCTGGCGATTGTCAAAAATATCGTCGATGCGCACGGCGGCCGGATCCAGGTGGAAAGCGTGCTTGGAGAAGGAACCAAATTCCGGGTCATTCTGCCGAAGAACGGCCGAGCCGTGTAAGATTCACCTGCAGGATCTCCTGCGGCAAACGGCTTGAATACGAACATGCCGGAGCATTCCGGCATGTTTTATTTTGATTATTTTGTCCAAATGAAAGGATAACGCTTTCTTCCCGGAAGCGAATGAAAAGGAGGAGCCAGCATGAGCGGCACCTATATTCTGGCGTTGGATCAGGGAACAACCAGTTCCCGTGCCATCGTCTTCGACAAAGATGCGCGTCCGATCGCTTCGGGGCAGCGGCTTTTCACCCAGTATTTCCCTATTCCTGGCCGGGTCGAGCACGATCCGGAAGAGATTTGGAGCAGTCAGTTGGAAGCGGCGCGCGAAGCGATCTCCGTGTCCGGCATCGATCCGCAGCAGTTGGCTGCGATCGGAATCACCAATCAGCGGGAAACGACGCTGGTCTGGGACCGGGCGACCGGGCGGCCGATCGGGCCGGCTCTTGTCTGGCAGGATCGTAGAACGGCTCCGCTGTGCGAGGAACTGAAGAAGCGAGGACTCGAAGATTATATTCGGCAAACGACGGGTCTGGTAGTGGATGCCTATTTCTCCGCAACAAAGATTGCCTGGATGCTGGAACATATTCCGGGGGCACGGCAACGGGCCGAAGCCGGAGAGCTGCTGGCCGGCACGGTCGATACCTGGCTGATCTGGAAGCTGACAGGCGGGAAATCGCATGTCACCGATGTGACCAACGCTTCGCGGACCATGCTGTTCGACATCGGCCGGCTGGTTTGGGATGAGCGTCTGCTGCGGGAACTCGATATTCCGGTGTCGATGCTGCCGAACGTGCTGATGTCCGGCGCCCATTTCGGCGTGACCGATCCCCAATGGTTCGACGGAGCCGAAATTCCGATTGCTTCCGTACTCGGCGACCAGCAGGCCGCTTTATTCGGCCATGCCTGTGTCGAAGCCGGACATGCCAAAAATACGTACGGTACGGGATGCTTTATCCTGCTCAATACGGGCAGCGAACGCGTCGAGTCGACTCACGGACTGCTGTCCACTATCGCCTGGGGATGGAAAGACGAGCTGCATTACGCGCTGGAAGGCAGCGTGTTCGTTGCCGGTGCGGCCGTGGAATGGCTGCGTGACGGATTGAATCTGATCGAAGACGCTTCCGAATCGGAGCGCTTGGCCGCAAGCGTGGAAGATTCGGGAGGCGTTGTGATTGTACCGGCATTTACCGGTCTGGGGGCTCCCCAGTGGGATATGTATGCGAGGGGAGCGGTATTCGGTTTGACCCGCGGAACACAGCCGGGACATATCGTACGGGCCACGTTGGAATCCCTTGCGTTTCAGACCCGCGATGTGACCCAGGCGATGGAGAAAGATTCCGGTATTCCGCTGCGCGAGCTGCGGGTCGACGGAGGAGCTGTCCGCAACAGCATCCTGATGCAGTTTCAGGCCGATATCCTCGGCCTTGATGTGGTCCGCACCGAGCAGACGGAAACCACCGCTTTGGGAGCGGCGATGCTTGCCGGACTGCAGTGCGGCATATGGGACCGCAGTCAATTCCGTTCATTCAATCCGCCGGGAGCCCATTTCCGCCCCCGGATGGATGCGGAGCAGCGGGAGAAGAAGTACCGCCGCTGGGGAAATGCGATCGAACGTACCCGCGGTTGGGAACAGCCGGAAGAATAATACCGGGCAAGGCGTAATCAAATCGATAGGAAAAAGGGGAAGCACCCGGACGGGTACTTCCCCTTTTTCTTTTTCGTATTCCATGCGGATTGCAATCCTGAATCTAGCCAATCACTGATCCGATGATTCGTCGAATTACAGGGTGATTTCCTGCGCCGAATTGATCGCTTCCAGCGCGACCAGCTCGGTCAATACGATTTTTGGAACTTCTTTGTCCACGCTGAGCAGCATGACCGCTTCGCCGCCTACGACTTTACGGCCGACCTGCATCGTTGCGATATTGACCTGATTGCGTCCCAGCAGCGTGCCGACGTTGCCGATGATTCCCGGCTGGTCGTTGTGCGAGATCAGAATCTGGTGGTTGTCCGGCGCCGAATCGATCGGGAATTCGTTGACCTGCACGATCCGCTCGCCGTACCCGTACAGCAGTGTACCGGCTACGGAGCGCTGGGTTTCGTTTTGTTCGATCAGCGTTACCGTAATCAGGTTCGTGAAGCCTTTGGTGGCCGACGAGCTGCTGACTTGAACGTTCAGATCGCGGATTTTGGTCAGATGCAGGGAGTTTACGATATTAACCTCGCTGCCCAGATGGCGGGAAAGCACGCCTTTGACGATATAACGGGTCAGCGGCTGCGTATCGACTTCCGACAATTCGCCCGCGTAATCGATCCGGATCTCTTTGACTGCCGCACCCGTCAATTGGGAAGCGAAGCTGCCGAGCTTCTCGCCGAGAGCGAAGTACGGCTGCAGCTTGTTCATGACGCTGCTGGCCACCGGAGGCATGTTGACCGCATTCTTGAACGGCTCGTCGCGCAGAATATGAAGAACCTGCTCGGATACGTCGATCGCGACGTTCTCCTGGGCTTCCACCGTCGAGGCGCCCAAGTGGGGAGTGACGATGACTTTCGGATTGTTCAGGAACGGGTGATCGGGAGCGGGGGGCTCGACTTCGAACACGTCGAATGCCGCTCCGGCTACCGTTCCGTTATCGAGCGCTACCACGAGCGCCGCTTCGTCGACTACGCCGCCGCGGGCACAGTTGATGATCCGCATGCCTTTTTTCATCACGGCGAACTGATCGGTGGAGATCATATGCTTGGTTTCCGGCGTCAGCGGAGTATGGACCGTGATAAAGTCGGCGTTCTTGACGATATCGTCGACACTCGACAGTTTGACTCCGATTTTCTCCGCGCGTTCTTCGGTCAGGAATGGATCGTACCCGAGAATATCCATACCGAACGCTTTGGCGCGTTTGGCCACTTCGCTGCCGATCCGGCCCATGCCGAGTACGCCGAGTTTTTTGTTGCGCAGTTCGACGCCCAGGAACTTGCGATCCCATTCGCCGCTGATCGTTTTGGCATAAGCCTGCGGAATATGGCGTGCCAGGGCCATCATCATGGCAAAAGCGTGCTCGCATGTTGTGATCGTGTTGCCGTCCGGTGCATTGATTACGATGATGCCGCGTCCGGTGGCGGCAGGAAGGTCGATGTTATCGACGCCTACGCCGGCCCGGCCAACCACTTTGAGGCGGGAGCCCGCATTCATGATCGCCGCGGTCACTTTGGTTTGGCTGCGCACGAGGAGTGCGTCGTATTCGCCGATAATTTCGATCAGTTCGTCTTCGGATAATCCTGTTTTCTTGTCCACCTGTACATCTGCCGCTTCCACCAGCTGTTGAATCCCCAGATCGCTGATCGGGTCGGATACCAATACTTTAAACATCGTCTTATTTCCTCCCTTATTCGGTGCGCTATACGCTGCAAGTCAAATATGTTCCAGAACGGCGCCGCAGCTGCAGGCCGTCCGAAAAACCGATGATGCGGTCGGACTGATGAATTGCGATGCTGCAATGACGGAAAGACGCGTTGCTGTGGCAGAGGACGGACCTGAACGGAATCGGAGGCTCGCCAAACATTGCCGCAAAAAAAGACTCCTATCCTCATACCGCTCGCGCGGTAGAAGGGACGAGAGTCTCGCGGTGCCACCCTAATTCGCCGAACCCTTGCGGGCCTCGGCCTTAGCGGGTCGGAAAAACCGACCCTTCACGGTAACGGCGTGACACCGGCTGTGCCTACTCCGCGCAAAGCGGATCGGACAGACGCTCGGGAGTGCTCGGGAAGGGGATGCACAACCGGTTTGCACCAACCACCGGCTCTCTGTATATGCACCCTCCAATCGTTCTCCTTCAAAGCGTTTTGCTCAAGTTGAATTTTTCATACTTTAACACAAGGTGACAAGAAGTGTCAACGACTAAAATAAATTCGGGTTTCATAAATGAATAAACCTAAATTTCGCTTTGCTATTGAAGAAAGACTGCTTATTTCCGATCATTCTAACAAGGTGAGAGAAAAGGCGTCCGTCTTTTTTGAAGAGACATAAACCGGCATCGCTCAGAAGAAAAATAGCGGGATGCAGTCGATTGGGCGGGTGAAACTTGATTAAAACCGGGCTTTTCGTTATCATTTGATTATAATTAAGCTTTCTAAATTGTAGCGGCTGTGGGGGATGCATGCCGGGCAACCGATCGAAATTCTCCCCGAAGGAAACGAAACCATGACAAACAACAAGAAAAACAAAAATCGGCGCGGTGCCGTAAGGCTTACCGATGGAATGCTTCTCGCCAATCTCTACCTGACCCAGGGGCTCACGCTGCTGGTCGGAACCGTATGGATCCTGCTGCAGGGCCGCAATCCGCTGCATCTGCTGGAACTGCCGGCCGGTCCGGAATTTTTATATTGGGGATTCGGCTTTGCGGCGATTATGTTTTTCGTTGATTTTCTGATGACCGTCTGGGGCCGTGAAGAAGATCTGGACGATGGCGGAATCAATGCGATGCTGTTTCGCAGCCGTCCTCTTTGGCATATTTTTGTGATTGCGGCAATGGTTTCGATCTGCGAAGAACTGCTGTTCCGCGGAGCGATTCAGTATCATCTGGGTCCTTACTGGACCAGTATTCTGTTCGCGCTGATTCATATTCGATATTTGAAACATTGGCTGCCGACCGCGTGGGTGTTCGCCAGCAGTTACGGCCTCGGCTGGATCTATCTGCAGTCGGGCACACTGTGGGCCCCGATTGTCTGCCATTTCTTGATCGACTTCATTTCGGGCATCATGATCAAACGGAGGGAACAGAAGGAACAATGAGCGAACGTTTAAGCCGTATGGATCGGCATCCGAGCAACAGGAAGAAGCGCCGCAAGCGCCAGACGTTCAAGCAGGAGTGGCAGGATAACCAAATGAAGCTGTCGGATACGACGGTGATGAGACTTTCCATTCCCGAGAACCGTGAAGCTCTGCCCGTCCTCCCGGAGGAAGCGGTATCCGCAGTTCCGTTCGCAGATAACGCTTCTACCGTGGGACGATCTAGAAAAGAGCGAATCGCTTATGCGGAGCCCGAAATCGTACCCGACAAGCAGGAAGAAGAAGATCCGGATTCCGAACTTCCGCCGCGCAGCGTTTTGTACCCGTCCAGTCGGATCAGGCTGACCAAATGGTTTTACGAAACCCTGGTCCTTCTGTTCTTGATCCTGCTCGGGACACTGCTGTGGTGGGGAACCCAGGCGACAGGAGTGAAATGGCCATGGCAATAAAGTTGGGTTGGAAACAGGCGCTCGCCGCCGCGGCAGGTGCCGCGGCCGGTCTGGGCGTGCATATGGTAAAAGAAGCAATGGCTTTTCGGGTGCTGCACGAAGACGTGCACGTTCCCGGGCTGCCGCAAGCTTTCGACGGCTACCGGATCTATTTTATCTCGGATATCCACCGGAGAGCGCTTCCGGAGAACGAAATCGCCGCCCTGCAGGGGAAAGCGGATATCGTATGGATCGGGGGGGACCTGACCGACCGGGGCGTACCCGAAGAACGCACCTGTGCGAATATGCGGATGCTGCGTACACTGGGGCCGTCCTATGCGGTATACGGGAACCATGATTATGAAGCCTACATGCCGAATATGGAGAAGCTGGACCGTCTGCTCGAAGAATGCGGCGTCAAGCCGCTCGGCAGCAAGAATGTGCCGCTTCATCGCGGCGGCAGTACGATCTGGCTGGCCGGAATCGACGATCTCGGACCGGCGGGGTTATGGAGAGGCGATCCGCGTATTCGCCGCGAAGACTGCGTGCTGGTGCTGATGCATGATCCCAAATGGATTGTGGCGCTGCGCCGCACCTCGGCCAACTACGCATTCGCCGGGCATACCCACGGGGGGCAAATCAGTCTACCGGTAGTCGGTCCGGCTGCGTCCAAGCCTTTTTACAAAACGTATCTGGACGGAACGCACTTTATCGAAGCCGAAGACGGAGGGACGACCGGACTGCGCATCAGTCGGGGAATCGGGACCAGTCATTTTCCGCTGCGGCTCGGTTCGCCCGCCGAAACGCATCTGCTCACGCTGCGCAGTGCGCCGGCGCTTGCAAAGTAGCCGCCCGAAGACTGCCAAACGGGTTTTGTCCCAAAACAAAGACCGCTCCCCTCGGGGAAGCGGTCTTTGTTTTGGGCGGCGAAGCGAAAAGCTTGGCCGCATAAGGACTTAAGGCTGTTTAATGGTGTCGATACTGCGCGGATCAACGAAACTGTAGCCTTTTTTCTCAAGCCGGGTCAGCAGGTCATCGAGCGCTTCGACCGTCCAAGGCAGTTCGTGCATCAGGATATTGCTTCCCGCATGCAGCTGATCGAACACATTGTCGATCACGGCCTGCGGATCCTTCTTGTTGACCCAATCCAGTGAACCGACGGACCAGGTCATATACAGCAGGCCGTTCTCGGCCGCCACCTGATGGGCGTAATCATTGCCGGCCGCATTGGGCGGACGGAAAAATTCCGGCTTCTCGCCGATCGTTTTCTCGACGATGGTCTGGACGTCTTCGATTTGTTTCTTGATTTCTTCATTGCTCTGTTCGTTCAAGTAAATATGATCGTAACTGTGATTGCCTACAATTCCGCCGCGTTCTTGGATCAGCTTAAGCAGTTCCGGATGTTCTTTGACCCGGTAGCCGTTGACGAAGAAAATGGCTTTGGCCTTATGCTTGTCGAGCGTATCGAACATGCTGTTCAGCATCGCGGCTTCTTTCGGGCCATCGTCGAAAGTCAGCAGAACGACTTTTTTGGGAGCCTTGCTACCTTCGTTCGGTACGATGTCGTAGTTGGCGTTCATATGGTACTCGACCGGGACTTCTTCCGCGGCCGCCGCCTGTGCAGCGTCCGATCCGTCCTTTTTGTCTGCTGCCGTTTTCGGATCCGCTGCCGGGTCGTCGGCCTTTTGCGTTCCCGCATCCGCAGTGTCGCCTGCGGTTTCCGATGCGGCTTCTTCGGTTTTCGGAGCGTCCGTGCCTTGCTCTTCGGCTGCCGGAGCCGTACTGTCCGCCGGAGCGGTCTCATCCGTCTGTTTGCTGGCCGGGTTCGAGGCTTCCGCCGTCTGCGGCTTGGCATCCTTCGTTCCCGCTTCTTCGGCGGTGTTCCCGCAGGCGCCGAGCACAAGGCCGGCGGCCAACCAGAACAGGGCCGTTTTTTTCCACATCTGTGACTCATCTCGCTTTCTTCCATACATTTGTGCCTTTATGTAACGATTAAAGCTTAGCATAATCGACTCCGCATTTGCGGCACATAACGGGATTGTAACCTTTTCATTTCGACCTGAAACCTTTCATACCATCGCAGATCCAAGCGTGCATTTGAAAGAAAGAAGTGATAACATTAATATGTGGTTATATAATATAAAACACACCACATTCGGCGTGTCTTCAAAAGGATGCGTCGTCCCCAATCGGCCGTCGGCCTCGTTTCCTACGTTGCAGAACGGGCAGCCGGACCGATTCGGAACGAAATTCGCAACAAAGACCCTGATTTGAAGACACGCCTTGGGATGCCTTTGCTAAAAAACTGACTCCAAAAGGAGGGTCCTGTCGTGAAAATTGAACGATTAAGCCCCGATAAAATCCGTATTTTTCTGACTTCCGACGATCTGAACGAACGCGGAATTCAGCGGGAAGATATGTGGCAGGAGATTCCGAGGGTCCATGATTTGTTTACCGAAATGATGGACCAAGCCTACACCGAACTCGGTTTCGACGCGACTGGCCCTCTGGCCGTAGAAGTGTTTGCGCTTCCGGCGCAAGGGATGATTGTCGTCGTGACGAAAGGCAAATACGATCCACTCCATTCGGATACGGGAGACGAAGAAATGCCGGATGAAGTTTATGAAATGGAAGTGACCATGGAGGCAAGCGATACGATCGTTTACTCTTTCCAAGATATCGAGCCCCTGATCGAAGCGGCGCACGTGCTGCAGGATCGGGTACCCGAAGCCGGTTCGCTTTACCATTATAATAACGCTTGGTTCCTGCACTTTTCGGCAGAGGATCTCGAAGATTCGCAGCACGATTCCCTCGTCGCTGTGCTTGCCGAGTTCGGTACTTCTTCGACGATCACTACCTCTGTACTCCAGGAATACGGCAAGACCGTCATGGCCGACCGGGCGATTGCCCAGATCTGCATGCATTTCGACCGTCGGGCCTGATGTCCGTGGGAAACGCAGCCGTCCCGACCGTTCGGGGCGGCCGTTTTCGTTTGAGCACCCGGAAGGAGCCGGGATTTTCGCCGTAAGCGGGCGAGGAAGGGGGACACGATGCTCTTTTTGACCGTCCTGGTCGCGGCCATTACGCCGGGCATAGCCCTGCTGTTCTATTTTTATTTAAAAGATAAATACGATGCCGAACCGCTGCATATGGTCATGCGCATGTTTCTGCTCGGTTTTTTGGTGGTTCTGCCGATTACGATTGTCCAACAAGGGCTGCTGCGGGGCTTCGGCGACAATCCGTACCTGTTTGCGTTTGGAATCTCTTCCGCCGTGGAAGAACTTTTCAAATGGTATGTCCTGTTCCAATTCATCTACAACCATACGGAATTCGACGAACCGTATGACGGAATTCTGTATGCGGTCGCCGTATCGCTCGGATTTGCCACGCTCGAGAACGTTCTATATGCCTTCACGCTCAAAGCTTCGTTCGGGTCGCTGCTGCTGCGAGGACTGCTGCCCGTATCCGGCCATGCGATGTTCGGCGTAGTGATGGGCTATTATATGGGACGGGCCAAATTCGCGCCTCCGTCGCAACGAAGAAAGTTCCTGGTCCTGTCTTTGCTGATGCCGCTGATCTGGCACGGGTTCTACGACC
Organism: Saccharibacillus qingshengii; assembly: GCF_013185195.1. Taxonomy (GTDB): domain Bacteria; phylum Bacillota; class Bacilli; order Paenibacillales; family Paenibacillaceae; genus Saccharibacillus; species Saccharibacillus qingshengii. The sequence goes on from NZ_JAAZWC010000013.1 coordinate 42,317, forward strand.
TTATTCTAAACTTGTCGGGTCATTACTGGTTGTGGTACATCGTTCCGTTCATGGTATTGATGTGGTACGGCGGCATGGACAAAGTGGTCAAAGCGAACAACCGCTCTCCGTTCCGTTTTCTGAAAAAAGAAGAACCGCTGGGCGGCGCATCTTCCGATGCCCCCGCCAAAACGGCCGCCTTGTCGAAAAAAAAAGAAGCCTAGGATCTTGATTCCAAAGAACCGGTTCGCTTGATTGGAGCGGCGGTGCGGAATCGGGATTCCGGGCTTTCTTTGCGTTTTTTTCAGGCGTTTGGGCTTACGTGAATATTCTTCCATGCTATACTGGGAAAGGCGATGGGCCCGAGCGGAATCCGGATAGGAAGCCAGCAGAAGCGGGCAGGCGCCGAGTACCAGTATAATGAAGGCGGGCGATCAAAAATGTATCCGAAAACCAACGACATGCTGTTTATGCAGCCCGTATCCATGGAAGCGACACCCGAAAACGAACACCGATCGAGAATTTCCGAAATCGAGGAAAATTCGCTGCTGACCGAGCTTCCGATCCGCGGCGGCCGGATGAGCCGTCTTCGCCTGGGCGAAGAACTTTCGGTTTATCATATGACGGAAGACGGAGTGAAGTATTATTTCACGGCGCATGTGCTCGGGTATCAGGACGACTCGATTCCTCTTATGCGAATCAGCAAGCCGATGCCGGAAGATATTTCGAAAGTGCAGCGGCGCCATTATCTGCGGGTTCCCGCGCAGGTGGAGATCGCCGTACAGGCACCGGACTTTCATTTTACCGCCATGACGTCCGATTTGAGCGGGGGAGGACTGTCTTTTACCGACACGCTCGATCATTCGATCCAGATGAATCAGCAGGTGGACGGCTGGATTATTCTGGCTTACAAAAGCGGGAATGTCGACCATGTTTCGTTCGGCGGGGAAGTGACGCGCGTGAAAGAACCGGGGACGGGACGCAACACCATCAGCGTACGTTTTACGCGGATGGTCGATACGGAACGTCAGAAAGTCATCCGCTACTGCTTCGAACGCCAGCTGGATTTCCGGAACCGCTGAACGGTTCGAACACCGGCGGCGTTCGTAGTTCACAGGTGGGGGCGTTTTTTGTTTTCATGCGTACACGTTTTGCAAATTAAAGATCCTTATGCTATAATTTTATTGTCGCAGGCACAGCCTGCTTTTTTATTGATTGAGAAGCCTGCCCGACAGAAACATGGCGGGCGGCGGTTTCGAGGAGGAGTGTCCCCTTGTCCAGCTTGAGCGGGGAACGGGAGTTCAGAATCAACATCGCGATCGACGGGCCTGCGGGAGCAGGCAAAAGTACGGTCGCACGCAAAGTAGCCAGACAGCTATCCTACGTTTATGTGGATACCGGTGCGATGTATCGGGCCGTAACTTGGGATATGCTTAACCAGGCGATCGATGCGGATAACGAAACAGCGGTTCTTGAACGCATGGCAGCCCTTGAAGTCGAGCTGGTACCCGGAGAAGACGGTCAGCGAGTACGGCTTTCCGGGGTCGACGTGACGGACGAGATACGTTCGCTTGCGGTCAGCCGGACGGTTTCCCGATATGCGCAAATCGAGGGGCTGCGTGCGAAGTTATCTTCTGCACAGCGGCAAATGGCTTTACGCAAAGGCGTCGTCATGGATGGACGCGATATCGGAACGACCGTGCTGCCCGATGCCGAGGTGAAGATTTTTATGACCGCCACGGTAGAAGAACGCGCTCGCCGAAGATTCCGGGAACTTCCGCAGTCGGGCGAGACTATTACGCTGGAACAGCTGGAACGCGAGATTGCGGAACGGGATAATCTTGACCGCAGCCGCGAGGTGTCGCCGCTTGTATGTGCGGATGACGCCACGGTGCTCGATACGACGCATATGACCATCGACGAGGTGGCCGATGCGATCGCGCACCTGGCCGAACGTGAAATTGCCCAACTGGGTTAAAGCAGCGTCGGCCGAAGCAGTATTGTTTTGAACTCTGCGCACGCGGGTTTAAATATGAGGGTTTTGAATCGAGGAGGGTATTTAACATGTCGGAAGAGACAAGAAATCAAAATGAAGAAGCAGTAAACCAGGAAGTAAACGAAGAAACGGCTACGCAGGATCAGCTGGAACAGGTTGTCAGCGTCAAAAAAGGCGACACCGTTACCGGTACAATCGTGAAATTGGACGATGACCAAGCGTACGTCAGCATCGGTTATAAATACGACGGCGTAATCGCGACAAGCGAGCTTGAAGAAGGCGCTGAAATCGGCCAAGAAGTCGTTGCCAAAGTTGTCAGCCTGAACGACAACAAAGAGCAAATGGTTCTGTCGAAAAAAGCGATCCAAGGCGCAAAAGCATGGGAAGAACTCGACGCGAAATTCGCGAGCAAAGAGATCTTCGAAGTTAAAATCACGGACGTCGTAAAAGGCGGAATCGTGACGGACGTAAGCGGCGTTCGCGCTTTCATCCCGGCTTCGATGGTTGAGCGTCATTTCGTCGAAGACTTCAGCGACTACAAAGGCCGCACGATCCGTGTTCGCGTCAAAGAACTTGACCGCGAAAACAACAAAGTTATTCTGTCCGCAAAAGACGTTCTTGAACAAGAATTCGAAGCCAATAAGCACAAAGTGATGGCTGAACTTCAAGAAGGTCAAGTCATCGAAGGCAAAGTTCAGCGTTTGACGCAGTTCGGCGCATTCGTAGACGTAGGCGGCGTTGACGGTCTGGTGCACGTTTCCGAAATGGCTTGGCATCATGTCGACAAACCATCGGACGCGGTATCCGAGGGCGAAACAGTTAAGGTTAAAGTTCTCAAAGTTGATCCGGAAAAAGGCAAAATCAGCCTGAGCATCAAAGCGGCGACTCCGGGTCCTTGGGAAACGGCTTCCGAGAAGTTCAGCCAAGGCGAAATCATCAGCGGCGAAGTTAAACGTCTCGTGCCTTTCGGCGCATTCGTTGAAATCGCTCCTGGCGTAGAAGGCCTGGTTCACATCTCGCAAATCTCCCACAAGCATATCGGTACGCCTCAGGAAGTTCTGGAAGAAGGACAAACGGTTCAAGTGAAAGTTCTGGACGTAAACCCTTCCGAAAAACGCATCAGCCTGAGCATCAAAGAAACCGAAGAAGCGCCTGCTGGCGAAGCTCGTTCGGAAAGACCGGAGAGATCCGACAGACCGGAACGATCGGGATCGAGCAGAGGCCGCGATAAAGGCCCACGCGTTGAGAAAATCGACAACCCTAACGTTTCGTTGAGCAACCAAGGAATGAACGTTTCGCTGGGCGAACGTTTCGACCTGGCTGCACTCAAAGAAAAATTGGGTCAATCGGAAGAATAATCGTACCCGAAGCATAGCTACGAGCAAACGGCGGACCCGCTGCGGGTTCGCCGTTTCTGCAATATCGGGATGAAGCGGCTGTGAAATAGGCTGTGTTCTTCGACTGCAACCACAAACGGGATTCGGTCAAAAGACTGGATCGCGTTTTATATGCCGACGGGAAACGGGGGCCGATCCAAGATGGAACGGTTTGTCCGTTTCTTGTCGCGTAAAGGGATTTTTTTCAGCTGAAGCTGACAGAGAGGAATGATCAAATGGCAAGAGCGGTAGTCGCGATCGTAGGACGCCCGAACGTGGGCAAATCGACGATCTTTAATCGTATCATCGGCGACAGACTGTCTATCGTCGAAGATAAACCGGGCGTCACGCGCGACCGGATCTATGGAGTCGGCGAATGGAACGGCAGATCTTTCAGTATTATCGATACCGGAGGGATTGAGCTCAATGACGAGCAGATCCTCAAATCGATCAAAGCGCAGGCGGAACTGGCAATCGAAGAAGCAGACGTGATTGTCCTGATGTGCGACGCGAAAGCGGGCTTGACCCAGTCGGATTCGGAAGTGGCGGAAATGCTGTATCGCTCCAAGAAACCGATTATTCTGGCAGTCAACAAGGTCGACAATATGACGCGCATGGACGACACTTACGAATTCTACAATTTGGGTCTTGGAGATCCGATTGGAGTTTCGGGTGCCCACGGCAGCGGCGTCGGCGATCTGTTGGATGTAATTGTGGAGAAACTGCCGGATACGGAAGACGACGCGTATGAAGATGACGTGATTCGGGTCGCTCTGATCGGACGTCCGAATGTCGGCAAATCTTCGTTGGTCAATGCTCTGCTTGGCGAGCAGCGCGTAATTGTCAGCGATGTGGCGGGAACGACGCGGGACGCGATCGATACCGAATTCGAGCGTGACGGTCAGCGGTACGTGCTGATCGATACCGCTGGCATGCGCAAACGCGGCAAAGTGTACGAGAACCTGGAAAAGTACAGCGTGATGCGTGCCATGCGGGCGATCGAACGCGCCGATGTGGTAGCCGTGGTAATCAACGGCGAAGAAGGCATCATCGAGCAGGATAAACATATTGCCGGTTACGCGCTGGAAGCCGGCAAAGCTTCGGTATTTGTGGTCAACAAATGGGATGCTGTAGAAAAAGACGACAAAACGATGCAGCATTTCGAAAAAAGTATCCGCGATCATTTCCTGTTCATGACCTATGCGCCGGTCGTTTTCTTGTCGGCTCTGACCGGACAGCGGGTTCAGAAACTGCTTCCTGCCGTAAATCTGGTAGCCGAGCAGCATTCCCGCCGGATTCCGACGGGTCTCTTGAACGATGTGATCTCCGATGCGGTAGCCATCAATCCGCCGCCGACCGACAAAGGACGCCGTATGCGTATCAACTATGCGACGCAGGTTGCGGTCAAGCCTCCGACGATCGTCGTATTCGTCAATGCGCCGGAACTGATGCACTTCTCTTACGAGCGCTACCTGGAAAACAAGATTCGGGCGGCTTTCGACTTCGAAGGAACGCCGATCCGTATCTTTACCAGACGCAAATCCGAAGATAAAGATTAACTAGTACCTTGACCGAATCAAATCTGAGGTTTGCGTTCATCGGAAACACGCACGGTTCAAGCGGGTTTTCGAGGGGCGTAACCTAACATCGTTATCGGTCAAGGTACGAATACCTTGTCAACACTAAAGGTAAGGTTACGCTCCCCTGAGATTTCGTACTTGAAGCGTGTACGAAGTCTCCGACGGAATCGCACCTAAAGCGTGCGCGTTTCAGGAAAACGTAAACCTCTGACTAAGAGTTGAAAAGGTACTAGTAAGAGAACGTACCGTATACAAGTTCCGTTGCGCGAAGGAGAGCGAATCATGATATTATCGATAATCGCGATCGCGGCCGCCTATCTGCTCGGCTCGGTCAGTTTCAGCGTACTATTTGCCAAGTTGTTGAAAGGGATCGATATCCGCAACCACGGAAGCGGCAATGCCGGGGCGACCAATACGCTTCGGGTATTGGGCAAAGGGCCGGCTATTCTTGTTCTTGTGCTCGATATCTGCAAAGGTATTCTTGCCGTATGGCTGGGCCGCTGGCTTGCACCGGACATGGAATGGGCGCCGGCTCTTGCCGGACTGGCTGCGGTAATCGGGCATAACTGGCCGCTTTATTTCCATTTCAAAGGCGGCAAAGGGATTGCGACAACGATCGGCATGCTGGCAACCATTTGTTTCCTGCCTGCTTTGTCCGCCGGTATTATAGGCATTCTGGCGATCGTTTTTACCCGCTACGTGTCTCTGGGCTCACTGCTGTTTGTCACGCTGACACCGGTATTTCTTCTTGTTTACGATGCGGCAGGCTGGCATGACTACGGAACCGCCGTATTGGTGGTCAGTGTGGTCATCTGGGCGCTTGCCGTCTGGCGGCACCGGGGCAACCTGGTAAAGCTGAAAAACGGAACAGAGAACAAGCTGGGCTCGAAGTCCGGCGGGAAGGAGCACAGCCTTGGCTAAAAAAGTGTGCGTATTGGTAGCGGGGAGCTGGGGGACGGCCCTGGCGATGGTACTGGCCGACAACGGCCATGATGTTCGGCTGTGGGCACGCAGCGAAGAGCATGTCAGAGAAATCAACGAACAGCGGGAAAACTCGCGTTTTCTGCCCGGGGTTGCTATCCCGACAGGAATCCGGGCTACCGCCGATATGGCAGAAGCGCTTCATGAGGCGGAAGCCGTTGTTATTGCGGCTCCTTCCAAAGCGATGCGGGAAGTGGCCCGTGCTCTCAAACCTTACTGGAATGAGAAGATGCTCTGTGTACATGCAACCAAAGGCATGGAAACCGGGACGCTGAAACGGATGTCCACGGTCATTTCGGAAGAACTGGGCTGCGAGGAATCGCATATCGGCGTAATTTGCGGTCCGAGCCATGCCGAAGAAGTGGCACGCCGGCTTCCGACCACGATCGTGGTCGCTTCCGCCAACGAAGAAGCGGCGCAGCGTGCGCAGAATCTGCTGATGAATGCGTATTTCCGCGTATATACCAACCGCGACGTGCTGGGAGCCGAACTTGCGGGAGCGCTCAAAAACATCATTGCGCTCGGAGCCGGGATGTCGGACGGTTTGCAGAACGGCGACAACGCCAAAGCGGCTTTGTTGACGCGCGGGTTGGCGGAGATTACAAGAATCGGCACGGAAATGGGAGCCAATCCCCTGACGTTCTCGGGACTTGCGGGAGTAGGCGATCTTGTCGTAACCGCAACCAGCAAGCACAGCCGGAATTGGCGGGCGGGATACATGCTGGGCCAGGGCAAACCTCTCCAGGAAGTGCTGGACTCTATGGGAATGGTAGTCGAAGGAATTCGGACGACGGAAGCGGCGCACTTTATTTCGCAGAAATATAAGGTACAGATGCCGATTGCCGAGCAGCTGTACCGCGTTCTGTTTGACGGCCTCGATCCGAAGACTGCTGTCGAAGCTTTGATGGGCCGCGGCCCCAAAACCGAAATGGAAATGATCTCCCAGGAAACCTGGGAGCAGTGGCATACCTGATCCAAAGAGTTGAACGATACAAATCGGCCGGCGCCTCCTATACGGGAAGCGCCTTTTCGAGAGGAGGCGTCAACATGTCGACAGAGCGATATACCGTATCGTTTACCCCGGAAGGCAAAAGTGCCCGGGTGCGTTCGGGGACGTCCCTGCTTGCGGCAGCCCGTACGGCCGGTGTGCATATTCCGGTTCGCTGTGAAGGCAAGATGGGTTGTCTGATGTGCAAAGTGACGCTCGAACCCGGAAGCGGCGGCGTTCTGCCGCCCGCCGAAGGGGAACGCCGAAAACTGGGGACAGCCTTGGATAACGGGGTTCGCCTGGCCTGCCAAGCCAAAGTGTGCGGGGATATTTCGGTTGAGACACCGGAAGATCCGCTCAAGCGTGCGGTCCGCCTGCAGTTGGAAAAACAGCGGGAAGAAGATGACTTTTGGCGGTGAGCGGACAACGCCTGCTTGGTTAAATGTCGCCTGGGGTTTACGAAACGCTTGAAATTATAAGGCCGGTGTATTACTATATGGATGTTGCCTACAGAACGCAAGTTCTGGCAGTTTGAGAATTCCGGCCTTACGCCGCTCGGCGGTTTGTGATCAGGCTTATCGGAAAGACCAAATACGCCTTTTCGGCGGGCACTCGGACGAGTGCCGGGTATGACTGTAACAGGAGGTGAAACGCATGAACAAATCTGATCTGATCAGCCACGTAGCAGAAGCTTCGGAGCTTGGCAAGAAAGAAGCAACCAAAGCGGTTGACTCTGTTTTCGAAGCCATTGCTTCCGCTCTGCAAAACGGCGAGAAAGTACAACTCGTCGGATTCGGAAACTTCGAGATTCGCGAACGTTCCGCCCGTAAAGGACGCAACCCGCAAACCGGCGAAGAGATCGAAATCCCGGCAAGCAAGATTCCTGCTTTCAAACCGGGCAAAGCCCTGAAAGACGGAATTAAATAAAATCTACATAATCCCCAGGGATTGAAGATTTTGTATCGCCCGGCCCAGGTTGGGCGATCGGGAAGAAGCCGTGAATAACCATTCACGGCTTTTTTCTTTTTCATCCCGGCTGGGCGGTTGACAATACAGGCCGGCATTTGCCATCATAAATAGACTGTATCAAAGAACGAAAAAAAGGGGGAACAATTGTGGAACATTCGGAAAAAGCGGATTATATCGTCATCAAAGCCCATGAGAACGGTGTGCATGTGATCGGATTGACGCGCGGCCAAGATACCCGGTTTCATCATACGGAGAAGCTGGACAAAGGCGAAGTACTGATCGCGCAGTTTACCGATCACACGTCGGCGATCAAGGTTCGCGGCAGAGCTACGGTATTCACCAAACACGGAAATATCGAAACGGAAACCTGAGTGTTTGCGTTAGTCGTTTGAAAAAGCGTATGTTATAATAGAAAAGATTGTGACAAAAATAGCGTTGAACGTTGTAAAAAGTCGGAGGCTATGAGATGAAACCCTACTGCGTACCGGAAAAAACCGAAAAATACACCGGGTATGACATGATCCGGAAGCATACGGACGTTCCGGCGCTGCCGGATGCGCGGCTTCGCCTGCTGCATACTTTCCTCGAAGCTTCCGACTTGGCCGCAAAAAGCGAAGTCTACGGCACCGTAACCGCGCTGCTTCAGAACGGACTCGATATTCACGACCGTGTCGAGCCGGGAGACGACAGCGAAGAAGAAGAAGCGATGCGCTCGCGGCAGCTCAAAGTGCTGGCGGGCGATTACTACAGCAGCCGCTTTTACCAACTGCTGGCCGCTGCCGGAGAAATCGGCATGATCGCCGAATTGAGCCGGGCTATTGCAGACGTCAATCGCAGCAAAATGGAGCTTTACCTGCGTATTCAAAGCGGGCAGGCACCGGAACTTCGCGAATATCTGGACGAGGCGGCCGCGATCAAGGCACGCCTGTTTGAGGGCTTCGATGTGCTGCTTGACGGTCCTCTGCTGCCGTATTGGCAGACCCTTCTGCCTATCGTCGGTCTGTGCGAAGCAGTGGTAGACGAACTTGCGGCAGCCGAACCGGGCAGCGCAGGATCGACGTTCCGAAGAGACGTCGAAGTCCAGGGCACAAGGGAGTCTCGCGAGACGCTGGCTGTCCTGCTGCTGGAGTTCACGGAACGTTTGGACTCGGAAATCAAAGCGCTGCCGGGCGAAGTGAACCGCGAAGCGCTGCTTCCTCTTGCCGCACGGTTTCGTAATGCGGCCGAAATAAAAGGCGAGGTGAACGGATAATGGCGGATTCGCCGAAACCCAAAGAAGAGTTCGTCCATGACGTTTTTCAGCAAATTGCGCCGAAATACGATCGGATGAACAATATTATCAGCTTCAACCGCCACAAGTCCTGGCGTAAATTCGCCATGCGCAAAATGGCCATGTCGGAAGGCCAAAGCGCGATCGACTTGTGCTGCGGTACCTGCGACTGGACCATCAGCCTGGCCGAGACAAGCAAAAGCGGGGCGATTACCGGGCTGGACTTCAGCGCTGCCATGCTTGATGTAGGACGTACCAAATTGGCCCGCATGCCCCACGGCAGTCAAATCTCGCTGATCCAGGGCAATGCGATGCAGCTGCCTTTCGCCGACAATTCGTTCGATTACGCAACGATCGGCTTCGGTCTGCGAAATGTGCCGGATCTGGTGCAGGTGCTGAAGGAAATGCAGCGTGTCGTCAAGCCCGGAGGCATGGTGGTCTGTCTGGAAGTATCCAAACCTACTGCACAGCCGTTCAAAGGCATGTATTATTTTTACTTCGATCGGGTACTTCCGTTATTCGGAAAAGTGTTCGCCAAAAGCTACGAGCAGTACAAATGGCTGCCCGAGTCGTTGAAGCCGTTTCCCGGCCGCAAAGAACTGGCGAACATTTTCCGCGAGGTTGGCCTGCAGCAGGTGGAAGATTATCCGCTGACCGGCGGAGTAGCCGCGCTGCATATCGGAATTAAGGAGAAATAGAATGTTCGGGAAAATCCGTGTTTTTTTGGAAATGATTAAGATTGAACATACTTTGTTTGCACTCCCTTTTGCGTTTATGGGGATGCTGCTTGGCTCCGTGGTCATTAACGGACATCTGCCTTCCTGGGCACAGGCGGGCTGGATTCTGCTGGCGATGATCGGAGCCAGAAGCGCGGCGATGGGGCTGAACCGCCTGATCGACCGTTATATCGATGCCAAGAATCCGCGTACGGAAAAGCGCGCGATTCCGGCCGGACTGTTGAAGACGAGCGAAGTGATTATTTTCGTTGTCGTATTCCTGGGCTTGTTCCTGTGGGCGACGTTCGAATTGTCCCGTTTCGCTTTGACATTGTTCCCGGTCGCTCTCGTGCTGATCGTCGCTTACTCGTATACGAAGCGCTTCACATGGCTCTGCCATCTGGTGCTGGGCGCCACGATCGCACTTGCCCCGCTGGGCGGATGGGCGGCGGTAACCGATAGCTTCAGCTGGTCGTCGCTTGTCTTTTATATCGCGATCGCTTTTTGGACAGCCGGCTTCGATGTGATCTATGCCTGCGACGATATCGACTTCGACCGCCGCGAAGGCATCTACTCTATTCCGAGTCGTTTCGGTCTGGAAAAAGCATTAAAGATTGCGCAGGGATTCCACGCGGTAACAGCCGCGGGGCTCATTCTTCTGGCCGTGATCTCTCCGCTCGGCTGGTGGTACGTGGCGGGCGTCGTGATCGCCTGCTCGATTCTGTTCTATCAGCACCGCATTGTGAAACCGAATGACCTCAGCCGTGTACAGACCGCTTTTTTCACGATGAACAGCTGGCTTAGCAGTATCGTTTTCGTGTTCACTCTGATCGATTTGGTGGTGAAATTTTGGTAAACGAACTCGCAGGCGCCGGCAGGCACTGGGTACTCGGCATCACCGGGGCCAGCGGCAGCGTGTACGGCATCCGATTGGCGGAAGAACTGCTGGATAACGGTTTTTCGGTGCATCTGGTCGTTTCGAATGCCGGCTGGCGCGTCTTAAAGGAAGAAATGGATTTCGACGCGTCCAAACGCGAAGAAGAGTTGGAGCGCCGTTTGGGCGGTCGTCCGGGCCGATTGATCTATCATCCGGTAGCGGATATCGGGGCGTCGATCGCCAGCGGTTCTTTTCGGGCCGAGGGAATGATCGTCGCCCCGTGTTCGATGGGAACCCTCTCTTCGATTGCGCACGGAACGTCGGACAATCTGATGACGCGCGCGGCCGACGTGATGATCAAGGAAGATCGCCCGCTTGTGCTTGTACCCAGAGAAACGCCGCTGCATGCGATCCATTTGGAGAATATGCTGAAACTGTCCCGCTTGGGCGTCAAAATGGTTCCGGCCATGCCCGCCTTTTACCATCGTCCCCGGACGCTGGAAGAAGTCGTGGACTTTCTGGTCGGCAAAGTGCTGGACAGTGTTGGAATCGGACATAACTTGTTTAAAAGATGGGGGGAGGAAACGTGAAGGAGAGCGATACGCTGCGTCTGGGACGCATCCTCTACACCAACGTTTGGCCGGTCTATCACTACTTCGATCCTTCCGCGCTCGGTTTTCCGGCTGAGAGCCGGACGGAACTGCCGGCTGCCTTGAATCGTCTGCTGCTGGAAGGAGAGCTGGATATGAGTCCGGTTTCCTCGTTTGCTTACGCGATGGCGGCGGACCGTTTCCTGCTGCTCCCGGATTTGTCGGTGAGCGCGGACGGACCGGTCCGGTCGATTCTCTGCTTTTCCAAAAAACCGTTTGCCGAAGCGGTTCAGGGCCGGATCGCATTGACCAATACGTCGGCGACTTCCGTTAATCTGCTGAAGATTATTGCGGAAAAAGCATACGGCGCAAAACCCGAGTACGTCACCTGCGAACCCCATCTCGAAGAGATGCTGGAACATGCGGATGCGGCGCTGTTGATCGGCGATCATGCTATCCGGGCCGACTGGGCGAATACGGAGTATACGGTGACCGACCTCGGCGCGGAATGGAAAAGCTGGACGGGTCTCAGTATGACCTTTGCGGTCTGGGCAGTTTCGAAGCAGGCGGCGGACCGTTACCCGGACCGGATCGGCGAACTGGCCGCGGCTTTGGCCGCAAGCAAGAACAGAAGTCTCAAAGATCTGACGCCGGTTGCGGCAAAAGCGCAGGCCGAGCTGGGCGGCGATCTTCGCTACTGGCAGGGGTACTTTGAGAATCTTCGTTACGACTTGACTCCGGAGCGCTTGGACGGACTGGATCTTTACTTCCGCCATGCCCGGGAGATGGGGCTTCTGCCGCAGGAAGCGCAAATTCAAATTTGGACCGACAAAACGCGGATATGGGTGAACGAATGAAACGAATGGAGATCTTCGGAACGTTAAAAAAAGATATGGACGCCGTCGAACGTTCGCTCTATGCCTGCATTGAAGTCGAAAGTGAAGCACTGGGCGAAGCGGCGATGCATCTGCTGAAAGCCGGCGGCAAACGCCTGCGTCCGGCTTTTGTACTGCTGGGCGGCAAATTCGGCACGTACGAGCTCGAACGGCTGCAGCTTATTGCCGTGCCGCTGGAACTGATTCATATGGCGTCGCTGGTCCATGACGATGTGATTGACAACGCGCAGACGCGGCGGGGCCAGCTGACCGTCAAAGCCAAATGGGATAACCGGATCGCCATGTACACGGGTGATTACATTTATGCCAAGGCGCTGGAAATGGTCGCAGGGCTGGAAGATCCGCGGATTCACCGGATATTGGCCAAAGCGATGGTTGAAATGTCGATCGGCGAGATGGAGCAAATCCGCGACTTTTTCAATTCAAACCAAAGTATTCGCCGTTATCTGCTGCGCATCCGCCGCAAAACGGCGCTGTTGATCGCCGTCAGCTGCCAGCTCGGCGCACTGGCCGCCGGAGCTTCGGAGAAAGAAGCGCGCGAACTGTACAACTACGGGTACAATGTAGGGATGGCGTTCCAGATTCGCGACGATCTGCTGGATCTGTGCGGAACGGAGAAGCAGATCGGCAAACCGCCGGGCAGCGATATCCGCCAAGGCAATATCACGATTCCGGTGCTGTACGCGCTGCAGGAAGAACAGCTGCGCGCTCCGCTGCTGGAGGAAATCGGCCGTATCCACACGGCAAACGGCCATACGGACGTGACCGCCGCCGTAACAATGATCCGCAGCAGCGGAGGAATCGCGCGCGCGGAAGAACTGGCCGACCGGTATACGCAAAAAGCGCTGGACGCGCTGGGCCGTCTGCCCGATATCCGGGCACGCCGCCATCTGCGCGATATCGCGAATTTTGTGTCCAGACGAACCTATTGAACGCCGGGCAAATACTGCGGCAAAGAGGGGAGATTCCAAGGAAGCTCCCTTTTTTCGCAAAATCATGCAGGATTATTGCATTAACTCGTTTAACTCTATAAAAAGCAAGCGTCTCAGCCGATAATAAATCATATGCCGAAAGTGGGAGATTGCGATGGAACGCACTTTTATGATGGTTAAGCCCGATGGAGTACAACGTGGACTGGTCGGACGGATCGTCAGCCGATTCGAAGACAAAGGATTCAAGCTGGTTGCGGGGAAATTCATGCAGATCTCGGAAGAACAAGCCAAGCGTCATTATGCCGAGCACGAAGGCAAACCGTTTTTCGGAGATCTGGTGGAATTCATTACGTCCGGTCCGGTATTCGCAATGGTATGGGAAGGCGACGATGTCATCGCGCTGTCCCGGATCCTGATGGGCAAGACCAAAGTCACGGAAGCGCTGCCCGGGACGATTCGAGGGGATTTTGCGGCACACACGCCGTTTAACCTGATTCACGGATCGGACGGAACGGAAAGCGCCAAACGGGAAATCGCCAACTTTTTCACTGAAGCGGAACAGCATGATTATGACAAGGCGGTGGCGCGATGGATCTGATCAGAAGCGGCGCGGGGCGCGAAGAAGTATCTGCCCCGGGAAGCGACCCGGACTACAGCGGGTTTATTAAAAACGTAAATGCGAGCACAGGAATCGACTTGTCCCAATATAAGGAAGCACAGATGAAACGCCGTTTGACTACGCTGCGCAGCAAGCACGGCTATGACACGTTTGCCCAATTTTTTGAAGCGATGAAAAAGGACAAAACCCTGTTCTTCGAATTCCTCGACCGGATGACGATCAACGTATCGGAATTCTGGCGCAACCCGAACCGCTGGGAAGTGCTGCGCGATATGATTATTCCGGAACTGCGCACAGGCGGCAAAAAAGGACTGAAAGTATGGAGCGCGGCGTGTTCGACAGGCGAAGAGCCTTATACGCTGGCGATGATTCTCGACGGACACGGCATTCTGGGCGATTCCAAGCTGGTTGCTGCGGATCTGGACGAAGGCGCGCTTGCCAAAGCGAAACAAGGACAGTACCTGGAGCGCTCGCTCAAGGATGTGCCTTCGAAAGTCGCGGAAAAGTATTTCAAAGCCGACGGTTTGATGTACAAAGTCGACGACAAGCTTAAGCGGGCCGTCAATTTCCAGAAGCTGAATCTGCTGACCGATAAGTTTGACGACGGCTACGATCTGATCGTCTGCCGCAACGTCATGATTTATTTCACGGAAGAAGCCAAGTCGACCCTTTATCACAAATTCGCGTCCAGCCTGCGCAAAGGCGGCGTGCTGTTCGTAGGCAGTACGGAACAGATCTTCTCGCCGGCCCAGTACGGACTCGAGCCTTGCGACACGTTTTTCTACAAGAAAATCTAAAGGGGCTCCGGATCGGAAAAGAGCCAAAAAAGTCGTCGTATTCCGCCTTGGGGCGGAAACGGCGGCTTTTTTTGTACAGAAAACGCCGATCTTACGCAAAATGTAAAGGCTCTTGGACAAGCTGCGGACAGATGGTATAATGGGCGAAGACATTTACGGATTTTAGCCGTTTACAGTTTAAAAGTTTAAAGGGGGAACGCGTTATGAGTTTACGTTACTTGACCGCCGGGGAGACCCATGGACCGCAGCTGACCGCGATCGTTGAAGGAATGCCGAGCAATCTGCGGATCGATTTCGAGGCTTTGAACTTTCAACTGCTGCGCAGACAAAAAGGATACGGCCGAGGCCGCCGTATGCAGATCGAGCAGGATCAAGCGGATATCGTAGGCGGCGTTCGCCACGGACAAACGACGGGAGCGCCGATTGCTCTGGTCGTCGCCAACAACGACTGGAAGCACTGGACCAAGATCATGAACGTCGAGCCGATGGAAGGCACGGACGAAGAGAAGCGCCGCGTGCACCGTCCGCGTCCGGGCCACGCCGATCTTAACGGCGGCCTCAAATACGACCTCAAAGATCTGCGCAACGTCCTGGAACGTTCGAGTGCCCGCGAGACGGCTGTCCGCGTCGCCGTCGGCGCGCTGGCTCGCCAGCTGCTTGAAGTGTTTGGTATCCGTATCGGCGGACAAGTGCTGCGAATCGGCGAGATCGTCGCTCCGGCCAACAATCTGCCGCTCGATGAACTGGTCGCCCGCACGGAAGCTTCTTCCGTACGTGTCGCCGACGAAGAAACCGAGAAGAAGATGGAAGCCTACATCGATCTGATCAAAAAAGAAGGCGATTCGGTCGGCGGCGTAGTCGAATGTATCGTCGAAGGCCTTCCGGTCGGTCTCGGCAGTTACGTGCAGTATGATCGCAAGCTCGACGCGCGGATCGCCCAGGCCGTCATGTCGATCAATGCCTTCAAAGGCGTCGAAATCGGCATCGGCTTCGAAGCGGGTGAACTGCGGGGTTCGCAGGTGCACGACGAGATTCTGTACACGGAAGAAGCCGGTTATACACGGGCTTCCAATCGTCTGGGCGGTTTCGAAGGCGGGATCACGAACGGAATGCCAATCGTCGTGCGAGGTGTCATGAAGCCGATCCCGACGCTCTACAAGCCGCTGCGCAGTGTCGATATCGACACCAAGGAAGCGTTCAATGCCCAGGTGGAGCGTTCAGACGCCTGCGCCGTTCCGGCAGCGAGCGTCGTGATGGAGAGCGTCGTCGCCTGGGAAGTCGCCAAAGCGTTCCTCGAAAAATTCGGCGGCGATTCCATGGAGGAAATCAAAGCGAATTACGAAAATTACAAGCGTCAGCTGGAGAACTACTAAGATGGCGGGGACGCCAAAGACGCTGACGGTCGAGCTGGGCGAGCGCTCGTATCCGATCGTGATCGGCGAAGGACTGCTGGGTCAAGCGGCCGAGTATCTGAAACAGGTCGGGGTGCCGAGCAAAAGTCCGCTGCTGATCGTGACCGACGATCATGTGGCTCCGTTATATCTGGACCAGCTGGTCGACGTTTTGACAGCGGGCGGATACCGCGTCGCGAGCGCCGTTGTTCCGGCCGGCGAATCGTCCAAGTCGCTTGCCGTATACGATCAGCTTATTACGCGGGCGATTGAAGAAGGGTTGGACCGTTCTTCGGCGATACTGGCGCTTGGCGGCGGCGTAGTCGGCGATCTCGCCGGGTTCGTAGCCGGAACCTATATGCGCGGGATTCGTTTCGTGCAGGTGCCGACGACCATTCTCGCGCACGACAGCAGCGTAGGCGGCAAAGTGGCGGTCAACCATCCGCTTGCCAAGAATATGATCGGCGTATTTCATCAGCCGGAACTTGTGCTGTATGACGTGGAGACGCTCAAGACCCTGCCGCCGCGCGAAGTGCGTGCGGGATTGTCGGAGATGGTCAAGCACGGGCTGATCTGGGACCGGGATTTCGCTTACTGGTGCCAAGAACATGCGAAGCGTCTGTTGGCTCTCGATTCCGAAGCGCTGGCTTACGGTCTGGAAAAAGGCTGCGCCATCAAAGCCCAGATCGTCTCGCGCGACGAGCGGGAGAACGATCTGCGTGCGATCTTGAATCTGGGGCATACGCTCGGTCACGCGATTGAGGCCGTCGCGGGCTACGGACAATTTCTGCACGGCGAAGCGATCTCCGTCGGTATGGCCGCTGCGGCAAGGCTTGGCGAAGAACGCGGCGGGGCGGGGCTGTACGCGGAGACGACAGCGATGCTGCAAGCGCTGGAACTTCCCGTGACGCTGCCGGTCGATATGGATACCGACGCACTGATGGCTGCCATGCAGCGCGACAAGAAGTTCAGGGAAGGCCAGATGATCTTTGTCGTGCCTCTGGAGGTCGGCCGCGTCGAAATCGCAGGCGATGTAAAAGCGGAAGCGGTGCGAAGCGTTATAGAACGCCTAAAAGCCTGAAAAGGAGTGGGAACCATCGTCATTTACAACCGGGGTATTCGCGGAGCGACAACGGTCGAACGCAACGACCAAGAAGAAATTTACGCGGCTACGGAAGAATTGGTCGCGGAGATGATCCGCTGTAATGGAATCGATCCGGAAATGGTCAGCAATATCTGGATTACGGTCACCGGCGATCTGAATGCCGCTTTTCCGGCGGTCGCTGTGCGCCGTCAGCCGGGTTGGGATTTCGTTCCGCTGATGTGCGCGCTGGAAATTCCGGTCGAAGGCAGTCTGCCGCGCTGTATCCGTTTGATGATTCAGATTAATACGGAAAAGTCCCAGCGGGAGATCGGACATGTCTATCAGCGCGGAGCAACGGTACTTCGACCGGATCTTGTCGGCCGCAAGTAACGTGATCGGCAAAGAAAGCGGAGGCGCTTGCTATCGGCTTCGCGATCGGGTATAGTAGGGAACAAAGTTAAGGATTCGCGCTGCCGCGCCGGGAACAGGAGTGTTACCGGGCGGGGGCGGAGAATCGTGAGGCCCGCAGGGGCCAAGGCGGCGCAGGCCGCCAGACAGAGCAGAGTCAGGCTGAGCAGAGTTTACGTATGGAACGATTCGCGGTCAAACGGCTACGGGTTTTTTACCATACATCGACGAATGCAATCCATCGGAGCACGGAATTTTCTATCCCGCATACGGGTGAAGATTTTCGAAGCCGAAGACCTCTGCTGCGAAGCGGAGGTCTTTTTGTATCATCTCCGCCGCACCGGATCATTCTCTGACGCTTCCGGCGTCGGGCCGGTGGCACCCGCAGCGGAAGACGGTTTCCCGAAGGACGGTCTCGAGGCGCTCGAACCTATTCGACCTCGAAGGAGAGATATCCATGTATACTTCGCATTCATCCGAACCGACAGATAACGTTTATCCGATTCAACCGCTTATCGGCGCCAAAGAAGCGCTTGCGCTGGTTTCCGAAGGAGCTTCGCTGACCCGGGAGCAGGCCAGAACCGCTATGGAAAGTATCATGACCGGTAAGGCCACCCCGGCGCAGATCGGCGGCCTGCTGCTGGCGCTGCGGATGAAAGGCGAGACGACCGAGGAGATCACCGGATTTGCCGAAGCGATGCGCAGCTTCTCCGGTACGGTCGGCACTTCCCGCGAAGATCTGCTCGATACGTGCGGTACAGGCGGATCGGGCATCCACAAGTTCAATATCTCGACCGCTTCCGCTCTGATTGCCGCTTCCGCTTCCGTCCGCGTAGCCAAACACGGCAACCGCTCGGCCAGCGGCCGGGCGGGAAGTGCCGATGTGCTGGAAGCGCTTGGCGTCAATATCGGGCTGAGCGGCAGTCAAGCTGCCGAATGTCTCGACCGGATCGGTATCTGTTTCCTGTTTGCCCAGACCTATCATCCTTCCATGAAACATGCGGCCGGGCCGCGCCGGGAGCTGGGCGTTCGCACGGTATTCAACCTGCTGGGCCCACTGACCAATCCGGCCGGCGCGGATCGCCAGCTCCTCGGCCTCTACGATGCCGACCGCACCGCGCAGATTGCCTCCGTACTCGGCAATCTGGGAACACGGCGCGCGATGGTCGTCGCGGGTCTCGACGGTCTCGACGAGATCAGCGTTTCCGGTCCGACCCGTGTGTCGGAACTTACGGACGGAGTCGTTCGCACTTATGACATTACGCCCGAAGAACTTGGACTTTCCCGCTATCCGCTTGAAGACATTCTCGGCGGAGATGCGGCGGACAACGCGCGGATTATACGCGGCGTGCTCTCCGGCGAACGCGGTGCCCGCCGTGACATCGTGCTTGCGAACGCGGGAGCCTGTATCTATACGGCCGGATCGGCTGCCGATCTGGCGGAAGGCGTACGGATGGCGGCGCAGATCGTGGACTCGGGTCTCGCTCTCAACAAACTCGAACAGCTTATACGGATAACGGAGGAATGCGGATATGTATCTTGATCGAATCGTCGAAACGAAACGCCGGGAAGTCCAGCTGCTGAAGGAAACGCTGAATAAGGCGGAAGCGGAGCGGCGGATTGCCGGAATGCCGTCCACACGCGGCTTTGAAGCGGCGCTGCGCAGCCCCAAGCGTCCGGGAATGGCGCTGATCGCCGAAGTGAAAAAGGCTTCGCCGTCCAAAGGGCTGATCCGGGAAGACTTCCATCCCGTGGAGCTTGCGAAAGCTTACGAAGCGGCCGGAGCGGACTGCCTGTCCGTATTGACGGACAACGACTATTTCCAGGGCAGTGCCGACTATCTGACGCAGATTCGCGCATCGGTCGAGCTGCCTCTGCTGCGCAAAGACTTTGTGATCGACGAGCTGCAAATTTATGAAGCGCGTTTGATCGGGGCCGATGCAGTGCTGCTGATCGCGGCGATTCTGACGGTCAACCGTCTGCGGGAACTGAAAGCGTTGGCCGAAGCGTTAGGCCTCGATACGCTGATTGAAGTGCATAACGAAGAGGAACTTGACACGGTTCTTCAGGTGACCGACCGCGGATTGATCGGGGTGAACAACCGGAATCTGCATACGTTCGAGACCCGCCTGTCCGTTACCGCGGATCTTGCCCCCCGTATGCCGAAGCAGGCGCTGCTGATCAGCGAGAGTGCGATCCGTACGGCCGAAGACGTCCAGTATGTCGGTTCAAGCGGAGCGGGCGGCGTATTGATCGGAGAGACCTTTATGCGCCGCCCGGATATTGGCGAAGCGGTAGCGGAAGTGATGGGAGCGGTTCGTGGGGCGTCCGAACGTCCGGCGGCAGAAAGCGGCGTTCAACCGAACGCGGAAGCCGCCGATTCCGGAGCTTCGAGATGAAGGAGCGCGAAGAACGGGCCAATAAAGCACCCTTCATCAAAATATGCGGGATCCGTACGCCGGAAGCTGTGCGGAAAGCCGCGGAACTGGGCGTCGATTATATCGGTCTTGTGTTTGCTCCGAGCCGGCGCCGGATTGATCCTGCCGAGGCGGCCGTTCTGATCGGCGAGCTGAACAAGGCGCCGAAGACCTCTTCGACAGACAGAGAGCGTCCCAAGGTGGCGGGCGTGTTCGTGAATCCGTCGCTGGACGAATTGAAGCGGACACTGACGGCCGCTCGGTTGGATGTGGTGCAGCTGCACGGACAGGAAAGCCCGGATTTTTGCCGGGAAGTCCGCGAACAATTTGGCGTGGAAGTATTCAAATCGATCTCGATCGGCGGCGAAGATGCCGAAGAGGGCCATGCGGTGCGGGCGGAGAGAACGTGCGAAGCGTATCGAGGTACGGTCGACGTGCTGCTGATCGATACACACGATCCGCTGTACGGAGGCGGCTCGGGACGCACGTTCAACTGGGAGATCATTCCTCTGTATCAGCAGGCGGCCAAAGCCTGCGGAATAAAATTATTCGTAGCCGGCGGTTTGACCGAGGGCAATGCGGGCGAATTAGTACAAAATTACGCGCCGGACGGCATCGACGTCTCAAGCGGCGTCGAGACCGACGGGCATAAAGATATACAAAAAATGACTTTATTCGTAGAAAGGGCGGTTTTATCATGATCGGACAGGTACCGGACGCAAAAGGACGCTACGGCGAATTCGGGGGACGTTTCGTTCCCGAGACGCTGATGAACGCGCTGATCGAACTTGAAGAATCTTACTTGAAGTTTTCGGCGGACGCCGATTTTAACGCGGAATTGAACGATCTGCTCAAGCAGTATTCGGGTCGGGAGACGCCGCTGTACTACGCCAAACGCCTGACGGAACATTTCGGCGGAGCCAAAGTGTATCTCAAGCGCGAAGACCTCAATCATACGGGCGCCCACAAGATCAACAATGCGCTTGGACAAGGACTGCTCGCCGTACGGATGGGCAAAAAGAAAGTCATCGCCGAAACGGGTGCCGGCCAGCACGGGGTGGCGACCGCAACGGTAGCGGCGCTGCTCGGTCTGGAATGCAAAGTGTTCATGGGCGAAGAAGACATGCACCGTCAGCAGCTTAACGTATTCCGTATGCGCCTGCTCGGCGCGGAAGTCGTTCCTGTCGTATCGGGCACGAAGACGCTCAAGGACGCGGGCAACGAAGCGCTGCGCTACTGGGTCAGCCATGTTCAGGATACGTTCTATATTCTGGGTTCAGCCGTAGGCCCCCATCCGTATCCGCTGATCGTACGCAACTTCCAGCGCGTGATCGGCGACGAGACCCGTCGTCAAATCCTTGAGACCGAAGGACGTCTGCCGGACACGATCGTCGCGGCGGTCGGCGGCGGTAGCAATGCGATCGGGATGTTTTATCCGTTTGTCGGCGACGCGGATGTCGACTTTATCGGCGTTGAAGCGGCCGGCAAAGGCATTGATACGCCTCTGCACGCCGCCACCATGAGCCTCGGCACCAAAGGCGTGTTCCAGGGCTCGATGAGCTATCTGCTGCAGGACGAGTACGGACAGGTACAGCCGGCGCATTCGATTTCGGCCGGTCTGGATTATCCGGGCGTGGGACCCGAGCATTCCTATCTCAAAGATGTCGGCCGGGCCAAGTATGTCCCGATCACGGACGAAGAAGCCATTACGGCGCTCAAGCTGCTCTGCCGCACGGAAGGCATCATTCCGGCGCTGGAATCGGCGCATGCCGTCGCGCATGCCGCCAAGATCGCACCGGAGATGGGGGCGGACCGTATTCTGGTCATCTGCCTGTCGGGACGCGGCGACAAAGATGTCGAGTCGATCATGGCTTACGAAAAGGAAGGAGGAGACGCGCAATGAAGCCGAACTTTTCGATGACCCAACGCCTCTTGATGAGTCCCGCTGCCGAAGGCGGGCTGTCTGCGGGAACGCCTCAGGGCGGCGATTCGCCGGCTGCCGCGGGCAAGCGGCCCAATCTGATCGAAGAAACGTTCCGCAAGCTCGGCGAAACAGGAGGCACGGCGCTGATTCCTTTTCTGACGGTCGGCGATCCCGATCTCGATACGACACTCGATATTATCGAGCAGTTGGAACAAGCCGGCGCCGATGTCCTGGAACTCGGCGTGCCGTATTCCGATCCGCTTGCGGACGGACCGGTCATCCAGCGGGCTTCCGCCCGGGCTCTTGAGCAGCTCATCACGGTACGCACCTGTCTGGATGTCGCTCGCCGTGCGAGAGAGCGGGGCGTGAAGATGCCTTTTGTCCTTTTTACCTACTACAATCCGATCCTGCAGACGGGACTGGACCTCTTTTTCGAAGAAGCTTCCCGGAACGGGATCAGCGGATTGATCATTCCCGATCTGCCGTATGAAGAATCGGAAGATATGCTGCAGCGTGCCGACCGGGTGAATATTGCCTTGATTCCGCTGGTGGCTCCGACTTCGAGCGAGCGGATCGAGAAAATTCTGCGAAACGGCCGGGGCTTCGTCTACTGCGTATCTTCGCTTGGCGTAACCGGCGAGCGGGCTTCGTTCCACGACGGAGTCGATGCTTTTATCCGCGATGTAAAATCCCGTACCGATCTGCCTGTCGCCGTCGGTTTCGGCATCTCGGGGCGTGAGCAGGTGCAGCGGTTTTCCGAACTTTGCGACGGCGTGGTAGTGGGCAGCGCGATCGTGCGTACGATCGAAACATTGATCCCCGACCTGATGAATGCCGACAAACGAGAAGATGCGCTCTTGCAAATTCGCAAATTTGTGGCAGAATTAAAGGTATAAAGACGGATCCCGGAGCAGGCGCAGTCGGCAGGGCGCGGCGGTTAACCCGCTTAGCCCTGCCGATGCGGCCTGTTTGGGGGCAGTCATTAACTTTTTGAGCGATGCTGCAGCCCGACACTGTTGCACTGCAACACGCCAAATCAGGAAAGTAGGGAAATCATCCATGCAGCCCAAAGCCCATATTGTCGATCTTCCGGTCTATCAGCCAGGCAAACCGATCGAAGAAGTCCAAAAAGAATACGGTCTCAGCGAAGTCGTGAAACTGGCTTCGAACGAAAATCCGTATGGATTTTCCCCTCGCGTCAAAGCCGCGATCGAAGAAGAATTGACCAAGTTCAATCTGTATCCGGACGGCGGAGCAGTCGAATTGACGGCCGCTTTGGCCGAGCATCTGTCCGTTAATCCGGACCAGATTATTTTCGGCTGCGGTTCGGACGAAATCATCGCTTTGATCACCCGCGCTTTCCTGTCGGAAGGCGACGAGAACATCATGGCGGATGCCACTTTCTCCGTATATAAAAGCAATGCCGATATCGAAAAAGCGACAAGTATCGAAGTTTCGCTGCAGGCCGGCAAACACGATCTCGAAGCGATGCTTGCAGCCGTAACCGATCGGACCAAAATCGTCTGGATCTGCAATCCGAACAATCCGACCGGTACGATCGTCAGCGAAAGCGAACTGAAAAGTTTCCTGGATCGGGTTCCTTCTTCCGTCATGGTCGTGCTCGACGAGGCTTATTTCGAATACGTGACCGACAGCGAATACCCGGACGGCACGAAACTGCTGGCCGACTACAGCAATGTGGTCGTTCTGCGTACCTTCTCGAAAATTTACGGACTTGCCGCACTGCGCATCGGTTACGGCGTAGGCCAGGCTTCCGTTATCCGCTCCATCAATCAGGTGCGCGAGCCGTTCAATACGACGCGTATTGCCCAGGCTGCCGCCAAAGCGGCGCTTGCAGACCAGGAGTTCGTGGAATCGTGCCGGACCAAAAATGCCGAAGGCCTCGCGTTCCTGCAGGGCGAATTCGAGCGTCTGGGACTGTCGTATTTCCCGGCCAACGGCAATTTCATCATGGTCGATACGAAGCAGTCCGCCGCGGATCTGTTCCAGCGGATGCTGCGCAAAGGCGTAATCGCCCGTTCGGGATTCAGGCTGTATCCGACGTATCTGCGCGTGACGGTCGGTTCTCCCCGGGAGAACGAGATCTTCATCCGGACGTTCGAAGAAGCTCTTAACGAACAGACAGCGGCCGTATAGGAAGCGGACCGGTTCAAGTTTCGAGGGGCGGCACGCTTTTTGCGGCAGCCCATCGGACTTCGTCCGCACACTCACCCGAACGCTGTCTGCAATGAATCCTACGAAGCGAGGCTGACTTGATATGAAAATTGCCGTGATCGGCGTCGGACTGATCGGCGGCTCGTTGGCTTTGTGCTTCCGCGGGAAGCCGGATGTCCAGCTCGTCGGCTATTCCCACCGGCAGGACCTGGCCGATCTGAGCGTGGAACTCGGGGTCGTCGACTCCGCCACCTTGTCGCTGGAAGAAGCGGTGCAAGACGCCGACTTTATTTTTATCTCCACGCCTGTCGGGCTGCTGGAGACCTATCTGGAACAAATTCATGCCCTTCCGCTCAAAAAAGGCTGCATCGTCACCGATGTGGGCAGTACCAAAGCTTCGATCGCCGCCAAAGCGAGAGAGCTGGAGTGGAAAGAGGCGTGCTTTATCGGCGGTCATCCGATGGCCGGCTCGGAACGTTCGGGCGTGCAGGCGGCAACTTCGCTGCTGTTCGAGAATGCCTATTACGTGTTGACGCCCGAACCGGACACCGATCCGGAGCCTATACAATCGCTGTCCGAACTGCTGGCTTACACCCGTGCAAAAGTCATCTGTATGGAACCTGGGCAGCATGACGAAATTGTCGGCGCGATCAGCCATCTGCCGCATATTATCGCCGTGGCGCTCGTCAACCAGATCAGCGGTTACCATGACAGCAATCCGCTGTATCGCACGCTGGCGGCAGGCGGTTTCCGCGACATCACCCGAATCGCATCCAGTGACCCTGTCGTCTGGCGGGACATTTTGCTGAACAACCGCTTCAACCTTTTAAAGCTTCTACGCGACTGGAATGTGCAGGTGGAAGGCTTTATCGATCAGTTGGAGCGGGAAGACGGGGAAGGCATTTCGGCCCGTTTCCGCGAAGCCGGCGATTTCCGCGACGAACTGCCGGAACGGCGCAAAGGCGCGATTGCCAAAACGTACGATCTTTATCTCGACGTTCCCGACCATCCGGGGATTATCGGACGCATCACCACCGAACTCGGTTCGCGCGACGTCAACTTGAGCAATCTGCAAATCATCGAGAGCCGCGAAGACGTGCCGGGACTGATGAGGTTGTCTTTCCGCGACGAAGTGCAGATGGAGCGTGCGAGGGAAGTCCTGAGCAGTCTCGAGTTTGACGTTTACGCTTCCTAGTCCAGCGTATCCGCTTCAGTTTGAAGATCCGCCGACATATGCCGGTGGATCTTTTTTTAGACTCATAAACAGGCAAACAAAAAAGGAAAAGAAAGCTTTGACATTTTGGAAGCGTATACATATAATAAACGTACAGTATGGTTTCTCTCCACTCCTATACTCTAAGTGTACTCGAGTAGTACACGGGCCGCTCACTGTGAGCGGCCTTTTTTTGTGCTTATAAACAGTCATTTCTTTTTCTGGATGGACAGAACGGTCTTTTTGGACAACTGTCCTTTTTTTGTCGTGAAATTTGCCGTTTAGCCGTTCGGGATGTCTTTGCGATGGGTAAAAGAAAGCAGGCAAGTATAAAATGACGGCTTTTCGGCGGATACACGGAGATTGGAACGGAAAACGCTGCTGCGGCTTGCGTTCGGAATTCACGGCTCCGATCCGGATCGCGAGTTTGCGCGAGGAGGAGAAAGACATGGCGGAAGCGAAGCCGAGGCTGCAGCCGCTGCGAATACCGGGAGGATGGAAAACCGACGTCAACATGCTGTATGAGTTGGAACCGTCCCCCGACACGATCGACTGGTTTTACGGACCTATTTTGTTCAGTGCCATACACCGCAACCTGGGACATGAAATTTATGTGCGCTGGGAGCCGGAAGGCGATCCTCTGGGGCGATTTCTGCTGCAGCGTTATCTGCTTAAATTCGATGAAAAAGGCAGCAGCGTGCTGGAAGGGTATCTGGTCGACAGCGTCTATTTCCGAGAACGTCTGCAGTTGGTCGACCGGCTGGAAATGTATATGGAACTGTCGAAATGGACTTGACGAACCGTCCCTTACGGATGAAGAGCGGGAGTTTCCGAGCAATACGGAACTCCCGTTTTTTTGTGCCCAAACCGGATAGAGGCGATTTTGACTTGAACTGAACGCATGACCGTAGGATACTGTAGGATAAGCACTTACCGAGAAGCAAACTGTAAAGGAGCCGTAAAATGACGAATTGGGCGGAAATAGCCAGAACCAAAAATGTACACGCCGTGCGTACCGCAGCCGGCGAGCTGGACGTGAACGAGAAAGACGAACGCGGCCGGACGCCGTTGATGCTGTTCATGACGTACAAGCTGCCGCCGGATGCGGTAGAGATTTTGTTGGAACGCGGAGCGGAACTCGAAATCGAAGACAAGCTTGGCGAAACGGCGCTGCTGAAAGCCATCAAATTTCATCAGTCCGGTGCAGTCAAGCTGCTCCTGAAGTACGGCGCCCGCATCGATTCGCCGCGCGGAATCCGGGCGACGCCCTGGAATGCGGCGGCTATGCGCGGAGACCGGGCTCTGGCCGATCTTTTGATGGATACCCGGGGAGCGGTAAGACTGACGCTGACTCCGGAAGAACAGCCGGTGCTGGACGAACTTGTGGCGGAAGAAGACGCAGGCCGTCTGCTGCAGGCGATCCGCCGGCTCGATTCTCCCGTGCTCCTGCATGCTTTCGTCAACCATTACAACTGGGACGACGGTCCGGAGCCTATGATTGCGGTAATGGAGAATCCGGCCTGCGCCGAAATTACGCTGCTTGATATGTACGACCTGGCCGACGGCGATTACTGGCTGGACCTGCGTCCGGAAGAGTATGCGGACCATGAACAAAAAGCTCTTTTCCGCAAGCTGGCCGAACGGCTGCGCGCACGGCTGGAAGCGTCCATGCCGGAAATGGAGCGTTGAGCAGCCGTTTCAAGCCTATTCAAAACATGCCGAAAGGGGCGGGATCATGCTAGTTACCCTAAGTCAGAAGATCGGATCGCGCACATTTTCGCTTCAATGCGAAGATGCACTGGAAGTACAAGGCAAGTTTTTGTTGGATCTGTTTCGGGATACGGAGGAAAAAGCCGGTTTTCTCGAACCCGGCATGAAGATCCAGATCGGCTGGAGCATCTTGTTCGTGCATCAGCAGGATGAATCGAACGTGCACATTCTGGCTCCGGATTACGCGTCCGATCCGTTTGCGCGGACGACCGACGATCTGTCGGCGACCCTGTCGGTGCAGCTGGCGCAAAACCAGGTGCTGAAGCTTGCGGGAGCCGAAGGGGAGACCGCCTTGTTTCAGGATACCCTGATTGCTTCGGAACGCGGGCTGGAAGCCGAACGCATCTATTTGGAGCGTACCGAGAACCGGGAAGGCGGAATCTCCGGTTGGTATCTGGGACCTGCGGAAAGCGAACCGGTCGAGCAGAGCGAATTGAGACGGTATTACATCTATCAGCTCTTCAACCGGCGTCCCGGTGCTCTAAAAGTGCTGGCGCTGCCCAAAGGATACGTCGCGGTCTTGGACGGCGAGCATTTGGAAGCGCTGCTCGACGGCGACGACCGGAAAGTCTGGCCGACCGAAAACTGAAGCCGCAGCCGTAAAAGTGCCAAGTCTATTCCCATGAAGGACAGCCAACATACCGCGGCGGATCGCAGCGGTTTTTTGGGCTGCCCGGCTCCCTTCGGAACTGCGGGAATTCCGGCGAAATCGGGTACATATAAAAAGAAAAGAAAAAATTCGGTCCCTACTGCAACTTTATCGCCTTCTTGTTCGTCTAGGAGTGGACTGCCCGCAATTTTGGCAAAATACGGGCGATGTGATAAAATGAGCTGTAGAATTTTTTTGCGGCAATCGAGGGAGGGCGCGTTTTCGATGGAAGATTCCCAGTTGATTCGGGAAATTAAAGCGGGGAATGTCGAACTTTACTCTGTTCTCATGCGGCGCTATCAGCGCAAAATCCTGGCATTTACGTACTATATGTTAAAGGGCGCGGGCCTCGGGCATCTTGCCGAAGACGTGAGTTCCGAAACTTTTTATAAAGCGTTCAAAAGTCTGCAGTCTTTCCGGGAAGTGGAAGCTTCTTTCTCGACTTGGCTGTATACCATTGCAAGAAATACCGCACTGAGCGAACTTCGCCGAAACCGCGCGATGAGCGTGCCCCTTGAAGACGGGGAACTGATTACGGATTCGTCGACGGACGCGGCGCCCGAGCAGGCTCTGCTGCGCAGCGAACAGGTGGGCATGGTGCGTACGGCAATCGACAATCTGCCGGAGAAACAGCGTGCGGCGCTTATTCTGCGCGAATATGATCAGATGGACTATCAGGAGATCGCACGTATCCTCGGACAAAGTATCAGCTCGGTGAAATCTCTGCTGTTCCGGGCGCGTCTGAGTATCAAAACCCAATTGGAACCCTATTATTGCGGCCCGGTCTACGAAGAAGAGATGTACAAGGGGATGAGACCGAATGAAGGGTAGAGAAGAAGGTGGACACCGGAGCGGTTCGCGCTGGAATCCGAATGCCCGGCGTCCGACCGATCTTCCGGAAGATTTGAAAAACAACGGGTTGCCTCCGGAAGACCGGACGGATGAAACCTTCGACTTCGACGATTTCCCCGATCTCGAAGAACTGATGCAGCAGGCGGGAACGGAACTGCCGGAAATGGATGCGGAACGGATGAACCGCAGCGTCATGGACCGGATTTACGAAGAATCTCCTTGGCTGCTGCCCGGCGAATCGAAGACCTATGCTTCGCAGCACCGGTTTCGCAGCCGTGCTGCGGTCTGGATCGCCGCCCTGCTCGCCGTTTTCCTTGTCAGTTTCGTTTATTTGGCCGGCTGGGGAATTCCGGACAAGGAGCAGAGCGCGACGCGCAATGTGCCGGCCGGCGTAATCGTTCAGCCGCTGACCGTCGATTCCGGCGTCGTCGAGACGCCGCCGGATACCCAACCGGCCGCGGACCGTGGGATCGTCGAACCGTTGGTTGCGCAGATCGGCCCGACCCATCCGCAGTATTGGATGTTCTTGTCGTTAACCGGCATGGGACTTGCCCTGCTGTCGTTGACCCGGATCGCAAGAATGCGCAGATAACTGCTTAAAAGCGATCGAGAAAGGTTGTGGAGATGCCGATGCTTATCGGATTGATCAGACATGGACTTACCGATTGGAATGCGGCGGGCCGCATCCAGGGCCGCAGCGATATCCCGCTCAATGATGAAGGACGCCGTCAGGCGGCCGTATTGGCCCGGCGTCTTGGGGAAGAAACCTATCGCTGGGATTTCGTGATTTCCAGCGGACTGCTTCGGGCACAGGAAACGGCTGAGATTATCGCCGCCCAATTGAAGCTGCCGCTGCTTGAAGCCGATTCGCGTCTCGCGGAACGCGGATTCGGCCAGGTGGAAGGGCTGACCCAGGCCGAGCGGGAAGAGCGATTCGGCGCCGAGTGGAACACCCAGGATATCGGTCAGGAGAAGCTTGAAGCTCTTGAAGAGCGGGCGTTGTCTTTTATCGCCGATCTGGAAGTGAAATATCCGGACAGCCATATCCTTGTCGTCACGCACGGCGGGCTCCTGGCCCAGCTGTATGCCGCTCTCTACAAAGGCAGACATACCGAGCGGATCGGCAACCTCTCATTGACGGTGCTGGAAAAACGGGGAGAGCAGTGGGAACCTCTCATCTATAACTGCACCAAACATCTGCTCGAAGAACCTTCGGCAGACCCAAGAACTTCTTGAGATGAAAGCCTTTCTTCGGCAGCCGCCGACGGAAGGCTTTTTTTTTGATTTAAGCATCCCGAGGTATTCTTGCTAAATAAAAATCATGATTTTTACCGTTTTCTGGTGCAAGCTCTTCCTTTCTGGTTAAAATCAAAGAAAGGAGCTCGACTCTTTTCTCTTTTTTTAAAATCGAGAAAAATTGAGGACGCTCTCAATTCTTTCACGCACGGGGTATGCGGGGGAATCCCTACTCCAGCCAGAAGTCGTCGAAGCAGAGTCGGTTGCCGGATGATACGATAACTCGGGAGGTGCGTCCTTTGGACAAGATGAAAGCCGCTTACGAAGTGATGTTGGGTCTGGCCGCCGAGATGGTATGGGATGAAGCGCTGCGCAGACGGCGCTGTGAAATGCTGCAGCAGGACATCGATGCCGCTCTCGCCAATGGGGACGAATTGGCTTTTCTGGCGCTGACCGGCGAATTGAAGCTGCTGGAAGGCCGTTCGATTTCGTCTGAATCCTCGCGCTTGCCAACTTGAAGAAGCCGCAGTTAAAATAGAAATGGGTTCATCACAGCCTGGCCGCCGACGCGGTCAGGCTTTTTGTGAAGGAACGGCTGTTGAAAAGTCGCCCGAATTTGGTGTGGGAGGAAGAAAATGACGCTTTCTTGGTTGTGGAGCCGGGCTCTGCTGACCGACCGAAGGATTCTCTGGCTGCTGTTTGTCAGCAATCTGATCGGAACGGTATACGGATATATCTGGTACGGCGGTCAATTGGCCAATGTATGGGAAACCCAGCCGGCTTGGCAAATCGTATTTGTTCCGGACAGTCCGACCGGCAGTTTGTTCTTTACGCTTGCCGTATTGGGGCTGCTGTTTCCTCCTTCTTCGCGATGGATGAAAGGGATCTTGAATCTGATCGAAGCGCTGGCGGTTGTCACTTCGGTTAAATACGGGATATGGGCGATTTCGATTATTGTCTGGGACGCGGGTCTGGGTTATCCGATCGAGCCTCTCAGTTGGATGCTGATTGCGTCTCACGGCATCATGGCGCTTGAAGCGCTGCTGTATGTCCGTTTCTTCAGTCTGGGCGTCCTGTGGCTGATTCCGGCCGCGGTTTGGACTTTTGCAAACGACACGATCGATTATACCTTCGGAATTTTTCCATACCTGTCGCCGGAACATCTGGCCCGGATCGATCAGGTCCGAAACTTTACGTTTGCGCTCACGGCGGCCAGTGTGCTGGCCGGATGGGCGGCGATTCGCGGAGCCGGCAGGAGTTGGAGAGCCGGCGAAATACAGGTTCGGCGTTCCCGGTAGCTTGGCCGCTGTCATTGTGTTGGAAATGTCTTTGCGATAACATAAGGAAGAATGCAGCGCAAGCTGGCAGGTCAGAAGAACAGCGGAAGGGGGAGAATCGGCATGGAGAAAAGTCTGGCGGAAATGCAGCGGGAAGTCGACCGTTATATTTCGCAGTTCAAAGAGGGGTATTTCAGCCCGCTGTCGATGCTCGCCCGGATGACGGAAGAAGTCGGGGAACTCGCCCGGGAAGTGAATCACAGCTTTGGCGAAAAGCCGAAAAAGAGCGGGGAAGACGACAATTCGATCGAATTGGAACTGGGCGATATTTTGTTTATTACGCTTTGCTTCGCCAATTCGCTGAATATCGATCTGACAGAGGCCCACGATCGGGTCATGCATAAATTCAATACGCGCGATAAAGACCGTTGGACACGGATCGACGCCCAGACGCGGCAGGAGGAAGAAGAACAATGAGCGAAAAAATCAGGGTAGCGGTTGCAGGGGCAGGCGGACGCATGGGACGCGAAGTGGTCAAAATGGTGCTGGAGGACGAAACGCTGGAATTGGTGGCGGCGATCGACCGTTCGGGCGCCGGGAGAGATGCGGGGGAGCTGGCGGGACTTAAGCCGTGCGGTCTGACCGCGGTCGACCATCTGGATACGGCGCTGGCATCTGCCAAACCGGACGTCCTGGTGGACTTTACCGTTCCTTCGGTCGTTTATTCCAATACGGTAACGGCGATCAAGCACGGCGTGCGTCCCGTAGTCGGGGCGACGGGCTTTACGCCCCGGCAGATCGAAGAGCTGGACGAATTGTGCCGGGAAGCGAATATCGGCGGACTGATTGCTCCGAACTTTTCGATCGGGGCGATTCTGATGATGCAGTTTGCGGCGAAAGCCGCAGAATACCTGCCGCATGTCGAGATTATCGAGACCCACGGCGATCAGAAGCTGGATGCGCCTTCGGGTACTTCGATCAAAACGGCGGAACTCATTGCGAAAGGCCGCGAAAAGTTCAAGCAGGGCAATCCGGATGAAGAAGAAATTCTGCCCGGCGCACGCGGAGGCGAATACGAAGGATTCCGGATCCACAGTGTGCGTCTGCCCGGCGTATTCGCGCAGCAGGAAGTCATTTTTGGCGGTTATGGACAGAGCCTCAAGATTCGTCACGATTCTTACGAACGCGCCGGTTACATGCCGGGCGTCAATATCGGCATCAAGAAAGTGATGGCGTATACCGGCATGGTGTACGGATTCGAACATTTGATGTAGAGCATTCTATCAACCTAGCCGGAAAGAGGGATCTCGATGAAGATCGCATTTATCGCGCACGACCGTAAAAAAGACGAGATGGTCAATTTTGTAACGGCTTACGAAAAGGCTTTTGTAGGCAGCGAGCTGTATTCGACAGGAACGACCGGCCAACGGATCATGGAAGCGACAAGTTTGCAAATCCATCGGTTTATGTCGGGCCCGCTCGGAGGTGACCAGCAGATCGGTGCGCTGGTGGCGGAGAACGAACTGGACCTGATCATTTTCCTGCGCGATCCGCTGATGGCGCAGCCGCATGAACCGGATATTACGGCGCTGCTTCGGATATGCGACGTACAGGGCATTCCGGTAGCGACGAATGTGGCAACAGCCGAGATTCTGGTCAAAGCCTTGATGCGCGGCGACTTTGGCTGGCGTGAGCTGGTACATAAGTACAAACCGGGCATTGAGAGCAATGAGTGAAAAACTGGATATTCTCGTGTTCGGTGCCCATGCCGACGATGCCGAGATCGGCATGGGCGGTACCATCGTCAAGCATACAAGAGCCGGCCGGCGCGTCGGAATCTGCGATCTGACTTTTGCCGAGATGTCTTCGAACGGCACCGTGGAACTGCGCCAGAAGGAAGCCGAGGCGGCTTCCGCCGTGCTTGGCCTCTCCATGCGCAGCAATCTCGGTCTGCCGGATCGCGGGCTGTTTCGCACGGACGAGCATATTCGCCGGATGACGGCCGAAATCCGCAGATGGTCGCCGAAGCTTGTGTTCGCTCCTTATTGGGAAGACCGGCATCCGGACCATATCGCGTGCAGCGCCCTGGTTGAAGAAGCGGTTTTTAATGCCAAGCTGCGCCGTTATATGCCCGAGATGCCTCCGACAACGGTGAACCGTCTTTATTTTTATTTTATCAACGATCCCGGACGCACCGATCTTATGGTCGACGTCACGGATTTTTATACGGAAAAAGAACAGGCGCTGCGCTGCTACGCTTCGCAGTTTACCGGCCCGGGGCAGAACGCGGATGCTGTCGATACCCCGCTGACCGCGCAGTATGTGGAACGCGTCAAAGCGCGCGATTCGCTGCTCGGCCAAAAGCGGGGCATCGGTTACGCGGAAGGGTTTGCTTCGCGTCTGCCGCATGAAATTCATTTGTTCGACTAATACCTTGTCAACGCTAAAAGTAAGGTTATGCCCCCTTCAAACGCATCTAAAGCGTGTGCATGTGAAGGGAACGTAAACCTCGGATTAAGAGTTGACAAGGTGCTGGAGAAAACAGGAAACGACCCGGAGCCCCGTATGGGCAGCCGGCAAGAAAGGAGTTCCGGGCTTAATGAAAGACACACTCAAAATCGGTATCACCTGCTATCCTTCGCTCGGCGGATCGGGAGTGGTCGCGACGGAACTGGGTAAGCTGCTGGCGGAAAAAGGACACGAAGTCCATTTTATTACGCACAGTATTCCTTTCCGGCTGGGAGCCTTTCACAAAAATATTCATTATCACGAAGTGGAAGTCAGCGACTACTATGTTTTTCGTTATCCGCCGTACGATCTGTCTTTGGCATCCAAAATGGCACAGGTGGTCAAACGGGAAAAACTCGATATTTTGCATGTCCATTATGCGGTGCCGCATGCGGTCTGCGCCTATCTCGCCAAGCAGATGGTAGGAGACGATCTCAAAATCGTGACCACGCTGCACGGGACCGATATCACGGTGCTGGGGCAGGACGTTACGCTCAAGGATCTGATCGCGCTGGCGATCAACCGCAGCGATGCGGTAACGGCAGTGTCGGCGGATCTGGTTCAGCAGACGCGCGAAGCGCTGGAGATCACGCGCGACATCGATCTGACCTATAACTTTATCGACAAAAGGGTATATTATCCGCGTGAAGTCTCCGGACTGCGCAGCGAATTTGCGACACCGGACGAGAAGATCCTGATGCATATCTCCAATTTTCGGCCGGTGAAGCGCGTGACGGACGTGATCGAAGTCTTCGACCGGGTCAACCGACAGATGCCGTCCAAACTTCTGCTCGTCGGGGAAGGACCGGACATGCCCAAAGTGCAGAGCAAGATCAGGGAGCTGGGGCTGGAAGACCGGGTACATTTTCTCGGTAAACAAGATGAGATCGCCCAGGTGATTTCGTTGGCCGATCTGCTGCTGCTGCCTTCGGAAAAAGAAAGTTTCGGCCTGGTAGCGCTTGAGGCGATGGCCTGCGGTGTGCCTACCGTCGGTTCGGAAGCCGGAGGCATACCGGAGCTGGTCGAACATGGCGTTACCGGTTATCTGGCGCCGATCGGCGACACGGCGGCGATGGCCGTTTACGCCGTGCGCCTGCTGAGCGATCCCGGAGAAAAAGCAAGAATGCGCGAGGCCTGCCTGGAGCGGGCGCATACGCGTTTTTGCGATCAGAAAATCATGCGCGAGTACGAAGAAATCTATTACCGCGTGCTGGGGCGCAAGCTGCCGGAAGCGGTCGTTCAAGGCTGCTGAACAGCTTTGAACGACCGCATACAGAAAGAGCGGAAACGGAGTTGAATCATGTGGCGCAGTGGAAGTACGCCGATCCCGAGGAAGTCCGACTGAGCGCGGAAATTCTGCGTACGCTTGAGCAGGCCGGACATACCGCCTGCTGGGTGGGCGGATGTGTCCGCGACGAACTCATCGGCCGTCCGGTCAACGATATGGATATCGCCACGTCGGCCCGTCCCGAAGAGGTGACGGAGCTCTTCGCCCGTACGGTGCCTACCGGGATCGAACATGGCACGGTAACGGTTGTGGTGGAGAAAATTCCGTTCGAAGTCACGACGTTTCGGACGGAAACGGATTACAAAGATTTTCGCCGGCCGGATGAGGTTACTTTCGTCCGTTCGCTCGACGAGGACCTGCAGCGGCGGGACTTTACCATGAATGCTATCGCCCGCAAACTCGGCGGCGAATACGTCGATCCTTACGGGGGCCGGGCCGATCTGGAGCTGGGTGTGATCCGCTGCGTGGGCGAAGCGCGCGAGCGGTTTCGCGAAGATGCGCTTCGCATGCTGCGCGGGGTACGCTTCGCCTGCGTGTTCGGTTTCGATTTTGAACCGAAGACCTGGGAAGCGCTGCTTGAACTCCGCGGCAATATGATTCATATCGCCGCGGAGCGGATTCGCGCCGAACTGGAGAAGATGATCGGCGGGCCAAATCCGGCGGAAGGACTGCGGCTGATGGCCCAGAGCGCTCTGCTGGCGGAAGCGAAGATCCTCATGAAGCCGCAGGCGCTGGAGCAGGCACGTCCCGCAAGGCTGGATGCACTGCCGCCGCAGCCGGCCGAGCTGCGCTGGGCGGCGCTGCTTCAAGGCCTCGGCGTAACCGGCGGCGAAGCGGAAAATCTGCTGAAGAGCTGGACGTTCTCCGGCGGATTCTCCAAATCGGCCGCGGCGCTGCTGCGGATCGACGAGCGAATGGAGGCGGCAGGCGGCGCAGAGACTCGGCTTGTTTTTATCCGCTGTGTCTTGGACTTCGGCCGGAAAGCGGCCGAAACCTGGCTGACCTACCGCTTCGCGCTGGCCGAAGCGGACAAGCTGCCGGCTGCGCGGTTTGAGCAGGCGGCCGAATGGCTGGCGGCGATTCCGGCCGAATCGCCGCGGGAGCTTGCGCTCGGCGGGAACGATATCGCCGGGCAGTTGAATCGTGCGCCCGGTCCCTGGCTCGGCGCACTGATCCGGCGGCTGCTGGAAGCCGCCGCTTTGGGCGAGATCGCAAACGAACGCGAAGCGCTGCTGGCCGGCATAAACCGGCTGCTCGCGGAGCCGGATACACGGGAGGGGGCGAGAAGCGAATGACAGAACCGAAACCGACGCCAAACGACAGCCGCCGATCGAACCATGGGGCCTATCCGCTTCCCGACGGAGACGGACGGGCAAGCCTGCTGGACATGTTCGACGCGGCGGGCGGAGAGTACCTCTCCGGCGAAGAAATCAGCCGGCGGCTCGGCGTCAGCCGCACGGCGGTATGGAAGCAGATCCGCCGGCTCAAAGACGCCGGTTATGTGTTCGATGCTTCACCCAAGCTTGGTTATCGCCTTGCGGCTTCCGTATCCGCCCTGGATACCCGGCGCATCGCATCGCATCTTCGGACGGTTCGTTTCGGACGGGAATTGACCGTGCTGGCGAAGACCGATTCCACGCAGACCGAAGCGGAGAAACGGGCGCGCGAAGGTGCGCCGGAAGGGACGCTTGTCGTAGCCGAAGAGCAGACTTCCGGACGGGGCAGACAAGGAAGAGTCTGGCATTCGCCGCCCGGCAAAGGCGTCTGGATGAGCACGGTACTTCGTCCCGAAGGTCCCTTGACCGCCGTGCCGCAGCTGACCCTGCTGGCGGCGGTAGCCGTCTGCCGTGCGATTCGTCAGGTGAGCGGGGTGGAAGCCGGGATCAAATGGCCGAACGACCTGCTGGCGGACGGCCGCAAGCTGTGCGGGATACTGCTGGAAGCGGTGGTGGAAGACGGCGGCGTGCGGCACTGCATTATGGGAATCGGTATCGATGCCAATCTGGAGGAGTCCGATTATCCCGAGGAACTGCGAAGCAAAGTGACCTCGCTGCGGCGCGAATCGGGTATCGAAGTCGATCGCTCGGCGCTGATTGCGGCTGTGATGAACGAATTCGAGACCCTGTATCGGCTGTATGCCGAGAGCGGATTCGAACCGGTGCGGCTGCTGTGGGAATCGCTGAGCGTTACGCTTGGCCGCGAAATCGTCGTGCGCGATGTACGCGGCGAACGCCGGGGATGGGCGCATGGACTCGGCGGGCAGGGCGAACTGATGATGCGCACGGAAGACGGGGCGGTCGTACCGGTTTATTCCGGCGATATCGAGCTCTATCCAAAAGAAAGAGAGTAACAAAGAATAAGAAAGGTGTTTTCTTTTCGGAGATTTGTTATACTGGCGGTGTGGAGGCGGTATCGGCGTTTCAAGCCGAACTGCACTGCCGCAGCCGTAAAGATCCGATTGCAAGACCCCTGTTCCGGACGGACTTTCGCCCGGACCGTATGAATTGCCCTGCAGTTCTGCTCTGAGCCGTACAAGGACCGAGACAGAAGGGAGAAGCGAATCGTCGCGCCCGTTTCTTCTTACCTTTCGGCCCTTTTGGTGACAGCAAAAGGCTTTTTGCGTTGGACAAAGCTGCAAGTCCGGTGCAAAGGCCCACACTATCCACAAAAGGAGCCTGATGAAATGACAGCAAAAAGACCGTTGAACGTAGTGAAAATTCGCAAAATGAAACAGCAGAAAGAACCTTTGACGATGATTACGGCTTACGATTATCCGTCCGCGAAACTGGCGGAAGAAGCCGGCATCGACCTGATTCTGGTAGGAGATTCCCTTGGAAACGTCGTACTCGGCTACGATTCGACGATTCCCGTAACTTTGGACGATATGGTGTATCATTCGAGAGCGACGGCGCGGGGAGCGGGCAATACGTTCATCGTCGCCGACATGCCTTTTATGACCTACCACGGAAGCATAGATGAAACGCTCAGAGGCGTGCGCCGCCTGATGCAGGAAGGACATGCGCACGCCGTCAAGATGGAAGGCGGTCTGGAGATTGCCTCCGCGGTCAAAGCGATTGTGCAGGCCGGAGTGCCGGTACTCGGGCATATCGGCCTGACGCCGCAGTCGGTCAATACGATCGGCGGCTACCGCGTGCAGGGCAAAGACGCCGAAGATGCCAAGCGCCTTATGAATGAAGCCAAAGCGCTGGAAGAAGCCGGAGCTTTCGCGGTCGTTCTGGAACTGGTTGCGGAAGAAACCGCCGCCGCCATCTCCCGCGAACTGTCGATCCCGACGATCGGCATCGGCGCCGGCCGCGGATGCGACGGCCAGGTGCTTGTGTTCCACGATGTGGTGAAGTACGCTTCGCCGTATATGGAGAAAAGATTCGTCAAAACGTTCGCCGATATCGGCTCGCAGATCCGCGGCGGGATCGAAGATTACGTAAACGAAGTGAAAAGCGGAGCTTTCCCGGCCGAAAATCACGTATTCAAAGCCGATGAAGGTGTCGGCGAGTCGCTGGATTCGCTGTACGGAGGAGGACGTTCCGAAGAAAAACCGGCTCATGCGGGAGACGGAACTTCCGATAAAAAGAAAGTGGGGGCGCAGGCATGAAGATTGCCGCCACTATCGCCGAAGCGCGTACTTTGATCGCCGCGCTGCGCGAAGAGCGCCGCGGCTCGGAGCAGGGAAACGCTGTCGGTTTCGTGCCGACGATGGGTTATCTGCACGAAGGCCATGCCAGCCTGCTGCGGCGTTCGCGCGCCGAAAGCGGCATATCCGTGCTCAGCATCTTCGTCAACCCGATCCAGTTCGGACCGGGGGAAGATCTGGACCGCTACCCGCGCAGCGAAAAAGCGGATCTGGAACTGGCCGAACGAGAAGGAGTGGATGTCGTATTCCTGCCTTCCGTGGACGAGATGTATCCGCAAGAACGCAAAACGACCGTCACCGTCACTGGAGTCACCGAGCGCCTGTGCGGCGCTTCGCGCCCGGGACATTTTGATGGAGTCGCCACCGTGGTATCGAAACTGTTCCATATCGTCAAACCCGACAAAGCTTTCTTCGGAGCCAAAGACGCCCAGCAGGTAGCGGTTCTGCAGAAAATGGTCATCGATCTGAACATGGACGTCGAAATCGTGCCTTGTCCGATCATACGCGAGGAAGACGGGCTTGCGCTCAGTTCGCGCAATGTGTATCTCAGCAGCGAGCAGCGCAGGGAAGCGCTTGTGCTGTCGCGTTCGCTGCGCGAAGCGGCCGAGCGGATCCAATCCGGCGAGAGCGTGTCGCCCCGCCGGATTGTCGAAGACGTCACCCGGGCCATTCAGGCTTCTCCGCTTGCCGTCATCGACTATGTGGAAATGCTGGCGTTCCCTGACCTTGTACCGCTGGACGAAGAACACGGATTATCTGATTTGAGGGACTCGGGAGGATCGCTTATCCTTGCGGTAGCCGTCAAATTCGGTACGACCCGACTGATCGACAATGTCATTATGAAGCTCAAGGAGGCTGCTCTGCATGTATAGAACCATGATGAAATCGAAGATTCACCGTGCGACGGTTACGGAAGCGAATCTGAACTACGTAGGAAGCATCACGATTGACGAAGATCTGATGGATGCGGCCGATCTGCTGGAGAACGAGAAAGTGCAGATCGTCGACAACAACAACGGCGAGCGGCTGGAAACGTACGTGATTCCGGGTGTCCGCGGGAGCGGAGTCATCTGCCTTAACGGCGCGGCGGCGCGGCGTGTACAGCCCGGAGATACCGTGATTATTATCTCCTATGCGTCGATGTCGAATGAAGAAGCGCTGCTGCATCAACCGACCGTCGTGTTTGTGGATGAAGGCAACCGCGCCGTCGAGACGGCCGTCAAAGAAATTCACGCCACGATTCGTTAAAAAAGCGAAAAGCGGACGCCGCTCGCATCACGATGCGCGGCGCCGCTTTTTTTCTGCGCTGCACGCGCAAAACCTTCCTTTTTTTGGGCTTCGTGCAGTGGTGAATGGTTTCCCAAACCGCCCTTTGTCTGTTATGCTGATAAGGAAATACGTATTGAAAGGATTTATCGATTCCATGAAATTTGCCGTGCTGGATTTTGAAACGACGGGCACTCAGGCATCGGATGCCATCATCCAGATCGGTCTGAGCGTCATTGACCACGATCTGCAGATCGTGGATACGTACCAGTCCCTGGTCAATCCCGGCGTTCCGCTTCCGTCGTTCATTGCCGAACTGACAGGAATTCGCGAAGAACAGCTTGGCGAAGCGCCGGTATTGGACGAAGCGATCATCGGGATGATCCCGCTGCTGGATGACGCCGTCCTGATCGGACACAATGTGGCGTTTGATTTCGGCTTTTTGCAGCGCGCACTCGACCAGACCGGATATCTGCCGTTCAGCGGCCGGATTCTGGATACGATCGATCTGCTGCGTATTTTGTATCCTTCGATTACGAGTTACCAGCTCGGCGCGGTCGCGTCGCAGTTTGGCGTTCCGCACGAGCGGCCGCACCAGGCGGACAGTGACGCGCTGGCGACGGCGCACGTTTTTTTGCACTGTCTGGAAGAAGCGAGAACGCTGCCGCTCGTGACGCTGCAGCGCATAGCCGAACTGCTCGCAGGCGACAGCGATCTGGGTTGGTTTTTCCAGACGCTGGTCGAAGAGAAAGAGCTTGAGCCTCTTCAGGAAAGCGGAGAATTCAAGTTCTACCGCCAGTTCGCGCTCAAGACGGGCGAGTGGGCCGAAGTGCCTCCCGCCCGCGAAATCCGCGACGGCAATCCGCTTGAAGAGGTGTCGTTTGAACAATTTCTGGAACAGGTGCAGAACAATCTGCGGGCCGAACTTCCCGGATACGAAGAGCGGGAATCGCAGAACATCATGTTCGGCAAAGTCCAGGAAGCGTTCGACAGCGACAAGCATCTGCTGATCGAGGCGGGAACAGGAACGGGCAAGTCGCTCGGTTATCTGATTCCCGCCATTTACGAGAGCGTCAAGAAAGATCGCAAAGTGATGGTCAGTACGCATACGATCAATCTGCAGGAACAGCTGCGCGAACGCGATGTTCCGCTGCTGAGCCGTGTCGTGCCGTTCGAATTCCGCGCCTCGGTATTCAAAGGACGCCAGCATTACCTGTGCATGCGCAAGCTGGAACAGAAAATCGACCGGCGCGAATTCACACATCCCGCGGACGATGCGCTGACGGCGGCGCAGCTTGTTGTCTGGCTGACCCGAACGCAAAGCGGCGACGACGAGGAACTGAATCTCGGGATCGGCCGCGGCCAGGATTTCTGGGATACGATTGCCAGCGAGACGGATTCGTGTCTGGGCCGCGCCTGTCCGTGGTTCCGAAGCTGCTATTATTATCGGGCGAAACATGAAGCCTCCATGGCCGATGTCGTCGTGACGAACCATTCCAAACTGTTCTCCGACGTCAAAGCCGACGATCAGCTGCTGCCCGCCTACGAGCGTCTGGTGATCGACGAAGCGCATCATCTCGAAGATGTGGCCGGCAAGCATTTGGGGCTGCATCTGAAATATTTCTCGTTTGTCCATACCCTGAACCGGCTCTACAAAGACGGCAAAAACGGCCAGCTTCCGGCCCTGCGCCAGCTGCTTGGACGAATCGGACACGAGAAGAAAAACGATTGGAACAAGGCGATCGACGATATTGTTCCGGAACTGATCGATGCCAAAGAAAACTGGGACAAACTGACGGAGCTGCTCTATACGCTGCTGCCCGATCGGGCGGATATCTCTGCACCCGAAGCCGGCCAGCATACGCTGCGGCTGACGGCGGGCGAATATCCGGCAGGTTGGGATACGCTGTCGACGCTGGAAGACCAGATCTACGTAGGTCTGGGCGAAGCGATCCGGCGCGGAGAACGAATGGCGGCTTCCGTCAAGGAAGACAGCGGCGATTACACGGCCGAAGGGCTGGCTACGGATATTTCGGGTTTGTTCAAAGATTTATCCGAAGCGAGGGAGTCGCTGCGCTTCTTTATGCGTCTCGACGACGGCAGTACCGTATACTGGCTCGAAGGCAGTTCGCAGTTCAAGAGCAAGTCGCTGCAGATGTATGCGGTACCGATCGATGTGAGCGCGCAGCTGCAGCAGCACTTTTTTGATAAAAAGAAAAGTGTCGTTCTGACTTCGGCTACGCTTGCCGTTGACAAGAAGTTCGACTACATGATCGATCAGCTGGGTCTGCGCGAAGCCTCTTCGCAAAAAAGACTGTTAACGGAAGTGCTGCCTTCGCCGTTCAATTACCGGGAGCAGGCGCTGCTGATCGTTCCGCGGGATTTCCCGAGTGTCAAAGGACAGATGGCGGATGCTTCTTTCCTGGCCGCTCTGACCGATTCGCTGGCCCGGACCGCGGAAGCGACGCAGGGACGCATGCTGGTGCTGTTCACTTCCTATCGGATGCTGCGCCAGGTATACGAGCCGCTTAAGGAGCTGCTGTCCGCGTCGGGCATTTCGCTGATCGGGCAGGGAGTGGACAGCGGAAGCCGCAGCCGTCTCACTCGGCGTTTTCAGGAGAATGCGAAGACCGTGCTGCTCGGCACCAGCAGTTTCTGGGAAGGGGTCGATATTCCCGGCGATGCGCTGACCTGCCTGGCGATCGTACGCCTTCCGTTTCAGCCGCCGAGCCATCCGCTGCTGGAAGCCAAAAGCGAGCTGCTCAAGCGGCAGAATCTCAATCCTTTTATGAAATTGTCCGTTCCGCAGGCCGTGATCCGCTTCAAACAGGGATTCGGCCGGCTGGTGCGCACACGGCGCGACCGCGGCATCGTAATCGTCTATGATACGCGCGTGATCGAATCGTATTACGGCAAGTACTTTTTATACTCGCTTCCGGGTCCGAAAATGGAGCATATGGCGCTCGAGCAGATTGTGCCGAGAGTTGCCGAGTGGCTGGAACCGGAAGGAAAGTCGGATTAACTTATTCCCCTGGGAGGGACCTTGAATGAAAGCGGAAAAAATTTCGGAAGCCGTTGTTCGCAGACTTCCCGTTTACCTGCGCCACCTGAGTGAACTGCATAAACGTGAAGTCATGACGGTATCGTCACAGGAACTCGGCCAGAAACTGGATCTCAATCCGGCGCAAATCCGGAAAGACCTTGCCTATTTCGGAGATTTTGGCCGCAAAGGTATCGGATACGACGTTTCTTACCTGATCGAGAAAATTCGCCATATCCTCAAGCTGGACCGCCAGATCAACGTGGCGCTGATC
This sequence comes from Saccharibacillus qingshengii, assembly GCF_013185195.1. Lineage (GTDB taxonomy): Bacteria > Bacillota > Bacilli > Paenibacillales > Paenibacillaceae > Saccharibacillus > Saccharibacillus qingshengii. Next base: position 85,307 of record NZ_JAAZWC010000013.1, read on the forward strand.
GGTGCGGGTAATCTGGGGCATGCGCTGTCCAATTATAATATGTACCTCAAAGAAAGCATGAAGATCGTAGCGGTGTTCGATTCGTATACGCCGAAGGTCGGCACCAAAATCAACAAACTGACCGTACAGCCGATCGAAGAACTGCAGTCTACCGTTGCGGAGAAAGGGATTCGCGTCGGGATTATTACCGTGCCGGATTCCGAAGCCCAGCGCGTGGCCGACCAACTGGTCGGAGCCGGCGTGGAAGCGATCCTGAATTTTGCGCCTACCGTCTTGAAGGTACCGGCCGAAGTCCGGATCCATACGGCCGATTTCACGACCGACCTGCTCAGCCTGGCTTATTATCTCGATAACGGAAAGGAAGCGGACATCCATGACAACGACAAACAGCCCGAGCAAGTGGATCGTTAGAAACGGCGTATTCGCCACCGGCCTGCAGGGAGAAGTCGTCAAAGGCTGTATGGTGATCGATCAAGGCATGATTGCCTATATCGGAACCGAAGAACCGGAAGACGCACGCGATCTGCCCTCGGTTGACGGAAAAGGCCTGCTGTTTATGCCGGGTCTGGTCAACAGCCACGGCCATACGGCCATGTCGCTGCTGCGGGGCTACGGAGACGACATGGTGCTGCAGGAATGGCTGCAGACCAAAATGTGGCCGATGGAAGCCAAGTTCACGTCGGACGATGTCTATTGGGGCAGTTCGCTGTCGATCATCGAAATGCTCAAAAGCGGGACAACGACCTTCCTCGATATGTACGACCATATGGACCGTGTTGCGGAAGCGGTAGTGAAATCGGGAATGCGGGCTTCGCTGACGCGCGGCGTTATCGGACTGTGTTCGGAAGAAGAACAGGAATCCAAACTGGCCGACGCGATCGCTTTTGCCAAAGCCTGGCACGGACAAGCGGACGGACGCATTACGGTTATGATGTCGCCGCATGCGCCGTATACCTGCCCGCCTGCCTTCATCGAACGGTTTGTTCAGGCGGCGCACGATCTGGATCTGCCGCTGCACACGCATATGTCGGAAACAGCGGCCGAAGTGGAGCAGAATGTTCGGGACTACGGACTGCGTCCGGTGGCCCATCTTGAAAAACAGGGCTTCTTCTCCCGTCCGTCGATGGTGGCGCATGCCGTTCACCTGACGGACGAAGAGATCGACATGCTCGCCGCGCACAAAGTGGCGGTCTCGCACAATCCGGGCAGCAACCTGAAGCTTGCGAGCGGCGTGGCGAGAGTGCCGCAGCTGCTCAAAGCGGGCGTTGTCGTATCGCTTGGCACAGACGGTCCGGCCAGCAACAACAACCTTGACATGTTCGAGGAGATGCGTCTGGCCGCGCTGATCCACAAAGGCGTATCGGGCGATCCGACAGCCGTTCCGGCAGCGGAAGCGCTGCGTATGGGGACGCTGTACGGGGCACAGTCGTTGTACCTGGACAACCTGGGTACCCTTGCCGCCGGAATGAAAGCGGACTTTGTGGCACTCGATACCGAGCAGGCCCATTTCCTGCCGCGCACCGACTACGTATCGCATATCGTGTATTCGGCTGCCGGCCAGGACGTCCGTCATGTCTGGGTGGACGGGGTTCAGATCGTCAAGAATCGGGAATGTCTGACGATGGACGAAGAGAAAATCCGGTTCGAAGCCCAAGCGGCATTCGAAGGGCTGCTGGCCCGGTAATCCGGACATCGGGAGGAAAGACAACGTGAGCAAGCGTACCAAAATCATCCTGCTGGCCGTGCTCGTTCTGCTGATCCTGCTGTCGGGAGCCTATTTGTATTACACGCTTTCGATGAAAGAACGGACAAACGAGCGGAGCGAGGCCGTCGCATTGGCCGTCTCCAAGGCGCAGTTGACCGAAACCGGGCGGGCAGACAAATGGGTATGGGGCGAGGACTCGATCTTCTGGGTCGTCCAGGGCTCGACGGCTGCGGGCGAGCAGCAGTACGTCTGGCTGCAATATACCCAAGAAGGCAAGCCGGCGCAAGGCAAAAGCGCGGTTCGGATCATGCCGGCGGCCGGAACGATATCCCGGGAAGACATGTGGAATCGGCTCGAAACCGAACTGCCCGATGCCGATTTGATCCGGATGCTTCCGGGCTTCTATAACAAACAGTACGTCTGGCAGATTTTCTATGAACAAGCCGGCGAGCATTACTACCGGTTCTACAGCCTGACGGACGGAAGAGCGATCGACGAGCCTTTCCTTCTTCCGAATTGGTAGGAACCCGCTGCCCAAGCCCGTTTTTTGCATGTGCGCCTGGCGGCGCAGGTTCGTCCGGCTTTTTGGCGGACGCTCGCCGAGAACATCAAAAAAGCTTCTCCATGATTGCATGGAGAAGCTTTTTTGTCATTCCCAACCTCCCTAAACGATACCGGATTCAGCCGAATCGGTAGGAGGTTCGAAGCGGTTGCAAAAGTGCCGACCCGCTGCTTGGTTGGAAGCTTTCGAAGCGGATCCGGAGCTGTTTTAGGGAAATACCTCCCGGTAAAACCGTGCCAAGCAAGCATTTACACGGTAGGGTGCGAATTAGAAAATGGGAAAACGGTGTGATATACTTATTCTCAACAAAGAGGTAAATTTGGATAAAGGAAAGAAATCGTAGGTTGTCAAGCAATGTTTGCATACACCAAAAAAGCATTCTGCAAAATGCTTAAAAAAGTGTAGCCGATTGATGGATGTCATACTCTGTTGCCACGCTAGCACATACAGCAAGAAGAGGAGAAATGCCCATTGAAAATCCGCATCCTTCCCGTAGCCCTTACTGCCGCACTGTCGCTGATTATTCTGCTCGGAGGCTGGTTTCTGTATCGCCAGACCGCACTTGAGCGTCCCATTGAGCAGATGCTCGCCAAATATCCGGGCGTTACCAGCGCCCAAGTGAACATTACCCAGAAGCAGGCCGTATTGAAACTCGATCTGCAGTCGAACGTGGATTTGCGCGGGATGATTGCCGAACTTCGCAAAACCGAAGGTTCCCTGCTGAAAAATCGCTCGATCGTTCTCGATATTGCCGACCATTCGACGCCCGAAATCGACGCTTTGTGGAAAAAAGCTTCCTTTTCGGTCGCAGAGGCCATGGCCAACAAACGCTATACCCTGATTCCCGATACGCTGTCCGAAATCCAAAGCGATAACGGCGGCTATACGATCTCCAGCGATATGGACGAACATTACATCTACGTTGCCCTAAGCTCCGCTTCGGACAACAAAGCCAATAAATATATCATTCTGCCGCTTGGTGCGGCGCCTGGAACGGGAGGACAAACCAATGCCTAGATGGACGAAAGAAATACTGATCGGGTTTACGGCGGCATTCGTTGTTTTCCTGGGACTGATCGGAGTCAACATCATGCCGCTTGCCGTATTGGCCTTGGTAGGAGCCGGAATCTTCGCCGTTCTGCAGATGAAAGGCGGATTGGCGGTAGGCGCGTCCCAGGACCGCAAGCGCAAAAAGCAAAAGCCGGAAAAATTCACGTTTGAACAAATCGGCGGCCAGGATAACTCCAAGCAGGAACTGCGCGAAGCCCTCGATTTTCTGATCAATCACGAAGAAATCAAAAAGCTCGGAATCCGGCCGCTCAAAGGCATTCTGCTGACGGGCCCTCCGGGAACCGGCAAAACGCTGATGGCCAAAGCGGCGGCTCATTATACGGATTCCGTATTCGTAGCCGCTTCGGGCAGCGATTTCGTCGAAATGTACGTCGGTGTCGGAGCGGGACGGATCCGCGATTTGTTCAAGGATGCGCGTACCCGTGCCGCACAGGAGAAAAAGCAAAGCGCAATCATCTTTATCGATGAGATCGATGTCATCGGAGGCAAGCGCGAAGGCGGCCAGCAGCGCGAATACGACCAGACGCTCAATCAGCTGCTGACCGAAATGGACGGCATCTATAACAACGAAGAGCCCCGCATCCTCGTCATCGCCGCAACCAACCGCAAAGAAATGCTCGACAGCGCGCTGCTGCGTCCCGGCCGTTTCGACCGTCATATCCAGGTCGACCTGCCGGACAAAAAAGGCCGCAAGCATATTCTCGAACTGCATGCCACAAGCCGTCCCGTTTCCAAAGAAGCGGACCTTGACCGGATTGCCGAAGAAGCTTACGGCTTCTCGGGTGCCCAGCTCGAAAGCGTCATGAACGAAGCGGCCATTTACGCCATGCGCGAAAAAGCGGCCGTCATCGGGCAGCAGCATCTGTCCCGGGCGATCGACAAGGTGATGCTCGGCGAGAAGACGGACCGCGAGACAAGCACGGAAGAAAAACGCCGCGTTGCGATCCATGAACTCGGTCATGCGATCATGGCCGAAGTGCTGCGTCCCGGCAGCGTGAGCCAGGTCGCGCTCAGCCCGCGCGGGCAGGCACTCGGCTATGTCCGTCACAATCCGCAAAAAGAACAGTATCTCTACACCAAGCAGTTCCTGGAAGAGCAGATCATGATCGCCCTGGCCGGTTCGGCGGCGGAAGAAATCTATTACGGAGGCCGCAGCACAGGGTCCCGCGGCGATTTCGAACAGGCGCTCGATCTGGTCGAGAACATGATCGTTTCGGGCCTTACGGATCTCGGCATCGTCAGTCTCAAGATGCTGACGCAGGAAGAATTGATGAAGCACAACGACAAAATCCTGCGCGCCCTGACGGAAGACACCCGCGGAGAGCTGGATCGTTACCGCCAGGTGTTCGAAGGCTCGCTCGATATTCTGATGCGTGAAGAAGTGCTGTCCGGCGATCAGTTCCGGGCGCAGTTCCGCAAGCTGACCCAGCTTCCGGCTTGATCGTTGTCTGGGATTGCTTTTTGTATGCGGCTTGACGGAAGCTCCGGGATAGGCATCCCGGGCCTTTTTGCGTCCCGACTTCACAAAATATCCGCAACTGCCTTGCCGCCAGTCAAGCTTGCAGGCTTATGATAGAGAGAGGTGTCCATGTCCGTAAGTCCGCGTTTGAATACCGCATAGAGTCGTTTTGGCGAATCCGAATATTTTTAATCCGCAATTTCTTTTTTACATTTCGGATATGCTAAGATATGATTAGATGTTGGGAATGCAAGACGCTCATGTCGGCTGTAGGAGTGGACAATCTTGCAGGAGAGACGAGAAAGGATGAATACTAGAGATGAATTTTAAAAAAATAGGCGTCGTCGGCGGCGGGGTCATGGGACAAGGCATCGCAGAGATGCTGGCTGCCCGCGGCCTTGATGTGCTGTTGGTCGAGAAAAATGATGAAAAGCTCGACCATGCATACAGCATGATCGAAACCAGTCTGGACAAAAAGCTGGAAAAATGGGGGATTACCCCGTCAGAGAAAAAGCTGACCCTGTCCAGAATCGCGAAAGTCAACCATTTTGCGGAGCTTGGCTCTTGCGATCTGGTCATTGAAACGATCTCGGAAGATCTGGAAGCGAAAAAAGCGGTGTTCGCCCAGCTGGACCAAGTTTGCCCGAGCCATGTTACACTGGCGAGCAACACCTCCGCGCTGAGCCTGACCGAAATCGGCAGCTCTACGCTGCACCCGGAACGCGTCATCGGCATGCACTTCATTTATCCGGTCGCTTCGATCAATCTCGTGGAACTGATCCGCGGATTGAAAACATCGGATACCGTTGTTGACGCGGCGAAATTCTTCGTGGAAGATACGCTCGACAAAAAAGGCATCATGGTCTACGAATCGCCAGGTTTTGTCAGCACCCGTCTGATCTGTACGCTGATCAATGAAGCGCTGCATGTGCTTGAAGAAGGCGTGGCTTCGGCCGAAGATATCGACGATGCCATGAGAATCGGCTACCAGTTCAACCGCGGACCGCTCGAAATGTGCGACCGTTTCGGTCTGGATTCAGTATTGGCGGCGCTCGAAGGCATGTTCCGCGAATACGGCGATATCAAATATCGTCCGGCCTTCATCTTGAAAAAGATGGTGCGCGCAGGGCAGCTCGGCACGAAGACCGGCGAAGGATTCTTCAAGTACGACAAGGATGGTGACAGACTGTGAAAGTACTCGTAATCAACTCGGGGAGCTCCTCGCTTAAATACCAGCTGTACGATATGACCGACGAATCGGTTCTGGCCAAAGGTCTGGTCGAGCGGATCGGAATGGATTCGTCCATTCTGACCCACAAACCGGCCGGCAAGGAAGAAGTCGTGGAAGTCAGCGAAATTCTGGAACACAATACGGCGATCCGCAAAGTCATCGACAAGCTGACCGACAGCGTGCACGGCGTAGTGTCCAGCGTGGACGAAATCAATGCGGTCGGACACCGTGTGGTACACGGCGGCGAATTCTTCAACGAATCCGCGCTCGTAAACAAGGAAGCGAAGAAAAATATCCGCGCCTTGATCGATCTGGCTCCGCTGCACAATCCGGCGGCCGTTATGGGGATCGAAGCGACGGAAGTCAACATGCCGGGCGTCCCGCAGGTTGTCGTATTCGATACCGCGTTCCACCAAACGATGCCGGAAAGATCGTACCTGTACGCGATCCCTCGTGTCCTGTACAGCAAGTACAAAGTGCGCCGCTACGGCTTCCATGGCACATCGCATTATTACGTCAGCCTGGCGGCCGCCGAATTCCTCGGCAAACCGATCGAAGACATGAAGATCATCACGGCGCATATCGGCAACGGCGGCAGCCTGACGGCGATTCAGGGCGGCGTATCCGTCGACACGTCGATGGGCATGACTCCGCTCGAAGGTCTGATGATGGGTACCCGTTCGGGCGACCTTGATCCGGCGATCGTGCCTTACGTCATGAACAAGGAAGAGCTGAGCGTCGGCGAAGTGAACTCAATGCTGAACAAGCACAGCGGCCTGCTGGCTATTTCGGGTATCAGCAGCGACATGCGCGATATTACGGACGGCTGGGAAAGCGGAGACAAGAACGCGACCTTGGCTTTTGAAATGTACGAATACCGTCTGCGCAAGTACATCGGTTCGTACGCTGCCGCCATGAACGGCGTCGACGTACTCGTCTTTACGGCGGGTGTCGGCGAAAACTCCGCAATCGTGCGCAAAGTGGTCTGTGAAAACCTGTCGTATCTCGGGATCGAGATCGACGAAGAGCTCAACAAAGTTCGTTCCGGCGATCCGCGCCGCATCTCCACGCCCAACTCCAAAGTGGAAGTGCTGGTCGTACCGACGAATGAAGAGCTCGTGATTGCCCGCGATACGTACCGCATCGTGGAAGCGAGCAAGGCTTAACACACAGGAGAGGAATGACTTGCATGTCCACCAAAACAGATATTCGCGGCGTCAGCGGCCATGTCGGCGAGACCGTCAAAATCGGCTGCTGGGTCAACAATAAACGTTCGAGCGGCAAGATCCAGTTTCTTCAGCTGCGGGACGGCACCGGTTATATTCAGGGCGTCGTCGTCAAAAGCGAAGTTTCGGAAAAAATCTGGAACGATGCCAAAAGTTTGACCCAGGAAAGCTCGCTTTACGTGACCGGCATCATTCGGGAAGAACCCCGCAGCAAATCGGGGTACGAGATGACGGTTACGGGAATCGAAGTGCTTCATCTGACCGAAGATTATCCGATTACGCCAAAAGAGCACGGTGTCGATTTCCTGATGGACCACCGCCATCTGTGGCTGCGTTCGACCAAGCAGCGCGCAGTGATGGTGGTGCGTGCACAGATCGTCCGCGCTATTCGCGAATTTTTCGATACACGCGGTTTCACCTTGATGGATCCTCCGATCCTGACGCCGTCTTCGGCTGAGGGAACAACGGAGCTGTTCCATATCAAATATTTCGACGAAGACGCCTACCTGACGCAAAGCGGACAGCTTTATATGGAAGCTGCCGCGATGGCGCTGGGTAAAGTGTATTCCTTCGGTCCGACCTTCCGTGCCGAGAAATCCAAAACGCGCCGTCACCTGATCGAGTTCTGGATGATCGAACCGGAAATGGCGTTTGTCGAATTGGAAGAAAGCCTGGAAGTCCAAGAGCAGTTCGTCAGCCATGTTGTGCAGTCCGTCCTGGACAACTGCAAAGCGGAGCTGGAAACGCTGGAGCGCGACGTGAGCAAGCTGGAACAAGTTACGGGCTCGTTCCCGCGTATCACGTACGACGAAGCGATCGAGTTCCTGAACAACAACGGGTTCGATGTGCCTTGGGGCGAAGATTTCGGTGCGCCGCATGAAACGGCGATTGCCAACCATTACGACAAACCGGTCTTCATTACGCATTATCCGGCGGAGATCAAGGCGTTCTATATGAAGCCCGATCCGAACCGTCCGGAAGTCGTTCTGTGCGCCGATATGATTGCACCGGAAGGCTACGGCGAAATCATCGGCGGCTCGCAGCGGATCGACGATCCGAAGCTGATGGAAGAACGTTTCGCACAGCATAACCTGGCTTCCGACGCGTACCAATGGTACATGGATCTGCGCAAGTACGGTTCCGTTCCGCATTCGGGCTTCGGTCTGGGCCTGGAACGTACCGTTGCCTGGATCTGCGGCCTCGATCACGTCCGGGAAACGATTCCGTTCCCGCGCATGCTGTACCGCCTCTATCCGTAAGGCGCTTTACGCATGCTGCGAAGAGCCGATCAGGCAGGCGGAAGGAGGAACAAGCGAGTGAATGACGAAGCCTGGAAGACTTGGGCCATGGGAGTCTCCTATGCGATGGAATCGCCGCAGGTTCATCTTCCTCACGCACTGCTGCGTTTTTACCGCAAAATGGAACTCAGCCTGGAAGAGACGATGCTGTTAATTCAGCTTATCGCTTTCCGTCAGGCCGAATTGAACGATTTTCCAACCCTTGAAGAACTGGGAGAACGGACAGGTCTTGAGCCGGGCGATCTTGCAGCCAAGCTGCAGCGCCTGATCAAAGACGGCTTTCTCGCGATTCATGAAGACGAGGATACGCCGTCCGGCATCCGTTACGAACGTTACAACCTGGCCGGGCTGTACGAGCGTCTGGCAGGCTGTCTGGCGGAAGAGCGGCGCAGCCAGCGCCGGGCCGAGCGTCCGATCGTTCCCGAAGAAGAAGCCGAGACGGTCGATAACCTGTTCCGTATTTTCGAACAGGAGTTTGCCCGTCCGCTCTCGCCGATGGAATGCGAGACGATCTCGGTCTGGATCGACCAGGACCGATATCCGGAAGAGCTGATCCTGTTGGCCCTCAAAGAATCGGTTTTTGCAGGCAAACTGCATTTCCGCTATATCGACCGGATCCTGCTCGAATGGAGCCGGAACCGGGTACGTACGCCGGAAGATGTCCGGGCCTATTCTCAGAAATTTAGAGGGCAAAGGTGATCCCCACTCTTTGAGCGCAGCGAAAAGAACGGGGATCACCGACCATCATTCACACAACGCCGAATTTCACCGTTTGAGCCTTGGCGAAAACGAAGAAACTTGGCGCGCCGCTCCCCGCAGCGGCATTCTACCGCTTTGCCTTAGGCAAAGCGGTTTTTCTATTCAAAGAGTGAGGTTCGCATCCGTTACGCCAACCTTCCAATTTGAACGGTCTTGCATGAAGTTTCGTTTCTGCAGCCATGACAAAAAAGACGCTCTCCCAAAAGCGGAGAACGTCTTTTTTGATTCTGTTGAATACCCGGTGCTGTGACTCCGGAGAGTGCTACTCTTTTACCGCACCGACGACAATCCCGGTTACGAAATACCGCTGCAGGAACGGATACACGATCAGGATCGGCAGGGCGCTGATAAAGATCTGCGAGGCACGAATCGTACGCTGCGACAGATTGGCGACGGCCTCGGGATCAAGCTTCGACATATCCGCCTGCACGATGATCGTCTGCATAAAGCTGGCCAGAGGAAGTTTCTCGGAATCGCGGATATAGATGATGCCGTCGAAGTACGCGTTCCAGTGTCCCACCATCATGAACAGGGACACGGTTGCGATAACCGGCAGCGACAGCGGCAGATAGATGCTGAAGAAGGTCCGCAGATGGCCGGCACCGTCGATAAACGCGGCTTCTTCCAGGTCTTTGGGAACGCCGCGGAAAAAGTTCAGCAGCAGGATGATATTGAATACCGCGACGAGACCCGGCAGGATCAGCGCCCAGAGCGAGTTCATCAAGCCGAGCTTGAGAATCAGAATATAGCCGGGAATCAGTCCGCCGCTGAACAGCATCGTGACGACAAAGTACCACAGATACACGTTGCGGGCGGCAAATACGCGGGTTTCTTTGGACAGTGCGTAGGCGGCCGTCGTATTGACGACCAGCGCAAGCGCCGTACCGAGAATAGTCCGCTGCACCGATACCCAGAGCGAAGACAGGAAGTTGGCGTTGTCGAACGTTTTGGCGTAAGCTTCGAAAGTGAACCCGATCGGCCAGAAAGTGACCAGTCCCGCATTGGCGGGAGCGGTCGAGCTGAGCGACACCATAAGCAGGTGAAGCAGCGGCAGCAGGCAGGCGATCGAGACAGCCGTCAGAAATATATTGTTGCAGATACTGAAAATCCGGTAGGGAAGCGTTTTGTGATACATGGACGAAGTCTCCTTTCTGCTCGATGAATTTCGTGCCTTGACCAAGTTAAAAGTAAGGTTACGTTCCCCTGAGATTTCGTACCTGAAGCGTGTACGAAGTCTCCGACGGAATTGTTATTTCAGAAAAACGTAAACCTCTGATTAAGAGTTGAAAGGGTACGAGTACCTTGTCAACACTAAAGGTAAGGTTACGTTCCCCTGAATCGCACCTAAAGCGTGCGCGTTTCAGAAAAACGTAAACCTCTGATTAAGAGTTGAAAGGGTACGAGTACCTTGACCGATAAAGAGGTTAGGTTACGCCCCTCGAAAACCCGCTTGAACCGTGCGTGTTTCCGACGAACGCAAACCTTAGATTTAATTCGGTCAAGGTACTAGAAGATGCGGTATCCGGCGAAGCGGTAAGCCAGACGGTACGAGACGGCGATCAGGATCAAGCTGATGACCGACTTGAAAAGGTTCACGGCTGTGGCAAAGCTGAATTGTCCACTGAGCAGGCCTTCGCGGTACACGAATGTATCGATGATATCGCCTTGTTGGTAAATGAGCGGGCTGTACAGGTTGAAGATCTGGTCGAAGTTGGCGTTCAGCACGTTGCCCAGCGCAAGCGTCGCGATGACGATCGCGATCGGAACGAGCGAAGGAATCGTGATGTACAGCGTCTGTTTCCACCGGGTCGCTCCATCGACTTCCGCCGCTTCGTACAGCGCGGGATTGATGCCCGACAAAGCGGCCAGGAAGATGATCGTATTGAAGCCGAACTCTTTCCAGACGTCGCTGACAATGATGGTGAACCGGAACCAGTTGCCGTCACCCAGGAAGAAGATCGGCTTCGTTCCGAACAGATAGACGATAAATTGATTGATGAGTCCGGTCTGCGCGAGCATGTCGATCAGAATGCCGGACAGCGTCACCCAAGAAAGAAAGTGAGGCAGATAAACGAGAGTCTGAATCGACCGTTTCAATGCCATTTTCCGGACTTCGTTCAGCAGCAGCGCAAAAACGAAAGGCACGATCAGGTTCATGACAATCTTGGTACAGGCGAAAAAGAGCGTATTGCCCGTGATTTTGAGGAAATATTCATTCTCCCACATGTACTGGAAATGCTTCAGGCCTACCCAGGGCGACTCGGCAAATCCGAGCGCAGGCTTGTAATCCTGAAAAGCCATTACGATACCGCTCATGGGAATATACGAAAAAATAAAGACCATAATGGCTGCCGGAAGCACCATGAGATGCAGTATCAATGGCTGTTTGCGGCCTCTTTTTCTTTTGCCGCCGAGCGCTTCTGTCTGTTTTGTCCGCTCGCTTGTCGTTGCTTTCATTGCTTTCCCCCGCTTCCAAATGTGTGGTGTGTCTCTACGTTCTCTGCTATATATAAATAGTATCAAGCAAGTGTCGGGGTCGATATATAACAATGTTAGGATCGATAGGCTTTTATTAGGGACAACGATCCGGAGGAGTACTTTATGCAGCAAATACTCGAAGCAGCGGGCGTCCGGGAGAAGCCCCGGGGCCGTTTTAGTCTGTTTGCCAAGATGAACAGCTTGATTGCGATTTTGTTTCTTCCGATCGTGCTCGCCTATACGTATTCGAACGATGTGACTTTTCACGTGGTCAGCCGCGAGCTTCAGACGTCCAGTGCCCGTCAGCTGACTTTTCTCTCGGGTCAGATCGATTCGAGGCTCAACCAGATGATGGATTTCAGTCTTACGTTTTCCCGCGATCCGAATGCCCGGGATTTTAACGGATTGAATGTGTGGGGGGACCGGTACGACCGCATGCAGACCCGTTACGCCATTCAGGAAAAAATGATGCTGCAGTCCGGAGTAACCGATATCTGGCCGGCCCGTTATGCCCTGCATTCGCAGCAGAATCGCCAGGTGATCTCAAATTATGCGCGCACCGGAGACTACAGCGAAGATTATCTGCGGCGCAATATGAGCGGGAAATGGACCTACGGCGACGCGGGCAGCGGACAGCCGCCGTATTTCTATTGGTTCTATACCGACTCGCTCGGGCAGCAGGGACTGCTGACGGGCAGCAGCCTTGTCGTGGAAGCAAGTTTCAGTTCGGACAATATCCGCAATATGCTCGATACATACAAAGCGGGCGGCCAAGGCGATCCTTTTTATTATCACAAAGGGGATGCGCCTATTCTGAACAGCAGTGCGGACCGGGAGCTGTCGGAAGCCTTGATCGCCGATCTGAATACGCATCCGCTCGAGCGTACCGCCCAGCGGATTGTGGAGCTGCGGGGGCAGGATTATCTGGTCAGCTCGGTCGGTTCGGCGTATCTGGACGGACAGTTGATCGATGTCGTGCCGCTGGGGCAGGTGCTCGGGCCGATCTCGTTCAGCCGCAATCTGTTCTATCTGTCGATCGGGCTGCTGTTCGTACTTGGCGTCTCGGCTTCCGTCCTGCTGTACCGCAACGTGCAGCGTCCGATCCGCAAATTGATGAACGGCTTGCTGCGGGTGCAAAGCGGCGATTATTCGGTTCGTCTGCACGCCCGGAACCGGAACGAGTTCTCGTTCGTGTTCGAACGGTTCAACGATATGTCGCAGCGGATCCAGGAACTGATCGAGAATGTATTCAACGAGAAGATCAGGGCCCGGGAAGCGACGCTCAAACAGCTTCAGGCCCAGATCAACCCGCATTTTCTGTATAATTGTCTGGGATACATTATCAATATGGCGCAGATGAAAGACGAAGAAGCGGTGGTCTCCATGGCTTTCAACCTGAGTGCCTATTACCGCTACACCACCCGTATGGAAAAAGAAATCGCTCCGCTCGAAGAGGAAGTCCGTCTGCTCGTCAACTATCTCGATATCCAGAAACTGCGGAACGGCAGAATCGATTATCGGATTGATCTTACGGAAGAGCTGCGGCGGCAGGAGATTCCGAGGTTGATGATCCAGCCCATTGTCGAAAATGCGGTTATCCACGGGGTAGCCAAATCCTATGCGTCGGGCGAAATCCGGATTACGGGCGGCCTGGAAGACGGATTCTGCGTGATTCGAATCGATGACGACGGACCGGGACTGACCGCCGAAGAGTACGACGCGCTGAATCGGAAAATGGACGAAGAACTGCGGGAAGAGATGGGCTGCGGGCTCTGGAATACGTATCAGCGTATCGTGCATCAATTCGGCAGCCGGTCGGGACTCCGCTTCGGTCCGTCGCCGGCAGGAGGATTCCGGACCGAAATTTTCTGGCAGATCCCCGGCGAGCCGGAAGCCGATCCGATTCGTCCGGCTGTAAGCTATTAAAAAGCAAGAAGGAGAGAATCATTATGCAGTTAATGATCGTCGACGACGAAATCCACTGGGTCGACAATCTGGCCATGAACAAACCCTGGGACACGCTCGGGATCGAGGTGGTACACCGAGCCTATTCCGCGCGCGAAGCGCTGGAACTGATCGAGATCCATCCGATCGATATTGTCATCTCCGATATTCTGATGCCCGAAATGAACGGGATCGAATTGATCGGGAAGATCCGCGAGCGGGACCGGAAGATCAAATGCATCATGCTGTCGGGTCATTCCGACTTCGAATATGCCAAACAGGCAATTCGCCATAACGCCGTCGATTATCTGCTCAAGCCGCCAAGCGATGCGGATCTGCTCGCCACCGTCGGTTCGGCGATCTCCCAGCTGAACGCCGAGTGGGAGATGGTCAGTTCGCTGGAACGGACCAATTATGCCCTGCGCGAGAATCTTCCGCTGCTCCGCGGTCAGCTCTTGCTGGACGCATTGGACGGACAGCGGATGCCGGCCGAAGAATGGGAGCGTAAACTCCACAACTACGGACTGCCTTTTACGGTAGGGCCTTCTGCGCTGCTGCTTGTCCGTATGGAAGAAGAATTCGGCCGATACCGCAACAACGGTCAGCCGCTGATCGAATATGCGATTATCAATATGGCCGAAGAAGTGATGGGGGAATTCCTGGAAGTCTGGGGGGTCAAAGAGGAACACGGCTATCTGGCCTTCCTGCTCCAGTTCAAGGAGGAAGCGCCGCCTGGACGCGAAGGCCTGCTCGAGAAGCTGTCGATCCAGCTGCAGTCCAAGGTCAAGCAGTTTCTCAAAGGCTCGCTGTCGATCGTCATGACCGATTCGTTCGAATTTCCGGAAGAACTGCCGGACGCTTTCCGGCGGGCAACCGCTTATTTTCGCCAGATCGTCGGAGACGAGCGGGAATTCGTCATGCGTCTCAGCGAACCGGCAGGACCGCAGGAGCAGGGCGCACTCCGTTCGTTGTACCTGCCGCCTTCGCTTGAGAACCTGCTTGAAGCCGGACGCTGGGACGAAGCCTGGGAGAAACTGCAGGCCGTCTTCGATGAACTGGACAGCAGCTGGTCGGAGTCGTGGGAACACTGTATGGAAGCCGGTTTTCTGATTGCGTCTTCGTATACCAATCTGGCGCATCGCGGCGGCCATACGCTGGAAAGTCTGCTGGGCAGCGAGATCGAACCGCTGCAGCGGGGAGAAGTATTCGCTTCGATCGCCCGGCTGCGCAGATGGTCGCTCGAAGCGCTGCGTCTGCTCAAGGAAGGCACATCAAGCGAAGTCAAAGACAGCCGGTCGCTGTATGTGCGCAAGGTGCAGGCTTTTGCCGACAAAAACCTGCATCTTGACGTCTCGCTGCGCGCATTGGCCGATCATGTCAATTTGCATCCTACCCATCTCTCCAAGATCTACAAGATCGAGACGGGCGAAGGAATCAGCGATTATGTAGCCAATCTGCGGATGGAACGCGCCTGCTACAAACTCAAATCGACCGACAAAAAAGTGTACGAAATCGGGCTGGAGATCGGCTATATGGACCCCGCGTATTTTATCAAAGTATTCAAACGCCATTTCGGCATGACCCCGCAGGATTATCGGGACTCGGGCAAATAACGTGACAAAATCCTATCCGGCCTAACAAACTCATATAGATGCCTTCCTGCAAAAGTTGGTACAGTAACGGATGTAAGGTAGCGGTTACAAGTCAACGGGGGGGATTAAGCAATGAAAAAAATCCGGAATGCCTGGAAAATTCTTGCGGTCGCAAGTCTGTTCACAGTCAGCGCCTGCAGCGGCGCATCAGACGGAGGCAAGACCAAAGACGGAGCACCTGTCGAGACGGAAACGGCGGCAGCCGCGTTCAAAGCGGGTAAATACGATCCGCCGATCGAGATCAGCAGCGTATTGATGCCGAAGAAGTATGTGCAGGGCGATACCAAAGAAAACAACGTCCACGATCGCTGGATGCTGGATACGCTCGGGATCAAACACAAAGATACCTGGTACCCGGCAAATGACGACCAGTACAGACAAAAACTTCAGCTGGCTGTCGCTTCGGGAGAAAAACTGCCCGATTTCGTACCCGTCCCAACCAACCCGGTTCTGACGAACCAACTGATCGAATCCGGCCAGTTCATGCCGATCGACGAACTGTTCGACAAGTACGCCAACAAGATTCTCAAAGATCACTCGGCCGAACATCCCGAGCTGTGGTATCCGTTCACGAAAGACGGCAAAAAGTACAATATGCCGATCCTCGAATACACGGATAACGACAATACCGAGCTGTGGCTGCGCGAAGACTGGATGGAGAAACTGAACCTTGAAGCTCCAAAAACGATCGCCGATCTTGAAGTCATCATGGATAAATTCAAAAACGAGAACCCGGACGGCTTGTCCCCGGACAAAGTATTCCCGCTGGCAATCTCGCTCAAAAACAATACGAACACCTGGATGGGCTCGCTCGACTGGCTGTTCGGAGCCTACGGAACGATTGAAGAGCAGTGGAACAAAGACGCGGACGGCAACCTGGAATACGGTTCCATCAACCCGGGTTCCAAAGAAGCTCTCGCGAAACTGCAGGAATGGATGAACAAAGGGTATATCCACGCCGACTCCGCGCTGTGGGACGAGTCGAAAGCGGCCGAGAGCTGGACCAAAGGCACGGCGGGCATTCTGCCCGGCGCGAACTGGGTACCGGACTGGCCGGCTCCCGATCTGCTCAAAGCCGTGCCGGGATCCAAGTATAAAGCCTATCCGGTTCCTGCCGGACCGGACGGCAAGATCGGAACCAAATGGCAGAACTCCGGCGTCAATGCAAGTATCATGATCAACAAAGATGCGGCGCATCCGGAAGCCATTTTCCTGTACTACAACTACCTGCTCGACAATCTCGCGGATCCAAAAGCGGGCAGCGATTACGAGTACGGTTTTGCCAAAGGATACGACTGGGATGTCGTTGACGGCAAACCGACCAGCAACAAAGACAAAATTCCGAATTTCTCCAACGAGTTCCCGTTCCTGACGGGTCCGGCTCGTATTCCGAATCTTTACATGCAAACGCTGGTCAAACTGGCGGACGGCGAAGAAGCGGTAACGCCTTACGAGAAACAAATGGCCGAGTTCCGCAAACCGGAAAACTGGTACGCGGCAAAAGTCGTCATGTCCCAAGCGGACGTGCGCAAACAGAACTACTTCACCGGAGCGGCTACGCCGACCATGATCTCGAAGTGGAATCTGCTGCGTCAATCCGAGATGGAGACGTTCAACAAAATCATTTACGGCAAACTTCCGATCGACGCATTTGACGAATTCGTGGCCAGTTGGAAATCCAACGGCGGCGAACAGGTCACCAAGGAAGTCAACGAATGGTACAAATCGGTTTCTTCGGCGCAGTAACACGCAGCTTGGAAACCTTCCTCCGAAAAGGAGAATCGAAAGACCGGATACCGCCGCTGCGGTATCCGGTCTTTTTTTTGCCGATTTTGTCTGCTCCGGCGGCAGCGTGTACAATAAAAACGGCGAAAGACCGGGCAGAACGAAGTTCCGGAAATTTATTTGCAGCATGCGCAGGGGCAGTCCTTGGCGGCTGCGTCTATTGGACGGGAGAGGGGGAGAGCACGATTGACGAACAGGAAATGATCCGCGGAATTCTGCGCGGCGACCGCGACGCTTTTCGCGAACTCGTCGACACGTACAGGCAGCCCATATTTCGTATTGCCTTCTCGGTACTGCGCAGCGAGAAGGATGCCGAAGACGTCGCGCAGGAAGTATTTATCCAAATTCATAAATCGCTCCCCGATTACCGTTCCCAAGGCTTCAAGACCTGGATCTCCCGTATTGCGATGAACAAGGCGATCGATTTCAAACGCAAGCAGAATCGGCAGCGCGAAGATTTGTACGATTCCGAACCCGCTCTCCTAAAAGTGGTATCGGGAGACGAAGCGCCGCTCAGCCGTATTTTGCGCGAGGAACAGTCGGAAGAAATGCGCAGACGTCTGGAAGAAATGCCTCAGGGACATCGCGATGTGATCGAAGCTTTTTATTTTCAAGGCAAAAATTACGAACAAATATCGGCGGAATTGGACGTTACGGTCAAGACCGTCGAATCGAAATTGTACCGGGCGCGAATGTGGATTCGTCAGCACTGGCAGGAGGAGGAATGGCGATGAACGAGTTCGAACGACACGGACCGCAAGACTGGATGCGTTATGTTCGGGGCACGCTGGCCGAACCGATGAGAGAACGCCTGGAGAGTCTGCTGCTGCAAGGTGATGAGCAGGCTTTCGGCCAATATCTGGCGGCGCTCGAGAATGTGGGCGGGGAACTGCCGGGTCTTGCCGACGAAGAAGCATTCAGCGAACGGGTTATGGCTTTGATTCCGGAATCTGCCGACCCTGCGGGTACCGGTCGCTTCGGCCGCAAATGGAGCGAGCCGATCTTCCTGTATACGGTTGCCGCTGCCGCCGCGCTGCTGCTGACGTTCAGCGGAACGTTCGATCGGCTCGGCGAGCAGGCGGCCAAAGCGGCGGACGAAGCGGGCAAAATGTCGTACAGTCAACGGCTGACGGACGGAGCATCCACTTGGTTGGGCGGCTTCAAAGCGAAAGGGGAAAGCAATCATGAATCGACAACGAAGTAAATTGGCGGCACTGCTGCTGAATCTGGTACCCGGACTTGGCCATGCTTACTGGGGCAAAAAATCAAAAGGTTTCATCTATTTTATGCTTCCCTTTTTCCTGCTGGGAGCAGGAGGTCTGCTGACGTCTTTGGCCAATGATGAAACGCCGGCGATCGTCGGTGCCGTCATGACGGTGATCGTCTGGTGTATCAGCATGTTCGATATGCTTGTGGCGGTACTGAGCCGTCCCGCGGAGCCGAACGTGCCGCCGGGATATTACGGGCATGGTCCTGCCGGGCCGTACAATGCTTATCCGGGTCACCCGGGTTACGCGGCGCATCCTAACGGCATGGCGCCTCCCGGTTCGGGAGCAGGAATGGAGCATGGAGAAGCGCACGCGGGATTCGGAACCGACGAAGACCCCGGCTACGACCCTTACGCTCCTTATCCTCCGATCGGAGACGGACGGATGCTGCGGGAGAAAGATTATTTCTCCGACGTCCAGCGTTTTTGCACCGTTATTCTCAGCTTCGTACCGGGGCTCGGCCATCTGTACATGGGTTTGGTCCAGCGCGGCGTATCGTTCCTGGCCGCTTTCTTCGGCCTGACTACCGCCCTGATCTTCCTGACCGCTTTTACCGGCGAAGAAACGTTCCTGATGTTTCTTGGGGTCCTTCCGATCATCTGGATTTACGGGATGTTTGATGCCGTGCAGTTGGCCGGACGCAAAAGCCGCGGGGAAGAACCGCGCGACTTCTCGCTTATTGAACGATGGGATATGGGACGCGACGGCGGCGGCAAAAGCCGGACCATGGGCTTGATGCTGGCGATCGTACCGGGAGCGGCACATATGTACTTGGGGCTGATGAAACGCGGCGCACAGCTGATGATTTTGTTTTTCGGCAGCTTGTATGTCCTTGATGTTCTCGGTTTGTCGCTGTTCTTGTTCCTGGTGCCGCTGATCTGGTTCTACGCCTTTTTCGACGCGCTTCAGCAGGTTGGCCGCTATGGAAGAGAACCGCTGGCCGATAAGCCTTTGCTTGAAAACTTCGACGCGAACCGGGGCTGGATGGGTGTGTTACTGGTTGCGCTGGGATTGTATTATGTGCTCAAAACGATCGTCATGCCGTTTATCGACCTCTATCTGCCGTCCTTGGGATTCCTGCACGATCTCGAACCGTATGTCCGTAATACCGTCGTGGCGCTGCTGTTGATCGGAGGCGGAATCAAGCTGATGAGTTCGGGCCGCCGGTTCAAGATCTGAATCAAGATCTGAGCGGGCAAAAATCTGCAGCTTGAAGAGGTCAGGGCGCAAGCTTTCGCACGAGATTTCGCACGGGATAAAAATGCGTTTAAAAAAGTCCGCCTGCACAAGAGCCGAAGCTCTGTACAGGCGGACTTTTGACTGGGAATCAAGCGGGTCAATCTTGGGCGAGGCGGGGAAGCTGGTTCTCCAGATCCTGTCCCATTTCGGCGGAACGTTCCGCGCAGCGTTGGGCGGCCCGGATCACGGCGCCAAAAAAGTCGCTTTCGTCGAGCTTGGCGATCGCCGCTTGGGTCGCCCCGTTCGGCGAAGTCACTTTGCGGCGCAGTTCGGCCGGTTCTTCGCCGGTCTGGCGAACCATCTGGGAAGCGCCGAGTACGGTCTGCACGGTCATCTCGCGGGCTTGTTCGCGGGTAAGACCGCCGAGTACGGCCGCTTCGATCAGCGCTTCCATCATGTAGTAGACATAGGCCGGACCGCTGCCGGAAATACCGGTCAGCGCATCGATTTTGTCTTCTTCGGTCTCGATGACCGTACCGACGGCTTCGAACAGCAGGCGCGCCGTGCGGCGCTGATCTTCGGACAATCCGTCCGAGAAGCTGACGCCGGTCACGCCCAGGCCGATCGAACTCGACGTATTGGGCATCGTGCGGACGACAGGCTGCTCCGGCCGATTCAGCAGACTGCGAAGCGTCGCGATCGACAGACCCGCGATCATGGACACCACCAGCGTATGCGGGCCGATCAGCGTGCCGAGCTGCTGCAGCGCTTCGGCGGCGTCTTTGGGCTTCATGGCCAGAATGACGACGGGGAAGGTGCGCAGAACACGTTCTTTTTCCGCGGGATCGTTGGTTCCGGGCGTGCCGTAACGCTGTTCAAGCTGTTGAAGTTTGGCCGTATCGCTCCGGTTCAGAAACATGATCTGCGAAGGGGCGATAACCGCTCGGGCAATCAGGCCGCGGGCGACGGCTTCGGCCATCGACCCGGCTCCGAAAAAACAAACGCGGTCTTCGATCAGCATACGGGTTTGGGTCATCAGGGATTCATCCTTTCGTGATAAAGCGGAAGTAGGGAAAAGGGAACGTGTACAGCCGATCAGGTGCGGATCTGCCCGGTTCCGTAGACACGGTATTTGGTCGAAGTCAGCGCCGGAAGCCCCATCGGTCCGCGGGCATGCAGCTTTTGCGTACTGATACCGATCTCCGCGCCGAAGCCGAATTCGAACCCGTCGGTAAAGCGTGTGGAGGCATTATGATACACAGCGGCGGCATCCACTTCATTCAGGAAGCGGACAGCAAGGACTTCGTTTTCGGTCACGATACATTCGGAATGTTTCGTGCCGAAGCGCGCGATATGGGCAGCGGCTTCTTCAAGCCCGTCCACGATCTTGATATTCAGAATATAGTCGTTGTACTCCGTGCCGTAGTCTTCATCCGAAGCAAGTTTGGCTTCCGGGATAAGGGCCAGCGTCCGTCGGTCGCCCCGAAGTTCGACGTTAAGTTCGAGCAGACGATCCGCCAAGGCGCGCAGTTCCCGCTTCGCAAAGTCTTCGTGTACGATAAGCGTCTCCATCGAATTGCAGACGGAAGGGCGCTGCACTTTGGCATTGATCGCAATCTCGGCGGCCATAACCGCATTCGCCGAAGCATCGATATACGTATGGCAGACGCCGGCGCCGGTCTCGATGACCGGGACTGTCGCGTTGCGGACAACGTTGTCGATCAGCGAACGGCCGCCTCGCGGAATAATGACATCAAGCAGTCCGTTCAGCTTGAGCATCTCGTCGACCGAAGAACGGGAAGCGTCTTCGATCACCTGCAGGGCGTCCGGCGGAAGCGCCGTTTCGGCCAACGCCGCACGCAGCACTTCGGCAATACGCCGATTGGTGGACAGCGCGGCCGAGCCGCCTCTGAGCACAACGGCGTTGCCGGTCTTGAGGCAGAGCGCGGCCGCGTCGACCGTTACGTTCGGTCTGGCTTCGTAGACGATGCCGATCACGCCGAGCGGCACGCTCACTTTTTCGATCCGCAGTCCGTTCGGCCGTTCGATCCGCTCCAGCACGGCACCGGTCGGATCGGGCAGATCGGCGACCAATTTGAGCGCGTCGGCAATCGAAGCGATCCGGGTTTCGTTCAGCATCAGCCGGTCAAGCAGCGACTCGCTCGTTCCGCCTGCGCGGCCGCGTTCCAGGTCTTCCCGGTTGGCTTCGATCAGCGAAGCGGCCTGCGCATTCAGCGCATCGGCCATCGCCAGCAGAGCCGCGTTCTTCTCTTCGGTAGACAGCGAAGCCATCCGGCTTGCAGCTGCCGCAGCTAAGGCGGCTTTGGTGCGTACCTCGCTTTGTACGCCGTCGGCGCCCGGTGAACCTCCTGTCCGGTCTTGGGGTTCGTTTAGGTTTGTGTTCGTCATCTTCGTTTCCTCCCGGTATTCGTTTTGGGGCCTTGGCAGACCCAGTGACGCTTTGGCACTCAGCCGAGCGAGATCCATTCGTCCCGGTGAATCGCTTCAAGCCGGTGCAGCCCGTTCAGCCGTTCGAGGACTTGGGGTCCAGGCAGGCCGCAGACGCGCTGCAGATCTTCCATATCGTAATTGACGACGCCTCGGCCCACGATATCGCCGGCCGGTCCGCGAACTTCGACAACATCGCCCGTATGGAATTGTCCTTCCACTGCGGTGATCCCGACCGGCAGGAGGCTGCGGCCTTCTTCGGCGAGTGCGCGTTTGGCGCCGGCATCGACGATCAGCGCGCCCAGCGGCCGGGACAGATATCCGAGCCACTGCTTTTTGACGGACATGGCGGACAGCAGCGTCGTGAAATGGGTGCCGCGGCCTCCACCGTTCGCGGCTGCCGCCAGATCGCCGGATTCGTCGGCACGTCCGACAAACACCGGCACGCCGCCGCGGGTCGCGATCCGGGCGGCGTCGAGTTTGGATCTCATGCCTCCGGTACCGACGCTGCTGCCGCTGCCGCCGGCCATCCGGTAAATTTCTTCGCTGATTTCGCCGATCGTCTCGTATTTGACAGCGCCCGGGTCATGCCGCGGATCGGCGCTGTACAGCCCGTCCGTATCGGTAAGGATGACGAGACGCTCCGCTTTGACCAGATTGGCGACCAGTGCCGACAGCGTATCATTGTCGCCAAACTTCAATTCGTCGACCGAGACCGTATCGTTTTCGTTGAAGATCGGCAGAATGCCCCGTTCAAGCAGTTCTTCTATCGTCATAACGGCGCTGCCGATCCGTTTGCGGCTGTGAAAGTCTGTGCGCGTCAGCAGAATCTGGGCAGCTACATGACCGTGCTCGGCCAGCGCTTCCTGATACGCGCGCATCAGCAGCGCTTGTCCCACGGCGGCCGAAGCCTGCTTTTCGTGCAGTTTCTTCGGCCGCTCCGGATAACCGATCGCCCGGAATCCGGCTGCGACCGCACCGGACGTAACGAGCAGCGGCTGGAAGCCGCGCCGGTACAATCCGGCCAGCTCGCCTGCGAAGTAGGCGACCGCTGCGCCGTTCAATCCGCCCTGACTTCCCGTGAGCGAACTGCTGCCTATTTTGACTACGATGCGTTTTTGCATGAATTCTCCTTCTTTCTGCGGGCAGGAACAATAAAAAGGCTTCCGTCCAGGCGCAGCTCATGCTGCGCAAAGGACGAAAGCCGGATCTGTGCTTCCGCGGTACCACCTTGATTGACGGCCGGAGCCGTCCCACTTGAACCCCGATAACGGAAGGGAACCGTCCGGGCTTGTGGCCCGGATCGCTCGGAGGTAGGATTCGGAAAAGTCCGACCGTGAATTCTCGCAGCCAGGGCCGAAGATCGAAACCGACAGGTTGGAATTCCGGAACCGGATCCGCCCGATCGCATACTCACATGCGAACAGGTTCTCCGGAACGAAAATCCAGGCGGCAGATTCAATATCGTTCCATGGAATTCACTCTCTGTAAGGCGGGTGTTTTCGTACTGGCCCCGTCATTGCGGTGTGACATTTGGTTTTTCCTAGAATAGCACGGAGAACCGCGTTTGTAAAAGGCGGAATTCGCGAACGTTCAGGCCGTACCGGGCCGCCCGGTTCAGGAACGTTCCAGGCGCTGCATGGTTGCGCGCAGCGTTTCGATAAAGGCTTCCGCCGCTTTGGACAGCGAACGGCCTTTGCGGTAGGCGATGACTAGGGTGCGGTAAGGCACCGGACCGGCCAAAGGCAGGTAGACCGGCAGCAGCTCGCTGCGTTTGGAGCGGGAGACGAACCGGGGCACAAGCGTTACGCCCATCCCGGCAGCTACGAGCGACTGCAGCGTCTCCATATTGCTGCTCTCGAACACCACCTGAGGTTCGTAGCCCGCCTGACGGCACAGATCGAGCACCATTTTGCGAAACCCCTGTCCCTGTTTCAAAATAATGAACGGCTCATGCTCAAGCTCGCGCATATCGATGCCCGAAGCGGGAGACGTACCCGAGAGTTGGGCCAACCGGTGATTCGGAGGAACCGCCAGATCGATCGGCTCGTCGGCGATCCATTCGTAGTCCAGCGTCGGTTCATTTAAAGGGAGGGACAGCAGGCTGATATCGGTTTTGCCGCCCGCGGTCAGCCGTTCGAGATTTTGCGAAGTGTCTTCGAGCAGCGTGACGTCGATGCCGGGGTAGCCATCCCGAAACGCCGGCAGCACGTGCGGAAGCAGGTGGGAGCCGGTCGTCGGCATGCTGCCGACGGTAATTCGCCCTTTGCGCAGCTGCGAAATGTCTTCCATCTCGACTCGCAGCAGATCCATCTCGTCGACGATGCGCTGCGCGCGCTTCATAAACTCGCGTCCCGCATGCGTCAGCTGAACGGTGCTCGTGTTGCGCTGAAACAGCAGCACGCCGAGTTCTTTTTCCAATTTGGAGAGCTGCTGGCTCAGCGAAGGCTGGGCGATATGCAGTTTCTCCGCCGCGCGCGAAAAATTCCGCTCGGCGGCGATCATGAGCGCGTATTGAAGCTGTCTCAATTCCATGTCGGGATTCTCCTTCGGGGCGAGGGTTCGAGCCGTCTCTTTTTTGTCCGCTTGGGACTTGTCCGTTTCATTTTACCGCTGCCCGGCAGGATTCGTCTATAGGTAAAACCTATTAGGATTATAGTTATTATATCTTGGAACAATGAGACAACTCCATGTTATATTTAACCCACTAACAAAACCTGGCCTTGATACTCGTGAAACGGGCCGGTTTGAATCCAGCAGCGGGGTGAACGAGATGAGCAAAAAAACGATGTATGAAAAGATCTGGGAAAATCACGTGATTCATCAAGAAGAAGGCAAGCCGTCTATCATCTATATCGATCTTCATTTGGTGCATGAAGTCACATCGCCGCAGGCATTCGAAGGTCTTCGGCTCAGCAACCGCCAAGTCCGCCGTCCGGACCGCACGTTCGCGACGATGGATCATAACGTACCGACAACGGATCGCTTCAATATCAAAGATCCGATTTCCAAGCAGCAGATCGACACGCTGTCGCAAAACTGCAAAGACTTCGGCGTCAAACTGTTCGACCTCGACACGATCGACCAGGGCGTCGTACACGTCATGGGACCGGAGCTGGGCCTGACCCATCCGGGCAAAACGATCGTCTGCGGAGACAGCCATACCTCTACGCACGGGGCGTTCGGCGCTTTGTCGTTCGGGATCGGCACCAGCGAAGTCGAGCACGTTCTGGCGACGCAGTGTCTGCAGCAGGGCAGATCCAAGACGATGGAAGTCCGTTTTATCGGCAATCGCAAACCGGGCGTCACGGCCAAGGACATGATTCTGGGCGTTATCGCCAAGTATGGCACGGACTTCGCCACAGGCTACGTGCTGGAATATACGGGCGAGTCGATCCGCAGCCTGACGATGGAAGAGCGGATGACGGTCTGCAACATGTCGATCGAAGGCGGAGCGAGAGCGGGACTGATCGCACCGGACGAAACGACGTTCGAGCATATCCGGGGACGCCAGTATGCGCCTCAAGGCGAAGCGTTCGAAGCGGCGGTAGCCGATTGGAAAAAACTCGTGACGGACGAAGGCGCACAGTATGACCGCGTCGTCGAATTCGATGTCGATTCCCTCATTCCTCAGGTGACCTGGGGAACCAGCCCGGGTATGGGCGCGGATATCGATTCGGTCGTGCCGAATCCGGCCGACTTTACGACCGAGAACGAACGCCGGGCCGCCGAGAAAGCGCTGGAATATATGGATCTGGTTCCGGGAACCCGGATGTCCGATATTCCGATCGATTACGTCTTTATCGGTTCCTGCACCAACGGACGGATCGAAGACCTGCGCGCCGCAGCCGAAATTGCCAAAGGCTACAAGGTGGCGGACCAGGTCACGGCGATCGTCGTGCCGGGTTCCGGCCGCGTCAAGCTTCAGGCGGAAGAAGAAGGCCTGGACGCGATCTTCCGCGAAGCGGGCTTCGAATGGCGCGAAGCGGGATGCAGCATGTGTCTGGCGATGAACCCGGACGTTCTGCAGCCTGGACAGCGCTGCGCTTCGACTTCGAACCGCAACTTCGAAGGCCGTCAGGGCCGCGGAGGACGTACGCATCTGGTATCGCCGGCCATGGCCGCCGCAGCCGCGATTCAGGGACATTTTACCGACGTACGCGACTGGACATTCAAGACCGAAGTCGTCAGCTGACCAATCTCCGGAAAGAAGGGACTTATTATGGAAGAATTCAAACAATTAAACGGACTCGTCGCCCCGGTCGATCGGGTCAATGTCGACACGGATGCCATCATTCCCAAGCAGTTTCTCAAACGCATCGAACGGACGGGTTTCGGCCAGTTTCTGTTTTTCGAATGGCGTTTTGACCAAGAAGGAAATGAGAATCCTGCGTTCGAGATGAACAAGCCGCGTTATGAAGGGGCCGAAGTGCTGATCTCCCGTGCCAACTTCGGCTGCGGATCGTCGCGCGAACACGCGCCGTGGGCTATTCTGGACTACGGATTCCGTGTGGTGATCGCGCCGTCGTTCGCCGACATTTTCTACAACAACTGTTTCAAGAACGGCATTCTGCCGATCCAGCTGTCCGAAGAACAGGTTCAGGATCTGTTCTCCCGTACGGCCGAGCATGAAGCCTACCGTCTGAACGTCAATCTGGAAGAGAAAACGTTGACCGACGCTTACGGTCTGCGGATCGACTTCGACCTGGACGAACACCGCCGCCAATTCCTGCTTCAAGGATTGGACGATATCGGACTGACGCTGCAGCATGAATCCGATATCTCCGCATACGAAGCCAAACGCGCCGAACGGGCATACGTCTGACAGGAAACCGGCTGACCGCCGAAGCGTTCGTTTTTCGAGAAGCGCCGCCTGCTTATCCAGCAGTGCGGCGCTTTTTTGCGTGCGATTTAACCGGGGATCAAGAAGGCCAAGAAGGAAACGGCGGCGAAATCTGTAACGGATTCGAGAAAAATCATTGATTTTTTTGAAAAAAACGTTGGAAAGAGAGCCAAATCTGCCGATAGAAAAATGAGGGGAAGGAAAGGTGAGCCGTATGTCAACCATAAAGGGCTTTCGCCGGGGATGGATCCGGCTGGCGGCGCTGCTTGCGTTTGCTGCCGTATTCCTGATTCCGCACTCCGGTTTCGCTGCCGCGCCTGCGACCAAAATCGTCTTGAATGCCCGGGAGTTGACGGAGGCCAAGGATGTGATGACCGTCGGGAATATCACGATGGTGCCGATCCGGGTCGTATCCGAAGAGCTCTGGTACAAAGTCGGCTGGAACAAGCAGCGGCAGCGGATCACGATCGGAGAAGGATCGGACCGACTGGTGCTGACCCTCGGAGAGACATCGGCCGAAGCCGGCCCCGTAAGCGTTTCGCTGCAGCAGCCTCCGTTCGTCAAATCGAACACCACCTATGTTCCGCTGCGCTTTGTCGGAACGCAGATGGGACTTGAGGTGAAGTGGGATGCACCGAACCGGACCGTTTATCTGACGAACGAAGAGCCGGCCGAGCAGCCGGTTCCGGAAGAAGTTCCGGGCGCGCAGCCTCCGTCCGCTTCGGTGCAGCAGATCAGTTTCGCGGACGGACGGCTGTCCGTGCTGCTGGACGGCGAATACTCGCCCGTAAGCTCGGTATTGACCGGGCCCGACCGGATTGTGGTGGATCTGCCCGATACGACGCTTGGAAGCGGATTCGTCCAGGGGCTTCCGGGAGCGGGCAATCAAGGTTCGATCGAGACGCAGGGGCAGGCCGGGATCACAGGCGTTCGTTTCTCGCTGTTCAGCCGCTCGCCGTCTTTGGTCCGGATCGTGATCGACCTGGAGCGGCCTTCCGATTACAAGATCTATAGTCAGGGTCAGGTTCTGTTCGTGGAACCGGCCCAAACCGGCGATACCCCGCCAGGCAAGCCGGATTCCGCAAGCCTGGTCCCCGAAGTCGGAGATGCCGGCCGCCGGGTAATCGTCGTGGACGCGGGACACGGGGGCAAGCAGACCGGTGCGGTGGGCGTAGGAGGCGTGCTGGAAAAAGACCTCAATCTGGCGATGGCACTCAAAGTCGAAGCCCAGCTGAAACGGTTGGCCGGAGTCGATATCGTGATGACCCGCAGCGACGATACGACCTTGTCGCTGCAAGGACGCGTCGATATCGCCGAAAGCGTACATGCGGATGCGTTCGTGTCTATTCACGGCAACAGCATGCCGATCGGTTCGCCGCCTACAAGCGGTACGGAAACGCTGTATTCACGCCCCGACAGCCAGGTTTTTGCCGAAACGATGCAAAGACATGTACTCGAAGCGACCGGTCTCCGCAGCCGGGGGGCGAGAACGCAAAGTCTTCATGTCACCCGGGAGACGACCATGCCGGCAGTCCTGGTCGAAACGGGATTTATGAGTCCCGGAGGGGATATCGAGCAGATGATCGACGAAAATTGGCAGGACAAAGTAGCCGCATCGATCGCTGCGGGTATCGCGGAGTATCTCGGATTAAACGTGAATGGGTGACAAAACTGAAATAAATGCCGCAACTTTTCAAAAAAGGCCGCGTCTAAGCTAACGTGAGCAGCTGTTGGGATGTCAATGGTTCGGAATCGTCCGAAAAGCGTTTGGGAGCAAGCGCAGGTAGGACCGAAGTCCGACGAAAAAAGCGAAGAATTTAGAGGTGGATAATGAAAAAGTATGTTTTGATGACAGTGATGGCGGTCCTGATGCTGATGTTCTTGCTCCCGCATACGGGACAAGCGGCCTCGTCCGGAACCAAGATTATCTTGGACAACCGCGAGTTGGCCAACGCAGACGCGTTAACGGTCAGCCAAAGCACGATGGTGCCGATCCGGGTCGTATCCGAAGAACTGGGTTACAAAGTTCGGTGGAATCAATCGGCCCAGCAGGTGAGCATCGTCAGCGGTGCAGATACCGTTGTACTCACCATTAACCAGAAAACGGCCACGGCAAACGGGGCCCTCGTTTCTCTGACCCAGCCGGCCGTGGCACAGAACGAAACGACTTACGTACCGCTGCGCTTCGTCAGTTCGCAGCTTGGACTTCAAGTCAAATGGGAAAATGCCGCCAAAACCGTACACCTGTTTACACAGGGGAATCCGGCAGGCGGACAGATCGGAGCGACCACTCCCGGAACGACTCCAGGAGACTCGATGACGCCGGTAACTACGCCCGTAACGCCTTCGGCGGAAGTGAAAGCCATCAGCTTCAGCGACAACCGGCTGTTGATTTCGACCGACAAAGCGGTTACCGCGAAAGACTCCGTGCTGACGGGACCCAACCGGATCCTGATCGAACTTCCGAACACGAGATTCGGCTCGGCAATCGGCGGGAATCTCGCGGTGGGCGAGACCGGCACCCTTTCTTCCGTCAATGCGGAGAACGTGTCGCAAATCCGGTATTTCGTTCCGAAATCTTCGCCTAACAGCGTGCAGGTCGTGATCGATCTGAAGAGTGCCAATACCTACAAATTGTCGACCGAGGGAACTTCCTTGTTCGTGGCTCTCGATAAAGCGGCCGCGCCGACGACGAATGTGGGCGGAAACGGCAAAAAAGTGATCGTGATCGATGCCGGACATGGCGACCATGATCCGGGCGCGGTCGGCAACAGCCTGCGCGAGAAAGACGCCAATCTGGGCATCGCGCTCAAAGTCGAAGCCATTTTGAAAAAGAACCCGAAAGTCGATCTGGTGATGACGCGGAGCGACGACACGTTCCTCGAATTGAAAGAACGCGTTCGGGTGGCCCAAAATGTCAACGCCGACGTCTTTATCTCGATCCACAACAACAGCGGTTCGTCCGCAGCAAGCGGTACCGAAACGTACTACCAGCGTGCCAACAGCAAGACGCTGGCAACGACCCTGCACAAGTACATTCTCGAAGCGACCGGCTTCAAGGATCGCAAAGTGCAGTACGGCAATTTCCATGTCATTCGCGAGACGACAATGCCTGCGGCTCTGCTCGAAATCGGCTTCGTCAGCAACGCGGCGGAAGCGGCCCAGCTCAAAACGGATGCCTTCCAACAGCGTGTAGCCGAGGCGATTGCCAAAGGACTGCTCGAATATTTGGGACTATAGAATGAAAAAGGCCTCGGCGCCCCATGCGCCGGGGCCGATTGTTTGAACCGGCAGGAAAGCGAAGGGCCGACGGCGAATCTTTAAGGTTAGCGCTTGGCTCGCTTGTACATAAGAAAGGGGACAATAAATATGCAGCATATCAAATTCAACAAAATGGTTCCGGCCGTCCTGGCCGTCATGATGGGGGCAAGCGGAGGCTCTGTCGCTCTGGCGGCCGAGGTGCCGGCTTCTTCGGCAGCCGCGGCACCTTCGACAACGTCAGCGTCCGCGGCCGGCTTCAGCGATGTGAAGTCCGGATATTGGGCGGAGAAACACATTTATAAGCTTGCGGCGCAGGGCATTGTACTCGGGCAAAACGGCCAATTCAAGCCTGGCGACAATATTACCCGTCAGGAAGCAATCACGATGGCGATCCGTTTCGCCGGAGCGGAAAGCGGACTGGGCACGATCGAAACTTCGGTGCTTCCGGACAAGCTGACCGTCAACAATTACTTCAAACCTTATGTGGATCTGGCGCTGGAAAAAGGGCTGCTCAAGTCCGCGGAAGAAACCGATCTTGACGGCAAAGCCTGGGGAACGCAGCCGGCAAGCCGCGAATGGGTAACCAAAATTCTGGTCCGCGCCATCGGCAAAGAGTCCGAAGCGCTGTCTGCGGCGGCCGCTACGTCGTTTGCCGATAACGCCGATATTGCCAAAGCGAATCTCGGCTACGTCAGCACCGCCGTCAAACTCGGCATCGCACAAGGAATGGACAACAACAAGTTCAATCCGGGCGGTTCGGTTACGCGCGCACAGATGGCGACCTTCTTCAGCCGGGCCCAAAGTTACATAACGCCTGCCTATACCGGAACAACGAGGGGAATCGTGACGGCGCTGACCCCGAACTCCGTTACTTTGTATGCGGAAGGCAAAAGCGCCACCTATGCGCTGAGCGCTTCGACGCCTTATTTTGCTGCCGGTGCCGACACCCGCGTGCAGGCTTCCGAGCTGAAATTGTATACCCGGGTCATGGCGGCAGGCGCAAACGGCCAAGCCGCCTACGTCGAAATCGTCGATCCCAAAGCACAGGTGGAGACGATTACGGGAGAATTCGACCGTTTGACCGATAACCGTACGCTTTTCCTGAAAACGGCTTCCGATTATCCCAAATACGAGTATGACGCTTCGACCGTATTCCTGGATCAGAACGGCAGTCCGATCGATCCCAAGAACATCAGCGCGGGAAGCCGCGTGTCGCTGCTGAGAGAAACGTACTCCGGCGAAAATAAAATCCTGACGATTCAGATTACATCCGGCAATATCAGCAAAACCGATACGGGGACGGTCGCTGCCGTGGATACGGCTTCGGGCACGATTACGTTTGTCGGATCGGCCGGCGCATCGGAGACGTACAAATTCGATTCCGGATCGATTATCCGCTACGGCAACGAAATCATAGGCTTGTCCGATCTCAAAGCGGGCAGCAAAGTCCGTTATACGATCGAAAACAATGCCGTTCGTACCGTCGAAGTGACGGAAAGCGTCGAACGCACCTTGACCGCATCGCTGTACCAAACGTCTGCCGACGGGTCCACGCTGACTTACAAGACGGACGGAGGCGCACTTGAAGTCAAACTGCTTGCGGACAAAGCCGAAGTTATCATCGGAGGCAAAAGCGCTTCGCTGCAGGACCTGATTCCGGACAAAACGCAGGGAGACCGTGTGGAATTGACCCTGAACGGCAGCGGGGAAGTCACCCGCATCGTGGTCAAAAACCGGGAAGCGACCCAACTGTCGCTCGCGACGGTCAGTTCATACGACGCGGCTACGGGCGTGCTTGCGGTGATCGATACGGCGGGCAAACCGTATGCGTTCACGCTCGACGCCAACGCCAAGCTTGCCTACAACGTTCCCGCGCCGACGCTCAAAGGAATCGAGCCGCTGCTGATCAAAGGCCGCGGATTGAACCTGACAGCGGTAGGCAGCCGCCTGATCTCCCTCGAACTCGTCTATAAGTACGAAGGCACGGTTGAACAGGTGAATGCCGCAGCGCAGGCGGTTACATTGAAGCTGGACGACGGCACAAGCATCAAACTGCCTTACGGCACAACCGGTACGGTCGTGCAGGTATACGGAATCAGCGGCGCCACCATGGCGAATGTCAAAACGGGCGACCGGATCGTCGCTTCGCTCTACGCCGACCGCGTGGCGCTGCAGTCCGTAGCCGTTCAGACTACCCGGCAGTTCCGCGTCGTCGACACGACGCCGGGAAGCAGCCGCTTGAGCGTCGAACAGGGCGGAACAACCGCAAGCCTGTTCGTCGATAACAAAGCGATCTTCAACGCGCAGGGAGCCCAGATCGGATACGCCGGGCTGACGGCCGGCGCTTTGGTCGACGTGACGTTCAGCGGCCCGGAAGTATCCAAGGTCAAACTGTCCGACAGTATGCTCGGTACGATCCAGAGTATCGATCCGGCCGGTCGTTCCGTTACGCTGCTGACTTCGACAGGCGCCGCACGCACCTACTCCGGTGCCGTTTCGCCGCTCAACGTCAGCCAGAACGGATCGCTTGTATCCGGGCTGAGAACCCTGACGGCAGGGCAGCATGTACAGGCTGTCGTTCAGCCCGACGGTAGCACCACTTTCACGATATTCCAGGCCTTGAGCAAAACCTTTGCCAGATACGATGCCTTGACGCAGACGATCGTAGTCAAAATCACGCCGGGTTCCGCGGAGAACAACGTGTTCAAGGTGGCGCCGGAAGCATGGATTCATCAGGGAACGACGAATATCGGCGTGCAATCGCTCGTCGGAGATGATAAAATCGTATTGTATCTGAATAATAACGTCGTATACGAGCTAGTGAAGCAATAGATTTCGGCCCGGCGGCCCGCCGGGTTCGGCCAGGCCGGCTCGGCGCGGACAGCTACGTTCGCACCGGCCGGTTTGTCTTTGACATCGATTGTCTGTCCCTGCTCGTCCTTGCGGCGCGGGAAAAGGATTGAGCCATGACCAACGCGAAAGTCAGACATATCCTGGACACGATAGCCGGACTGTATCCGGATGCGCACTGCGAACTCGAACACAAGAACGCGTTCGAGCTGACGATTGCGGTACTGCTGTCGGCCCAATGCACGGATGCCACGGTGAATAAAGTGACCCGGGATCTGTTCCAAAAGTACCATACGCCGGCAGACTACCTTTCGGTCCCGCGCGAGGAACTGGAACAGGATATTCGCCGGATCGGGTTGTACCGCAACAAAGCCAAGCATATTCAAAGTCTTTGCGGGCTGCTGATCGAGCAGTACGGAGGCGAAATTCCGAGCGTGCACGACGAGCTGGTCAAGCTGCCCGGCGTAGGGCGCAAGACCGCAAACGTCGTGGTCTCCAACGCTTTTGGGGTCCCGGCTATTGCGGTCGACACCCATGTCGAGCGGGTATCCAAACGTCTCGGACTTGCGGCGCCGGAAGATTCCGTACTGGAAGTCGAAAAGAAGCTCATGAAAAAAGTGCCGAAAGACGAATGGACGCTTACGCACCACCGTCTGATTTTTTTCGGTCGGTATCACTGCAAGGCCCAGTCTCCGAACTGCCAGGTCTGTCCGCTGCTCGACGTCTGCAAAGAAGGCAAAAAGCGCATGAAGACGTCAACGGTGCGCAGAACCCGCAAATCGGGATAACCCGTTTTCGGAAAAGAGATCGACAAATTACACAAAAAGAGGATGGACAGCATGGAAAATATGGAAAACATGATGACAAACATGAAATGCGTAACGGTGTACACGAATGAGTTCGAGAAATTCTCGGATATCTTCGAACAGATTCTGGTCAGCGACATTCCGGAAAATGAAGATACGGAAATCGAAGGCGTAACGGTAGGCTGCGTCAACGAAATTCCGGAAGAATACATCGAGCAAATGCGCGTTAAACCGGAAGTGGTCGTTATGCGCGACAAAAAACGCGATATCACTATTTTGCAGCACGGCAAAATTTTTGAAATTTTCATTCCATCCGTCTAAGATCGGTGTAACGAAGCTGAAACGGAATTGAACCTGGAGGGGCATATGGCGGAAACGACAATGAAATCCGGGGATCTGCAACAAACATTGGAGCGGCTGCGTGCCGCTCTAATTTTGTATGAAGATTCCACAGCGGCGGCCAAAATCGGCCAACTGCAGCGAAAATGGAGCGAGCGTGAATTGACGCTCGCTTTTCTGGGCCATTTCTCGGCCGGCAAGTCCAGTCTGATCAATGCTCTGTGCGGAAGGCCTCTGCTGCCCTCGGGACCGCTTCCGACAACGGCGAATGCGGCTATTATCCGCAGCGGGGAGCGGCGCGCGGAAATTACGCTGCATCCGTCGGAGGAAGCGGACGGGCGGCAGGGGCATGAATCTGCTGCCGTCAAGGAAGAGCTCAAGCTCGTACTGCCGCCCGAAGATATGGAAGAAGCGCTCGAACGCTACTGCAAAGACGGAGAAGCTTATGCGACGGTCGAAATATGGGGAGATATTCCGCTGCTTCAGGGCGGAGGCGCTTTCCTGGATACGCCCGGCGTCGATTCCACGGATGCGGGACATGCTTCGGCTACGGATGCGGCCCTGCATCTGGCGGATGTCGTTTTTTATGTGATGGACTACAACCATGTCCAATCCGAGACCAATCTGACTTTTGCCAAAAGTCTGTCGGATCTGGGCAAGCCGCTGATTCTGATCGTGAATCAGATCGACAAGCACCGCAGCGAAGAACTGTCGTTCTCCCATTATCGGGAAACGGTGGAGCGGACTTTTGCCGATTGGCAGATCGGGGCGGCGGGCGTCCTGTATTTGTCCGTCAAACATCCGGATCATCCGCTCAGCGGATGGAACCGGCTGCAGGACTTGATCGGAGAACTGCTGGCCGATCGCGAGTCGCTGCTCGAACGCGGCGTACGGCTTGCGGCCCAGGACCTGATCGACCGGCACCTGCTGAGCGAACGGGAGATACGCCCCGATGAAGCGGTGCGGCTGAGTGCCGAGGAAGAAGCCGGCGAAGCGGAAGCGGAAGCTAGACTGCAAGCGCTTCAATCGGAGCACGGCGAAATCGCAAACCGCGGAGCTTCCGCACGCGAGCAGCTGATGACGGATCTTGGCCGTACGCTCGACAATGCGCCGATCATGCCGGCGTCTCTGCGCGATCTGGTGCAGGCCTATCTGGAAGCTTCCGTGCCCGGATTCCGTGCCGGAGGGCTGTTCGGTACGAAGAAACGGGCGGAGAAGGAACGCGACGAGAGACTCGAGAGCGTAACCGCCGATTTTGCCGAACGGGTAGAAGCGGGGCTGGATGTGCATGTCCGCGAAAGGCTGCGGGCATTCGGCCGCGAGCTTGGCGTGTGGGATGCCGATCGCGAGAAAGACCTCGAACGGGCGCTTCCGCGCGTCGAGTCGGTCTGGATTACCGGCCGCCTCAAAGACGGCGCACGCATCTCGCCGGAATACGTCATGAATTTCTCCGGCGAAATGCGCAGCGATACGCTGGGACGATTCCGCAGAGCGGCGCAGGAATTTGCGGATCAACTGCTGGAAAGACGCATGCCGCAGGATAAGGAGCGCTTGGAGGAACTGGAGAAGCGGATCGCTTCCACGTCGGCGCTGGCGGACAAAGCGCGCCTTCGCCGCGAAGTGCGCGAAGCGCTCGATCATCGCGAAGACGAGCTGACGCAGATGCTCGGAAACCGCGACGGTCTTCCGGTTTGGCAGCTGCCCAAAATCGAACATCTGCCGGAGGAAGCCGGCCGCGAAGACGAGTTCGATACCGCTTCGCGGCACGAAGCAGCCGGCACGGGGAACCCGGTCGGGATCAAACAAGCCGAAGAGGAAGGGGAATCTGCGGAGCCGGGCGAACGCGAAGTTTCGCCGGCTTCCGTATCCGTCCATTCGGCATCCGAAGCATCGGGACGCCTGGGGATTCTGCATGCGGCGGCGGATCGTCTGCATGAGGCTTCAAGTCTGCTCGAACCGCTGTCTGCCTTCGGTTCGTCCCTGCGTGCCATGCGCGAACGCGAATCTTCGCTGCGCGGAGGGCGTTTCACGCTTGCGCTGTTCGGAGCGTTCAGCGCCGGCAAATCTTCTTTTGCCAATGCGCTGCTCGGGGACCGGTATCTGCCGGTCTCGCCGCATCCGACAACGGCCGCAATCAACCGGATCATGGCCCCGGAGCGCGCCGAAGATCACGGGCGTGCGCTTGTTGTCATGAAGACGAGGGAAGAGCTGATGGACGATCTGGCCGACGCCTGCGAGCTGCTGGGACTGCACAATCCGTTTACGGGGCGTTGGCGGGCCGAAGTTCGGGCTTTGACGCCGGATCGGATCCATCCTTCGGGACGCGCGCATTACAGCTTCCTGCGAGCCGCGGATGCGGGGTTTGATCGTGCCGAGCCTTTTCTCGGTACGCAAACCCTTGCCGATCCGGAAGAATTCCGGATGTATGCGGCGACGGAGAGCTGGGCCTGCTTCGTCAAACGCATCGATCTGTATATCGATTCGGAGTGGACACGCCAGGGAATCGTGCTGGTGGATACGCCGGGAGCGGATTCGGTTCATGCCCGGCATACGGGCGTCACGTTCGATTATATGAAGAATGCCGACGCGCTTGTCTTCGTGACCTATTACAATCACGCGTTCTCCCGGGCGGACCGCCAATTCCTGGCGCAGCTGGGACGTGTCAAAGGCAGCGATACCGTCGACAAGACTTTCTTCATCGTCAATGCTTCCGATCTGGCCGATTCGGAAGAAGAATGCGCCGGGGTTACGTCGCATCTGGAAGAACGTCTGCGCGGAGAAGGGGTTCTCAACCCCCGTATCTATCCGGTCTCCAGTCTTCGGGCCCTGGCAGGCAAGCAGGGCGCAGCGCTTCCGGCGGAAGTTCTTCCGTTTGACCGCTTCGAAGCTTTTGAACGCGAGCTGATGCATTTTGCCGCCGAAGAATTGGCAGGTCTGGCCGCATCCGCGGCCGACCGCGAAATCGAAGCGGCCCGCGAGCGTCTGGCCGGCTGGATCGAAGAAGCGGCTCAGGGCGAGCAGGAGCGGCAGCTTCGCCTGGAACGGCTGGGTCGTTCGCTGACCCGGGCCCAGGAGGTTGCAGGTCTGGCCGGAGAAGCGGACAAAGCGCCTGAACTGGCCCGCGAGATCCGGGAACTGCTGTTCCATGTGCGCCAGCGGATCGAATTCCGGTTCGGGGACTGGTTTGCCGAAAGTTTCAATCCGTCTTTGCTGCATGCGGGAATCGGCGATCTGAAAGCTTCTTTCCTGGCCTGCGGCCGCGAATTGTCGCGGATGGTTGCCCGTGAAGCGGAGAACGAGCTGCTTGCGACGGGGCTTCGGATCGAACGTGCCGGTCAGCGGATGCTGGAGGCGGCGCTGACCGATACACGGGCCCGGCTTGCCGAGCTCGGAACGCCGTTTGACCGTTTGGAGCAGACGGACAGCGCAGCCTGGGAGACGCCGCATATTTCCGAAGTTCAGCTGGGATCCGCTTTGGACTGGGCGTCTTTGTGGCCTTTGTTCAAAAGCCCCAAAGTCTTTTTTGAGCAGCGCGGCAGAGATGTAGTGCGCGAAGCGGCTTTGGCGACTTTCCGCGAGGCCCTGCAGCATGTGACCGAAGTGCGACTGGCGGAATTCGAAGAATTCTACGGCAGGCAGCTGGCGGACAAATTGTCTATCGAAGCGGGCGTTCTGCGTCAGCAGGCTGAAGAAGCGGCCGAAGGTATCCGGATTTCCTTGTCCGATCGGCCGGATACCCCACTGTGGACTCAAATCGAAAATCGCTTAAAAATGATACTCCAGACAGAAGAGAAACAATAAATGAGACCTTAGACTCATGAAACCTCTATCTAAAATCCTTTTTTGGCATTAAACTGAGAGATATACAAGTAAAGGGCGAGTCCCTGACACTTATATATCTCTTTTTTTGGTTTTTATGAGTTTAAAGACTCAACTTGCCGGGTAACTATTACGATAAAAGACTTAGATAGATGGGAATATCGGCGCAGTTAGCAAGTGCAGACCCAAAGCTATTCAGGCGGGAGAGAAGATCATGAATGACATCCGAGAAATCCTATCATTGAATGGGTTATATTTGACGATTGCACTGCTGGGCTCTATTGCGGCATGTGCGCTTATTATGTACGGAGCAGCTTGGAAAAGATCCGAACTACGGACGGAAAAGGTGAAAAAGCGGCAGGGCATCGTGGTGCTGCTGGGCGCCGCCGCTTTTGGAATCGACCATATCGTGGCCCCTTTATCGCTGAATTTGCAGGTGAGCTTCGATTATTACGCGGTTCACCTGATTTTCACCGTGCTTGGCTGTTTGTTCGCGACAGGGTTGGCCCTCCGTTATGCGGTTGTGCCTTCGAACGGAGGGGCGCGATTTTTCTGGACGGGCTTGATTCTGGCGTTTACGATTTTGCTGTTCGATTATGCGAATGTGCTGCTGCTGTTCCGTCATCTGGCCGTATGGAATCCCGATCTGGTCGCAATGAATGTGCTGCTGACGTTCTGTATCGGATTTGCCGTCATGCGGCTGGTCACATTGTCCAACCGCAATCGGGAACACGGTCTTCATTCGCGTTGGAGTGTGCCGGGAATCGTATTATGCGGGTTCGCCCTGTTCGGGATTCCGATCTTGTGCGTCCTGTCGGTCCTGCCGCTCGATCTGTATATCCAGACGGGCGAAATAGGCGGAAACCGGGCCTTTTTGGTTCCTTATCTGGTTATGCTCGGCGTTGTCTGCCTGCTGTTCGCCGTACCGGACGATTTCGTGCGTATTCGCGAGAAACTGCAGGGGATGAAGATCAGGGAGCGCGAACAGCATTATATTTCCTTGTATGAACACAATCCCGACGGCGTTATCGAATTCGATATCCATGGCGTGGTGACCGGCATGAACGTGCAGGCGGAAATGATCGCGAAGAAATCCGGCAAAAAAGTGCTGGACGCCCGCTTCAGCGATCTGTTCTCCGGCGAACAAAGACGTCTGGTTGCCGAACACATGAAGCTTGTGCTCGGAGGAACTCCCGGGACCGCCGAGATTGATCTGGCCGGGCTCGACGGACATATTCAATCCTACGCGCTGACTTCGCTTCCGATCGTTGTGGATCGCAGCGTCGTAGGCGCTTATAGTATCGTCAAGAACATTACCAAGCGGAAAAGGGATCAGGAAACGATTCGGCATCTTGCTTATCATGACGAATTGACCGGGTTGTCCAACCGCCGTTCGTTCGAAGTTACGCTGGAGCGTTATGCGAATTACGGAGACCGGAAGCCTGAACCTTTTACCCTGCTCTTTATCGATCTGGACCGATTCAAGCGGGTGAACGACTTTTTCGGTCATGCTTTCGGAGACCTGGTTATCAAGCAGGCGAGCCGATTGATCAAGGAATGTATTCCTTCCGATGCGTTCCTGGCCCGGATGGGCGGAGACGAGTTTACGGTCATTTTGCCTTCCGTCTATCGCCGTCAAGAAGCGGAGAAGTGGGCGGGACGTATCGTGGAACGCTTCAACGAGCCTTTTGAAATCGGCAAGCATACGGTCAAGCTGTCGGCATCGGTCGGCATTTCGCGTTATCCGGATGACGGATTGTCGAGCGAACTGCTGACCAAATACGCGGACTCCGCTATGTATGACGCCAAGCAGAACGGAAGCGCCCAATACCGGTTCTATGATGCGGCAAGCGACCGGACAAGCCTGGCAGAAATGAAGCTGGAACAAGAGCTGGAGCAGGTGCTCGAAAAAAATCAGCTGCGTCTCGTGTACCAGCCGAAATTCGATATTCGCAGCGGCCAAGCGATCGGATACGAAGCACTGGTACGCTGGGATCACCCGATTCACGGAGAGA
Source organism: Saccharibacillus qingshengii (assembly GCF_013185195.1). Lineage (GTDB taxonomy): Bacteria > Bacillota > Bacilli > Paenibacillales > Paenibacillaceae > Saccharibacillus > Saccharibacillus qingshengii. Next base: position 125,305 of record NZ_JAAZWC010000013.1, read on the forward strand.
TTTCGCCGCTGCGCTTCATTCCGCTGGCCGAGAAAAGCGGCATGATCGTAGCGATCGAACAATGGGTACTGCGAACCGCCTGTTTGCAGGCCAAAACCTGGGAGCGCGAAGGCCGCGGTATTCTGCCCATCGCCGTAAACGTGTCGCAGGTCCATCTGATGAAGCCGGACATCTACGAATCGATTATGCAAACGCTGGAAGAAACGAAGTTCGATCCCAAGCTGCTGGAACTCGAGATTACGGAAAGCGCCATGATGCATAACGAAGAGCATGTGATCGAGATTCTGGACAAACTCAAAGCGGCTGGTATTTCCGTTTCGATGGACGACTTCGGTACCGGCTACAGTTCTCTCAGCTATCTGCACAGTTTGCCGATCAGCTGCCTCAAGATCGATCGCTCGTTTATCCAAAAAATCACGACCGACCGCGACAGCAAAGCCATTGCGGAGATGATCATTTCGATGGCCAGACAGCTTGGGCTGAAGATCATCGCGGAAGGTGTCGAAACGAGCGAGCAGGCGGCGCTGCTGCAGGAGCTTCAATGTTATAATGTGCAGGGATTTTACTACAGCCGGCCGTTGTCTCCCGAACAGGTCGGCCAAACGCAGGTTTCCTGAACCGACAGCCGGAACCCGGCAAGACTCCTCTTACCCGATCGATTGGGATAAGGGGAGTTTTTTTGACGACAACAATTAAAAATAAAATAATATAGTGAAAAATTCATAATAGAAGAGCCGAATAAAAAGCAGAAAAATCGTGTAAAATAAAAACGACACAGCCGGCATCGAAGCCGGACCACGGAAACGAAGGAGAGAACAACATGTCCGAATTTCGATTGAAACCGGGAGATACCGTCGCCTTTATCGCCTGCTCCGACGGCCTGGCACCGGAAGAGCGCAGCCAAGTCGGAGAATTGGCGACAAGACTGCGCGCATTCGGTCTTGAAGTCGAAGAAGCCCGAACCTTGATAAGCAGCGGCGGGCCTTTTAGCGGAACGCCAAGCGAGCGTGCGGGAGAGCTGAACCGACTGTTTGCCGATCCGCGGATCGTCGCTATTTTCGATCTGTCGGGCGGCGATTCGGCCAACCAGATTCTGCCGCTGCTCGATTATGAGAGTATTCGACGTTCGAACAAACCTCTATTCGGTCTCAGCGATTTGTCGACCGTACTGAATGCGATCGCTTGGAAAAGCGGGATTCGGACGTATCATTACCGGATGTGGAATTTGATCGGCGCTTACGGAGAGCGGCAGCGCGAAGAGTTTTATCGGACTTTTTTCGAAGGGCTGCCGGATCTGTACAATTTCGATTTCGATTTTCTGCAGGGGGAAGATCTGAACGGGGATGTGGCGGGAGGCAATCTGCGCTGTCTGCTCAAATTGGCGGGAACGCCGTATTGGCCGGACTTTACGGGGAAAGTGCTGCTGTTGGAATCGCTGGGCGGAAAAGCGAACCGGATCGTTTCACTGCTCGCCCAGCTGTCCCAAACCGGGGCGTTGGAACGCTGCTCGGGTCTGCTGCTCGGAACGTTTACGGAATTGGAAAGCCGGGGCGAATTCGGGATCGTGCGCGATTATGTTCGGGAACTGACCCGGAGCCGGCCGATTCCGATTGTGCAGTCAACCCGGATCGGGCATGGAGAAGACGCGAAATGTATCGTGATCGGTTAGAAGAAAGGAAGGCGATGAAGCGGTGAAGATCCGGGGCAGCTGGCTGGACAATAAAAGAACAAGAAAATCCGCGAAAAAGGATACAGTGCGCTCGGTGTCTGCCGTCTCGTCGGAAGTGCCGGGGGAACCCGGATTCGAGCAGGCGACTTTCGCCGGCGGATGCTTCTGGTGTATGGTGGCGCCGTTCGACGAACTGCCGGGCATCGTGTCGGTCGTTTCGGGTTATACCGGAGGCCATACCGAGAATCCTACCTACGAGGAAGTGGGACGGGAGACGACCGGTCATGCGGAAGCCGTCCAGATTACGTTTGATCCCCGGATTTTTCCGTATTCGCGGCTGCTTGAACTTTTCTGGCAGCAGATCGATCCCACCGACGCGGACGGACAATTTCAAGATCGCGGATCTTCGTATCGCGCCGCGATCTTCACACATCACGCAGAGCAGAAGCGAGAAGCGGAAGCTTCCCGAAAAGCGCTTGCCAAAAGCGGCCGTTTCTCAAGCAAAATCGTGACCGAGATTGCCGAAGCCGGTCCGTTCTATCCGGCCGAGGAGAAGCATCAGGATTATTACAAACACCGTTTCGGCCATTACCGGCTGTATCGCCAGCATTCGGGGCGGGACGAATTCCTGCGCAGCCATTGGCATACGGACCGGGACCGGGAGCGCCTGCGGGGCGAGCTGAACGAAGTGGAATACGAAGTGATCGTACTTGGGGACATGGAGCCGGCTTATGACAACGCCTATTGGAACGAGAGCCGCCTCGGCCTCTACGTCGACCGTTTGAGCGGTGATCCGCTGTTCGAATCGGCGGATAAATACGAGTCCGGCGACGGTTGGCCCGCATTTTCCAAAACGGGCAGCAGCCATCTGGTACGCCGCGAAGCGGATTTGCGAAACGGCCAGGTTCGAACCGCCCTTGTCAGCCGGCTGACCGGAGCGAGGTTGGGGTATTTGCTGCATGACGGACCCGGCGAAGAACGGCTGCATTACCGGATCAATTCCGCTGCGCTGCGCTTTATTCCGCAAGATTGAACAGGGAGCCGGATGAAATCCGGCTTCAATTCGAGTTTGGGGGTTACGGATTGGGCTGTGGGAGCGTTATAATTATGGAATAATCTGATAATCGCTGGAGGAATTCGATGAAAAAAGGAAGAATGTTCTATAAAACGTTTGTTCCGATTCTCCTGCTTGGCGTCGGCCTGGCCGTCAGTTTTGGGATTTACACGTATTTCCAAACGGTGCGTTCGGTGATCGACAGCGTGGCCGAAGAAAAAAGAACCTCCATCACGCAGACCAAAAATAACCTCGAACAAAAAATACGGACTATTGAATACGCTTTCAATACATACAGCACGACGAGTTCGTTCAGCGAAGTCGTCGACAATCCGATTACCCAGAAAGATTTCGCGGCTTACCGCGAAGTCAATTCCCAGTTGAATTATATCGCCACGATGGGGCTGGAAGGAGCCGAATACACCCTGATCAGCCTCAATCGCAGCTGGAAAATTTCGAACGGAACGCTCTCCTATTTGAGTACGGAAGAGAAAGACCGGCTGTATGCGCAGTATATCGACAATCGGGAGAAAGGGCTGTTCTGGATCAAGACCGACTCGGGGATCCGGTTTGTCAATACGCTGCCGGCTTTCTCTACCCGCAAAGAAGCGATTGCCCTGTCGGATATTTCGCTCGGCACGCTCAATCGGACGATGCGATCCGAAGACGGAGCCCGGATTTTTATACTAGGGCGTGTTTTAAAACTAAAGATGGAAGATAAACCGATTTGGGTTTAGGATAAGAACAGAATAAATCCAAAGGT
>NZ_JAAZWC010000014.1 GCF_013185195.1 Saccharibacillus qingshengii
ACTTCATTCTACACGAATCCGGCCGTGGGCCTTTTTATATTCAGTTCGAGGTGTTGCACTTCATTTTACAATCCGTCCAATAAAAAATGCCACTATGCGCTTAGAGGCGCATAGTGGCATTTTTGGGTGAATCAGCTTCCCATGCCATGACCCATTGTGCTGAACGTAGGGGTTTGATCGGCAGATACCGTAGTCACTGGAGAAGTGACAATCAAGAAAGTAGCGGACAGGATTAAAACGATACTTGCGATTGATTTACGCATTACGATACATCTCCTTCATAAGCGCTTCATATTTTTGGTTCTGCGCTGTTGTTGAGAAATTCCTAAACTCTTCGAAGAAAGGAATACACTTCATAAAAATGTTCTTATTACGTATTTTAATAGAAACTTGAAGAGATTGTAAAGAGTAATCGATCGCTGTCACATAGTTTTCTTTTCGAATGTAGTATTCGGCCAGGTGATAGAAAATATTTGACATGGTATGGGTAATCGTAGCTTGATCGTAATAGCTCTCTTTGGCTTGGAACACTTGATCTGTGTCGATGAGATAAGTGGAGAATTTAAGAATGATAGAGTCGATGAAAAACCCGTATTGATTCGAGGATTTTATGATTGTCAATAAACCGGAAAGAACTTCTTGAGGATTTTTCTCCAGAAACTCGGAATATTCATCCAAGTATTCTGTGTTGCCCATTAAAATTTCGAGATTCAATCGATTGGCTTTGGCAAAAAGCTTGAACTTTTCGACTTCTTTTTCTGCTTGGTCGTCCAAGATTTCAAACCAGCTTAAATTCGCATATTTTTCGATGTACAATTTGGCTTGCTGGTATTCGCCTTGAGCTTCAAACATAATTCCTTTGGCCAAGTAGCCCTGCCCATAATATTTCACAAGAGGTCGTTCCGTAAGCAATGGTTCATACTTCTTGTACTTGATTCTCTTCATATTTTCGTTTTCGTATACGTTTGCAGAGAATGCGATCAATTCATCTGCATAATGCCCGGCAATCTTCCATCGTTCGAGGGAGTAATAGACTGTAGTTAACTGCAGCAGCCCATCCAAACGGTGATGATCGGGAAGCTTTCCGCAGAATGGTTCAAATCGCAGTGCCGCCCTAAGGTTCTGTTCATTGTCTGCACCGATCACGGCTCGGAAAATCCGATAATGGCTGACCGCCAAACGCTCCGAATGATGGTATTTCTCGTTCTCCACCACGCACTCATAAAAAATAAGCGACTCCTGGACTTTTCCCGTCGTGAAAAGCGTCTCCGCAATGTCGAAGATCATCGAGACGTGCTTGAGGTCTTCGAGCAGGCGAGACAGCACTTCGCGAATACAATCCTTGCGGCCGAGTTCGGCACAGCGGATCAGGAAAGGTTCGACGCGGCGGCGATTCGGCTTGCCGTCGTAGAAGCATTCTTCAATATACAGGTCGAACATCCAGCCTTCCGGTTTGCCGAATGCCCGGGTGATCGTTTCCATCTGGTTCAATGAGATCGGTTTCGGCGGGCTTCCGTTAAGAATGGCGCTGAAAATCCCGCGGTTAATGCCGGATAATTCGCCGAAACTGGAAAAATTCATCCCAAGTTCCGCAATCCCGTTTTCAATTTCCGAACGGAGAGTCATTGTCGTTTCCATCTCTGCACCTCGCTCACGCTGCTAAAGTCCATTTGACATTCAGCTTCTCATATAATTCTTTTAATACTAGTAATTTACAATATACAGGACGGAAGGAATTCAGGTCAATCGCTTTTCTCGCAGGAAAATACCGAATGGCATAGCGGCGGAAAAAACTCTGTCCTCCGGGCCTTCGGAAGACGGAAATGGGTTTGCCATACGCCGTGAAATGAAGCTTTGAGTTATATATCGGAAGGAAACAGGCGTACGTGATAGTAATTTTGGTCTATAACGAATATAAGTATTTTTGACGCAAAAGAAAAGAATAGGAATGAGGAAGCCGGATTGCGGGTCTTTCCGCGGCGCGCGGTTGCAATTTTGCGCCCGGGAAGCGAAAATAGGTGGAAAGCGGCACAGCCGCACGGAACAGCCTTCTATACGAATAAGGAAGGGGCAAATCGGCCGATGAAAAGACTTGAAGGAAAGCGCGTGGCGATCACCGGTCCGCGCAAATCCGAAGAATTGAGCAAAATCGTGCAGAACATGGGCGGAATCGCGCTGGTTCGTCCGGCGCAGGGAACGGTCTTTCTGGACGAACCGGAACTGGGCGGCGGGATCTCGGAATGGATTCGCCTCAAGCCCGAATGGTCGATCCTGACAACCGGCATGGGGCTTGAAGCCCTGATCAACACCGCGCAGGAAATGGAATTGTCGGAGGCTTTTATGGAAGCGATCGCCCGTTCGAATATTGCGGCGCGCGGGTACAAGACGGTAAACGCCCTGAAGAAACGCGGACTCGCCCCGCTTGTGCGGGACGACGACGGAAGCACCGAAGGTCTGATCCGCCAGTTGGAGGAACATGACTTTGCAGGCAAGAACGTTATCGTGCAGCTGCACGGCGATCCGGCGCCCCGTCTGGTTTCCTGGCTGGAAGAGCGCGGGGCTTCGGTCCGTACGATTCTGCCCTACAAGCATATCGCGCCGCCGGAAGAACAGTTGGAGCAGCTGCTGGGCGATATTCTGGAACGCCGTGTCGATGCCGTAACGTTTACCAGCGGGCCGCAGGTCAGGTTCCTGATTCGGCATGCGGCCGAAGGCGGTAAGGAAGAAGCACTGCGTGCTTCGTTCGAACACGAAGTGGTGGCGGTTGCGGTCGGCAAAGTCACGGCCCAATCGATTCACGAAGAAGGAATCGCACGCGTCGTGGCTCCAAAAGAAGAACGTATGGGCAGCATGATGGTGGAACTCGCGAAGTATTATGCGGCTTCCCGAAACGAAAACGAGCCCGGTACGGAAGACGGAGAACAAGAAGTCCCTTTGTAACCGGGCTCTCGCTTGTGAAGGCGGAACCGGGCAAGCGAACGTATCCTATTTGAAAACGGAGGAATCTTTGATGAGCGATCTGTTGAAAAAGGCGTTGTCTCTGGGAATCGGCCTGACGGTGGCAAGCAAGGAAAAGGTAGAAAAAGTGGTAGACGATCTGGTGAAAAAAGGCGAGATTGCTCCTTCCGAATCGAAAGCGGTCGTCAGCAAGCTGATCGAGCGGGGAGAAGAAGAACGTTCGGCGATCAAAAACATGGTACAAGAGCAGGTGCGCCGCGTATTGAAAGAAATCGACGTTCCGGCGGGAAGCGAAGTAGACAGTCTGGAGCAGCGGATCGCGGTACTGGAGCAGCGCGTGGTCCAGCTTGAGAGCGGTAAGCCTGCGGTAACGGCAGACCCGGCTGCGGAAATGAACAACTACCGGACGAATGCGCCGGGAGAAACGACGGCCGAGTAAATGGCTGTCCATATCCGGCATGCCGGCCGCTACCGGGAAATCGCGGTCGCATTGATCCGGCACGGCTTCGGCTATATGGTCGAAGAAATGGGCCTGACGCGCGTACTGCGCCTCCCGATCAGCTGGATTCGGCGCGAAGCGCCGGAAACGAAAACGTTGGGCGAACGCATCCGGCTGGTTATGGAAGCGTTGGGCCCTACGTTTATCAAGCTGGGACAGCTCGCAAGTACGCGTTCGGACCTGCTGCCGGCTTCCGTTGTGCAGGAATTGTCGAAGCTGCAGGACGAAGTGCCGCCGTTCGAAGCGGCGGAAGCACGGAGGATTGTGGAACTGGAACTCGGCGGTCCGATCGAAGATTTCATGAGCGAATTTTCGGAAGAGCCGATCGCGGCCGCTTCGATCGGACAGGTGCACAGCGCCCGCATGGTCGACAGCGGTCAGCGGGTGGCGGTCAAAGTGCAGCGTCCGGGCGTCAAACGTCAGGTGATGCGCGACCTCGAAATTCTGCACGATCTGGTCGGACTGGGCGAGAAACGCTGGGAGTGGGTGAACCGTTATCAGGTAACCCAGCTTGTCGAGGAATTTTCCCGATCGATGGAAGCGGAACTCGATTACACGTCGGAAGCCCGCAACATGGAGCGGATCTCCGCGCAGTTCGAACAGGACAAACATATTCATGTGCCTGCGGTATTCTGGGACTGCACTTCCGAACGCGTGCTGACGATGGCTTTTGTCGAAGGCGTCAAGCCGACGGACCGGGTATACCTGGAGCATCGCGGCTACGATGTCAAAGAAATTGCTTCGCGGATCGTCAACGCCGTGCTGAACCAGATTTTTATCGCCGGGTTTTTCCATGCGGACCCCCACCCCGGCAATATGCTGATCATGAAAGACGGTTCGATCACGTTTCTGGATTTCGGCATGGTCGGCCGGCTCAGTCCGGATATGCGGGAATATCTGTCTTCGCTGGTCATCGCGCTGATGCGGCAGGATACGCCGGCAATGGTCCGGGCGATCGAGCGGATGGGCATGATCCACGAAGATACCGATGTCAGCGCGTTGAAGCGCGATCTGGAACGCTTGAGAGAGCGTTATTACGATGTCGCTTTTTCCGATGTCAATCTGGGCCAGGTCATCAACGACTTTTTCTCGACCGCGCGCCAGCACGGGATCGGGATTCCGCCGGACCTGCTGATGCTGGGCAAAGCGCTGGTGACGACGGAAGGCATGGTGGAGCAGCTTGACCCTACGCTGAGCATTGTGACGTTGGCGGAGCCTTTCGGCCGCAAGCTGGCCAGAGAAAAATTCGGACCCGAACGGCTGCGCCGCAAAACGATCAACGGAGCGCTCGGATTGGCCGATTCGCTTGCGGGACTGCCGGATCGGCTGCGCCACCTGACCTCATTTATCAGCGGCGGACGCGTCAAAGTGGAGCTCGAAATGCCGGAACTGCGCAAAGCGTCGAGAGGGGTGGACCGGCTGGTCAACCGCCTCGCGTTCAGTATCGTGCTGCTGGCTTTCAGTATCGTGATGGCGGGACTTGTGGTCGGAGCTTCGCTGTCCCAGAAAGAAACGGTGATCTGGAACTATCCGATTATCGAAATGGGTCTGGGCGTCGCGGTGCTGATGGTTCTGCTGCTGCTGTTCTCGATTTTCAAATCAGGTCGATTCTAGCGAAAAAACATAGATATAACCTGCAAATTTGCTGAAAATGCGGGATTAAACGGGTCAGAAGGCGAAAATGTTCGAAAATCGCCTTCTGGCTTCATTTTTTGCCGTACTGCTTCTGTAGCCGTAGCTGTTCGAATTGGGTATAATGAGGGTCTTGACTACAACGGACCCGGGTTTTTCTGAAAGGGGAAAACTCACATTTTATACCGCGGGTTTGTTCCAAACGCGAACAGGACAAGTTTCGATGAACCCTGTTAAGCCGCGCGTTTGCTGCAAACGCGAATAGAATAGAGGTTGGTTATGGAGCTAAGACAGCAGTGGTTCGGAAATGTGCGCGGCGATATTCTCTCCGGGATCACGGTGGCGCTCGCACTTATTCCGGAAGCGATCGGATTCTCGATCGTGGCGGGTGTCGATCCGATCGTGGGTCTGCACGCGTCCATCGTGATCGCGATCGTGATCGCTTTCGTCGGCGGCCGCGCGGGCATGATCTCGGCGGCAACCGGCGCGATGGCCGTGCTGATGGGCGGATTGTACCGCGAATACGGGATGGAGTATTTGCTCGCTGCGGGCATATTGGCCGGTATTATCCAGGTTCTGCTCGGAGCTTTCGGTATCGGACGGTTTATCACGTTTATCCCGAAGCCCGTCATGACGGGTTTCGTCAATGCGCTGGCGATCATTATCTTTATGGCGCAGATTCCGCAGTTTGTCGGAGCGGGACCGGCGATGTATATCGTGGTCGCGGGAACGCTTGCCATCATTTATATCCTGCCCCGGTTTACCAAAGCCGTCCCGGCGCCTCTTGTCGCGATTATCGTCATGTCGCTGATTGCCGTATGGCTGAAGCTGGACGTCAAGACGGTCGGGGAAATGGGAGAACTTGGCAATACGCCGCCGCTTTTCCATATCCCGCAGATCGATTTGTCCTGGGAGATGTTCAGCGTCATCCTGCCGGTGTCGATTTCCCTGGCGCTGGTCGGCCTGCTGGAATCGCTGCTGACGGCAACGATCGTGGACGATATGACGGACAGCAAGAGCAGCAAGAACGTCGAAGCGCGCGGTCAGGGGATCGCCAATATCGTCAACGGATTTTTTGGCGGCATGGCGGGGTGTGCGATGATCGGACAGTCGGTTATCAATATCAAGTCGGGCGGCCGCGGGCGGTTGTCGACATTTACGGCCGGCGCATTCCTGCTGGTATTGTTGGTCCTGCTCGGCAATGTGGTCAGTCAGATTCCGCTTGCGGCGCTGGTCGGCGTCATGATCATGGTGTCGATCGGGACGTTCGACTGGAGCTCGCTCTACCGGGCGAACAAGATTCCGATTGCGGATACGATCGTGATGCTCATTGTGGTCGGGATCGTCGTGGTTACGGATAATCTGTCGATCGGCGTCGGCGTGGGCGTCGTGCTGTGCACGCTGCATTTCGGCTGGAAGATCGCGAAGCTGAAAGTGACGGCAGGCATGGAAGACGGGGTAAAAGTATACGAAGTGCGCGGTCAGATGTTCTTCGGAACGGCGTCGTATTTTGTAGATCATTTTACGCCTGCAGACGATCCGGACAAGGTGGTTATCGACTTTTCGCATTCGCAGGTATGGGATCACTCGGCCGCTTCGGCGGTATCCCGGGTCAAATTCGAGTATTACAAGTTGGGCAAGCAGGCAGAGATTCGCGGACTGAACGACGAGGGCCGCAAAGCAGTTGAAAAAACGGGACTTTCCGCGCCTTCGGGCCATTGATTTCGGAAAAGGGGTATCCGCTTGGACGGATGCCCTTTCTTTTGGAATTCGCGCAAGCGAATGCCAGCATCGCGGAAGAAGTCCCCATACGGAGGAATGAACAGAATGAAGACATTTAAAGATTTGGGGATCGCTCCCGAGGTGCTGGACCGTTTGCAGGCACAGGGTATTACCGTACCGACTCCGGTGCAGCAGGCTTCGCTTCCATTGGCACTGGCCGGCCGCGACCTGATGGTTCAGGCGCAGACGGGCACAGGCAAGACGCTGGCCTTTATCCTGCCGATCCTGGACAAGATTGCAGCCGGACGGGAATGGAACGACGGCGGACGCTCGGAAGGCATGGGCCTTCCGCCCGCTCTGGTCGTGGCGCCGACGCGCGAACTGGCTCTGCAAATCACCGTGGAAGCGCGCAAAATGGCCGGACCGGAAATGCGGATTCTGTCCGTTTACGGCGGCCAGGACGTCGAAGCGCAGCTGCACAAGCTCAAAAGCGGCTGCGATCTCGTCATCGGTACGCCGGGACGTCTGCTGGACCATATCCGCCGCGAGACGCTGAAGTTGGGTAAAGTCAAGACGCTGGTGCTGGACGAAGCGGATCAAATGCTGCATATGGGCTTTCTGAAAGAAGTCCAGGCGATCATCGAAGCGACGCCTCCGTCCCGCCAGACGATGCTGTTCTCGGCGACACTGCCGGATACGGTCCGTCATCTGGCCGGCGCGTATACCAAAGACGCCGAGCAGATCAGCATTACGCCAACTGAGAAGATTCCGGCGCGCAATATTCGCCAGATCGCGCTTGAATGTACGGACCGCAACAAATACGATGCGCTCAAGTTTCTGATTAACCGCGACAATCCTTATCTGGCGGTTGTATTCTGCCGTACCAAGCGCCGCGCTTCCAAGCTGAACGAAGAGCTTCAGATGGAAGGGTACAATTCCGCGGAACTGCACGGCGACTTGTCGCAAAACAAACGCGAGCAGGTCATGCGCGCGTTCCGTGACGCGCGTCTGCAGATCCTGATCGCGACGGATGTCGCGGCACGCGGTCTTGATGTCGAAGGCGTCTCGCACGTCTTCAACTTCGATATCCCGCAGGATACGGACAGCTATATTCACCGGATCGGCCGTACCGGCCGCGCCGGAGACAAAGGCTTGGCTTATACATTCGTTACGCAGCGCGAGCAGAGCACGCTTGATCTGATCGAAGACGCGACGAAGCAGCGTCCGGAACGCGTCGCCTTCCAGAATGGCGGCATCATCCGGGTTGCCGATGCGACGCGCCGTCCAAGCGAAGGACGGGAAGAACGTGCGGGCCGCGAAGGTTCCGTCAAGGGCGGCGCGCGGCGCGGCTCCGGCGGAGGGCGCAGCAATCAAGAAGGCGGCCGCGGACGCCGCGGCGAAGGCGGCGGAAGCCGCGAGCAGGGACGCGGCGAAGGTTCGCGCGGCGGCACGCGCCGCGTAGCCGGCGGCGAAGACCGTGCCGGACGCGACGGCGCAGGCGCCAATCGCCGGGGCGGCAGTTCGCGCGGCGACAGCGCGGGCCGGAGCGGAGCCGCGCGCAGCGAGAGCGGCCCGGCGGGAGCTGCACGCCCAGGGCGCAGCAGCGAGCCGAGCCGAAGCGGCGGGTACTCGCGCGGCGGCGATTCGGAGCGCAGCGGCGGACCGACACGCGGCGGCCAGGGACAAGGCCGCGGCGGCAAGAGCGGCTCCGGATCGGGACGCAGCAGCGGAGGCCGTCCGGAAGGCGGCGGACGGGGTTCCGATTCCGGCAGCCGCGGCAGTCGGCGCCGTTAAGCAAACGGCCGTGCAGGGATAAGGCATGGCAAAAGGGCCTCAGGGATTTTCCTGGGGCCCTTTTTTTAAATTTCCGTACATCTTGTTCATCAGTCCCCGGAACTGCTCTCGTTCTTCGGGCGAGAAATTGCCAAACGCGAGGCCGTCGATCTCTTCGACGGCTTGGCGGACGCGGCGGGAAATTTCATGCCCTTCCCGGGTAAGCCGAACCCGCCATACCCGCTGATCGGAAGGATCCGAGAAGCGTTCGATAAAGCCTCCCTGTTCCAGGCGGGTCAGCATGACGGTGAGGGTTGCCGGCTTGATATGCATCCGCTCGGCCAGCTCTTTCTGGTTCAATCCTTCCTGGCTGGACAGGATAAAAAAGACCGGCGCTTGGCCGGGATGGATATCGATCGATTGATGCGCTTCATGCATGCGGCTGTGATGCGCGCGAAGCGTCCGGATAAACAGATGCGTCAATTCGGTAGAATCTTCGGTGAAGTCGGGCGGCACTTGTTTTCTTCCTTTCGGGTGAAGAGTATGGGAGAGATCGTTCAATAGATCGCTCTCCAAACGTACGTTCAGATATAACAGACCGAAGAAGCCTTCGTCAATACATCCGCCTGTTTCTTTCTCTTGACGAGGTGAGGCTGCATTGTAAAAAGTATGCTTTTATGTGAATTTAGCAAAAATTGTTTTTTACTATCAGCACCTATGATTAAAAAGTAAGCACGAGAAAGAAGGTGACCGCATTGGCTTACCATTCATATCGCAACGAAGAGCCGTTGTACACCATGATCGAGCATCTGCGACATGAACTGCTAAAGATCACGGAACATAAAAGTTTTTGTGACCGGGACGTTGTCGAATTGAGCCAGCGGTTGGACGCTTATATTGTACTCGCGCAGCGGCAGAAGTCGCAGCCTCCGAATGTGCGGGCAAGAAAGCTTCAGTAAGCCGCCTGCGGGAAGTCGAACGGTGTCTGACGGCTTTCTACTTATAGGACTTTCTCGTCAGGGATGACGCTGAAGCCGTAGCATTAAACCTCGTAAAAAACCGTTTTGTCAAAACGTATGGATTCCGGCTCCACCGATCCGTCTTTTGACCAAAGCGGTTCTTTTCTGTACGCAAATATGAAAAAAGCGAACCGCCGATGAAAAATGCGCCGTTGTTTACATTTTTTATTTTTTTATTTTTTTGTTATCTTGATGTAAGCACTCTTTGCAGTTACAATGAATTTAAATTGAGCTTGCTTATAAAGCGGGCTCCGCCAAGGGTTCGGACCGTTTGCGCTCTTACATTAGAGAGCAAACAGAATGAAGAAAAAAGGCACCGCTTATTACGTAATGTATCTAGGATTTTATATATTTTCGAACAAAAAGTAGCAATTTATCCGAAATATGTTATACTGCGTATTAAATAAACCTTTTGCTAAACTCTAACTTCACATAGAGAGGAATTCAAAATGAAGGATACCGGAATGATTCGTAGCTTGGACAGTCTCGGAAGAATTGTAATTCCCAGCGAGATTCGGGGAACACGAAATATCGAGATCGGCGATTCGTTGGAATTTTTCGTAACGGACGACGGCATGCTCGTGATGCGCAAGTATAAGTCCACCGAGTGTGCGTTCTGCCGTACGCTTGACAGCGTGATTTACTACAAGGATCAATTCGTATGCGCTTCGTGTCTGCAGCAGCTGAAGCACGCTCCGGCAGTGCCGGTGCAGCAGTCGCCGGCTATCGAAGAATCTTCTTCCAAAAAGCGGATCCGCGTGTCGGATATGCTGCCGCGTCTGGAGCAGGCTTTGATCGACCATCCGGAAGCCAGCCAGAGCGAGATCGCCCAAATGTTGGGTATCAGCCAGAGCCGTGTCAGCCAGCTTAAGAAGCAGCTGAAGTACAAAGCCTGATTGCGCCGCACTCTCGTTTGAACGTATCCCGGAATGCCGCCGGAGTACGGGAAAGGTCCGAAAGCCAAGGGGGCTTTCGGGCCTTTTTTTGATACCTATCGACCAGAGCTGCGGCAAATTTAACTTGACATTTGATAATGATTATCAGTATCTTAGACAGTAATGAAGAAACCGTGAAGATCCGATGATCTTTATATCCGATAGTTAATTCCAACCGACACTGCCGATGTTATTCGTATAGAGGTTCGTGAATTTGCTTGCCGTCACGGCCCAAGATTTTCCGGAAGGGAATGGTTCAAGCTATGTTCCGTTTAAGCACAACGAATCTCGATATTGCCTATGAGGACCGTCTGATCGTCAAAGATCTTAATATTGAAATCCCGCAGGGCAAAATCACTGCGCTCGTCGGAGCCAACGGCTCGGGCAAATCGACCATTCTCAAAACGATGGCCCGTCTGATGCGTCCCAAGAGCGGAAGCGTACTGCTCGACGGCAAATCGATCCACAAGCAGTCGACCCGCGACGTGGCCAAACAGCTGGCCATCCTGCCGCAAACTCCGACCGCTCCGGAAGGATTGACCGTGACCGAACTGGTATCCTACGGTCGTTTCCCCCATCAGAAAGGGTTCGGTTCGCTGAAAGCCGAAGACAAAAAAATCGTGGAATGGGCGCTTGACGTGACCGGCATGCGCGAATTCCATGACCGCCCGATCGATCAGCTCTCCGGAGGCCAGCGCCAGCGGGCCTGGATCGCGATGGCACTGGCGCAGGAAACGGATATTCTGTTCCTGGACGAACCGACCACGTATCTCGATATGGCGCATCAGCTCGAGGTGCTTCAGCTGCTGCACGATCTGAACAAGACGGAAGGGCGTACCATTGTCATGGTCGTGCACGATCTGAACCATGCGTCGCGTTTCGCCCAGCATATGATCGCGATCAAGAACGGCGAAGCGCTGGCCGCAGGTACGCCGCTTGAAGTCATGTGTCCGCTTGTTATGCACGAAGTCTTCGGCATCGAAGCCGATATCGTAACCGATCCGCGTACCGGCGTACCGCTGTGTCTGCCTTATGCGCTTTATGCGCTCTCCGAAGAACGCAAGCGCGGCACCGGCGTAGGTCCCGCTGCGATTGCTCCGGGCGTAGACACGCTTCGTACCGCTTCGCAGTAACCGCGAACCGCGGCGAGCCTCTGACGCAGATCGAGTCTTCTTTTTCGCTGTATCCATCAACCGCGCTTTGGCAGGCTTTTGCCGGGCGCGGTTTTTGGGTTTTTGGAAAACAGTGACAAAAGGCACGATACCGCGTTCTTAAAGACTTGATTACCGCTTTCATTGTGTCGGAACGGTGAAATCGAGAAGAAACATGTATTTCGGGCTTGCAATGTGAAATATGTCACACTATAATAGGGATATCAGGTGAACGAATTCACAATCACTTGAACGAGAACAGACTTTCCGGCCAAGCTTATCCCGCTTCTTTTTTTAACTTGATATGTACCTATTTTCACAAATGAAAAGTTGTCTTTATTCGCTTCACTCACATAAAACTATCCTATTGGAGGAATTCACTCATGAAGATCGCAGTTATCGGTTGTACACACGCAGGAACCGCCGCTATCGTCCGCACCGCCAAGCTCTACCCGGATGCCGAAATCACGGTATACGAGCGCAACGACAATATCTCGTTCCTGTCGTGCGGAATCGCGCTGTATGTCGGCGGAGTCGTCAAAGACCCGAACGGCCTCTTCTATTCTTCCCCTGAACATCTGATGACGCTGGGCGTTCAAACCCGGATGCGGCACGAAGTGCTGAACGTGGACGCTTCGGGCAAAACGCTGACAGTTCGCAACCTGGAAACGGGCGAAGAGTTCGGCGATACGTTTGACAAGCTGATCGTGACTACCGGATCGTGGCCGATCGTACCGAAATTCGAAGGTATCGAGCTGGAGAACATCATTCTTTCGAAAAACTTCAACCATTCCAATACCATTATCGAAAAATCGAAAACGGCGAAAAAAGTCGTCGTCATCGGTGCCGGCTACATCGGGGTCGAGCTGGTCGAAGCTTTCGAAATGAACGGCAAAGAAGTGACGCTGATCGATGCCGAATCGCGTATCCTGAGCAAATACCTGGATGCCGAATTTACGGACCGTATCGAAGAATCGCTGACTCAACAAGGCATTCAACTGGCTCTGGATGAAAAAGTGGTGCGTTTTGAAGGCCAGGCCGGCAGCGTACAAAAAGTCGTCACGACCAAAGGCGAACACGAAGCGGATCTGGTCATTCTGTGCATCGGTTTCCGTCCGAACACGGAACTGCTCAAAGGTCAGGTCGATATGCTGCCGAACGGCGCTATCCTGGTCGACAACTATATGGAAACCAGCGTCAAAGACGTCTATGCGGCCGGAGACAGCTGCGCGATCCGTTACAACCCGACCGGCAAAGCCGCCTATATCCCGCTTGCAACCAACGCGGTACGTATGGGTACGCTCGTCGCGCTGAACCTGGTCGAGAAGAAGATTGCTTATATGGGCACCCAAGGTACGAGCGGCATCAAGATTTACGAAGACAATATCGCGGCTACCGGCATGACCGAAGCGGCTGCTGTGGAAGCGGGACTTGATGTGGCAACGGCGATGTTCGAAGACAACTATCGTCCGGAATTCATGCCCGAGTACGAGAAAGCGACATTCAAGATCGTATTCGAAAAAGACAGCCGCCGCATCGTCGGAGCGCAGCTGATGTCCAAAGTGGATCTGACCCAGTCGATCAATACGCTGTCGGTCTGCATCCAGAACAAGATGACCGTCGAAGAATTGGCCTTTGTCGACTTCTTCTTCCAACCGCATTACAACAAACCTTGGAACTACCTGAACTCCCTCGGTTTTGCCGCGATGGAAGCCCAGCCGACTGCCGAGATCGAAGAGAAAGCGGCCCGTTCCGTCAAAGAACAAACCAACGTCTAATCGTTAAGCTGTGTATAGGGAGGGTTGTTTGCGAATGCCGCTCTCCGGAATATATAAGAAAAGCCCGCCTACCCGGCGGGCTTTTCGCGTTAGGCTGCACTCGGGAGCGAAGACTCAGGCCTTGTCCGCCCACAGCGGAACATCCTGCTCAAAGCCCGAGAAATCGGTCCAGATCCGCTCCGAGCGTTCCAAGGTGTCGGTGATCTCCGGTTCGCCGAACGGAACAGCCCAGAGGATCGCAAACATGCATTCCATGGCGCAGTACAGCGATATTCTCCGCCAAAAATCGGGATCATGCGGACCGCTCTCCCGGTAGCCGTCGAGCTGACCTTGGGCAAACGGCAGGCTGATCCGGCTGGTGAACGTCTCCAGCCGGTTGAAGTCCCGGTACGGATCGCCGTACCCTGAACGGTTGAAGTCGATAATGTTCAGCTGCCCGTCGGGACCGATAATCATATTGCCGGGATGGTAATCGCCCTGCCGGAAACCGGGCACAGCTTCATCCAGAACCGGCAGCCGTGCTTCGATCTGCGACAGCAGGCGTTCTCCGAACGGCAGGCGGTATCCGCATTGGGCGTAAGCGGCCCGTTTGCGTTCCAGCTCGCGGCGCAGCATAACGGCGGGAGGTTCGGTATGAACGGGAGCCGGCAGTCCGTGCATACGGCGCAGCCATGTCCCTGCCGAGTGTCCGTAACGGTAAGCGGCTTCGTCGGTCTGATCCGGCAGCAGATCCTGGGCGTCTTCGCCTTCGATCCAGCTTAGCAGCGAATAGACGAACGAAGCGCTGTCGGGATCGTCGGGATCGGTCGAGTCCGCGCCGCAGATGCCGAAATCGATCGGTTTCGAACTGGGAATGCCCAGAGAAGCAGCCTGACCGACCCGGATATATTCGGCACGTTTGGATTCGGCCAGCGAAGCTTCGCATACCCGCAGCAGCATGGAGACACCGCCTGTCGCGCCAATCCGGTATTTACGGTCGGCCGACCAGCCTTTGTCGATCAGTTCGGCGCTGATCCAGGTATCGGAACCGGGAATGGCTTGCATCCAGCGAGGGATCGGAGTTTGCTTGGAAAAGCTGCTGTTCACGGCGGTCGCCACCTTTCGTAGGAGTTTGTCCACCTTCTCTTTTAGTATACCGAAGCAGCAAAAAAGAGAGGAAAGAAAATTAAGTGAAAGTTTTCACTTTATTTCGGATTTTATGACGTTTATCACGTACCTGTCCGATCTTCTGGGCTAAAATGGGTTACGACAAGGGAATGTTCAAATTTTAGCTATAAAGGGGACATCAACAATGGCTTACAACAAACCGCCGCAAATCGCGGAAGTCACGGTTGAGAACGGCGTCAAAAAGGCGCATAATCCGCTCTCTTCCGTGCTGATTCTTGGATTCCTGGCCGGAGCGTTTATTGCACTTGGATTTCTGCTCGATATCCGGGTAATCGCGAACACGCCGGAAGAATGGGGCAGCATGGCCAACTTTATCGGGGCAGCCGTATTCCCGGTGGGGCTCGTTCTGGTTCTGCTGGCCGGCGGAGAACTGCTGACCGGCAATATGATGGCGGTGCCGCTTGCCCGTATGGCGCGGCGCATCACGACAGGCGAGATGATGAAGAATCTGGTTCTGATTACGATCGCCAACTTTGCCGGAGCGATCTTCGTCGCCTATTTCTTCGGCCATATCGTAGGCCTTACCGCTTCGGGTCCTTACCTGGACAAATTGGTCGACATGGCCGGACATAAGATCGACAGTACCTTCCTGCAGTCGTTCATCTCCGGGATCGGCTGCAACTGGCTGGTGGCTCTGGCCGTATGGCTCAGCTACGGAGCGGACAATATGAGCGGCAAGATTCTGGGCATCTGGTTCCCGACCATGGCGTTTGTCGCGATCGGCTTCCAGCACGTTGTCGCCAACATGTTCCTGATTCCGGCCGCCATCTTCGAAGGTCATTTCACCTGGGGACAATATTTCGTGAACTTTGTACCGGTATGGCTCGGCAATCTGGCCGGAGGTGCCATCTTTGTCGGCGCCGCCTATTGGGGCACTTATCTGCGCAAACCCGCCGAAGCCAAGGCAGAGGCGGCCCAATCACCCAGTTACGTAGCTCCCGAGCTGCAGAAGCACGCTTAAGAACGAACCGAATAAAGCCGAATCGATCTAAAAAGAACCCGCTCCTTGCCGTTTTAACGGCTTGGGCGGGTCTTTTGGCAGATTGGAAAGCAGGGGAGAGCACCGTGTTTATTGTTCGAGTCGTTCTTTTGCGTTTGTGTCCAAAAGAACCGGCCCGATCAGGTGCGTTCTTCGGTCAGCACCTGAGGATTCTCCGGCGCCCGGTAAGCTTCCATACGATCCAGCAGGTCGGCGGGGTCTTCGGCCGTCAGCATCATCGCCCGATGATGAGGCATGACGAACCCTTCGCCGGTCATCCGGTCGAACAAAGCGATCAGGGGATCGTAATAGCCGTCGGAATTCAGCACGCCGGTCGGCTTCGTATGCAGGCCGAGCTGCGCCCAGGTGAAGATCTCGAAGTATTCTTCCATCGTACCGGAGCCGCCGGGCAGCGTAATGAAGCCTTCGGCCAGTTCCGCCATCTTGGCTTTGCGTTCGTGCATGGATTTGACCATGATCAGCTCGGTCAGGCCCGTATGGGCAATCTCCCGGCCCTGCATGAAGTCCGGCAGCACGCCTACAGCCTGGCCGCCGTTCTCCAACACTGCGTTGGCGACTGCGCCCATCAGACCCATGCGTGAACCGCCATAGACCAATTTGATTTCTCTGCGAGCCATCTCGCGGCCCAAGGCTCGGGCACTGTCCATATATGCGGGCGAAGCGCCTTCTCTTGAGCCGCAGAATACCGCTATGCTGTTTGGCATGATGCAAGTCTCCTTTTTGTGGAAAGTCATGAGGTCGCGAAAAAAGACGTATGCTCTAAATATAGCATGACGGTAAACAAGCGCACAGTCCGAACGTCGGGTAAAGGGGTTGTAAAAATGCGTTAAAAAGACTAAAAACCCCGAGGCCTCCACCTCTCGAGGTTCTTTTTGCCAATACTGCTATCAATACTGCCAGGTATAGACGGCTTTGCCGTCCTGGTCGAGGCCTTCGATGTATTGAAGCTCCCGGTCGCTTTCGCCATTTGCGCCGCGTTCGTCATTAATCAGATAAGTGAGCTGGTCATCTTCGATCGGGATGACTTCGCTGACGTTATCGAAATGCATGACGATCTGTTTGATCCGCTCGTCGTTGACCGTGCCGCCCAGCCAATAGACGCTGCTGCCTTTTTGGTCGTCTACGCTCATCGCACCGGTACCCGGAACGAACGGAAGCATCCTGCCTTCGTCGGTCAGTTCCCACGAGAAGTTAAGCGATTGATAGACGTAGCGATCCGCTTCGCGTTTGGTCAACATAATACCCATAAAGTTTTCTTCTTTGTAGCGGTAGCCAAAAGAAGCCAGGGTATATTCGCCCTGATCGATGCTGGAGTCGATTCGGATCCCGCTCACTTGATGCTTATATTCGTAAGCAGCCGCGCGTTCGACCAGCGAAGCGAGCGACTTTCCCGAAATTTTGTGTTTGAGGCCGGACCAATTGGAGCTGTACGAGGACTTGGGGGAGATATCGATCTCATTCGGATCGCCTATCGACTCCGCTTCCGGCACATCTTCCCAGGCTGATTTAGGCGTGGTCTCTTCGCCTTTTTTCCATGTATATCCTTTGAACGCCGAAGCATAGCCGACATACGGCTTCTGTTGATCGGGGTAACGTTTGACTTGAATGACGCGCTCTTCGATCACTTTATTGGCCCATTGCGTTGGCGAGCAGGCGGTAAGCGCCAGCATGCAGGCCGCTGCGGGGATCCATAATTTTTTTGGGTGCAAAGTCTTCGCCTCCTTGGCTGCGGATCTGGGTGAACTGCGGATCTCTATGAATAGACGCCTGCCGCGGAGAAAAAGTTCGGACAAAACAAATTAGCCTTCACAAGTCCGGGGGAAGGATCTTGTGAAGGCTAATTTCGGGAGTGGTCCATGATATGGCAGCAGGAACAGCTTATGAAGGGGACATCATGTACTGCCTATTTGCCAATGCTTTTTAATACCCCGGAGCCCTCCGGATTGAAACATTCCCCTCGAGGATTCGGGAAAATATTTCGCGAAGAAATTATGCTACAATAAAGGCCGGAAAGATATTACGAGTCGACAAGGGAAAGGAGCCGTCCGTCATGAACATGACCGAACGGCCGAGCGGCGTATTTCCGGCAGTCTGTCCGCTCGACTGCCCGGATACGTGCGGCCTGCTGCTGCATAAGGAAAACGGAAAAATCGTCAAAGTTACCGGTAACCCCGATCATCCCGAGACCAAGGGAGCGATCTGCAATAAAGTCAGAAATATGGCGGAGCGGGTGAACCATCCGCAGCGCTTGCTATATCCGCTGAGACGCTCCGGCCCGAAAGGTTCCGGGGAATTCGTCCGCATCTCCTGGCCGGAAGCGATTGCGGAAATCGCGGACCGCTTGAATCGTCTGTCGGCGGAACATGGGAGCGAGAGCATTCTGCCCTACAGCTTCTACGGCAATATGGGCGTGCTCAACGCCGAAGGCATGGACCGCCGTTTCTTCGGCCGTCTGGGGGCTTCCAAACTCGACTATACGATCTGCAACTCGGCCGGCAACGCCGGCTGGCGCTACACGATGGGCTTCGGCGGAGGCTCGAGCCCGCAGGACACGCTGAACGCCAAGCTGTTCATCGTCTGGGGCGGCAATATCGTCAGTACGAGCATGCACCAGGCCGTGCTGATGGAGCAGGCCCGCAAGAACGGCGCGACCGTCGTCGTGATCGACGTGCACAAGAATCTGACCGGACGGCGCGCGGATTGGTTTATTCCGCTGCATCCGGGCACGGATACGGCGCTTGCGCTAGGCTTGATGCACGTATTGTTCGAACGCGGGCTGACGGATGAGGCTTTCCTGCGGGAGCATACGCTTGGACACGAGGAGCTGCGCGAGCATGTGCAGGCGTATACGCCGGAGCGGGTCTCGCGTATCACCGGTGTGCCGGCGGAAGATATCGTCCGGCTCGCCCTGATGTACGGCGAGACTTCTCCGAGCCATATTCATATCGGCAACGGGCTTCAGCATCACGACAACGGCGGCATGGCCGTGCGGACCGTGTCCTGTCTGCCGGCGCTGACCGGCCAATGGAAGCGGGGCGGCGGGGCGTTCAAATCCAACGGCGCGTATGCGTCGCTCAACGACGGGGCGCTGCAGCGTCCCGAACTGCGTCCCAACCCGGGCGTACGCACGATCAATATGAACAAACTGGCCGACGCGCTGCTGACCCTGCAGCCCAAGGTGCACGGGCTGTTCGTATTTGGCAGCAATCCGGCCGTCGTGGCGCCGGAATCGGAGCGCGTACGGGAAGGACTAGAGCGGGAAGATTTGTTCACGGTCGTGCACGAGCTGTTCCTGACCGATACGGCCAAGTACGCCGATATCGTGCTGCCGGCCACATCCAGCTTCGAAAATACCGATCTGTATACGTCGTACTGGCATCATTATGTCCAGCTTCAGCAGCCGGTCATCGAACCGGCCGGCGAGAGCAAAAGCAATTTCGAACTGTTCAAGCTGCTTGCCCAAGCGATGGGCTTCGAAGAAGAGGCTTTCCAAGAAAGCGAGGAGACGGTGATCGCCGCCGCGCTCGACAACCCGGACAATCCGTATCTGAACGGGGTGACGCTGGAACGTCTCAAGGAAGAGCGGTTCGTCGCACTCGATCTGGCGCCCAAAGCCGATTACCTGAACCGCCTGACGACACCTTCAGGCCGAATCGAACTGTATTCCCGGCAGCTCGAAGCGCTGGGTCTGCCGCCGCTGCCGACCTATCTGCCGCTTGAGGAAGGCTTCGATGGCGAGAACCGGGCAGAGCGGCAGGGCCGTTATCCGCTGATGTTTATCAGTCCACCCAACCATAACTTCCTCAACTCGACGTTCGCGAACGTCGGCAAGCATCAGTCGATGGAAAAAGAACCGCTGCTCCAGATCCATCCTCTGGATGCGGAATCCCGAGGCCTCGAAGACGGACAGTTCGTCGAAGCCTACAACGACCGCGGCTCCTACCGACTCAAGGCTTCCGTCACCAACCTCATGCTGCCCGGTACGGTGGTCAGCCAGGGATTATGGTGGTCCGGCGGATCGGAAGACGGCCCCCGGGCTTCGAAGCGTCTCGCCAATGCGCTGACGTCTTCCCGGATCGCCGACCTTGGCGGCGGGGCGACATTCTTCTCGACGACCGTCGAGATCCGCCCGGCGGAAGCGGATTCTGCCGACCCGGCATCCTGACCGGAACCGGATCCGGTTCCGTACGCTGTCAGACAATCGGATCATCATGCCGGGGCATCCGGCATGAACGAAGGACGAAAGAAGGGCAAGAACGCTCATGAACTGGCTTCAACGATATCCCAAAGAAATTCAGGCGCTGCTGCTGGCGAGTCTCATCAACTCGACCGGCAGCGCGCTGATGTGGCCGCTGACGACGATGTACGTCTTCGGCGAACTTGGCCGCAGCATGCAGGATGCCGGCCTGGTCATCCTGCTGCAGTCGCTCGGCGGCATCGGCGGACAGCTGGTCGGCGGAGCGATGTATCACCGGATCGGCGTCAAGAAGCTGCTGGTCGGCTCGCTGCTGATCAACGCACTGTCGCTGTTCGCGCTGCCGATCGTCAGCTCGCACTGGCAGGTATACATGCTGACGATGCTGATCGTCGGTTTCAGCAATGCCATGACACTGCCGGCGATCCAGGCATTTGTCGGTTTCCGCTTCGCTTCCCGGCGCGGCGAGATCTTCAATACGATCTACGTCGGCAACAATATCGGCGTGGCGCTCGGGACGGCGATCAGCGGACCGCTGGCGGACCTGTCGTTTCCGCTGACATTCGTGCTGAACGGCGTGACCTGCCTGCTGTTCGCCGGATACTTTTTCGTCTATCTGAATCGGGTAGACCGCTCCGGCGGTCTGCATATCGAAGCGAAGACGTCGAAGAGGGAGCAAAAGGCACTGCCGCTGCTCCTGAACACGCGTGTGTATCTGTATATGGGGATCGGCGCTTTGTTTCTGTGGTTGGGCAACTGTATCTGGAACGGCGGCGTGTCGCCGTCCATCTTGTCCGAAGGCCAGCCCGCTTCGCATTACAGCATCTTATGGACGATGAACGGTGTCCTGATCTTCGCGCTCCAACCGCTTATTTCGTGGATGAAGCGGACGTTCGCTCGCAAGCCGGAGACGCAGATGACGGCGGGCAGTCTGTTCTACCTGGCGGGCTATACGGTAATCCTGCTGTTTCCGCAGTACGGGGCGATGGTTGCGGCGATGTTTCTGGCGACGATCGGGGAGATTTTGTTCCAACCGGCAATGCCGGCTTTTATCTCCGAACGCACCAGCGCCAACGCACCGTTCTATCTCGGCATATCGGGCGGGATCGGACAGGCGGGCAGGGTGATCGGACCTTACATCATGGGGATTCTGTACGACCGCGGCGGCCTCGAACCGGTCGCTTGGCTGGCCGTGGCGGCCGCCGTCCTGTCGTTCGGATTCTTCGTATTGAATCATAGGCTCCAGGTCTCCGGCAGGGCGATCGCTATAGAAAGACAATAGGCCGAGGAGGAGCGGGGATGAAGCGGGTGATTGAAAATGAAGTGACGATTCGGGAATCTCAGATCAAGGATGCCAAGCCGCTCATGAAAATCGACAAGCTGGTCTGGAACTCGCGCAATTCGCCGCAAATTCCGGTCTGGAAGTCGCGTACGCATTACCTGCGCAGCTGTCCGCCGGAGAACCAGCTTGTCGCCGAATGCGACGGCTTTGTGATCGGCTGTATCGGCTGGCGGCCGCCTACGATGATGTTCACCAACTCGCATGTCGCGGAAATTTATATTGCGGTGCATCCGGCTTATCAAGGGCTGGGCGTCGGCCGCAAATTGATCGAATCCGTCAAACTGCACACGCTCCGCCGGGGCGTCAAAAAACTGCGTCTGCGCGTGCTGTCGACCAATGAAGATGCGATTCGCTTCTACAAACGCTGCGGCTTTCGGGAAGAAGGAAGGCTTGCGCGGGAATATGTGATCGAAGGACAATATGTGGACGATGTATTGATGAGCTGCTGGCTGCTGTAGCTGCCAAGGCGGGTTACAAAAGAGGCCGTTTCGCGCTCCATTCTTCGGCCAGCATGCCGTAAACGGCATGATCCATATAACCGCCTTCCAGTTTCTCCGCTTGTCTCAGTATACCTTCGAGCAGAAATCCGAGCCGCTCCGGAACGGCCCGGCTGCGCCGGTTCAAGGTGGCGCAGCGAATCTCGATCCGGTTGAGGTCCAGCTCGATGAACGCATAATCGATCAAAGAGCGCGCGGCGAGCGACATCAGGCCCCGGCCTTCGAACGAACCGCCGAGCCAATAGCCGATCTGCGCAGAGCGGCTGCGCCAGTTAATCTCATGAAAACCGATCACTCCCGCAAGGCGCCCATCTTCCCAGAGGCCGGCCGTGACCGCATCGTTATCGGCGTAGAGCCTTGCGGCCGCCGCGATAAATTCCTCGGCATCGGCAAGGCTCTGCATCTGCCCCGTCCAGGGCATCCAGGGACGCAGGGTGTGGCGGGATTCTTCGACGAGTGCGAGCAGTTCGCGGGCATGCCCGCTGCGCAGCGGCTTGAGCATAAGGGATTCTTTTAACGGAAAAACGAACATACGGCCTTTCGCTCCTTTTGGGTGGGGATGATAACCTTCATGCTACCCGATCGTGCAGAGGCCGTCAAAAGAAACGAAAGATGCTGCCTGACCCCGCGGACCCGGGTGTTTCGATTGAACGGTTTTGCCGGTTGCGTTATATTTAGAAGCAGCAAGCTGGATAAGGAACGAGACTTTTTTTGTGTCAAAGAATCTGGGAATAACGAAAGGTTGATATCCGTGGAGAATGCCAAGACCCCACCGAACTTTATTAAAAGCATTATTGAAGAAGACCTCAAGAGCGGCAAAGTGAAAGAGGTCGTCACCCGCTTCCCTCCGGAACCGAACGGTTACATGCATATTGGACACGTACGCGCGATCTTTATCGACTTTGCGCTGGCGGACGAATTCGGCGGACGCACCAACCTGCGTTTCGACGATACGAACCCGGTCAAGGAAGACGTCGAATACGTCAACTCGATCAAGGAAGACATTAAGTGGCTTGGCTTCGAGTGGGACAACCAATATTACGCTTCGGATTATTTTGACGAAATGTACAACCGTGCGGTGCTGCTCATCAACAAAGGCCTCGCGTACGTCGACGACCAATCGGCCGACGAGATTCGCGAGAACCGCGGCACGCTGACGGAACCCGGCCATAACAGCCCGTACCGCGACCGTTCCGTCGAAGAGAACCTCGATCTGTTCACGCGGATGAGAAACGGCGAGTTCAAGAACGGCGAACGCGTCCTGCGCGCGAAGATCGACATGGCTTCGCCGAATATCAACCTGCGCGATCCGGTCATCTACCGGATTTCGCATACGACGCACCACAACACGGGCGACAAATGGTGCATCTACCCGATGTACACGTTCGCGCATCCGCTCGAAGACGCCATCGAAGGCGTGACGCACTCCCTCTGCTCGCTGGAGTTCGAAGATCAGCGTCCGTTCTACGACTGGGTCGTCAGCCAATGCGAGATGGAGGCGCAGCCGCGCCAGTACGAATTCGGCCGCCTGAACGTGTCCACGATGGTGACAAGCAAGCGCAAACTGCGCAAGCTGGTCGAAGAGAATCTGGTCGACGGTTGGGACGATCCCCGCATGCCGACGATTTCCGGACTGCGCCGCCGCGGCTATACGCCGGACGCGATCAAGAATTTCATTTACGAGACGGGGATTTCGAGAAGCCAGGGCCTGGTCGATATCCAGACGCTGGAGCACTTCGTCCGCGAAGACCTGAAGATGAAAGCAATGAGAACGATGGCCGTGCTGCGTCCGCTCAAAGTCGTTATCACGAACTACCCGGAAGGCGAAAGCGAGCTGCTGCCGGCCGAAAACAATACGGAGAACGAAGAAATGGGCGTTCGCCAAATTCCGTTCTCGCGCGAGATTTATATCGAGCAGGACGATTTCATGGAAGAGCCGGTCAGCAAATATTTCCGTCTGTTCCCGGGCAACGAAGTGCGCCTGAAGCATGCGTATTTCATCAAGTGCCATGACTTCATCAAGGATGACAGCGGCGAAGTGGTCGAGATCCACTGCACGTACGATCCGGAGACGAAGAGCGGCAGCGACTTCAACGCCCGCAAAGTCAAAGGCACGATTCACTGGGTGGACGCTTCCGCCGCCGTGCCGGCCGAGTTCCGTTTGTACGAGCCGCTGCTCGGCGAAGACGAGGAATCGGAAGAACTGGCGACCGACGAGACGAACGACGTTTCCGCGGACGAAGTGGACGACTTCCTCAAGAAGGTCAACAAAGATTCGCTGGAAATCGTGCAGGGCTTTGTGGAACCGCAGATGAAAGACGCCGCGGCGCAGGACAAGTTCCAATTTTTCCGTCACGGCTACTTCAATGTCGATCCGCAGCTGTCGGAGCCGGGCAAGCCGGTCTTCGGCCGAATCGTGTCGATGAAGAGCTCGTTCAAAATGCCGAAAAAATAAAAAAAGAAATTTTAGCCGCAATAGAGCTGCCAAAAAAACCGCTTCGGTCGAAGCGGTTTTTTGCTGGCTTTAAACCTCATGACAGAAGGGTTCAGACGAGTGACAGACAGAGATTTACCGCAGTGAAAACAGTGTGCGAGACAGAAAGCAGGGGAGGTTTTTTTACGTGTTTAAAACCAAAAATACAGGTTAAAAATACATCGTGGACGACGGCGGACCTAACACAGCGTATCCAACATCCGGTCAGTCAAAATAGTTAGGGTTCCGGCCTTCCGTCCGAATCAGCAGCCGTTTTGCGCTGTTTGTAAATGGATTTAAATTACTTTTGAAGAAATGTTTAACTTCGTTTGCAGCGGGTAAAATAAGGCTGTAGCTCATCAGATTTCTCAAAAAATATCAAGGAGTGATTAATCATGGCAAGCAATGACAACCAGAACAACAACGGCAAGATGTCCCGCGAAGAAGCAGGACGACTGGGCGGCGAAGCTACATCGAACAATCACGACAAAGAATTTTACCAGGAAATCGGGCAAAAAGGCGGCGAGGCCACTTCCGCTTCCCATGACAAAGAGTTCTATCAGGAGATCGGCAGCGAAGGCGGCAAAGCGCGCGGCGGTTCGGATTCCGACGACAACGACGGCAAGATGAGCCGTGAGGAAGCCGGACGCAAAGGCGGACAAGCTCGCAAGAACGACTGACGGATTGTACCCGAAATCAAATAGCACCTGCAAAAAGACCCCCGATTCTCCGCCGCTGACGGAGAACCGGGGGTCTTTGACGAATTCACCTAACCCAACATTCCTGCGCTACTGTTTGCCCGGGGCCGCGACCGGAACCTGCCGGCCGCTGCGGTAGAGCGTATAGCCCATTGCCGCGAAGCCGGCGGCTCCGATTACCGAGAGTACGGTGCCGCTCTGATACATCATCGGCGCGCCGAAATTGTCGAACATCCAGCCGCCGATAATGCCGGCTGCAACGCCGGAGATCCCGCTCCAGGACAGCGTGAACAGCGCCTGTCCGGTGCCGCGGTACGAATCGGGTACGAACATGCTGGTCATATGCGTGCCGACATAGAAATAACCGGCATACGTTACGCTGTGCAGCATTTGAATATAGATGATCGACATCGGATCGCTTACGACCGACATGAGATACCAACGCAGCGCAAACAGCACGCTCACGGCTGTCAGGCAGATCATCATAAAGCCAAGCCGGCGGCGGAAGAACCGGTCGAAGATCAGGAAGAATACGGCTTCCAGCGCGGAGGCCGAGAATACCGCCCAGCCTACCATTTCGCGCGAACCGCCCAGGTCGGTGATATACAAGGTCATAAACGTGCCGTTCATGGCGTTCGGAATCGAGACGAGAACGCCAAGCAGCAGGAACGCGGCAAAGGTCGGATTGGTGAGCACTTTGCGGAATCCGCCCGGCGCCACGGTCGACGTGGCGGCCGGACGGCGTAGGGAAGGCAGGATAACCGCGCAGAGCAGCGTCATCGAGAGCAGTCCCGTGAACAACCAGGGCATGCCCGGAGACGTTCCGGTTCGGTCAATAACGAAGCCCGCAGCCGCCGCAGTCAGCGCCCAGCCGAGCGAACCCCACAGACGAAAACCGCCGAATTTGCGGCCGCTCCCGTCGATATAGCCGAGAATCATCGTATTGCTCTGCGCGAACATCGGACTCTGGAAAAAGAAGAAGGCAATCATGGCCAGATAAATCATCGCATACGAATGCACATGGAAAACGAACTGCGCCAGCACCAGGGTGCCGGCCAGCATCAGAATCAGCATGCGCCTCGTGTTCTCCATCCGATCGCCCAGGTAACCCCAGAACGGATTGGCGATCAGCGAAACGAACGGCCCGATGGCCATCAGCGTTCCGATCTCGAGCTTGCTCATGCCCGCGTCTTGAAGATAGAGCGGAAAAAAGCTGGCAAAGACCGCGATTGCACCGTAAAGGAAAAAGTTGAAGGCTTTGAGCGGAAGGAAAGCGGCGTGATTCGTATGGGAGGAGGTCGGTTGAGGATTGTTCTTTTGTCGTTCTAACACGTCGCGCACACCCCTTGCGGAAAATCCGTTTCTTTTTAAGTAAGGGCTTACATCTTAAGTCACATATAGGCCGGGAACCAAGTCGGACGGCATACCCTTAATCGACAATATAGTCCTTCCTCAGACAGATTACAACAAAATAATGCACAGCGTTAATGAAAGAAAGAAGGAATCGGACCCGAAAAGCCGTCTGTACGGGGCTTCCGCAAACTGCAACCGTTTTGTCACATCATGCAGGACTATCTGTTTCAAATTGCGGGTATACTTGACTTGTAAGCGTGTACAAACCGAACGATCCATGACACGGACAAATTTATATTTCAGGCGACGGGCCTCCTTCACTTGGTTAGGGACTTCCGGACGCCCATTCCCTAAGGAGGTTCACGCTGATGACGACCGCAATGATGGAAAGACCCGAATCGGCCGCCCACGGAGACGAACACTGGACATATACCCGATTGACGCTGTATCAGCTGCTGAGCGATTTTATCATTTATAAACCGAGTGTCCATCTGCTGATGAAATGGCGCCGCCATCTCGAACGGATTAGCTGGGACAATGAAGCTTTTGGACGATTCCGAGTGCTGGTCGCCGATCGGGATACTTCTTCGCTGCCTGCCTTTTGTGCAGCGGAGTCGCACGAATACGAACGTCTGGTCGGACGGCGGCAGTCCAGCGGCATCCCTCTGCGGGAGTCGTTCTATGCCGGCGGCACCGCCGAAGTGACAGCCTGCCGGGCCAGTGCGGAATACGACCGTGCGGGCGTAATCCTGAATAAAACGGCCGGGGAAAAAGACGACGAACTGAGCGTGGAACTGGAATTTATGACGGTACTGGCCGAGCGGATGACCGAAGGGGTACGTTCCCGTGAAGAGCGCGAGCGCCTGGCCCGGATCCAATTGGGATTCGTGAAGCGCCATCTGCTGACCTGGGTGCCTTCATTCTGCGCCGAGCTTCGTAGCCATACCGAAAGCGCGCTGTATCTGGAACTCTGCGGCATGCTGGAAGCGTTGATTACCCGCGATTACCAGTGGCTCAGCGCCCGGATCGACGACTGACCGTATCCATAACCGATAACCCAACAGGCCGCCTGCATGCTTCTCCGTTCGGAGAAGCATGCAGGCGGCTTTTGTCATGAATGTTTCGTTTGCCTGCCGGGTGTCCAAATGGGCCATAGACCAATACCTTGACCAAGTTAAAGGTAAGGGTACGCCCCCTTCAAACGCACCTAAAGCGCGTGTGCTTGAAGAGAACGTAAACCTCGGATTAGGGTGGGTCAAGGTACCATTTGGGCCGAAAGCGAAGGAGGATTCCGTCATGGGACTATATATCGGACTTGATATCGGAACGACAAGCACCAAAGCCTTTTTATATGATGAGAAAGGCGGGATTCGCGGAGGTTCGCAGCAGGCTTATCCGCTGCTGGTACCGGAAGCGGGACGCGCCGAGCAGCGCCCGGACGAGCTGCTGGATGCCGTAATCGAAGCGATCCGGGGCGCGATGCAGGATGCGGGAGCCCGGGCGGACGAGATTTCGGCCGTCGGCATCAGCGCGGCCATGCACAGTGTCATGGCCGTGGACAGCGAAGGGAAGCCGCTGACGCCGCTGATTACGTGGGCGGACAACCGAAGCCTCGGACAGGCGAACGATCTGCGCCGAAACGGCGAAGCCGGAAGGCTGTACCGGGCGACAGGGACTCCCGTCCATCCGATGTCGCCGCTGACCAAGCTGCTCTGGCTGCGCAGCCGCGAACCGGAACTATTCAAGCGGGCGGCCAAATTCATTTCGTTTAAAGAGTATCTGCTCTATCGGCTGTTCGGCCGTTATGCGATCGATGTCTCGCTCGCTTCGGCGACAGGCATGCTCGATCTGAATACGCTGGACTGGAACGAATCGGCACTGCGTCTGACCGGCCTTTCCCCGGAACGGCTCGGTGAGATCGTGCCGATCACGGAACGCTTCAGCGGCATGGACCGGGCCCTTGCGGGGCGAATGGGCCTGCGGCCGGAGACGCCGTGGATTGCCGGCGCAAGCGACGGAGCGCTTGCCAATGTAGGCGTAGGCGCTCTTGAACGGGGAGAAACGGCGGTGACGATCGGAACGAGCGGTGCCGTGCGCTCGTTTGCCGAACATCCGAGTACGGATATCGGCGGCCGGACCTTCTGCTACGCGTTCGAACCGGACCGCTGGCTGATCGGCGGTCCGACCAACAACGGAGGCATCGCGCTGCGCTGGTATCTGGAGAAATTCGTAATCGGCGAAGGCGAGAGTGCCGACCTCAAGGAGAAAGAAGCGTTGAACCGGATCATGCAGCTGGCGGATTCCGTGCCGCCCGGTTCCGAAGGGCTGCTGTTCCTGCCTTATTTAAGCGGAGAACGGGCACCTTACTGGAATGCAGATGCCCGGGGGACTTATTTTGGTGCGACTTTGCATCACGGCCGCGCCCATTTTGGCCGCGCCACCATGGAAGGCGTCCTGTTCGCCGTACGCACGGTCTACGATGCCTTGACGCAGCATGACGTATCCAATCGGTCGCTGCTGGCCTCCGGAGGATTCGCCAAAAGCGAAACCTGGACGCAGATGCTGGCGGATCTGGCGGGCACTCGCGTCATTGTGCCGGATACGTATGAAGCTTCGGCTTTTGGCGCAGCCTCCGTCGCCATGCTGGCGGACGGCGCGATCGGCGATCTAAGCGAAGTGAAGGAGCGGATCGGCATCCTGCGCACGCATGAGCCGGACCCGCAGCGCTTCGGAACGTACGAACGTTATTATTCGCTGTTCAAGCGGGTGTACGATCAGCTTGAACCGGTATTCCCGGAGATTGCGCAGCTTCAACGGGGAACGGGCGTGAACCACGAAGACGAGAGCGAAGAAGGCGAAGCGAAGCATACTGTACCGGAGAAATAAGGCGGCTTCGCGCAAAAGGAGATACGCGGAAGCTCCGCAGCTCCCTGCCCGAGTTCGCCGTCCCTTCGTCTCACGACAAAAAAAGAACCCTTCACCCCGCACGGTTCGCGGGGTGAAGGGTTCTTTGTGTTTGGAAAGTCTTCGGAGCCGCCGTTTAATTCAGAGGAGTCTCCAGCTTTTCCATTTCGGCGCGTCTGGCGCGCGATTTGGAGCTGATCTTCATCAGGAATTCGTAGACGACCGGCACGATTACGAGCGTCAGCAGCGTAGAGCTGATCAGACCGCCGATAACCGTGATGCCGAGACCTTTGGAGATGATGCCGGCGCCGCCTTCCCAGCCGGCGACCAGAGGGATCAGGGCACCGATCGTGGCGAGCGCCGTCATCAGGATCGGACGCAGACGCGTCGAACCGGCTTCCAGCAGCGCTTCGCGGGTCGACATCCCTTCACGCTCTTTGTGAATAACGCGGTCGATCAGGACGATGGCATTGGTAACCACGATCCCGATCAGCATCAGTACCCCCATAAGCGCCGATACGCTGAGCGATTCGCCGCCGATCAGCAGGCCGATCAAGGCGCCGATCGCGATAAACGGCAGGGAGAACAAGATGGCGAACGGAGCCAGGCCGCCGCCGAACGTGACCACGAGGACGAAGTAGACGATCGCGATCGCGGCCAGCATGGCAAGTCCAAGCTGCGAGAACGTATCGTTGATCTGCTCGGTTACGCCGCCGAATTCGACGGTGATGCCGTCCGGCAGATCCAGAGCGTTGATCTTGTCTTCAAGAGCCGTCGAAGCGCCGCCGACGTCGGACGAGACGATATTGGCCGACAGTTGGGCGACGGTCTTGCCGTTCGAACGGGAGATGGTGTCGGGCGCAATGCCTTCCTGCACTTCCGTTACGTCCGAGATCGGAACCTGGATGCCGAGCGGAGAAGTGAGCTCGGTTTTTTCGATGTCCGACAGGGTTTTGAACGTTTTGCTTTCCGTTTCGATATAGACGTTATGGTTTTGGCCGTCCAGGTCGACTTCCGTCAATACCGGACGCTGGGTGACCGGAGCGAGCGTCATGGCAATCTGCCCGGCGGTCAGGCCGTAGGAGCTGAGCTTCTGCTGGTCGGCTACCAGCGTGTACTGGCTGTAACCTTCCGCGAGATTGCTCTCGGCTTCTTCGAAGTTGGAATCTTCCTGGATCAGCTTGAGGATATCGTCGGCGACCGGTTTGAGATCATCCGTGCTGTCGCCGTAGACGCTGACGCTGAGCTGGCTGCCTCCGAGGCCGCCGCCGATATCCATCTGGCTCCATTCGCCTTCCGGTACGCGTTCTTGAAGACCTGCGAGCAGGTCTTCTTTGACCGTGTCGAAATTCTTCGTATCGCTGTTGAACTCGGTATAGAACAAGGCGGAGTTGGCCGAACCGAAGCCCAGCGGGTTCGATCCGCCGATCGAATACTGCATACTGGTGAGATTCGGCTGTTCGCGTACGAAT
Organism: Saccharibacillus qingshengii; assembly: GCF_013185195.1. Taxonomy (GTDB): domain Bacteria; phylum Bacillota; class Bacilli; order Paenibacillales; family Paenibacillaceae; genus Saccharibacillus; species Saccharibacillus qingshengii. The sequence goes on from NZ_JAAZWC010000014.1 coordinate 30,569, forward strand.
TCTTCCGCTTCAAGCATGCGCTGCTGCGCCTGCTCGTCGGTCGCGCCCGCTTCCGGGGCATACGTGAACGTGAACGTCTTGTCTTCCTGCTCGGGCAGGAAGCTGGTTCCGACGTAAGGCAGGGTGAACAAGCTGCCGATCAGCAGGAACACGGCGATCAGGAATGTGATCAGCTTGTGCGACAGCGACCAGTTCAAGATACGCTTGTATCCTTCGGCCATGCGTCCCGGCTTGTCGTGCGACGTTTTCTTTTTGAGACCGCCGCGGAACAGGCTGTGCGCCAGCATCGGAACGATCGTAATCGCGATCAGCAGCGAAGCCAGCAGCGCGAATACCATGGTGAGCGCGAACGGCATAAACAGTTCGCCGACCATCCCGCTGACAAAAGCAAGCGGAACGAACACGGCGAGCGTGACGATCGTCGAGGACATGATCGGCAGGAACATCTCGCGCGTTGCGGCGCTGATCAGCTGGCGTCCGCGCAGCTTCTCGGTATCCAGCGACATGCGCCGGTAGATGTTCTCGATGACGACAATCGAGTCGTCGACAACCCGGCCGATCGCCACGGTCATGGCGCCGAGCGTCATCATGTTCAAGGTGACGTCCATCTGCTTGAGCAGCAGCACCGCGATCAGCAGCGACAGCGGAATCGAGATGATCGAGATGATCGTCGAGCGGAAATCGCGCAGGAACAGCAGGATGATCAAGACGGCGAACAGCGCGCCGAAGATCGCTTTCTCCAGCATGGTCCGGACCGAATCTTCGATCGGCTTGCCCTGATCGAGCATAACGGTCAGGTTCAGGCCGGAATACTGGCTTTCCAGATCGGCGATACGATCTTTGACCGCGTTCACGACGTCGACGGTATTGGCATCGTTGGTCTTGACGATCTGGATGCCGATCGATTCCAGGCCGTTCGTACGGGAGACGGACTCGGAACTGCCGATGACTTCGATCTTGGCGATCTCGCTCAGTTTGACGGTCGGCAGACCGGCTGCAGCCGCAGCCGCTCCGGCCGCGGCTTCCTCGCCCTGAACCGGTGCGACCGGCGCGGCGGCATTATCCGTGCCGGTTGGCGTACCTGCCGCTGCGGCGCCCTGGCTTTCGGTTGGACGAACGGCTTCCGCGCCGGCAGCTCCGCCGGGAGCCTGTCCCTGCGTGCCGGAAGCGTTCGGAGCCGCTTCTGCGGCAGCTCCGCCCTGCGACGGGGTGACCGGAATCTCCAGCGCTTTGAGGTCTTCAAGCGTGGTGACGTTGCCGTCCACCACTACCGCGGACTGCGAATCGTCCAGCGTAAACAGGCCGAGCGGAGCCCGGACGGACGAAGCGTTCACGATATTTTGCACCGTGTCCGGGGTCAAGCCCAATTCGGCCATCTTCTCGGCATTGAAAGTCAGCTGAACTTCGCGGACGTACTGGCCCGAGACCTGAACGGAGGCGATGCCTTCAATCTTCTCAAGCTCCGGCAGCACTTGTTCCTGCGCGATCCGCGACAGTTCTTCCAGATCGTCGGTACCTTTGTCCGCCGATGCGCTCAGCGAGACGACCGGGAAGGAATTCAGGCTGAAGCGGGTGATGGTCGGACGCTCCACGCCTTCCGGCAGGGTGATCTGGTTGAGGCCTTCGCGGATCTGCGCGGTGGCTTCGTCGAGATTGGCGCCGAAGTTGAATTCGACGGCGATCGACGCTACATTTTCCATCGAGGAAGAAGTCACGTTCTGTACGCCGTTGACATTGCGGAGCATCTGCTCCAGCGGAATAGAGACTTCGTTCATGACGGTTTCCGGGGCGGCGCCCGGATCGACGGCCGTAATACTCAGAAACGGGACGGTGATATCGGGAATCGTTTCCTGCTTCATGGTCAAACCTGCGTAGATGCCGGCAGCCGTGATTACAATCGTCAGAAACCAGATGGCGAGCTTATTCCTCAGGGAAAAGCCGATAATACTTTTCATAAAAAGATTCTCCACTCCTCTAATAAATGGGCTGTGCCCGTGTACCGGGCTTCTTTGTCTCGATCCGGATAAGGCGGGGGCGGGGCGGCAGTATGGTTTTGGCTCAATGGGAACGCATCTCGTCCAAGCGGTAGAGCACGAGCGGGGACAGCTGTTCCAGCGCTCCGTGCAGGGCATGAACGTCTTTCAGATTGGCGAGCATTCCCCGGACGACAGAGCGGCGGGGCAGTTCGGCAGACAATTCTTCCTCCAGCACACCCAGCGTTTCCAGAGCGTCTTCGCGTTCGCTTCGGCCGATCGGACTCCAGGCCAGCGTATCGCGCATTTGGCGGATCAGGATAAACGGGCGATTGGAAACGGAAGGATCTTCGGGAGCGTCTTCTACCCAGGTGGTCCACAGCGCGGGAGAAACGAGCGGATCCGGCTTCATGCCCAGTACGCGTTCGGCTGTGGCATCAAGCGTCAATTCCAGATGGCGAAGCACTTCGGCAATCGGAATTTCGGGCATGCCCCAGTCGGTCAGCTGCAGGTACGAGAAGACGAGACCGCCGACGACGATAGCGAAGTCCCCGGAATACGGATCGATCTCGGGACCGTAGATCCCGATCAGGCTTCGGCGAATCTGGACGAACGCGGAAGCCAGCAGGGGGTGATGGGCGGTAGGCCCGCAGACTTTGGAACCCTTATCCGAAGCGAGGTCTTCGCCGATCCCGCTGAACTCGCGTTCGCGGATCTGCATCAAGATGAATTCCTTGAATTCGATCAGCGAATGCAGGAGGACTTCGATCTGGGCGTAAAACGCTTCGCGGGGCGGCAGATTGGCGGAAGCCGCTTTTTCCAACTTTTCGTGCAGCATGCCCAGCGCGTACTGGTGAATGGCGCCAATCAGTTCTTCTTTGGAGCGGAAATGCTGGTAAAGCGTTCCTTTGGAGAAACCGCAGCGTTCCGCGATATCCTGCATGGAAGTTTCCTGGATTCCCCGTTCCGAAAACAAACCGAGTGCCACCGTAAAAATGGTTTGTCTGCGTTCCGCGGATTTATCGGTAAGCAAAAGCAGTCCCCTTTCTTTTGACTGATGAGTTCCATAATCGACTATTGGGTCAACAGTAGTATAAACCAAAAAAACGGCCGCCTCAACTTTGCCGGAAAACCGGGGTCGAAAGCGGTCGTTCGATCGAGTTTTTTTACGAAATCAGCTTCAATCCGACAGCCGCCGCCAGAATCATGGAAATGAACAGGATTCGCCGCGCTTCCTTCGGTTCGCCGTACATGAACATGCCGACCAGGGCGCCGCCTACGGTGCCGATTCCGGTCCAGATCGCGTAAGCCGTGCCCATCGCGATATGCTGCATGGCATAGGTGAGCAGGGAGAAGCTCCCGGTAAAAGCGGCAATCAGCAGCACGTAGGCAGGCAATCCTTTGCGCAGGGAAACCTGCTTTAGACCGATAACGCCGAATACTTCACAGCAGCCTGCGAGAACAAGAGCGAGCCAAGGCATCTCAGACCGCCTCCTTTCCTTGGGCCGAAGACCCATTCTCCGCCGGCTGCGCGTCGGTGACAAGCTTAAGCCCGACTACGCCGGACAGCAGCAGCAGAATCAGCAGCGTCTTGGCCAGGCTGAACGGTTCGCCGAACAGCAGCGTCTCGGCAACGACGGTTCCCGCCGTGCCGAGTCCCGTGAATACGGCATATACGCTGCCGATCGGCAGCACTTTGGAAGCGCCGATCATCAGCCAGAAACTGGCGGCGATCCCGATGATGGTCAGCAGCCATTCCCAAATATTCGAGGAGTGCTTCAGTCCGGATACCCAGGCGACTTCAAACATTCCTCCGATCAAAACATAGGTCCATCCGCGGTTTGTGCGGCTCATAACAATGACAGCTCCTTCATTTAATGACTGGATGATTCACAAAAGGCTTAACGGATCAAGATGCCCCGGCAGTAGACCGGCCAGACCGCGGCAAGGCGGCGGGCGGCGGTGGAACGGCTACCGTAGATGGCTTCGGCCATGATACCGTCGAGTACGGTCACGTAGGCCAGCGCCGCTTCTTCGGCTCCGCCGGGATGCAGGCGCGCTGCATTCTCCGGACGTTTGAGCATACGGGTGAGCGCGCGTTCCGCCTGTCTGAAGAACGGATTGACGAGGGTCGTGACTTCATCGTGCAGGGCACTTGGAGGGAAATAGCACATTCGCAGCAAAAAGCGGGTCTCCGTGTCCGACTCGTAATCGTCGAGCAGCCGCTCCGCCAGCCGGTACATCGCTTCTTCCGGCGGGCCGTCCGACTTTTCCAGTACATACCGGAACAGCGTCAGACGCTTGCGCCGAAGCGCCCGGGTGAACACGGACAGGAACAGATCTTCCTTGCTGCGAAAATGCGCATAGATCGAAGGCTTGCGAATCCCTACGACTTCGGCGATCCGTCCCAGGGAAGCTCCTTCAAATCCCTCCGCGGCAAACAGGCTCAGCGCAGTATCTTCTATAAAAGGCTTGCGGGTCATTCGAACGCCTCCTTGACCGGGGAATACCAAACAAACTAACGGTCGTTAGTCTTAAAATAGCACGCTGAATTCGCAAAGTCAAAGAAAAAGGCGAAAAAAGGTCCGGCGGCGAATAGGAGTTCGTGGGTTAAACTCGCAGGCTTGGCGGCCTGAAGAGTGAAACCGATAGCGCATTGGAACGTAATGACCGGAATATACAGAGCGGAATAATCGCGATCTTGCCGCAGGAAGGGGAGTTAAACATGAGACGTGGATTGATTGTGTTCCTGCTCGCCGCTTTATTGTTCGTCTTCTATTACTTTGGCGTCGATTTGTTTGGAGCGACCGCCGCTGCCGTCATGAGCATTTTCTCTACCCTGACCGTCGTTTCGATCGCGTTCGTCATCTTCATGGACAACCGCAATCCGTCGAGTACGCTGTCTTGGATCCTGGTACTCGGTCTGCTGCCGGTCGTCGGACTGATCTTCTATTTCCTGTTCGGACAGAATTATTTCCGCCGCCGCAAGTATGACAAGAAAGCCGAATGGGATCGCCGCATTTACGAATGGAGCGAAAAAGACACGCTGGCCGGCGTCGAGAATACGGCGCACTTCAGCGACGAACAGCAGCGGATTCTGCGTTTGTCGCGCCGTTTGTCGCTGACTCCGGTCTCGTACTCGAGTCCCACGGCGGTTCTGACCAACGGCGGCAGCACTTTTTCCGAACTGCTTGCCGCCCTGCGCGGCGCGCGCCGCCATATCCATATGGAATATTACATTTATCGGGCGGACGATATCGGAACCCAGATCCAGAAGCTGCTGATCGAAAAAGCGAAAGCGGGCGTGGAAGTCCGGTTTATGGTCGATGCGGTCGGCAGTATCCAGCTTCCGCGCCGCTTCCTGGACGAGATGCGGGCTGCCGGGGTGAAGGTGGCGCTGTTCGGCGCAACCAAGTTTCTGCTGGCGACAAGCCGGGTCAATTACCGCAATCACCGCAAGATCGTCGTGATCGACAAAAGTATCGGTTTTATCGGCGGATTGAATGTGGGCGACGAATATCTCAGCCGGAGCAAGACGTACGGATTCTGGCGGGATACGCATATGCGGATCGAAGGGGACGCGGTCAGCACGCTGCAGCGTATTTTCCTGCGGGATTGGCGGCATATGACGGGCGAGCAGCCGACCGGACCGGGTTATTTCCAATCCAAAAGCAAACCGGATCCCGCGCTCGGCGCCGTGCAGATCATCGCAAGCGGACCCGACAACGACCGACGGACGCTCAAACATATCTTTTTTACCATGATTACGACGGCCAAGCGTTCCGTCTGGATCGCCACGCCGTATTTTATTCCCGACGAAGACATTCTGACTGCCCTGCGCACCGCCGCTTTGTCGGGACTGGATGTACGTCTGCTGTTCCCTGCGAAACCCGACAAGAAACTGCCGTTCTGGGCCTCGCACTCGTATTTCCCGATTCTGCTTGATGCAGGCGTGAAGATTTACGAATACGAAAAAGGATTTCTGCATTCCAAGCTGCTGATCGTGGACGGGGAAACGGCGAGTATAGGTACGGCCAACATGGACATGCGCAGCTTCCACCTCAACTTCGAAGTCAATGCGCTGCTCATGAACAATGCCAGCGTGAAACGCATCACGGCCGACTTCGAGCGAGACCTGCTCAACACGACGATGATCGATCCGGCCGCATTCGGCAGCAAACGCATGGCTCTGCGGTTTATGGAATCCGCCGCACGACTGCTGTCTCCGCTGCTGTGAACAGGAGGCGGAAGACGCGGTATGCAAAGCGGATCAGAACCGAAAAGGAAAGGAATTCGCCGCGGACGCGCTTCCTTTCCTTCTTGGCGTGCGGACGTGGAACGCCCCGAATAAAAGACGTTTGTGGGATCAAGGTTGTTATGGTACGCTAAAGGAGATCTCTTGAGCTTCGAAAGTTAAAATTTCATACAAAAAGATCGTGTTCGCACCGATTTTACACAATTCTTCATCCGCAAAACGAGCCGGAAGGCCGGTTGTTGGGTAATAAAAGACGATGGGGCAAGTCTGAATCAAGAAAGGTGAATCGGCATGGGGCGAAATGAAAAAAGTAAAACCGCGGTCATCGTAGGAGCAGGACCCGGCGGACTGGCGGCGGCGATGCTGCTTGGCGCGAAGGGATACGAGGTCGATGTTTATGAAAAGCAGTCCGTTCCGGGTGGACGCTCGGGCAGGCTTAAGCTTGGCGAATATACGTTTGACCGGGGCGCGACGTTTCTGATGATGCCGCAGCTGCTCGAAGAGCTGTTTGAGCAGGCCGGGCGTTCCGTACACGATTATGTGGAACTCCACAAGCTGGATCCTCTCTACGGGTTGTATTTCGACCGGGGTCGCACCGTGCTGATGCCTTCAAGCGACAATGAAGAGACGGCCAGACGGATCAAAGCTCTTTTTCCCGGAGAAGAAGCCGGATTCTATCGTTTTATGACCGATGAGTCAGTGAAGTACGAACATGTGGAGCCGCTGCTGCGCCGTCCTTTCGGCGGATTCGGCGATTATATGAAAGCCGATGCGATCAAAGCACTGCCTTATCTCAAAATTACCGATACGGTTTATGGTCAGCTCTCGCGTTATTTCAAAGACGAGCGGCTTAAATATGCGTTTACCTTCCAATCCAAATATCTCGGCATGTCTGCCTGGAATTGTCCGGGTACTTTTACTATTTTGTCGTTTATGGAACACCGCTACGGTCTGCTGCATCCCAAAGGCGGCATCTCCGCGCTGTGGGACGCCATGGTCAAGGTAGCGGAAGAACACGGCGTGCGCTTCCATCTGGGAACGCCGGTCGAACGCATCGTGACGGACAAGGGACGCGCCACGGGCGTACGCCTGCCGGGCGGCGAGACCCGCTTGGCCGAACATGTGGTAATCGGAGCCGACTTCGCTTCGGCGATGAACCATCTGTTCGAACCCGGCGTACTCAAGAAATATACCCCGCAGAAACTGGAAGCGAAAAAGTATTCCTGTTCGACGGCCATGCTGTATCTGGGCATCGACGGCGAGATCGACCTCCCGCACCACTCGATCCATTTTGCGGACGATTATGCGAAGAACGTCGAAGAAATCACGGGCAGCCAGAAGCTGTCCGAAGACCCTTCCATCTATGTGCATAATCCTTCCAAACTCGATCCGACGCTGGCGCCGGCCGGAAAGTCCGCGCTGTACGTGCTGATGCCGGTCCCGAATCTCAAAGGCGACGCGGATTGGAGCGGCCGCCGAGCAGAACTCAAAGAGTGGATGCTCGACCGGGTGGAGATGATCGACCAACTGAAAGGACTGCGTGGGCGCATCGAAGAAGAAGCGTTCTTCACGCCGCAGGACTGGCAGGATTCGCTTGACGTATACCGGGGGGCTACCTTCAATTTGTCCCACAATCTGGGGCAGATGATGGCTTTCCGCCCGCATAACAAGTTCGAGGAAGTCGACCGCGTCTGGCTGGTGGGCGGCGGCACGCATCCCGGCAGCGGACTGCCGACCATCTTCGAATCGGCGCGGATCAGCGTCGACCTGATCGAGAAAGCCGACGGCAGCAGACGCGCCCATGCGGCTCCCCAGCCGCTCGGCGCGGCCGGAGGAACCGAATGACCCGCGGACCGAAAGTCGCCATCGTAGGCGGCGGCATCGGCGGCCTGACGGCGGCCCTGCTGCTCAGCCGGCAGGGCGCGGAAGTCACGCTGCTCGAAGGCCGCGACCGTCTGGGCGGCCGAATCGCTTTTGAACAAGGCGGAGAACCGGCCGCGCAGATCGATCAGGGGCCGACGATCGTACTGCTGCCGGAGATGCTGCTGTCGATTCTCGAAGAAGGCGGCGTCCAGCGGGAACGGATCAAATTGATCGAAGCCGACCCTCTCTATCGTATTCATTATTCGGATGGACGAATGATGACCAAGCGCCGCAAGCCGGAAGACCAGGCCAAAGAAATCGAGCGGCTGTTTCCCGGGGAGTCGGAAGGGTATATCCGGTATATGAACCAAATGCGGGATATGTATCCGGGTGCCAAAGCTTCGGTACTGGAACGGACGTTTCCCCGCAAGCGCGACTTCTTCGCGCCGCGCCAGGTGCGTATGCTCGGCAGGCTGCAGGCGCACCGCAGCGTAAGAGCCGCGGCTTCCCGATACTTCAAACACAAAGATCTGATCGATGCCTATTCGCTGCAGTCGCTGTATATCGGAGGACAACCTGCCGGAACGCCGGGCGTGTATTCGATTCTGCCGTACGCGGAGCACGATTTCGGCATCTGGATGATCGAAGGCGGCTATGCGCGCCTGCCGGTTATTCTGGAAGAAGAGCTGCGTGCGCGAAATGTCGAGATCCGCTTGAATACCCGCGTGCAGCGGCTATCCGTCGAAACGGGCCGCTGCCGGGGGATTGTCGTGGACGGTGTGCGCGAAGAGTACGACGCCGTTTTGTTCAACGGGGATTTTCCGAATCTGCTGCCGCTGCTCGAAGGTCAGCCCGAAGCCAATCGCAAAAAGTCTTACCGTCCGTCCTCGGGCTGCGTGATGGTCTATATGGGAACTTCCAAGCGTTGGGAAGATACGGCGGCGCACCAATTCTTCCTCCCGGAAAGCCTCAGCGACAGTCTGCAGGCTGTGTTCGAACGGGGGATGATTCCCGCCAATCCGTCGTTTTATGTCTTTAATCCGATCGAGCTGGATCCGGGCGCTGCTCCGGAAGGGGAAAGTCTGCTGTATTTCCTGATCCCGGCTCCCGATGCTTCCCGGATCTCCTGGGCCAAGGAAGGCCGGCGCCTCGCGCGCAAAGTGCTCCAAACCGCAGAACGCCGAGGATTCCCGGGTCTGCGTGACTCGATCAAATGGATCAAACTTCGGACGCCGGAAGATTCGCGCAAAGACGGGAACTATGTCGGAGGCAGTTTCGGCATCGCTCCGATTTTGACCCAATCCGGTCCTTACCGGCCGCAGCCCAAGCCTTTTCAGACGATAGACGGATTGTATGCGGCGGGCGCTTCGGTGCATCCCGGCGGCGGCGTGCCGATCGTGATGCAGGGAGCAAGAATGGCCGTAAATCAGCTTTTGAAGGAGTGGAATCCATGAATGAACACATCATGCAGCAGTGCGAGGACTCGATGCGGCGGGGATCATCCTCGTTTTACCACGCCTTCCGGGATCTGCCCGAGAAGAGGCGTCATGCCGTCTACGTCATCTATGCGTTCTGCCGCCTGATCGACGACAGCGTCGATGAGCCGGAGACTTCGCCTTTTACCATCCATGAACTGCGCGAGCGGTTTCTTGATCTGGAACAGGCGAACGACCATTTTATCTGGCCGGCGCTGCGCTGGTTGTTCGCCGGGTTTCCGAACCTGGGACGCCAGCCGTTCCTGAATCAGATGGAAGGCCAAGTATCGGATCTGACCCTGCTGCGCTACGAGACCATGGAACAGTTGGAACATTACTGCTATCTGGTCGCCGGTACGGTAGGGGAAATGCTGCTTCCGGTACTCCGCGACGATCTGCATGCCGAGGCGGCCGAAGCGGGCATTGCTCTCGGCAAGGGGATGCAGATCGTCAATATCATTCGCGATGTCGGCGAAGATCTGGGCCGGGGACGCCGTTATATTCCGGCGGATCTGATGCGCCGGCACGGTTATACCGAAGAGCATCTGTCCCGCGGGGTGATCGACGGGCGGTTTACCGCCATGATCGACGAACTGCACGGGCAGGCCGCCATCTGGCTGGAGCAGGGGCTGTCCAATCTGGACAGCTATCCGAAGCGCAGCGGCTTGTCGGTAGCCTTGGCCGCCGCTTTCTACGGAGCGATCTTCGATCAGGTGCGGCGCAACGGTTATGACGTTTTCGGCCGGCGGGCCATCGTGCCGGATGAAGAGAAAGGCGCGCTGTTTCTGCGCGTCATGGCGAGCTTCGGCGCGGCCGACGATTCCGCGGACAGCGCAGCCGTGTCTTAATGGACGGATCGCAGACCCGTCTACGCCTGCGGGCAGCCGGAGATAAAAGCCGTCTGGAGCGGGCGGCTTTTATCTCCGGTCTCGTATTCGATGTCTGGATGGCGATCGGCACAGGCGAAAGGAGAGGACGAAGCGTTGATTATGACTTGGGTTCTAACAGCCGTCTGCGTACTGCTCGCCGCGCAGCTGGTCTTCGCGCTGATTAACAGCCGTGCCCTGCCGGTTCCCGGCAAGCGCACGCGCAGGATCGAGAACCGCCCGCTGGTGTCGGTACTGATTCCGGCCCGCGACGAAGAACGCAATATCGAGGAATGTCTGGCCCATGTGCTGGCTTCGGACGATTCGGAATACCGGCTCGAGGTGATGGTCTACGACGACGACTCGAGCGACGATACCGGAGGCATCGTCCGGCGTATGGCGATGGAAGACCACCGGATCCGCCTGATGCAGGGGGACGAACTGCCCGAGGGCTGGAAAGGCAAATGCTACGCCTGCCACCGTCTCGCCGAACAGGCATCCGGCAGCTGGTACTTGATGCTCGATGCCGATGTAAGAGTCGGCAAACTGGCGATCCGGGATACGCTGCGTTCCGCCATGAAGAAGAAAGTCGGGCTGCTCAGCGGATTTCCCAAACAGATCACGGGGACCTGGATGGAACGGCTGGTTGTCCCGATGATGGAATTCGTCATCTTGTGCCATCTGCCGATTCCGATGGTAGCCCGTTCGAGCAGCCGCCTGTTTTCCGCGGCGCACGGCGCTTATATGCTGATCAAACGTTCCGCCTACGAATCGGTCGGCGGATACGAAGCGCTCAAGAACGAGATGGTGGACGATATGGCCATGGCCCGCGCAGTCAAACAGGCGGGTTACAAAATGATGCTGGCCGATATGAGCAAACATGCCGAGATGCGGATGTACCATGGGGCGCGCGAAGTCTGGGAAGGCTTCAGCAAAAATATGTTTGCCGGAATGGGGCGCAATTATGTGCTCATGGCCGTGATGCTGCTGTGGTATACGGCGCTGTATATCCTGCCGCCGATCGCGCTGCTCATCGGCCTGTTCTCGGGCAATCTTCACCTGGCGGGGTTCAGCGGCCTGGCCATGCTGCTCGGGATGACGGTCAAATCGGTGTGCGACATCCGGAGCGGTCTGCCGGCCTGGCGCGGCGTCTTCATGGCTGCAACCGTCTGCTGCACCCTTGCGATCGCCCTGGCAAGCGTTGCCGGCGGGTTGAACGGCAAAGGCCATACCTGGAAAGGCCGTAGATACGGATAAAAAAGCCCGATGCTGGCCCATGTCGAAGCCGATCTGGGCCTATACGGCATCCGCCCTCCGCATCCCCGGGAGCCAGTGCGCTGTTTATTCCGGCCCCTGCGCCTTATCTGTCCGAAGCCTGGAACTGGCGGCAACGGCGTGCGGATTATACGGAGAAGATTGTGGGAATTGAAAAGAAAGAGGGGACAGGCCATGACGAGAGAAAAGAATGATTCCGTATCGACCGGAGACCGCAAAAGCGAGCATGTTCGTCTATGCCTGGAAGAGGAAGTGGGCGGTGTCGGCGTAACGACCGGATTCGAACGTTACGCCTTCCGGCACAATGCGCTGCCGGAAACGGATTTTGACCATATCGATTTGTCGGCGTCGTTTCTCGGACGCGAGCTGCGTGCGCCGATGCTGATCAGTTCGATGACCGGCGGAAGCGCCGGTACGGGACGGATCAACGAGCGGCTGGCCGAAGCGGCGCAGATGCGCGGCTGGGCGATGGGACTCGGTTCTGTTCGCGCCGCCGTTGAACGCGGTGAACTGGCGGAGACGTTTAAGGTCCGGCACAAAGCGCCGGACATTCCGGTGATCGCCAATCTGGGGGCGGTTCAGCTGAATTACGGCTTCGGGGCGGACGAATGCCGGCGTGCCGTGGATATCGCGGAAGCCGACGCGCTGGTGCTGCATCTGAACAGTCTGCAGGAAGTGTTCCAGCCCGAAGGCAATACGAACTTTGCCGGGCTGCTGCCGAAGATCGCGAAGCTGTGCCGCGATCTGGACGTGCCGGTCGGCGTGAAGGAAGTCGGCTGGGGCATCGACGGCGAGACGGCTCTGCGCCTGGCGGAAGCCGGCGTCGCGTTTATCGACGCGGCGGGCGCGGGAGGCACCTCATGGAGCCAGGTGGAGAAGTTCCGCAGCTCCGACGCCATGCGCCGGGCCGCGGCGGAAGCGTTCGCCGGCTGGGGCACGGGGACGGCGGACTGCATCGCGGAGATCCGCGGCGAACTGCCGCATCTGCCGCTGATCGGAAGCGGCGGTCTTCGCGGCGGTGTGGACGCGGCGAAGGCGATCGCGCTCGGCGCCGATCTTGCGGGCTTCGGCCGGGCGCTGCTCGGCCCGGCCGTGGATTCCGCCGAGAGTGCGGCGAAGGCCATGGAGCAGGCCGAATTCGAGCTGCGCACGGTCATGTTCGGGATCGGCGCAGGCTCCGTATCGGAGCTTCAAGGCACCAAACGGCTGCAGCGCAGATAGTATATTTGGCCGTGCGGATGCCCGGCTGCGAGAAAAACTATTTTTTATTTTCCATCCGTTGATGCCTCTGGGAGTTAAGACTTTTTTTGATCGAAAGGGTATAATATTCCTGTCCGATGCTGTCGGAAGCAGCGAGCGCTTTCTCGCCGTACCGTCTTTCGTTTCAGAATTTTGAATCCATGGGCAGGGGGAAACGGAATGATTCAATTGTCGGGTGAGAGACTGACCCAGATCCACTATGTAGGCATCACGGAAGAAGATCTTGTTTTTCTCAAAGGACAGAGCCGGGCGTTCGAACAAATCGTCGACCGGTTAGTGGATGCGCTGTACGACCATATTGTCGCCCAGCCGCACCTGCTTAAGATTATTCGCGCGCACAGCACGGTGGACCGTCTTAAGCAGATGCAGCGGGGATATTATCTGTCGATGACTTCGGGAAGGATCGACGAAGCATACATCGAGAACCGCCTTTTTATCGGCCGGGTCCATTCCCGGATCGGATTGACGACGGATTGGTATCTGGGGACTTATCTGAAATACCTGGATTTGTCGGCGGTGTACCTGAAAGAATCGACGGATGAATGGCAGCCGGTTATCCATGCGCTCACCAAAATGTTCAATCTCGATTCGCAGCTCGTCCTCGAAGCCTACGAAGAAGACGAGAAGAACAAGATTCGGGGACTCGCGGAGAGTCAAAAAAAGCTGCTGGAAGGGGTAGGAAGCGCCGTTCAGCAGCTCGCTTCCATGATGGGGACGCTGGAAGGCAGCAGCCGAAAAATGTCGCAGTCCGCACGGTTGTCGGCCGATCACCACGCGGAGTCGTTCAAACGTCTGGAAGGGCTCTCGGGCGAAGTGGAACAGGTACGCAGCGTACGCAGCGTAGGCACCGTGATGGACGATTTCTCCAGCCAAACGCATCTGCTCGGAATCAATGCCGCGATCGAAGCGGCGCACGCGGGCGAGCAGGGCCGGGGATTCGGCATCGTCGCGAGCGAAGTTCGCAAGCTTGCCGTCAAATCCAAAGACGCGCTGCGTTTGATCGACGACAGGCTCAAAGTCATGTTCCGTTCGCTTGACGAAGTGCGCGGCAGTTCGCTTGAGAATGCCCGGTATGCGGAGGAGCAGGTGTTGGCCGCCCAGGAGCTTGACGCTTTTGTCGCCACGATTGCCCGGTTGTCCAAAGAACTGGAAGAGCTGCAGCACAAAAACTGAAAGTGGGCTTCCGGCGGTCCGAAGATTCTTTGAACGGACAAAAAAGAAAGCGGTACCAGAAACGCGGCGAAGCGCGACAAGCGGACGGAACCCAACCGTCCGCTTTTTTTGCCGTGAAATCTTCTCGACCGCCGGGGACGCTTCCGTATCTCTTCACCCGAAATCCTGTTATAATATACGCTGATGCTTTTTGCAGGAATATCTTAATGGGCATTTACGATCAAACTCAGAGGAGTTGTGTATTCATATGGCATTGAAAGCCGGTATCGTAGGTTTGCCGAACGTCGGCAAATCCACATTGTTCAACGCAATCACGCAGGCGGGCGCAGAGTCCGCCAACTATCCGTTCTGCACGATCGACCCGAACGTCGGGATCGTCGAAGTACCTGACGAGCGTCTCGACAAACTGACGGAGATGGTGACGCCCAAGAAAACGGTGCCGACGGCATTCGAATTCGTAGACATCGCGGGTCTCGTGCGCGGCGCGAGCAAAGGCGAAGGCCTGGGCAACAAATTTCTGGCCCATATCCGCGAAGTAGACGCAATCGTACACGTCGTTCGCTGCTTTGTGGATGAGAACATCACCCACGTGGACGGCAAGATCGATCCGATCAGCGATATCCAAACGATCAACCTGGAGCTGATTCTCGCCGATATCGAGAGTGTCGACAAAAGAATCGAGCGTTCCAAAAAGAACCTCAAAGGCGGCAACAAACAGTCCGCGCAGGAAGTCGAAGTGCTGGAAAAAGTCAAAGAAGCTTTGTACAACGACCAGCCTGCACGCAGCCTCGATCTGACGGAAGACGAACTTCAGATCATCCGCGAACTGCATCTGCTGACGCTTAAGCCGGTTCTGTATGCGGCGAATGTGGCCGAAGACGAAATCGCCGATGTGGCAAACAACGCCTATGTCCAGAAGGTACGCGAGTTTGCGGCGGCCGAGAATGCGGAAGTCGTGCCGATCAGCGCCAAAGTGGAAGAAGAGATTGCGGAACTCGAAGGCGAAGACAAACAGATGTTCCTCGAAGAACTGGGCATCGAAGAGTCGGGCCTCAATCTGCTGATCAAAGCGGCCTATAAGCTGCTGGGTCTGTATACGTACTTCACGGCAGGCGTTCAGGAAGTTCGCGCCTGGACGATCCGCAGAGGAACCAAAGCACCGGGCGCGGCGGGCGTGATCCACTCCGACTTCGAACGCGGCTTTATCCGCGCCGAAGTGGTGGGCTACGACGATCTGGTCAACGCGGGTTCCATGAACGGTGCCAAAGAACGCGGCCAGCTGCGCCTCGAAGGCAAAGAATATATCGTGCAGGACGGCGACGTTATGCACTTCCGTTTCAACGTTTAATCGTTGGCAAACTAGTCAAAAAGCCGCTTTTCCCTCAAGGGGAAAGCGGCTTTTTGCTGGGGAAAAGGGCGGGTCATGCCGCGGAGAAACCGGAGCGGCGTCCGTAGTCATCCTGCAGTCCGGTGCTCCGGCTCCGACGAGAGCGGTGTTCACGCTGCTTGGACGAGGCGCCTGGACCTTCTTCGGCACCCGTCCGCCGGATCGCTTTTCTATTCGGCCGGCGGACGATGATAGCCTCGGTCGCCGTACGGCCGGAGCTGGTTCATCCATTTGGCTTCCAGCTCTCCAAGCTGGTCGCGTACGGAAATATAAGCGTTGTCCGACGGTTTCAGCACTTCCAGCACTTCGAATTCGAACGCTTCTTCGCCGTACGTTTTCCAATCCTGCTGCAGCGCTTTATTTTTGAAACTGCCGTTATTCAATTCGAATCGTCGGCCTTCCATCGATTTGAGATTCGGCAGCGAAGCGATAAACGAGCGTCCGCTTTCTTTGTGGACAATCCGGTATACGCCGGATTCCTGCTTGATCTCTTTGTAGATTTCCTGAAGTTCTTTTCTGCGATTCATGGGAAGTTCCTCCTTCTGGGTAGGGGATAGATCGGATTCGGGCTTTCCGCCCCGGGTTGTCCAATAAGCGCTGCCGTCCGATTCGCGGTCCAGAAATCCGTATTCGATCAGGAAGCGGCGCAAAATGGCATAATCGGCATAAACCGGTTCGAGTGCCGCATTGATTTCTTTTTCCGTATACAGGCGCTTGTCGTCAAGCCTCGCAGCCGTATGCCGAAGCACGGCCAAACGCTGCTTCTCCTTCAGATCGAAAGTGCGCAGCGGTTTGTCCGGACCGTCCGGAAAAGCACTGCCGAGAATCTGCCGCTCTTCCTCTTCCGTCAGATTGTAACGGTCGTCTCTTGTTCCCGCCTGGGGATGCGGCTCGATAAAGGCCGGCTCGCTGTCGCCCTGCTGCTTGAGCAGTTCCATCAGCGCGAGGAAGAGGCGCGCCTGCCGCTCTTTCTCTTTCAGCGCGAACCGGTGGTTGCGGATCGTCGAAGCGCTTCCGATTCCAAGCTCCTTCTTGATCTCGTCGTCGCTGCGTCCGCTGTAGAACAGCCGGAGCAGGGCGTTCTGATGATCGGTCAGGCCCGTCGCTTTCTTGCCTTGTCCGATGAGCGCTTCAAAAGCCGAGCCGTGCTGCGACGCGATATGCCGCCGCATAAACTTCTCCGCTTCGTAGAAGGAGCCGTTTTCCGCATAGATGACTCCCTGTTCCGCCGAATGTCCGCAGAACAGACAGACGAACAATTCTCCGCTCCGGGCATAACCTTTTTTTAGGTCTTCGATCGGAGCATTCCACAGCGTATCCGTCATATTCATAGAGACAATTCCTCTCTTTGTTTGGTCTAGGCTAGATATAAATGCAGTTTGTCTATATAAATATAAACATTACCTCATATCGTTTGTCAATTGATAGACGAACTCCGTTTTTGTTTGCTCGACAAAAAGCCGCTTTCGTTTCAAACGACGAAAGCGGCTTTGGTACGGCAAGGAAGCTGGTTTATTTTTCGAACGAGATCAGCACTTCGACCGGAATATCGTTGGCCAGCACTTCCAGGCTCAATACTTGTTTGGAACTCATTTTGACCGAGATATTTTCGCCGGAGAGCAGGGTTGGAGTGGAAATATCGATGGCGATACCGTTGTTGGCAAAACCGGTTGCGGCCGTAGCAGTCAGCATATTGGACAGCTCGGATAACGCGCTTCGGGCCATCTCGTCTAATTGTTCGACCGCCATTCCCATCATCATGGTGGAGGCGATTTTCTTGGCGCTTTCCGTATCGATCCGGTACACGACATTTCCTTTGAGCGTTCCTACGATCCCGACGAGGATAATCACGCCGGAACAGGTGAGCTCCTGTCCTTTGACACTGAGGCCGCCTTTGCGGACGTCGGTAAACCCGAGCTGCGGCATCACATTCATAAACGAATCGATAAAGGGATTAACGTGCGCTACATCCATTTGTCCTCACCTCTTCTAAAGCCGATATTCAGCAGCATTTCTCCATAGTTGGTATCCGCGGTCGCGCTCATGGTCTTGAACGTCGCCTGGGAGATCAGCATGTGTTCGCCATGCATCACCGATGGAGGGGCAAGCCGCAAACCAAACGCTTTATTTTTCTTGTTCAGGATCGAGCAGGCATTGCCCGCCACGATATTCGTATATTCGGCAAGAGCGGCAGTAATCTCGTTGGTGCTGGCCGGTTCTTTCTTCATCATGGCCGCGACCAACGCACGGGCCGTGTCTTTACTCAGGTCGATCATCAGTCTGCCCGAGAATTTGCCGATGATTCCTACGATTACGGCAATTCCCCGCGATTCGAAATCTTCGTCCAGTTCCTGTTCGCCGGTGTAGGTGAGAAGGGTCTTGGTCATGCGGTTCAGTCCGTCTTTGAACGTTTCCTTGAACACTTCGAAGTAAGCTTCTTCCAGTTCCTGGAACATTTCATTGAAAGCCATGACCCGCTGGATCTCGCCAAGCAGTTCATCGGCGTCTACAGGTTTCTGAATGTAGCCGGATACATGATTTTCTTTGGCTTCCTTGAGGATTTCGTCGTCCATCATGGAACTGATCACGATCACTTTGATATTCGGATTGATGGCGTGAACGGCGCGCGTACACTCCAATCCGTCTGTTCCGGGTAGGGTCATGTCCATCGTAACCAGCGCGGGCTGCGTGGCTTCGATTACCTCTTTGACTTCTTCCAAGGTTCCGGCGTCCCCTACGACTTCGAATCCATTTTCTTCAAGGATGTTGCGAATGACGGCTATCGAAAAGGGTGAATCATCCACGATTACGACTCTTACAGCTGACATATGACCCTTCCTTTCTCCCTGTGGTACATTTCGCCTGAGTAAAGTGAGTGTACGCCGTTCGTCCAGTGTCCAACAGCCATAAGAAACGGAGCTAGGCCAGGTCCAGCGTATGTAGTATAATATCGACAGATGCAGGATAGAATGTAAGTAGAAAATGAAGAGATTTAGAGGAAGTTTCGATAGGCAAGCTTGGAGGCCTGTGTTATAATAAAGAGTCGTTGCACACCGATGCAAACGGCTCTTTTTCTACCTTTTTCTTCTTAGCAGGTCCGAAAGACGAAGACAGGGTGATGAAGTTCACGAGCGTGTACGTATAAGCGGGAATAAAACAGAACCACAATAGACTTAAATCCGGAATTTCCAATCTAATACAAAGAGGTGATCCACCTTGTTGGATAAATTGCAGGCATTGGTTGACCGTTACGATAAATTGAGCGAACTGCTGTGCGACCCGGACGTGGCCAGCGACTCCAAAAAGCTGCGCGACTACTCCAAAGAGCAGTCCGATCTTCAGCCGTCTTACGAAGCCTACTCGGAATACAAACTGGTTGTCGAAGGTCTCGAGTCCGCCAAAGAAATGCAGGGCGAGAAGCTGGACGACGAGATGCGCGAAATGGTCAAAATGGAAATCGACGAATTGTCGACGCGCAAAAAAGAGCTGGAAGAAAAAATCCGCGTACTGCTGCTGCCGAAAGATCCGAACGACGAGAAGAATGTCATCGTCGAGATCCGCGGCGCGGCCGGCGGCGACGAAGCGGCGCTGTTCGCGGCCGATCTGTACCGCATGTACAGCCGCTACGCGGACGCGCAGGGCTGGAAAGTCGAGCTGATGGACGTGAACGAAAGCGATCTGGGCGGCTTCAAGGAAGTCATCTTCATGATCAACGGACGCGGCGCCTACAGCAAAATGAAGTACGAGAGCGGCGCACACCGCGTACAGCGGATCCCGGCCACCGAATCGGGCGGACGGATCCATACGTCGACCTCGACGGTAGCCGTGCTGCCGGAAGTCGAAGAAGTGGATATTATCATCAGCGACAAAGACATCCGCGTCGATACGTTCTGTTCCAGCGGAGCGGGCGGACAGTCCGTCAATACGACGAAATCCGCCGTGCGCGTGACACATATTCCGACGGGCATCATGGCGACCTGCCAGGACGGCAAATCGCAGAACTCGAACAAAGAAAAAGCGCTTCAGGTGCTTCGTTCCCGGATTTATGACGTGATGCGCCAGGAAGAAGAAGCCAAATATGCCGGCGAACGCAAAAGCAAAGTGGGCACGGGCGACCGCAGCGAACGGATCCGGACCTACAACTTCCCGCAAAGCCGCGTTACCGACCACCGCATCGGCCTGACCATGCACAAACTGGACCAGATCATGAACGGTGATATCCAGGAGATCGTATCCGCGCTGACGATCGCCGAACAGACCGACCTGATCGACGAAAAGGGAGTTTGAATCTGTTGAACAGAGTACGTTCGGGCCGGGGCGGCTTTCATTTGCGCGAAGGCTTGACGCTCCGGGAAGCCTTTGCGGAGGCTTCTTCTTTTTTGCGGGAACGGGGCGTGGAAGAAGCCGACGAGAATACGCGGCTGCTGCTTAAGGAAATCCTGGGCATGTCGGGCGCACAGTACGTGATGGCGCTGCGCGAGCCTTTCCCGTACGAGTTCAGGGAGCGCTGCGAGAACGCGATCACCCGCAAAGGCGACGGCGAGCCGGCGCAGTACATTTTGGGGGATCAGGAGTTTTACGGGTTTACGTTCGAGGTCACCCCGGAAGTGCTTATTCCGCGGCCGGAAACGGAGCTGCTTGTCGAAGCGGTGCTGACCCGGGCGAAGACGCTGTGGCCGGAAGGATCGCCTTCCGTGCTTGATGTCGGAACCGGCAGCGGTGCGATTGCCGTCAGCTTGAAGCTGCTGCGGCCGGAACTCCTGGTTACCGCGAGCGATATCTCGGAAGGGGCGCTTGGAGTGGCGCAGCGCAATGCCCAGCGGCTCGGCGCGGACGTCGAATTCCGCGAAGGCAGTCTGCTTGAACCGTTCGCAGGCCGAAGTTTCGATATGCTGGTATCGAATCCGCCGTATATCCCGGCGGCCGATATCGAGGAACTTCAGCCGGAAGTGCGCGACTTCGAACCGCGCGGCGCGCTGGACGGCGGACCGGACGGACTGTGGCCGTACCGCGAAATGATGAAGCAGCTCGATCTGCTGCAGCGCGATCCGAAGCTGATCGCGTTCGAGCTTGGCATGGGCCAGGCTGAAGCGGTGGAGAGTATGCTGCGCGCGCGCGGCAGCTGGACTTCCGTCGAGACCGTGTTCGATCTGGCCGGGATCGGCCGGCATGTGATCGGAATCGTCTGACGGAGGCTCGGACCCGGGGAAATGCCGGGCAGCCGCAGGTTAACATCGGTCGATCAAGGAGGCGAGGAACGGAAGCGGGAAGCCGCCGATGCTTCTCGCCTTCTTGACGCGTTCGCAGGGATGGATGCGCCGCTTGTCGTCGACATGACAAGGGGCTTATTATGCCCTACAATATATACACGAAGCCCGCTGCCGGAACCGCCGTTCTCCGGCCATGTCCGGCAGGGGGAGCAGGGCCCGTTCGACGGGCAACCCGGAGAAAGCCGGCGGAGCTGCGCCGCAGCCCGCGGGGCGGCACGTGTGCAAGCATACGCGGCAAGAGGGAATAACCGGCCTTGAACAGGCTTCTCGGAGGAAACGTACAGCATGCTGACGAAATGGAAACACACCGACTGGACCCTGATTACGATTCTTCTGATGATGATGGGCATCTGTATTCCCGTTGTGCACAGCGCGGTCGCCAACAGCGACAAGTTCAGGGGTCTGGATACGCAGATGATCTTTTACTACATTCTCGGGTTTGGCGTGGTCTTCTTGATGACGCTGGTCGATTACCGGCTCTACACCAAGTATTTCTGGGTCGTGTACGGCGGAGGCCTGCTGCTGCTTCTGCTGACACTGACCCCGCTCGGACAGACGCAAAACGGCGCACAAGGCTGGCTGAAGCTCGGTCCGATCGGCATGCAGCCGGCAGAGCTGTTCAAGCTGGCGCTCGTGATCACGATCGCTTCGCTGCTGGCGCGCAAAAACAAAAACAAACTGGGGTTTTTCGCGGATGTCATCCCGATCGGGATCGTCGCTTTTGTGCCGTTTGCCCTCGTGATGATGCAGAACGACTTGGGGAATGCGCTCAGTTATGTGCTGATTCTGCTGGGTCTGCTCTGGATCGGCAACCTGAAGTTTCTGCATGCGTTCCTTATTCTCGTACTGGGCGCGGGACTGCTGTTCGGCGGAATCAAAGCTTATGTGACTTACCATGACCAGGTGTCGGACTTTATGAAGAATACGCTGGATCGGGGCCACTGGCTGGACCGGATCGATCCGTGGCTGATGCCGGAAGAAGCAAGCCGCGACGCTTCGTGGCAGACCAAGAACGGCAAGTACGCGATCGCGGGCGGCGGGATGATCGGCCAGGGCTTCAAACAGGGAGAAATGGTGCAGAATCCGACCGGTTCGCTGATTCCGTATACGTATTCGGATTCGATCATTGTCGTGATCGGCGAGGAGTTCGGATTCGTCGGCATCTCGCTGCTGCTCGTGCTGTATTTTATCATGATCCACCGGATGATCGTGATTGCGCTGGAATGCAGGGACAGGGCAGGCTCTTATATCATTGTAGGCATCGTGGCGATGTTCATGTATCAGATCTTCGAGAATATCGGTATGTTTATCGGTTTGATGCCGCTGACCGGGATCACGCTGCCCTTTATCAGCTACGGCGGCACGTCGCTGCTGATCAATATGGCGAGTATCGGCGTCGTAATGAGCATCCGGGCCTGTACCAAAGAAGATGTCGTCAAAGAGGAATTTGCCGATGTCAAAGGCGCGAGCAATGACGGAGGGATCGGAGCGGCTTTGTCGCGCATGGGCCGTTCAGGCAAAGCGTAACGCCAAAGCGCGGGGAACATCTCCGATGATGGGCGGGACGCTGATCGATTTGGAAATCTACCGATACGCGGCGGCACTGCGCGTATTACCGGGGAGGCTGCGGCGATGCTGGGCAAGATCAAAAATATCGACTGGACGATTATCACCATTTTGCTGATGTTCGCGGGAATTTCGATTGCGGTCATACACAGCGCAGTGATCGATTCGTCGGATACGAAAATTGTGAATTCGGCCATGAAAATGATTCCTTACTACGTGCTCGGATTTATTCTGGTCGTAGGGATGACTTTTTTCAATTACCGGCTGCTGGTCAAATACGCTTTGTATTTGTATATCGTCGGAATCGGGATGCTGATGCTGGTCTGGTCGCCGCTTGGCGTCGTGATCAACGGAGCAAGAGGCTGGATCAATGTCGGGGTAAGCGTACAGCCCGCCGAGGTGTTCAAGCTGATCCTTATTATCGGCATCGGCGCGTTCCTGGTCCGCAAACAGCGCGATAAACTGCGGTTTTGGAAAGACGTTGTGCCTGTCGGTCTCGTGGTGCTGCTGCCGTTCCTGATCGTTATCGCGCAGAACGACCTGGGCAACGCGCTTTGCTACGCGATTATCGTAGCTGCGCTGCTGTGGATCGGGAATATAAAATACACGCATGCGCTGATCTTTATTGTGCTGGCCGGCGGACTGCTCTACGGAGGAGTGACCGCGTATCGGACCTTCCATGCGGATATCGTGAACTTCATGAAGGATAATATGCCGGAACAAAACCACTATTTGACCCGGTTGGATCCGATCCTGCTGCCGGGCGCGGCCAAAGACGATTATCATGCCAAAAATGCGCTCGAAGCGATCGCCAGCGGAGGCATGTTGGGCAAAGGGTATATGAACGGCGAATTGTCGCAAAAAGTGCCGTATACCTACGCCGATTCCATCATTACCGTCGTGGGCGAGGAATTCGGATTTATCGGGATGGCTTTTCTGCTGCTGCTGTATTTCATTCTCATCCACCGGATGATCGTGATCGCGCTGGAGTGCCGGGACCGTGCGGGACCTTTTATCATCGTCGGGATCGTCGCCATGTTCCTGTACCAGATTTTCGAGAACGTGGGGATGAATATCGGCTTGATGCCGATCACGGGGATTACCCTGCCGTTTATTAGCTACGGAGGAACCTCCCTACTGATCAATATGGCTTGTATGGGTATCGTCATGAGTATCCATGTCCACAATCAGGAAACGATCCGGTTGGACAATACGCTGCGAACCGACCATCTGGACGAAGCCGACAAAAAAAGCGGCCGCCGATTCAAGCTTCCATCCCTCGGGTTCGGACGTACGGGTGCCGCCCGCGGCGAAAAAGAATAATTCCGGCCAAGATTCCGGAGTATGCGAAGGCCGTCTCCGAAAGGTGCCGGTCTTCTGCCGCTTCCGGGAAAGTGATTCAAGCGGAGGAAAGAGGTTAAAACATGAACGCAGGTCTTGAAGGACAAGGACGAACCCGAATCTGGACCGTCGGGCCGCAGGGTTCCACGGGGAACAATCGGACAGAAGAACAGGGTTCGGAATCCGGCGGGGTCCGTCTGCAAGGCAGCGGCGAGCCGGTCGGATCGCAACCTTCCGCCCCGTCGACCGCACAGGTCGCTCTGTCCGGAGGCGGGGATACGGCTCGCGGGGAGAGTCTTTCCCGGGAGGACGCTCAGGCCGCTTCGCTGCTGTGGATGGAGGACGCATCCATTCGCGAAGCCGCTGCACTGCTGGCCGGAGGCGCGCAGGTCGCGTTTCCGACCGAAACGGTGTACGGGCTCGGAGCGGATGCCCGCAGTACGCCTGCGGTCGAAGGCATCTTCGCCGCCAAAGGCCGCCCGTCGGACAATCCGCTGATCGTGCATATTGCCGATCGCGTCGAGCTCGATGCTCTGGTGCTCGAAGTCACCGAGGCGGACCGGAAGCTGATGGATGCGTTCTGGCCGGGAGCGCTGACGCTGGTTCTGCCGGTTCGGCCAGGGGCTTTGTCGCCGAGAGTGACGGCGGGACTCGATACGGTTGCGGTTCGGATGCCGGATCACGGCATCGCCCTGGCGCTGATCCGCGCGTCGGGCTGTCCGCTCGCGGCGCCGAGCGCGAATCGTTCGGGACGCCCGAGTCCGACTCTCGCCGGCCACGTGCGGGAGGATCTGGACGGCCTCATCGACGGAATTGTCGATGGAGGGCCGTCCGGCGTGGGCGTCGAGTCGACCGTCGTGCGGACGAACGCCGCAGGCGGTGCGACCGTGCTGCGCCCGGGCGGCATTCCGGCCGAGGATATCGGCCGGGTACTCGGCGCGGAAGTTCGCGCCGTATCCGCGGATGATACCGCGGATGTGGATCCCGCGGCGGCTGCGGCCGCGGGGCAGGTCTTGGCGGCCCGCGGCGAAGCCGGGCCGCCGGGAGAAGCGCCCCGTTCGCCGGGCATGAAGTACACGCACTACGCGCCAAGCGGCCGGCTCGAAGTGGTGCTGGGCGCCGAAGAAGCGGCCGCGGACGAGATCCGCGAACGGCTTGCCGCCGCCCGGGAGCGCGGCGAGAAGACCGGGGTGCTCGCGTTCGACGAGCACCTGGAGTCTTACCGCGACCTGGCGGACGTCGCGCTGCCGCTCGGCAGCCTGCTCGATCTGCGGCAGGCGGCTTCGCGGTTGTACGCGGCGCTGCGGCGTTTTGACGAAGAAGGCACCACGTACATGCTGGCCGAAGGCTGCAGCGAACAGGGGATCGGTTCGGCCGTGATGAACCGGCTGAGCAAAGCGGCGGGCGGGCGGATTCACCGGGTCTAACCCCGGAGGGTCTGTCCGCTGCCCGAAGACTGCCCGGCTGCTGTTTGCCCCCAATCCAAATCGGTATTTTCATTTTCGGGTAAAGGAGACGGTTCGCTTGAAACGCATATTATTCGTATGTACCGGCAATACCTGCCGCAGTCCGATGGCGGAGGCGCTGCTGCGGCAGATGGCGCGCCAGCGCGGTGTGGAAGTAGAGGTTCGCTCCGCGGGCGTATCCGCTTCCCGGGGCGTACCGATGTCCCGCCATGCGGAAGCGGTGCTGCGCGATCACCGCATCGCCGATCGATTGACGTCTTCGCCGCTTGATGCGCAGTTGGTCGAGTGGGCGGATCTGATCCTTACGCTCACCGGATCGCATAAGAGCCATGTGCTGCGGCACTTTCCGTCCGCTTACGAACGGACCTACACGCTCAAGGAATATGTGGAAGACGATCCGAACGTACTCGGGGACCTTGAGGAGTTCGACAGCCTGACCGCGGCTTCCGAATTGTCGCGTGCCCTGGGCGAAGAACCCGAACCGGCGGCGCTGCAGCGAATGATCGAACTGCGGCAGCGTATTCCGCTGTTCGACATTTCCGATCCTTTCGGCGGCTCGCGCGACGATTACGAGTCGACGGCTGCCGAAATCCGTACCGCGCTGGACCGGCTGCTCGACAAGCTTTGAGACTCGACGATATCAGACGGACTCCGGTACGTTTCAATACGCTTGAACGAAGCTTCCTGCTTCCTGACGCAATAGAAAGACGCCTAACGAACCCTCGTCACGCTATTTGAGGGTTCTTTGGTTTTTGGAAACGGGGCTGCAGCGATTACAAGTCCTTCAATCGGCTGCTTGATCTCTTCAGTCTCTTCCGCTGCTCTCTTCCGAACGCCAAACGGCCTCCCCCGGTTTTTGTCCGGGTTTTCCTCGATTTTTAAGTTGATTTTTGCCGGTTGTTCCCTTATGATGAACTTAAATTACAGATCCGGTGTAACTGGCGACAAATGTGGGTTCAACCACGATGGAGCACCGGAGTTATCGGCCGGTCGCCTGGGCAAAGAGCAGCTTCGCGTGTTTTTTACGCGAGGTCGCTCTTTTTGTTTTTTTGACAGCGGGTTTCACCTGCACGGCGGCTTTCCTTTGTTTCCATTCGGCGTTATGATCGGTAGAGAAATGCCGGACACACCTGCGTCCGGTTTGACGGCGAATGCGACAGCGAAGGAGTGGAAGCATGGAGAAGAAACAAACAAGCGGAGATACGATCCGGGAACAAGCGGAGCTTGCGGTCCGGGAATTGGCACAGACGGCAGGACTCAAGCCGGGCCGAATATTGGTTGTCGGCACGAGTACCAGCGAAGTAGCCGGACGTCATATCGGAACTTCCGGAGCGCTGGATGTGGCGCAGTCGCTGCTTGAAGGGATCGGTGCGGTGCAGGCCGAGTTCGGCTTCGACGTCGCCTATCAATGCTGCGAACATTTGAATCGGGCGCTTGTCTTGGAACGCCCGGTGCTTGAACGTCTCAATCTGCGCGAAGTCTCGGCGGTTCCGGTGCCCAAAGCCGGCGGTTCGATGGCTTCCGCCGCTTACCGCGCCATGGCCGAACCGGCTTTGGCCGAGACGATCGAGGCTCATGCCGGAATCGATATCGGCGAGACGCTGATCGGGATGCATCTGCGGCGGGTAGCGGTTCCGCTGCGCTTGTCCGTGCGGCAGATCGGCGAAGCCCGCGTCAATGCCGCGCTGACCCGTCCGCCGCTCATCGGCGGAGAACGGGCGATGTACCGGATTCCGGAGGAAGCGGATTCGACTTTTTGCGAATAACAGCAGTAAACCGGGCAGGTTCGGTGCAGAGCCTGCCCGGAAGATAAGTAGAGGCTTTGCCGCGGCGCGGCAGTGAAGGAAGCAGCAGCTTGTCCGATTTGATCCAATGAACCGTACAGACGATACTTTTCAAACCCAGGGAGGAATACGTAAACATGGAGAACTTGAGAAAAAGCGACCCGGCCGTACTGAAAGCAATGGGACTCGAACTGGACCGTCAAAAAGCCAACATCGAGCTGATCGCATCCGAGAACATCGTCAGCGAAGCGGTGATCGAAGCGATGGGCTCGGTGCTGACCAATAAATATGCGGAAGGCTACCCGGGCAAGCGCTACTACGGCGGCTGTGAGCATGTCGATATCGTGGAAGATCTGGCGCGCGACCGTGCCAAAGAACTGTTCGGCGCGGAACATGTCAATGTACAGCCGCACTCCGGCGCACAGGCGAACCTCGGCGTCTATCTGGCCGCGCTCAAAGCGGGCGACACCGTTCTCGGCATGAACCTGGCCCACGGCGGTCACCTGACGCACGGCAGCCCGGTTAACGCTTCGGGTATTCTGTACAACTTCGTGGCGTACGGCGTACGCGAAGACAACTTCCGTATCGACTACGACGAAGTGCGCAAAGCGGCGTTCAAGCACCGCCCCCGCATGCTCGTAGCCGGCGCAAGCGCTTATCCGCGTACGATCGACTTCGAAGCGATGGCTTCGATCGCGAACGACGTCGGCGCGCTGTTCATGGTCGACATGGCGCATATCGCGGGCCTTGTGGCTGCAGGCCTGCACCCGTCGCCGGTTCCTCATGCCCACTTCGTGACGACTACGACGCACAAGACGCTGCGCGGACCGCGCGGCGGCATGATCCTGTGCAAGAAACCTTGGGCGCAGGCGATCGACAAAGCGATGTTCCCGGGCACGCAGGGCGGACCGCTCATGCACGTGATCGCTTCCAAAGCCGTCGCGTTCGGCGAAGCGCTTGACCCTTCGTTCAAAGTGTACGCGCAGAACGTGATCGACAACGCCCGCGTATTGGCCGAGACCCTGGTCGCGGAAGGCCTGGAGATCGTGTCGGGCGGTACCGACAACCATCTGATGCTGATCGACACGCGCGGCGTAGGCATTACCGGCAAAGAAGCCGAGCATGTGCTCGACTCCGTCGGCATCACGGTCAACAAGAACGCGATTCCTTTCGATACGACGAGCCCGTTCATCACGAGCGGGATCCGCATCGGCACGCCGGCTGCCACTTCGCGCGGCATGGACCAAGACGCGATGAAGTCGATCGGACGCATTATCGCTTCCGTGTTGAAATCGCCAAAAGACGAAACCGTCCTGTCCAAAGCAAGCGCGGACGTGAAAGACCTGACCGACCGCTTCCCGCTTTACCCGAATCTGCAGTACTAAGATTGCGGTTCGGCGCGTTTTGCCCGATCTGCCCCGACTCTTCCGAGCCGGGGCTTTTTGGCGTTTTCCTTTTGTTCAATCGATAGAAGCCGTGAGAGAGAGTTAAGGTTCTTGCCCGAAACTGAAGGAAAGCGGTTAAAACGGGGTATATAAAAAGTGCGTTTGTCATTGCTCTATTGCTCGGGAATCACCAATATGCTGACAGAGGAGGGAATTCGGTTGAGCCGCAAAAAAATTTCGCAGCTGACCCAGCAGCTCGTATTCGTGGGACCCACGACGATCTTTTTCGCACTGATCGTCCTGATCCCGTTCCTGCTCGGAATCTATTATTCCATGACCAATTGGAACGGAGTCTCGCGCAATCTGGAATTTGTCGGACTAAGCAATTATGTTCATGTCTTCACGGCGGACCCGGAATTCCGCAACGCTTTCTGGTTTACGGTACGCTTTACGGTGGTGGCCGTTCTGCTGACCAATCTGCTGGGATTCTTCCTGGCGTATTTCCTTACCAAGCCGCTCAAGAGCAAAAATGTGCTGCGAACCGTCTTTTTCATGCCGAACATGATCGGAGGCCTGCTGCTCGGGTTTATTTGGCAGTTCATTTTTGTGCGCGGTTTCGCGGCGATCGGAGAAGCGACGGGTATCGGATTTTTCAACCTTCCCTGGCTGGGCAATGAACCGACCGCTTTCTGGGGGATCGTGATCGTGTTCGTCTGGCAGTATGCCGGTTACCTGATGGTCATCTATATCGCTTCGCTGAACAACGTCTCCAAAGACGTGCTGGAATCGGCCGAAATCGACGGAGCCAACCGGACCCAGGTGCTCTGGAAGATTATCGTGCCCCTCGTCATGCCGGCCGTTACGGTCTGCTTGTTCCTGACGATCTCCTGGTCGTTCAAAATGTTCGACCTGAATCTGGCGCTGACCAACGGCGGACCGTTTAACGCAACCCGCTCCGTGGCGCTCGACATCTACCGCGAAGCGTTCACCAACAGCCGGCTCGGCCTTGGTACCGCCAAAGCGGTCATCTTCTTCGTCATCGTTGCGATCATCACGGCCATTCAGGTACGGGCTACCAAGAGCAGGGAGGTTGAAGCGTAATGGAACAAGAATCGAGATACCGCATAGGGACGCTGATCCTCGAGATTCTGCTTGTACTCGTCGGGCTGCTGTTCCTGGTTCCTTTTTATTTCCTGCTGTCGAACTCGCTCAAGACGTTCGGGGAGATTCTGTCCGATGCCGCGGCTCTGCCAGGCGCCCTGCAGTGGGAGAACTACAAAGCAGGCTGGGAAGCGATCCATTTCCCGTCGGCATTCAAAAACTCGCTTATCATCACCGTGGTCAGCAATCTGCTGCTCGTCCTGCTCAGTTCGATGGCCGCTTACCAAATGGTGCGCCGGCCTTCGATGTTCAACCGGATTCTGTTCGGCGTGTTCGTCGCGGCGATGGTCATTCCGTTCCAGTCGATCATGCTTCCGCTGACGGACATCACGAGCCGGTTCGGACTCAGCGACAGCCTGTGGGGACTTATCGTCTGCTACATCGGTTTCGGAGCCCCGCTGTCGGTCTTCCTGTTCCACGGCAGCATGAAGGCGATCCCGCTGGAAATCGAACAGGCGGCGCGGGTAGACGGCTCCGGCACATACGGCGTCTTTTTCCGGATCGTCTATCCGATGATGCGCCCCATGTACGTGACGGTCATTATCTTGAACACGCTCTGGATCTGGAACGATTACCTGCTGCCTTCCCTGATCCTGACGAGCGAACATCTCCAGACCATTCCGATTGCCACCTACATGCTGTTCGGTCAATATACCAAGCAGTGGGACCTGGCGCTTCCGGCTCTTGTGCTCGGGATCGCTCCGGTCATCGTCTTTTTCCTGGCTATGCAAAAATACATCGTGTCCGGCATTGCGGCCGGCGCCGTGAAAGGGTAAGGGGGAGAATACAATGTCGAGCAAAAAACGCATGCTTCTGCCCGCTCTCGCCCTGGCCGTGACAGCCGCGCTTTCCGGATGTACGCAGGGCGGCAGCGCCGGCGAAGCCGGAAGCAAAACAATCAATATCTATCAGGGCAAAGTCGAAATCTCGGATCAGCTGCAGGAAATGAAACAGGTGTACGAGAAGTCGCATCCCGGCGTGACATTGAATATCCAGTCGGTCGGCGGCGGCACGGATTACGCGGCCTCGCTCAAATCGCGTTTTTCCGCAGGGGCCCAACCCGACATCTTCACGATCAGCGGCTTCCAGGAGCGCGATCTGTGGCTGGAGTATCTGGAAGACCTGTCGGATCAGCCCTGGGTCGCCCATATGGATCAGGTGTCCAAAGACCCGATGAGCGCAGAAGGCAAACTGTACGGATTTCCCCTGAACTACGAGGGCTACGGTTTCCTGTACAACAAAGATATTTTCAAGGAAGCGGGCGTGACGGAAATTCCGAAAACGCTGAGCGAACTTGAAGACGCGGCAAAAAAGATCAAAGACGCCGGCTATACACCGTTCGTCAATGCGTACGCGGAGTGGTGGGTACTCGGCAACCATAACGTGAACGTTCCTTTTGCCCGGCAGGACGATCCCGAAGCGTTCATGACCAAGCTCGACGAAGGCAGCGCGGATATCGTGAACAACAAGATTTTCGACGGCTGGCTGGATCTGCTGGATCTGACGCTCAAATACGGCAATGCCAATCCGCTGACGACGGACTACAATACGCAGATGTCCACGTTCGCGAACGGCGAAGCGGCGATGACGCAGCAGGGCAACTGGGTGCAGCCGACGCTCGACGGAATCAATCCTGATCTGAACGTGGGCATGATGCCGATGCCGATCAGCGACGACGCGCAGGCCAACGACAAACTGTTCGTGGGCGTGCCGACCTACTGGGTCATCAACAAAGATTCGCCGGTCAAGGAAGAAGCGAAAGAGCTGCTTGACTGGATGGCCGGTACGCCGGAAGGGCAGCAGTTCCTGACCGAGAAGTTCCAGTTTATTCCGGCGTTCAACCATATCAAGACGAACACCGAAGAGATCGGACCGCTGGGCAGCGATCTGATCGCGTATATCCAAGACGGCAAAGCGCTCAACTGGTACTTCCAGCAGCTGCCGATCGGAACGCCCCAGGATTACGCCAATCAGATGCAGTCATATATTGCGGGCCGCGATACGCGGGAACAGCTGCTGAACAACCTTCAGGCTTCCTACGACAATCTCAAAGTCCGCTAACAATCCCGGGCTGAAAAAAGTTCCGCGCAGCGCCTCCGGCCGATCTTTTCGGTCGGGGGCTTTTTCTAGGAGCCGCGTCGTGAGCGAAGGAGTGGGGAAAAAGGACACGTTTTTGTGTCGGACCGTTTAATGCGGATGCACAAGGAGCGCCGGAGTGCTATAATGGACAAGATTTACGGTGCACCCAGGCCTATCTTGTGCCGCGGGAGCCTGCACCCGAAACGGAATTCGAGACGAATTTCCCGAAACCGGCGCCGGATAGACGGAGCCTAACCTTGTACGGAGGGACGAACCTTATGAGTAAACTGGTGATCTGCGATCATCCGCTGATCCAGCACAAACTGACTTTTATCCGAGATGTGAACACGAACACGAAAGATTTCCGGGAGCTTGTCGACGAAGTCGCAACGCTGATGGCGTACGAAATTACGCGCGAAATCCCGCTGGAGTCGATTCCGGTTGAAACGCCGGTTACGCAAACCGAGGGCAAAGTCATCTCGGGCCGTATGCTCGGCCTGGTACCGATCTTGCGCGCGGGTCTTGGCATGCTTGACGGCGTGCTGAAACTTCTGCCTGCCGCAAAAGTCGGACACGTGGGTCTGTTCCGCGATCCGAACACGCTGCAGCCGGTCGAGTATTACGTCAAGCTGCCGACGGATGTCCAAGAACGCGAGCTGATCGTGATCGATCCGATGCTGGCAACCGGCGGTTCCGCAATCGCGGCGATCGACGTGCTGAAGAAACGCGGCTGCACCCAGATCAAAATGATGAACCTGATCGCGGCGCCCGAAGGCGTAAAAGCGGTGCAGGAAGCCCATCCGGACGTGGATATCTATGTGGCCGCGCTCGACGAAAGACTGGACGACCACGGTTACATCGTGCCCGGTCTCGGCGATGCGGGCGACCGTCTGTACGGCACCAAGTAAAAGCAGGAAACACGAATTGCACCGGACTGCTCTTGTCTCCGGCTTCGCAGGGAACGCCTTATCGGCCGTCTCCCGCGCAGGCCGTGAAAATCGGTGCGGTTTCCGTATTTAAAAAAGCGCTTTATTTAATGAAGGAATTCATTTGAGCAGCGACCGGACCGGCTGCCCGAACAGCCGGATACCGAGCGGAAAGGTGAGCAAACAAACCGATGAAGAAAATCAAAGTCATGACCATTTTCGGCGTGCGCCCGGAAGCGATCAAGATGGCTCCGCTTATTCTTGAGCTGGAGAAGCACCCGGAAGAGATAGAATCGATCGTCTGCGTGACCGCGCAGCACCGCCAGATGCTGGACCAGGTGCTGGAAGTGTTCAAGATCACGCCGGATTACGATCTGGACGTGATGAAAGACCGCCAGACGCTGAACGAAATTTCGATCCGTGTCCTGCAGGGTCTTGAGCCGGTACTGCGCGAAGCGAATCCGGATATCGTGCTTGTGCACGGCGATACCCTGACGACGTTCCTGGCGAGCTACTCGGCCTTCATGCAGCAGATCAAAGTCGGCCACGTGGAAGCGGGTCTGCGCACCTGGAACAAACTGTCGCCGTATCCGGAAGAAATGAACCGCCAGCTGACCGGCGTTCTCGCGGATCTGCATTTTGCGCCGACCTCATGGTCCGGCGGGAACCTTGCCAGAGAGAACAAGTCAAAGTCAAGCGTTTTTGTCACAGGCAACACGGTTACGGATGTGTTTCAATATACCGTGCGGCCCGATTACACCCACCCGGTGCTCGATTGGGCCAAAGGCAAGCGCCTGATTCTGATGACGGCCCACCGCCGCGAGTCGCAGGGCGAACCGCACCGCAACATTTTCCGCGCGGTTAAGCGGATCGCCGACGAGTTCGAAGACGTAGCGATCGTGTATCCCGTCCATCCGAGTCCTGCCGTCAAAGAGCCTGCCCACGAAATCCTCGGCAATCATCCGCGCATTTCGCTGATTGATCCGCTCGACGTCGTGGACCTGCACAATTTTTATCCGCATACCCATTTGATCCTTACCGACTCCGGCGGTCTGCAGGAAGAGGCGCCTTCGTTCGGCGTACCTGTACTTGTCCTGCGCGATACGACGGAACGTCCGGAGGGCATCGAAGCCGGCACGCTTGAGCTGGTGGGAACGGAAGAAGAGAAGGTGTATCAACGGACTCAAGCTCTGCTTAGCGATTCGGTCTTGTACGACTCCATGAGCCGGGCCGCCAACCCGTACGGAGACGGCAAAGCGTCGCAACGTATTGTCAATGCGATTCTTCACAGTTTCGGATTTAAAACGGAACGTCCGGAAGAATTTCACACAATAGACACAAATGGTCCCGAAGTTGCATTGTGATTTACCGGGTAAACAGTATACAGTATAGCTGTACGGTTAATACGCTTTCACGGAAATCGTTTGGCTGAAGTCAAACCATCGTCATCGCCTCTCGGCAGTGCCGGCCTTGGCCGAAACACCGCGGAGAGGAGTCGTTCTGCGAATTTAAAACCTTGGAGTGGTGCGGGATTGACCCTTCAAAAGGAAAAGTTCGTCGAATTGACAATAACTCCTACTGTTCAGTAAAATGAATGGGGATTATGAGGTTGACAGCCGATGAACAAGCATACGAAAACCGGTCTTAACAAAGGCCCGTGGAAAGCCATCGGGCTTGTCAGCGCGATTGGTATCGACCTTGCCGTTTTTACGATGGTCGGGTTTCTCTTCGGGCGCTGGATGGACGAAAAGCTGGGCGGCTCCGGTCTGTGGATCGGGTTCGGCGTGCTGATCGGCCTTGTCCTTGGAGCGTTTGGCATCTATGCCATCGTCCGTAAAGTCTTGGAGGGAAGCGATGAGTGAATATCCGCAAAGCGAATTACCGAAATACATGCGGCTTTTAACGCGCGTCACCTATACCGTTTTGTTGATCGGCGCGGTCTGGATGCTGATTGCTCCCCACCATCATCCGGTTGTATTGGGGATCGGCCTCGGAGCCAGCGTAAGCTGTATGAGTGCCTACTATTTGGGATACAAAGTGAGAAAGATTACCGAAGCCGCTGCGGAAGGACGAAAGTCCCGCGGCGGACTGGGGTTTTCCTTACGTGCGCTCGCAGCGATCGGCGCCATCGTCGTCGCGATCGAGTTTCCGCACGAAGTCAATTTGCAGGCCTTGTTGGGAAGTCTGGTCGTCGCTCCGTTCATTCTGCTGATTGCGGGTATCGCCGCGAATCGCGAAGAAAGCCGGGCCGAAATGGCCCTTTTCGAAGAGCGGCGGAAAGAGAAAGCAAGATTAGCTGAAGAAAGGGGTGAAAAAAATGCATGAAGCTCCGATAATCGAGCTCGGAGGAATTCCGTTCGACCTTTCGATCATTACGATGCTGATTGTGAGCTGCCTGGTCGTCTTCCTGATCGCCAAGCTGGCCACACGCAACCTGTCGATCGAGAATCCGGGCAAACTTCAAAACTTCATGGAATGGGTGATCGAGTTCGTTCAGAACCAGATTGCCGGGACAATGGACTTGAAGAAAGGCAAGCAGTTTATCACGCTTGGCGTTACGCTGATTATGTTCATCTTCGTCAGCAACATGCTGGGGCTTCCATTCGGTATCGTGTTCGGATACGAACATGTGGAAGATGCCACCATCTTCGGTCAACCGATTGTCTCCGTCGTCGATGCGTTTAACACAGCAGCCGCTGCCGGAACCGCACATCCTCATATCGAGGTTGCGTTCTGGAAGTCGCCTACCGCCGACGTTTCCGTTACCATGGCGCTGGCCGCACTGGTATTCGTGATGGTGCATTTCCTGGGGATCAAGAACAATGCCAAAGGTTATTTCAAACACTATCTCGAACCGTATCCCGTCTTCCTGCCGATCAACTTGATCGAACAGTTCTCCAGCTTGCTCACGCACGGCATGCGTCTATACGGCAACATCTTTGCCGGCGAGGTCTTGATCAGCGTGATCCTGAAATTGGCTGCGGTCAATGTGGTCGGTATGATCGCTGCGATTCCGCTGATGATGGTATGGCAAGGATTCAGTATTTTTGTAGGCGCCATTCAAGCCTTCGTCTTTATGATCCTGGCTATGGTTTACATATCTCAGAAGATCGAATCGCACGAAGAGCATTAGGCATCTTACAGAACGCAATGCGGCACACGAGTCTTAAGCCGGAATGCGTTCTTTCAACGGACCGCAGCTTCGGCTGACTATAAAATTCAAGTTCAACAAACCAAGGAGGATTTTATTAATGGGACCTATGGCATTTATCGCCGCTGCAATCGCAGTAGGCTTGGGCGCTCTCGGCGCGGGTATTGGTAACGGTTTGATCATCAGCAAAACGGTAGAAGGTATCGCTCGCCAACCGGAAGCGAAATCCACGCTGCAAACTACAATGTTTATCGGTGTAGGTCTGGTCGAAGCCCTTCCGATCATCGGTGTCGTTCTTGCCTTCATCTTCTGGGCAGCGGCTTAATACTTTTTCGAAACATACCATGGCGGGGATGGCAGCAGCCTCCGCGCCTTCTTTTTGAACTGATTGTGTGATTGACGAGCCTGGAAAGGAGTGACCCTTAGTGCAATTTGTATGGACCTCTACAGTAATTACGCTGATCGCTTTCATCATTCTTTACTTGCTGCTGAATCGTTACGCGATTGGACCTCTGATGTCCATGATGGAGAAGCGCCGTGATTTGGTGCTCAGCCAGCTTAACGAAGCGGCTGCCACACGCGAAGAAGCGTCCGCATACGTGGAACAACAGAAAGAAGCTCTCCAGCAGGCGCGTAAGGAAGCTTACGACATTATTGAACAATCCAGACAAACCAGCGGCAAGCAGGCCGATCAGATGATCGCCTCGGCCAAGGAAGACGCGGTTCGCCTCAAAGACGAAGCTCTCCGCGACATCGAGAGCGAGAAGAACAAAGCCATGGCTGCCCTGCGCAGCGAAGTCGGCCGAGTCTCCGTTCAGATCGCTTCCAAGCTGATCGAGAAGGAAATCGACGAGAAATCGAACGAAGGCCTGGTCGATCAGTACCTGAAAGACGTAGGGACGAAATCATGAGCCGCGACACGCGGGTCGCGAAACGTTATGCGCGCGCACTGTTCGAAGTGACTTTCGCCGAAGGCAAAGTGACCGAGACCCAGGCCGAGCTGCGTGCCATTACGGAAGCTTTCGCGTCCGATCCGGCCCTGCGCAAGTTCGTATCTTCGCCCGGTGTATCCGTGGAAAACAAGAAAAAAGTGCTGAACAGCGCTTTTGAAGGCCGCGTATCCGTGTCGGTCATCCGCACGGTCGATTTGTTGATCGAACGGGGTCGGACACAGCTGTTCGGCGAACTGCGCGAGAGTTACGAGCAGATCTCCAATGAAGCGCTCGGCTTGGCCGACGCTAGGGTATATACCGCTTTCCCTTTGACCGAAGAAGAAAAATCGGCAGCGTCTGTACGGTTTGGCCTGCTGACCGGCAAGAAAATCACGATCCAAAATATCGTGGACAAAAGTGTGCTTGGCGGCGCGAAAGTCGTTATCGGCAATACGCTCTACGACGGAAGTCTGGCGGGCAAGTTGGCCCGTCTCGAAAAGTCTTTTGAAAGACAAGCATAGTGACAGGGGGGAAACCACTTGAGTATCAGACCTGATGAAATCAGCACGCTGATTAAGAGCCAGATCGAACAATATCAAAATGAAATCGAAGTCGCCGAAGTGGGTACCGTTATTCAAATCGGCGACGGTATCGCGCGTGCGCACGGACTCGACAATGTAATGTCGGGAGAACTGCTTGAGTTTTCCAACGGGGTAATGGGCATGGCCCTCAACCTGGAAGAAGACAATGTCGGTATCGTTATCCTCGGTCCTTACAAGGATATCCGTGAAGGTGACCAGGTTAAACGTACGGGCCGCATTATGGAAGTTCCGGTTGGCGAAGCCATGCTGGGACGCGTTGTCAATCCGCTCGGACAGCCGGTTGACGGCAAAGGTCCGATCGATACGCCGCACTTCCGCCCTGTAGAAGGTTCCGCTCCGGGCGTTATCGACCGGAAATCGGTTCATGAGCCGATGCAGACCGGGATCAAAGCCATCGACTCGATGGTTCCGATCGGCCGCGGACAGCGCGAATTGATCATCGGCGACCGTCAAACGGGTAAGACGACGATCGCAATCGATACCATTCTCAACCAAAAAGGCAACAACGTGAAGTGTGTCTATGTCGCAATCGGACAAAAGCAGTCCACCGTTGCCCAAGTTGTAGAAACCCTGCGTCGTACCGGCGCGCTGGAATACACGGTCGTTGTTACGGCATCGGCTTCGGATCCGGCTCCGCTTCAGTACATTTCCGCTTACGCGGGCTGCGCAATGGGCGAATACTTCATGTACAAAGGCGAGCACGCGCTGGTCATCTACGACGACTTGTCGAAACAGGCTGCCGCTTACCGCGAATTGTCCCTGCTGCTCCGCCGTCCTCCGGGTCGGGAAGCTTATCCGGGTGACGTCTTCTACCTGCACTCCCGTCTGCTGGAACGCGCAGCCAAGCTGAGCGATGCCCGCGGCGGCGGTTCGTTGACGGCACTGCCGTTTATCGAAACGCAGGCTTCCGACGTATCGGCCTACATTCCGACAAACGTAATCTCGATCACCGACGGACAGATCTTCCTGGAATCCGACCTGTTCTATTCCGGTCAGCGTCCGGCGATCAACGTCGGGATCTCGGTATCGCGGGTAGGCGGTTCCGCGCAGATCAAAGCCATGAAGAAAGTGGCCGGCACCCTGCGTCTGGATCTGGCTCAATACCGGGAGCTGCAGGCTTTCTCGCAGTTCGGTTCGGACCTCGACAAATCGACGCTGTCCCGCCTCAACCGCGGTGCGCGTATGATGGAAATCCTCAAACAGGGCGTAAACCAGCCTCTGTCGGTCGAACAGCAGGTCGTAAGCTTGTATACGGCTGTCAAAGGCATGCTTGACGATATCCCGGTTGCCGACGTTCGCCGTTTCGAACGCGAATTCCTCGCGTACATGACGACTGAACATCAAGCGATCCTGGACTCGATCATCCAGACCAAAGACTTGACGTCCGACAACGAGAAGGCACTGGTTGCCGCAATCGAAAAGTTCAAAAAAGGATTTGCGACATCGGCTTAATCGCAGCTGTGCAGGTCTTTAAGATAAGCCCTAGGGCTGCGAATGGGTAAAGCCGCATCCTCTCCGCAAGGGGAGAGCGGCTTTGCGCGTACGTTTCCTGATCGGGCACGATGCTTACGAAGTGACTTTGCTTCGCAAAGTCTGTGGTAGATGCTTACGAAGTGACTTTGCTTCGCAAAGTCTGTGGTAGATGCTTACGAAGTGACTTTGCTTCGCAAAGTCTGGAGGTGAACAAAATGGCAAAAGGAATACGCGAGATCAAGCGTCAGATCA
The DNA here is from genome assembly GCF_013185195.1 of Saccharibacillus qingshengii. Lineage (GTDB taxonomy): Bacteria > Bacillota > Bacilli > Paenibacillales > Paenibacillaceae > Saccharibacillus > Saccharibacillus qingshengii. The sequence continues at coordinate 69,484 of NZ_JAAZWC010000014.1, forward strand.
AGAGTACCCAGAATACCCGCCAGATCACCAAGGCGATGGAGATGGTAGCAGCTTCCAAGCTGCGCCGCGCGCAGGAAAAGACGGAAGCGGCACGTCCGTACTCCGAGAAACTGCGTGAAGTGGTAGCGAGTATCGCATCCGCAAGTACGGGAATCCGTCATCCGATGCTGGAGAAACGGGAAGCCCGCAAAACGGCTTATCTCGTCATCACTTCGGACCGCGGTCTGGCCGGCGGTTATAACGCGAACGTTCTGCGCCGCGTATCCAACGAGCTTCGCGATCGGCATTCGTCTCCGGACGAGTACGTGCTGTACGTGATCGGCCGCAAAGGCCGCGATTACTTCCGCAGACGCGGAATCGAGATCGCGGAAACGGTAACGGAATTGTCCGATTCGCCTTCTTTTGCGGATATCAAAACGGTGGCCGCACGTGCGGTACAGGATTACGAGCTGGGACATACCGACGCCCTATACTTATGCTATAACCAGTTCGTGAATGCACTTACTCAAATTCCGCAGGTTGAAGCCCTTCTGCCGATGGAGCCGGTCTCCTTCGATGGCGGCGCGCTTCAGTCCTACGAATTCGAGCCTTCGGCGGAAGTCGTACTTGGTGAGCTGCTGCCGCGTTATGCGGAAACACTCATTTACAAAGCCGTATTGGAAGGCAAAGCGAGCGAACTTGGAGCCAAGATGACCGCAATGGGTTCGGCAACCAAGAACGCATCCAAGCTGATCAACGAATATACATTGACTTACAACCGGGCGCGCCAGGCGGCCATTACCCAGGAAATTACCGAAATCGTGGCGGGCGCGAGCGCCGCACAAAGCTGAAGCTTGTAGGAGGGAAAACCAAGCATGAATACAGGACGCATCATCAGCATCACGGGTCCGGTTGTCGACGTGGAATTCGAACGTGGTCAGCTTCCGGAAATCCTCAATGCGCTCAAGGTTCAAAAAGCGACGGAAAACGGCCAGACGATCGAACTGACTCTCGAAGTTTCCAACCATTTGGGCGACAACACGGTGCGCTGCATCGCGATGTCTTCCACCGACGGATTGACGCGCGGAAGCGCGGCGGTCGATACGGGTGCTCCAATCACCGTACCGGTCGGCGAAGTTACACTGGGCCGCGTATTTAACGTTCTTGGTCAGCCGATCGATGAAGCGGGCGAAGTGGTAGCTGCTGTCAGCAACCCGATCCACCGTGAGCCTCCCAAGTTCGACGAACTGTCGACACAGGCTGAAATGCTCGAAACCGGCATCAAGGTTATCGACCTTCTGGCTCCATACGCAAAAGGCGGTAAAATCGGTTTGTTCGGCGGTGCAGGCGTAGGCAAAACGGTTACGATTCAGGAATTGATCAATAACATTGCCCAGGAACACGGCGGTATCTCCGTATTCGCAGGCGTTGGCGAGCGTACGCGCGAAGGCAACGACTTGTATCACGAAATGAGAGAATCCGGCGTTATCAGCAAAACGGCGATGGTATTCGGCCAGATGAACGAGCCTCCGGGTGCGCGTCTTCGCGTCGCTCTGACGGGTCTGACCATGGCGGAATATTTCCGCGACCAAGAAGGCCGTGACGTTCTTCTGTTCGTCGACAATATCTTCCGCTTTACCCAAGCCGGTTCGGAAGTATCCGCCCTGCTGGGCCGGATGCCTTCGGCCGTAGGTTACCAGCCTACGCTTGCTACCGAAATGGGTCAGCTCCAAGAACGGATCACTTCGACCAAAACCGGTTCCGTAACGTCGATCCAAGCGATCTACGTACCGGCGGACGATTATACCGACCCGGCTCCGGCGACGACTTTCGCCCACTTGGATGCAACAACCAACCTGGAGCGTAAGATCTCCGAAATGGGTATCTTCCCGGCCGTCGATCCGCTGGCTTCGAGTTCGCGGATTCTGGCTCCGGACGTTGTAGGCGAAGAGCACTACGACGTTGCCCAAGGCGTTAAGCAGCTGCTGGCCCGCTATCGCGAGCTGCAGGACATCATCGCCATCCTCGGTATGGACGAGCTGAGCGAGGATGATAAAATCATCGTATCGCGCGCACGTAAAATTCAGCGCTTCCTGTCGCAGCCGTTCCACGTTGCCGAAGCTTTCACGGGCCTCAAAGGCCGTTATGTGCCGGTTAAGGAAACGATCCGCAGCTTCCGTGAAATTCTCGACGGCAAGCACGACAATCTGCCGGAAGCGGCATTCCTCTTTGTCGGCACGATTGAAGAAGCCGTTGAAAAGGCGAAAACCCTGTAAGCTTCCATGCTTCGGGTGAGGAGGGATAGAAGTGAGCACCTTTTTGCTGGAAATCGTCACGCCGGAGCGTTTGATTTACTCCGGTAATGTCACCAGTATCATCGCCAAAAGCGTAGAAGGCGATATGGGCGTCCTGCCGGGCCACGTAGCCACGGTCGCTCCGCTTCAAATCGGCGCGCTTACCGTGCAGCATGACGGTAAACGTTCGCATATCGCTGTGCACGGCGGATTTCTTGAAGTCCGCCGCGACAAGGTCGTTGTATTGGCCGAAAGCGCCGAACTGCCGGAAAGCATCGATGTCGATCGCGCTCGCGCAGCCCTGGAAAGAGCTGAGCTGCGGATCGAAAGCATCAAAATGCATCAGGACGAGATTGATCACCGCCGTGCGGAACTCGCTCTCAAACGTGCCATGACTCGAATCGGAGTCACTTCGACGGATCATGTCAACAAATAATGCAGGGCCGGTCTCTTCGGAGATCGGCTTTTTTTGCATCAAGTCTTATTTCCCCGGAAATACCAACCGATAAAAGGAAAGGACTTTGAAAGCGCCTGGTTCGGATGTAACGCTTACATTTTTTAAGCGAGCAAGCAAAAGGCAAAGAACGGGCATCTATGGGAAGTTATGGGCGTCTTTTTGTAAAAATTGTTTGAAATGTGCTGGATTCTTCGCTCACTTCCCAGTATTATAGAGGAGTCCGCAAAAATACCGATGTGCGGATGCAAAGCAAGACCAGACGAATGAAAGGAGTGAAGACGATGGGGAGAAGCGCCCTCGAATCTTTCTCGCAAACCGGGGTCTCCGGCATTCTGTCTATGGTCGTATCGCTGGGCTGTATCATTCTGGCCTGGTGGGCACTGCAGAATTTGAAGCTCGATTTGATTACCCGTCATCCGCAGAGTCCGCAGGGGAAAATGCTGCATGTACTGCTGGCGATTGTGCTCGGGCATTTCGTCGCGAAATTCATGTTGGATTACATCGGATGGTCGCAGCTGCTCAGATTGGGCTTGTAAAGTCATGAAATTGTTTTAAGTCGGAACGCTTGGGTTAATCAGTGATTAGGTTTGTTTGGCCCCTTTAATCAAAAGATGAACCGGTTTTTCTAAACCGGCATGTGCACAATACCACAAACACAAACAATTAAACGCAAATTAAACGCGCGGAGGGAATACGTAGATGAGCAAATTTATCGTCCGCGGCGGCAAACGATTGACCGGAACCGTCAAAGTTAGCGGTGCCAAAAATTCGGTGCTTCCTATCATCGCTGCCAGTCTATTGGGACAAGAAGGAGTTAGCGTCATCTCTGATGCGCCTCCTCTTGACGACGTTATGACCATTAACAAAGTTTTGGAATCGTTAGGAGCGGGCATTACATACCAGGATGAAGTCATCCGCGTAGATGCACGGAATCTGACTTCATCTGAAGCGCCTTACGAATGGGTGAGCAAGATGCGCGCCTCCTTCCTCGTAATGGGGCCTTTGCTTGCGCGCTTGGGCTCTACCCGCATCTCGATGCCGGGCGGCTGCGCAATCGGTACGCGCCCGATCGACCTGCATCTCAAAGGGTTCGAGGCGATGGGAGCGACCGTTACATTGGGCGAAGGATACGTCGAAGCCAAAAGCGACGGCAGACTCCGCGGTGCGAAGATTTATCTCGACGTAGCCAGTGTAGGCGCGACAGAAAACATCATGATGGCAGCTACAATGGCTGAAGGCACAACGACGATCGAGAATGCGGCAAAAGAGCCGGAAATCGTCGACTTGGCCAACTATCTGAACGCTATGGGTGCAGTGGTTCGCGGCGCAGGTACGGGCACGATCCGTATCGAAGGCGTCGAGAAGCTTATCGGGGCTCCGCACACCGTGATTCCGGACCGGATCGAAGCAGGTACCTACATGGTAGCGGCTGCGATTACGGGCGGCGACGTCTATGTGGAAGGCGCTATTGCCGACCACCTGGGACCTGTCGTGGCCAAAATGGAAGAAATGGGCGTTACGGTCCTGCCGGACGAGAACGGAATCCGCGTGATTGCCGACAAGCCGCTTCGGGCTGTCGACATCAAGACGCTGCCGTACCCGGGCTTCCCGACCGACATGCAGTCGCAGATGATGGCTCTGCTGCTCAGCGCAACCGGAACAAGCGTCGTGACCGAAACGGTATTTGAAAACCGCTTTATGCACGTCGACCAGTTCCGTCTGATGAATGCCGAGATCAAAGTCGAAGGACGTTCTTCGTTCGTCAGCGGCGAAACGAAGTTTGTCGGCGCCAAAGTAACGGCGACGGATCTTCGTGCGGGTGCAGCCTTGATCTGTGCCGGTCTGGTAGCGGAAGGTACGACGGAAGTCGGCGGTACGCATCACATCGACCGCGGCTACGTCAATCTGACCGAAAAGCTGGTAGGCCTTGGAGCGGACATCTGGCGCGTTTCGATGCCGGAAGTTTCCAAGGAAACGGCAGCGGTACCGGAAACGGCTGTGCGCAGCGAGTCGCCGGCTTTCACCGTTCAGCCGACCTGGGCTTAACCTTTCCTCTTCATTCTTTCCGCTTTGCAAATCCAAGTTCTTTTGAACTTGGATTTTTTGCGTTTTTGGTCCCGATTTCCGCGGAATGCCCGTTGATGTAGGCCCTATAAATATGGTATGTTAAAAGCTGGTAGTTTCTAGGGCGCCGACGGAAGCGCGCAGTAAAAAAAGCCGAATAACAAGGATGCTGGAGGCCGCGAAAAGACATGTTGAGCAAGGATATCGGGATCGATCTGGGCACGGCGAACGTGCTGATTTACGTGAAGGGCAAGGGAGTCGTGATCGACGAGCCGTCGGTTGTGGCCGTGGAGAGAGAAACGAAACGCGTTCTGGCTGTCGGCGAAGAAGCACGCCGCATGGTCGGACGTACGCCCGGCAATATCGAAGTGGTGCGTCCGCTGCGTGACGGCGTTATCGCGGACTTTGATATTACGGAAGCGATGCTGCGTTACTTTATCAATAAAGTAGGCGGACGAAGCTGGTACAGCAATCCGCGGATATTGATCTGCGCGCCGACCAATATTACTTCCGTCGAACAAAAAGCGATCCGTGAAGCGGCCCAGCGTACCGGAGCGAAAGACGTTTACCTGGAAGAAGAACCCAAAGCGGCGGCAATCGGCGCAGGCATGGATATTTATCAGCCAAGCGGCAACATGGTCGTCGATATCGGCGGCGGAACGACAGATGTGGCCGTGCTGTCGATGGGCGACATCGTAACGTCTTCCTCGATCAAAGTGGCAGGCGACACCTTCGACGAATCGATTATCCGTTACATTAAAAATAAATATAAGCTGTTGATCGGCGAACGGACGGCGGAGGATCTCAAGATCAATATCGCTTCCGTACATCCGGACGGCCGTCAGGCGGAAGTGGATATCCGCGGACGCGATATGGTCAGCGGTCTTCCTCGCACCGTATCGGTGACTTCGGCCGAGGTCAAGGAAGCGCTGGACGAATCGGTTGCGCTGATCGTTAGTGCCGCCAAATCGGTACTGGAACGCACACCTCCGGAACTGTCCGCCGATATTATCGACCGCGGCGTCGTTCTGACAGGCGGAGGGGCCCTGCTGCACGGCCTGGACGATCTGCTCGCACACGAGTTGAGAGTGCCGGTCTGGACCGCGGAAGATCCGATGCACTGCGTGGTCAAGGGTACGCAGAAGATGCTCGACCACCTCGATCAAAGAGCCAAAAAAAAGTTTTAAAATTCGCTTAACTATTTCCCGGATCTGCCGATATATAATACAACAAGGCCGGGGGCTTTTTTCTTGGAGCTCCAGCCGCATGGACACGGACGATGACAGCCTGACTCATTCACCTCCAGAAGTCAAACCGCATCCGCGATATCGGAAAGGGGAACACATCGAATGCTTAGAGGATTATATACGGCTACCGCAGGCATGATGACGCAGCAGCGCAGACACGATACGGTTACACAGAACATCGCCAACCTGAACACCACAGGATACAAACAGGTGGAGAGCACGGCACGTTCTTTCCCGGAAGTGATGGTCGCTCTGCAAAACGGCGATGCAGGCCGCGATAACCGTCAGGTCGGCAAGCTGAATACCGGTGTGTTTGCCGAAGAGAGCATTTCGATGATGGTTCAGGGCGACGTGACGGAGACTCTGTCTTCGGACGACTTGGCGCTCGTTTCCGATATTCAGGTCGTGAATCCGCAGGGCGGAAACGTGGTGTTTGATGCTTCGGGCAAAGCGATTCAGGCAAACGGCGATACCATTTACAAGCCTCAGGCTTTCTTTAACGTAGAAAATCCGCAGGGCGGCGTAAGCTATACACGCGACGGCGATCTGCACTTGTCTTCGGACGGACGTTTGGTGACTTCGATGAATCGTAACGTACTCGGACAGGATGGACAGCCGATCGTGCTGACCGGTTCCATGGACGACTACTGGGTGAGAGAGAACGGAACGATCTTCAACAAAGCGACAGGCGCGGCATCCGGACGGATCGGCATCACCGTTGCGGAACAGGCGAACGGACTGACCCGCGACGGCGAAGGGCTGTTCACGGAGAAAACGCAGGGAGCGGCTTCGCTTCGCGCAGCGACGGACGCCGATCAGATCGATGTGAAGCAAGGGCATCTGGAGCGTTCCACGGTAGACGCGGCCCAGTCGATGGTTGATATGACGGCAGCCCTTCGCGCTTACGAAGCCAACCAGAAGGTTGTGCAGTTCTATGATAAGAGTTTGGAAAAAGCGGTTAACGAAGTCGGAAGAGTATAACTAAGGAGGCACATTCATGAATAACTCGATGATCAGCGCTGCGGTGACAATGAACGGCCTCCAGCGCAAGCTCGACCTGATTTCGGACAATATCGCCAATGTCGACACGGTCGGCTACAAAGCCAAACAAGGCAGCTTTCAAGACACGCTGACCCGCGTTCAGAGCCAGGGAAAAGACTTCCAACTGGACGGACGACGTACGGATGCCGGTTTTAACCTTGGTTTCGGTGCCCGGATGAGCGAAGTGACGATCGACCTGACCCAAGGCCCACTCAAAGAAACCGGCAGTTTGTCGGATATCGCGATTGAAGGCAACGGGGTCTTCGAAGTTCAGGTGAACGGAGAGAAAGCCTGGACACGCGAAGGCGGATTCCAATTGGCTTCGCTCGGCGATGATGCCCGGAACGTCTATCTGATGACCAATCAAGGACACCCGGTTATGGGTACCAATGGTCAGCCGATCCGGATTCCTGCCAATTCCAAGCTGCAAGTGGACAGCGACGGTACGGTACGCGCTCTGAATCCTAATGGTACAAGCACACCGGCCGGCCGGCTTTCCGTAGCACGGGTAGACCGTTCGGAAGGTCTTGTACAGACGGACGGTAACATCTTCGTTCTGGCGGAAGGCGCAAACGAAGCGGAAGTGCTGACGAATACGGGAGTGACCGCTCAAGTCAGACAAGGGTATGTGGAACAGTCGAACGTCGATTTGACCGCACAGATGACCGATCTGCTGCAGGTTCAAAGAGCGTATCAATTGGCTGCCAAAGCACTCACATCCAGCGATACGATGGCGACACTCGCCAACGGGATCCGTCAATAATAGAATTTCAAACTAATAAGCTTCATTATGAAAGAGTCCGAAGCTCCGGATGCATTCCGGGGCTTCGGACTTTGCGGCAAGGAGGAGTCGAAGTGGAAAAGGTGATGGATGAGCAAAGCGAAGTTCCCGTACGCCGCAAAAGAACGTTTGGCAGACGGATGCTTCGGTTTACTCTTTTTCTGCTTTTTTTCGCGTTGTGTCTGGCCGGAGGTATGGTGTTCGGTTATGTCTATATGGGAAAACAGGAATGGCAAGAAGCGCTTCGGCCCGAAACGTGGAGACATGTGTTCGACCTCGTTTTCGCTCCCTAGCCTTATGATTTTCGCCCTTGATCGGGGTTGTTGGAAGAAAGAGCCGTGTCCAAACGCGAATCGGAGCCGTTCTTCGGGTCTTTGCGACCGGACGGCTCTTTTTGTGCTGCGGTTTTCCGCGATTTCTTTTTGCTGCTGGAAACTGTATAATGATGGGGGAAATTGCTGAAGGGAGTTTTGCATGTGATTTTGGATTCGCAGCAGATTCAAGAAATTATTCCGCACCGCCCGCCGTTCTTGTTGGTGGATCGGATTCTGGAGGTCGAACCGGGCAAAAGTGCGGTCGGCATTAAAAACGTAACCGTGAACGAACCTTTCTTTGCCGGGCATTTTCCGGGTTATCCGGTCATGCCGGGGGTATTAATAGTTGAGGCTCTCGCCCAAGTCGGAAGCGTCGCGATGATGATCGTGGAAGAAAACCGCGGCAAGCTCGGTTTTTTTGCCGGCATCGACGGGTTCCGTTTCCGCGGCCAGGTCAAGCCCGGCGACACGCTGCGGCTTGAGGTCGAAATGACCCGCTTCAAAGGAATGATCGGAAAAGGACACGCCGTGGCGAAAGTGGACGGAAAAGTAGTAGCCGAAGGCGACATGATGTTTGCGCTCGCGGACCGCGAATAGTCGCACGGCTGCCTCTTCACCCCAACAATCCGGACAGGGAGGTACAAGAAATATGTTGAACGAAAAAACCGCGGCGGTAGTCAGCCAATGGCTGGAAGACCCAAGCATCGACGAACAAACCAAGCAGGAGCTGCGCGGGCTGGAATCGCAGCCGGATGAGCTGGAAGATCGTTTCTACCGGGAGCTTGAATTCGGAACGGGCGGACTTCGCGGCGTAATTGGCGCGGGAAGCAATCGTATGAACCGGTACACGGTCGGCAAAGCGACCCAGGGTCTGGCGGAGTACATACTCGAAACGGCGCAGGGCAAAGACGGACAGCCGTCTGTGATCATTGCGCACGATTCACGCCACTTTTCCCCTGAATTTTCTCTGGAAGCGGCTCTTGTGTTAGCGGCTAACGGAATCGTGGCCAAGCTGTATCCTTCTCTTCGCACAACGCCGCAGCTGTCGTTTTCGGTGCGTCATCTGCAGGCCGATGGCGGCATCATGGTTACGGCGAGCCACAACCCGCCGGAATACAACGGCTACAAAGTCTATAATCATGAAGGCGGACAGCTGATTCCCGACGAAGCGGAACGTGTGATCAGCCTCGTACAGGGCGTGCAGTCGTTTTCCGCAATCAAACGGATCACCCGTGAAGAAGCGGAAGCGCAGGGACTTCTGGTCTGGCTCGGCGATGCGGAAGACGAAGCTTTTATCGAGACCGTAGCCGGTCTGTCCTTGAGCCGCGAGCAGTTGGCCGCAGGCCAGGGAGACGATCTCCAGATCGTATTCACGCCGCTGCACGGTACCGGCAACCTGCCGGTGCGCCAGGTATTGGAGAAGATCGGGTTCAAGAATGTGGCGGTCGTGCCGGAGCAGGAGCAGCCGGACGGGGATTTCCCGACGGTCAAATCGCCTAACCCGGAAGAACGCGAAGCGTTTACGCTCGCCATGAAGCTTGGCGAAGAGCTGAACGCCGATATTTTGATCGGCACCGATCCCGACTGCGACCGTATGGGCGCTGTCGTACGCAACAAAGAAGGACAGTATGTGGTCCTGAGCGGCAACCAATCGGGCGCGATTATGGTTGATTATGTACTGGGACGTATGCAGGAAGCGGGGACGCTGCCTAAGAACGGAGCCGTCATCAAGACGATCGTGACCAGCGAGATGGGTGCGGCCATTGCCCGTCATTATGGAGCGGAAGTATTGAATACCCTGACCGGATTCAAGTATATCGGAGAAAAAATGACCCAGTTCGAACAAACGGGCGAGCATACTTTCCTGTTCGGTTATGAGGAAAGTTACGGTTATCTGGCTGGCAGCTACGCACGGGACAAAGATGCCGTACTGGCCTCCATGCTGATTGCGGAAGCAGCCGCCTATTACAAAACGCAGGGCAAAACGCTGTACGATGTACTCGAAAGCCTGTATGCGCAGTTCGGTACGTTTATCGAACGTCTGGAATCGCGCACGATGAAAGGCAAAGACGGCTTGGCCAAGATTCAATCGATCATGTCCGACTGGCGCGAGAATCCGCCGACGGAAGTGGCCGGCGTCAAGGTCGTACAGACGCTTGATTATGCGCAGGGCATCGACGGCCTGCCATCGGAGAACGTGCTGAAGTATATCCTGGAAGACGATTCTTGGTTTGTGCTGCGGCCTTCGGGAACCGAGCCGAAGATCAAAGTCTACTTCGCGGTACGCGGCGATTCGCTGGCGGGCGCGGAAGAATCCGTACAGCGCCTTGTTACGGCAGTGACGGCACGAGTAGACGCCTAAGTTCTATGATTCTGTTTGGCAGTTGACATCAGCCCGGCCGCGCCCCGGAATTCATAGGGAAGCGGCCGGATTTCCGGAAGTCCCGACGATGCCTCTTGCCGAAGCGCGCCGAATCGGCGCGTTTCGGCAGGAGGCGTCTGACTTATCAACTTGAACAATGCCGGGACTTAACGCCCGGCAAGGAGGTATATCGAACTTGAGTCAGAAATGGCGGCAGTGGAATAAGGCTGCAGTAAAAGGATTATGGATCCTGGTGATTTTGGGGATCGTTGCTTCTCTCCCGGTGGCTTATGATCGGATCCGGACAGAAGGAACGTCCAAAAATGTGGAAATGGTTTTCGATTACCGGGATCTGATTCAACTTTCTTCTTATCAGGGAAATCCCAACGCATTTATCAAAGAGCAGCTGAAGGTATTGAAAGACGCCGGCATTCATACGATGGCGGTCTACGAAGCAACCCTGACCGAACTGTCCAACGCTCGCAGAATCACCGTATACAGCGAGCAGGATATGGCCCGTCTGACCGGTAAGGTGCTGACGGCCAACGAAAATGCTACATACTTGCTGTTTACGGATGCGGAATCCCAGCAGCAGATCGAACCGATGATCCGCAAAGCTTTCGCAAGTCAGGAGATCGCGGTCGAAGACTGGTCGTTGAATGGACGCAGCGGGTTGAAAATTGCGACGCCGGTACAAAACGCGGTGTTGAAAACGATGGAGCCGGATCCGATCTCCATGAAGCAGATCGAAGCGGGCGGGTTCCAACTGCTTCCGCGTCTGGGTAACAGCTCGGTCTACAACGAGGAGGCGCTTGCGTCTTTGCTGGATCGCTTCAAAGCGATGGGAGTCGACCGTATCTTGTTCGAAGGCGAAGAAGTACCGGGATATGCGGAAGAACCGGATGAGCGGCATCTGGATCATTTTGCGGAACTTCTCAACGAACGCGGAATCGGCATTGCTGCGATCGAGAATCTGCGGGGCGCGCAGCGCGGTTTCGAGACGTTGGCCAAGGAAACCAATTATAATGTGGTCCGTCTGTATTCGCTCAGCGGACGAGACTCGGCTCTGGATCCGGAAATTCTGTCCGATCGTTTCGCACTCGCGGCGAAAGACCGGAATATTCGTATGATGTTCATCCATACGGCGGTACAGACGAACAGTGTCGAAGGCCGGATTACCGACACGCTCGAGAATATCGTCGAAAGTCTGGAAGGACCGGAAGGCGCGATCCAGCGTATTCAGAATTACGGTTTCGAGATGGGAACGGCGTCTTCGTTCGAAGTGGCCGAAATGGCCGGACAGAACTATTTCCGCTGGATCTCCATCCTCGGTGCAGTTGCCCTGATTGCGCTGCTCGTATCGATCTTTGTTCCTCCGCTTACGCTGCTTTCCTTTGTAGTGGGATTGATCGGAGCCGTTGGGCTGTATGTGCTCCGTCCGCATATGATGGAACAAGCCCTGGCTTTGTTTGCGGCCATCAGCGCTCCGACGATCGCGATGGTGTTCGCGATACGCAAAATCGACCGTCTCCATGAGAACGGACGGAACTTTAGCGTAGGCAGACGATTGACGCACAGCATCCTGCTGTTCCTTCGTACCAGTGCCATGGCCCTGATCGCGGTTCCGTTCATTATCGCGCTCTTAAACCACGTCACGTATCAGCTGGTACTCGATCAGTTCCGTGGAGTCAGCCTGCTGCACCTGGCCCCGATCGCGCTGACGGCTCTGTATGTGTTCTTTTATCGTAAAAATTCGGCTTTCGGAAGCGTCGGCAAGATTATGCGCATGCCGATTACGTTCGCTATGGTAGCCATCGCTCTGGTCGCGGCCGTTGCAGGCTGGTATTATCTGTCGCGTACAGGCAACAGCGGCAGCGCCAGCGGACTTGAGAAAACGTTCCGTACCCTGCTTGAAAATACGGTAGGTGTCCGGCCGCGCTTCAAAGAGTTCCTGATGGGACATCCGATCTTTATCGTTGGAGTATTTATCGCTCTGAAATATCGTCATGCGATCTACATTATGATTATTGCGTCCATCGGCCAGCTCTCCATGGTTGATACGTTCGCACATATTCATACGCCGCTCTGGATCTCGTTGGTCCGCGACCTGCTCGGCATGGGACTCGGCATTATTGTCGCTCTTGCCTTTGTGCTCGTATGGCAAATCATCGAAAGGTGTTGGAAGAAATGGTCGCCGCTGCTCGCAAAATTGTAATCTCGGGCTACTACGGATTCCGCAACAGTGGGGATGAAGCGGTACTCAAATCGATTCTGACCGCTTTGGAGCAAGAAGGAAAAAGAAGCGGTATCGCGTTTGAACCGATTGTCCTGTCCGGCGATCCTTCCTGGACTTCGGGCATATACGGCGTCAAAGCGGTACACCGGATGAGCATGAAGGAAGTGCGTCAGGCCATTCGGGAAAGCGACGGGTTGATCAGCGGCGGCGGAAGCCTGCTGCAGGATGCGACCAGTTCAAAAACAATCCCTTATTACGTCGGCATTATCCGATTGGCTCAATGGATCGGCAAACCGGTCTTCATCTATGCGCAGGGGGTAGGCCCGGTCAGCCGCAAGCTTTTTTATCCCCTGATTCACGGTGCGTTCAAACGCAGCCATTATATCTCGGTTCGCGATCAGGAGTCGGCGCAGCTGCTGCAGTCCATGCGAATGGACGGCAAACGCATCGAAGTGGTTCCGGATCCGGTCATGGGACTGCCGCTTCCGACAGGTGCCGTCTCGAAATTTCCCGCCGAAAAACCGGGAGATCTGCCGAAGATCGGCGTCTCGGTCCGGTTTTGGAATTCGGACCGCGCCGAACTTTCGGGAATCGCCGAAGGCCTTCGCAAATTGGCAGAGAGCCGGAATGTCCATTTTTGTTTCCTGCCTTTCCATCTGCCGGATGATGAAGCGGCATCCAACTACGTGATCGAGCGTATGGGCGACGTCGCTTCGCTCGGCTCCAAGATTACAACGCGCCAGACAGAAGATCCGCAGGCGATGCTGCTCGAAGTCGGCCGCTGCTCGGCGCTTGTCGGAATGCGTCTGCACAGCTTGATTTATGCCGCATCGCAGCGTGTGCCGCTGGCCGGCATCTCGTACGATCCGAAAATCGATAATTTCTTGAGCCGTTTGAAGGTTAAAGCGATCGGCACGAGCGAAGAAGTTCGTCCCGAACGGTTGTCCGAAGAATTGGCCCATCTGCTGGACGAGGCCGAGAGCTGGAAAATGGACCGGGAGCCGCTGATTGCCGCGCTGCAGGCGGAAGCGGCTCGTCCCGCGCGGGCGATCGCCGAATATTTTGCACAAAAAGGATGAGCGAAACCTATGAGTCAAACCCAGCGTGAGGATGGAATCGGACAGGTGCCGGTTACCCGAATCCTTGGAGTGAATGTGTCGAAGTTGGATATGGCGGGAACCGTAAAGGTTCTCGAACGCGCCGTGGCTTCCGGCAAACCGCATCAGGTCATTACCGCGAACCCTATCATGATCATGGCCGCACTCGAAAGTGAAGAGAATATGCGGGCCATGCGTGAAGCCGAACTGATCGTGCCGGACGGTGCGGGCGTAGTTTGGGCGGCGGAAGAGCTCGGGGATCCGGTCGCCGAACGCGTCGCCGGATTCGACCTGCTGCACGAGCTGATGAAACGCGGCGAGCAGCTGGGATGGACCGCCTATCTGCTTGGCGCGGCGGAAGAAGTGGTTCAGGAAGCGGCGAGCCGGTTACAGAAACAATATCCGAAAGTTCGAATCGCGGGCGTCCGCAACGGTTACTTCGGAGAAGCGGAGAATGCCGAAATCATCGGGAATATTCGCCAAGCCAATCCCGATCTGCTGTTTGTCGCAAGGGACGCCAAGACGCAGGAACCCTGGATTGCCCGCCACAAGCATGAACTTGGAGCTGCGGTCATCATGGGAGTAGGTGGAAGTTTTGATGTCATTTCCGGCAAAACGAAACGTGCCCCGGTCTTCATGCAGAAGATGAGACTGGAATGGTTCTATCGTTTGGCCAAGGAACCTTCGCGTCTGCCGCGCATGATGGCACTGCCGCGGTTTATGCAAAAAATCAAAAAAGTGAAAAAAAGCGTCAAATAAGCAGGGAACTACGGATGAATCCGTATATTCGTGCTGGTATTCGGCCGCGGGGCGCGGTATAATGATTCCCGGTTGAAACACATTGGAGGTTTGAGACAATCATGGTCATCGTCTATATTCTCGGTTTCGTACTTGCGCTCGGATTGGCTCTCGGTCTGACGCCGTTGGTCAAACGCTTCGCCATCAAGGTGGGAGCCGTAGACGTACCGAACGCCCGTAAAGTGCATACGCGCATTATGCCAAGACTCGGCGGACTTGGGATTTTTCTCGCTTTTGTCATCGCGCTGCTGGCCGTTATGCCTTTCCTTCCGTTCGAATTGTCGCAGCGAGACGGGAACTTCATCAAAGCCTTCCTTGCAGGCGGTACGATCATCGTACTCACCGGTGCCCTGGACGATCGTTTCGATCTGAACGCCAAACTCAAATTTCTTATTCAGATCGCTGCGGCTTCTGTCGTCGTATTCGGATTCGATATCAAAGTCAATTTCGTAAATATCCCTTTTATGGATGCTTATTCTTCACTTGAAAACTGGATCGCCATTCCGCTGACCATCTTCTGGATTGTCGGCGTAACGAATGCGGTCAACCTGATCGATGGCCTGGACGGCTTGGCAGCAGGGGTATCCGGTATCGCGATCGGCACGATCCTCGTGATGGCACTGATCAACGGCAATCTGCTTGTCGCTCTGCTCTGTCTTCTGCTGCTCGGCGGGATTATCGGATTTCTGTTCTTCAATTTCCATCCCGCCAAGATCTTCATGGGCGACACGGGCTCCTTATTCCTGGGATTCAGTCTGGCCATGCTTTCGCTGCTCGGTTTTAAACAGATCGCCGTATTGTCCTTCATCACGCCGCTGATCATTATCGGCGTGCCGCTGTCGGATACCTTCTTCGCAATTGTGCGCCGCAAACTTCAGAAGAAGCCGATTTTTGCGCCGGACAAAGGCCATCTCCATCACTGCCTGCGCGAACTCGGATTCAGCCACCGCCAAACGGTGCTGATTATCTACGGAATCGCGGCATTCTTCGGAGTCCTGGCCGTCATTCAATCGGCTTCGGCCATGTTCGAAGCAAACTGGGTGACTTTCGTCGTCATCTGCGTGATGATGTTCTTTATGCAGATCGGTGCGGAGGTCATCGGGCTGGTCGGACAGACCAAGCGGCCCGTTCTGCAGTTCCTTTCCCGACTGCGGGTCAAACCGGGAGACCGCACGGAACCTTAAGCGTTCCTGCTTCATCCATGTAGACATCGCTAACCAAAGCTCTGCTTCCACCGATCTCGGCGGAAACGGAGCTTTTTTTCGTTTATCCGACTATTTTGGAAGAATTCAAAAAAATAAGGGGGTTTTTATAACATATTAGAAAGGGAAGGCCGATAAAAAGCATAACGAGGAGAAAGGAGCGAGGCTTTGGAGATTGATTTGAAGATGTCGTTTCCGATCACTGACAATCGTAAAATAGTTAAGGGGGACATATTTTGAAAGCAAAATTTAAGTCATTCATCAGCCTGCTGCTCGCTGCAGCGCTTGTCATAACGCTGATTCCGGGAGGAATGGCACGGGCGGCCGACGTAACGACGAGCTTTTTCAGCCCGGACGATTCAATGCTGCGCAGCACGGTCCTTTTCAAACTCGATAGCGGTACCAAGCCGAAGCGCGATAACGTGCCGGTCGTAACGAGCGGTAACTATTCGGTTAACGGCAGTTATTTCAAAGTAGCCGGTTCTACCCTTTCTGCTGAAGTTCGGCAGTTAAACGAGAATCCGACAACCGGGAATTGGACGCAGGACAGCTCGAAAGTGACGCCGGGCGTCATCAACGAAGACACGACAAGCCCCGATAATCGCTTCAAAGCAAGCCTTACGCTCTATCCAGGTATGAATATGATTACGTTCTCCGGTCAACAAGGCAGCATGACTCGTTCGGAAGTGTTTTACGTCTTGTTCGATCAAGTTGCCTATATCGAAAGCCTGCAGATCCTTGGAGGCTCCAGCCCGATAAACTTGAATGAAGGTACACAGGTTGTCGTGCCGCTTGAACGCATCACGATGCGAGGCAAGGTTCAGAACTCTACCAGTGTTACAGTCTCCCTGAACGGAGCAGAAGATCGATCGACTTCGCTATTGGCGGACGGTTCGTTCTTCTCGCCGGAGCTGAAGCTGCTGCCGGGACTGAACAAACTCAAATTCAAAATCAAAAACGGCTCGGATAGCATCGTTATCGATCATGAACTTTATTACTATGATGAGACCAATCCGTTCACGTCGCTCGGTTTGAAAGACACCGACACCGATATGGATCTGCTGAACGACAAGCCGACCTGGACAGCGACGACAACGCCTACACTTACCGGTCAGGTTCTGATTCCGGATAACGGAAAAGAATTCAAAGTAGATGGCAAGATCATCGTCGATCCCAATGAGACAGGCAGTGGTCAAGAGGCCACAGTGATTTCGGAAAAGGTGATTCAAGGAACAAGCGGCGTCGTACCGACTTACCGCGTAGTAACCTTCGAACTGCCGAACATGGCTTTCAAACAAACCAACGGCGTACCCGATTCGCCTACGCAAAACCATGAACTTCGCCTGACGTACGGAACGACCGTAAACCGCGGCAAAACGTTCAGCTTTACGTACCAACCGGGCCAAACCGTAATCACTGGCTTGTATTATCTGCAAGGGTATCAGTCCGCTTCGGACCGTGGAGCCAAGAAAGCTCTTAACGGAGCCGAAGTCAATGGCAGCAGCTTCGAGATTGAGGTCGATACGTCCAGTGTTCCGACCACGGCGTTGGAAGCCAAATACTTGCCGACTGGAGTAGCCGCAATCAATTTGGAACTGATTGAGACCCTTTCAAACACCAAATTCGTATATCGGGTTACCAATTTCCAGAACGGTACGCAAAATGTTCGTTTCCAATATAAAGATGCTTCGGCGTACAAAGACGTCAAAATTTCGTTCGTATCGAAAAACTACATTTACGTCTCCAACCTGCAGGACGGGCAGACGTATACGATGAATTCGAGTGAGTCCAAAACGATCATCGTCAAAGGCGAGTATATCGGTTTTGATTTGAATAACAGTTTCTTCGGAGCGGAAGTATTCGTGAACGGCGTTACGCCGGCATCGGGTTCGGGCTTCAAATCGACCGTGGTTAGCGGCAAAGGTAAATTCTCTCTTTCTCTTGGCGTTTCCGCGGCAACCGGACCTCTGGTCTTCGGCGAGAACCGGATTGTATTTACGGGCACGGGCAAAGACGAAAAAGGAATCGGCCGCGAGATTCGGAAAGAACTCCGAATCTATGTGGTTGATGAGAACGTGTCCACCGTATCGAACTTCATTCCGGCATCCAGTAACAACCGTATCGAGCTGCCTACAGGCCAGTTCTCCGCGGAAGACCCAAATATAGCTAAAATGTTCAACCTGACGACAGACTTCATCTACAACGATAACAAGTATACGACGAGCCTCAAACAGCATGATCTTGTGGCGCGGGGCAGCGGCGCTGCTCAGTTGGTTATCAGCCAGGGAACTAAGCAGGTCTTTACTCTTCCTATCCCAAGTGACAGTAACAGCGCGCAGGGAACCGGGAACTTTGTCTACGACGGCAAAACGTACGTGTACGAGTTTGCGGGAAGCCAAAAAGATTTCGTTCTGCGCGTACGTGATCTGCTGTCCGAAAATCCGGGAAGTTACTTCTATACCCTGGATCTGATCAACGATACGGGAGCGAAAACGAGCCAAAAGATCGAAATCGTACGTGAAGTCAGCGCGTATCGCCTGTTGGCACCTCAGCCTAGCGTAGACGACAAATACGTCGTAACACGCAACTACATCCACTTCGATATTGAAGCGGAAGGGGCGACTTCCGTAAAGTTCGGCAAAGAAGAAGCACTCAAACGTCCTGACCTGGGCAAAGACCGTTTCACTTACGATTACGTGGGATTGAAGCAGGATAAGTCCACGACGATCAAATTCACGATCGAGCAAACGGGCGGCAAAATCAACGGCCAAGTCGACGTGTACTATACGGGCACTGTAGCGGTCGATGCCGCTTATATGGCACCGAAAGTCGCAGCCAAGTACAGTGTATTCAACAAATCGCTGGATCTCAGCTTACCGAAAGGGACCGTACTGGAATCCACCACACTGAACGGAATTACCAAGTATTATCCGGATACGAAGCTGATGTTCGGTATTGCCGATCCAACAGATGGCGTCGTAGAACGTCGCAACGACTACGGCAACCTGATCGGCTTCCCGGGGATCGGCCTGACAACAGCGGAAACAAACCTGAAGACATGGAGCATTCCGGACGAATACCTGCTGCGCTTCAACTCTCAAGAAAGCGTTCGGAATTTCACCCCGGTATCGAACGTCTACTGGATCAGCGGCGGATTAGGCGAAAGAGGCAACCAAGGTCAATCGGATTACATTCCTCCAACGAATGGCCTGGCTCCATATTCGGTATCTGGTTTGTTCGGAGATCCGGCGATGTCTTCGGAGCGGATCGTTACGCCTTCGCAGCGCGGTGAACTGACACTTGCTTATAATAAAAACGTTGTTGAAGACGCCGGTACGACGATCTCGGTCTTTCATTACGGAGCGG
Organism: Saccharibacillus qingshengii; assembly: GCF_013185195.1. GTDB lineage: Bacteria > Bacillota > Bacilli > Paenibacillales > Paenibacillaceae > Saccharibacillus > Saccharibacillus qingshengii. The sequence continues at coordinate 88,722 of NZ_JAAZWC010000014.1, forward strand.
ATAGACAATGGAAAAATATCGGCGGCGACGTCGATGCCAAGAAACATACCGTCACCGTACCATTTGACGACTTCGGTTATTACAAAGTCGTCAAGCTCAGCCGCAGCTACACGGACGTGACTAACCATGGTTGGGCACGGAACATTCTGAACGGCATGTATTCCAAAGGCTTGATGAACAACCTGAGATTCGATCAATTCGGTACAGATGACCAGACGACGCGCGGCGAGTTCGCAACGCTGCTCGTCAAAGGACTGCAGCTGCCGCTTAACTCGGGCGGCAAACAAACCTTTGTCGATCTGGTTCCGGGCGCTCAATCCTCGACTTGGGATTACTCGCATATCGAAACGGCAGCTCGCGCAGGGATTGTCAGCGGCTTGACTGACGGAGTGTTTGCTCCGGATCAACCGATTAACCGCGAGCAGGCTGCGGTCATGATCACCCGTGCGCTCAAGCTCAAGACCGATGCCAACGGCGATAAGCTCAAAGCTAAAGCGGCCAAAGCCTTCCTGGATTCGACCAAAGCAGATAGCTACTCGCTGCCGTCAATCATGGCCGTAAACAGTGCCAAGATCATGTCGGGCGCAGCGGTAACTGTCCCAGGACAGAAGCAAGCCAGCTTCAATTTCAACCCGAAAGCCAATCTGACTCGTGCGGAAGCTGCGAAAATCGCGGTAGCACTGCTCCAGAAGAGTACCAGCATCTTCCCGAAAAACTTCAGCTAAGCCTGCTCTTACGGCGCTGAAGACTCGAAAAACCCGAATCCGGCTGTAGGCCGGGTTCGGGTTTTTTTGTCGGTTTTGGGAGGTCTTCCAATAAGATTTTGTGTTTTGAGTCGTTTTGCGTTAAAATAGCGAATAACAATACTTACTGTGAAGGTGGATAACGTTACGATGAAACCGATTAAGTCAAAAGCACAGATCGATTACTTAAAAGCCAAAACGAAATTCGAAGAGCGCTCCAAAATACTGGAAGCTCGAGTAGCCGAAGAACAGAAGACGGCAGAAGTGGAACAGGAACTCATGGAGAAACTGGTGATCGAGACCGGCTTCCACAATGCGTTCAACGACCTGTCCGAAGCCGAGAGCGAATTGATCTCCTGGTCGCACGCGACCATCAAGCACGATAAGACATACAAAGACAACAAGAGACCGATCGACGAAATGTACGAGAAGCTGGATGTCGATCCGCAGATGCGTGCAAGAATCATCCAGCTGGCGCTTCGCATTCGTTAAGACCAGCGTCTTTTCGAATCCGATTCTTTCTATAATAGTAGAAGAATACGCACAGGGATAAAAAGCGTCGAATTACGGCGCTTTTTTTGTTTATAAAAAAGTCTGCCGGTTTAAATAAATGAGTGGACATCCTTGACGCACATAAGGTTTTGAGTGTTTTTTAAAAAAAGCAAAAAAGTTTTTAAAATGTCGCAACTTTATTGTAACCTCATACGTCTAAATCAATGAGTGTCAAAACAAGGCGGTGAAAACCCCTGATTTTCCAAACTTTGGCCGTAAAACCGTAAAGTTGTGTGCGTTTGTGCGAAATTGGACTTTACTAGGGTTAGCGACCAATGTATAATACGGGAAGCGGGATTGGGTATCCTTTGTTTTGTGCTTACTTATCCGACATCATGGTTTCTATGTTTCTGTGATACCCGTCACAGACCTGATTTATACTTAACATGCTCAACTCTGGAAAGGGGGTGCAATCAGCTAATGAGTATCATGAGCGAATGCGAACCAACTACAGACAAAAAAAACACAGTTACACTCCAAGGAGGAGAACACAAAGGTATGAAGAAAATTGTATCCCTGGCCCTTTCTACGGCTATGGCTCTCTCGATGTTTGCTTCGGTCAGCTCCGCAGCAACAATGACTACGCAAGAAAAGTATGACGCACTGGTAACTCAAGGAATCTTCGCTGGTTACCCTAACGGCCAAGCTTACCTGGACAAAGACATGACTCGTGCGGAATTCGCAAAAGTTGTAGCTCTGCTCACTAACCTTGACACTACAGCTACTGGTACTAACACTTACCAGGACAAAAACTATGCGAACGCTTGGTACAAATCTTACGTGGAAGCCGTTACTAAAGCCGGCTACATGAAAGGTACAACAACTGGAGCTAAAAAACTGTTCAACCCGAACGGTAAAGTAACAGTTCAAGAAATGGCAGCTACACTGGTACGCGCAGCTAAGCTGGAAATTCCTACTACAGGAATCAACAACACAGCATCGGCTTGGGCTAAAGGTGAAGTACAAGCAGCAATCAACGCTGGCCTCGTAAGCGGAACAGCTAACTTCTCGGCAGCTGCAACTCGCGGTCTGCTGGTTGACACAGCTTACGCTTACCAAACTGCAGTAGTTAAACCGGCTGTAACTTCGTACGAAGTAACAGACAACGGCGCAACTGTAGTGTTCACACTGGTTAACGGAGAAAAAGTAACAGTTAAACCTGCTACTGCTCTGAAAGCTAACGTAGCAACAACAGTAACATTCACTTACGCTGGTAAAGAGTACAGCGAAAGCGTAACTTGGAAAGTTACGACAGCTACTAAAGCAGAATCGGCAGCAGCTACTAACCTTAAAGAAGTTGACGTTACTTTTAACGGCGAAGTTAACGCTTCTACTGCAGAAGACAAGAGCAAATACGTGATTACGTCCCTGGCTACTGATGCAGTTGATTCTGCTGAACTTCTGGAAGGTGGAAATGTTGTTCGTCTGACATTGAAAGACGCTCTTACTTTCACTAACCAAGAAGACTACACTGTACGTGTAACGGGCGTAACAGCTGGTACAGCAACACTGCCAACTGCTAACCTGACATTCCGTCCACTGGACAATGTACTGCCTACAGTAACTGCTGTAACAGGTCTGGGAACAAAAGCAGTTAAAGTGACCTTCTCTGAGCCAATTCGTACAGCTAACGCTAACAACTTCCGTCTTAACGACACTGCTTTCGTGGGTTCGGTAGAACTGAGCGAAAACCACCGTGAAGCTGTACTGCGTCCTTACACTGCATTCCCTGTAGGAACGCACACGCTGACTTCTTCGCTGGTTGAAGACTACGCTGGTCTGAAATCGTTGAGCGCAAACAACGAATTCACAGTAGCTACTGACACAACTCCTCCAACAGTATCGGAAATTTCCGCTACTCTGGAAAGAGCAGTTGTAACGTTTAGCGAAGAAATCGACCCTAACACGGTTGCAACTTCTGACTTCTACTGGTTGAACGGTACTACGAAGAATTACCCTTCGGAAGTTAATCGTCTTGCTGGTAACAAATACGAGTTGCTCTTCACAGGTACAAGCGTGTTGCCTGCATACACAACTAACCTCTTCGTAGATACGGTTAGCGATTACACAGGTAATGCTAATACTGTGAAACAATTCGCAGTAACTGCAGTGGTTGACCAAACTCGCCCAGTAGTTACAGATATCACTTACAACACAACTGGTGCTAATGCTGGACAAATTACAGTTCGTTTCGATCGCAATGTAAACTTTACAACTACGAACTTTACATTGACAGATTCTGACGGCAAAGTTGTTGCAGTTCTGAGCGCGGCTGGAACTGGTACAAGAACTGCAGTCCTGAGCATTCCTAACAACCAATTGGAAAGCGGAACTTACTCGTTGGCTATTGCTGGAGTTAAAGACAGAACGGTTCTGGAAAACGCTATTGAGCCAGTAACTAGACCATTCACTGTCGGTGATACAGCTAATCCTAGCGTTGTTGGAGCAGCTGTAGTAAATGTTGCTAACAGAACAGTTACATTGTCGTTCGACGAAGCTATGGATCCTGCTAAACTTCAAGATACGAATAACTACGTGATCGATTATAACGGTCAAATGCGTCTCCCAACTAACGCTCAGATCCGTGTAGCTAACAACTATAAGAGCGTAGTAATTACTCTGCCAAGCACAATTAACAATGTTGCTACTGATATGGGTGCATTGGATTCGGTTACTCCTTTAGGCGTGACAGATCTCGCTAACAATCCACTTAATAACCCAGGTACAGCTATCCTTACATCGGCAGCTCAAGCAGACATTTTGACTGCGGAACTTACTGATGTCAACAAAATCGTAGTAACTTTCGATCAGTCGATTGAATCTGCGCGTGCGACAGACTTTGTGGTTACTGGCGCTACTGTTCAAAACGCAACAGTTAGCGGAGATAAAGTAACTCTGACTACTTCCGCAAACGTGGGTACAAGCTCTGTTGGTTTGGATGTTAAAGTTGCAGCAAACAATAGAATTACAACTGTAGCTGGTAATGGCGTAGACACTACAGTGACTCCTACTACAGCTCTTGTAGCAGATAAAGTTGCTCCGGAAGTAAACGTAGCTAATAATGCTACACTGACTTTCCAAAACAACGTAATCTTGCTTCCATTCAGCGAGAACTTAGATCCAGCTAACGAAGGCGCTTGGGCTGGGGATCTGATCGTTACTAACCGCATTACAGGTAATGTTGTTCCTTCGACAGGCTACACTACAACTTGGGATGCTGCGTCTAAGTCCATCAGAATTGCTCTGACAGGAGCTCCAGCTGCTCAATATAGCGTAAAAGTACGTGCTGGTAATACTACCATCACTGATGCTTCGGCTGCTAAGAACAAAGCTGCTGAATCTAGCCTGTACACTACTGGTACTCAAGGCAACGTAGCAGCTCCGACTGTTACAATCGCGCCTCTGGCAGCTAGAACTAACCAAACTAGTGTTACTGTAACGGGTACAGCTCCTACAGGTTCGCAAGTTGTAGTTTCTGCTACTACAGGTACTCCTGCAACAACGGCAGATACTAAAACTGTAACAGCTGCTAACGGCACTTATTCGGTAACGTTGACTGGTTTGAATGCAACAGCTCCAGGCACAGCGTACACTATTACTGCTACAGCTACTAACGTTGGTGGTACTGATACAGAAACTACTACTGTGACAGTAGATCAGTTCGCTCCAACAGTAACAACCACTCTTCCAGTAGCTGGCTTCGAGTATGAAGCTAACGTAACAGACGATCTGGTATTCAGCGAAGATCTGAATGCTTCGAGCAAAGCTAACGTTAAATCGGTCGTTGATGCTGCTTTGGATCCAAACGGTACAGCAGCTGTCAGCACTACTTGGGTTGACGATAGCACGCTCAGAATCACTGTAACTGGTATTACAGTGGTAGATCCAGCTAACAACGTAACAGTTGGAACTATTGCTCCAATTGCAGTAACTGATACACTTGGTAATACAACTGCAGCTCCAGTTGCTTTGCAATAATAATTTTTCGAAAAAGAGAGCCATTATGGCTCTCTTTTTTTATTTGACAGTCTCATTTTAATTCAGTAGGATTGAAGACGAGGATGGAACACCCCAACCTTCCCCTTTACCGGGCAAGGTTCGTTTTTTGTATACGGGAATTTTTTGCAACAATTCAAGGAGGTACACGCTTATGTCGCTTCAAGGACGGCGTTTGTTTACATCTGAATCCGTAACGGAAGGTCATCCGGACAAGATCTGCGATCAGATCTCCGATGCGGTATTGGATGCCTTTTTAACTAATGATCCGAATGCTCGGGTCGCCTGCGAAGTTGCGGTGGCTACGGGACTGGTGCTGGTAATCGGCGAAGTCAGCACGAAGTCGGAATATATCGATATTCAGTCTATTGTTCGTCAGACGATCAAGGATATCGGCTATACTCGTGCCAAGTACGGATTCGATTACAATACATGCGCGGTGCTGACGGCTCTTAACGAGCAGTCGGCCGATATCGCTCAGGGCGTTAACTCTGCTCTGGAGACGCGCGATACCGAGCAGATGAAGCTTGAGACGGCGAACATCGGAGCCGGTGACCAGGGGCTCATGTTTGGCTTTGCAACGAATGAGACGCCGGAACTAATGCCCCTGCCAATCGCGCTGTCGCACCGTATTGCCCGCCGTCTGGCGGAAGTACGCAAAGACGGCACGCTTGAATATCTACGCCCGGACGGCAAAACGCAGGTTACGGTCGAGTACGACGGCGATACGCCGGTGCGTGTCGATACGGTCGTCGTGTCGACGCAGCATGCCGAAGAAATCACGCTGGAGCAAATCCAACGTGATATCAAGGAACAGGTCATCTTGTCCGTCGTTCCGGCTGAACTGCTGGACGACGAGACCAAGTATTTCATCAACCCGACTGGCCGCTTCGTGATCGGCGGTCCGCAGGGCGATGCCGGTCTGACCGGACGCAAGATTATCGTGGACACGTATGGCGGCTATGCGCGTCATGGCGGCGGCGCATTCTCGGGCAAAGACCCGACGAAGGTCGACCGTTCGGCCGCTTACGCGGCGCGTTATGTCGCGAAGAACCTCGTAGCAGCCGGATTGGCCGCCAAATGCGAGATTCAATTGGCGTACGCGATCGGCGTAGCCAACCCGGTCTCGATCAGCGTCGACACGTACGGAACCGGCAAAGTCAGCGAAGAAACGCTGGTGAAGCTCGTGCGCGACAACTTCGACCTGCGCCCGACCGGCATTATCCGCATGCTGGATCTGCGCCGTCCGATCTACAAACAGACGGCGGCTTACGGTCATTTCGGTCGTACCGATCTGGATCTGCCGTGGGAACGTACTGACAAAGCCGAAGAGCTTAAAGCTCAAGCCGGCGATTAATTATACGATTTCACCAAATGAGAACCCTCTTGATATTAGGGGGTTCTTTTTGCGTTTCCCCCAACCATTCCCTAACATTCTGGCTTGCTCCTGCCGACAAATAATAAAGAATGTGTTTTGACGGGCATGGATAGAAGGAGTCAAGAAGGGAAGGAACTTACGATGAAAAACAAAATCGCCGCAGGACTGGTATGCGTACTGGCGGCCAATTTGCTTGCAGCCGGACCGATCCCAATCACGGGCAGTTATTCCGTGGCGCAGGCTGCCGGGGAAGTCGTAGCTTTGCAGGCTGCTTTTGCTCCAACGATCACGACAACAGGCGTATCGCAGCGTCCTGCGCTGTCGATCGTGTTCAAGAGCCCGGTGCAGCTCGGCGATACGCCGACCGGTAAATTTTTCACAATGAATAAGAAAACCGATGGTATCGATGCTCCCTTGTTCACGATTCGCGGAGATAAACTGCGGATATCGGCGGACGGCCTGAGGGTCGACCTGCCGTTGGAAGCTGCGGTATGGGCAGATGCTTCTACCGCGCTAGAAGCCGATACGGACTATTACGTCGAAGCTTCGGCAGGCATCTTGAAGACCAAGCCTGCCACGGCTCAGGAAGTGGCTGTGCCTTGGGCCGGCATTCCGTCGACGGCCAAGACGACATGGACGTTCCATACGGCGGCGGACGCGGACGACAAGACGGCTCCCAAGCTGCGGGCGCAGCTGCCGAAAAATGGAACGATAGCGGTTCCGGTCAAGTCGGAGCTTGTGTTGGACTTCGATGAAGACGTGGAGTTTAATGAAGCGGAGATCGAGAACCTGCGAATCGCCAAGCTCGACGGAACTAATGGCACAGCCGGACCGCCGATCCTATTGACTGCTGATCAAGTGAAAGGAAGTAATACGGCTCGAATCGTGATCAGCGGCTTGAATTTGGATAATTCCACGGAATACCAAGTTAGCTATACCGCTGCCGTCTTTGCGGATACGGCGAACAATCCGGCAGCCGCGCTTGCGGCAGGAAGCTGGAAGTTCCGCACCGTGGCCAAAGACGATAAGCCGCCTGTTGTTACTGGGTTTTCTCCGCGTCCGGGGGTTGTAGTAGGAGCTTCTCTAAACGATCCGCTTGCGCTAACGTTCTCGGAGCCGATTCTGCCTGCGGCGGACAGCGAGAAGCAATCGGTTAAGATCTATCGGCTGGATACCAATCAATTGATTGAGACGGTAGACGCTTCTTCGTTGACCGTGGATACGGATAATCCGCGGATCATACTGGTTCCTCATGCCGCGCTGGTCAGTGGATTCTCTTATTATGTGACGGTCGACGCGGGAGCGCTCATCGATCTGGACGGCCGCCCTTATGCCGGAACGTCCAAGGCGAGCGATTGGACATTCACGACAGCCAGCACGGGCAGCGCACTGACGTTAACAGCGCTTAGCCCTGCCAATGGCGCGGTCGGCGCTGCCAAATCGAGTAATCTGCAGCTGTCGTTCAATCGGCCGATCTATCCGTCTTCGATCAGCGGCGCCTCTCTGACCGTAACGCGAAGCGGCGGAGCGGTGCACGAGACGCTGCCGCTCAGCTCGGGACAGCTGTCGGGATTCGGCACATCGACGTTGAAGGTGACGCTGACCAAGCCGGTTGAAGCGGGATATGTCTACTCCGTCGCATTGATGAACGGCTCGCTTCAAGATGCGGAAGGCAATGCATTCCCAAGTGCCGAGCGTCCGTTGAACTGGTCGTTCTCGACCATTACGGACGGTCAGTCGATCGCCATGACTTCGCTCTCGCCGGCTGACCGGAGCATCGACGTTCCGCTGGACGCGCCGATCCGTATTGCGTTCAACCGGAAAGTGGCGCTCGGCAGCGGAAACATTACGTTAAACAAAGGAAATGGAACCAAGGTAGCGGCGCAGGTATCGGTGAATCCGTCGAACACCGCTGAAGTTCTGATCGTACCTGCTTCGGTGATGGACGCGGGAACTTCTTATTATGTCGATCTGCCTGCCGGATCGGTGACCGACGCCGTAAGCACCGGGATTCAATATGCCGGGCTTAACGGTCAGGAGCGGTGGAGCTTCCGCACGGCAGCTGCCGACACTACGCTGCCGACAATCCAGAGCGCGGCCATGAACAGCAGCAATCAGATCCGTTTGACGTACAATAAGCAGTTGGACAGCGTCAGCTACCCGCTGCTGAGCAGCTATTCGGTAACCGTCAACGGGGAGAAGCGCAGCGTGAACGATATGTACGTTAGAGGCGAGAGCGTATATCTGACTCTGGACACGGGAGCAGCCGTCGGCCAAGACGTGAAGATCTCTTATGTGCCGGATGTGCGTCCGCTGCGCGACCTAAAGGGTAACAAAGCCGCGGCTTTGAACAGCTATGCCGTGACCAACAAGATTGAAACGGCGCTGCCGAAACCGGTGGAAGGGACCGCGTATTCCCGAAGCATAAACTTGACGTTCGCCAGCCCATTGGGGTCGATCGATAATCGGGCCTACGAACAGTTCCGAGCCACGGCGGACGGGGGGACTCTGGGCATCGAAGGAATCACCTATACCGGCAAGTCGATCACTTTGTATACGACATCCACCATTCCGGACGGTTCGATCGTCAGCGTCAGTTACTCGCCGGGCGCTTATCCGATCAAGGATTCGTCGGGGCAGAACCTGTCGGCTTTCCAATCGTTCAACGTTCGCAATCTGCTGGACCGTCGTCCGCCCGAATTCGTCTCGGCGGAACTGTCAGGCAAAGAATTGATTCTGAACTATAACGAAGCACTCGCTACGGACCAGCTGCCGACGAATAGTCAATTTTCCGTGCTGGCCAGTGGACTGCCGGTCTACGTGACCGCAGTGGCGGTAGACGGCCCCAAAGTCCGGTTGACGCTGGCTTCTTCCTTGATTGCCGCCAGCGGTATCAGTGTTTCGTATGTGCCGGGCGTACTAAAACTGACCGACCTGAATCTGAATGCGGCTGGTTACTTGAACCTGCAGCCGGTCGGAGCCGCATCGGGAAGCAGCGGCATCCGTTCCGCGACTGTGAACGGCACGGCGCTGCAGCTTACGTTCACCGGAGCGCTGATGGCTTCGGCCGTTCCGCAAGTCGAGCAGTTCAACGTGTTCGCCGATGAAGCGTATGCGGGAATCTCGAATGTCTCGATTACCGGAAGCACGGTCAGCCTCAATCTGAGCAGTCCGGTAAAAGCCGGTCAAAAAGTACAGATATCGTACACGCCAAGCAAGGAACCGCTCAAAAACGCAGGCAATACCCCTGTTCCAGCTTTTAGCCGCCTGGCCGTAGACAACTTGACAGGAACCGCTGCAGGAAGCGGAGCGGCCGGAGGCCAATCTCTGCCCGTCATGAGCGGATCGGAGTTTGGAAGCAGCATGTCGATCCTGGGCATGGGAGCGGCCACATCGACCATCTCCAACACCAAATACAATCAGGATACGCATACGTATACGCTGCAGCCGGCCGCACTTCAATCGGCGCTGGAAACTTCGCTGACCAACGGCACCCGCTCGGTCGTGTTCGATACGCCTGCGACCGACAACTCGGGCGTAGTCAATATCCCGCTGCCGATTTTGGCGGAAATGGCCCGAAAGTCGAACAATCTCTCCGTAGCGGTTCGGTATAAAAACACGCTGCTTGAGCTGCCGCTCAAAAGTGTGCAGTCGCTGATGAGCGCTTCACCGACCAGCGCTTACGTGCAGGTGGCCATTGAACCGGTACCGGCGGCAGCGTCGATCGCGCTGCGTTCCACGCTGATGGAGAGCAGTGCCGAAGCGCTGACCGATCCAGTCGATATTCGCCTTACACCGCTGACTTCCGGCATGTCGGACAGCGCGAATGCGCCGGCCGTAACCGGCAATTATTACTTCAAGCTGCCCGTTTCTTCGCCTAAGGAGAAGACTTCGGTCGTCTATGAAGACAGCGATTCTTCGCGTCCGTTCTTCGTACCGAGCTACCTGGATGCTTCGAAGACAGGAACGATCATAAACGGAACGACCGTCGGCAGCCGGGTATTAACACCCGTGACCACGACCTACGCATACGCCGACATGAATTCGCATTGGGCAAAAGACACGGTGAACGAATTGGCCTCCAAATTTATTTTGGAAACCAAAAACGGAAGTGCCTTCTCACCGAACGCGACCATTAACCGAGGGGCGTTTGCCGAGTATATCGCGCGAGGAATGGGGCTGCCGTACGATGCGGTCGCGGCTAATCAGTTCAAAGACGCCAATTACAGCCGCTACCTCGGCGGCGCGATCGGCGCGGCGGTGAAAGCCGGCATCATCAACGGCAACACCGACGGTACGTTCCGCGCGAACGATCCGATCACACGCGAACAGATGGCCGCCATGATGGTCCGCGCGTTGCATTATGCCGGAATCGATCCGACGCTGAATAACGGAACGGCAGACGTGCTGGGCAAATTCAAAGACAACAAAGCCATCACCTTTACGACGGAATCGGCCAAAGCGGTCCGAGCCGGAGTCATCAAAGGCGGCTCCGACGGGAAGTTTAATCCGAAAGGAAACGCGACTCAAGCCGAAGCGGCTACTATGCTGCAAAGAGTGCTTCAAGAAGCAGGCTATTTGAACTAACTATTCATCTGGTCACAAAAACTGTTTTATCTATGGCGTGTACGCATAGGTTTTTTAAGACCCTCAATAAAAGCGATCGATTCCTTAAAATTTTAAGGAATCGATCGCTTTTCTCTTTTTATTTTATCGAAGTAAGGTAAAATAAGGTGTTGTATCATAGATAAAGGATCGAGGGACCGGGTTCAGGCCGATGAGCTTGCCGGTTTTTATAGATCTATAGGAACTTTTGTCCGCCGTTACAGTCTATTATCTATAGTGGCGTATAAGATTGGCTGCAGGCCTACACGTATACATACGCGAACGAATCTGTACAGATAGGGAGCGAAACCGAACCTCATGAACAAGCAGGGCAGCAACACGTTGAAAGCAGGCAGAAAATGGATGATCGCGGTACTGGCCGGAGCACTGGTCGTACAGCCTCTGGCCGTACCGGGTTGGGGAGCGCTTACGGGTGCGCAGACGGTATCTGCGGCAGCAGCCGTGTCGATCGACAAGATGTCGGAAGAAATTTTGACATCGGGCGCGAAGCTGTTGACCTATAAATATTCCGTGCCCCGTTCGGGGAAAACGGCAGCAGGATTGGCGGACGTGATCCAGGTGGATCTGCAGAACCCTTACGTCAAGTTGGATGTGATGACAGGCCGGGGCGGCAAGTTTACGACCTTGCAGACCGTCAGCGGGATGGCCAAAGAAACGGATGCCGTTGCCGGCGTGAATGGAGACTACTTCAATACGGCTGCGGAAGGCGCTCCGATGGGAGCCCAAGTGTCGAACGGGGTGCTGATGTCCAGCCCTTCCGAGCTCAAAGGCATGTATGCGTTCGGCGTAACGAAAGACCGCAAGCCGGTGATCGATCAGTACGATTTCTCGGGCACGGTTACGTCCGGTACGGATCAGCCGTTCGAACTTTCCGGTATCAACCTGGTCTCCTATACCCTTGAAGCGGACAAGAGTCTCAGTCATGTGAATGCGATGTACATCTATACGGATGCGTGGGGCAACGAGCAGCGTCCCAAGAACAGTTCGACTACGCCTTCCGAAGCGCTGGTAGAGAACGGTATCGTCACCAAAGTCTCGCTCGGCAAAGCGCTGGCGGGGACCGTACCCAAAGGCGCGTACATTTTGCGGGCACACGGAACGGCGGCGGCTTATTTAAAAGAAAACCTGACCGTCGGAGCGAAAGTGCAAACCGACTACAGCCTCGTATCCAAAACGACAGGTCAAAAACTGGATCCGACTTCGCTCGAAGTCATGATCGGCGGCCATACGATACTGGTGGATAACGGCCAGCCTTCTTCGTTCTCCCGAAATGTCGATTCGATCGGCGGTTACCGGGCCCGGACCGCGCTTGGCTATTCGCAGAGCGGCCGTTATGCCTACATCGTTACGGTGCAGGACAACGCGGCAAGCAGCGGCATGTCTCTCGGAGAGCTGCAGTCGCTGATGACCAATATAGGCGTCTGGAAAGGCATCAACCTGGACGGCGGCGGCTCGACGACCATGGTCACGCGCCCGCTTGGCGAAGAACAGGCGCAGCTGACCTTTACGACCGAGTATGGCGGAGAAGTCCAGCGCAGCGTAGTCAACGGGTTGGGTGTGTATACGACGGCTCCGGAAGGCAAGCTCAAAGGCTTCGCGGTCAGCGGCAAGAAACAGCTTCTGATCGGAGAGACGGTGAGCTACAGCGTCAAAGGCTACGATACGTACTACAATCCGATTGCCGCTGCCAATATCAATCCGTCCTGGAAGTCGAACAATGCGAACGTAGTCGTCAGCGGCGGTACCGTGACAGCGAAAAAGCCCGGAACAGCTACGCTTACGGCATCGAGCAGCGGAGTCGCTTCCACGCTTCAAGTCGAAGTGTTGGGTGCCGACTCGTTGACGGGCCTTAATCTTGGAGCCGTATCCGCGCCGCTCAAAGCCGGTACGGTAGTGCCTCTTTCGGCAGCGGCCATGCTGAAGAACGGCAGTACGGTCAGCATTGACCCTGCGGCGCTCAAATGGGAATTCGTCGGATTCAAAGGCAGTATCAAAGACGGGGCACTGACTGTGACTTCGGTCGACAGCGGCGCGAAGACCGGCTATGCGATCGCAAGTTACGAAGGGTTCGAGACGATGCTTACGCTTGCCGACGTCGAAGAGACCGATTGGGAAAACTTCGAAACGGCCAAGTCCGGCTTTACCTTCACGGGCAGTCCTTCGTCTGTGACCGGCAGCGCGCAGATCAAAGCGGGAAGCGGTACCCACTCGAACTCGAAGGTTCTTCGAATCGATTACGACATGACGGCGGGAACCGGCAGCAAATACGCATACGCCAATCTGAACGGATCTTCGGGACAGACGCTTACTTCGGGCGCAAGTTCGATGAGTCTGGATCTGCTCGGAGACAACAGCTACAACTGGCTTCGTGCCGAGATCGTGGATGCCGGCGGCAAGACGGTTTACGTCGATCTGGCGAAGACCCTTAACTTTACGGGTTGGAAAAGGCTGACCGTCAATTTGAACCAATACGGAAATATTGCGTATCCGGCTAAGGTCAAACGCATTTATGTGGTAAACTTGGCAGAAGGGCAGGATGAACGTTCGTCCAGCGGCTTTGTGGAGATCGATAATATCAAGACCACGTCTCCGGCCGCATCCGGCTCGTTTGGACTTCCGACCGGTATCCGTGCCCAAATGACCGTAGGTTCGAAGACGCTGCTGACGAACGCGGCATCCAGCACGATGGATGCGGCTCCGGTTATTCGCGGAGGCGTCACGTATCTGCCGGTCAAATACATTACCGATGCGTTTGGCGGAACCTCGGGCTGGAATGCCAAGACGGGTACCATCCGTATTCTGCGCGGCGACAAACTGCTTGTATTAAACTTGAATAAAAAGGACTATATTCTAAATGGAAAGCTTAAAACAGCCGACGCGGCAACGATAAGTGTATCAAATAGGACTTTAGTCCCGGTTAGACTGGTTTCAGAGCAGCTTGGATTGTCCGTAAAATGGGAACAAGAAACGAAGACTGTGACTATCGAGTCATGATACGATAGGTTCTGAACGATCACCGGATCTGAACGTGAATCCAATACATGGTGAACGCCGGAGAGAATGGAGTCGATTTTGCCCGTGGATTTCCAAGCGGATGCTTTAGACCGAGTCATCAAAAATGCCATCCAAGTCGTCGAAGACAGCAAGTATCAAATTTTTGAGATATTGGATCAGTCCCGTGCCGAACTCAACTCGCTCACCGAGGAACTGCAGAGTGTAATTCAACAAACTTCGGATACCGCCGACAACGTGGATGATCTCGAAGGGAAATTTCGTCTTTCCCGTATCCGGCTCACGGAAGTGAGCCGGGATTTCGTTAAATATACGGAGAATGATATTCGGCAGGCTTATGAGCGGGCGACGCAGTTCCAGTTGGAGCTTTCGGTGTACAAGGAAAAAGAAGCTTATTTGAGAGCACGGCGTGACGAGCTCCAACTTCGTGTGCGGAATTCGGTGAATTCCATCGAACGCGCGGAGACGTTGGGTTCGCAAATGAGTGTCGTTACCGAATACTTGTCCGGCGGAGAAGTCGGACAGGCGACCAAAATGTTGGAATCCGCCAAAACCCGCCAAATGGTCGGTTTGAAAATCATTCTGGCTCAGGAAGAAGAACGCAAACGCATTTCCAGGGAAATTCATGATGGTCCGGCGCAACTGATGGCTAACCTGGCGCTCCGGACCGAGATCGTCGAACGCATGCTGGGGAAACAGGAATACGGCCGCGTTCAAGAAGAAGTGGCGGATCTCAAAAAGCAGGTGCGATTCAGCCTGGAAGAAATCCGCAAAGTCATTTTTAATCTCCGGCCCATGGCGCTTGACGACCTCGGATTGATTCCGACGCTTCGCAAGTATACGCGCGATTACGAGGACAAGAACCGGATTCGCACCGTATTCGAGACGAGAGGCAAAGAGTATCGGCTTTCTTCCGCAATGGAGGCTGCCGTCTTCCGGTTGATCCAGGAGGCGCTGACCAACGCGGCCAAGCACGGAGACCCGACTCATGTCGTCGTCGAGATCGCCTACCAGACGCAGCTTGTCAAAATCTCGATTCGGGATAACGGAAGCGGCTTTAACACGGAAATCTTGGAACAAAAGGCGAACCAGCATACGCACTTCGGTTTGATAGGAATGCGGGAAAGAGTCGAGCTGCTTGAGGGAAGAATGGAGATCGAATCAGCCGAGAATCAAGGAACCAAAATCGTGATCCATATCCCGACGAATGTAGAAAATGGAAAGGGGTATGAAGATGGAGAGCATGAACTCGGAACAAATTAAAATTAAAGTGCTTTTGGCTGACGATCACCAATTGTTCCGTGAAGGATTGAAAAGGATTTTGAACATGGAGGACGATATCGAGGTCATCGGCGAATGCAGCGACGGCATCCAGGTACTTGAATTCTGCAACGCCTACAAACCCGATGTCATCTTGATGGACATCAACATGCCCAATGAGAACGGTGTGGAAGCGACAGCAAAACTCCGCGAAATTTTCCCGGACATCAAAGTCATCATGCTGTCGATCCACGATGATGAAAGCTATGTCTTCGAGACGCTTCGCAAGGGAGCAAGCGGTTATCTCTTGAAAGACATGGAAGCGGAATCGTTGATTAACGCGATCCGCAGCGTAGCCGCCGGTCACGCTTATATCCATCCGAAAGTGACAGGCAAACTGATTCAGCAGCTGCAAAGAATGACGTTCACGAACGAGCGCGGAACCTTGTACGACAACCAGCGCGACGAAGAAGCCGGCGTTAAGTTTATCGGCGGCGAAGACAATCCGCTCACGCGCCGGGAAGCCGAAGTGCTCCGTCTGATGTCCGAAGGCAAGAGCAACAAAGCCATCGGAGAATTCCTGTTTATCAGCGAGAAAACGGTTAAAAACCATGTCAGCAGTATTCTGCAGAAGATGGAAGTCGAAGACCGTACGCAGGCCGTAATCAATGCGATCAAAATGGGCTGGGTCACGCTGTAAATTGGCGTTTTCCGCAAAAGGGAGAAAACGTCCTTCATTTTATGAGCGAAAGTAGGGAATTGATAGGCGAACCCCAACTTTGGGAATCCGGCTTTTTCGCCGGAAAATGCTTGCTAATTGTTAGTAAGTGAATAAAATAACGTGAGGGTCGGAAAGTTTTCGTCGGCCCCGAGGAACGAAGCACACTCCTTATACGCTCAAATGGGCGAAAAGGATGTGCTTTTTTTTGTGGATTTTTTGAAAATGCGAAATGGGGGAACTGCGATGAATGCGGCTGTATACGCGGTAGACGAAGAAAATGGGGTGCGGATTTATTTGTCTCTGGATCTGAGAGTGGACCGGACATGGTGGGCGTCTCGGCCGGAAACGTCTTCTGCTCCTTATGCAAATCGAATTAAGCATAGATCTTCGGATCTGCCGAAGAAGGGGCTTCGTGTCCTCTCTTTCGGCATGCCGCTGCAGTGGGCCTCGCGATTGGCCGGGCAATCTCTTCCTTCTGGATTTGCAAAAGGGAAGCCAGCCGTCTGGGAACGTTGGATTCGCAGCAGTCTGAGACACGAGTTGAATATAGAGAAGCCCGAAACCGGATCTGCGCTGCTTGGTCTGGAGGTGGAACCCCAAGTCCAAGGGAGAGGGCCTTATGAGGAGAGCTGGAGCAACCGGCAGGATAGATTGGACGCTTCAGATTCGCTGTCAGAGCCTCATTGGAAGCTTCGGCTGCCGGAGCATGCCGATACGCTCGTTCGATTAATGGAAGGAAGATCTCTATTGAGCGAGGAATTGATCTCCATGCTGCGGGAACTGGCACCGGAGATGGAGCCGCATTGGAAGCCCATCGTCCAATGGGCTTATTTACAGCGGCGGATCAAGCTGTGCAGCGCAGTAGGGAAAAGCGGGGAAGAACAGGGCATAGGATCAAGCTTCGACGCAGGCGGATTACCTGACCGCCTGCCGGGGAAGATCCGGCTCCGCAGCGCCGGGGGCCGCCTGCCCGCGCATCGCTGTATGCGCTGCGGCAGCGAAGCTGCGGGCGGAGCCTGCGCCGCCTGCGGTTCGGCGGACTGCGCACGCTGCGAGGCGTGCCGCGCGCTGGGGCGCAGCCGCTCCTGCGGGCTGCTGCTGCAGGGCCCGCCGCGCGCAGCTCGCGGCGGGCGGGGCTTTCCGGGCGCTGCGCGGCCCGGAAGCGGGCCTGCGGCAGCTTCGCTGCCGCAGGCCGCTCTGCGCGCAAGGCTCGCGCGCTGGAAGCTCAGCCCGGCGCAGACCGCCGCGGCCGAGCTTGCGGTCCGGTTCCTCGAAGCGGAACCGGGACCTGCGCGGCCCGGCAGGGCCGGGCGCGAACTGCGGCGCGGCGGCGGATTCTTCGCCGCGCGGGCCGAGACAGCCGCCGCAGCTTCCGGCGGCCGGCGCCCCGATTCTTCCGGCTATGCCGCTTCCGATCCGGCCAGCCGCTTTCTGCTGTGGGCCGTCACGGGGGCCGGCAAGACGGAGATGCTGTTTCCGCTGATCGAGAGCGTACGCAGCTGGGGCGGCCAGGTTCTGGTCGCTACGCCGCGGCGCGATGTCGTGCTGGAGCTTGTACCCCGGCTGCGGGCGGCCTTTCCGGATGAAGCGCCGGCCGCTTTATATGGAGGAAGCGAAGAACGCTGGCGCCGGAGCGGGATTACCCTGGCCACTACGCATCAGCTGATGCGTTTTGCCGGTGCCTTCGATCTCGTGGTAATCGATGAACTGGACGCTTTTCCTTTTCACGGCGATCCGATGCTGGCTTACGCCGCAGAGAAGTGCCGGGCGGCCGGAGGCAGAACGGTGTACCTGTCCGCCACACCTCCGAAATCTTTGCAGTCGTTGGTCCGAAGCGGCCGGCTGGCCTGCGCGAAAGTGCCGGTGCGCTACCACCGGTATCCGCTGCCCGTCCCCGAGCTGCTGCGGATATCGCCGCTTGTGGACTGCCTACGCCGGGGAAGCCTGCCGGATCCGCTGCTGAAGCGCTGGCGGCATTCGCTGGAGCGCGGAGCGCAGATCTTTATTTTCGTGCCGAAGATTGTACAGGCTGAGCCTCTCGCTGCGCTGCTGCGGCGGGTATTCCCGGAAGTTCCGATCGGGGCCACTTCTTCGCAGGATGAAGAAAGAAGCGATAAAGTCTTGTCGTTCCGCTCGGCGGACGTGAGGATTCTGGTGACGACGACGATTCTGGAGCGGGGAGTCACGGTCCCGCGAAGCGACGTCTACGTATGGGGCGCGGACAGCGGGCTGTTCGACGAAGCCTCGCTTGTCCAGATGGCCGGCCGTGCCGGACGTTCGGCCGACGATCCACGGGGCCGCGTCGTATTCGCCGCCGTACAGAAAACGCGGGCCCAAGCCGGTGCCCGGCGCCAAATTCGGCGGATGAACCGATTGGCCGTTCCTTTTTTGCTGCCTACCGAACGTGAATCAAGCCGGACGCCCAAACGATGAGCGAAGCCACGGGAATTTTCGGCGCCCTGCGGCGGTTGTTGTCTCCGCGCCTTGAGAGCTGCCTGGTCTGCGGACGCTCCGCCCGGTTAGGAGCTTCGCTGCCTCTGCTGTGCGAATCTTGCGCGGCCAGGGTTCCGCGGATCGCCCGGCCCCGCTGCCCGATCTGCGGGCGCGCGCACGGCTGCCCCGATTGTCTGCGGCCGGAAGCAGCGCTGCGGGCTTTCGTCATGAACCGGAGTGCCGTGGTGTACGATGCTGTGATGCGAGCGTGGATCGCCGAATACAAATACGGTGCCCGGGAACGGTTTGCCGAACCTTTTTCGATCCTGCTGGAACAGACCTACCGCCGCATGCAGCTCGAATTGTCCAAGCCTTTTGCCGAATCCGGTCCTTTTGCTTTTCCGCGGTCCGTGTTCGATTCATCGCGGCGTTCCTCCGCTTGGAGCGCGGATTGGATCACCTGGGTTCCGGTCAGCGCCGAGCGTCTGGAAGAACGCGGATTCAACCAGGCGGAGCTGCTGGGACGACGGCTAGCCGGGCGTCTGCGCCTGCCTGCTGGCGAATTATTGGCCCGCAGCGTACATACCGGCAAGCAAAGTTTCAAAACGCGCGCCCAGCGGCTGCAGAATTTGGACGGGGCCTTTTGCTTGGCTCCTAATTTAGACCCCCGGTTTTTTAAACAATGGGACTCTATAGGAAGTGGGAAAGATCCCCGAGGATCTTTTCCTATACGCATCCTATTGATCGACGATATTTACACAACCGGAACGACGGCCGCCGTCTGCGCCTCCGTACTCAAGACACTGGAGATCGGCTTCGGCCGCCCCGTTCTTGTGTACAGCCTGACGCTTGCCCGCTCGTAAAAGCGCTTGTAATCATGGATCTTTGCGTTAAAATGGTAGGAGTGGAATCGAACTTTAACAGATAGATGACAGCTATCCGATATATAAGTGTAGAACATGCCGCTGGATCGGCAGAGAACGACAAGGAGGAACTACCCTATGAATTTGGCCAACTGTCCGCGCTGCGGCAAGGTTTTTGTAATGAATTTCAAAGGAATCTGCGCAAACTGCGCAAAAGATATCGAGAACGAATACGAGGCCTGCGTCAAATATCTGCGTGAGAACAAAGGCGCGAATATGCAGGAACTGTCTGAAGACACGGGAGTTGCCGTCAAACAGATCACGACGTTTATCCGGGAAGGCCGCATTTCGATTGCCAACGCACCCAATCTCAGTTACGCCTGCGAAGTGTGCGGAACCTTTATCCGTGAAGGAAATATGTGCGATTCGTGCCGCACGAAATTGGCCGGAGATTTGCGTGAAGCCGGCAAAGAGAAAGTGGAAGAACCTAAGAAACAGGGCGGAGGCGCTTATAAAACGGTCGATCGCTTGAGAAGAGACTAAAAAATCCGTGCCGCTTTACCCAGCAATAGGAACTGCGAAACAGAAATAGCCCAAATTTACGCTTGACAATTTAATTTTTTTCTTTGAATAGCTCTAAACATTGTTTGAACAGGCGCCGATAAACTTATTATAAGCTTATCGGTGCTTTTACTTAGACGGCGAAAATTAAACCTTCAGGAGGTTATCATATTATGAAAATCAACGACACAGCTCGAATCGGTGCCCTTAACCCTTACCAACGGACAAGCGAAACCCAGCGTACCGAAGAAACCAAGAAGTCGGCCCGCAAAGACGAAGTGACAATTTCCACGGAGGCGATGGAGATGCTGCACGCAGCAAACAAGCCGGCTGACAGCGAGCGCGCTGCACGCATCCAAGATCTGAAGCAGCAGGTTGCTGCAGGAACTTATTCGGTGGATGCGAATAAAATTGCCGAAAAGCTCTTACCATATCTGGCGTAATAACCGATAAAGGTTATAACGGAATGGGGGACTTTTTCAAAGACCCGGTCAATCCGGCGTTTTTGAAGAAGTCCTCTTTTTATACAGAAACCAAATACTATGAAAAAGATAGGTGAATGAACAGTGGCATTGAACCGACTGCTTGAAATTTTGGAACAAATGGAGACGGCGCACCAGCGGATGCTCGAGCTTGGCGAAGAGAAGAAAACGGCGATCATGAAGAACGATGTGGACCGGCTGATCGCGATCAACAACCAGGAATCCAAAATGATCAAAGCGATCGGGGCGCTGGATCAGCATCGTGCGGAAGCAGCTTATGCTCTTATGCAGGAAAAAGGGATCAAATCGAAGCTTAATCTGACGATGACCGAATTGGCACGGCTCCTATTTGATCCCGAAGACAAGAATCGCCTCCTGCAGATTCAGGCGCGATTGGCCCACATTCTCCGGGAACTCAAATCGTTAAATGACATTAATCAGCAGCTCACCGAGCAGTCGCTCTCGTTCATCAATCTTTCGATTGATCTTATGGTCGGAACACCGGCAGACAGCTACACTTATACTCACCCGGCTAACAATTACGGAGCTGCTCATCGCAATCCCGGATTTTTCAATGCGAGAGGTTAACATAGAGAATTAGGAGGATCTTATGGCATCTACATTTCATGGAATAGAAACGGCGCGTCGCAGTTTGTTAACTCAAAGAGCCGCATTGGAAACAACCGGACATAATGTCGCAAACGCCAATACGGAAGGCTATACGCGCCAACGTGTGAATATGCAGGCTTCAATCCCTATGGAAGCCTACGGATCAATGCGTTCGCTCAACCCGGGCCAACTCGGTACAGGTGTAGAATTCACGAGCATCACGCGCATCAGAGAAGGATATCTCGATACGCAGTTTCGTAACGAAAACAGTTCGCTCGGCAGCTGGACAAAGCAGGCGGAAGCGCTCAGCAAGCTTGAAGGCATCGTAAGCGAGCCTTCGACGACAGGACTGCGCACCGTTATGGATAACTTTTGGAAATCGATGTCCGATCTGAGTAAAGACACGGAAAGCGTAACAGCTCGCAAAGTCGTGAAGGAAAATGCATTGGCTTTGACTGAAGCGCTTAATCAGACGGCTCGTCAGTTGGATAACATGACCAGCGACCTTACAACCAACATCGCGATCAAAGGCAAAGAAATGCAGTCGTATATGGACTCTATTGTAGATTTGAACCGTTCGATCGGCCGGATCGAGAGCCTGGGAGACAATGCCAACGATCTGCGGGATAAGCGGGATCTGTTGACCGACAAATTGTCCAAAATCGTGAACGTAACCGTTACCGATACAGCCGCTGGTTACAATATCACGCTCGGTAACGGCGGTGCGGCTCTCGTCACGGGAGAAACGGCAGCGATCCTTCCGGATGCGGGGACGCCTCTGGTACCGGGGAATGCATTGGAAACGGTATTGTCCGGCGCTTCAGGCGGAGAAATTCACGGCATGTTTGTTGCTCGGGATAAATTTACGAACGATTATCGGAATGAACTGGATAAGATTGCAAATACGCTGGCTAACGGAAACGTGGATGTTACGATTCCGGCCGGGTCTTCGTTCCCGGAAGGTACAATATTGTCTGGGAATGTAACCCTCTCCGACGGTACGACGCTGACAGCGGGGACCGGTTTCCCGAAAGGCGCTTCGCTGCAGGGAGAAACCAAACTGACGGTAGCCGGCCTTAACGGACTGCATCAGCTGGGCTTCACGACAGACGGAAGTTCTAAGGGCGGCGTCGCTTTCTTCACGAATGCAGACGGAACGACTAACGTTACGGCCGGAAGTATTACGCTGAATCCTACCATCGCGCAGGATCCGACCAAGATCGCCTCCTCGCTGCGGTTGGATGCGAACGGTAACGCGATCAAAGGCAACAACGGATTGTCCTTAATCCTCGCTTCTTTGAAAGACAGCAAGTTCACGACTACCGATGCTTCGGGCAGAGTAACAACGGCGACGCTCGGAGACCGTTACAGCGGTATGGTAGGCGAATTGGGCATTCAAGCTCAAGAAGCCAATCGTAAAGTCGCCAATGCGGAGTCGCTCACGACACAGGTTGATACGAATCGGCAGTCGGTCAGCGGCGTGTCGCAGGATGAAGAAATGACGAACCTGGTTAAATTCCAGCAGGCTTATAATGCATCTGCACGCTTTATGACCACATATGACGAAATGCTCGACAAGCTAATCAACGGCACCGGAACAGTCGGCCGATAAACTAATCCATTAAGGGAGGAGAACTAATCCGATGAGAGTAACGTCCAACATGATGAGCGCCACTTTGTTGAACAACCTGAACCGCAATGCTTCCAAGATGAACAATACGCAGCTGCAGATGTCGACAGGCATGAAAATCAATAAGCCTTCGGACGATCCAACGGGTATGACTTACTCGCTGCGCTATCGTCAGGAGATTGCTTCAAATGAGCAGTACCAACGCAACGTGGATAGCGCGGTATCCTGGCTGGACTTTAACGATAAGATGCTATCCGAAGTGGATTCTATTTCCCAGCGTCTGCGTGAACTCACCGTTCAAGCCGCAAATGGAACTAATCCCGCATCGGCCCATGATAGTGTTCGTCAGGAAGTCCTGCAGCTCAAAGACCAACTGGTCGATATTGCGAACAGCAAGCTGAACGGCAAATATATTTTTAATGGAGAAACTTACGATCAGAAGCCTTATGACTTTGTTAAAGGCCAAGACGGAACAGCAGAGACTACTAATGTTCGCTCTTTGAAGACAGATCATGCAAAAGTGAATTATGCGGTTGGAGCCGGTGTGCAAATGTCGATCAATACTACAGGTAACGAAGTTTTTGGCGGAGATGAAGAAGATAACATTTTTGCTATTATCAATAATTTGGATGTAGCTCTCAAAGACGGTAATCTTAAGGATATTTCTGCGCAGCTGGGGCTTATCGATCAGCGGACTGAGAAGATTTCTTCTGTCCATGCCGAAATCGGAGCCAAAACGAACCGGATTGAACTGATGCAGATGCGTCTGGGAGATTTGGAATCGAATTTGACCGAGCTTCAATCCAAAACGGAAGATGCTGATTACGCGGAACTGCTGATCAAATCGAAGATTGAAGAAAACATCTATAACGCTTCATTGTCCGTTGGATCTAAAATTATTAATATGTCGCTTGTCGACTTCATGAGATAACGCACAAGGAGGGATATTGATGCTGCCGATTCCTCAATTGCAAATCCGTCAGACGCCAGCCGTATTCATGATTGATGCCGATCCGGGCCAACTTTCCATAAGTCAGCCTAAAGCTGAATTGCAGCAGCATACACAGCCGGCCCAGCTGTCTATTGAGCAGTACAAACCTGAACTTCGGGTCGATCAGAGTCGCGCCTTTGCCGCTTATCATGGTGGGAAACCTAAAGAAATGAATGATCGCCTGATTGCGGGGTTTCAACAGAATTTTTTGCAGGCGCTGGCTGCTCGGGCTCAGCTTGGTGAACGGATGGCAGCTATTAACGAAAAAGGCAGTAATCCGATTGCGGATATTTACGCAGCCGACACAGAAGGGAATCCGCTTCCTGAGTTCCGAGGAAAAGCTTCCATGGATAATGTCGATGTGACGTTTAATGTGCGACCGCCTCAAATCCATTTCACCCCGGCCGAGGTCGATATTCAAGTCCAGGTGAATCGTCCCGAAATTGGATACACACGGGGAAAGCTCGATATGTATGTTCAGCAATACAATAAGGTGGAATATATTCCGCCTGCTCTGGATACCATGTTATAATTCGTATAAAATATAAAACAAACAAGCCTTAGATGCGCAAGAGATTGTGATCTATAGGCTTTTTCTTTTATTGTTATTTAAACACCTGAAGTTAACCGAACACGAGGAGTGAATCGAATGATTATCGAGACATCGGCCTGGGGAAGCAAAGAAATTACGGTCGAACAGATTTACCGCTTTGAAAAAGGCATTCCTGGTTTCGAAGACGAGACGGAATTCGCGCTGCTGCCGATGGAAGATGGGCCTTTCTTCTATTTGCAGTCATTGAAACAGGGAGCTTTGTCATTCTTGCTGACGGATCCTTTCATTTTCTTCCCGGCTTACGAATTTGAATTGGGCACGGGAGACGCTGCTGAACTTGGTATTGGCGAGCATATTTTTGTTCGCTGCATTGTAACGCTGCACGAAGAGATCGAACAATCGAGCATGAATATCCTGGCGCCGATCGTATTCAATCCTTCAAATCGCAAAAGCAAGCAGGTCGTTCTGCACAATTCGGCGTACCAGACCCGCTATCCACTGTGGGCAGCCGACACTACCCAAGAATCTGCTTCAATAGAAGGAGGCTTATGAGATGCTCGTACTTTCGCGCAAAAAGGGAGAAACGATCGTTATTCAGGATAATATCGAACTGACTGTTCTGGGCGTCGAAGGAGATACAGTGCGTCTGGGCATCAAAGCTCCGAGGGAAGTCGAGATTTTTCGCAAAGAGGTCTATCTCTCTATCCAGGAATCCAATGTGGAATCCGCTGCTCCGGCCGCCAGTGATTTCGAACGCCTGATGCAGCAGATGCGAATTAAAATGCCGGTAAGCAAGAACGAATAAGGTTGATAAAAAAGTCTTCAAAAAAGTTTCCAATTGCTATAAACAAACTCTGCACAGTGCCGATATATATATCATGAGCTGGTGACAGGGGCGGCCGACCTCAAAGCCCAGCTCATAGCAAACCAAACCATCCACATGGACGTGGAATTAAACAATTTCAGGGAGGAAATACCACAATGATTATCAACCATAATATTCCAGCTTTGAATACTCACCGCCAATTGTCGATCAACACGAGCAACACGAACAAAAACATCGAGAAACTGGCGTCCGGTCTTCGCATTAACCGCGCAGGCGACGATGCTGCCGGTCTGGCAATTTCCGAAAAAATGCGCGGTCAAATCCGCGGTCTCGATCAAGCTTCCCGTAACGCTCAAGACGGTATCTCGCTGATTCAAACGGCTGAAGGCGCGCTCAACGAAACTCACTCCATCCTGCAACGTCAACGCGAAATCGCGAACCAATCCGCGAACGGAACGAACACCGATTCCGACCGTCAAGCGCTGCAAGATGAAATGAACCAACTGACTTCCGAAATCAACCGTATCGGTAACACAACTGAGTTCAATACTCAGAAGTTGCTGAATGGTGGTATTGGATCTAACGGCAGCGACAAGCTGACACAAGCTACAAGCGCTAAAATCACAGCTACTGCTGCTATCACAGCTGGTACTGATATTACTTTCTCGGCGGGATCGACTATTGTTGTGGATAACAGAACGTTTGATTTATCCGGTGTAAATGTTGATGTAGCATCAACTGCTAACGCTTTACAAACTGCTACAGCTTTGAAAACAGCACTCGACGGAACCACATCTGGTGGGGTTAAGTTGTCTGATTTGGTTGATATTAAGGTTAGTTCGACAGGTGTAATGGAGTATTCGGCGAAATCTACTGGCTCCAAAAGCGAATTGAAGTTTACTGGAGCTAATGGTGACTTCGGTTTGGCTACAGCACAAGTAGGTACAACAGTCAAAGGTGACCCTTCGACAGTAGAACGTGCTGGACTTCAAGCGGGGAATTCGCTCACAGCTGCTGCTGTTAGTCTCGCTGTAGGTGCAACAATTAAATTTACTGTTGGATCTGAAAGCGAAGTCACAATTGACCTTAACAAAGGCACATCTGCAAAAAGCTATGATACTAACAATGCAGATCCAAACGTAGCTAAGGCTGCAATGGATAGTTTGATTAAAGACATCAATGCGTCTTTGCAAGAAGCTGGAATGGATAGCAAAATTACAGCTTCTCTGTCCAAAGATAACAAAATTCAGTTTATTTCCGAAACAGGTAAAGATATTAAGCTGGGAACGACTCCAGCAGGCGGAATGGGACTGAGTAATGCTGCAACAATCGCTAACATTGATCAAGTCGTTGGCGCCGGAGCACAAGGCGTAGGCTTCTCGACGAAGTTCCAAATCGGTGCAAACACAGGTCAATCGATGTCCCTCACAATCGGCGACATGCGTGCCGCAGCTCTGGGAATCACAGGCAACGCTGGACAAGCGGGCTTCACGAAAGATAACGGGGTTACTAACGGTTCGAACGATATCAAAGGCGAAGCTGCTCTGAATATCTCGACACGCGAAGATGCTTCCAAAGCGATTGCGGTTCTGGATAAAGCAACTTCCACAGTTTCGAGCGAACGCGCTAAACTGGGTGCCGTACAAAACCGTCTGGAGCACACCATCAACAACTTGGGAACAGCTTCCGAGAACCTGACCGCTGCTGAATCCCGTATCCGTGACGTTGACATGGCGAAAGAAATGATGAGCCAAACGAAGAATAACATTCTGGCTCAAGCTGCTCAAGCTATGTTGGCTCAAGCAAACCAAGCTCCGCAAGGCGTACTGCAATTGCTGAGATAATTAAAGCTTTAGCAGAAGTCGATTTTAAGAAGATTTTTGATCGGTTTAAGAAAGCCCCACTTAGTGGGGCTTTCTTGTTATACTGGTGCTGTAGCCAACCTCTGATTATAAAGAACATTATACGTAAGGGAGCCACAATCATGGATTTAATGGATCGGAATGTTGAGATTCTATCCGCTAATACCGACCACTGGATTGGAATGCCAGATGAAAATGAGTTAGCACAAGTATCCTTTGAAGTGGATCGCGATGGAAACGAGATATTCATTAATGGAGAGCAGGTATTCGCTTTAAAAAGTGAATTCGATGATTCCAATCAACCGAATCCATTAAAACGTGAACTGATTTTTATTTTAGGTATTTCTTCTGTGGAAGAAATTAAGCAGGTTTTTGCACGAATGGGCAACGAATCCTTGTTAGTTATCGTCGAACCGAATCTTTCCTTATTCAGTTACTCGTTGCAAACTAAAGATCTTTCTTTTTTACAAAGACCCGGAGTCGTTCTATTCACCGATAAAGTAAGTCAATTGTCTAATTTTTTGGATCAATATTTATTGAGCAATGCTATCTTCTACGTGAAAACAATCAAGTTTTATTTTACTCATATGTATCGTGAACAGGATCTTCAGTCTAGTTTGGCCGTTGTCAAAGTCATCAAAGAGTCCGTAAACTACAAAACCATGTTATACGGTAACTCTGTTGAGGATAGTTTGATTGGATTTAGGCAGCATATGACCAACCTTAAGCATCTTACTCGCTCTAAAGATGTATCACTACTTAAGAATACAATGTGTAACGTGCCAGCTGTAGTTGTGGCTGCCGGACCGTCTTTAAATAAAAATATCAATCAACTACATGCGTTAAAAGAGAATGTCATTATTATTGCTGTAGACACCATTGCTCAGCGTCTTTGTGATGAAGGTATTATTCCTGACTTTATCTGTTCCGTTGAGCGTGGAATAGAGACCTATGCTTATTTTTATAAAGATAAATCGTATCCTACTGAGTCAACGCTTGTGGGCCCTTTGGTTTTGTACCCAGATATTTTTGAAGAGTATGCGGGTGAATTGGTTATTCCTATGCGAGAAAGAGTAGGAGAATTTATTTGGCTAAGAGAAGTGCTGGAATTAAAAAACGACACCTCGATTAGTATGGGTTTATCTTGTGCTCATGTAGCTTTTGGAGTAGCTGAACATCTGGGGGCATCACCTATTATTTTATTGGGTCAAGATCTCGCTTATGGGAATTCGGCAGAGGATACTCATGCAGGGGGGACTGTTTATGACGATAAAAACATCATGAATAGCGTACCTGAAGAAAGAGAAGGTTTTGAAACTGAAGGATATTATGGTGGAATGGTACAAACACGAGAGATTTGGAATACATTCCGCACATGGTTCGAAATGGAGATTTCAAACAAACAACTAGACGTTATTAATGCGACTGAAGGTGGAGCCAAAATCGCCTTAACCCGGCAGCTAACTTTGGCTGAGGTAGGTCAGACCTATTGTACAACCAAGATTGCATCTGTATATGAGAACCTGAAAAACATTCCCACTTATCCCCTTGAGCAACAAAGGGTAAAACAAGTTATGAAAGATCAATATAAGTACTTTATGGAGATCAAAGATCAATTTGAAAAGCAACGAAAGCAAGTTAAACGCTTAAAACTTAGTGTGCATTCTTCAGAGACAGAGTTACGAAAAGCCTTGAGAATCATTGATTATACTGAAAATTTCTTTAAGCTCGTTTTAGATAATATGCTGTTGCGCCATTGTTTACAGCCAGCGATGATTAATTCAGTGTGGAACCTATACGATATTGAACGTGTTATTAATTTTGAAAATGTTGTACAAGCACAGAAAATTAATCTCGGATTCCTAAACATCGGCGTATATGCGCTTAATGAGATCACGGCTACATTACAAGCAGCAGTGAAAGAGTTATAAGTTCTAAATTAAGGACGTGAACAACTTGGGACAAGGACTTTATTCAGGCAAAAATATATTGATTACTGGCGGAACCGGAACAATAGGTCGTCAGTTAGTTCAACGTCTATTGGAAGAAAACCCTAGAGTTATTCGGATTTTCAGTCGAGACGAGTATAAGCAATTTGAGATGGCCATTGACTTTCAAGAGCACTCTAGCCGATTACGATTTCTAATTGGGGATGTCAGAGACGTTCAGCGTCTCAGCAGAGCGATGGAAGAAATTGATTATGTATTCCATTGTGCTGCGATGAAACATGTTCCTGCTTGTGAATACAATCCATTCGAAGCCGTACAAACAAATGTGATCGGAACCCAGAATGTTATTCAAGCGGCAATAGCCAACAATGTGAAAAAGGTACTTTTTACAAGTACGGATAAGGCAATATCACCTACAAATACGTACGGAGCGACCAAACTTACAGCGGAACGATTAATTTCTGCTGCAGAATATCAAAAGGGATCGAAAGAAACCGTGTTTTCTTCCGTAAGATTCGGCAATGTAATGGGCTCAAGAGGTTCTGTAATTCCTTTGTTCAAAAAGCAAATCCTTGAAGACGCGAGAATTACAGTGACTGATCCCGAGATGCTGCGCTACATGATGACTCCTTCCCAAGCGATCCAGCTGATCTTGGAGGCCAACTCCATTGCCTTGGGGGGAGAAGTGTTCGTGCTGAAGATGCCTGTGATCCGAATTGGTGATTTAGCTGAGGTATTAATCGAATTAGTTTGCGAGAAGCATGGGGTGCGAAGACAGATAGAGATTCATGAAACCGGACTTCGACCTGGTGAAAAGCGGTATGAAGAACTAATGACTTCAGATGAATATTTGTTAGCAGATGAACAGGAGAATATGTTTATCATTCCAGCTGCGTTCAATAAAGTAGGGCATAAAGTAGCACGTCAGTCCATTGACGCTCTTGAAATGAAGCCGATAGACAAGAGCCTCATTAAGGAATGGATAAAACAAGAAAGTTTGATAGAACAATAAGCAAACTCTCTGGTTAAGCATCAAACGTAACATTTATAAGACATGATATTTAGATGGATCGGCGGAAGGATGGTTGGTTTGAAAATTGTAGCTATTATTCAAGCGCGTACAAGTTCAAGCCGTTTGCCTAACAAAGTTATGCGAACACTTGTAGACCGGACGGTGCTTGGTCACGTTATTATGCGCTGTAAAGCTATCCCTTCTGTAAATGAGGTTGTGGTTGCCACATCGGATCTGCAGGAAGATGATATCATTTCTTTAGAAGCTGAAAAATATGAGGTTAGCTGTTATAGAGGAAGTTTAACTGACGTGTTGGATCGTTATTACCAAGCTGCCAAGGCCTCTAAAGCGGATGTTGTGGTACGCATCACTTCAGATTGTCCATTATTGGATCCAGAAATATCGGAAAAAGTTATCAAAGATTTCTTGATTGGCGATTATGACTATGTAAGCAGCGGTTTAAGCGGGACCTTTCCTAGAGGATTAGACACCGAGGTGTTCACCGTTGCCGCGCTGCAAAGAGCATATAAAGAGGCTGCGTTAGAGTACGAACATGAGCACGTGACTCCTTATCTATATCAGCGTCCGGAACTGTTTAAGATTAAAGCCTATCACAACGAGATAGACCAATCCCAATATCGCCTAACTCTGGATACGATCGAAGATTGGGAATTAATTCATCGTATTTATCAGCATCTATATCAAAACCAAATTTTTAACTTGAATGCCATTCTTCAATTATTCGAGAAGCATTCAGAGCTACCTCTATTGAATGCTGATGTTGTACAGAAAAAACTGGGGGAATGAGTATTCAAGCCTGATTATTGAATGGAGGACAGGTCTTGTTGTCTTACAAAATTCTTGGACATGATCGCTATACTACTGACGCTTATAGCGTTACTGCTCTTCGAGAATCCCATATGCCGTTCATTAAGCAATGGAGAAACGAGCAGATGGATGTGCTCAGGCAAAATAAGCGTCTTACCGATGAAGACCAAAAGAGATACTATCGGCAGGTAATCGAACCTTCTTTTATCCAAGAGCAGCCTTCGCTTATTTTGTTCGCGTTCTTTTTAAATGATGAATTGATCGGATATGGTGGATTGACCAACCTGAATTGGGAACACAAGCGTGCAGAAATCTCTTATTTATTGAAAACCGAACGAAGCAGCGAAGTAGACACGCAGCGTTATACTCATGATTTTGGAGCCTTTTTAACGTTAATGAAGCACATTGCTTTTCAAGAGTTAGGAATCCACCGTTTGTTTACGGAAACTTATGATATTCGGCCCGTACATATCCGTGTCCTCGAAGAGAATGGGTTTCGATTTGAAGGAAGAATGTACGATCATGTCTCCATAAACGGCAGATATGTGGATTCCTTATTACACGGATGTCTGGAGGAGTAAAGCATGCTAAGAGGGAAACGCGTCTTCGTCAGCGGGGGAGCAGGCGTAATAGGTAGTGAACTGGTTCAACTTCTTCTACAGCAGAAAGCTATCATTTTCGTTGGTGATTTGAAGCCGCGGCCTTCAGAATGGCCAGCCGATATTCGGTACCGCCAAGGAGACTTAAACGAAATTACAAAAGAAGAACTGCTTGATTTTGGTCCGGAATATTTCTTTCACCTTGCTGCAACATTTGAACGCTCTGAAGAAAGTTATGAATTCTGGGAAGAGAACGAGAGACATAATCTAAAACTAAGCCATCATCTGATGGACTGTCTCAAAGACTACAGCGAATTGAAAAAGGTAATCTTTGCTTCCAGTTATCTGATTTACAATCCGGAACAATACCAGTTTACAACACCAGCTGACGAAGCATTTTCTATCAACGAGCATAATCAGATTTATCCCCGTAATATGTGCGGTGCAGCTAAACTAATGCACGAGATCGAACTTCGATTTTTGCAGCATTTTGCAGCCGGCCGTTTACAGACCGTTTCTGCAAGAATTTATCGCGTATACGGAAAAAATTCTAGAGATATTATATCCAGATGGATTCAAACTTTACTCAAAGGCGAAACGATTCGTGTATTTGGCAAGGAAGGGATGTTTGATTATATCTACGCAGGAGATGTTGCAGAAGGGCTGCTGCGTCTTGCGCTCAGCGAGGCAGAGGGCATCGTCAATCTCGGCAATGCACATGCACGTCGTGTTGAAGAGATGTTGAATATCCTAAAAGATCATTTCCCGAACCTGCAAATGATGGAGGAGTCGAGCGACATTTTATTTGAAGCTTCTCAGGCTGACATGAGCTTATTCAAATCTATGACGGGTTGGACGCCAACGAGACAGCTTGAAGATACGATTCCAGAATTGATTGAGCATTATCAAAGACGCATGGAAGAAAATTTATCGCCTGAAAAAGAGAAATCCGTGTTGGTTACAAGTGTGTCAAAGAAAGTGCCTATGCTAAAGGCGGTTGCTCAAGGAATTCGGAAGATCGGTTATTCCTCTAAGTTAATCGGAGGCGATTTGGACGAAAAAGCGATAAGCCGAGCTTTCACAGATTCCTTTTGGAAGATGCCGTCTTTAAATGAGCTTCCTGCAGATGTTTTGATCCAATACTGCCAAGAACATAATATCAATGCCATAATCCCGAGCCGGGACGGGGAATTGGAATATTTCGCTTCTCACAAGGAACTTTTGGCTCGTAACGGGATCGCCGTTATGGTTTCCGATTTAAAAGCAGTCGAGTCATGTCTTGACAAAATGGCGTTCTCAAGGCGTGGCATCGAACTTGGATTTCCAGTTATTCTAACTTCTCATCAGCCAGAGCAAGCGTATGGTGAACGCTTTGTCGTTAAGGAGCGTTATGGTGCGGGATCGCAGTTTATCGGACTGAATCTCACACACGAACAGGCGGAAAGCCACGCGAACTCGTTACAGCACCCAATCTTTCAGCCTTTTATTGAAGGTATCGAAAGTAGTGTAGATGTATATGTTCAAAAAGACGGGGTGTGCAAAGGGGCAGTTGTTCGTCGTCGAGATCTGATTGTAAATGGGGAGTCGCAAGTTACTACCACCTATCGAGATGAGAAGCTGGAAGCTTTGTGTGCTGATTTTTCAGAAAAGCTAGGATTGTACGGTCATGTCATTTTTCAGATCCTTATTGACCCTGAAGGTGAGCCGCATATTATTGAGTGCAATAGCCGATTCGGAGGCGCATCTACTTTGAGCATAGCTGCGGGTTTGGATAGTTTCTACTGGTTTTTGCTAGAAGCTTCCGGACAAAGTTTGAACGAATATCCTTTTATAAGAAGTAAATCTAGCAAACGGCTAGTTAGACATGCTGAGGACTTCATTCAATGACTATAATTGTATTTGACCTCGACGATACACTTTACGACGAGATTACATTCGTTTACAGCGGCTTTCGTGAGGTTGCCCGATTTTTGGCGTCGTCCTACTCGTTAAGTGAGGACATCCTTTATGCCGACATGTTATGTGAACTTGAGCAAAGCGGAAGAGGTAAAGTATTTGATGCAGCTCTACAAAAAGCAGGGATTCATTCGCGGGAAAATGTGGGTTCCTGTTTGAAAGTATATCGACAGCATGTTCCGCAGATCGAATTGTTCGACGATGCGAGACGTTTTCTGGATCGCTCTGCGCCAAACTCACTTTATATAGTGACGGATGGAAATAAACTGGTCCAACATAGAAAAGTATTAGCCCTTGGTTTATACGACTATCCAGCTATTAAAAAGGTTTATATCAGCCGCCGATTTGGTGTCCATAACGAGAAGCCTTCCCCGCATTGTTTTCATTTGATTTGCGCTGAAGAAAAGGTGTCGGCTAATGCGGTTGTATATGTGGGCGATAATCCAGCTAAAGATTTTGTAGGCATAAGGCCGCTGGGATTTCGTACCGTACGCATCATGAGAGGGAACCATAAAGACGTCGAACGAGAGCCACACTATGAAGCAGAATATCGCATTCATACTCTTGACGAACTTGAAGATATTTTAATCGAAATGAATATGGATAAAGGATGATGCAAAGTATGGAATTTCAAATTGGACAGCGCAAAATAGGGAAGTCGCATAAGCCGTTCATCATAGCGGAAATGTCCGGCAATCATAATCATTCTTTGGAAAGAGCGCTATTGATCGTGGAAGCTGCCGCTGCAGCCGGAGCGGACGCTTTGAAAATCCAAACGTATACCGCGGATACGATGACGTTGAACATTCAAAAAGGTGACTTTTTCATTGAAGATTCAAACAATCCTTGGAAAGGCAGCTCGCTTTATGATCTTTATTCGGAAGCTTATACGCCGTGGGAGTGGCATAAGCCGATTTTTGATCGTGCAGCCGAACTCGGTATGATTGCCTTCAGCACGCCTTTTGACGAAACGGCAGTTGACTTCTTGGAAACTCTTGACGTTCCGGCATACAAGATCGCTTCGTTTGAGAACACAGACATTCAGCTCATACGTAAAGTCGCCGCTACAGGTAAGCCTGTCATTATTTCGACCGGAATGGCTTCTATTGCGGAGTTGGACGAAACGGTAAGAGCTGCCAGAGAAAGTGGATGCGAAAATTTGGTGCTGCTTAAGTGTACAAGTTCATATCCGGCTCCTCCCAACGATACAAATATTATCACGTTACCGCATATGGAACAGCTATTCGGATGTACAGTAGGGATGTCCGATCATACGATGGGGGTAGGCGTTTCGGTAGCGGCAGTAGCACTGGGGGCCTGTGTTATTGAAAAGCATTTTACTCTTAGGCGCAGTGATGGAGGAGTAGACTCTGCATTTTCACTCGAACCAGAAGAAATGTCCATGTTGGTGACGGAAACGGAACGCGCTTGGCAGTCCCTTGGGCAGATCACTTACGGCGCTACGGAGCGTGAAAAGGGATCTCTTAAACACAGACGTTCACTGTATATTTCAAAAGATCTGAAAAAAGGTGACGTATTGACGCGAGAAAACGTTAAAGCCATCCGTCCGGGTATGGGTCTACCTACCAAATATTTAGATCATCTGTTGGGACGTTCCGTATCCAAAGATGTCGTTAAGGGTACACCTTTGTCGTGGGAGGTTATTTAAAAATGCAGAAAAATATTTTACTTACTGGCGGAGCCGGTTTTATCGGCCGCTGGGTAGCCAAGAAGCTTCTTAAAGAAGGTCATAACGTATGGATTCTGGATGATCTGTCCAATGGGCAGGAATCCAATATCGCTGAATTTCGCAGCCATGCTAACCTCAAAGAGTTTGTAGAAGGAACCATTTTAGACGAAGAACTGCTATCCACGCTGTTCGCCGAGCATCGCTTCGATATCTGCTACCACCTCGGTGCCTCGATCAATGTTCAAGATTCTATTGATGACCCACGTACAACGTTTAACAACGATACAATAGGGACTTTTTATGTTTTGGAGCAGTGTCGAAAATACAATACCAAAGTAGTCTTCATGAGCACTTGTATGGTGTATGATCGTTGCACGGATGAGATGGGAATTAACGAAGAGCATCCAACCAAACCAGCTTCTCCATATGCGGGTGCTAAAGTAGCGGCAGAAAATATGGTGCTTTCTTATTATCATGCATATGGTCTGCCGACTGTTGTTATACGTCCATTTAACACATATGGGCCATATCAGAAGACAGGCGGAGAAGGTGGCGTAGTAGCGATCTTCATCAGTAATCATTTGAAGGGTCTTGATTTAAGCATTTATGGAGAAGGTACGCAGACTAGAGATCTTCTGTATGTAGAAGATTGTGCAAGGTTTGTCGTATCGGCCGGTTTCTCAGATTCAGTTAATGGAGAGATTGTGAATGCAGGACTAGGGAAAGATATTTCGATTAATGATCTGGCTATATTAGTTACGGGAGATTCTCAAAAAATTAATCATGTCGAGCATATTCATCCACAGAGTGAGATTCAGAAATTGCTATGTAATTCCAATAAAGCCACTCGCCTACTTGGCTGGACTCCAGAAGTGACGTTAGAAGAAGGGATTGAACGGACTAAGACTTGGATCCAACAGGGTGGTCTACAGTAGTTTGCAGTTTAATCAGGTCTATTCTATCGCAAGAAAGGAGCCCGTCTCATATGGATACAAAACACTTCTCTAGTGATGTGCGTAATACGATGCTGCCCTATGGACAACAGTGGCTGGACGAAGACGATATCTCGGCTGTGGTTGAGGTTCTTCGGGGAGATTTTATAACTCAAGGACCTGCAATCCAAGACTTTGAAGCAAAAGTGGCCAACTATGTGGGAGCTAAGTATGCTGTTGCTTTTACTAATGGCACTGCAGCTCTGCATGGGGCATGTTTTGCTGCAGGTATTGCTCATGGCGATGAGGTTATCACGACTCCAATTACATTTTTAGCAAGTAGCAATTGTATACTTTATCAAGGTGGAACTCCAGTGTTTGCTGATATTGACATGAATACT
Organism: Saccharibacillus qingshengii; assembly: GCF_013185195.1. Lineage (GTDB taxonomy): Bacteria > Bacillota > Bacilli > Paenibacillales > Paenibacillaceae > Saccharibacillus > Saccharibacillus qingshengii. Next base: position 125,187 of record NZ_JAAZWC010000014.1, read on the forward strand.
TATAATTTGGATCCAAATCAAGTTGAGATGTTAATTACAAAAAAAACAAAAGCCATTATTGCCGTTGATTTCTCAGGACAACCTGTTGAAATTGATCGTCTTAATAGGCTTGCAAAAGATCATGGTCTGGTGCTAATAGAAGATGCAGCTCATTCTTTGGGAGCATCTTATCAAAATGTAAAAGTTGGATCATGGGCAGATATGACAATGTTCAGCTTTCACCCAGTTAAGCATGTGACAACAGGTGAAGGCGGAGTTATTGTAACAAACAATGAGAATTATTATCGTCAACTCCAGCTATTTCGGAATCACGGGTTAACCAGGCAACCTGATGAGATGTCGAATAATGAAGGTCCGTGGTATTATGAGATGCATTCATTGGGATATAATTACAGGATGACAGACCTCCAAGCTGCATTAGGTGCTTCACAAATGAACAAGCTCGACTCGTTCGTTAAGAGAAGAAGGGAAATTGCTGAACAATATAATAAAGAATTGGCTGGGATTGAAGGCTTAATTTTACCTTTCCAGCATAAAGATAGTCATTCAAGTTGGCACATTTATGTTACACGATGGCTTCCAGAGGTGCTTAACGGTACTAGAAAAGAATTCTTTGAAGCTTTACGAAGCTTAAATATTGGAGTAAATGTGCATTACATCCCGGTCTACTTGCAACCATACTACCAAAAGCTCGGTTATGAATCTGGACTATGTCCTAATGCAGAGAGTTATTATAAAACAGCAATTACTCTTCCGTTGTATCCCAGAATGACAGATCAGGATGTAAAGGATGTAATAAGCGCTGTGCGTAAGGTAATCCGTAATTTCAATAATAAATCATAATATTTGAAAAAATTTTATAAAAACTTACTTAACGGCGATAGCTGAGATTAGAAGGTGTCGTCGTTAAGAGGGTTATATATCTTCTGTCATCTAGGGCCTGTACGCAAACCTATTTAAGCCAGATCCGAATCGAAATTAAAGCTAAAAAAGCCTTGAACATGCTCGC
>NZ_JAAZWC010000015.1 GCF_013185195.1 Saccharibacillus qingshengii
TTGAGCTTCGTTTATTTGGCTTCGACGATGATTTTATTGAAATAGTTGGGCGGAATCGGGTTTTAAAACACGCCCTAGTTCAGAACAAATTTCTCGACCTATGCTCCATCTGGAGAGAACTAAGTTTCTTCTCGCTTTGACTCTTTGTAATAATCATGAAAATCCTTTTAACGTTCATTGTTTACAGCTACTTCAATAGCTTCTGTGATATATTCACAAATCTTTTTTATTGATTTTGTTCTTTTAAGAAAAATTGGAGTTTCCCAATTTCTTTCTTTTATGATTACCAGCTTGAATTCTCCTTTTTCCAAGTCAAATTCAGGCAGCCATCCTAAATCTAAAACAATCCCCTTCTTATATTTGACTTGTATAATGTCATGCTTAAAAGACCACAACTTATCTTCTGGCTGCTCGCCAGGTTCAAGAGATTTAATAAAGTCGAAATCATTTAAAATTACCATTCCCGTTTTAAAATCAAATTCTTCCATCAATTTTATACCACCTCTTTTCCACACAAAAAAACTGCCCGCAAACATTGCGGACAGTTTTTCAATTCAATTACAGAAATCAAAACAGAAAGTCTTAAGACTTAAACGCCTTAACCTCTTCCTTAATATCCGAAGCCGCCGAAGTCGCTTCGTCCTTGAATTCGCGAACGACTTCCACGGATTCCTGCAGGATGCCTTTGACTTCTTGGCCTTTTTCCTTCAGTTCCTGGCTGCGTTCGTTCAGAACGGTTCCCTGCTCCTTGAGCAGATTCACCGTGTTCATGAATTTGTCTTTCAGGGAAGAGCCTTCTTGGGCGGCTACCAGAACGGCCAGGCCGGCTCCGATCAGCGCTCCCGCTACCGCTCCGACAATAATTGCATTTTTTTCTGTATCTGCCATATTGTGTTGCTCCTCTCGTTTATCCAAATGGGCTTGCTGCTTCGCTTCTCTTTTAGCTATTACCCACTCTTCGGCGTTTTGCTCTCATTCGGACGAAGCGTTTTTGGATTATTCCGTATTCCCTTCTGTTCGGCTTCGACTGCGGTACTCGCCGGGAGTAGCCGCGGCCACTTTTTTGAAGGCGCGGCTGAACGACATATAGTTGGCATAGCCGACGCGGATCGCGATTTCCTGGATCGGGTCGGACGTTTCACGCAGCATCGTTTTGGCCGCATCGACCCGTACGCCCGCCAGATAATCGACGAAGTTCTGACCGAACGCGTCTTTGAACAGGCGGCTCAGGTAGCTTGCGCTCAGCCCGAACCGTTCGGCGATCGAAGACAGCGACAGATTGGGATCGCTGAAGTTGGCGTCGATAAACGCCCGTACTTCCTGCAGCGTGACATGGCTGCTCCGGCTTTCGCGCAGCAGCCGCAGCCGGACGGCGTATTCGTCCAGCAGGCTGCGCACGGAAGTCTCCAATTCGTCCAACGTATCAAAATGTTCCAGTGCTGCGGTCAGCTTCGGCGCAGCTTCGCTGCGCCACAGCTCTTTGGCTTCGCCGGGCAGTTCCATCATCTCGCGCAGCAGCTGATACGCGAGCACATTCATCAGAGCGGACAGATCGTCTCTGGGCAGCAGGGCGGCGCGCAGACCGCCGAGCAGCTCTTCCAGCTGCTCCCGCCACTGCGGCTCGCCCAGCCGGTAAGTCTGCGCCAGCTCGCGAATCGTGCGCAGCACTCCGTACAGCTCGGCGGCCGCTACCCGCCGCAGCTCGCGGAGGGCGATAACCCGCGCGCCGCCGAGAGAAGACTTGTATCCCATCGCTTCCTCCGCTTCGTGGAACCCGCGCGCGATCTCGCGCGGCGAAGCGACCGGATCGCCCAGCGCCACGGTCACGGTGCATTTCAGATGCGCCGCTACCCAGGCGACCAGCTCCTTCGCAATCGCGATAGCCGCGGCTACGGCGTCTTCGGCTTCTCCGCCGGACGGATCCGCGGCGCCTTCCGGATCGGCCGGGGACGCATCCGATTCGGCCCGCTTCGTCTGTGCGAAGCGCAGCAGCAGACCGAGCCGGCCGCCGGGCAGCCATTCCGCCCAGAGCCGCGCTCCGCGTTCTGCCGCCAGTTCGCCTGCAGCGCTGGAGACCGCGTAGCGCAGCAGTTCGCGGCTGCGCTCCGAATAAGCCCGGTTGAATTCGTCCGGCCGGTCGATCTCCAGCAGACCGACGGCCCCGCTTCCGAATACGGGGATTTCGGCGCTCTGCACCGGCTTGCTTCTTTCTTTCACAAGAACCGCTGCCCCCGCAAATTCCCGCCGTTCCGGCTCTTCCTTGCGGATCGCCGATTCGGCCTGCAGCCGCCGGACTTCATGTTCCCATTCCTCAGGCTCCACCACCCGCGAACCTTCCAGCAGCTCTCTAAAAAATTCCCGCCGCCGGTACACGATGTCTTCCCGCTGCTGCCGGCGGTCCGCTTCGGCACGCGCGATCATGGCGCTGAGCGTCGATTCGATCCGTTCGAACTCGTCCGGATGCTGCATCCTGCGCCCTTTTCGTTCGCTTCGCGTCATCCGGTCTTCGCTGCCGGCCTGCTCTTCTTCGCCTTCCCGCCCGGCGGCTCCGGCAGCGTTCCCGTCCAGCTGCGCCGCTTCGTTCAGCGCGGCGGCGGCTTCAAGCGTCCCCGGCGGCAGCGCATCGAGCCGCTGCAGCATCCGGACCACCGGCTCGTAATTGCGCCGCGAGACAAGCGCCGTCCAGCCGATCCCGAGCGCGACAATCAGCGCGGCGGCGCCAAGCCAGACGTACCAGATACTTTTGAGGATCAGCGAGAGCGAATCGCCGATGACGCCGCTGCGCACTTCCCAGCCCGTGTACGGAGAAACAACGGAAGACAGCTCCCGATCGGGATCGACCGCTTGGCGTCCGGATCCATTCTGCAGCCGCTGCGCTTCCAGCGCCGGGAATCCGGCTTCGGTTCCGAGCATCGGCACCCCCTGCGCCGTATACAGATGGATAAAGCTTGTTTCTTCGCCGATCATTTCGCGCAGCAGTTCGCGTACCGAGTCGAGCGACACGTTGACGACCATAATGCCCTGTTCGCCTGTCAGCAAAGGGATGCCCCGCGTCAGCGTCACGACTGTCCGGGGCTGCGTATGGAATCCGGGCAGCTGCCTCGGCTCCGACCAGCGCGTCGGAACCGGCCCGGCCAGCACCCGCTTGATAAAAGCCCGGTCGGCAAATTCTTCCGTGCGCCCGATCGACAGATTGCTCAAGACGACGCCGTCCGACAGTCGGCAGATATACAGCGAGTCGATCAGCGGGTTGGTCAGTTTGAGCCGGGCCAGCCGGGTCGATGCATCATGCGCCGCCAAATAGGGATTATCCGATGCCGAGAAAAAGGACTGGAACTCGCCCGCCAGAATCTCCCGGTTCATCATCTCGCTGATCGAACGAAACGAGTAATCCAGCGACTGAACGGCCTGACGCGAAAAGACTTCGTTCGCCCGCGCCGTTTCCCGTTTCGACAATTCCGACGATCCGAGAAAGAACAGGATCATCAGAATCACGGGCACGATAATAAGAATGGGCAGGTAAGAAAACGTGAGCCGGTTGAACCATCTTCTCGACACGGAAAACACCTCCTAATCTTCTTATAAAGTTACATATTTTCTCATACAGCGCAATCCCTTTCATCTATTTTCTGCAAAATTATTCCTCTTTCTTTGGCCGGGCCCTCCTGATCCCTTTGTAAGGCTCTTTTTAAAAATATTTCGAATAACTAATCCAAAACAAACTCTTTTGCGTACAATAAGATGTAGATCTTGTATGCACACGGCTCGACCTGTTCGATATCCGGGCCTTTCGCTGCCGATCGCCGTCTTTGAACACGTATTCGAACGATTCCGGAAACCGGTTCTGACCGCGGTTTTCCGATCTTATTCCCCCGGAGGTGACGCTTCATTGCCTGCTGAATCCTTATATGTCGGAAGCGTGCTCGCGGCAGGAGTCTTGTCTTTCTTCTCGCCCTGCATCTTCCCCATGCTGCCCGTCTACTTCGCCTTTCTCGGCGGTTCGGAAGCGGAGCGCGCCAAAGCGGCGGAGTCCTCTTCCGGATTCCGCGTCGATCCCAAACTGATCGGGCGCACGCTGCTGTTCATCCTCGGACTGTCCACCGTCTTCCTGCTGCTCGGCTTCGGAGCGGGCGCGCTCGGCGGCGTCATCAACAGCTCGTGGTTCATGATCGCATGCGGCGCCGTCGTCGTCTTGTTCGGTATCCACCAGACCGGCGTGCTCAATCTGATGTTCATGCAAAAAGAAAAACGGCTCACGTTCGACAGCACCAAGCAAAAAGGCTGGTTCGGCGCGTTCCTGCTCGGCTTCACGTTCAGCTTCGGCTGGACGCCGTGTATCGGGCCGGTGCTCGCCGCCGTACTCGGCGTGGCCGCAGGCGGCGGATCGGCCGGCTACGGCGTGTGGATGATGTTCGTCTACACCGTCGGCATGGCCGTTCCGTTCCTGCTGCTGGCCGTATTCTCCGACCTGCTGCTGCGCCGCCTCAAGAACCTGTACAAGCATATGGGCAAGCTCAAGATCGTGTCCGGCGTCGTGCTGATCGCGATGGGCATCCTGCTCATGACGAACAATCTAGCCGTGCTCACGTCCGCTTTTCAGATCTGACCGGCCACAATCCGACTTTCATTTTTAACCCAAGGAGATGACTCATTTGAATAACGTCAACGCCCGTCCCCTGCGCCGAAAATGGCTGCCGCTGCTTCTGCTGACACTCTCGGCCGCCCTGCTGCTGTCCGCCTGCGGGCAGAACGGCGCGGCAAATGCGGCAAATTCGGCAAGCGGCCAAACGGCAAGCGCCAAACCGGCTCCGCAGTTCGATCTCCAAGACCTGAGCGGCAATGAAGTCAAACTCGCGGATTTCCAAGGTGAAAAAGTCTACATCAAATACTGGGCTTCCTGGTGCTCGATCTGCCTCGCCGGCATGGATGAATTGAACACGCTGGCCGGCCAGGAGAACGACTACAAAGTGATCAGCATCGTCGCTCCGAACTTCAAAGGCGAAAAATCCGAAGCCGATTTCAAAAAATGGTATGCCGGTCTGGACGAGAAAAACACGACCGTGCTGCTGGATCAAGACGGCAAATACGCGCAGCAGCTCGGCGTACGCGCTTATCCCACTTCCTTTTACATCGATTCGAACGGCGGCCTGGCCAAAACGGTACCGGGTCACAACGCCAACGACGTGATCGCGGCGAACATCAACGATATTCCCTAAATCCAGCATTCTGCTTCTCCCCATAATGAAATAGGAGGCTGCTCGCATGAAAAAAAGATCCCGGTCCACAGCCTGGCTCTCTCTCGTATCGCTGATGCTGCTGAGCTTGCTGGTATCGGCCTGCTCCACATCCGGCTTAACCGGAATGAACGCTGCCGGCTCTACACTGCCTTCGAGCGTCACCGCCGCCAGCATCCCGAACCCGAACGCGGACGTCGATTTTTCCAAATCCGATCTCAAAAAAGTGTATCTCGCGGGCGGCTGCTTCTGGGGCGTCGAAGCGTACATGGCCCGCATCTACGGCGTGCAGGACGCGGTATCCGGCTATGCCAACGGCACCGGCGAGAATCCGTCTTACGAAGACGTCATCAAAGGCAACCGCGGCTTCGCGGAAACGGTCGAAGTCACCTACGATCCGGCTCTCGTTCCGCTGGATAAAGTGCTCAAAGAATTTTTCAAAGTCGTCGATCCGACAAGCGTAAACCAGCAGGGCAACGATCGCGGCATCCAATACCGTTCCGGCGTTTTCTATACGGAAGACAGCGAGAAATCGGTCGTCGAAGCCGTCATCGCCAAGGAACAAGAGAAATACAACAAGAAGATCGTGACCGAAGTGCTGCCGCTCGAGAACTTCTATATGGCGGAAGAGTACCATCAGGATTATCTGGAAAAGAATCCGGAAGGCTACTGCCACATCGATATGGGCATCCTGAACGAACAAGAAATTCCGGGCCAAGAAGGTGCGGCGGCTGGCGTCACTTCCCAGAGCGCCAAGTCCGCAGCCGCTTCGAAAAAAGCCGGTCAAATCGTGATCGATCCGGCGGATTACCCGAAACGCAGCTCCGAAGAACTCAAATCGCTGCTGACCGATATCCAGTACAAAGTGGCCGTTGAACAAGATACCGAACATCCGTATTCCAACGAATATTGGGATACGTACGAGCCGGGCATCTACGTCGATGTCTCGACCGGCGAGCCGCTGTTCGCAAGCGAAGACAAGTACGACTCCCAATGCGGCTGGCCAAGCTTCGTGAAGCCGATCCTCCCCGAAGTCGTCACTTATAAAGAAGATAAAGCCTACAATATGGTCCGCACCGAAGTGCGCAGCCGTTCCGGCGATATCCATCTGGGCCATGTGTTCGACGACGGTCCCGAAGATCGCGGCGGCAAACGCTACTGCATCAACAGCGCTTCGATCAAGTTTGTGCCGCTGGCCGATATGGAAGCGCAGGGTTACGGCTATCTGGCAAGCGTAGCGAAATAAGTTTGCTCGACACCGATAGGCCGCGCCCGATGACATGACATTCATCGAGGCGCGGCCTTATTTTCGCGAAAAGGAGTTCCGAACGCTATGCGCAAATTTTGGATCTCGGCTGCTGCCGCCGCCTTGGCGGTCCTCCTGCTGTATTCCGCGCTGTCCCTGAACGGCGAAGCGCAGAGCTTGCCCGATCCCGACTCCCCGGCGGCTTTCGCCAATCCCAACGACGGGATCGATTATTCGGGAGCGAAGCTGCATACGATCTATTTGGCGGGCGGCTGCTTCTGGGGCGTCGAAGCGTACCTGTCCCGGGTGTACGGGGTATCCGACGTGACGGTAGGCTATGCTTACGGCGGCGGTTCCGGCGGCGGAAGCGGAAATGCGGACCGTAAGAGCGAAAATCCCGCTGCCCACAGCGAAGGTTCCCGCGAATCCGCGCCGCCGGATACTCCGCCGTCCGGTTATGCCGAGACGGCGCGCGTCGCTTACGATCCGGCGAGGATTTCGCTCGAGGAGCTGCTAAGCTTCTTTTTCCGCGTGATCGATCCGACGACGCTGAACCGTCAAGGCGAAGACGTCGGCACGCAGTATCGTTCGGGCGTTTATTATACGGACGAGGCGGATTGGACAGCTGTCGAAGCCGCGATCCGGCGCGAACGTTCGCGATACAATCAACCGATCGTGACCGAAGCGCTGCCGCTGGGACGTTTCGTCGCCGCGGCCGAAAGTCAGCAGGATTATTTGGACAAGCATCCCAGCGGCTATTGTTCGATCGATCTGCACGCGCTGGACGAGTAACAAGGCGAGCTAATAGCGTACGTACGATTCGTTAGAATTCCGAAGCGGCCGAGAAAACCTCGACTGCCGACTACCTCTTTCGGCTGCGGAAGTCCGGAAGCCGGGAGGCAGCGCAAAAGCCAATGAAAAAGAGCCATGCAAAAGAACCATGCAAAAGAACCCCTACGCTCCGCGGAGCGTCGGGGTTCTTGCCATGATGAGGTTTCTTTACGGGAGCCTTTGCTTAATTACGTTTCCGGCTTTTCGGATACGCCGCGTTTAGCGGATGCCTTCCATTCGCGCCTAGGCGTCGTCGCGGTCATCCCGGGGGCTGCCGATTCCTACTGCATATTCTTTCGAAAAGGAAGGTTCCGCTGTCTCGGTTCCTTTTAGGATAACTCCCCGATTCTTTTCTCCAGCTTCTTCACCAATTTTTTCGGCGTCTCCGCCCGGACGATCTCGCCTTTGACGATCGCGAACGGTTCGGTCCGGCACAGCCGGCATTCTTTCAAGCAGCCGTCTTTTTTCACTTTGACGTCGTCGTATTTGCTTTTCAGTTCTTTGTAGGCCTGCTTCGAGAAGCGGTCGATATTTTTCTCGCAAAATTTGATCTTCATCTGTGTGCCTCCATGAGGTCTCGCAGCATGCCCCTTACTCTCGTCAGGTCTGCGGGCACGCCGCGTTCGATTTTTTGATGCGTATGGAATCTATATTCTATTAAGCGATGCCGGACGTTGCCGCGAATATAAGGTTCGTCCGTCGGATACCGCTCCAGCATGTGCTCATAAGCCGGCAGCAGCCGCGGGTCGGTCACGCCTTCGAGCGCCTGAATCGCCGTCAGCCTGACAGAGACTTCCGGATCGTGCAGCAGAATGCCGACAAAATCTTCGACGTAATCGGCTTTGCGCCTGGATTTGCCGGCCTGCCAGATCGCGCTTTTGCGGATTTCGGCGGCGGGGCTCCGAAACGCGGGCAGCAGCAGAGGAAGCGGCTCGATGTCGGCCGACTCCAATATATAAGTCGCGAAGCGGAACGTTTCTTCGTCCGTTTCCTTCGAAACCGTCGCTTGCAGCGTTTCGGCGAACGTGCGGGCCGCCTGCTTGCGATACCAATGGATCAACTGCACGGCCGCCTTGCGCTTGTCCGCCTGTTCGCTTCCCAGATCTTCCAGCAGAATAGGATCGGCCGAATCCGGCGCATGGGCAGCCAGCAGCGTCAATGCCCAGTACCGGACTTGATCCGACGGATCACCGTCCACAGCCTGCTTGGCGAACGCGATCGCAGGATTGCCAAGCTTCGGAAAACGCAGCAGCGATTTGAGCGCTTCGCCCCGCTGCGCGGCGTATTCGGAAGTCTGCGCCAACGTCAGCAGTTCGGCTTCTCCGCCGCCCGGTGTCGTAGCAAACCAATGGATCTTAAAGCCCTCGATCACTTCGTCGAGCCAGCGTTCGTACCAATCCAGGAAATTTTTTTTGTACACGAAAAAAGGCTTCAGGTATTCCGTATCCAGATACACGATGCGTCCGCGGTGCTCCCCGCTCACGATCAGCAGAATCTCGCTGCTGCACCCCATTGTCCCGATCGTAAGCGTCCCCCGCATCAGATCGGACAGCGCTTCGTCATAGGCATCGTCGTCGAGGTCTTCGTTCCAAACGGACGGATCGGCTGGTTCTCCGGCATCCCAACTCCGATCGGGCTTAAGCTTCGCAGGCTGTCTCAAGCGTACAGGGTCGGGGTCCATCTCGTCGACGGCATAAATGCCGTAATACGGCCCGGCTCCTCCATAAGAACCCGGCCCTCCGTTGCCTACGGCAGTAACAAAGGCGGCGAAATCTTCGGGCAGCGTCACGCCCCACTCCTGTTCCAGCGTATCCAGCTCCGCATGCGTCAGCGGTTCGTTGAGCCGATAGCGGTGGCTGCTCGCACCAAACACCTCGTCCGCTCCGGGAGATTGGGCGGCGAGCAGCCGTTTGCGGCGAATCCGCTCGATCTGGACGGCGAAAGGCTCAAGCTGCGGAGCGGCTTCCGTTTTCCCGTCCATGTTTTTATTTTGCCGCTCTTTTTTTCTTTTCCATGAAAACATTTGACGGTTTTCCACCTTTCCATTGAGTTGTGCGCCGTTACCTTTTATAATGAAACGGAAAAAGTGTTAAAAAAGTTCAACCGAAATCTAACAGAAAAAGGTGTCTTTCATTAATGAGTATACTAAATGTAGAACGACTGAGCCACGGTTTCGGCGACCGGGCCATTTTTAAGGATGTTTCTTTCCGCCTGCTCAAAGGCGAACATATCGGTCTGATCGGCGCCAACGGCGAAGGCAAATCGACGTTTATGAATATCGTAACGGGCAAGCTGCAGCCGGACGAAGGCAAAGTCGAATGGTCCAAGCGCGTCCGCGTCGGCTATCTCGATCAGCACGCCGTGCTGGAGAAAGGCCTGAGTATTCGCGACGTGCTCAAAGGAGCTTTCCAATACCTGCTCGATATGGAACAGGAAATGAACGATATGTACGGACGTATGGGTGAAGTCACGCCGGAAGAATTGGAAGACCTGCTCGAGCAGGTTGGCACGATTCAAGATACGCTGACGGCGCAGGACTTTTATCTGATCGATGCCAAGATCGACGAGACGGCCCGCGGGCTGGGTCTGACCGACGTGGGCCTCGACAAAGACGTGGACGATCTGTCCGGCGGACAGCGCACGAAGGTTCTGCTGACCAAGCTGCTGCTGGAGAAACCGGATATCCTGCTCCTCGACGAGCCGACCAACTATCTGGACGAAGTGCATATCGCCTGGCTGACGCGCTACCTACAGGAATACGAGAATGCGTTCATTCTGATCTCCCACGATATTCCGTTCCTGAACAGCGTCGTCAACACCATCTATCATATGGAGAATCAAGAACTGAACCGCTACGTCGGCGATTATGAATATTTCCAAGAAGTATACGCGATGAAAAAACAGCAGCTGGAATCGGCCTTCAAGCGCCAGCAACAGGAGATCTCGCAGCTCAAAGACTTTGTGGCACGCAACAAAGCGAGCGTCGCGACCCGCAACATGGCGATGTCCCGTCAGAAAAAGCTCGACAAGATGGACGTCATCGAACTGGCGCAGGAACGTCCGAAGCCCCAGTTCAACTTCAAGGTCGGCCGTACGGCCGGCAAGCTGATCTTCGAAGCCAAAAATCTCGTGATCGGCTACAACGAACCGCTGTCCCGTCCGCTTGACCTGAAAATGGAACGCGGCCAAAAAATCGCTCTTGTCGGCGCCAACGGCATCGGCAAAACGACGCTGCTGCGCAGTATCCTCGGCGAAATCCAGGCGCTGTCCGGTACGGTCGAACGCGGCGAACACCAGCAGATCGGCTACTTCGAACAGGAAATGAAAGGCGACGGTTCGAAAACGTGTATTGAAGAGATCTGGAGCGAATTCCCTTCGCTGAGCCAATTCGAAGTGCGCGCGGCGCTGGCCAAGTGCGGCTTGACGACGAAGCATATCGAGAGCAAGGTCACCGTCCTCAGCGGCGGCGAGAAAGCCAAAGTCCGTCTGTGCAAACTGATCAATCGCGAAACGAATATCCTCGTACTCGACGAGCCGACGAACCACTTGGACGTCGATGCAAAAGACGAGCTGAAACGCGCTTTGCAGGCTTACAAAGGCACGATCCTGATGATCTCCCACGAACCCGAATTCTACCGCGATATCGTGACCGAGACCTGGAACTGCGAATCGTGGACGACCAAAGTCTTCTAAGTTCGGCTTCCGGCAGGAAGTTCGGTTGGCCGCGTGTGTATACAGAGAAAGGGCTTCCGGCAGGAAGCCCTTTTTGTTGTTTTTTTATTTGCCGATTCTATTCGTCAGTTCGCCCAAACCTTCGATCGAGATCGTCACTTCGTCACCCGGCTTCAGCCAGACGCGCTCCGCTTCGGGCTTGCCGAGTACGACGCCTTCCGGCGTTCCGGTCAGAATGACGTCGCCCGGACGAAGCGTGAAATGCCGGGACAGATACGCGATAATCTGGCGGCAGGAAAAGATCATATCCGAAGTATTCGAATCCTGCACGGTCTGACCGTTTACGCTTGCCGAGATACGCAGCCTATTGGGATCGGCAATCTCGTCGGCGGTTGCGATAAACGGACCCAACGGCGCGAAGCCTGCCCCTGTCTTGCCAAGCAGCCACTGTCCCGAGCGCATCTGCAGATCCCGGGCCGACAGATCGTTGGCACAGCAGTATCCGAATACGAAATCCAGTGCGTCTTCCTCGCTCACATGCGAAGCGGTGCGCCCGATTACGATACACAGCTCCGCTTCGTAATCAAGCTGCCGCGTTTCGGCGGGATGCAAGATGACGTCTCCGTGCGCGGCTGCGGAATCCGAGAATTTGCCGAATACGACCGGTTCCTTGGGCAGCGCCATATTCGTCTCTGCGGCATGGCGTCTGTAATTCAGTCCGATACAGACCAGTTTGCCGGGGTTCAGCACGGCCGGCAGAAACCGGAAGTCCGATCCTTCCAGGCCGATCTCCTCTCCGCTGTAAGCCGCTTGTTCGCAAGCTGTGCGGATTTGTTCGATCCGCTCCGGCGATTTCAGCAGTTCGTCCGTCGATGCCGGCAGAACGCTCCATCCTTCCAGCCATGGCGCGAGCGCGCCAAGCGGTACGACCACAGCGACCCCTGCGGCGCCGCCTTGTTCGATATTGGCGAATTTCATCTTGTTCCCTCCCGCGGTATGTACATGCCGGCGGTTCCGGAACTCTTCCGGTCCGCTTCTCTCCATCATACGCCAGCCGAACGGCAAAGCAAATGAACTCGGTCACCCCGTACTTCTACGCAAAAAGCAAGCACTCGCTTCTGCTGCGGACAGAGGCGGGTGCTTCCCGTAGAGTGCGCTGCGCGCTTATTCGGTTCTCGTTTCGTAGGAGCCTTCCCGGTATCCGTTCTCTCTGGACGATTCCCGGCGCTCCGTCTGCGTTCTCGTCTCGCGGGTGTCCTTCTCCGAATGCCAGGCTTGGATCTTCTTCTTCCGCTTGCGCTGCATCCAACGTTCGATCGGATTGGCGGATTGACGTTCGGCCAGTGCCTTCTTGATTCCCTTCATCATAAGCTTCGAACGGTCTTCGTCACTGCGTTCCAGCTCGTGGAGGTCCTTCAGAAATTCATCATTCATCGTATGCATCTCCATTAACAAGGTCTCCTCCCATTATATCGAACATATGTTCTTTTGTCGAGTCCGGGTACACAAATGGGCATCGGTCAAGAAGACGGCTTTTCTTCTTCCCCGTGCGGCAGAAGGCCTCCCTCCTGCCGGATCTTGGCCAGAATGCCGGGAATCAGCTCGCGGTAAGGGCCGATCTCGCTGATATCCGACAGATCTCCGATCTCCAGCAGATGCTCTTCCTTCCGATTCTCCAAGTCGAGCAGCAGGCGGTATTCCGACTGGTACTCGTATTCTTTCGGTTTGCGAAAATATCCCCATTTCCCCGTAAAGTTCTCGACTTCGTGATAAGCGACCATGCCTCCGCACAGACCGAATCCTTTTTTGCGGCAGGCCGCATCGATCCGGTTCCTGAATTCTTTGGGATGGGTGATCACAACCGCGTAATCGCCGAATTTTTCGTTCCACGGATGGATCAGGCTTTCCTGTTCTCCACTCACATGACGCTGAAGCGATTCATTCGTCACGCCGTACAGGCTGAGCGAATACTGGCGGTCCGCTTCGTTTTCCTGCAGCACGATCGGCCCTTCCACGTCTTCGAGAGGTTTTCCTCCGACATAGACTTTATAATTGCCCGGATTATAGATCGCGGAGGCCGCTTCGAACGGATCGTTGCGTCCCGCCTCGTCTTTTTCCGAATTTTTAAAAGCGCTGAGGCATTGAAAATGCAGCTGCCCGCGCCGGAATTTTTCCATAAAGCGGCGTTCTCCGAATTTGAGCAGTACGTAAATTTTCACCGGCTCGCTCATTGGGATGCTCCCTTCTCTCTTTTTTATTCCATCTGGCTGTACGAGGGATACTCCATATTTACCCAATCTCCGGCAAAAAAATAAAAACGCTCTCCTTGGGGGAGAGCGTTTTGGAATATTTTTGTAGAGGTCTCAGACGGCCAGACGCCCCCGACGCTCCGCCACGGTAATCGAAGCTTCGATGCCCGAACCGAACTCCAGATAGTCGTCTTCGACTCCATCGCTGAAGATTACGCCGCTCTCGGGCATCTGCGAGACGATCTTGAGCGGGCTTCGCTCGTCGATCCGTCCGAACACCAGATTGGCCGAAGTGGAGCGGCTCGGATAAGGTTCGCGTACACTGAAATACAGATACGGGGAGTCCCAGCCGAACGTCGGATCCGGCACAAGCGGCTCCGGTGTTCCTCCGCCTGCCCGCGAAGAAATGCCCGCGGCTCCGGCCAGCACGCTGCGCAGCCATCCGGTCGACCCCATGCCCGTCGATACGATGATGCCGCTCGAAGACTGCTGCTCGGCCGCCTCGCTTTGGCGCAGTTCGTATCTCGCCGATACATGCGTGCGGCGTCCGATAAACAAATCGTTGACCGCAACCAGCACCTGTCCGTCGTTCAGCTCCGCCTGCGCCAGACGGACTTCCCGGATCGGGCGTTTGCCGCGCAGCAGATCGCGCACCGCGGCAGGCAGCTCGGCAACCGTAAACGGCAGCAGGGCTCCGTCCCAGCGCTGCGGATCGGGATTGACCCCGATCAGCGGCTGTTCGGTCACATATTTGAGCGTATTGGCGACCAATCCGTCCTGACCGAGCACCACGACGACATCTTTTTGACCAAAAATAAAGTTCGGGACATGCTCGCGGTCGACCTGCTGGACGCGCCCGATACTCGCAAGCGTCTCCGAAGCCTGGTGCAGCGCCGTATGATACAACCGGTCTTCCTGTACATAATCGCCGAAATCAGCTCCCAGCCTTTCCACGAAAAACTGCGCCTGCTGGATCGTGTTATAACGAACCACCAATTCTTCCAGCCGGGTACGGCGTTTCACCAGTATGATCTTTATTTCCGTCTCCGGGCCTGCCGATGCCTGTACCTTTCCGCTATTTGCGACCGCTTCTTTTTTTCCGAAAAAGCTCATCGCGGACCTCCTCCCCTCGCTGCCGGATTCGCCTGTCCGCCCATCAGTCCCTGCAGCAGATCCGGCGTAATGTTCAGCTGGCCGATCTTCTCGGCATTGCCCGCCATGTCGCGGAACGCGATCGCAATCAGCTTGTCCGGCTGCATATCCATCTGCGCCATCGCTTCGAGCACGCCGGGACTGACGTTCTCAAGCGACTTCATGACCGCGGTCAGCTCGTACGCTTTGGCGTCTGCCGCGACTTTGCGGTTCGATGTTTCCAGACCGATCAGCTCCTGCCGATCCGATTCCATGCCGATATCGAAGCGCAGCTGTTCTTCCGCCATCTCGTGTTTCTTCTGCTTGACCGCACGCTCGGCATTCAGCTGCGTTTCGCGAATCTGCCGCTTTTTGGTCTCGACGGCGATTTCGGTATTGAGTTCGTTCTCTTTCACTTGGCGTTCCTGCTCGATCGAAGCATTCCGGCGGCGGTACAGCGCTTCGTCCGCATCCTGCAGAATCTCTTCCCGGGCTTTCGCTTCGAGCGCGCGCATGGTGTCTTTGTTGGGCAAAATAGCCAGGATCGACAATCCCATCAATTCCACGCCGAGCGCCGCCATTTCTTCATCCTGCACCAGCTCCGCCCGCAGGCTCTGAGCCAGGTTCTCGCTGGCCTGGATCGCTTCGCGGAGCGGCATCCGGGCAAGTCCCCGTTTGATGCGCACTTTGACAATATTCACGACACGCTGGCTCAGCAGAGCCGGATCATCGGAGAGATAACGCTGCTTTTTCAGATCGTACGTATAATTCAGCACCTCGGTCATCCGGCGGTACTCGGCAATCCGGTAGATCAGCTGTCCCTGGACAGTAATTCTCTGATAATCGCTCGTCATTTCGTCGAACATGAACGGTACATCGATCGAGGAGACGGGAACGACGACGACCGAAGTGGTCGGGGCGTAATAGTGAAACGCGAGACCGACGCCTTCTTTGACGACTTTGCCGTTCTTGATCTTCATCACGTACTCGCTGGGCTGGAATTTGGCAAAACGGAATCCGAACATAAAAGTTCCCCGCTTTCTTTTTCAATATTGTCATTTCGACTTTAACGAAACTTTATCATATCTTTTTGATATTTTCAATATGATAATTACAATATTTTTTCTGTGCGCACAAAAAAAGCCCGTTCCCGGGGAACGAAGCTTGGCAGATCGGTTTTGACCTTGCGGTTAGACGGATTCGACCTGGAGGTCGCGGTGATCTTCGGTACGAGCGGCAGAATCGAAAGATTTCACGGGAGGGGTTGGCGGGCTGCACGACGATCTCTTCACATGATCCAAGACGGCATCGAACAATTCAAGCTGATCGGGCGAATGACACACCAGATGCCCGCTGCGTGCAAGAATCAGCTGTTCTTTCCGTTTGGATCCCAGCCGTTCCTGCAAATAGGCAGCACTGCGGGGCTTGACCAGGTGGTCTTGGGCTCCCTGAACGATCAAGGCCGGAGCCTGGGCTTCTTCATACCATTCGAGCGATTCGTCGACAAGCCGGTAAAATTCCTTTGCGGCGCGGGAAGGCACAATGAACAGATTGCGGATGTACCGGCCGACCATCTTGGGTTGAACCAGGGTTCTTGCGATCGCGGGCGGATGAAGCGGAAATACCGGCGTAGACAGCAGTGTCAGCGAAGCGATTCGCTCTTTGTACAAAGCGGCCAATCTCGTTGCGATCAGCGCGCCTGTCGAGAAGCCGATCAGATGCACCTGCCCGTGTTCGTCCAGCAGCTTTTCCAATGCGGCTTCCGCGCTGGCGATCCATTCCCGGCTGCCCGCATCCTGCATTTCTTTTCGGCTCCCGCCATGACCGCTGAGCGTGAACGTCCCGACCCGTATTCCTTTGCTTTCCAAAAAGCCGGCAAGCGGCGCCAATTCATGCACGCCGCCCGTGAAACCGTGAATCAGCAGGCAGGCTTCCATCGTTACCCTCTCCCGTCTTTTTCGATTTCGTGCTTTGTTCCATTATAGCCCTAATCGAAAAGAAGCGGCAAAGAAAACGCTTTATTCACGACTTGTTCACTTTAACTTTCAACCGTTCGATCTTGTGCCGGGCCTCTCTGCCGATCTCCGGATCTTCGTCCGCGCTCAGCCGCTCCAGGAGCGTCCGCGCCCGTTCTCCGTACTCGTCCAATCTTCGGAGCACCATACGCCGCATTTCGGTATCCGGCTCGTCATCGTGCAGCAGACGCTCATACCGGGGCAGCAGTTCCGGCAGCGGAATGCCTTCAAGCGCGCCCAGCGCCGCACGGCGCACTTTCCCGTCCGCATCGCCTAGCGCCGCGCCGAATGCTTCGGCCCAGGCTTGCCTGCCGGGCAGCCGCCCCGCATGAAAGACCGCTTCCCGGCGAATATCGGGATCGGGGCAATCAAACAGCGGGATCAGCAGATGAAGAGGGTTCACGGAGCCTTGTTCCAGAATACGGGCGGATTGGCACAGCACCCGGGCATCCGTTTCTTCCGAAAGCAGGCTCGACAGTACATGGGCCAAGTGTCCTCCGCCCGGTTCGCCATGCGCTTCGATCTGACGGGCGGCGTTCAGGCGTTCTTCCGCAACCGAACTGACCAGCGCCTGTTCCAGCCGAGGTACCGCTTCCGCGTAATCTTTTTGGGCCAGGATTTCCAGAGCGGCCATACGTACTGCAGGCGAAGCATCGTCGCACTGTTCCAGCAGAAATGCCCGTGTATCCTGCTTCAATTTCAGCAGTTTGTGCATCCCCCGGATCGCGCTGACTTTCACCTTTTCTTCCAAACTCGATAGATAGAGATCAATCAGCATGAGTTCGTCGCGGGCTTCTTCCATTTCGAACCAGCCCGTATCGTAGCCGCCGATAATCTCGTCCAGCCAGCGTTCGTACCACTCGAGAAAATTCGCTTCATAGGTGAAAAAAGGAATCTGATGACTGCGGTCGATATACACGATCCGTCCGCGGTAAATTCCCGTTACCACCAGCATCATTTCGAACGTCCAACCCATCGTTCCGATATCCAGCAGCCCGCCGTACAACTCGCTTCGCAGGCGTTCTTTCTCCGGTTCGTCCAGCGAAGGATCATCCATAAAAGCGCTCAGTTCTCCCCACTCTTCCTGCGTCATGTCCGGTGCCAGACGGCATTCCCGATTCATCAGGCCCGGCGGATGTCCGGCATCCAGCTCCAAGATCCCGTAATAAGGACCGGCTCCGCCGTTTCCGACGGTTTGCAGGAATTCGGCAAACTCGGCCGGAAGCGCAATCCCCGTTTTCTTTTCGAAAGATTCGATCTTGCCTGCTTCGATCGGTTCGTTCATCCGGTAACCGTGCCGATTTGCTCCGAATTCTTGCAAAGCTGCGTCCCGCCGCGCCGCCACCTTCAGCTTCCAGATAATGCGTTCCAACTGCACCTGCTTTTTCACTTCGTTCCCCTCCCTGAAATAGGCGGCCGATCTTGTTGTGAGGCCTGCTGCAGCACCCTGATCGAAACGTTTCTCTTACGTGAACGATATGGTTTTTTATATCGCTTGTGTGCTATAATTCCCACTTGTAACGGTTGGTATGCTTTCCCTAATCTTCCACTGAGCTTGATTGTAACTCGTTGGGGTGTTTTGTGCAAAATCCCAAATTACCTATTTATTTTTCTTTTTCAAGGATTTACGAGGAATATAAGGAGGAACTTCCATGGACAGCACGTCTTCCCTTTTTTTGCAGGAAGTTTGGAGCCGATTGAGCGATATTTATAACAGGGAAAAGCAGCGGATCGATCAAATCGAAGACTGGAGTCTTCTTCATGCGGGCATCTTCGGGTATGTCAAAATCACGCGTTTGATTCCCAAGCCGGGCCAAACCCCTTTTGAACTGGCAATCGACGTGTATCTGCCGCTGGATTGGAGCGACAGCTCCTACAAATTCGAACTGGAATGCGACGCGGAAGAACTGACCGACGAGCATCTGCGCAGCGAATTCTGGCCCGAACTGCTGAACCATCTGCTTGAGCTGCGGCAGTCGGGAACAATGGGCCCGCGCTTTTTCGATTATCGTCTGGACGTCGAACTGGAATTCCGCCGCTCCGATCCCGCTCCATCGTTAAAAATTGCCGAGACCTTGATAGACGAGGCTGCCCGAACCCGGGTGCGGGAAACCCTGGACCGGTTCATCTCCGAGAAAGTGTTGTCGGATTCGCCGGCCCGGCCCAAACCCAAAGACCTGTTTTTCTTCGCTTCCTGGCTGTTGAACCCGGATCTGCTGCCTGAAGGGCGCCGTGTACCCGACCCTGCTCGAATCGGTGAACTGCTGAACGGCGTGAACCGCAAATTCCGCGCCCAACCCGAACGGTTGGCCCAATGGCGGGGCGAATACAAGCGGGTGCTGCGGCAGTGGGCAGAGACGTATTTCCTCCCCGCTTACTTCACCGCCTCGGGCGAATATTCGCCGGGCTTCATGCTCAAACCGGAAGACCAGCGTCCAATCGTCGATCAAGAAGCGCTGGACTTCTTCTTGTTTGCCGCGCTCAAGATCGGGGAGTCCGACCCCAATCTTCGCCTGGAATATCTGCGTTATGCGGCGATGCTCGATTCCGAGACGGCGGCCCGGTATCTGAAGACCGGCAGCGGCTTGGTAGAGAGCGAACGAATCGGCCGTCTGTTCCGCGGCACAGCGAACGACATTCTGCAGCAAATCGAGCTGAAGATTCTTCGCGAAGAAGCGGCGGCTTACCGCGAAGCGCTGGATTACTTGTGCGATCTGCTGCGGCAGGGCTTCTCGAACGAATATGAACTTAAGCTCAAAAGCGCGGCCAAACATCTGCTTCCGCTGAAAAAGCTGGCCAAATCGCCTCTTCACCGCTTTTTTGCCAATGCGCTTCAATATCCCGAAATATTCCCTGCGATCGCCGAATATGCGGAATTGGCCATGCAGGAGTTCACCTGGTACAACGATACGCCGCCCAGCGAAAAATCGGTGATGCCCGGCACGTATGCGGTGTTCGGACTGGGCCTGTACAGCAGCGCCTATTTCCCGCTGTTGCTGCGCTATATGGACCTGGTCGATACGGAGCATCAATCGGCGCAGGATGAATACGCAGAAGCGTTTGCCCAAGCGCATTCTCCGGATGTCCATACGCTGCCTATACTGGTCGCTATCCTGCGGGCAGGCGGTCAGTCGGCCAAACCAATGAAATCTGCTCCGATTGACTCGGCGGAACTTGCCGGAATCGTACATAAACAGCTCGAACCGCTTGCAAGCCATGAACGGGAGACCGTATTGTACCGCCTGTTCGGCGGACAGGCCAAGCTCGTCCGGCTTGCCCAAAAAGCCGAACCCGATCTGCGGGGCGCCCTGCAAAACCTTGCGGCGCTGCTGCCCGAATCTTCTCATAGAAACAGGTGAATCGATGAAAAAAGTAATCTTTGCGGGACTTGTGCTTCTGCTGATGTTGCCTGTACGGGCAAGTGCCGCCGATGTTCAAGTGTCCGAGACCGAACTTCGCCGCCTGGAGGAAACGTACGAACTGGGTCCATCCCCTGCCGATCCCGTGCCTTCTTTTGCCGGCGATTTGGGCTTCGACCTGGGAGGCGTATCGGGCAGTTTCGGCGTATCGACCTTGTCTCTTAGCGATCCGTTCGCCGGAGTTCAGCTGCTGATCGGACTTGCCGAAGCGCCCGATCTGAGACTTGTATCCGCCTGCCGCTTATCTGTCCGGCTGCTGGCCGATCGTTTCGACTCCTGAATGCTCCGGACGTCAAGCCGGCGGCAGACACATCAAAAAGACTGCCCTGCCGGAATGTTCCGGCGGAGCAGTCTTTTTGCATCGTACAGCTGCCGATACGAACCTGCGGCAGGATTTCTTTTTCGGACACCGCTAAGCGCGGTCTACTTCGTTTCTTCTGCACCGGCTTTGTCTTTGCCCATGAAAGCGACTGCGACTGCGGCCAGTGCGATCGGCACCAGTGCATAGAGGAACATTGCCGTAATCGAGTCCGACATCGCATTTACGATTTTGTCGAGAATATCCGGCGGAATCTGCGAGCGTACATCGGACTGGAAGACTTGGCGCAGATCGCCTCCGAATCCGGCGGCGGCTCCGCCTTCCTGCCCGGCGAACGCCTCGGCCAGACGATTCGCGAGCACACTGCTCTGAATAGCCCCAAAGACCGTGATGCCCATCGTCATGCCGAACGAACGCAGGAACGAGTTGGTCGAGTTCGCCGTTCCCCGATATCTCGGCTCCAGATTGTGCATGGAAGCGGTCGGAAGCATCGAGAACGAGAAGCCGACCCCGAACCCTGCCAGAACCATATAGACCGTCAGCAGCAGACGCGATGTATCCGGCGTCATGAAAGCGAGCAGCGCCATACCCGCGAAGAACGAAATCACGGACACGGTCATCAAACGGCGGAACGAAATTTTCGTCTGGTAAATACCGCCGATGGCGCTGCCGGCTACCGAACCCAACATCATCGGCGTCAGAATCAGACCGGCATTGGTCGCCGAACCGCCGTAAACAGCCTGAACGAACAGCGGAATATAGACGGTCAGGATGATAAAGGTCGCCCCGTACAGAAAGGCGAGAATCTGGGAAGACGCGAACAGCGGACGCTTGAACAGCCAGAACGGCAGAATCGGATCGGCCGCTTTGCGTTCGACAGCAACAAAGGCGATAAAGAAAATCGCGAATGCGGCAAACAGCGCGATAATCGGCATCGAGCTCCATCCGTAGGAACCGCCCAGTTCAAGCGCGAACATCAAGGCCACGATCGCAACGACCAGCGTAAAAGCGCCGGCCCAGTCGATCCGCTGTTTCTGATGCACCGCCGATTCTTTGTAGAAGACAAGAATCAGCGCCAGCGCCACGATCCCGATCGGCACATTGACGTAGAAGACCCAGTGCCAGCCGATCGTGTCGGTGATGTAGGCGCCGAGCAGGGGTCCGAGTACGCTTGCCAAACCGAAGACTGCACCCAGCATGCCCGTCATCTTGCCCCGCTTCTCGGGTGGGAACGTATCGAAGATAATGGTGAAAGCAATCGGCATCAGCGCTCCGCCGCCGATACCCTGGATCGCCCGGAAGATACTGAGCTGCGTCATCGTCTGCGCGAGCCCGCACAGCGCCGAACCGAGCAGGAAAACGATCAGTCCGAAGACGAAAAACCGTTTGCGGCCGTACATATCGGACAGCTTGCCGAAGATCGGCATACCCGCCATCGTGGCGACCATATAAGCGGAAGTGACCCAAACGAACTGGTCCAATCCCCCCAGATCGGCGACGATGGTTCCCATGGCGGTCGCAACGATCGTGTTGTCCATCGCGGCCATCAGGATACTGAGCAGCAGACCGGTTACGATCCATTTGGTATTGATTTGATTCATGATCCGCTCACCAGCCTTTTCTCATTGTTCGTTGTAAATCTTAGATGACCGACCGGTCAGAGTCAAGACATATTTATGTCTATAAGAGCATACGTGCAGCCTGGAAGGCAAATGCTGGCGAAGCGGTGCGAAAGTTGGTAGGATAAGAAAACGCAAGACCAACCAACCGACAAAAAGGAGCAGGAAAAATGGATCTCGGTTCCAATATACGTACCGTACGCAAACGCAAAGGGATCACAATCGCTTCGATCTGTGCCGCTACCGGATTGTCCCAGGGATTCATGAGCCAGGTCGAAAACAATAAAACATCGCCGTCCATCTCCACGCTCGAACAAATTGCCGAAGCCCTGGATGTACCGCTGGTTTATTTGCTGCTAAAAAAAGAAGACCGCATGCAGGTCACCCGCAAAAAAGACCGTCATCAAACTGCCGGCGGTACAAGCCATGTCTCGATCTCGCATATCGGACGTACGCCCCATCTGCGCATGACGATCGTCGAACTCGCACCGGGCGCTTCGTCGGGCGACACTCCCCATTCGCATGAAGGCGAAGAAGTGCATGTAGTCGTGCAGGGAACGGTTATCGCCGAGCAGGGCGAAGATCGGTACGTGCTGAGCGAAGGCGATGCTTTCAGCTGGAACGCAGGCGTTCCCCACCGGGTCTGGAACGAAGGCGAAGAGACGGCAATCGTGCTGATCGCCGTTTATACCGACAGCCCAAGGGAAGCGGAACCGATATGAAGCGCACGACAAAGCCGCCCTGCACCGAAACGGTTGATCGGTGAGGGCGGCTGCGCGGAGCGTGTATCGACAGACGACAGAAGCCGGATTTCGGGCCAACCGCCGTGTGCCGGGGTCGTCGACAACAGCCCATAGCTTCGTCGATCAGGCTGTGTGCCGACTCTCGTCCGTCCCTTCCGCTCGACTTGGTTTTTTGAATGCCGGCCATTCGAGATTGGTGCCGGCTCTCCACAACCATTCAAACGGACCGTACAGGAATACCCGAAGCCAATAACGGCTTGCGGCCATCTGCAGGGCAAAAAAGGCGAGCCCGATCGGTACGACGGCGGTCATTGGCAGGCTGCCGATAAAACCGAGCGAGGCGAAGACTCCTTCGCCCGACGCGCTGAACAACGTGACAAAGACCAGCGACTGCATCAGGTAATTGGTGAACGCCATCCGGCCGACTGCGCGGAACGGTTCCAGAAGACGCGAGGCTGCCGAGCCTTCCCGTCCCGCCAGTCCGACGATCAGGAACACCGCTCCGATCGTAACCGAGAAGCAGGCGACGGGATGCAGCGTCATGATCCATGCATTTTCGCTCGACAGACCGCTGTACATATATTTCCCCGTCCAACCGAGCAGAAGCAGCAGAGCCCCGATTCCCGCAGCCCGGCGCGGATACTTCGGCAGACGGACAAACAGGCCGCTGCGGTAAGCATACATGCCGAACAGGAAAAAGGTCAGATGTTCGATCGCCAACACCAGCTCGCTGAACGAGGTAGCCAGATAGGGATTCGAGAAGAATACATCCGGATTCGGCAGCTTGGCGATTCCGTTATAGAGCCAATTCGACGGAGAGAACGTCAGCAGCCAATTGGACACTTCCGGACTCATCGCAGCCTGCAGTTCATAGGACGAGATCAGAAACAGCAGAATGCCCGACAGAAGCAGCAGCGGCTTGGGCATCCATAGGAACAAGATCAGCATAAATCCGTCCAGCGCATACATGAACAGGATATCGCCGTTCCAGACGGCAAATACGTGCAGCGCGCCGAACAGCAGCAGCATCCCCATCCGCCGCAGCAGCATGGGATAAGGCCGCCGGCCTTTGCGAACCGCGGCGTCGAAGATCAGCATCATGCTGATGCCGAACATGAACGAGAACAGCGGACGTGCGCTGTTGCCGAACAAGACGTCGATCGCCTGCGCCAGGAACGTGCCGACCGCATCCCCTTCGTCGATCGAAGCTCCAGCAAGATGCGACAAATTGCACATAAAAATCGCAAACAGGGCGATCCCTCGCAGTTGGTCCAGCACGTTGATCCGGCCGGCAGGCGTACCCGCTGCCGCCTTGACCTTGGGTGTCGGTAAAGTCGTCACAATGATTCATCCTTCTTTCTTCTGCAATCGATAAGTATAAGACAAGCTACTTATCCATTGTAGAGATGACGCGCAGACGACTCTTCCTTCGAACACTACAATCGAATGACAACTTTGTTACGCCTTCGAACCCGACTCTCTATCCCTCCCGGGCTTACCGGCTCACCAGGGCGGACAGTTCTCCGCTGAATACTTTTTCGTTTTTTTGATTGAATGTCGACAATCGCACGGTTACGATTCCGCTGCGGCGCCTTTCTTCCAGACCGATCACCTCGACCTCGACATGCAGTTCATCTTCCGGATAGACCGGTTTGATAAAGCGGATTTCGTTCATTCCTGTGCCCGCTACCACTTCTTCGCCGTACGCCCCCGTCTCCACCCACAGCTTGAAAGAGACCGCCATCGTCTGAATCCCCGAAGCGATCAATCCTTTGAACCGTCCTTGCGCCGCTTTGGCTTCGTCCAGATGCATATACTGCGGATCGTAGACGGCTGCGAATTCCATAATGCTTGCCCTGCTCAGAATCAGGGAAGACGTCTTGAACGTCTGTCCCAGCGTAAACTCTTCGAATTTCACCTGCGTGTGCACTCCCCGTTCTCTTGCCGCCGCTTCAAGCTTGATATCTGCTCAAAGTCCCAGCGAAATATATTTCACTTCCAGATATTCTTCGATTCCGTAACGACCGCCTTCGCGGCCAAGGCCGCTTTCCTTGAAGCCGCCGAACGGCGCCTGCGCGGTGGACGGCAGCGGATCGTTCAGACCGACGATGCCAAACTCGAGACGCTCGGCGATCTGCACCGCTTCGCCGATCCGTTCGGTGAACACGTAAGCCGCCAACCCGTAAGGACTGCGATTGGCGCGTTCGATCACTTCGTCAATCGTGCGAAACGATGCGATCGGAGCCAGCGGACCAAACGTTTCTTCGTTCATGCAGACCATATCGTCCGTCACGTTCGCAAGCAGCGTCGGCTGTACGAAATGGCCGCCCGCTTCGTTCGCGCGTCCGCCGCCCGTCAGCACTTTCGCGCCTTTGGCCCGGGCATCTTCAATCTGCGCCAACACTTTGTCGACTGCGGCCGCATTGATCAGCGGACCGATCTGCGTACCTGCATCGAGGCCGTTTCCGACCACGAGTTCGGACACTTTGCGCGCGGCAAGCTCGGAGAAACGTTCGATCAGGCTCTCATGCACATAGATCCGATTGGTGCAGACGCAGGTCTGGCCGCCGTTGCGGAACTTGGAAGACATCATGCCGTCCACCGCCTTCTCCGGATCGGCATGTTCGGTCACGATAAACGGCGCATGTCCGCCGAGTTCCAGCGACAGCTTTTTCATGGTGTCGGCGGCGCCTTTCATCAGCTGTTTGCCTATGCGGGTCGATCCGGTAAAAGACAGCTTGCGGACGCGCGGGTCCTGCTGCCACACACCGCCGATTTCGCCCGGAACGCCTGTCACCATATTGATGACGCCGTCCGGAATCCCCGCTTCGACCGCAAGTTCCGCCAGGCGCAGCGCCGTGAACGGCGTTTCTTCCGACGGCTTGATGACGACCGTGCAGCCGGCGGCAAGCGCCGGAGCGACTTTGCGCGTAATCATCGAAGCCGGGAAATTCCACGGCGTGATCATGGCCGCCACGCCGACCGGCTGCTTGATCACCCAGATTCTTTTGTTTGGCGACGAGGCGGGAACCGTCTCCCCGTATACCCGTTTGCCTTCTTCGGCGTACCATTGAATAAAGCTGTTCGCGTAAGCGATCTCTCCCGCCGCTTCGGCCAGAGGTTTGCCCTGCTCCAGCGTCATGATCCGGGCCAATTCGTCTTGATGCCGCTCGATCAGCGCGTGCCAGCCCAGCAGAAGCCGGCTCCGTTCGATCGCCGCCAGCGCCGACCAGGAGGCAAGCGCGCCATAAGCCGCGTCGACAGCCGCAAGCGCATCCGCTTCCGCCGCTTTGGAAGCATGGCCGACAAGTTCTCCGTTTGCCGGATTGGTCACTTCGATCTGCTCGGCCGTCTCGATCCACGAGCCTCCGATCAGCAGTTTGCCCCGCTTGTTCATTGCTGCACCTCTTTCCGCCTCATTTTCTTTTCTATTATACACCTGCGGAAGAAGCATCCAAGCCCCTGCTGCAGAAGGCGAAGAACCAAGCGTCCCCTCTGCATAAATGCGGTTCCCGGGTTGAAAAAGAAGTCCCGGATAACGGATAATATAGTCAGCCGCTGGGAGTCCGCGCCCCGATTGCGGCAAAGACTCCGCGGTTTGCCCGTCCCGGAACACGGAAAACGGCGAGGAGGATGAATATGGATCAGACGATAAGCCGCTTGTCCGGCAAGCTTCACCGCTTGGCGGACAAGCTTCCGTCTCCCCGCGCTTACCGAAGCGCCTGCTTGTCCCTGCTGGCCGGAACGGTGCCTTTTGACGGCGCCTGCTTCACCGGTGCGGACGGACATACCGGCCTCGGCACCGGCTCGGTGACCGAAGGCGATGTCGGAGCGATTCATGCGCGTCTGTTGGAATACGATTCCCGCGGCGACGATTTCAACCGCTACGATACGCTTGCGGCTGCCGGGAACCCTGCCGCCGCTCTCCGGCTGACCTGCGGCGGCAGCCCGGAGCGCAGTGCCCGCTACCGCGAGATCCTCGCTCCGGCGGGCTTCGACGACGAACTGCGCGCCGTACTGACGGCGCGCGGGCAGCGCTGCGGGCGGCTGTCGCTGCTGCGCCGCCCGGATCGTCCTCCGTTCACGGAGGACGAAGTGCGCCTCGTCGCGGCGCTGCTGCCGCAGATGGCCGCGTATCTGCGGCAGGCCCCGTTCTCCGCCGAACATGCGGAGGACGGGGCGGACGAACAGCCGCTTCCGCTCCCGCACGAATCCGGCGTCTTCGTCCTGTCGGACCGGCTGCTCCTGCTGGCCGCCAATACGGCAGCCCCGAGCTGGCTCGCCGCGCTGCGCACCGCCGAGCGAATCGAACCGGACGTTATGCCCCGTCCGATCCGCGCCGTCTGCGCCCGCGCCCTGTCGCCGTCTTTGCAAGCCGGCTCCTCCGCCGAATATGCCGCACGGGTCTGCGTCCCCGTGCCCGGCGGCTATTACATCGGCATCCGCGCCAGCCGGATGGAGACCGCAGCCGGCGAAGTCCAGCTCGCCGTCACCGTCGAGCGGGCCCGTCCCGCCGAGATTCTGCCGGTGCTGGCCGAAAGTTTCGGCCTGAACGAACGCGAGCAGGAAGTCGTCGAACGGATCGTGCAGGGTCTTTCGGCCAAAGAAGCGGCGCTGTCGCTGCATCTGTCCGAATCGACGCTGCAGGACCTGCTGAAGTCTATCTTTCGCAAGACCGGCACCAAGAACCGCCGGGAGCTGGTCTGGCAGCTTTATTCGCGGTTCAGCTGAACGTACAGCCGGTGCGGCCTCCCGGATTGTTCTTTCTTACGAAAAATAAGCAGCGCCAAAAAGCCTTTCTGCCCCGCGGTCTGCGGAACAAAAAGGCTTTTTGGCGATCGCTTCGGATACAGGACTACCGTAAATACAGGGAAGCCAGTTCGGCCGCGCGGCGGTTGCTGGCTTCGATCTCCGCCCGCCTCGGCATCGGGCTCCAGGAAGAGGTATCGTCGAGCCACGTCTCGGGCAGCTCTTCCGGACTGTCCGAACGCCAGCGGTCCAACCACTCCTGCGGCAGTCTGAGCTTGGGATCGGCATCCAGCTTTTTCAGAAGCGGATGTCCGCTCATCTCCATCCACAGCAGCGCCCAGGCTCGCGGAACCACACGCCAAATATCGTAACCGCCTCCTCCGAGCGCCACCCAGCGGCCTCCGCAGTAAGCATGCGCCGCTTCATGCAGCATTTTGGGCATCTCGCGGTAAATCTTCATCGAGCAGTGTACATGCGCCAGCGGGTCGAGCGCGTGCGCATCGCAGCCGTGCTGACTGACAATGATGTCCGGTTTGGCTTTGCGCAGCACATCGTCCAGCACGCTGCCGAAACATTCCAGCCAAGAATCGTCTTCCGTGTAAGGCTCCATCGGCAGGTTGACCGTGCAGCCGAATCCTTCGCCTTCTCCCCGCTGTTCGACCAGACCCGTACCGGGGAACAGATACTTACCCGTCTCATGGATCGAATACGTATACACGCCCGGATCGCTGTAGAACGACATTTCCACCCCGTCGCCGTGATGGACGTCGGTATCGACATACAGGACACGCGCCCCATACTCTTTGCGAATAAACGAAATGGCGATCGAAGCGTCATTGTAGACGCAGAATCCCGACCCCCGCTGCGGCATGGCATGGTGCAGCCCTCCGGCCAGGTTCACCGCATGGCGCGCGTCGCCGTCCATCACGAGCTTGGCCGCCGCCACGGAAGCCGCCGCGATGATCTCCGCACTTCGGTGCATCCCCGGGAAGAACGGCGTATCGTCGGTATCCAGGCCGTATTTTTGCGCATCGCCGATCAGGCCGTCATCGGGAAGGGGTACGCTGAGCGCTTTGACCCGCTCGACATATTCCGGTACATGCACTGCGTGCAGCAGCGCCTCGTCCAGCCGGTCGGCAGGCAGAATCTCGCCTTCGGTAGGAAAAGCGCCGGCCGTGCGCAGCAAATCGCGGGTCAGGGTGATGCGCCGCTGGTCGAACGGATGGTCTTGGCCGAACACGTAATTCAGGCTGTTCGGGTGAAACAAATAAACGGCGTCCCGCATCTTGGGGTTCACTCCTTCCGATTCAGTACATGAAGCGCTGGCGGAATCGCAGCCGGTCGAATGCCTCGACCGAATCCTGCGGCACTTTTCTGCCGACGCGAACCATCAGGCAGTTGGCCGGATGGCTGCAGATTTCCGGATCGTCCGTCGCAAACCAGACCATATCGACATTCTTCATCAGGTCCTCCATCATTTTGCGATAATCCCAGACGTTGAGCCCCGTACTTTCCAGATCCCAATGCCAATAATATTCGGTGGTGAACACGATCGCGTTATCGAGCTGACCGCCGCGAAACGAAAGTTCGAGCATTTTTTTGCTTAAGCCTCTGCCTCTGTAATCGTTTGCAACTTCGATCGCGCCCAGCTCGACAAGATCGTCCATCTTCCCTTCCGACCAGCGTTCGTATTCGTCGGCATAATGAAAAGTCACATATCCCACAACGACCTCTCCCGCCACTGCCGCAATGATGCGTCCTTCCGGCAGCTGCGCGATCTCCACGAGCGCTTCATGCTGCTGCTTCGGCCGGCGGAACGCGTCGAGCTGCGGATGCAGCGTCATCTTTTCCAGCGTTTCCGGCAGCATGGGCCCCTGTACGACCAGAGCGTCTTCCCCTTCTCCGACAATTTCCTCGTGATACCGTTTGATATGCTCCATACGGCCTCCCTTCGCTCCGAGCGGCGTGTGCAGCCAGAAGACAATCGGCGGAAAAGGCTCGGGCTTTCCGTCGGACCGTCTGCCTGCTTTGTATTTATCATAGCTTCTTTGCTCCGCAAAAACCATCACCCTCCTCCAATACGCCGGAACGTCATGACAAATGCAGGAAAAACGTTTATACTGTTTCCGAAGCGAATGCAGACGGGATAGGTCCGGCAGCCATATCCCCCGTTTTGCACGCCGAAGCTTGTTTTTCACCGTTTTCTTGTAAGCGCTACATTTGTAAGGATTGTCAGCTCTATGGCTTGACGGCTCTCTTATTCTTTCAGCGACTGGAGGCTCTTATGGAAAAAGACACGGTAGAAATCATTGGCGCGGAGGTCCAGCAGTCCAATCTGGGCGACTATGAAGAGGCTCGCCTTGCATTCGACTGGATGGACGAGGAGAAACATTTCAGCTGGCACGAGACGGGACGCATCAATCTCGCCCACGAAGCGATCGACCGACATGCCCGCTCGGGACTTGGCGACAAGATCGCCCTGCATTACAGCGACGCCGAGCGCAGCGAATCGTACACGTTCGAACAGATGCGGCAGGAGTCGAACCGGGCGGCGAACATGTTTCGGAAGCTTGGCATCGGCAAAGGAGACCGGGTCTTCATCTTCATGCCGCGCACGCCGGAACTTTATTTCGCCCTGCTGGGGATTTTGAAGGTCGGCGCGATCGCAGGTCCGATGTTCGAAGCCTTTATGGAAACGGCCGTACGCGATCGGCTGCAGGACAGCGGCGCGGTAGCGATCGTAACGACGCCGAAATTGGCGGAACGGGTACCTGCACACGAGCTGCCGGAACTGAAACATGTGATTTTGGTGGACAGCTCCAAACCGGGCGGTACCGAATCGGGCGAACCGAACAGCCTCCTGCCCGAAGATTCCCCGTTCGCCGATTTCCATGCCCTGATGAGCGAAGCTTCTACGGAAGCGGACATCGAATGGGTCGACCGCGAAGACGGATTGATCCTGCATTATACATCGGGTTCGACCGGTAAACCGAAAGGGGTCTACCATGTGCACGGCGCGATGATCCAGCACGGTTATACGGGACGAATCGTACTGGACCTGCGGCCGGACGACGTCTATTGGTGCACCGCCGATCCAGGCTGGGTCACGGGCACTTCCTACGGCATTTTCGCCCCCTGGCTGAACGGCGTCACCAATGTGATTCGCGGCGGCAGATTCAGTCCGCAGGATTGGTACGAGACGATCCAGCGTTACCAGGTCACCGTGTGGTACAGTGCACCGACGGCTTTCCGCATGCTGATGGGCGCAGGCGACGAAGCGGTCAAGCAGGCGGACTTGTCTTCGCTCCGGCACGTGCTCAGCGTCGGCGAACCGCTCAACCCCGAAGTGATCCGGTGGGGCTACCGTATGTATCACCAACGTATTCACGATACGTGGTGGATGACCGAGACGGGTGCCCAGCTGATCTGCAATTATCCGTCGATGGATATGCGTCCGGGCTCGATGGGCAAGCCGATTCCGGGCGTCGAAGCAGCCATTATCGACGATCAGGGCCAGGTGCTGCCGCCGCTGCGTATGGGCAATCTCGCGATCCGCACCCCGTGGCCGTCGATCATGCGCAGGATCTGGAACAACCCGTCCAAGTTCGAAGAATATACGCGCATCGAAGGCTGGTACATTTCCGGCGACTCCGCCTATATGGATGAAGACGGTTATTTCTGGTTCCAGGGGCGGATCGACGATGTCATCAATACGTCCGGCGAACGCGTCGGTCCATTCGAAGTCGAGAGCAAACTGGTCGAACATCCGGCCGTCGCCGAAGCGGGGGTAATCGGCAAGCCCGATCCGGTGCGGGGCGAAGTGATCAAAGCGTTTATTTCGCTGCGCGAAGGCTACGAAGCGAGCGACGAACTGAAGGCCGAGATCACCAAATTCGTAAAAGAAGGCTTGTCCGCCCACGCCGCTCCGCGCGAGATCGAATTCAAGGACAAACTGCCCAAGACGCGCAGCGGCAAAATCATGCGGCGCGTGCTCAAAGCCTGGGAGCTGAAGCTTCCGGCGGGAGATCTGTCGACGATCGAAGATTGAGGCCCGGAATTCGAGTCGTGATTGGCGAAACACTGCGCTGAATGCCAAAAAGCCCGGAACCGAGATTACTCGGTTCCGGGCTTTTGCCGCGCTAGGCTTTGACCGTTTCGACTATTCGCATTCGAACGTTCAAACTCAGTCTCTTTTGGCGAATTTGGACAGCAGCTTCAGTACTTCAAGGTACAACCAGACCAGCGTGACCATCAATCCGAACGCCCCGTACCATTCCATGTGTTTGGGAGCGCCGCTGCGCGTACCCTGCTCGATAAAGTCGAAATCCAGCAGGTTCAGCGACGCGATCACGACAACGAACAAACTGATTCCGATCCCGATCAGACCCGATTCGTGAATGAACGGGACATTGACACCGAAGAAGCCAAGCACGAAATCGAATAGATAGACCAGCATAATCGAGAACGTCGCCATAATGATACCTGTGCGGAATCCCGGTGTCACTTTGACAATCCGGGTTACGTACAGCAGCAGCATCGCGAACAATGTGCCGACCGTGATCAAGACGGCATTCAGTACGATTCCCGGATACTGCATATCGAATACGGCCGAGATCCCTCCCAATGCCAAGCCTTCGAAGATCGCATACAGAGGAGCCGTGATAAAAGCGACTTTGGGTACAAAACTGGTCACAAGCGCCGCGATCAGACCCAATACGACGCCGGCAATCATGATTCCGTATATATCCTGTCCTTGATCGAAGCGGTACCAGGTATAAGCCGCGCCTCCGATCAGCAGCAGAAGCAGGATAAAGGTCTTATGCACGGTGCCGCCAAGCGTCATTGCACCCGAACCGACCAGATCTTCCCTTGCGCGATCAAACATTTTTTTGCCAAATACGGGGTTTCTCGATTCCATCTCTCTCATCCTTTTTCCGCAAAGTTACTTGATGGGGTACGTATACGTCAAAAGTTGATTAAGGTTTCACCGATCGAACGACCGTTTTCTCGGTCTTACCCGTTTTGTTTGGTGCGCGCATACACCGCCATCGCTTCGCTCATGAACGCCGCCAGTCCATCCCCGTACCGGTCGATATTCTGCGCAAAACGTTCATCCTGCACGTACATCTGTCCCAATCCGGCAAAAGCCTCGTAGGAATAGGTGCCGAAGTGATGCAGAAACGTATACCACTGTCCGATCTGCTGCTGCGCACGGGGCGAAGCAGGGTCTTCGCGCCGGACTTCGGCCAAGGCAATCATCCGCTCTTCCCATTCCCGCTGCAGTTCGGCGCTCATCTGCGGAGTCCGGGTCCGGTTCGCCAACCTTTCTTTGGAATCGTCGACCGCGGCGTCTCCCCAGCGTTCACGCGCTTCCTGTTCATATGGATTATTTGTAAAATCGATTCCTTCGAATCGTTCTTCTTGGGTCATTTCGATCTCTCCTTGGGTATACCGAATCGTTCGGTCGATATTTGCGATCATCCGGCGTGTCGACTCCATCTTGTCGGTCAGCATCCGCCGCTGCATCTCTAAAGCTTCCAGCCGGTCAAAAGCGGGATTGTCCAAGATCCGGCCGATTTCTTTGAGCGGAAAACCAAGCTCCCGAAAAAACAAAATCTGCTGCAGCCTTTCCAGATCGGTGTCGGCATACAGCCGGTAGCCCGCTTCCGATAGTGCCTGAGGCTTCAGCAGACCCCGTTCGTCATAATGATGCAGCGTACGGATACTGATTCCCGCAAGCTGCGAAACTTCTTTGACTTTCCACGCTATGTCGTCCGCCTCCTTTCTGATCTCAGAATAAAGCCTCACGCTGCGTGAGGGTCAAGCTTCTTTTTGAACCAAACAAAAACTTCCCGCTCCTACGCATCAAGCGCAGGACGGGAAGCGGGAAAGTCGGACGGCTGCTGCAAATTCGGGATCGTCCATCGCATGAGCGGATGATCCGAGCAGGAGTCTACGGCCGCGGGGTCAAACCGGTCCGTAAGTCAGTTCCGCGACAAGCGGATAATGATCGGAAGGATATTTGCCTCCGAAGTCGCGGCGATCGATCAGGCTTCGCCGCACCTGAAGCTGCGCCGACGCAAAGATATAATCGATCGGTTCGCCTTCGAGGCCGCCGAGGAAATCGTGGAACGTCCGCCCCGAAGGACCTTCCAGTCTGCCGTACGCATCCTGCAGCGCCGGAATATCGCCGGGTTCCGTCAGCTCGCCGCGCAGATAGCGCAGTGGAGCGTCGGAAGGCCCTCCGTTCATATCGCCCATCAGTACGGACGCGCTGCCCGGAAACTCCCGATCATGACGCAGCATCACGGAGGCGACCAATTTGGCGCCTTCGATCCGCGCCTGTTCGCCGATATGGTCAAAATGCGTATTGTATACGCGGATCTCCCGGCCGGAAACGCGATGCAGGAAACGGCCCCAGGTACAGATCCGCGGATAATCGCTGTCCCAACCCAGCGAAGCGACCGTCTGCGGCGTCTCGGACAACCAGAACTGCCCATGGCCGACGACCTCGAATTCATCCCGGCGATAGAAAATGGCACAGGCCTCGTCTTCCGTCCCGCCCCGGCGGCCTTCGCCGATCCAGGCGTAATCCGAAAGCTCGCGCTGCAGATCGTCCAGCATAAGTAAATAGGCTTCCTGGACTCCGACAAACGACGGCGTATGGGCTTGGATCGTTTCCGCTGCCCAAGGCGCACGGTGCACCCATTCGTTGCCGGCGTCGTTTGCCGTATGCGTTCTCAGATTGAAAGTCATGATTGTCAGTTCGATCGGCCCGCTGGCCTTCGAATCGGTACCCGATGTTTGATTCATGGTTTCGTCCTCCCGAAAATTTCGTTAGAACATTTCGAAGCGCTGTTGAACGGTTGAAAGTCTTTCTGATTCGAAACGTTTCTATGTGTAAATGATACCCCTTTCTTTTTAGTTTGGCGAGCCCAAACCAAAAAGGAAAGCGCAAAGCGCTTTCCTTCAGGCTGTCGAGAAAGTCCTATTCGTTGTAGAAGCTCGTCAGCTGCGGGAGAAATTCGTTCCGGTCGCGTGTTGAAATCGAGAAAAAGATTAAATTTCAGCGGAATTTTCTCGATTTCAAAGGCGAACACTATCGTTCCTTCACTGAATTTCTCCCTCCGCCTCCTCGCTTCTCTCGGAATCATACTTTCTCGACACGTTGGGAAAGCGCAAAGCGCTTTCCTTCAACGGTTATTCTTCGCGCAGTCTTCCGGCTTCCAAGCGCAGGACGCGGTCGCAGTAGGGCAGAATACGTTCATCGTGCGTGACGATGATTCCCGCTTTGCCTTCGGCTTTTACGCGTTCGGCGAGCAGCCGCGTGACATCCCGGCCGCGGTCTGCATCGAGGCTCGCTGTCGGCTCGTCGGCCAGGATCACCGACGGATCGTTCATCAGCGCCCGGGCGACGGCAACGCGCTGACGCTCTCCGCCGGACAGCTTGTCCGGATAATGCTTCCGGCGTTCCGACAGGCCGAGTCGTTCCAGCAGCTCGTCCGCCCGGCGCGCCGCCTGGGCTTTGTCCGCCCGGCCAAGCCTCGCCACGAACCGAAGCTGCTCTTCCACTTTCAGATACGGCAGCAGATTCGCGCCCTGGAAAATGAACCCGATCTCGTGCAGTCTCAAATCGGCGAGCTGACGCTCGTTCATGCCGGCCAGGCTGCGCCCGCCGATCGAGACTTCCCCGCGGGTCGGCGTCAACAGCGCACCGGCAATCGACAAGAACGTACTTTTGCCGGATCCCGAAGGTCCGACGACGGCGACCAATTCGCCGGCCGCTACCGAGCAGGACAGATGATCCAATACGTTCAGCACGGATTCGCCGTCTCCATAAGTATGCGAAACTCCGCTCAAGTTCAATTTGGTCTGTACGGATGCAGGTTTGGACTGCACCGCCGCAGCGATCCGATTATTCATGCTCCAGCCCTCCCTATTGCATCCAGCGCATCCGTTTTGGCTACTTTTACAACCGAAGCGAGTCCGCCGAGCAGAGCCACGCCCAGGAACAGTGCGCAGCTGAGCGCAATCGTTCCGGCTCCCAGCGCAAACGGCATCGCGGCCGGCAGCATCGCTTTCATGATCAGAACCAATCCTACCCCGACAGCCAGACTGCCCACCGACAGCACCAGCACCTGCGCGATCACGCTGCCGGCCAGATACCAGGTCTTCGCGCCGATCGCTTTCAGAATACCGAACTGGGCGGTTTTCTGGATCGTAATGACATAGAAGAACACCGCCAGCACAAAGGCCGAGATGACATAGAGGAAGACGATCATCATCATCAGCGACGATTGTTCGGCTTTGTGCCCCGGAATAGCGGAGATAGCCTGCGACTGGGTAATCACATCGGCATCTTTCACCGAGGCTGCCAGCTGATCCGCCTGCGTGCCCGAAATCCGAAGCGCAATCGCATTGTAAGCCGTATCGGTTTCTCCGCCGCGGGCGGCCATCAGTTCGGAGCGGTATGCCGCCCAGTCTTTTTCATTCATCCATACCGCAGGCATATGGCTGTACGAACGATTCTCCGTAAAGCCGCCCACTGTCCATTCCAAACCGGTCGCTCCGTCCACCACCGTATCGCCGATTTTGACGCCGGACTTTTTCAGATCAAGGTCGGCCAATACCTCTCCTGCGGCGGCCTCGCTCAACGGTTGGCCTTCTACCGTTTCCGGTACCAGCCAACTCTCCGCCTGTACGCCGAACAGCGCGATATCGATCCGCCCTTCGGTCCCTTCCCGTGTGACGGTCGTCATCTGAACGCCCAGCGGCTGGGCGCCTTCGGTTCCCGCGATCGCCTGTGCCTGCTTCACCTGATCCGCATGAAGTTCGGAACGCGCGAAGCGGTCATCCGAATCCTGCTGCACGATAAAATGATCGGCCGGCATATTGCGTATTGCCGAAGAAGTCGCATTGCCCAGACCGTTGGCGAGCCCTGTCACGAACAAAACCAGAAACGAGACCATCAGCATAATGGCTACGATCAGTACATACCGCGTTTTGGAAAAACGTATTTCCCGCAGTGCCAAAAACATCTTATTCTTCCTCCTGTTTTCCGGTCGGGTCCGAAGAAGCGTTTCGCTGTCGGCTTCTTGGCCGAACGACAGATTTCTATCCTGTTCCCCAAGTGTAGGGCCGGAAAATGAACGGAGTATGAACGCCAAATTACAATTTCGGAAGCCGAACGATAAAGGTCGAACCCCGGCCGGGTTCGCTCTCCGCCGCGATCGTCCCTCCATGCAGCAGTACAATTTTCTTGGCAATGGCCAGGCCCAAGCCCGTGCTGCCTCCGTCGGTACGGGACGGATCTGCCCGGTAGAACCGATCGAACAGCAGCGGCAGCTTCTCCGCAGGGATGCCGTTGCCCGTATCCGCGAAACGCAGCACGCACCTATCGCCGTCCGCCCCCGCCGTCACCGAAATCGAACGGCCTTCGGGGATATGCTTCACCGCATTCGATAGCAGATTAATCCAGACCTGATCGAGCAGGGTCGCATCGCCCATCACCGCAAGATTTTCCGGCACGGACAAACGCAGCGCCAAGCCTTTCTCGCTGAGCTGCCATTCCAGTACATCGACGGCGCGCCGGATCTCCGCTTTCAATTGGAGCGGACTGCGAATAAGACCGTCTTCCATCCGGTCGAGCGAGGACAGCAGCAGCAGCTGACGGCCGAGCGCCGACAGCCTGCGGCTTTCTTCGCCGATAATCGAAGCAAAACGCAGACGCTGTTCGTCGGGCAGATCGGCCGCGGCCAACTCCGATGCGAATCCCTGAATCGATGTCAGCGGCGATTGGATCTCGTGCGAAACATTGGCGACAAATTCCCTCCGCGATTCTTCCACCCGCGAGAGACTCCGGCTCATCGTCATAAAATGGCCGGCGAGTTGGCCGATCTCGTCGCTGCGCCGGGTCGGCAGCTCGATATCGTAACGGCCGTCCGCGATTCTGCGTGTAGCTTCGGTCATCCGGGTAATCGGCTTGACCAGATAGCGGGTCGCAATCAGAAACAGCCCGATACTGAACGCAACGGTCAGCAGTCCGATCATGGCGAAGAAACTGCGCAGCTCGCCGAACTGCAAAATAACGTCCGGACGCAGAAACAGCGCGGCAGGACGTCCTCTCCATTCCACCGGAACCCCTACCGTATTGCTGAGCCGGTTATCGAAGAAGCCCGTAATAAAGGGCCGGTTCGGAAACTCGGCTACCCCGTGGTACTCGCCTCCGGCGGCTACCCGGGTCACGGCATCCCGATCCAGATCAAGCGCCCGGAATTCCCGACCGTAAAAAGCTTCTTGACCTTGGCCGTCGGTGACGTACAGCTCGTAGCCGAGTGCCGCCGCATTATCCAGGTAAGCATCGGCATCGCCGGGACGAAGCTCCGCCATCCGTTTGACTTCGTAGGCAATCTTCGTCAGCTTGGCATCGTTAAACGGCTTGAGCCGCGTATGATAATGTACATTGGAGACAAGAAACCCAAGCAGCGCGCTGACCGCAACGACCAGCAGCGTCGTCAGGCAGACCCGCATATAGAGACTTTTGCCCAGATGACCAAGGCCCGACGGCTTGTTCATTTGCGCGGCACCTCCAACTTATAGCCGATGCCCCGGACCGTTCGGATCGTGAAGTCGTCCGAATGATCGGCAAACCGCTGGCGCAGACGTTTGATATGCACATCGACCGTCCGCTCGTCTCCTTCATAGTCGGCTCCCCAGACCAGATGGATCAGATCTCCGCGTTCGAACAGACGGCCGGGATACTGGGCCAACTGGGCCAGCAGCTCGAACTCTTTGAGCGGCAGCAGCAGCGTCGTTTCCCCGTCCGTCACTTCGTGGTTCTGCCGGTCGATCGTTACGCGGTTCAACTTGATCTTCTCGCTGGAGGCGAGCGAATAGCGGCGGAACAACGCGTTCATGCGAAACAGAAGCTCTCTCGGCTCGAACGGTTTGGTGATATAATCGTCCGTTCCGTGCGCATAGCCGGCTTCCTTGTCCGCCAGCTGCTCGCGTGCGGTCAGCAGAATGACGGGAATATCGTACAGACTGCGGATCTCCGTGCACAGATCGAGCCCGTTCACTCCCGGCATCATCACGTCGAGCACAGCCAGATCAACCGGAGATTGTTCCAGCAGACGCGCAGCTTCATCTCCGTCCTTGGCTTCGATAACCCGGTACCCTTCCTGGGTCAGCACCGTCCGCAGCAGGGTACGGATATGGGCATCGTCGTCGGCAATCAGCACTTTTTTCACTCTGGATTCCTCCCGACCCATTCGCTCAAGACCCGATCTCCGCAAAAAAGACTCCGCTCTCCACCATCGGCGAACAGTCGGTATGATCCCCGCTCAGATTGATCTCGAAAATATAGTCTTTCCCTTCCACAAACGGCTTGACCCGCGCCCAATCGATCCGTCCCGAGCCAAGCGGAAGCGAATCGTGCCTCTCCCCCATGCTGTCCACCAAGTGATAATAACGCGCATAAGGAGCGGTGCGCTCCAGCACTTCGCACAGTTTGTCGTTATCGCCGCGAAAGCCGATAAAGGTATGACTGACGTCCACGTTCAGCGGAAGTTTCAGCGGCACAATCACTTCGTCGATCAGATGCGGGTTGCTGTAGCAGAACAGCCCTTCTGTCGAATCTTCCCAGAGCAGCAGACCGCTGTCGTAACCGGGAATAGCGCCGATCGCTTCTCTCAGCCGGATCGAACTCGCACGGTCGGCGGGAGCTCCTACCATCCCCACATAATGGGCATGAATGACGCATTTCGCTCCTTCCTGCCTGCAGATTTCGAGCAGCTCCGCCGTCGATTCCCGGTAGAATCGGTACATGCCGGGCTCCTCGCTCAAAATATCCAAGTACGCTCCCCGATATTTGGAAGGATGATGCATATACGCACCGATTCCTCGCCTGCGCAGTTCGCGTATCCGCTGCCGAATCAGCTCCGTATTCCCCATATCTTGTTCCGTCAAATACAACTCCACGATCTCCGGGTCGTAATCGAGACGATTATTGAAGCTTTTGTCGTCGATTCCGCCTTTCAGTCGAATCCCCTGACTCATCCGTATCCGCCTCCTGAACTCCAATTTGAGCTTTCTCTGTAAGGCCGATTATCGGCCGTTCTGTTCCTATCTTAGCGAAAAGACGCCCGGCATACAAAAAGAAAAGAAAAAAAGCCCGTTCGCTTGAGAACAGACATTTCTCGAGCGAACAGGCGGTTCATATGCGGGTAAGTCTCCGGCGGCCGTTTCTTACGAACGGGCCAACGATTCGGCCGAAGTGTCGGGTCTTGGCGTACCGAAGTTCGGCGTACCGTCTTCGTTCCAATGAATGACCTGCACGCGGGCATGGCGGTTGGGATCGTACAGCGGATCGCCGACGATTTCCTTGTAGCTTCTGCCGTGATAAACGAGCAGATCGAGCGTTCCGTCTTCCGAGACGGTAAAACTGTTGTGTCCGGGTCCATACTGGCCGCTGTCTTCGCACGTTTGGAAGACCGGAGCGGGCGATTTCACCCACGACTTCGGATCCAGCAGGTCGCTGTCTTCGTCGGCGGTCAGCAGGCCCATACAATAATTATGGTCGGTGGCACTGCCGGAGAACGTCATGAAGATCCGGCCGTTCTTTTTGAGAACCGCGGCGCCTTCATTAACGAGGAATCCGATTCTCTCCCAATCGTATTCCGGTGTGGAAATGCAGACCTGCTCGCCGCGCAGCGTCCACGGATTTTCCATTTCGGAAATATATAGATTGGAGTTGCCGGCGATTTCCGGATCTTTTTGTGCCCAGACATAATAGCGGATTCCGCGGTGTTCGAAGGTTGTCGCATCCAGCGCGAACGATTCCCACTTGGTTTTGACCTGTCCTTTTTCGACCCACTGGCCTTCCAACGGATTAACGGAATCGTTTTCGAGAACGAACATGCGATGGTCGAACAAGCCTTCCTTCGTCTCGGACGTATGCGCCGCGGCAAAGTAGACGTACCATTTCCCATCGATGTAATGGATTTCGGGAGCCCAGATATTGGCGCTCATCGGGCCGCTGTCATGTTTGTACCAGATATTCTTGACTTCGGCTTCCTGCAGCCCTGCAAGCGTGGATGCGCGTCTCAGCTCGATACGGTCGTATTCCGGCACCGAAGCGATAAAATAGTAGAAGCCGTCGGTGTGTTTGCAGATAAAAGGATCGGCCCGCTGCTCGATCAGTGGATTGGGTAGATTGTAGGTTGTCATGGTCGGTGGCTCCTATTCGGACTTGATATCGCCGAGGTTTGGCCGGCTGAGTCCGGCACGCGGTGGGGCGCTGCGGGATAGAGAGCCTTACGATCGCTGTTTCAGACGGATTTCTTCATTTTAATCTGACCGGGTCAGGTTGAAATCCGTCTTCAAAGGCGAACGCTTCGCTTCTTCAGGCTCTCTATCCCTCCGCTGGACGCGTGCCGGGCCGGCCGAATTCGGCCATTCAAGTTCTGTATGTTTTTGGGGTGGGGTTTTAAAAAATGCTGAAAATAAGACAAGAATTAAATCTTCGATCAAAAGTTCATATAAACCTCAAGCATAAACAAAGCTCTTAACAAGTTTGCTTAACCCTTGATCCCGGAGTTCAGGTTAATGGATTGAACAAAGTACTTCTGTGCGAACAGGAACAGGGCAAGCGTCGGGATAATCGCCAGAATCGCGGAACCCATCAGTTGTCCGATCATCCGGTAGTTGCCGTAAATGTCCTGCAGCAGCAGCAGACCCGCGGTAACCGGCATCTTGTCGACATCGGTATAGACGATAACCGGCCACAGGAAGTCGTTCCACGAACCGGTGAACGAGAACAGCGCACAGACGATCAGAACCGGCTTGATCAGCGGCAGCATGATCGAGAAATAAATACGGAAGTCGCTGGCTCCGTCGACTTTGGCGGATTCGTCCAGGTCTTTCGGGATGCCCAGCATAAACTGCCGGACGAGGAAGATGTTACCCATGCCGGCAAGGCCCGGGATAATCATCGCCCACGATGTGTTGACCCAACCGAGAGCATCGATGATCTTGTAGGAAGGAATCAGGTTGACGACGCCCGGGAAGAAAGAAATCCCCAGCAGCGTGAAGAACAGAACGTTCCGTCCTCTGAATTTCATCCGTGCATAGCCGTAGCCGGTCAGGGAAATAACGACGACAACCAGCAGCGTATGCGATGTCGCGATGACGACCGAGTTGGTCAACCAGCGCAGGATCGGGGCGGTCGACGTATTTTCCAGAATCGCGGTATAATTGTCCATGATCCAGTTGACCGGAAGCAGCCGGAATCCGGCGCTGACCACTTCGGTTTGTGAACGGAAAGAAGTCGTAATCCCGAAGATAACCGGAACAATCCAGATCAGACAAAGCAGTCCGAGGAATACATAGGCCACGACCTGCGAGACGCTGACTTTCGTGCGCTTGCGGCCGACGGCCACTGCGCTTTTATCCAAATTCATTACCTGGTTTGACATCATGCACTCCTCCTAATCAGTTTGCATTGCGGTTCATGACGTAATATTGCAGGGCCGAAATGACCAGAATGACCAGGCCGAGCAGGACCGCCATCGCCGATGCCATCCCCGCGATCGATTCGCCGCTGCCGAATGCGAGCTGGCGAATATACATCATCAGCACCGAAGTGCTCTGCTGGGGACCGCCGTCGGTCATCATCAGCGGCTGGCCGAAGACGTTGAATGCGCCGGCCGTCGTCATGACGAACGTATAGATTAACGGGAAGTTGATCGAAGGCAGGGTGATGCTGAAAAATTTACGGATCGGACCGGCGCCGTCAAGCTCCGCCGATTCGTACAATTCTTCGGACACTCCGCTGATCGAAGCGCGATAGATAATCATATTGCCGCCGATCCCGCCCCAGATGGTCAACAGAATAATGGTGATCCAGGCATAAGGCTGATGCGTCGCCCAGGCAATCGTGGAACCGAACACATTGCCGGTGATGCCGAGCTGTTTGTTGAAGATCAGCGTAAAGATCAGCGCCGATGCCGAAATGGAGATCAGACCCGGTACATAAAGTACGGATTGAATAAACGTTTTGCCTTTGAGCTTCTTGTGCGACAGCGCCACCGCGATCATCAAAGGAAGCACGATAAGCGGAGGTACGGTGAACAAGACGAACAGCAGGGTATTTTTGAGACCGTTAAAAAACTGCGTATGGAACGTCGACGTCGTGTCGAACAGAATCGTGCTGTAGTTGGAAAACCCTACCCAGTTCGGCGAGCCGGCCAGGTTCCACTGCGTGAACGAAGCATAAATACCGTAAATCGTCGGAATGACGACAAATACAAGGAACAAGATCAGATGCGGTCCCACAAAGAACACGGGTGCCAGATTCAGCTTCTTTTTCATAGGCTTTCAGTTCTCCTCTCAAGACTGCCCCGGATCTTCGATCCGGTTCAAGGCTTCATACACAACCGTAGGAGGCCCGGAAAAAACGATATGCCCCGAAGGGCATATCTTTTCCGAAACGTCCAAGCTTATTCGCCGGATTTGGCTGCGGCACCGTTCGATTCCGCAATCTTGTCTTCGACTTCTTTTTGCATCGTTTTCAGACCTTCGTCGATCGGCAGATTGCCGCGAACCAGATCGCCGACATACTTGTCTACCGCTTCCGCGATATATGGGTAGTATTCGTACGTATAGATGTAGAGAGATTCAATCTCTTTTTCATCCTTCGTGAAGAACGACTGCATGTACTCCGAGAATTCCGGGCTGTCTACAACCTGCTTACTGGCAGGGATCTGGCCGGCTTTTGCCCATTCAACCGAGTTAGCACGGATAAACTCGAGGAACGAAGCGATGCCTTTTTCCTTCTCGTCCAAACGTTTCTCGTTGTTGAACATCGCGAACAAGTGGGAAGAAGAACGGTTGGTAAACTTGTCCGGGCTGACGGAGTACACGTTCGTGACGCCGAAGTTAAGGTTCTCAACCGAAGCATGCGCCGTGGAGCTCCAGGTGCCGTCCGTCGAGAACAGAACGTTGCCGGATTGGAACATCAGGTAACCGTCTTCGCCGAACGGAGTCATCAGACCGGCATCGTTAATTTTTTTCACATCTTCGATGGCCGTTTTCATTTCCGGCGTATCGACCGCAGGCTTGCCGTCTTTTTGAATATCGCCGTTCAGGTTCTGGATCTGTCCGAGCATCGCCCAGCCGAGCAGCGCATCGTTGACGACATAATCGCCTTCATCGAGTTTGCCTTTGAGGCTCAGGATTTCGTCGACCGTTACATTGTTATCGTCAAGGAAACTTTCCGCGCCGTATTTGGCCAGCAGATCCTTGTTGTAATACATAACGTTGGCGTGAATATCGAGCGGAATCGTATACTGCGTACCGTCGATATTGCCCGCTCCCCAAGCCTGCGGAAGGAAGTTGTCTTCTTTCAGTTCTGGTTGCGCTTGCATAACCGTCGTCATGGCTTCGAGCTGATTCTGCTTCACATATCCCGGTACGCGGTCGGCGTGAATAATGGCCAGATCGGGTACGCCTTTGCCGGAACTCAGCACCGTGGAGATCTTCGTGTACATATCCGCCGTTACGACGTGTTTGACCTTAACGGCCGGGTTGGTATCGTTGTAGGCTTTGACCAGATTGTCCATATACGCGCCGTCTTCGCCTGTCAGTGGTGTCCAAAACGTAATGGTATTCGGATCGTTGGCGTTGCTGTTCCCACAGCCTGCCAGCAGCGATGCAGTAAGCGCGAAACCTGTTACTAATGCCCCCAATTTTCTTTTCAATCTA
The DNA here is from genome assembly GCF_013185195.1 of Saccharibacillus qingshengii. Lineage (GTDB taxonomy): Bacteria > Bacillota > Bacilli > Paenibacillales > Paenibacillaceae > Saccharibacillus > Saccharibacillus qingshengii. Next base: position 43,989 of record NZ_JAAZWC010000015.1, read on the forward strand.
TTCTCCTCCTGTCGTATGAACCCTTAACTCGAGTTTAGTATATCCCCAAGCTGAAAACGGTGTCAATAACTTTTTTATAAACTTAAAACAAAATTATTGATCTTAAGTAACAAATAAGTTCACTTAATGTCGTAATGTAACCGCTATTTCGCTTCGAAAATACCTCTTTCATTAATTTATGTACAGGTTAATAAGCTTTATGGTATTATATGCTCATTCAAAGGTCCTCGCGGCCCGTTTAATGAAACCAAGCGAAAGAAGTGGGATAACATGCAGTTGGAAATCGATCACTCCTCTCTTATCGTCTATGAAGCGCTTGCCAGCGATGTTCGTATCAAAATCATTCAGCTGCTGTCCAAAAACAAAATGAACATCAAGGAACTGGCCGCCGAATTGAAGATCAGCAGTCCGATTGTGATCAAGCACATCAAGAAACTCGAAGACGCCGGTATTATCAAAACGGAGAAAGTTCCCGGCAAGTCGGGTCTCCAGAAACTCTCGATCCTCAAAGTCGACCATATCGAAATCAATTTCCCCAAAAAGATTTTCCATTCTTTCGATTCGTACGAAACTTCCGTGCCCGTCGGTCACTATACCAATTTCGATCTCAAACCGACCTGCGGGCTTGCATCGGACAAAGACTTTATCGGGCCGGTCGACGAACCCAAATATTTTATGGACCCGAAACGGATGGATGCGGAGATCTTGTGGTTTACGCAGGGATTCGTGCAGTACAATGTCGCGAACTTCCTCAAAAAAGAAGAAAAACTCCAGCAGTTCGAGATCAGTATGGAACTTTCTTCGGAATTCCCTTTCTCCAACGACGTTTGGCCTTCGGACCTTACCTTTACGCTGAACGGGATTGAACTTGGGACCTGGACCAGTCCCGGCGATTTCGCCGACACCCGGGGCAAGCTGACACCCGACTGGTGGCCGCATAATCTCAATCAGTACGGTCTGCTCAAGACGATCCGGATTACCGGACACGGCACCTACGTCGACGGCGATCCGATGTCCGATATCTCGGTTGCCGACCTCGACACGAACTGCGACCGCTGGACTCTGCGGATCGAAGTCAAGGAAGACGCCAAGAACGTCGGCGGAGCGACCATCTTCGGCAAGAAATTCGGCAATCACAATCAGGATATTTTGTTTAAAATGTATTATTTGTAAGCGAGAAACTTTGAAACGATGTACGTCGAAAATGTTAGATGTTCCTTCCTATCTCCCGTTCCCTGCATTTTTCATGCGGGCGAACGGGATTTTTCGTTAAAAACAACTCATCTTAGGCGAATTTTGTTTATTTCCCTCTTTTTGCAACCTATTGTTCGCAGCCCGCATCTTATTGGTAAAGGGGGGTATCCCATCTGGATCTTATCGATAGACTGAAAAACCAGGAAGAATCGGCCCTTCGAGAGCTGATGGACGGGTACGGCGATATCCTTCTGCGAACGGCTTCCCTGCTGGTGCGGGACCGGCAGACGGCGGAAGAAGCGGTTCAGGATACTTTTGTCCAGGCTTATCTGAAAATCGGACAGCTTCAAGATTCGGCCAAACTGAAGTCCTGGCTGATCCGGATCGTCGTCAACCGATGCCGGATGAGGCAGCGGACCTGGAGTTGGCGGCATCTGTTTCCGGGCGGAATGCCCGGCGATCTTCCCGCCGACCCTGCAGCCGTCTCGGCCAGCGCCGACGATATCGTGATGGCGCAGTGGGAACAAGGCCGCCTGGCGGAAGCGGTAGGCCGGCTCGATTACCTGTACCGGGAAAGTGTGGTGCTCTACTATTTTGACGAGCTGAGTATAAAAGAAATAGCCGAGCTGCTCGAATCCGGAGAAAACACGGTCAAGTCCAGACTGGCACGGGGACGCAGGATGCTCAAAAGGATCTTGGAAAAGGAGGAACCGACATGAGGGAAACGGAACGCAGCGCGATCAAACGAAAATTGGACGAGGAGCTGAAGCTTCATACGTTTGCAGGGCAGGAAGCCGTGCTGAAGCGCACGCATCCCGCTCCGCGAAAAACGCGGCTGCATGCCCTATGGAACCGTGAGCTGGAATGGGTGCTGAACCCTGCGGGTCTGATCGGCGGAACTGCCGCTCTGCTGCTGCTCGCCGCTCTTCCCGTGCTGTCCTATACCCTGCAGAGTCCGCAACCTGCTGCCGAGCAGCGCGAATTGATCGAGGTCGGAGGAAATATCTACTGGAGCGATACGTACCGAAACGAGGTGGACCGCCTTGAAAATTAAAATAAAAGTCAAACATTTGGTCCTGTATGTGCTCATTCCGGTCTTTCTGCTGACTGCCGCCGCCTTGTGGATTCCGGGTGCCGTCGACCGCTACCAGGCTTCGCAAACGCCGGAAGCGATCCGCGCCCGGATGTTGGAAAAAATCGAAGCAGCGTCCGGAGCGGACAAGCTGGAGCGGATCGCCGAATTTGCGGTGCTCCCTTCCGCCTACGAACCTTACACGTTCGACGTCCGGCTCGGTCCCCGGGTGATGATGCAGTCGGACGAAGACAATCCCGCACCGTTGACGCCGGAAGACCGGGTGCCGCTGCTTGAGCTGTACGTCGGCAGCGGACCGCCGGGCGATACGCTGCTGCGCGCTGCGAACCAGCTGGCTTACGAATACGATGCGCTCGGCCAAGCCGAACAAGCAACCCGGATGCTGGAGCGGACGGCGGACCGGCTTGACCTTGACGAACATGCGGACGGACAGAAGCTGAGGCAGGAACTCGCGAAGCGCGAACCGCCAACGCAGACGCCCGGGAAAACGCCCGCTGCGTCGACATTCAGCGGCAGATTGATAGATCGGGACGGATCACCCGTACGGCGGGCCGGCATCTATCTACTCGGCGAAGAAGGGTCGGACTCGGCGGAGCGGAACGATCCTTATCAAGCCGTCACCGACCCGAACGGAAATTTTGAAATCCTCAATGTCGCTCCCGGCTTTTACCAGATCGAACTCGGATTGGACTACGAACAGGTGGACGGCCGGAGCCGCCCGGTTCAATGGGACGACTGGATCGAAATCAAGCAGGGCCGGAATCTCTCGAAAAATCTGACACTGCGGCCTCTGATCGAACTTCAATCTCCGGTCAACGGACAGAAGCTGACCGAAGACACGGTTGAATTCCGCTGGACACCCGTGCAGGGCGCCGCGTATTACGACATAACCGGCTTTATCCCCGACGAGAACGGGTTATCGGGCACCGGCACGGTAATTCGCAGCCGAATCCCGGAAAATCGTCTGTCGCTATCGATCGAAGAACTGTACGCTGCTCCCGGTGCTTCTACCCTTCCCGATTCCGGGAAATGGGAAGATGTGGATCCGAACTACCTGCTCGCTTACATGAATCCGAACGCCCGCTTCTCCTGGTTGGTTCGGGCTTACGATGCCGAAGGACGGGCTCTCAGCGAAAGTTCGGGTTACCGGCTGAATCCGGAACAAACGAACAATCTGCCTTTTTTCTATCTGAAGCAGCGGGAGCTCAGCGGCACGGATCGGCTGCTGCTGAAGGGCCGGCTTAGCCAAGCATTCGAGCAGTATCGGCAGGAAGCCGAGAGCGACCCGCGGAATATCCATGCGCTGCGGATGACGGCCCGACTGATGCTGTCCAACGTTGAAATTTCGCACGATGCATTGGCAAAAAAGGAACTGCTGCCGTTGCTGGAACGCTTGACGGCAGGCGTCTCTTCGCCCCAGGAAGTCGAGCGGATGCTGAACCTTCTGTATGAAGAAGCCGATTGGGACGCGTACGAACACTATTATGAGCGGTATACCCGTCTGAATGGTGGACAGGTCGAGCCCTATCTCCGCTCCCTGCATGCCGCATCGCTGTTTTACCGGGGCCGTGCGGGCGAAGCTGTTCAAGAGTTCGAACAAACCCTGCCGGACGATCCGGGTCATCGGTTTGTCGGCTTGTATCTGGCAGCGCAGCTGCAGGAAGGACGCACGCTCGGCGAAGCGCTTGAGCTGGCCCGGCGTTATCCCGAACTCGGTTACGAGCAGGGCGGCCGCGGTTGGACCAAGCTGCTGAATACGATGCTCAGCGAACGCTCGGCCGCCGGCTCCGCTGCCGATTTCGATACCCGGCTGCGGACATCGCTGGGTGAATTTGCACAGAACCGCGCTGCCGATCCGCTCGCTTCTCTTCCTCCAACCCCTACCGGATCGGCGTCGATCGACGCGTTTGTTAAAGCTCTGACGAATATTCGCTGATTGTTTCAGGTCTTGTCTTCAAATTCGAAGCTCTGCAGTAGGGTGAAAATCGATGAAAGAGGCACTTCCCTATTTGGAAGAGAGGCCTTGGCTAAACCGCAGCAAAAAAGCCGAACAAGGATGTTCGGCTCAGGTTGTCGAGAAAGTCCTATTCGTAGGAGAAGCGGGTCGGCTGCGGGAGAAATTCGTTCCGGTCGCGTGTTGAAATCGAGAAAAAGATTAAATTTCAGCGGAATTTTCTCGATTTCAAAGGCGAACACTATCGTTCCTTCACTGAATTTCTCCCTCCGGCTCCTCACTTTGTTTGGAATACGACTTTCTCGACACGTTGAGCCGGACAAGGATGTTCGGCTTTTTTGCTGCGGTTTTTCACTGTTAGTCTCCCGGTACGCCGCTTGGCGAAGCGTTCGCGGTCATTCCTGCCTGCATCCTTTTCAAATCCCTGCCTGGCGGCAGACCAAACAGCCTCGCATATTCGCGGCTGAACTGGGAAGGACTCTCGTACCCGACGCGGAACGCCGCTTCCGCCGCACTGCCTGTCTCCGACAGCAGCAGACGGCGAGCTTCCTGCAGACGAATTTTTTTCTGGTATTGGATCGGCGTCAGATGGGTCACTTTCTTGAAATGAGCATAAAGGGACGATTCGCTCATCTGCGCCTGCGCCGCCAGCTCGTCGATCCGCAGCGGCTTGTCGTAGTCCAGCCGAAGCCGGCGCACAACATCTGCGATCCGTTTGGAGAGCGTGCCCGCTGCAGCAAAACGCCGCATCTGTCCGCCAAGTTCCCCCTGCAGCGTCCGATACAGCAGTTCCTGTACGATGAGCGGCGAAAGCGCCCCAATATCGCGCGGCGTATCCAACAGCCGGATCAACCGAAGAACCGTATCCAGCAGGTCTTCGTTCATTCGTCCGGCGGCAAGCCCCCGATCCGTTGCGTCCTTATCCGTCGACAAATCCAGGGTTTCCTCCAACGGAAGAATCTGGTCCGCGGTAAAATACAGCTGCAGACTTAAATAGGGCCGTTCCTCGGAAGCTTCAACAACGCGTCCTTGAATCGGCAGTTCGACCGAAGTTGCCAGGTAAGTCGACGGATCGTACGTGTAGCTTTCCCCCCCGAGCAGCACCTGTTTCGCTCCCTGAGCCACGATGCAGAGCGAAGGACGATAGAGCGAGTGTACCGGTTCGTTCGGATATGGCTGACGAATAATATGCAGCGCAGGAATCAGGGTAGTCTGCGGCCCTTCAATCGGCGAGTACCGAAGAAGACGCTGCGCAAGCTCGCACCGGAGGTCTTCAAATCGCGGTCCGGACAACTGCTTGCGGTCTATACGATATTCCATATCTCGTCCTCCTTGTCTGGAACGGAGCGGAAGTTTTGACCGTCCATCCGCAATTTCTTTGTCTATCATGCCCGGTTTCGCGCTGTTTGGCTACCCTATCCGCGCGATTTGCAGCGAATCGTTCCAAGCTGCAATCCGGAGAACCCTTTGGAGGATTAGGCAAGGAGTTTCGGGAATCGGTCTACCGCTTCTGCCTCTCCAGCGGGCATAATCCAGATAGACCCAGACCGCTTCATCATTGTCATTATGACGAAAAAGGAGAGAATTTCTATGCATTCATCTGTCTACCCTACAACTTTTACCGGTAAAACCGTGATCGTGACCGGCTCGTCTCGAGGGATCGGCCGCACTCTTGCCGAAGCTTTCGCCGCGCAGGGAGCCAACGTCGTCGTCAATTACTCGAACAATTCCGGCAAAGCCGAAGAAGTCGTTCGCGGAATCAAAGCGGCAGGCGGACAAGCGACCGCCATTCGCGCCGATGTCGGACGCGTGCCGGAGATCGAATCGCTGTTCGCCCAGACGTTCGAGACGTTCGGCGGTATCGATATCCTCGTCAATAACGCCGGCCTGATGCATACGGTACCGCTGCTTCAAGTCACGGAAGAAGACTTCGACCGGCAGTTTGCCGTCAATGTCAAAGGCACGTTTTTCGCCTGTCAGGCCGCCGCCGCACGGATGAACGAAGGCGGCCGGATCATCAATTTCTCGACTTCCGTAACCGGCGCCATGTTTCCCGGATACAGCGTATATGCCGGAACAAAAGGCGCCGTCGAACAATTCACCCGCCAACTGGCAAAAGAATTCGGCCCAAAAGGAATTACGATCAATGCCCTAGCACCGGGTCCCGTCAACACGGAGCTATTTATGCAGGACAAGTCCGAATCTCAAATTGCAGGTATTGTTGGCATGAATGCCTTCGGAAGACTGGGCGAAACGGACGATATCACCGGAGCCGCACTGTTTCTGGCCGGCGAAGACGCCCGCTGGATCACCGGACAGACGCTGCGGGTCAACGGAGGCTTCGTGTAAATTCGTGTAAAAGTGACCGGCAGGCCAAAAAGCCGCCCGTACATCCGTGTACAGGCGGCTTTTGAACTTTCTGTCGATGTTAACTCTTCCAGCGCAAACGTTACAAAAACGGATTATAGAATCTCGAACCGTCCCAGAACGTAATCGTGAACGCGACAGCCGAGATCAGTACCGCGCAGATCAAGACGACGATGTCCCGGCGCGTCAATGGGCGGCTGCGGTACCAGGTACGGCGGCGATTCCGGCCGAAGCCGCGCAGTTCCAACGCCGCGCTGACTTTCTCGATCCGCTCGAGTGTCGCCAGAACAAGCGGAAGCAGAATAGCTCCCATATTTTTCAACCGGCGGCCCAGCTTTTCTTTTCTCGACAAGTCGATCCCGCGAGCCTGCGCAGCCGTCGAAATGTTCATGAATTCCTGCTGGACGTCGGGAATGTAACGCATGGTCAACGAGATGGCGTACGCGACTTTGTAAGGAACGCCGACGCGATTCAGCGAAGACGCGAATTCGCTCGGCTCGGTCGCCAGCAGGAACAGCAGCGCCGGCGGAACGACCACGGCAAATTTCAGCAGCACGTTAAGTTGGTAGAACAGCTGCTCGGCCGTCAAGGTATAGCGTCCTGCGATCGGCAGCAGTTCATGCCGCGTTCCGTAGATCTGCACACCCTGCTCAGGCGCGAACAGGAAGATCGCCAACTGGTTCAACGCAGAGAAGATCAAGATCAGGTACAGTACGAACGAATACTGCTTGAACGGCACTTTGGACCAAGCGAACACGGACAGCGACAAGACGAGCATCGCCAACAGGCAGCGAGTGTCGTATATGACCATTCCGGTAACCGAAAACAGCAGGAATACAGACAGTTTGGTAACGCCGTTCAGCCGATGGATCGGCGATCCGGTATCGAAATAAGCCAATAATTTGGCGGCCATCAGTTCAGCAGCCCCCTATCCGAACGAATAAATCGGGCGACAAATTCAGCCTCCGGATAAATGCCGACACGCCGCGCCAGCACATGCAGCGATGTCTCGTGCAGATGCGCTTCTTCCATCAAAGCGGCATTGCCGAGAATGCGTGCCGGCACATCTTCGGCAATCTTCCGGCCTTCGGACAAAATGACCGCACGCTGTCCGTATTCGAGCATCAGGTGCATATCGTGCGTAATCAGGATCAGCGTCATCCCCTGGTTGTTCAATTCCGTCAAAAATTTCATCATTTCATTATAATGCCGAAAATCCTGACCCGCCGTCGGTTCGTCAAGGATCAGAATTTCGGGGCGCAGCACGAGAATGGAAGCGATCGTCGCACGCTTCTTCTGCCCGTAGCTGAGCGCGGACAGCGGCCAACTTCGAAACGGATACAGCCCGCAGACGCGCAGCGTCTCGTTCACCCGCTCACGGACTTCCGCTTCCGGAACGCCGCGGTTGACAAGCCCCAGCGCCACTTCGTCGTACAGCATAGGCTTGGAGAGCATATGGTTCGGATTCTGCATCACGAACCCGATCCGGTCCGCACGCTCGCGAATCGTATCGTCCGACAGATCGCGGCCATCTAGACGGATCGAGCCCGACAACGGCTTATGGAATCCGCAGATCAGACGGGAAATGGTCGATTTCCCTGCTCCGTTGCGTCCGGCGATGCAGAGAATCTCTCCCCGGCCTACGGTTAGCGACACCTCTTCCAGCACCGGAGACTTGGGATCGTAGCCGAAGGTAAGATGCTCGATTTCCAACAGCGGTTCCCGGTGCGCCGGCTCGGACACGGCCGTATTCGCTTCGTGCCAACGAGCCAATTGACCCGTAGCGCTGTGCAGATCAACCGTCTCGACACTGCGCGGCTTGATGGCCGGCGACAGCAAACAGCCCGCATAGCGCATCGCGGACAGATGCAGAGGCTCTCGGATTCCTTTTTCCCGCAGCAGGCCCGAGCAGAGCAGCTCATCCGGCGGCAGATCGGCAGCGATACGTCCTTCGTCGATCACGATGATCCGGTCTACCGGACAGTGCAGCACTTCTTCCAGCCGGTGCTCGACGATCAGGATCGTCCGGCCGGATTCCCGGTGCAGCCGATCGATCAGCTCGATGGTCGCACGTCCCGCCTGCGGATCTAGACTGGCCAGCGGCTCGTCGAACAGCAGGATCGGCGCGCCGCCGACCAGTCCTCCGGCAAGCGTCGTCTTCTGTTTCTGCCCCCCGGACAGCTCCTGCGGCGAAGCGTTCAGAAAGTCCGCGAAGTCTACTTCCTCCGCCGCTTCCCGGACACGCCGCAGCATCTCCGCGTGGCCCATCCCGTCGTTTTCCAACTTAAAAGCGATATCTTCGGCAACAGTCAGTCCCACGAACTGTCCGTCCGGGTCCTGCAGGACCGTCCCCACAAGATCGGACAGCTCCGCAATGCCGGAATCGGAAGCGTCCTTGCCCATGATCTTTAGCGATCCCGAATATTCACCCGGATAAAAATGCGGCGCAAGTCCGTTGATGCAGTGCGCAAGCGTGCTCTTCCCCGATCCGGAAGGACCGACGATCAGCACTTTTTCCCCTTCGTACAGGGTCAGGCTGATCTCGTGCAGCGTCGGTTCACTCTGCGCACGGTATTGAAAAGTAAAACGATCGAATTCGATCACCGGTTTTCTCATGGATTTCCTTCCTCTGCTGCAATCTCATCTCTCAAGCGGTTCAGACAAACGAAAAAGCCGGCTGCATGCACCGGCTTTTTCCAAGCTTGCTTCTTCTCCAATTTTCACATGCTAGGCTTCGCGCGTCAAGCTTCCCCGTTTGGTTCGCGTTTTGGAGTAGGCGACGGCCAGCAGCGTGCCAAGAATCGCCACGATCACGATGTTCATACCGCCTGCGGCAAATCCCTGTGTAAACACTTTGTTCGCAGGCTCCGCATAGATCACGATATCAAGCACCGGAGCGACCACAAACCAGCCGACCGCATTGGCGACGATCTGCGCGATATTGAACCTCAAGATTCCTTTTCCTCCGAATTCTCCATCGTGGATCCGGATGCCGCGCGTCAGCAGACCGACCAGAAGGCCGACGACTCCGGAAGCGATAATCCAGCTGAACCACGGTCCGAACGACAGCAGATCCGCCACGCTGTGCCCGATCAAACCGATCAGCAGGCCCGCCCACGGTCCGTACAGCAGGGCGAACAGAGCCAGAATCGCGTAGTTCGTCTGTAAGTTGGTATTCGGAATGCCGGTCGGAATCGAACCGAAACGTGCCAATACGACGAACAAAGCCGCTCCAATTCCGATCGCGACGATCGTTTTAACCGAAAACCCTTTTGAAGATTGCATAACTACCCCTCTTTTCTCGTATAAACATGCAAAGTATTCAGCCGAATCGGCCTTCTTTGCGTTGATTATACCGGGAGACAAGCTGCAAAGCTACCGTTATCTCAACAAAATTTCCGGTCCCGGCGGCTTCTTCTTTGTAGGGTCTTCATAAGCGCGCACGCGGAATTCGATACCGGACAAATCGTCGGGCAGCGGCAGGCTGATGATATAATTGTTCGACATTTTTCCTGTCGATCGGCCGCAGCCGTTCATCATCATAATCGCCGCCGGGAAATTCGCAGCCTCTCATTACTCCTTTTTATTCCGGCAGTGCCGGTGGTTCGGGGAGGATGATGTCCCATTCCAGCTCCCGCCACGGACTTTTCGGGCCGGTCAGCAGTCTGCGCAGACGGACCAGACGGATCTCGGCCCCTTCCTCGGACAAGTCTTTTTGCGAGAATTGACACCCTGCCATATAAGCTACCGCATAATCCGCCCAATTCCGGTAAGAAAATCGGACCCGGACCGCATTGTGCAGCAGGTAGGCGGCTTCTTCCTGCTCGTTGATATATCGCGCCAACCGTGCACAGCGAATATAAAAAGCCAGCCGGCCCAAGTCCCAGGCGGCAATACCCGCGGGCGGCAGGCGATCCATATACAGATTGACCACGTATCCTTCCCGGCCGCGTACGCTTCCGGGCGTCTGCGCGGCTAGATCGGAGGAACGCTCTGCCCGCGTCAATCCGCTGAAGAACAGCCGAATCTGCTGAAACTGCGGATTGTCGAGCCCCGACCAGAACCGTTCCGCCAACTCCCGCAGATCTGCGGCATTTTCGACCTGCCAAAGATTCCGGAGGATTCCGGCCGCATCCAACCGGGCTTTGCCGCATTCATACATGCCGTAAGGCGGTTTTACCCCGTGCTCTTCCAGCAGCGGGCCGCCGAGAGACGCCGCCCACTGCAGCGCCCTGCGGTACGAATACTCATCCATTCTTCATTCCTCCTTGCTCTCGCCGGAGCGGCCGCGGCTGTGCGGAAGCTCCAAACGGGATGATGCCGGCAGCGGACGTCCCAGCTTCGCCAGACAATCGCCGTGAGCCTGCAGAATGACTTGCGAATCCGGTTCGACGCTCAAACGGCGTTCCAAATCTTCGATCGCTTCCGCGTAGCGCTCCAATTTGTGCAGGGCCCGTCCTCGGCCCGCATAGTAGGCGCTGTCGGGCTTGCTTTGCAGCGCACGGCCGTACCAAGCAGCCGACTCTTCGAATCTGCCGCTTTCGAATGCGCAGCGTCCCCATGCGGCCGCGAGCTGCGGGCTGCCTGGTCCAAGCGCGGCCGCAAGGCGCAGATCTTCTTCCGCAGACTCCGTTTGTCCGATCTCCATTCGATACATTCCCCGGTGCAGCCTTGCTTCATATCCGCTTTGCCCTGCCGCTTCCGCCAAAGCAACCGCTTCGTTGAAGCCCGTTCCCGCTTCTTCCCTGCGTCCAAGCTTCCAGAGCGTACGGCCGAGCAGCGTTTTCATTGCACTAGTCCAGCCGTACAGCGGCGCTTCCGTCAGCAGGCGCTCGCATTCGGCGTACCGTTCCAACTCGAACAGACACTCGGCTGCCGCAGCTCTCGTCTCTTTGTCGCCGGGATAGCGCTTCAGTACGACCAACTGCCGCTCCAGGTCCTGTTCCAGCAGCTCCAGCAGCCGAATACGGAGTTCGATATCGGAAGGTTCCAGCAGCAGCGCCAGCTCGCACACCTGAAACGATTCCGCGAATCGCTCCAGCTCGCGATAGCAGCGCGCCAGGCCCAGCAGGGCATGCGGATCGTTCGGCAGCAAATCCAGCGCCCGTTGGTACAATCTTAATGCATCGGAAGCCCGATCGCTTTCAAGCATCAGATCCGCCAGACGCATCAGGGCATCCCGCTCTTGCGGATAACGTCCGACCAGCGAAGCCCAGTCGATCTCGGCTTTCTCGTCGTCGCCCATCAAATGCAGGGCTGTCGCCCGAAGGCGCAGCAGATCGGGGTCTCCGGCAAACAGGCGGAACGCCGCATCGAAATCTTCCAGCGCTTCTTCCAGACTGCCGCTTCTGAGCCGGGCCGCTCCCCGGCTGCGAAGACCGAGAAATTCGTCCTGATCGAAATCCGCGCCTTTGGGCAGGTAATCGAAACGAAGTTCCGACGCCTGCCGGATCGAATCAAGCATAAAAGCGGCAAAACCGGGCGGAACCAGCCGAGCCAGTCCGATCTCGTCGTCCGTCCAATAAAAGATACGGTCCAGCATCCGCCAAACCGCACGCGGCAGGTAAGGATGTTCAGCCAAAAAGACAAGCAGACGCGGCTGGAACGCTTGTTTGAACGCCAGCTGCTGCAGCCGTTCTTGTTCGAGCAGTTCACGCCAGGCTTCCGTTTGGATCCGCAGCGTATAATTCCCGTAAAGCTGTTCGAAGCGGCCGATCCAGACTTCCGCTTCCCGTTCTTCGCCCGCTGCCGGCTGCTCGGGCAATGCCGGAATCGGTGTCCGGTCACCCGCTGAGGCTTCCGGCTGCGGATGCGGAGGCTGCCCGACGGTTTCTTCCCTTCTTCGCCGGGCCAGCCGGTTGGCCTGCCCCCAAACAGGCAGGGCGCCAGGCGAGGGTTCTGCCGCCTGCGCCCTCGGCCCGGCTTCTTCATTGGGCCGGCCGAATCCTCCCAAGCCAGGCGAATCCGGCGCGGGAGAAGCATCGGACTGTCCGCGTGCGACTTCTTCCGGCGTAAGCGTCTTGGCCAATTCCAGCGCTTCCCCGTAAGCTTCCCGCAGACGCTGGAAACCTTCCGGATCGTCTTCCGGATGTACCTGCTTGAGCAGAGCGGCATAGGCCCGTTTAATGGCACGGGTATCTGCGGTAGGCGCGAGGCCCAGAATTCCCCAGACCCCCATCTTAACGCCGGTTCCTTTCGAATTGATCCAGGAGCTGTTCCAGCCGCTCCGCTTCCTCCCGAATTTCCTGCTCGTCCTGCCGATGCAGAGCCGCTTCGAAACGCTGCAGGGCAAGCCCGATCCATTCCCGTTCGTCGCCCAGCCGTTCCTCGTAGAGACGGTCGCCGCGTGCCAGCAGCAGCCGGTTTTTCTCCTGGTCTCTCGGATGCATCTTGAGGGCGGATAGCTGCGCCAGACGGCGTTCGATCTCTTCCCGGCTCATCACGCCGGGATTTTCTTCGATCACAACCCGGTGTACGTCATCCAAACCGACGGTTTTGACTTCGACTTCCAGAATCCCGTTGATATCGTAAGTGTAGCGGATATCGATATCGCGGATGCCCGCCGTTCCGGGAGGGAATTCGACTTCCAGCTCGCCGAGCAGCAGATTGTTCGCGGCAAGCCGGTTCTCGCCCTGATAGATTTTGACGATAATCCGGGTCTGCTCTTCATTCACCGTAGAAAACCGTTTGACCCGGCTGACCGGAACAAACGTGTTGCGGTCGATAATCGGACTGAAATGTCCGCTCTCGTATTCGCCTGTCGCGTAAGCCATAGCCACCTCGGTTCCGAGCGTATACGGACAAACGTCCGTCATGACTACATCCTGAAATTCCTCGCTGCGTTCTTTCATGCCCGCCTGAACGCCCGCACCGACCGCAACGGTCTCGTCCGGATCGATATGCGCAGCAGGCAGGCGGCCGAACATCCGGCTCAGCATCCCGTAGACTGCAGGCATACGCGAAGCTCCGCCGACCATCACGATCTCGTCCACTGCCGACGCATCGATCGACGCATCCAGCAGCGCGCGTTCGATCGGACGCCGGAGCCGTTCAACCAGAGGCTGCACCAGTTTCTCGAACCGCTCCCGGTCGATCCGCAGCTCCTTCATCTCGCCGCTGATACCCGCCCGCAGATGGATCGGCTGATCCCGGGATAACAAGCGCTTGCCCATTTCCGCCTGATCCCTTAAAAAAGCAAGCGTTTTGCGTTCCAAAGAAGACGCCTGTACATTAAACGAAGACAGATAATGATCGACGATCGCGTCGGTAAAATCTTCCCCGCCCAAATAATTGTCTCCCGCAACCGACTTGACCTCCATCACGCCGTCGAACAGCTCCAGAATCGAGACGTCGAACGTGCCGCCGCCCAGATCGAACACCAGAAACTGGGTCTCGGGCTTCTGTTGGTGCAGTCCGTAAGCAATCGCGGCAGCTGTCGGTTCGTTGAGCAGACGTTCGACCGTGAGGCCGGCCAGCTCGCCCGCCATGCGGGTCGCTTTGCGCTGCGTATCGTTGAAGTAGGCCGGTACGCTGATGACCGCTTCGGTCACCGGCTCGCCGAGGAAACTCTCCGCGTCCGCTTTGAGTGCCCGAAGTACAAGCGCCGACAGTTCTTCCGCGCGGAAACGGCGGTCGCCGAGACGGATCTCGCGCGGCGTACCCATATGCCGTTTGAAAGCGGCCGTCGTCAGCAGAGGATGCGTCAGCAGACGTTCCCTTGCGATTCGACCGATCAAAATATCGCCGTTGTCGTCGACTCCGACGACCGACGGCGTCAATTTATCCCCCAGAGCATTGGGGATCAGCACGGCCTGTCCGTTTTTCCAGACGGAGACGGCGCTGTTGGTCGTTCCCAGATCGATTCCGATAATGGTCATGGTTCCTCCGTCTTTTCGTTAATTGATATGTAGAATAAATGTCTGTTTAATCTTAGTGTACCAGCGAATCGGTTCATGCGACAAATAAGAATGAAAGCGGAAAAAGCCGGATGAGGATTTGCCTCATCCGGCTTTTTTGTCGAGCATGCGATAGGTTAAACGAAATCACCCTTCAGCCGGCCGAATCTTCCGTAGGCTTTGTGTTTTCGGTTCCTCTTTGTTGTTAAATAACGAGCAGCTTTTGGAAGGCTTTGAGATTCGTATCGAAATCGGGTACGGTTCGGGTTTCTTCGGCCGATTTGATCTGCGAGACGACCAAGTCGTTGAACGGCGTCGGAATTCTTGTGCCTTCGGCCGTTTTCGGAATCACTCCGTTAATGTAATCGATCTCGGTGTCGCGCTTTTTCTCCAGATCCTGAAGCATGCTCGCTCTCAGCAGCCTCGAGGGCTCCATGGTTACCCTGAAGGCTTGGATACGTTCGGGAACATCGTTTTCGCTGCTCAATTCCAGAGATTCCAGATCGAATCCGCCCATTTTGGCAAATCGGATACCATTTGCGCGTCCGACCTTGATCGTCTCGTCCGCGATATGAACCGCGCTCGCGATGCCGGTTTCATGGTCGAGAATGTCTCCGTACGTTCCGTTTAACGCTGCCGACAGACCGCTGAACGCGTTATTGATCAGCAGTTTTGACCATTTCGTTCCGACCAGGTTATCGGAAATATGCGTTCCGCCCACAAGCTCCAGCACCGTCTGAATCCGCCGGATTCTGTCCGTCGTTTCGCCGTTTAATTCTCCGATTTGAAAAGCATACTTTTTAAACTGGCCGTACTCGGTCGTAAGCTCGGAAACGCCCGGCTCGATAAAGGTGGCACCGAATTCGACCGATCCCGCGATTACGCGCTCTTCGCCGACGATCGAAGCCACTTTCTGTTCGGGTATCCCGTTTTGCAGGGAACAGACTACACTCTCTTCTTTTAAAAACGGCAGCAGCTCTGCAAGAACGGAGTCGTTATACAATTGCTTCGTTAACAGCAGAACCAGATCGTATGTCCCCGATTTCTGCTTAGGGCTAACGGCTTTTACTTCCGCATGAAATTCCGTCGTACCCGTAACTTTGGCGCCAACTTCATTCAGAGCCTCGATATGCGCCTGATAGACGTCGATCAACTCGACATCCATCCCTCCGGCAGACAGATACGCTCCGACAATGGTTCCCAAGGAACCCGCTCCCAAAACCGCGATTCTCATTTTAAACTCTCCTTTATTATTGTTCCAATATTATTGTTCCAAGTAGTTGTATACAGGCTGCGCCGCATTCAAGGTCAAGTCTGTCAGGATATGGGACGCCGAAACGATTTCCAATACCGGCAGATCCGCAAGAGGCGCCAGCGCATGTTCGAATAATTGAAGCCGGGCAGGTCCGCTATAAGCCCATTTCACTTTGATGTCCGTAATCCGGGTTCGAATCAAGTCGCAAATCCGAAGATTCCCCGGGTAATCCGTCGCGATCTTCACCATAAAGTTAGGACGGCAGATTTCCTGTTTGGCCGCTTCCTTGTCCATCTCGACATGCTTATATCCCATCGTGGCATTTGCGATACGGAGCGAGCCGTAATCCAGCGTGCCGACCAGCGTATCCGAATCCACATACAGCTTGGGCGCGCCCAACTTTTTCGGATATGCCGTAAGTTCTCGGCCGCTTGCGATCGCCGGGAAGTTGTCCACGTACATCGAATGCACATAATCGCCGTCCTCGCCGTTAAAGCGGACCGGAATCACCTGTCCAGCCTCGGTATACGCACCCAATCCGGAAACGTCGGGCATCCACATCACTTCGAATTTGACCAAAGGATCCCCGATCTCGAGAGGTTCCGGCACAGCCGCGCGCAAAGCTTTTGTATCCGTCCGATAAATGATGTTCAGATATTCGCGGTTGACGAATTTATAGGGCGGCATGGAGTACGCAGGCGCAGTTAGAGGCGTATTGAGATTTTTGGCTATGTGGTTCACATCGATTTTCATAGAATCCCGTCTCCTTTTATCGCTTAAAATTGTTTCTTCTGTTATTATTTTATCTCTTCATTTAAATTTAATCTAATATATAATTATCTATATATACATTTATCCTAATCAATATATGGAGGTTCATATGGAACTGCTTCAGCTCAAATACTTTCAGACGGTGGCTTATACGGAACACATCTCCAAAGCGGCCAAACAATTGAATATTGCCCAGCCTTCTTTAAGCCTGACGATCAAAAGACTTGAAAATGAATTGGGAACGGCCTTGTTCGAGCGGACAGGGAGAAATATTCAATTGAGTTCTTCGGGACATATTCTTTTGAAACACGTTAACCGGATTTTTACCGAGATCGACAATGCGCGTCTAGAAATTCATTCAGAGGAACAGTCAACCGCCGGGATCATTAAAATATCGATCACGAATCCGAGATTTCTTACGGGGCTGATCCGCAGCTATGTGACCAGCTTCCCCGAATCCAAGATTATTCAAAGCCTCGGTGCCAAAAACGAAATAGCCGCAAGTTTAAAAAAAGGCTCCATCGATCTTGGCATTACCGGCCATCCTATTCAAGACGAAGAAATCGAAAGCCGCGTTCTGGTCAATGAAGATATTGTTCTGGTCCTGCCTTCGAACCACAAATTGACGGATCAAACCAAAGTCCCGTTAAGCCAGGTTGCCGACGAGTCGTTCATTACTTTGGCCAATAATGCGGAATACAGCGATTTTACGGCATTGCTTTACGAAAAAGCCGGATTCAGCCCGAACATCGCATTCGAGGTCGATTCTCATCTGCTGGTCGAAATTGCCAAGCTTGATCAGGGTGCAGCTTTGCTTCCGATCTCGATCTGCCGCACCTTAGGTTTGAATTATGTTCAATTGACGGATGAAGCCGCTACCTATCCGGTAGGATTATCCTGGCTCAGACATAAGACGCTATCCTCTTCGGCCAGCAAATTCCGCGACTTCATCATTTCTTATTATCAAGAAAATCACGAACTGTTTTTGGCTTAAATGAAGGCTCTTCATATCGGCTCTTGCTGCATCGACGTTGAAATCCGCGGTGCTCGGATCGATTTTATTTTCCCTTTTCGGATCTCTATTATCCAATCCGCCTGGGCAGATCGGTCAAGCTATAAGCTTCGAGGCGGCCTGGGGGAATACGTTCGCTTTGCTCTCTCGGCAGCCGAAGCAGGTGCGTGAACAGCTCAAGCCTGAAATCCAGCAGCGCATTTTGCTCCGCACGGGTCGATATCCGTTCCAGCGCATAGGAAACCAGCCACGTACATATCCAACTCAGCAGCAGGAACCCGACCGCAATTCGCCAGCCGCCCGACTCCGGATCAGACGTAAGGTTTCCAACTGCCCAACCGAGCAGCACCGGTCGGGACAGATTGAACAGAGCCGCCGCGATGCCGAGCAAAGCAGCCAGAAGACTCGATCCCGGACGGCGTAAGAAAGGAATAAGCAGTTTTCTTAGAACAGAAGATGCCGCTCCGATACGACCAGTTCCGCACTCCGCTTGACTTGGCGCCGATAATTTTTCGTTTTTGCTATCAAATTCACGATTTCGCATAACTTTCTCTCCTCCCTGATTTCAAAAGCGCAAAAAAGGCAGCCGCTGAGCGGCTGCCTTCCTCTTATACACGATGTCCCACATTTTCTACTGTTCGATGCCGTAGATGATGTTATTGAATCAAATCCCCTTGTTCCCTTCGTCCGCTTCCCGCAGCTGCTTGTGCAGCAGCGGATAAAAAACGATGCCGCTGACCAGCAGCAGAACGCCGAACAGGAAGGTCTGCCAATCGCCCATACCTGCATAGACGACCCAGATCGAGTAGATCGTCGCAAGCCCGGCCACGATGCCGTCCATACGCCGTTCCCGCATAACCGAATATCCTTCGCCTGTCAGCGTCAGCTTAAGCTGGTAGACCGAGGCGATCAGGTAAGGGACCAGATACGCAAGCGTGGCGACCACGATAATGAAGTCGAACGCCTGCGAGATCGAACCCGAGATCGTCGAGAAGATCAGCAGTTGGCCGAGACCGTTCGAGATCCACAGTGACAGCTTCGGCATGCCTTTATCGTTCTCTTTGCGAAACGGCTGCAGGAAGACACGCTGCCGGGCCGCTTCGTACGGCACTTCCGCACTGAGCAGTACCCAGCCGATCGTGGAACCGATCAGACTGATCAATCCGAGCGCAGCCAGCAGGTAACCGCCGTACGGACCAAGTACGGCTGCCATCGCATCGACGAGCGGATTCTGCGACTGCATCAGCTGTTCCTTGGGCAGAAGGCCCATGGTCAGAATACTGATCCCTACATACAGCACGATGGCGATCGCAAGTCCGGCAACCGTCGCGCGGCTGACGTCTTTTTTGCGTTTGGCTCGTGCCGCGAATACGGTCGCCGACTCCACGCCGATAA
The DNA here is from genome assembly GCF_013185195.1 of Saccharibacillus qingshengii. Classification (GTDB taxonomy): domain Bacteria; phylum Bacillota; class Bacilli; order Paenibacillales; family Paenibacillaceae; genus Saccharibacillus; species Saccharibacillus qingshengii. The sequence goes on from NZ_JAAZWC010000015.1 coordinate 62,925, forward strand.
ATGCCCACAAGGTCACGACCGCCGCCGCATTGACCTGCGACAGCAGCGAGACGGAACGCCCTTCGCTGTCCAGATGCGCGGCTGCGAATTGTCCCATCGTGGACGACTGGAACGCAAACAGCGCGATCACGATAAACAGTGCGAAGCCGATCACTTTCGTAGCCGTGGCAATCAAGTTAAGCCGTCCGGCACCCTCGATGCCTCTCAGCGCCAGGAAATGCGTACTCCACAGCAGCAGCGAGCAGACGATGAAATTCAGCGCATGGCCGATCGTCAGTTGGAAGTCCCCTGCGCTCATCAAGATCACCGTGCTGTTCATTGCAGGGAAAAACGTGGACAGATAACTCGCGAACGTCGTGATCACCGCAACAAATCCCGCAATATTGCCGATCCAGTATCCCCAGCTCGACATAAATCCCGACAGCAGCGATAAATTCGGGCTGTTCGGGAACAATTCTTTGGCATAGATTTGCGGACCTCCGTTCAGATCCGGTTTGCGCAGCGCCAGATTTCCGAACACAAGCGCCAGCATCAGCACACCGAAACCGGTCACTGCCCAGGCTAGTACCGTACCTGCCGGACTTGCGGCTTCCGCCAGCGAACGCGGCAGCATGAAAATGCCCGATCCGACCATATTGCCGACGACCAATGCCGTCAGCACCCATAAACCCAATGGCTTTCCCTTACTCAATCCCAATACCCCTTTTCGTTCATACTCTATCTCTCTACCAAGGAGTCGCAAAAGAGAACTCCGGTTTTCTACTATACTCTTTTCTCTGGTAAAGCGAAAGAGCGAATTCCTTTTTGGGGAGACAGGTTTGTGACAGTTGAGGCCTTTCAAACCCCCGGATCTTTTGTATCGTTGTACGAAGCGGCCGCGCTCCTGTAGAATAAACAGGAAATCATTTATTCGGAGGCGGGCATGAATCGATACAAAAGCGAAAAAGACATTTTCTTCTTCATTCTGAACTGGTCCATTATTATCATTCTGCTGATCCTAGTCTGGATGGGACTCAGCACCGGAGGCTCCCTGCTGTTCATTCCGATCTGGCTGTTGATTCTGATGTTCGTAGTTTCCACCTGGTATATTACGAACTACGAGATTCAGGGCGGCCATCTGCGCGTGCGCTCGGGTCCGCTGAACTGGAATATCCCGATCGACCGGATCGAAGCCGTTCGCCGCAAACGCAGTTTCAACTCGGGCCCCGCCCACTCGCGCAGCCGTCTGGAGATCCTCTATACCGGCGGCAGCATTCTGATTTCCCCGCTTCGGGAAGAGCAGTTCCTGAAGCAGCTCCAAGCGGCCAACCGCAAGATCAAAGTGGACGTGCCGGATATCAAAAAAGAAAACGGCTGAGGCCAAACAAGCCAAAAAACCTTCTCCGGTCCGGAGAAGGTTTTTTGACGGTTCCGCTGTTGACGCGGCTTCGTCAGTTGTCGAATTCCTGCAGGCTGACCCAGCGCTTCTCGGCCGCAGACCGTTCCACGGCTTCAAGAACGGCCTGGCATTTCACGCCGTCCACGAAGTTCGGGACCGGTTGACGGTCTTCCGCGATCGCTTTCATCAGCTCGTGCACTTCGTGCGTCACGGTATGTTCGTAACCGATCGTGTGTCCGGCCGGCCACCAGGCATGCATATACTCATGCGCCGCATCGGTCGCCAGCACGCGCCGGAAGCCCTGCACGTCTTCGGCATCGTTCGAGAAATAGACTTCAAGCTCGTTCATCCGTTCAAAATCGAACCGCACGCTGCCGAGGCTACCGTTGATCTCGAACGAATTGGTACTGCGATGACCGTTCGCGAAGCGGGTCGCTTCGAACGTCCCGAGCGCCCCCCCAGCGAACCGGGCCATGAACATTGCCGCATCGTCCACCGTCACTTCGCCGCGCGGACCGTCCGCACTGCCTTTTGCCGTAAGTCCCGTCATCTCCGTCGGCATCGGCCGCTCTTTGATGAACGTCTCCGTCATGCCGATCACTTCATCGAACTCTCCCACCAGATAGCGTGCCATATCGATCGTATGCGCGCCCAGATCGCCGAGCGAACCCGAGCCGGCTACCTCTTTGCGCAGTCTCCACACCAGAGGAAAGTCCGGATCCATGATCCAATCCTGCAGGAACAATCCGCGAAAATGGTACAAGGTCCCCAGACGTCCTTCTTCGATCAGTTTCTTGGCCAGACGTACGGCCGGCGCGAAACGGTAATTGAAGCCGACCATATGTTTGACACCTGCCTGTTCGGCGGCTTCCAGCATCTCTCTCGAATCGGCAAGACTGAGCGCCAGCGGCTTTTCGCAGAAAATATGCTTGCCGGCCGCCGCAGCGGCCAACGCGATTTCCTTGTGCGCGTCGCTTGGGGCATTGATATCGACCAGATCGATATCCGCCCGTGCAACCAGACTGCGCCAGTCGGTCTCTACGCTGTCCCAGCCAAACTGCTCGCCCGCCGCGCGTACGGCCTGCTCGTCCCGGCCGCAGATCGCTTTCATTCTCGGCTTTGGCACGTTCGGCAGAAACATGGGCAGCGCCCGGTAAGCATTGCTGTGCGCTTTGCCCATAAATTTGTAGCCGATCATGCCCACATTGATGAAATCGTTCAAGTTCTTGTTCCACCCTTCCGGCTTACGCCTCTGTATGATATCGCTTTCATCTCCAGTTTACCGGATGTTTCCGTCGAATGAAAGTTTTGGGACGTATCCCGATTCAATGTCCAAAAAGGCTTTCGCCCGCAGGCGAAAGCCTCATGTACAAAGCCGGCGAACAAGTCGTACGCGCTACCTTGAAGGAGCCGATACGGCTTCAGGTCGGTCATCCGCCGCACGAAGCGGTTCAGGCCCGCTGCGGCCTTTGAGCGGAGAAGACGCCAATCCGCCTTCGCGTACCAGATCGCCGAAGATTGCGGCCAGTTCCCGGGCAATCGCGGAATCGTCCTGACGCAGTGCGACCAGGCTTGTTTGCAGAGCGAATTCGGACAGCTCCCTGACCCGGACAGGCGTCAAGCGGCCGTCCCGGACTTCTTCCCGCGCGCAGACCGCCGGCAGGAAGCCGATTCCCGTTCCGCGCAAAATAAGCTTTTTGGCCGTTTCCGAATTGTCGACGTGAAAAGCGATATCCGGCGGCGAATCCAACGCTTCGAATGCCCGGTGGATCCGCAGCCAGTCCAGCGTCCCGCATTCGAAAAAGACCAGTTTGTGCTCCTGCAAAGCTTCCACCGATACGGATTCTTCGCGGGCAAACGGATGGTTCGAAGGCACATACAGATGAATGGGATCTTCGTAAAAGGCGGCGGTGCGAAGAGACGGATGCATCACTTTGCGGATAAACGCCACATCGATCTCTCCCGCCAGCAGCCGCTTGACCAGCTCTTCGGTTCCCCCCGTGCTCAATTTGATATGAACGCCGGGGCAGCGTTCGTGCAGGCGGGGCAGCAGCTCGGGAATCAGATAATTCGATACGGAAATCGTACTGCCGATCCGCAGTTCCTGCGGCAGCTTCTCGGAACGGCGGATATGCTGACGGCCTTTTTGCAGCGTCTTCAGCATTTCCTGGGCATACGGCAAAAATTTGCGTCCTTCTTCCGTCAGTACAATCTGCTTGCCGATCCGGTCGAACAGCCGGCAGCCGAGTTCACGCTCCAGCGTCTGGATTCTCGCCGTTACCGAAGGCTGCGACAAAAACAGCGCTTCGGCCGTTTTGTTGAAGCTCCCGTAGTGGTTGATATAGACGAAAGACTCGATATTTTCAATATTCACTCGGCCGCCCCGCTTTCATTATGATTTATCCGATTGATTAAGTCGGTTTAATGTATCATAGTGTCCGCAGGCGAAGCTGTCAATCGACAACATCCATAGAAAAAATCGATAACAAAAAGCCGTCCCTCTGCCTGCAGGGAGCGGCCTTTTGTTGGAATAGCGGCTGTCACGGCTTTTACGGGACTGCTCGCCTTATCGATGTTCTCTATAAGCGGTGAATCTTCTTGTCCGCCGTGTCGTCCAGAATACGGTAAGCGGAGCGTCCCATATAGAGAGGAATCGATAATTGCGCCAGATCCGGCAGGCCGTCCGGGCCAAACAAAGCTTCATCCTGATAGACCTGCACGATTTCTCCCACAATCCAGTAATGGTCGCCATACGAATTAATATCGGCGACCCGGCACTCGTAAGCCATATACGCATCGCACAGCACCGGAACACCCGTGCGCAGACCGTCTTCGTAACCAAGACCCAATCGCGCAAGCTTATCTCCTTCATGACCGCCGTACGTTCCCGCTCCCTGAATCGCTTCGGACTGCGCCGCCGGCAGAAAATTGACGCCGAACAATCCCGATTCTTTGACCAGTCCGTACGTAAACGTTTCTTCCCGCAGGGCGATGCCGTACATGCCGGGACTGGCGCCGATATAAGCATGCCATCCCGCAGCCATCACGTTTCTCCGCTCCTGCAGCCGGGACGTGACAACCGCCACCATTCCCGGATAAGCATGCATTTTTTCGCCTTCGATCGCTGTTCTCATCGATTTCCGCCCTTTCTTGTTCCTTTCAAGGTACCGACTTCAGACGAATCCTGGATTCGCCAGGCCTTATCGCTTCGTATCCCTTACTTTCGCGTTTTCCGCCGGAATTCAGGGCAGGATCTCCACGCTGCCTCCGCTCAACCGCTTCACTCCTTCGCCCTCGTAAGCTTCCAGGTCGCGCATCAGCCCAAACAGCGCGCGATCTTTGTGTTTGGCTTCGAGCATAACATCCAGATGCGAAGAAGTCTTCGCCGCTTCCCGCAGGAATTCGAGCAGCGGACCCGCTTCGACACCGTCCGCATGGCTGCGGCGGTCGGTCGCGCTTCGGGGACTTGAGGCATGAATCTTCGGCGGCAGATGCTCGCCTTCCGGCACATCGAGCCGCGCCAGCGGAGATTCCCAGGTCCGGGCCACTTCGGGCCACCAATCGGATGCCGGCTCTCCCGCGCTGTTGACCCAATGATGATGGATATCAAGCACCATCGGCAGGCCGGTCCGCTGCGCAGCCGCAAGCGTCTCGCCGGCCGTAAAAGTCTTGTCGTCGTTTTCCAGGGTGAGACGGCATTGAATGTCGGGATCGAGTCCTTCAAAATGCTCCACAAACCGGTCAGCCGCCGCCGGTTTGTCGCCGTAGGCGCCGCCGATATGAATATTGTTCTTGGAACGGGCATCCAATCCCATCGCCTTCAGCATCTGCACATGATAGCGAAGATCGCGTACCGACGAAGTCAGCACCTCGGGGCGTGGGGTACTGAGCACGGTGTAATGGTCAGGGTGAAAAGAAACGCGAATGCCGTGCCTGCGCACATAGTCTCCAATTTCCGCGAAAGGCTCCGCCAGTGCCGCAAAAGGGTCCCAATCCTGCAGCTCGGCGTGCGTCGCCAGCGGAATCAATTTGGAAGAAAAGCGGTACATTTGGATTCCTTCCGCTGCATTGTGGCGCAGCAGACGCAGCGTATTATGCAGATTGACCGCCGCGATGCGTTCCAGTTCGCGCAGGCCGGCTTCCCGGTCCGGCAGTTTGGAGAAGCGCGCCATCGTCATGGTTTTGGAAGGTGAAGAATCCTGGATTTCGAGCGACATGGCCACGTATCCGAATCGAACGATCATAAGGCAGCTTCCTTTCCGCATTTCGTATAAAAGTAGAAGGCATCATAACCTCATACCGCAAAGCGGCCTTGTTTAATCACTTCGTCGCGATCTGCGTTGTGGAGGTGGCATGGCAAATACGCCGGAAAGCCCTGGGGCTTCCGGCGTATTTGTCGTCGCTCTTCCGTGCAGAACTGCGCTTGGGCAGCGGCCGGATTATTTTTCGAGCGTCAGTTCCAGCTGTACGTTGATCTCATTCTCCGTGCTGAGCACAACGGAATGCGGGTTCGCAAGACCGAAGTCTTCGAAAGTCACGACCGTCGTACCCGACAGCAGAAGCTTTCCGCCCTGGTACGAAGCTTTCGCTTCAAACGTTACCGGCTTTTCGATGCCTTTGACCGTCAGCGTACCGTCCATTTTGAAGTCGTAAACTTGTCCTTCCGTCCATTCCTGCGGCAGTCCGTCGAACGATTTCGCGGTAAAGGTCGCCTGCGGGAATTTGCTCATCTGGAAGTAATCGTCGCTTTTGATGTGTTCGTCGCGCTGGGCGTTGCCGGAGTCGATCGCATCGACTTCGATCGCGCCGCTGCCGCTCATCTGCGCCGCATCGCCCACATTCACATCCCAGGTTCCGCTGACCTGATCGTCGACGAAGTTGACTTCTTCCTGCGAAGTCGTCACCGAGAAATACACTTTGGAGGCGTCCGCGATCTTCCAGGTTCCGTTCAACTGGTCTGCGGCGACCGCCGCTCCCGCCGCGGCGGCTTCCGCAGTTCCGCCTGCAGCCGTCTCGGTGTTTGCCGCGGCCTGGGTCGGCAGTACGCTTTCGATTTCGACATTGTTGCCCAAATAATTATTCACCAATGCGTAACCGCCTGCTCCGCCGATCACGACAACCGCTGCTGCGGCAATGATCCAATTTCTCGCTTTTTTATTCATGATTTTCTCCTCCTGCGTATCTGTTTTTTAGTATCATATCCGTTTAATGTGTCGGGAAAATGTCAAAACGGCTTCCGGGCAAAAATGTTGTCGTTTCCGTATTAAAAAAAGGAAAACCCCTTGTTCCCGCCGGTTTTGTTTGTAGAATAGAATCCATAGCAAAGAAGCGGAACCTTAGGGAGGGAAACGGCTTGACGACCATTTTGATTATCGAAGACCAGGAAGCGATCGCACGCGTGCTCGCCGCCTATCTCAAAAAAGCCGGGTTCGATGTACAGCGCGTATCCGACGGCAGCCAGGCGATGAGCCGGTTCGACGATACGCAGCCGGCCCTCGTACTGCTCGACATCATGCTGCCGGGCGTCGACGGTTGGGAACTGCTGACAGAAATCCGCAGACGCGGATCCTGCCCGGTGATCATGCTGACGGCGCTGGGCGATATCGACTACCGGCTGAACGGATTGAACGGCGGAGCCGATGATTATATGACCAAACCTTTTATTCCGGAGGAAGTCGTGGCGCGGGTCAATGCCGTGCTGCGCCGAAGGCCCGTCTACAACCATGCAGAGGCTATCCAAAGCTTCGGTACGCTTGTGATCGACCGAAGTGCACAGCGGGTCTCGCTTAACGGAGCCGAAGTTCTGCTGACTCCCCGGGATCTGTCGCTGCTGATGTTTCTGTCGGCCTCGCCAAACCGGATGTTCCCGCGGGAGCAGTTGATCGAACAGGTATGGGGAATCGATTACGAAGGCAGCGACCGTGCGGTCGACCTGTCTATCAAGCGGCTGCGTCAGGCGCTGTCGCATTGGCCGACGGAACACGGCGAGATTCGCACTTTACGGGGAACGGGGTATCAATTTTGCATAGCCAAATAAATCAAGAACTTAGGGCGCCGAAACGGCGCAAGGGCCGGGGAACCCGCAGGCGCAGGGGAACCTCCATGCTGACCTACTGGACGCTGCGCTATTTTCTGATCCTGTTTGCGGCACTGGCGATCGTAATCGGAGTCGCTCTGTACGGCATCCGGGAAACCGCGATGGAAAACCGTTCGCGTACCGCAGCCATGCTTGGGCAGGAAGTCGCCGACCGGGTCAATAATCGCGACGGCACCCTGACCATTCCGGATAATCTGAACACGATTCTCGATGATCGCATGCGCCTGTTCAATATGAATCTGGATGTCTGCCTGCTGGTTGCCGACCCGGAGGGAAACGCCCTGTTCACGCGGCCCGAAATGACGGATGCGCAGATTCAGCAGAAGCTGGATCCCCGGCCGCGATCCGGCGAGCCGGAATATCAGCTGATCCGCACGCCGATTATGGAAAACGGGCAGGAAGTCGGCGGCGTCTATATCAGCCAATTCCGCAAAACGCCCGCTTATACATCCAATGAGCTGATCATGTTCGCGGTCGTGTTCGGCGCTCTTGCCCTCTCCGGCTGGTTCACCATCTATCTGCTGTCCCGCAAATTGTCCCGTCCGATCCGGCAGGTCGCGGAAAGCGCGCGCCAGATTCGCAATGGGCGCTACGATGTCGATTTGGAGATCGAAACGGGCGAACGCGAACTCGGCGAGCTGGTCGATTCTTTCCGCGGGATGGCCGGACGCCTGCATCAGCTGGAAGAATGGCGCGAATTGTCTCTGGCCGGCGTGACCCATGAATTGAAAACGCCGGTTACTTCGATCAAAGGCTTGGTGATGGCCGTACGCGACGATGTCGTAACCGGCGAGGAAGCCAAAGAGTTTCTCGATATCGCTCTGCAGGAATCCGGACGGATGGAGCGGATGGTCGCGGATCTGCTGGATTACAACGCGTTTTCTTCCGGCCATGTTTCGGTACGGCGGGACCGGATCGATCTGAAACTGCTGGTATCGGAAATCGCCTATCAATGGAGACTTCCCCACGAGTCCGATTCGATCGAACTCGATTACGAATTCCCCGACGAAATGGTCTATACGACGGGCGACGCGCTGCGGATCCAGCAGATTGTCGTCAACCTGCTCAACAATGCCATGCAGGCCGCGCATCCGGCCCGTCCGCTTCGTCTGCACATCGCAATCCGTGAGTCGGAAGGACGAATCGGCGTCGAAGTGACCGACAACGGTGCGGGGATTCAGGAGCAGGACCGTGATTACGTGTTCGACCGATTTTTCCGCAGCGAAGAAAAAAAGCGCATCACGCGCGGTTTGGGTCTGGGTCTGACTTACAGCCGTCTGCTTGCAAGAGCACAGGGCGGAGAATTGAAACTGCGAAACAGCGGGCCGTCGGGTACGACTTTTTCTCTGGAACTGCCAAGGTAACTGCAACGTCCCCCGCCCGCCTGCCCGCTCCTCTGCGTCAGTCTGTCCTTTGTACAAAAGACAGACTGACTTTTTTTGTCCGCGAATTAGGACCCAGGACTACGTTAGGGGGATTATATTCGACAAAAACCCGAAAAAATAATGTCGATTCTGTGAAAATAGGAGTGTATTAGGACTTGCGAACCCCCAAGAGTAGATAGTATTATAGGACTACAAAGAGGTTCTGAATCTCTAACACAACTTTGAAGAGGTGATCCAAATGACCCTGCTAGTCGATTATTGCCCGAAATGCGGGACGATTTTTCAGAAAAACTTCCGAAATATGTGCGGTTCCTGCAGCAGCCAGATGGACGGACACCTCAATCTTTGTTTGGACTATCTGTGGAGACGCCCAAAAAGCACGACCAAAGAACTATCCGAAGCCACAGGCGTATCCTTGACCGAACTGCATGTCTTTATCAAATCCGGCCGCCTGGCTTCTTCTTATACGCATCTCACCTATCCTTGCGAATCCTGCGGCTGCGATACGCGCAGCGGACGCCTCTGCTCTTCCTGCAGCGGAGTGTTCCGCGAAGCCGGTGCAGCCAAAGCCGACGACAAACTGCCGGCTCGCCAGGTTATCATCAAGACCACGACCAAAATGATGTATACGTCGCGAAGATACTAAGAAGCTGCCGTTTGGTGCTTACGGTATTTCGACGGACTTGGCGCAGAAACGAATACCCAACAAAAAACCTTCAACTCCGCAAACTGCGTGGAGTCGAAGGTTTTTTTATTGGCCGATAAACGGATGCGCAGCTTGGAGGTCTGAGCGACTTTCAGCTCCGGAAACCGAATGGGCCGCAAAGTACTGCTGAAGCAGCTCATAGGAATGAAGGCGTTTGGCAAAGTCGCGGATCGGACTTGTCACGATCAGTTCGTCCACTCCTCCAAGCCGGGCGGCGTCCAGCAGCCGTCTCCCGACCGTTTCCGCCGAGCCTTTGATGAGTGGAGACGGTACCTGTTCGATCCGGTAGGCTTCGCCGGATTGAACGCCGAACTCTTCGGCCCGTTCCCGGTCGCCAATCGTAATCTTGCGTCCGCCGGCCAGAAAGACCCGGAACAGATCGCTTTCGGCCGCGATATCCTGCGCTTCCCGATCGCTATCCGCCAAAGCGGCCGATACGGCCAATATCGATTCCGGCTGCGATCCGTTCGTCGGCACGAATCGGTCGCGATACCGCTGCAGTGCCGCCGAAGCCTGATCGAGGTCGCCGTTGATAAACAGCGAGAACACATAAGGCAGCCCCAGCCGCGCGGCCAGATCCGCGCTGTCCGAACTTGCGCCCAGCACGTACAGCCGGGCCGGTTCTTCGGGCACCGGTTCGGCGCGAAGGCCGGCCAGCGGACTGTCCGCTCCCGGATCGGTTCCGCCGATATACCCGCGCAGCTCTTCGAGTTTCCCTTCAAGCGAAGCGTCTTCTTCCGGAGCATTCCGGCGCAGCGCAAGCGTCGAACGCGGCAGGCCGCCGGGTGCACGGCCGATGCCCAGATCCAGGCGCCCCGGTTCTAATCCGGCCAATACGTTGAAGTTCTCCGCCACTTTGTAAGGACTGTAATGCTGGAGCATCACTCCGCCCGATCCGACCCGGATCCGCTCCGTGGACGCGAGCAGATAAGCGACCAGCACTTCGGGCGAAGAACCGGCTACCGCCCGCGAATCGTGGTGTTCGGACACCCAGAAACGATGGTAACCGAGCCGGTCCGCCAATCGGGCCAATTCGACCGTATGACGCAGCGCCCGCTCCGGCGTGTCTCCTTCGAACAACAGCGTTTGATCCAAAATGCCCAACCGAATACTCATCCGATTCCCCTCTTTCTATTCTTCCGATTCGTCTAAATATGCACACCCGGCAGCGAAGCCGGCACGCTTCGGCGCCGTTCGAGTTCTACCTGCAGTTCCGAGAGCGAGCGTTCAAGCCGCGAAACGGTTTCTTCGGACAGGGTGTATCCGCCCTCGGGTCGTCGCGCGATATCCTGATCCAGGCTGTACACACCGCCCAGAATATTCCGCGCCTCCAGAGCGTTCAGTACAGGCTTGAACGCATAATCGATAACGAGCAGATGCGCAAGGGTACCGCCGACAAACAAGGGAAGCACCGGTTTGTCGCGCAGCCCTTCCTGCGGGATCAGATCCAGGAACGTTTTGAGCACCCCGGAGTAGGCCGCTTTGTAGACCGGGCTTGCGAAGATAATCGCGTCGGCCGCTTCTACCCGCTGCAGCGCTTCGCGGATCTCGGGACTTGCAAAGTTAGCGCCGATCAAATCTGCCGGCGGAAGACTTGCGACATGCAGCAGTTCGTGGGTCAGTCCTTCTTCGTCCAAGCGGCCTTGCAGATATTGAATAGGCCCGTACAGCCTCGAATTCAAATTCGGACTTCCCGAGACAATCAGGATTTTGGCGGTCATATCGATTTCCTCCTTTTTCAAAGCGGGTAATGGCAGGCAGCCGTATGTTCGCTGCCTACAGAGACAAAAGCGGGTTCCGCCTGGCGGCACAAGTCGGTCGCGATCGGGCAGCGCGTATGGAAGCGGCAGCCCGCAGGCGGATTTATCGGCGAAGGAATCTCGCCTTTTGCCGTGAATGTTTCGTTCCCCGCCTGCGGCGATCCGGGAATGGACGAAAGCAGCGCGCGGGTATACGGATGGGCGGGATGGCGGAACAGCTCTTCGCTCGGCGCAACCTCGACCAGCTTGCCCAGATACATCACGCCGATCCGGTTCGAAATATGACGCACGACCTGCAGGCCGTGTGCGATAAAGAGCGAGGTCAGACCGAGCTGCCGCTGCAGGTCCTGCAGCAGATTTACGATCTGTGCCTGTACCGATACGTCAAGCGCGGAGACCGCTTCGTCGGCCAGGATAAAGCGGGGATTGACCGCAATCGCCCGGGCGATTCCGATCCGCTGCCGCTGTCCGCCCGAGAATTCGTGCGGATAACGGTCCTGCCAGGACGATTGCAGTCCTACCTGTTCCAGCAGCTCGCCGACCCGGCCGCGCCGCTCGGCTGCCGTAAGCTTCGTGTGCACGCCAAGCGGCTCGGCGATGATCTCGCCGATATTCCAGCGCGGGTCGACCGTACCGTAAGGGTCCTGATGAATGATCTGAAGATCGCGGCGGGTCTCCCGCCAGCGCCTGCTGCCCTGCGGCGACAACTCTTCGCCCTTGTACAGAACCCGCCCTTCCGTCTGCGATTCCAACTGCAGCAGCAGGCGTCCGAGCGTAGACTTTCCGCTGCCCGATTCGCCGACAAGCCCGAATGTTTCGCCTTCGGCAATCGACAGCGACACCCCGTCGACGGCGTGAATCACGCGCTTCTGGTGCCCCCAGCCGCCGCCGATCGGATAATGTTTCTTGAGATTCTGCGCTTCAAGCAGAATAGACGAAGATTCCCTGTTTGTTCCGGTATCCGGCAGCTCGGCCTGCAGCTGCGGCACTTCCGGCTGCACGGCGGCCGCGAACGAAGCGGCGGCAGCGCCGGCAGCCGCTTCGTCCGCATGCCAGCAGGCGGCCAGACGGCCGGGGCCCTGATCGCTGAGCGGAGGAACGCTCTCGCGGCACCGAGGCGAGGCGTAAGCGCAGCGCGGATGAAAGCGGCAGCCGCCCGGCATATCCGCCAGGCCCGGAGGCGAACCTTCGATCGCGCGAAGCCGCTCTCCGCGGCGGATATCCTGCGTTAACGCGGAATTGAGCAGCCCAATAGTGTACGGATGCCGCGGAGCCGTTAGCACTTCGGCTGCCGGACCCTGTTCGGCGACCCGGCCTGCGTAGAGCACGACGATCCGATCGGCCATTTGGGCCGCTACGCCCAGATCGTGCGTAATCAGCAGGATCGACATGCCCAGGCTCTCTTTCAGCTCGTCCAGCAGTTCCAGAATTTGCGCCTGGACCGTAACATCGAGCGCCGTGGTCGGCTCGTCCGCGATCAAGAGTTCCGGTCCGCCCGACAGTGCCATGGCAATCATGGCCCGCTGGAGCATGCCGCCGGACAGTTCGCCCGGGTACTGCTTCATGCGAAGTTCCGGCTCGGGAATGCCGACCCGGCGCAGCAGTTCGACTCCTTCCTGCTGCAGTACCGACTTTTTCTCCCGGCGATGGGCGCGCATGGTCTCCACGATCTGGCTTCCGATCGTAAAGACCGGATCAAAAGCCGCCATCGGTTCCTGGAAGATCATGGCGATACGCCGTCCCCGCAGATCCCGGACAAGATGGTCGGGCAGCGATTCGATAGATTGGCCGCCCAGGCGGATATGGCCTCCGGCGATGCGGCCGTTTTCGTAATCGGTCAGCCGCATGATCGCTTTGGAAGCGATCGTCTTGCCGCTGCCCGACTCGCCGACCAGGCAGAGCGTTTCTCCCGGAGCGATATCGAACGAAATCTCCGACACCGCCGTCAGTGTCCCGCGGGGCGTATGCACATCGATCGTCAGTTCTTTGACTTCAAGCCCTGTTTTCATGCCGCGATTCTCCTTTCCGGTACCTTGTAGGTAAGGCTGCGGATTTTTTGGATGCCAATCCGTCAATTAGACTCAGACTTTTCCTTTTCGCTTGGGATCGACGGCATCGCGCCAGCGGTCGCCGATCAGATTGACCGACAGAACAAACAGCGTGATCGCAAGGCCCGGGAACGTACAGATCCACCAGGCTACGGTCAGATAACCGCGGCCCTGCGACAGTAGGGCTCCCCAGTCCGGAATTTCCTTCAGCACACCGAGACCCAGAAAACTGAGGCCCGCCCCCGCCAAAATGGAAGAGCCCAATCCGAGTGTCGCCATCACCAGCAGCGGCGCAGCGGAATTCGGAAGCACATGCCTGATCAGGATCGAAGACGGTCTCGCGCCGATTGCCCGCGAAGCGAATATATAGCCCCGGCGGCGAATCGCCATAATCTGTCCCCGCATCACCCGGGCATAACCCGGTACCGAAGAGATCGCGATCGCAAGTACGATATTGCGCAGACCCGGTCCAAGTGCAGCCGCGATCGTCAGCGCGAGCAGAATCCCCGGAACGGTCAGCAGCACATCCATCAACCGCATGAGTACCGTATCCAGCTTGCCTCCGACATATCCGGCCAACGAACCGAGCGTCCCGCCGATCAGCACGCCCACCAATACCGAACAGATCCCGATCAGCAGCGAATCCCGGGTTCCGTATACGATCAGGCTGAAGACATCTCGTCCGAAATAATCGGTGCCGAGCAGATGCAGGACCGAAGGCGCCTGCAAAATCGCTGCCGTGTTCATCTCCGTCGGCGAATAGGGAGCGATCCAGCCGGGAATAAGCGCACACAGGACCAGAAAACTGACAGCGATTCCTGCCACTCCCGTCAGCACGTCGGCAGAGCCGAAGCGCAGCCTTGTTCCGCTTGTCCGATGTTGGGCGCCGTAGGGCGCCTTGTCGAGTCCAGCCTTCCGGATCCGCCGCAGGCGTCCGGACGTTTTGGCCGCAGCCGCCGAATGTTTCATTGCCCTGCCCCTCTCCGTCTTATTCTGGGATCGATCGCCGCATACGACAGATCAACCAGCAAATTGATGCCTACATAGACGATAGCCGTGAAAAAGACGACGCCCTGCACGACCGGCAGGTCTTTGGCCATAATCGCATCGGCGAGAATCCGTCCGACTCCCTGGCGGGAAAAGACCGTTTCGATAATGACCGTTCCCGCCAGCATGTCGCCGATCTGCATCCCGATCAGCGTCACCGCCGGAATAAGCGCGTTGCGCAGCACATGTTTGTATTGAACGAACCGCTCACGCAGTCCTTTCGCCCGAAGCGTCGTAACGAACGGTTCGCCCAGCACCTCAAGCATACTGCCGCGAACCATGCGTACGATCGAACCGGCTCCGACAAAACCAAGCGCAAGTGCCGGCATCACAAGGGTTGTCCAACCGTCCGATCCCATGGCCGGCAGCCACTTCAGCTGCACGGAGAAGATCAGGATCAGCAGAATCCCCGACCAGAATGTCGGCATCGAGATGCCGAACAGTCCGACAATCCGTGCAGCGAAGTCGATAAGGCCGCCTTTGCGAACCGCCGACAGCACGCCGAGCGCGACACCGACCACAATGGCAATCAGCGAACTGGCCGCCGTCAACAGCAGGGTCGCGGGAACCTGATGCAGAATCTTGGGCAGCACCGGCTCCGAACCGACAAGCGAGCGTCCGAAATCGCCGGTCAGCATGTCGCCGAAATAAGTCAGCAGCCTTTCATGAAAAGGCCGGTTCAGCCCGAGCTGCTCCCGAAGATTCTCGATAACTTCCGGACTGACCGAAGTCGGATCGACCATCGACAGTACCGGGTCTCCCGGCAGCAGATAAAAGATACCAAAAGACAAGGGCCAGCGAACCGACGATCACAAGCAGCGAACTGGCGAGGCGCGAAGCGATGGCCTGCAGCATCGAAATCCCTCCTTGCCGGCTGTTTGCGCTGCCTTTGGGAACGCGCGGCCGGTTTATTTTTGCAGATAGACGTCATTGAAGATCGGGTAACCGAACGGGTCGAAGGTAAGCCCTTGAACCGACCGGCCCGCAGCTACCGTGTACGGGAATACGTATACCGGCAGGATCAGCGCCTGATCGCTGATATACTGCTGCACTTTTTTGTACAGTTCGGCCCGCTTGGCTTCGTCGGGTTCGATTGCTCCCTGATCGAGCCATTTATCGACCTGCGGATCGGACAATCCGGACAGCGTGCGCCGGCCTTCGTCTTCGGTCGAACGATAGAAAGAAGTCAGACCGTGCGGATCCGAGTTCACCTGGCTGTTGCCGTACAGATCGTAATCCCAATTCTGATACACGACCGTGGCAATATCCTGGGTAATCTCGACTTCCGTCTCGATTCCGATCGCTTTGAGCTGCTCGCGGATCATGGCGGCGATATCGTTGCGCTTCTCGCGGTTCGGCGAACCGTCCACATAATGCAGCGTCAGCTTTTTGCCGTCTTTCACACGGATTCCGTCAGCGCCTTTGACCCAGCCCAATTCATCGAGCAGCGCGTTCGCTTTGGCCGTATCCGGTTTGATTTGGCCTTCCAGCGATTCGTCGTATCCGAGAATGCCGGGCGTGACCGAAGACCAGGCCCGTTCATAAGTGCCCAAATACAGCGTCTTGACGATCGAATCGAGGTCGACGGCGTACTGCACCGCCTGTCGCGCTTTGAGTTCGTTCCAGGGCTCATGCTCCAGATTGAAGAACAGCGTATAGGGGAACCCGATCGTGTTGGTTTGAAGCAGCTGCGCATTCGGATCGTTTTGCAGCGCGACCACGTTTTGCGGCGGCACGGTTTCGGCGGCCAGCACCTGCCCGCTCTGTACGCCGCCGATCCGCGTCGCTTCTTCCGGTACGATTTTGAAGGTCAGGGCATCGAGGTAAGCCGCCCCGGTATTTGAGGACTCTGCGCTTCCCCAGGCATAATCGGGATTCTTCGCCAGCTTGATCTCCGCGTTTTCCGACCAGCTCACGAACTTGAACGGTCCTGTACCCACCGGATTTTTCCCGTAATTTTCACCGTCTTTTTGAGCAGCTGTCGGCGAGACGAGACTCAACATGCCCTGACTCAGGTTGCCGAGAAACGCCTGGGACGGGGTCTCAAGGTTCAGCTTGATCGTATGCTCGTCGATGACTTCCGACGATTTGTACGGACGCAGCAGCGCGAGAGCGTTGGCCGCTTTGGTCTCGGGATCGATAATGCTGTCGAAGTTGTATTTGACCGCTTCCGCATTGAACGGCGTACCGTCCTGGAACTTCACATCTTCCCTGAGTTTGAGCGTATAGCTCAGACCGTCTTCCGACGCTTTCCATTCCGTGGCCAGCGAAGGGCCCAGCGAACCGTCCGCATTGCGGATCAGCAGCGTATCGTACAGGGCGCCGAATACCCGGACGGAAACGGCGAGGCCGCTCCGGCGCGGATCGAGCGTATCGGGCGAAGTGGCCAGCGCGTAGGTGAGCTCGCCGCCTTGAACAGGAGTCGAAGCGGCCGAACCGGCCGTTCCCGAAGCCGCTTTTGCCGTGCTTCCGCCCGATGCCGGTCCGCATCCGGTCAGCGCCGTAGTGAGCGCCAGCGCAAGGGCTCCGAGAACGCAGCCGAGCTTAAACCTTCTTTTTGGATAGATGCGGTCTGCCGCAAGCTTGTGGGTGATCCCGTTCGTCATGGGTAAGCCTCCTTCTGTTTATGTAAGAGCGGCAGGAACGGAATACAACCCTTCCGGCGCTGCCGCGATAGATCGAACACCATTCCGGCGGGATCAGTTGGACGAAAGGCTTCCTGCCGCCGCTTCCCCGGCAGCCGCCCGGCTGCGCTCGGCCGTATAGCGGTTCTCCGGGATCGGCACTCCCAGATTGCCCCGCAGCGTATCGGATTCATAATCGAGGCGGTACAATCCGCGCGCTTGGAGAATCGGAACCACCGTATCGACGAAAGTCCGCAGGCCGCTCGGAATATCCGTATGGACAATAAATCCGTCCGCGGCTTCCGCTTCGAACCATTCCTGAATCCGATCGGCTACGTCTTCCGGCGTTCCGATAAAGGAAGTCTTCGGCGTCGCCGAACGCAGAGCAACCTGGCGCAGTGTCAGACGCTGTTCTTGGGCATCGCGCTTGATCTTGTCCGTCCCGCTCTTGAACGCGTTGCTGCCGAGATCGCCGAGATCCGGGAAAGCTTCGTCGAGCGGATACTGCGAGAAATCGTGATGGTCGAAGAAGCGGCCGAGATACTCCAGTGCCTTGTCGATCGTCACAAGCGAAGCGATCTGTTCGTACTTCGCTTCCGCTTCTTCGAGCGTACGGCCGACGATCGGATTGATACCCGGCAGAATCGCAATATCCTGCGGCTCCCGGCCGTTGGCGACAGCCCGCTGCTTCACATCCCGGTAAAAGGCCTGGGCATCTTCGAGACGTTCATGTCCCGTAAACACCGCATCCGCCGAACGTGCCGCCAGGTTTTTTCCGTCTTCGGACGATCCCGCCTGGAACACGACCGGCTGACCCTGTTTCGAACGGTCGATATTCAGCGGGCCTTCGACGGAAAAGTATTCGCCCTGATGGTTCAGGCGGTGCAGCTTCTCGGGATCGAAAAAGACGCCCGATTCCTTGTCCCGCACAAAAGCATCGTCTTCCCATGAATCCCACAGCCCACGCACGACTTCCAGATGTTCTTCGGCAATCTTGTAGCGATCGGCATGTGCCGGATGCGAGCGGATCGTATGGTTGCGCGCCGTGCCTTCAAGCGGCGAAGTCACCACATTCCAGCCGGCGCGTCCTCCGCTGATCTTGTCGAGCGAAGCGAATTGCCGGGCGACGGTAAACGGCTCGCTGTACGAAGTGGAGAGCGTGCCGACCAAGCCGATCCGGCTTGTGACAGCGGCAAGCGCCGACAGAATCGTAAGCGGCTCGAACCGGTTCAGAAAATGGGGAATCGACTTTTCGTTGATATACAGGCCGTCTGCGATAAACACCAGATCGAACTTGCCTTCTTCCGCGGTCTGCGCCTGACGTTTATAGAAATCCAAATTGACACTGGCGTCGCTGAGCACCTCCGGATGTCTCCATCCCGTTACGCTTCCGCCTACCCCGTGAATAATGGCACCGAATTTCAAGCTCCGTTTGTTCGTCATACGCTCTCTCCGCCTCTCTTTTTCTCGAAATCATTCAGCCGTAAAATTAAATTAACAATTCCGATGGCTTTTGTATGCTTTCGGGTTGAGAAGAAGCTTACCACTCGCCGCGCCCCAGGGTCAATCGTTTCGCTAATAGACATTTTCTATACCCATATAGAAGAAAACGATGGATCTCTGCCGCCTTGAAAAAGACAGCAAAAACCCGGTTTTTTTCTCCGCTGGATACGAAGAAAGAAAACCGGGTTGAGAAGAAAACGGTGGAATCAGCGCCGCAGGGCGCGCAGAATGCCCAAGCTTCCGCTCGGCTCGAACAAACGGTCTACACGCTCGGCCACGCCGGCATCCGGAATCAGCGGCGGCGCCTGGTGCGGCTTGACACGGGCATCGATAATGACATTATCGCAGCCCCAGTGCTTGTGCTCGTACGCAGCGTTAACGCCGTAGATATCATGCGACGGATTGCTGCGGGTGAACCCGGCCCACAGGAAATTATCGAATGCCGCTTCCATAAATGCCGAGTCGTCGCACAGGACGATCATCGGGCAGTCGCCGAGCGGACCGCGCGCCGCGATCGCCTGCGCCAGTTCGCCGATCTCCGCTTCCGCCGACTCGTAATCGACAAACGCAGGTCCCTGCAGCAGCGCGATGCCGGGCATCGCCATCCCTGCCTGTCCAAAACCGCCCGGCAGGTCCGCCAATACGGCCGGAACGCCTGCCGACAGTTTGCGCACCGGGCTGCCGACCGCGGCGAAGGTCACTTTGCTGCCGCTGTTGAGTCCGGTGCCCGAATAATCGAGCGTGTCCATCGTCGTATTCGTCTGGAAATGCAGATCGCGCCGCAGATCGATCCGCTCCAGCACATGCGCGAACAGTTTCGGAATATCGTGTGCGTTGACCGGCACGTCGTCTTCCGCCGTAATAAACAAATATTTGGCAAGGCTGAGCTGGCCCGTACCGAAAATCCGGTTGGCAATCGTCAGGATCTCCGCCGGACGCTTGACTGCCTGATAAGGCGTGTAACGTTCGCTGCCCACGGCCAGCAGCAGCGGATGGACACCCGCGGCGTCGACCGCATGCACTTCTTTGACGCCCGGAATTTCCTGCTGCACCGCGCCTCCGGTCAATTCGTGAATCAGGGCGCCGAACGCCGTATCCTCCTGAGGCGGACGACCGACGACGGTGAACGGATACACGGCCTTTTTCTTGGCGTACACTTTATGCACGCGCATCACCGGGAATTCATGCACAAGGCTGTAATAGCCGAGATGGTCGCCGAACGGTCCTTCCGGCTTCGTCTCGTCGGGGTAGATCTCGCCGGTGATGACGAAATCGGCATCGTGGCTGACGCAGAACCCGTCTTCGTAGCTGTAGCGGAAATGGCGTCCCGACAGCAGTCCCGCAAACGTCAGCTCGCTGAGTCCTTCCGGCAGCGGCATAACCGCGGACAGCGTGTGCGCCGGCGGCCCGCCGATAAAGCAGCTCACCTTGAGCGGCTGTCCGCGTTTGGCGGCTTTGGATTGATGCACCCCGATGCCGCGGTGAATCTGGTAATGCACGCCGATTTCCCGATCCTGCTCGTATTCGTTGCCGCTGAGCTGGATCCGGTACATGCCGAGATTGGCGTTCATGACGCCCGGCTTGTCCGGATCTTCGCTGTACACCTGAGGCAGCGTCACGAACGCGCCCCCGTCGTTCGGCCAGCTTTTGATCATCGGCAGATCGGAGATCCGGATCTCTTCGAAATCGGCGGGCAGGCCGGATTTCTTGATCGGCAGCGCTTTGCGGGCTGCAAGACCCGTACCCGCATAACGATGCGGCTGTTTCAGCGCCTTCATCGGATCATTGCGAAGAGCGATCACTTCCTGCGTCAATTCCCACGTATCGCGGAAGATGTATTTGCTGCGCTCGATCGTGCCGAACAGATTCGACACCGCGCCGTATTTCGATCCTTTTACTTTTTCAAAAAACAAAGCGGGTCCGCCCGCCTCGAATGTTCTCAAATGGATAGCGGCCATCTCCAAATTCGGATCGACTTCTTCCGTTACGCGGATCAAATGTCCGGCTTGCTCCAGATCGGCGATACATTCCTGCATATTGCGATATCTCATGGCGTTAGGCTCTCCTATTCCGGTTGTGATTATTCTCCCATTCTACCCTACGCCGTCCCCCAGTGCCAATTCCCGTCCACTTTCTTTTGCCCGTGCGGGCGGCAGCGTTTCGCTTTCGAGGTTCGTCTCCCTTATTTCCCGATCTTTCTTGCTTTTTGGTATCATGACCCGCAAAAAGATATAGAATAAGGGTACATCTCTTCAATCTACGGACTCAACGCCGATATAAAGAAAGATGTAGAGAACATTTCCGAGAGGCAGGAGAAACCTATCATGGCACAAGCTCCATACAGTATTCAAACCAATCAGTCGGCAAAAAAAGTGGATATGAAAGTCAGCGGCACCTTTACTCCCCAGGATTATCAAAACTTCGTACGCGATTACGCAAAAATGGCGTCTTCGATCGATGCGAAAAATTTCACGCTCGAAGTAGACTGCCGGGAGATGGATCTGCTCGGTACGGAAGAAGTCGACAAACTGAAAGGTTCGTTCGCGAGCTACAAAGAAACCGGCTTCCAAAAAGTCGTCTTCATTATCAGCTCCGCTCAGATGATTATCAAGATGCAGCTGGCGCGGGTTGCCCGCGAAGCCGGCCTGACCAATACCGAAATCGTAACGAAATAAACCCGAACATCCGTTCAACCTTTCCGGACTCCGCCTTTCAGCTGCGGAGTCTTGTTTTGTACGTCCATTTTACAGAGAAAAAGGAGACCTCCGCATGAGCCGTATTCGGATTGAAGCCGTAGATATTTACCATCCCGACAATGCGATCGACAACGAGTTTTATTTCGAGCATTTTGACCGCAAAGACCAAGATATTCGGCGCTTTATGGAACATATGGGCCGCAAATCGCGTTATGTCATCGACAGCAGCGAAGAGAACGGATTGACCATGGGGATCGAGGCGGCCAAAAAAGTACTCGCCAAAGCCGGTCTGCAAGGAACCGATATCGATATGATCGTGTTCTCGACCCAACTGCCCGAGACGACTTTCCCGGTCAACGCCTTGTATGTGCATGCCGCGATCGAAGCCGGCTCCCAGGCCATGGTCATGGATTCCAACGCCAACTGCGCGGGTATGGTCGTCGCCGTGGACCATGCCAGCCGCTACATGCTGACCAGCCCGCATATCCGCCGCGCTCTGATTGTCGGTTCCGACTACAATACGCTGATCAGCGACCCGGAGAGCGCCGTTACCTATGCCAATTACGGCGATGCGGCCGCAGCGGTGGTTCTGGAGCGTACGGAAGAAGAAGGCGGATTCATTGATTCCATCTATCATACCGATCCGGTCAACCGCGACTTTATCCGGTATCCGGCGGAAGGATTGGCGAAGACCGTCAAATACGGCTCCGCCAAACAAAGTATTCTGTGGCTTCCGTTCGAAGCGCATGCCGCCATGCCGCCGACCTACGACATGTTCGAGAAGCTGCTCGGCCGCAACGGAGTGACGCCGCAGGAGATCGGCAGCTACTGCCTATCCCAGTTCTCGCTCGAAAACGTGCTCAAGATCCAGCGTCAGTTCGGACTCAGCGACGAACAGATGGTCTATGTGGGCGACCGTTTCGGTTACACCGGGACGAGCAGCCCGTTTATCGCCCTGCACGAAGCGGTCGAGACCGGACGCGTAAAGCGCGGCGATTATGTATTGTTCTGGTCGATCGGTTCCGGTTTCCAGCTGGTCGCGATGCTGTTCAAGTATTAAGCCGATTCTGCCCTTGTACGACAGCCCGACTGCAGCAAAGCCGGGGTTCGCATCGTTGGATGCGAACCCCGGCCTTTTTTCGTTTTCTTCGGTTCAGCGTCCTCCCATAAAAGAGGAAATGTCCACGCCGAGTTCACGGGCAAGGCGCATGCCGTATTCGCGGTCGGCGCGCACAAAGTTGCAGATCGCACGCAGTTGGATCTCCGGACCCACTCCGCTCAGATCGTTTACGATATTGGCGATCAGATGATCTTGTTCTTCGGCCGTATAAGAACGGTACTGCATCCCGGCCTGGGTGAAATCGTCGGTCTTCGCGATCTGCTGCCGGCCTGCCCGGCCTTCCAATTCAGGCTCGGATTCGCGGAATACAGCATCTTCGACCGGGCTTTCTTCGTACCGGTTGGGTTCGTAATTTTCTTTTTCCATACGGTCCCGCATGTTCATGGCTCCGCCCTGCTGGTAATTGCGCACGGGCGCATACGGACAGTTGACCGGAAGCTGGAGGTAGTTGGCGCCCAGACGGTAGCGCTGCGTGTCCGGGTAGGAGAATAGACGGCCCTGCAGCAGTTTGTCTTCCGAAGGTTCGATTCCCGGCACCAGAGCGCTTGGCGAGAACGCGGACTGCTCGACTTCGGCGAAGAAATCCTGCGGATTGCGGTTCAGTGTCATCGTGCCGACCGTTTGCAGCGGAAACTGTTCTTCCGGCCAGACTTTTGTCGGATCGAGCGGATCGAATTCGTAATCGTCGATGTGCTCCGCCCGGATCATCTGCACGCGAAGTGTCCATTCCGGGAAATCGCCCGCTTCGATCCGATCGAACAAATCGCGCGTCGCATGGTTGAAATCACGGCCCTGAATCTCTCGCACTTCCGAAGTGTCCAGCGTACGAACGCCCTGCTTCGATTCCCATTTGTATTTGACGTAGACGACTTCTCCGGCTGCGTTCACCCATTTGAACGCATGCACGCCGAAGCCGTCCATTTCGCGATAGTTGGCCGGCGTGCCGTGATCGGAGAACAGCCAGGTCATCATATGGGTCGATTCCGGCATCCGTGTCATAAAGTCCCAGTAACGGGCCGGCTCCTGCCGATTGGACTGCGGGTCCGGCTTGAGCGAATGCACCATGTCCGGGAACTTGATCGCATCGCGGATAAAAAACACCGGCAGATGGTTGCCCACAAGATCATAGTTGCCTTCCCCGGTATAAAACTTGACTGCAAATCCGCGCGGATCGCGGGCCGTTTCCGGCGAACCGGTGCCGTGAATAACGGTCGAGAACCGGACAAATACAGGCGTTTCGAGTCCAGCTTCCTGCAGAAATGCCGCGCGTGTATAAGCCGCCATCCCGCGTTCGGTTCGGAATACGCCGTGAGCGCCCGCTCCGCGTGCATGCACGACACGCTCGGGAATACGCTCGCGGTCGAAATGCGCCAGTTTCTCGAGCAGATGGTAATCTTCCAGCAGCGCCGGCCCCCGGCGTCCCGCCGTTCTGGAATTTTGGTTGTCTCCGACAGGAGCCCCCTGGTTGGTCGTCAATTTGGAATCGGTCATCTCAGAATCTTCCTTTCCGGATTGAGGATGCAGTATCGAATTCATTCAATAGATTTAGAATTGATATTAGACTTTATCTAAATCAATAATTGAATTCTACCATCCTCCCGTCGGGCGATCATGAGGGAAACTTGAGCTTTACGTGAAGATCCCGTGAAGAGGCGCGAGCACGCGCCGTCTTCGCCTTTTAATCCGCCAAGCGATAACCGACTCCGCGAACCGTCGCTACATATAGAGGTTTTCCGGCACTGTCGCCCAACTTTTTGCGCAAACTTTTCACATGTACGTCAACGACATTGCTGCCTCCGAAATACTGCGTTCCCCATATCCGGTTCAGCATCTCTTCGCGCGTACGTACGCTTCCTTGCCCTTCGATCAGCAGAAGCAGCAGCTCGTACTCCGTCTTGGTCAGATCGATTCGGGCTCCCCCGCGATATACGGTCATGCGGCGGCGGTCGATACGCAGGTCTTTGAAGATCCACTGATCGCGTACGGACTCCGGTTCGGGTTCAAAAGAAGTTTCAAGCGTGCGCGAAGCCGCGCTGCGCAGAATACGGCGAACATGATGCAGCCCTTCCTGCGGACGCGCCGGCCAAACCAGCAGTTCTTCATGCCCGCCGACCGCACTGTCTTCTTCCAGCATCCGTTCGTCTACCAGGAAAAGCGTCGGTACCGCGGCATGGACCGGATGCATATTTTCCCGAAAAGCGCCGACCGGATCTTCATCCTGAGAACCGCTCACATCGAAGATCAGCAGATCAGGCTGAAGCGCTCCCGCTTCCGTATGCTCCCAACGATGAAAAACGAGCACGTCGAAACACGCTTCCATCAGCGTCCGCATCAGCTCGTGCATCCGTCCCGGAAAAGGACTGACCACGATGATGCGTCTGGTCATCTCGCAGACTTCCGGTTCCAAAGACGCCATATCCGCAAAAATCACTTCTTCCGCTTGCTTCTGCATGCCCCGCACACTCCTTCCACCACGATATGGGCGCCCTGCACCTCGTATCCCGTCTCTTCCGCTACCCGGGTCATCCAGTCTTCCGGCACCGGCACCGTAACTTCGTCCACTTTCCCGCAAATTTCGCATACGATATGCTGATGATCGTCCGTTCGCGCATCGTACCGGCTCGCCGTTTCTCCCAATTTGAGTTCGCGGAGCAGATCTTTGTCGGTCAAGTAACGCAGCGAATTGTAGACGGTCCCGTAAGCGAAACTGTGCCCCCGCTCCACCAGACGGTTCATCACGTCAGCCGCTGTGGGATGGTCTTCGGATTCGCGCACCACATCATATACGGCCTGCCGTTGGGTCGTCAAATTGATCGATTTCATCTTCTTATTCCCCATTTATGGTCAATTTTTTCTTGTATAATTTCAACTTAGAATAAGTATAAATCTATTTCGCGAAGGAATCAAGGCTGCACGGATGAAAAGAAAACACAAAAACGGCTATCCCGCAGGATAGCCGTTCGTAAGCGGGCTTATCGGACACATGCAGTGTGCCGCCGCCGCTTTTCACTTGAATAATCGGAGAAACCTCTTACCGTTCGCCGGTCTTGCCATACGCCGGCACTCTTGCCAAACCGAACGATTACGTTCGCCGGACCGATTCTCATGGATCGAATCGCCCGTTGTCTTGCCCGTTATATACGTTCTTGCACACAACCGCCAGATTGCATGTCCATAACGAAATCGTTTCGTTAAAATTCATGAGTTGTCACTATACGGTGAAAGGCTTCGTTCTCTGAAATCTAAAACAACGAAAGCCCTACCTCTCTTCCATCCTTGCGGCTCCGATGACCGCGCCAGTGCGATTCGGATCTTCAAAGCATGCTATAAGTGCATTGTCGTTATTCAAGTGTCCACAATGTATATCATTTTATCTTATTCTTGCGAAAAAGTCAACTCCTGCAAAAGCCCTATTCTTTCCTGATTGATCGAAGCCGATAACACAGGTAGGCTTGCGTCTGGGCAGAAAACCGACTCCGCCAGCCGGAAAGGAGGAACCGATATGGATATCGCGGCACTCTCCATGGCAATGAGCCAGGTCGCAGTTAGACAACAGGCTTCGACACAAGTCTTGAGCATTTCGATGGATCAAGCGAAACAGCAGGGCGAGCAGATGGCCAAAATGCTGGAAACGAGCGCTTCTCCTCATCTTGGCGGCTCGATCGATCTTCGCGCGTAAACGGTTCGTGCAAAACCCGGCTGCAGCTTCAATCTGCAGCCGGGTTTTTTGCGGTATACGGCTGTTTCCATGGTATACTGACCGTATTTGAGAAGCGGTTGACCCACACACCGCGACAGGAGGTTCCCTTGCTGAACGAACGACAACTTCAAGAAATCGAAGATCTGCAGCATCTCTGCGAGAAAACGGACCATCTTTCGCTCAAACTAAACGGCGATATGCTGAAAATGGATACCCGTCCGCCTGATAGGGATCATTTTTATTACGAAAACGGACAGCTGGTCGGCTTTGCAGCCCTTTACAGCTTCGGCAGTCAATACGAAGTGTGCGGCATGGTCCATCCGGAATTCCGCAGACGGGGAATTTTCACTCGCCTGTGGGAAGAAGCGCTGGCTTCGATCGACCTGGCACCTACGACAACGATTTTGTTAAATGCTCCCCAGGCTTCGGTGTCCGCTCGGGCCTGGCTAAAAACGATTCGCTGCCGCTACGAGTTTTCCGAACACGAAATGGCCTGGCATGCGGATACGGCAGACGAGATGCCGCAAGCTGCAGGCCAAAGCGTGTCCGTCTCTTATCGTCCCTACGAACCCGGAGACCGCGATATGATCCTGGAGCTCTGCTCCGACGGCTTCGATACAAGCGAAGAAGATACGCAGGCCATGCTTGACGAAGAAAGCCGCAGCGTCAACCGTGTCCGCAGCATGGTCGTCTATAAAGGGCGCGCGGTCGGTACTTTTGTCATGGACTACGACACGCCGGCGCAGGCCTGGGTATTCGGCTTCGTCATTGAACGCAGCTTCCACGGACAAGGCCTCGGACGCAGTATCCTCGCCCAGATTATTCGCCGCGAGAACGAATCGGGCAGACGCCCTTATATCGGAGTGGAAACGCAGAACGAAAATGCCCTGCATCTGTATGAGAGCTGCGGGTTCCGTTCCTACGCGGTCCAGGATTACTACGATTTTGGTCTGTGAAGCCCGCTCAGACCGCCAGAAACATGTAAGCGGCCGAGTCGAAAAGGCTTAACCGGACAACCGGCAGACTTCAGCACGGAGGCGATCCCGTGATCGCCTCCGATTCCTGCCGTCCGCATCCGCAGCTGCATCCGCTTTTTTGCTCTTCTTCCATTCCGCTGTAAGCCAGCTTGAGATAGTCGAGCGACTTCTCGTACGGCACATCTTCAAGCGTCAGTTCGATCCGTTCTCCGCCCAGCACCGTGTACACTTCGATCACGGAAGGATCCATTCCGAACGCATGCCGGCAAAAAACGCGGGCCGCATGCCGATAACCGTCGAGCACCTGCGGATCGTATTCGACGACAAATTTCTGAAGATGCAGGCCGTCTCCGTTTCCGCGCTGCCAAGCGACCTGGAAGATCATCGACAAGTTCAGCGCCAGCTCGGGGACGTAGGTCTCGAACTGTTCATAGAGCAGAACCGGACGCTTTCCTTCATAGCCGTTGGCCGCGAAAAAAGAAGCCAGACTGCGGATCACCTGGTCTTTGAGCGCCCAGTAACTTTTCTCGGAGTCGAAATAAGAGATCCTGCGCGGCCATCGGTAATCGACCAATTCGCCGGAATCGGCATGCTGCCGGAATTCCGGTTCCGCCGCATAGTACCGGTTGACCGCATGGCCTACGGCGTACTGCACCCGCTGCGTCCAAGAGTAAGCGCCGTCGGCAGACGCAGATCCTACCGCTCCGTGCGGACTCTCCCGGTGCGGACGCTTCCCCTGTGCAGCGCGCGATAGATCCGGATTACGAGCCGAGGCCAGCCAGCGTTCCAACCGGTGATCTTCCAGCAGTCCGGGCTGTTCGTCAAGCGCCGGCCAACCCTGCTCTTCCCTCATACGCTAACCGCGCTGCCGGCGAAGTTTCTGCCAAAGGCCAGGCAGGCTTCACGTTCGTCGCCTGACGGATTAAGTTCCAATTTGAGTGGTTCAAGCACCATCTCGGCGCCCCGTTCCGCCAATTTTCCCTGCAGCAGGTCGACCGCTTTGGCAAACTGCTCATAGACGGTATCGCCGCTGCCGAACACGGCCGCCTTTTTGCCCGACAGATCCAGTTCGTCCAATTCGTCATAGAAATCGAGGAACTCGTCCGGCAGCTCGCCGTCTCCCCAGGTATACGCCCCCAGAATCATTCCGTCGTACTGCAGCAGAAGATCGGCGCTGCAGTCTTCGGCCAATTTGACGGTAACTTCTCCGCCCGATTCTTCGATGCCTTTTGTAATCAGTTCCGACATTTCTTCCGTATTGCCGGTCATGCTGGCGTATATGAGAATGAGTTTGCTCATGATCAGACCTCCAAAATTTGTGGTGAAAACAGGAATTGTCCCTAGTGGCGAATTCCGATATGGCACATCATAAATGATAATGATTATCAATGTCAAACGTTTTTGAATTTCTGGCTTTTTACCCCCTCCTCGGGTACAATAATATTCTGGGAAACACAGCGAACGACAGCGTATAAACTTCGTAAAATTCGGGCGCAACAACGACAAAATAAGGGTGGTTTAATTTCTATGTATATGGCTCAAAATTGGAAAGATTACGAACTGATCGATACCGGCGCAGGCGACAAACTGGAACGCTGGGGCGACGTTGTTCTGCGGCGTCCGGACCCGCAGATCATCTGGCCGATCGCGGACGAAAGCGGGCCTTGGCGCGAAACGGCGGGACATTATCACCGCAGCTCGGCAGGCGGAGGCAGCTGGACCTGGAAGACTACGCTGCCGGAGCGCTGGACCATCTCCTACGAAGACAAGCTGAAATTCTATATCAAGCCGACCAGCTTTAAGCATACGGGATTGTTCCCGGAACAGGCGGCCAACTGGAGCTGGATGATGGACAAGATCCAGAATGCCGGACGCCCGATCCAGGTCCTCAACCTGTTTGCCTATACGGGTGGTGCAACCGTCGCTTCGGCCTATGCCGGCGCCAGCGTTGTCCATGTCGATGCGGCAAAAGGCATGGTTCAATGGGCCAAGGAAAATATTCAGCTTTCCGGTCTCAACGACCGTCCGGTACGCTTTATCACGGACGACGTATTCAAGTTTGTACAGCGTGAACAGCGCCGCGGCAATAAATACGACGCCATCATCATGGATCCTCCCTCCTATGGACGCGGGCCTAACGGCGAGACGTGGAAACTGGAATCGAGCCTGTATCCGTTCCTGGAATCGTGCATGCAGATCCTGTCCGACAATCCGCTGTTCATGCTGATCAACTCGTACACAACCGGCATCTCGCCGACCGTGCTGTCGAATATGCTGGAAATGACGATGAAGCCGCGCTACGGCGGACAGATCAGCGCTGGCGAAATCGGCCTGCCGATCAGCCGTTCCGGCCTGACGCTGCCGTGCGGCATCCTCGGTCGCTGGGAGTCGAACTGATGAAAGGCGATATCCGCCGGGATCGGCAGCAGGGCAACCGTCCGGCGCATTCGCCGGCAGAATCCCGGGACGACGCCCCGGCGGTCTCTTCTATTCCTGTGCTGCTGGAAGACAACCATGTACTCGGTGTCGTAAAGCCGGTCAATATCCCGGTGCAGGAAGACGCAAGCGGCGACCTCGACATGCTGACCCTGCTGAAGCAGGATCTCAAGATCCGGCATGACAAACCCGGCAATGTCTTTCTCGGTCTGGTGCATCGGCTGGATCGTCCCGTAGGCGGCGCGATGGTCTTCGCCAAAACGTCGAAAGGCGCTTCGCGTCTCTCGGATGCGGTGCGTACGCATTCGATCCGCAAGACCTACGCGGCCGTTACCAATGGCGTGCCCCGCGAACGCGAAGGTCGTCTGGTCCATTATCTGCTCAAAGACGAGCGCAGCAACACCGTAACGGCGGTCGCCAAAGGAACGCCCGGCGCCAAAGAAGCCATTCTGGACTATTCGGTACTCGCCGATGACGGCAAAAGGGCTTTGGTGCGCGTCGAGCTGCACACAGGCCGTTCGCATCAGATCCGTGTTCAGATGAGCAGCCTCGGCTGCCCGCTGTACGGCGATCAGAAGTACGGCGCGTCGCAGACCAAGCCCGGCGAACAAATTGCTTTGTGGTCGGTACGCCTTCGCTTCCCGCATCCGATTACCAAAGAATCGACGCTGTTGATCTCGATGCCGCCGGCCACCGCACCATGGACACAATGGCCGAGCAGCGTCTACAAGATGCTGCGCGAAGAACTGGAGCACGGCGAATAGCAGCCTCGGCTTCAGAACCTTTTCATTTGAAAAACATACAAAAAAGACGTTCGGATAGCCGCTTATGCAGCTGACCGAACGTCTTTTTTTGCTATTGAGATTAAAGGACAGGTTCTCGTTCGAACGAAGGAAGCAGATCGACGACCGTTACCGGTTTTTCGATCGCAAGCAGCGCTCTGCCGATATGTTTACGTTCGGTCAGCGAAGCTTTGCCGGCCGGGAACTCCAGTCGTTGTCCGCTGGACAGTACCGCAACCGCAGGCAGCGTGCTCCGGGTATTGTAAGCGCCGACCAGACGGGTTCCGTTTGGCTTCACCCGTTTGCCTTCCTTGAATTCGAATGTCGTAATCCCTTTGCCGCCGCGGCTCTGCGACGGATACTCCAGCAGCATCGAACGCTTGGCATACGCCAAGTCGCTGACGACCAGCACTTCGCCGTCATCTCCTGTGACAAACAGCGCCGAGACCACTTCGTCGCCTTCTTTGAGCTGGATTCCGCGTACACCGGTCGAGACACGGCCCATCGTCGAAATCTCCTGTTCGCCGAAGCGAATACTCATGCCTTCCGCCGTAATGAGCAGAATATCCTTGTTTCCGTCGCTCAGATTGACCTGAAGGACTTCATCCCCGTCACCCAGCTTGCAGGCCGCCATGCCACCGCTTCGCTTGGTCGCGTAATCGCGCAGCAGCGTGCGTTTCACTTGACCTTTTCGGGTCGTAAACACAAGCGACTGCTCCGACTCTTCCAGTTCTTTGACCGGAATAATCGAGACGATCCGCTCTTCTTTGTCCAGAGGGATCACATTGACGATCGCCGTTCCGTTATCTTTCCATTTGAATTCCGGGATCTGGTGAACCGGCAGCAGATAGAATTGTCCTCTCTGGGTAAACACGAGCAGACGGTCCAGCGTGCTGACATCCAGCAGCTGACGGATATAATCGCCTTCCCGTGCGCCGGAAGCGCCCCGGTCGCTGCCCGAACGTGTAAACGACGGCATGCCGGTCCGTTTGATGTAGCCTTCCTGCGACAGCGAGACGATTACTTCTTCCTGGGGAATCATCACTTCCAGATTAAGCTTGATCTCTTCGACTTCGCTTTGCAGTTCCGAACGGCGGAGAATCCCGAACTTGTCCCGAATCTCCGTCAGTTCTTTGCGGATGACCGCATTCAGCTTCCGATCGCTCGACAAGATGCCTTCCAGCACCGCGATTCTTTTTTCGA
Organism: Saccharibacillus qingshengii; assembly: GCF_013185195.1. Classification (GTDB taxonomy): domain Bacteria; phylum Bacillota; class Bacilli; order Paenibacillales; family Paenibacillaceae; genus Saccharibacillus; species Saccharibacillus qingshengii. Next base: position 94,387 of record NZ_JAAZWC010000015.1, read on the forward strand.
GTTCCGCATGTTCTTTTTCCAGCTGCGTGATCTCGAGATTGGTCAGCCGGTACAGTTGGAGGGTCAGGATCGAATCGGCCTGGCGTTCGGTAAATCCGAACATCCACTGCAGATTGTTCTGGGCATCCTGACGGTTCTTCGAAGCCCGGATAGCCGCAACGACCTCGTCCAGGATATTCAGCGCTTTGACCAAGCCTTCGAGGACGTGGGAACGGTCTTTGGCTTTTTCCAGTTCATGCGAGGTCCGTTTGGTAATGACTTCGCGCTGATGCCCGATATAGGCTTCAAGAATCGGCTTGACGCCAAGCTGCTGCGGCGCTTTGTTGACGATCGCGACCATGTTGAAGTTATAGCTAACCTGCAGATCGGTTTTTTTGAGCAGATAAGCCAAAATTCCGTTTGCGTCCGCTTCTTTTTTCAATTCGACCACGATGCGCATGCCTTCGCGTCCGCTCTCGTCCCGTACTTCGGCAATGCCTTCGACTTTTTTCTCGAGCCGGATATTTTCCATGGCCGTTACCAAGCGCGATTTGACAACCTGATACGGGATCTGGGTAATGACAAGCTGCTGTTTGCCTCCGCGCAGATTCTCGATCTCCGTTCTCGAACGAACCTGGATCTTGCCGCGTCCCGTCGAGTAGGCTTCGCGGATTCCCGCTTCGCCCATGACGATTCCGCCGGTCGGGAAGTCGGGGCCTTTGATATGCTGCATGATCCCGTCCAGATCGATCGATGGATTCTCCATCACCGCGATACAGGCATCGATGACTTCCTGCAGATTGTGCGGCGGAATTTCCGTGGCGAATCCCGCCGAAATGCCGCTGACGCCGTTTACGAGCAGATTCGGATAACGGGCCGGAAGCACGACGGGTTCTTTCGCCGTATTATCGAAGTTATCTTTGAACTGCACGGTACGCTTGTCGATATCGCGCAGCATTTCCATGGCGATGGTCGACAGGCGGGCTTCCGTATAACGCATCGCCGCGGCCGGGTCGTCGTCGATGGAACCCCAGTTGCCGTGTCCGTCCACAAGCGTATGCGCCATTTTCCAAGGCTGTGCCATCCGCACCATGCCTTCGTAGATCGAAGAGTCGCCGTGCGGATGATAGTTGCCCATGACGTCGCCGACCGTTTTGGCCGATTTGCGGTAGCCTTTTTCCGGCGTGTTGCCCGATTCGTACATCGCGTACAAGATTCGGCGCTGAACCGGCTTCAGTCCGTCGCGAACGTCGGGAATAGCGCGGTCCTGGATAATATATTTGGAATACCGGCCAAAGCGGTCTCCGACCACTTCTTCGAGAAAAGCCGGTTTGAATTGTTCTTCCGGTACGCTCATTGGTTAAAAATCTCCTTCTGCTGCTTATTCGTCGACTTCGGTAAAGTCCACATGCTCCACGATCCAACGCTTGCGCGGGTCGACTTTGTCGCCCATCAGCGTCGATACGCGGCGTTCGGCTTTGGCGGCGTCTTCGATCTGCACCTGAAGCAGCGTGCGTGTCGTCGGGTCCATCGTCGTTTCCCAGAGCTGGTCCGGGTTCATCTCGCCGAGGCCTTTATAACGTTGAAGTTCGAAATTCTTGGCGTTCTTCGTCAGTTTCTCCAGCTCTTCGTCGCTCCAGGCATAGGATACGTCGTTCTTGCGGGAGCCTTTGCGCGTGATTTTGAACAGCGGCGGCTGGGCGATATAGACTTTGCCCTGATCGATCATCGGCTTCATATACCGGTAGAAGAAGGTCAGCAGCAGCACCTGGATATGCGCGCCGTCCGTATCCGCGTCGGTCATGATCACAATCTTGGAGAAATTGCTGTCTTCCACGGCAAACTCCGGACCGATGCCCGCGCCGATCGCCGAAACGATCGCCCGATACTCCTCGTTCTTGAGAATCTCCGCCAATTTGGCTTTTTCCGGATTGAGCGGCTTGCCTTTGAGCGGCAGAATCGCCTGGATCTTCGAATCGCGGCCCTGTTTGGCCGAACCGCCGGCCGAATCGCCTTCGACGATAAACAGTTCGGTCTTGGTAAAGTCTTTGGATTGTGCCGGAGTCAGTTTGCCGTTCAGGTTGGAACTTTCGCTGCGTTTCTTGCCTGTACGCATCTCGTCGCGCGCTTTGCGCGCCGCTTCCCGGGCCCGCGCCGCCTGAACCGATTTGCGGATCAGAATCTGTGCGACCTGAGGATTTTCTTCCAGGAACTGCGCGGTTTTGTCGGAGACGATCGAATCGACCGCGCTTCGCGCCGAAGCGCTGCCCAGCTGATCCTTGGTCTGGCCGACGAATTCCACTTCGCCCATCTTGACGCTGATCACGGCCATCATGCCTTCTCGCAGGTCGCCGCCTTCGAGGTTTTTGTCTTTTTCTTTTAGAACGCCCGTCTTGCGTGCATATTCGTTCAATGCCCGCGTATACGCCGTCTTGAATCCCGTCTCGTGGGTACCCCCGCCGCGCGTCGGTATGGAGTTGACAAAAGAAGCGATCGTCTCGGTATAGCCGGCATTGTATTGGAACGCCACTTCGACTTCGATATCTTCTTTCTCGGCATAGAACCGCACCACTTCGTGCAGCACTTCCTTGCCTTCGTTCAAGAACTCGACAAACTGCTTCGCGCCGCCTTCGTAATAAAACTCGTCGGCTTTGTCACTGCGCTGATCCGTCAGTACGATGCGAAGACCCGAGTTCAGGAAAGCAATCTCCTGCAAACGCTCGGCCAGCGTATCGTAGCTGAGCGAAATCCCGGTCTTGAACACGCGAATATCCGGCTTGAACGTAACCTTCGTGCCGGTCTGTCTCGTATTGCCGAGCACTTCGAGTCCGGTTACCGGATCGCCGACGTGTTCCGCGCCTTTCTTGTCCACGCGATATTCGAACCGCTGACGGTGAATTTTGCCGTCGCGGTAAATTTCAACTTCAAGCCATTCCGAAAGCGCGTTGGTGACAGATGCTCCGACGCCATGCAGGCCGCCGGACTTCTTGTATCCGCCGCCGCCAAATTTGCCCCCGGCGTGCAGGACCGTGTAAACGACCTGCGGTGTCGGTACGCCGCTCTTGTGCATGCCGGTCGGAATGCCGCGCCCGTTGTCGCGGACCGTAACGGATCCGTCTTTGTTCAACGCCACTTCGATCCGGTCGCAGTGTTTGGCCAAATGTTCGTCCACGGCATTATCGATGATTTCCCATACAAGATGATGCAGGCCCGATGCACTGGTACTCCCGATATACATACCAGGCCGTTTGCGGACGGCTACCAGTCCTTCCAGCACCTGAATATCGTCCGCACCGTATCCTTCGACGATTTTCGCCGCTGTCTGTTCCGCCGTATCGATCTGTTCGGCCATGATTTCCCCTTCTTTCTCTCTTGCTCGCTCTTTGCTTCCGAAACTTTAAACTCCCAAAATGCAAACAAGTGTTTTCATTTTCGCTCTTTTTATTCTAAGTCAAAACGTCCCTCTTCGTAAAGACGATAAAAGAAATAATAACGGAAACCGTGCCCCAGACTGCCAAAACGGCCAGCGAAAAGCCCAGGGTCATGCCTTCGATCGGCGCCGGACTCCCTGCCAGATACTGCGTAAGCCCGAGATTGACCATAAACAAATACTTGGCGCTTGTCCAGGCCGAAGCCATATTCGCCAGAATCGAACCGGAGATCAATGCCGCCATCATCACGACGATACTCGCCGCCGTGCTTCGCACAAGAACCGAAACCATGAAAGCCAGCAGCGCCACGACCACACCCACGAACCAGACCAGACCGGCCTGCATCAGCAGGTACTGCCACTGAGGCGTCGCCTGGACATGGCTGAGATCGACATCGGAGCCGTTCAGCACGAACCCGGTAAAGATCGGAATGCTCCAGCCGGTGTACCCGAAGAACAGTCCCGCAATCGCGTAGCAGATCAGATAGGCGCTGGCGACGATCAGCGAGACGAACATGAGCAGCGCCGTCAATTTGCTGAGCAGCACTTTCCATCTTCGGATCGGACGCGTCAGCAGCATCTTGATCGTTCCTCCGGTCCGTTCGGAAGAAACGAGATCGGAAGCGATCGTCATGATCATGAGCGGAATAAACAGGGTCGAAGCGTTATCGATAAATTCCCGCGTAAAAGTCACTCCGCCCGGTTCGTTCGGATTGACATCGTTATCGAGGTAATACTGCATCTGTTGAATATAAATCTGCCGGTAAACTTTCCATTCCTGCGGCACGCGGTCGCTGCTCAAGGAATTCTGATTATCGATAATCGCCTGCTGCACTTCAAGCCGCCAGTCGCTGCCGTAACTTTCCCGGCGTTCAAGCGACTGCTTCATCTGCGCGTAACTGAAGACCGGCACCATAACGGCCAGAATCAGCAGCACGATATAGAAACGCTTCTTTTTGACGATCTTGACGACTTCATTCTGTACCATGGCCCAAAATCGTTTCACTCGATGCCTTCCCCCTCTGTCATTTGCAGGAAAAACCGCTCCAGCGTCGGAGCGACGCGGTGTATGCCCCGAATCGCAATGCCTTCGCGGACCATCCGCTCCAGCACTTCGGCCACGCGTTCTTCCGGCGTTTCGGTGACGATGCTGCGCGCATTGAGCAGCGCCGCAGCCGTATCGTCCAGCCCGGCGGCGCCGGCCGGGTCCAGAACGACGATATCGGCATATTCGCGCAGCAGCCGCTCCGCCCGATCGCGGGGTTCCGTATCCCAGATGATCAATCCCTGACCGGCTCCCATCAATTCCTCGACCGATCCGACGGCCAGTTCCCGGCCTCCGCCGATAATCGCGACGCGGTCGCACAGCAGCTGGATTTCGCTCAGCAGGTGACTGGATACGAACACGGCCAGTCCTCCGGCGGCAAGCTCCCGAATAAAGCTCCGCATCTCCTTGATGCCTTTCGGATCGAGTCCGTTGGTGGGCTCATCCAGAATCAGCAGTTTGGGACGGGCAAGCAGCGCCTGCGCGATCCCGAGCCTCTGCCGCATACCAAGCGAATACGTACGCACCTTTTCATGAATCCGTCCGCCCAGATGGACAAGCTCCGTCACTTCCCGGATCCGGTCTTCCCCGATCCCGTCATGCATGCGGGCGAAGTGCATCAAATTCTCCCATCCCGTCAAAAAAGGATACATTTCGGGATTCTCGACGATGGACCCTACATATTTCAACGCTTCTTCCGGCTGTTTCTGCACATCGTATCCGCAAATTTCCACACTGCCGGACGTAGGTTTGATTAACCCGACAAGCATGCGGATCGTGGTTGTTTTACCGGCGCCGTTCGGACCCAAGAATCCGAAGATTTCGCCTTCTTGTACATCGAAGCTGATGGTGCGGATAATCGGTTTGCGTCCGATCCGCTTGTTGAGATCGCGGACGCGCAGCACAAAATCCCCATTTGATTGTTGCATGCTTCATCGCCCTTTCCCTAACCATATCGGCCGAAATTCGTACATGATGAGAAGCTACGCCCGGCGCAGACTTATTCCAGTCCCTGCACGACCCGCTCGGCAATGCGCTGGTAACCCGCCGAATTGGGATGGAAGTGATCAAACGACAAATAAGCCGCCGTATTTCTTTGGAACAAGTCGAAAGTCGGCGTCAGCATCATGTTTTGTTCTTTGGCGATCCGCTCCGCCGCTTTGGCATTCCATTCGGCGATTCCTTCGTCTCCCGCCTGCCGCAGCGATTCGATATCGCCAAAAGGATTATATAACCCGAGATAGACGATTTGTGCCGACGGATTGATCTCGCGCAGTCGCTCAAGCGCTTCTCCGAGACGGTTCGAAGCGGCAGGCAGCGCTTGAGCGAGCGCGGCGGCGCTAGGATTATTCGTACCCGTCTGCAGGGCGGCGCCGCCCTGGAACAAATCGTTCGCTCCGATCGAGAGCAAAATCACGTTCGCTTCCTTCAATACGTATTGGATGCCGGGCTCTTCCAACTCTTGGAGCAGTTCGTCGGTCGTCATGCCGTTAATGCCCAGATTATTCAGAAAACGAACTTCGCGTTCGCTTTTTTTGTCCAGCAGCGCGGCTGTCCGTCTGGCAAATCCTTGCCCGGTCGTATCGCCCGTCCCTTTCGCAAGCGAATCGCCGATCGAGACGATCCGGTAATTCCCTTCTTCCGCCGAAGGCGTCCGCTCTGTAAGCGGCGCTTTGGCGGAAGCCTCCGCGTCGATCCGATTCGCGCTTGGGAAGACCAGCTCTTTTGCCCCGTAACCGAAACCGACAGCCAACAAAAGCGTTGCCGCGGCCGAAGATACGGCAGTCGTTCGCCAGATCCATTTCCATGAATTCATGCTGTTCTTCCTCCCCCCGCGTGCCCTGTACTTACGGGCATACCTGTTTTAATTTTACCATAAGGATTTGTGAAGCGGTTTGCAAACGAATCAAAACCTCTTACAAACTTTTTTTGATAAAATGCTTGCCAAACCAATTTGATCTGTGGTAAGATACTTCTTGTCGCCAGGAACAAGCACACCGAATTGATCGGGCGGCCGTTACAAGAAATATGGGACATTAGCTCAATTGGTAGAGCATTCGACTCTTAATCGACAGGTTGTAGGTTCAAGTCCTACATGTCCCATTCCTTTATATAATGAAGAAACCCAACCTCCCGGGAGGTTGGGTTTCTTTTGTTATACGGTCGGCGCAGACGAACTCAACCGACAAACAGCTGAACCCAATACCCGTTATAGAAACCGACACCTATTGACGTAAAGTTCGGACCCAGGATATTCGTGCGGTGTCCCGAACTCTTCATCCAGCTGCGCATGACTTCTTCCGGCGAGCGCTGGCCCATCGCGATATTCTCCCCCGCCGTCCGATAAGCGACCTTTTGCAGCTTCAACAAATTGAACGGCGAGCCGTAAGTCGGCGAGTGATGATCGAAATACCGCTTTTTCGACATGTCGATCGCTTTAAGCCGCGAAGCTTTGGCCGCTTTTTGATCGAGAGTGAGCGGCTGGAGCCCCGCTTTGCGGCGCTCCAGATTGACCAGGTAGACCACTTTGGCCGTAAATTTCGACTTGTCCGTCGTTTCTTTGGCGTAGGCCGCTTCGTAAGCCGTCTGGGCACGGGCTTCGCCGGGCGACAGAGCTATGCAGAGGCCGCAAAGCAGCAGCAGTCCCAACGACAACCGGCTCCAGCGTCCCGCTCGAAAGGTTCCGGATTCCCGACTTCGCGCGCCGTCCTCAATCGAGCATTCGACTCTTGTCATTTCCTTTATCATATAGGCTGTCTCCTCCTTGTTCGGAATCATGCAGACTGCCGGGACGCCCGCCCGGCGTTCCCCGGTTTCCCTGAAACAAAAAGGCTCCGCTCGCAGGAGCCGGAACCGAAGGGGATGGATTTCGTTTGTGTTTCTAAAAAGCCGGTTGGGTGCCTAGATAGATTTTATGAATTTGCAGCCGTATTTCTCAAAGCCCGCATTCCGATAAAAATCGTGCGCGCCCAGCCGTTCTTCCCGGTTGATGCCCGTCAGGAACAGCAGTCTGCTGCCCGATTCGCGCGCCCAGGCTTCCGCCTGTTCCACGAGCAGTCGGCCAATGCCGCAGCCGCGGCAGTCTTCGTTGACCACAAGACCCGCAATCTGCGTCATCTGCGGCTCTTTGCCCCGTGCGGGAATTCGACGCAGGGCGATCATGCCGACCGTTTCTCCGTGACGCTCCGCCAAATAAGTCAGATAATTCGGATTGTTTTCGCGGCTTTCCAACTGTTCGCGCATCACGCTTGGTGTCGTGGGATACGACAGTTTGCGCATCAGCTCTGTCAGGACCGCCGCATCGCTGCAAGAAGCCGTGCGAAGATCCGCTGTTTTTTCCAGTACGTTAGTTGTCATCCGAATACTCCTCTTTTAGCAGACCGGCCGCTTCGCGAGCCCGGTTCCGCGCAGTCTCCACATCTTCCGCCGCGCTGAGCGCGACGGCCATTCTGCGTCCCGGCTTTGAATCCGGCTTGCCGAATACCCGAATCTGGGTACGCGGAACGCTCAATGCTTCCGTCAGACCTCCGACCTTGAAACGTTCACTTGCCCGACTGGCTTTTAAAGTGGCGGAAGCGCCGGGAGTAAGCAGGTGCACTTCCGTGACCGGCAGACCGAGAATCGCCCGGACATGCAGAGCGAACTCCGACAAATCCTGCGTAGCCATCGTCACCATACCGGTATCGTGCGGGCGCGGCGACACTTCGCTGAAGACGACGCCATCCTTCGTCAAGAACAATTCGACGCCGAACAGTCCGTATCCGCCCAGCTCGTCCGTAATGATTTTGGCGATGTGCTTGGCTTCTTCCAGCTTGGCCTCATCCATCGGATGCGGCTGCCAGGATTCCACATAGTCACCGTCTTTCTGAATATGTCCGATCGGCGGGCAAAAAGTCGTCCCCGATACGCTTCGAACCGTAAGCAGCGTAATTTCGCTCTCGAACGGAACGAACGCTTCCACGATAACACGGGTGTTGTTCTTGGCGCGCGCGCCTTCCAGCGCGAACTGCCAGCATTTCTCCGCATCTTCGGGCGTTCGGAGCACGCTCTGCCCTTTGCCCGATGAACTCATCAGCGGTTTGATGACACACGGCGAACCGAGTTCCGCTGCGGCATTCTTCAGCTCTTCCAGCGTATCCGCAAAACGGTACGCGGCCGTCGGCAGCCCAAGCGTTTCCGAGGCCAGCCGGCGAATCCCTTCGCGGTCCATCGTCAATCTTGCCGCCCTTGCTGTCGGAATGACGCGGAATCCTTCGCTTTCCAACTGCTGCAGCATCGTTGTGGCAATCGCTTCGATCTCCGGTATGATCAGATCCGGACGTTCCTTCAAGATCAATTCTCTCAGCGCGTCCGCGTCCAACATATCGATCACGTGGCTGCGATGCGCGACCTGCATGGCCGGAGCATCCGGGTAACGGTCTACCGCAATACATTCTACGCCGAGACGCTGGGCCTCGATCACGACTTCCTTGCCCAGTTCACCGCTGCCGAGAAGCAATATTTTCTTCGCGTCCGCGGATAATGGAGCACCCCACATCGTTTGACCAACTCCTACGCCTTTTGTGTTGTTCTTTTCTATTTTGTGTGCTGGCCGACTGAATTGCAACCCTGATCGATCAAATTTTTATGAAAAAATAGCGAAAACCCGCGAAAATTGTCGCAGGTTTTCGGTTTACCTATTTAATTCGCCAGAAATTTTCAAAGCTCAAGCCTTTTTACAGAAAACGGAACTGGGCTTCGACCAGACCGTTGTAGATGCCTCCATGCCGGATAAGCTCCGCATGCGTGCCTTGCTCCTTGATCTCGCCGTGGTCGAGCACGATAATCTTGTCGGCATGGCGGATCGTCGAGAGACGGTGGGCCACAATAAAGGATGTCCGTCCCTGAAGCAGTACTTTGAGCGCTTCCTGGATCTTCAGCTCGGTCTCAGTATCGATACTGGCCGTCGCTTCGTCCAGGATCAAGATCCGCGGATCGGCAAGCAGGGCCCGGGCGAACGAGAGCAGCTGGCGCTGTCCCATCGAAAGGGCGCTGCCGCGTTCTTCGACTTCCGTATCGTAACCTCCCGGCAGCGACATGATAAACTCGTGCGCTTTGACGGCTTTGGTTACGGCTTCGATCTCCTCGTCGGTTGCGTCGAGGCGGCCGAACCGGATATTTTCGCGAATCGTGCCCGAGAAAATAAAGGTGTCCTGAAGCACGATCCCGATCTGGGCGCGCAGACTTTCCAATTTGACATCCCGTACGTCGACGCCGTCGATCTTGACGGACCCTTCGGTCACATCGTAGAAACGGCTCAGCAGATTGATGATCGTCGATTTGCCGGAACCGGTATGTCCGACAAGCGCAATCGACTGTCCCGCATTCGCTTCGATATCGATTCCTTTGAGCGCCTGGCGTCCGGGTTCGTATTCGAACACCACTTTTTCAAGTTTGACACGGCCTTCGATTTTCGGCAGCGCCGCAGCTCCCGGTTTGTCGCCGACGCTTGGCTCTTCGTCCAGGAACTCGAAGATCCGCTCCGACGAAGCCATCGCGACAAGCAGCTGATTGTACATCTGGCCGAGCCGGTTGATCGGATCCCAGAAGTTGCCGACATAGTTCGCAAAAGTCACGAGCAGGCCGACCGTCACTTCTCCCTGCTGGATCAAATACGTTCCGTACCAGAACAGGATCATCGAGCCGACGCCGCCCGTAATTTCGATCATCGGTCCGAAGGCCTGGTTCATCGTCGAAGCGCGGTCCCATGACTTTCGGCTTTCCGCATTCATGCCGTTGAAGAATTTCATGTTTTCTTTTTCCTGCGTATAAGCCTGGGTGACCCGGATTCCCTGGATCGCTTCGTTCAAGTGCGAGTTGATCCGCGAATTCTTGAGGCGCACATCCTGCCAGGCCATCCGGATCTTCTGGCGCAGCTTGGTCGAGATGAAGAACATGATCGGAACCGTAATCATCACCGCAAGCCCCAGTTTCCAGTTGATCAGCAGCAAGATGACGATAATGCCCGCCAACTGCACGCAGTCGATCATCGCGTTGACGGCCCCGTTCGTAAACAGATCCTGCAGCGAGTTGACATCGTTCGTCACCCGCACGAGAACGGAACCGGCCGGACGCTTGTCGAAAAAGTTAAACGAGAGCTTCTGGATATGGGAGAACAAGGAGGAGCGGATATCGTAAATGACCCGCTGCCCGATGATATTCGTGTATCGGATCCGGAAAACGTTGGCCGCCCATTGGACGACGTACAAACCAAGCACCGTCCCGGTTACGATATACAGAAGCGTCAGGTCGCTGTTCTTGATCGCCTTGTCGATCGCAAGCACGCCGGTCAGGTAAGGCACCGCCAGTTTGGTGACGGTCCCGAGAATCGTCATCAGGATAATCAGCGGCAGCATCTGCCTGGCGTAAGGTCGCATGTACGAGAAGAGCCGGCCGAACTGTTTCCAGTTAAACGCTTTGTCGATTTCGTCGTCGTCCTTGTATACGAAGCGGCTCTGATTGGGATCGTTTTGCGGCTTTTTCCCCAGTTTGGGATTGAATTTCTCGCTGTGTGTGCTCACAGGTCCGCCCCCCCTTCATTCGCCTGCTCCGTTTGGGCAATATGGTCGGCATATTGAATCGTATAAACTTCCTGGTAAGGACCGGGTTGGGCAATCAATTCCTCATGCCGGCCCCTCTGGACCACCCGTCCTTCATTCATTACAAGAATTTCGTCGGCATGGCGCAGCGAAGAAATCCGGTGGGCAATAATGAAGGTCGTTCGTCCTTTCATGACTTCCTGGAATCCGGCCTGAATCTCGTGCTCGGTCTCCATATCGACGGCGCTGGTGGCATCGTCCAGAATCAGGATTTTCGGATTCTTGAGCAGGGCGCGCGCAATGGCAATCCGCTGTTTCTGTCCGCCGGACAAGCCCATGCCGCGTTCGCCGACGACGGTATCGTAGCCTTCCTTCATTTCCATAATAAAGTCGTGCGCTTTGGCAAGCTTCGCCGCACGAACGATTTCTTCCATCGGAACGTCCCCGATTCCGTAACCGATATTGCCTTTGATCGTCGAGGAGAACAGGAAGGTTTCCTGGAAAACGGTGGAGATTTGGCCGCGCAGATCTTCGACCCGGATATCCCGGATATCCGTTCCGTCGAGTGTGATCGTGCCTTCCGTAACATCGTAGGCACGCATAAGCAGCTGGATAATGGTCGATTTGCCGGCGCCTGTGCCGCCCAGCAGACCGATGACCTTGCCGGCGGGAGCATCGAAGCTGATATCGTGTACGGCGTGCAGCTTATTGCCGTAGGCGAATCCGACACGGTCGAACTTGACATGTCCGATCGTTTCCCGATCTTCCAGCGAAATAGCGTTTTCTTTGTCGCGTACTTCGATCGGTTGATTGAGGATTTCAAGTACCCGTTCACCCGAAGCTTCGGACTGCGTATAGTTATTGATATGGAAGCCGAGCCCCCACATCGGTCCGATAATGTACCAGATCAGACTGAAAAAGGCGACCAGCTCCCCGATTGTCAGGCTGCCCCGGATGACCAGTGTACCGCCGACGCCGATCAGCAGCACCGCACAGCCCGACGCAAGCAGTTCCATGACCGGGAAATAACGGCTCCATAATCCCGAAGCATGCAGCTGATTGTCTTTGTAGCGGTCGTTGCGCACCGAGAATTTGCTCACTTCGTGCGGTTCGCGCGCAAACGCCTTGACGGTACGGACACCCGTTACGTTCTCTTGTACCGCGGTCGTCAAAGAACTGAGCGCAAGGCGCATTTCCTGGAAAGCCGGATGAATGCGGGCTTCGAAACGCAGCGCGACAAAGACCAGCGGAGGAATCGTGACCAGCGTCCACAGCGTCAGCTGCCAGTTGATCGAGAGCATCATGGCCGCTCCGAAACCGACCATCAGGAACAAGTTGAGAATTTGGGCGAAGCCGAACCCGATAAACAGCCGGATTGCTTCGAGATCGCCGGTCAACCGGGACATCAGGTCTCCGGTTCTGGCCGTGTCGTAGTACCGGAAAGACAGAAATTGAAGTTTTTCGTAGCAGGCATTGCGCAGCCGGTAAGCCAGAAAGTTACCAAGTCGCGCGCCGAAGAAGCCGTGCAGGAACTGCATGATCGCTTTGATCGTCACTACGCCGACCACGGCAAGCGCAAGCTGCGGCACTCCTTCGAAGTTTCGGGGCACAATCACGTCATCGATCAAGATTTGGAGCAGTTTGGGGTAGACCAACCCCAGTGCAGTAGCGATTGCCAGAAAAAGAATCGAGACGAACATATACGTCTTCTTCTCCCAGTAATAGTCCTGCAGTCGCCTGAGAACGTTCATGTCTTTCCTCCTCGTTTGTAGGAACGCCCATTTGAGCCGTTCGTCCCATTCCGTATAAAGATACATATGTTTGGCATAATGCAGTGTATCACCCTCTCTTTATCCCGGCAAAGCGAGGAAAAAAGCGTATTCCGGCAATGGGCCTTCTATGCATGCGGCTGGCGTTGTCAGCGCATTCATTCATATTAAATGGTCGGTTATTCTCGCTTATCCGGCGACTTTGGCGAATTTCGAAAATGTTGTCCAAAAAAACTCGAAAACGCTTTACCTTTTTGGCCGAATCCTTGTTTACAGATAATTGAAACCTTTCGAAAATCCATGCCGAAAAAGCTGTCGAGGCATGCTCGCAGCTTTTTCACCCTTATGCCGATGACGCTTTTTGTTCGTTATTTATGTCCCGAATACCGAAAATATCCGAAGTCCGCATGGCTGCCGTGCAGCTTCTCCAGATCGTGCACGGCGATTCCAACGAAATTCCCCGTGAACCCTCCCGACAGAAATCCGATCGAATACGGCTCGCCCAGGCTCTTCCACTCGCCGCAACCGGCTAAACGATACCGGAATCTCGCCTGAAGTCCATTGACTTCTACCTCCAGTCCAATCTCTCCTTCTTCCCCAGCGGGAAGAGGATGTTCCAGCAGTTCGAATTCGTCTTCCTCTCCCCGCATGATCGACACAATACGCCCCTGCCGCTCGTCATGGCTGACAAAAGCGTATAAATACCGGGTTTCGCAGAGATACAGCATCAGACCGGCCATCTGCAAAAAAGATTGCGGACGATAATCGACGGTTGTCTCGGCCCGGAAAGAACGGTCTGTCTGCCGGATCGCCAGCAGATGATGGCGAAACAGACTCTGGGGCGATTCTCCGGCCGTCAGGCGAAGATAGCCCGGTCTGGCGTTCAACGAGCACCAGTCGGCGTTTGGCAGAATGCGCGGACTGTTCCAGCCCGTCTGCAGTTCGGCACCTTCAAATCCGTCTTCGAAGCGCCCTTCGCCGCTCGAAAGCTCCGCCCCCGATAACGCATACTCCTCGGGCAGAATAAAATCCAGCTGCGGAGTATGCCCGCCTTCAAGCAGTCTCAGCCAGCCTTCTTCGTCCCAGCGGACCCGCTGCAGCGCCGTTTCCCGGCCCAAAACCGCATAATCGCCTTCGATCGGACGCGTACACAGATGCGCTATGACCCAATCTCCGCCCGGCGTATCGACCAGGCTGGCATGTCCGGCGCACTGCAGAGGCCAGTCCGGCCGATCGCTCGAAGTCAGCATCGGGTTGCTTGGATCGACTTCGTAAGGACCGTGCAGTCCGCGCGACCGGGCCACGGTCACCGCATGTCCCGCTCCGGTTCCTCCCTCGGCCGTAATCAGATAATACCAGCCGTTATGCCGGTACACATGCGGTGCCTCCGTTTTGCGAAGCTCCGTTCCGTCGAAGATCTTGACGGGACGTCCGATCATCCGGCGCAGCACGGGATCATACTCCTGAATCGTAATGCCGACCGATTTGTTGCCCTCCGAAATCCGGTGATCCCAAAGCACGTTCAGCAGCCATTTGCGGCCGTCTTCGTCGTGGAACAGCGAAGGATCGAAGCCGATTCCGTTCAGATACACCGGCTCGGACCACGGCCCTTCGATCGAAGAGGCCGTGATCAGATAATTGCGGACATCTTTGAACGGACGGCGGGTGCTTTTGACATCCGTATAGATCAGGTGGAAAAGGCCGTCCGCGTAACTCAGCTGCGGTGCCCAAATACTGCAGTTGTGCGGATTCCCGGCCAAATCGACCGCTTCTCGGAGCACATCGGTCCGGTGGCTCCAATGGGCCAGATCGTCGGAAGAATAGATCCGGATTCCCGGCAGCCATTCGAACGACGAGACGGCGACGTAATACGTTCCTTCGACCCGAAGCAGACACGGGTCGGGATTGAATCCTCTCAATACCGGATTCTCGATCGCACTCCGCGATCCTGTCTGCCCGGCGGCAGCCGCTTCTTTTTCCCCTGTGTGCATGATGACCTTCCCCTTTCTTTCACTTGCCGATTCGGCTCTTTATTCGCGGTATGATGCCCAGAAAGGATCATCCGGGAACAGCGATTCTTTGTTCCAGGCTTCGGCTCCGATCGGGCGGCTGACTGTCCAATCGGCGCGGGCGGCAGGAAATGCCGCCGCTGCCGCCCCGTATTCCCGGTAATCGACCGTCTGCCGATTGGCGGGTTGATTCCAGTCGTGCCAGCCGGAGGGGTGAATATGGTCTCCCATCCGGCAGCCGGCAAATACCGTTCGCGCATATTCGCGCCAAGGGCGGCCCAGATAGACGGAACCTGCGGGAACACCCGGCTCGGCGGTCAATAGACATTCAAAAAACACGTATCCCCATGCTTGATCCTGCGGCGTGGAAGCGGCCGTCACATAACCGGACGTTTCATCCCCCGTGCGAGCCCGGCTGCGGAGCTCGCAGTGTTCGAAACAAGCGGAAGCCCCGCCGAAGATATAGTCGACCGTGCCTTCGATCCGGCAGTTCATATACAGCTGTCTGTACCGGTCATGCGTCTGGCGGATTTCGATGCCTCCGAACGAAGCCCCGCCGCCTTTTTTCGGCGAAAGCGGGAGAGGCCCTGTGAACAAGGTATCCTGATACCCCCGGAAGGTACAGCCTCGGAACACCGTTCGGTCGCAGTGCGCCGTCAGTGCGATCGCCTGCCCGATCTCGGCACCCTGCCCCGCCGTATTCGACACGGTGATATTCGCAATCCGAAGATCGCTTCCGCCGAGGAAAAGCGTGGGCGTGGCGAAAGTGCCGATCTCCCCTCCGGTTCCGTCCGGTTCACGGGCATGGCGGTCCATGGCAATCTCTACCTGTCCGATTCCGATAATCGACAGATAGGAGCGATAAATGATCACCTGCTCGCGGTAGATACCCGGCAGCATGCAGATCGTCTCCGGCACATCCGGCGCACGGCGCTCCGCTTCTTCCACCGCTTCGCGAAGCGTCGCGTAATCGCAGTAAGGTTCCCCGCCTACCCAAAGCACCATCGCTCTCCCTCCTTGTCAACGACTGGCAGCCGGACGGTTCCGCTCGTCCGGCCCGCTTGTTTATAGATGCTTGTTCAGAAAAGCCAGCCAGGTTTGCCGCATATTGAGCGTCTCCGCGTGCCCGCCGCTCGTAGAAACGCAGCGCCAATGTTCGGCATGTCCGGTTTCCGCATAGGCGGACCGGAGTCCTTCATCCAGCCGCCGGACTCCTTCGGGCGGACACAGCCGGTCGTGCCTGCCTGTCAGACTGATCCGGGGCCTTGGCGCGATGCGCTTCTGAATATCCAGCGTTTCGACATGTTTCAGCAGCCCGGGCACATACGAATAAAACCCGTGGTGATCCAGACCGCGCCGCTCGATCAATGCCCGGGCTTCCACCTGCCCGCAGATATCGACCGTCACTCCGATCCGTTCGTCGAGCGCCGACGACCACCAGGCCATCAGTCCGCCCATCGACATGCCTACTGTCGCAACCCTCGAAGCGTCGATATCTTCTCTGCCGGATAGATAATCCAGAAACTTCAGATTATCGTGGAGCATCATGCCCCACATCACCTGTCCGTTCCAGAGCATCTCCTTGAACGTCTCGCTCTCGCTTCTGCCGCTTCGCTCGCCGAAGCACCACATATCGATGCAGCCTACGGCGTATCCCATACCCGTCAACGCTTGGGCGAATGATTCCTGCTGCAGATAGGAGCTGCTGCGAATCAATTCCCGCTTGCCCTGTTCATACAGTCCGCCGTGCGAATGGTTGAACAGGACCAGCGGGTAAGGACCGGAACCTTCAGTCGGCATCGCGACATAAGCCGGCACTTCTTCGATGCCGTTCAGCTCCAGCATCAACGATTCCAGGCAGTAGCCGCCTTGTGTGTCCCGCCGGATCGAGCGGGCCCGAACGTCCTGATTTGTCGGCAGGTCGCCGAGGCACTTCCAGAGCGGGTCGTCGCGCATCGGTCATTCCTCCTCGCTTCGCAAAATGAACAGATTCAAGAAGTAGCTTCGGAAAAGGCACGTTCGATCACAAGTTCGGTTGACCCTGTCCGATCCCGCGAACGGCAGGCCTCGATCTCGATATTCTCGCCGTTTGCGACCTGGAAAGCCGGACCCTCGTGTCCGGCAATACGCACGCGATAAAAGCTGATATCTTGGACGTTGCCCAGATAGAAGCCCCGCGCACGCATCGGCTCGAGGTCAGCCATCATCGCCGGCAGCCCCGGTAAGGCATGCTCGGCCATCGAAATCTCGATATCTTCGAATGTGATTTCCGACACCGGCATCTCGGCCAGTCCGTACAGGAATCCGGCCGACGCATGGACCTGACGGGCCGTAATATGGGCGAAATGGATACGACGGAACTGCGGGGTATCCCGGGTCACCGGATACGGATTCTTATCCCACACATAACGGTCTTTGCCTCTCGGTCCGCAGAAATAATACAAGTTGAGAATAAACGGACAGATCACTTCTTCCATGACGATCTGGCTGATCCGAATATCTTCGACGACCCCGCCCCGACCGCGTCTCGATTTGAAGCGGATTCCCCGGTCGGTCTGCTTGAATATACAGTTCTGGATCACGACATTGCGGATATCCCCACTCATTTCGCTGCCCAGCACAACGGCCCCGTGTCCGTGCAGCATCGTGCAGTTGGAGATGGAAATATTCTCGCAGGGCACCCGGTCTTCGGTATCTTCGGTGCCCGACTTGATCGCGATACAGTCGTCGCCGACATCGATATGACAGTTGACGATTCGTACGCCGCTGCACGATTCCGGATTGATTCCGTCGGTGTTGGGCGAATCCGCCGGATTCAGAATCGACAGATTGTCGATCGTGACATCCGTACACAACACGGGATTGACCGTCCAGCTCGGCGAATTGCGCAGATTCAAGTCGCGCAGCGTCACCCGGCTGCAGGAATCGAGTCCGATCAGTTTCGGACGCGGATACGCCAGTTCTTCCGCAGCGCCGCGGTGCCGCTCCCACCATGCCTGACCGCAGCCGTCGAGCGTGCCGCCTCCCGTGACCGAGACTTGTTCGAGGCCTGACCCGTAGATGCAGGAAGCGTAAACCTGCCGGCGCACCCCTTCCCAGCGGGAATCCACCACGGGATAATCCGCAGGATCCGTGCTGAAGCTCAGTACCGCGCCCGGACTGAGCCGAAGTTCGATCCGGCTGCGCAGCGCGATCGACCCGGTGAGATACTGCCCTGCCGGGATAAACACGGTACCTCCCCCGGCAAGCGCCGCGGCATCGATTGCCGCTTGAATCCCGGCGGTCGACCGTTCCTGCCCGCCGGGAAAAGCGCCGTAATCGTTTACGTTATACATGCCCAACGGAATCCGCTCCTTCCCGGCGTGCGGACACCCCTTTTGCGCGATTGGCTTCCGGCAGCGTCCATTCGTATTCCGCGCAGAACTTCAAGAAAGCGCCCAGACCTTTCAAATCGTTGGTCACGATCGGCTCGCTGATGTAGTAGGCGAAAGTGCCGTCCCGCTTGTCCGCGCCGCCGAGACCGGCGACCTGACAGTTCTTGTTCAGATTGATCCAGCCTTCTTGGGTCTCCAGTACAAATTCGTCCAATATCCCATGGAATGCCCGGTCCAGCGTTTCCTGCCATGTCTGATCGAGCACGCCGAGCCGGATTCCTTTGGCGATGGCGTAAGCGATCATGCTGGAAGCCGATGCTTCGAGATAATTGCCTTTGCGCGAACCGCAGTCGACGATTTGATACCAGACACCCGAATCCGCTTCCTGGTAGCGGCGCAGCGCCGTCAGCGTATCGACCAGAATCCGGCGCAGTTCGGGAGCATCCGTATGGCTGCCCGGCAGTTGTTCCAATACGTCGACCAACGCCATCACGAACCAGCCGAGCGAGCGTCCCCAGAAATGCGGCGACAGCCCTGTATTCGGATCGCACCAAGGTTGTACCTTTTTCTCGTCCCAGGCATGGAACAGCAGACCCGTTTCGGGGTCCCGCGTATGCCGTTCGCACAGGATAAACTGCCGGATGATATCGTCCAATCCTTCGCCGCCCGCATATTCCAGCTGATATTGAAGATAGAACGGCGCACCCATGTACAAGCCGTCGAGCCAGATTTGGTACGGGTAGATTTCCTTATGCCAGAAAGCCCCTTCCGAGGTTCGGGGATGGCGCTCCAATTGTCCGCGCAGCCGATCGGCGGCCAGGCGGTATTTGCGTTCTCCGGTCTCCGCATGCAGGGCGAACAGCAGCTTGCCGTTGTTGATATGGTCGATATTGTACTCGTCTTCCGTGTAGCCGCGAATACTTCCGTCTTCCTGCACAAAATGGTCCATCTGCTGTTGGATATAACGGAAATACCGATTGTCGCCGGTATGCCGCCACAGCGCTTCGAATCCTTTCAGCACAACGCCGTAATCGTACGACCATTTGCCGTTAAGACCGTTGCACGCATACAGCCGCGGCATCCGCTGCATGATGGATTCCGCGGTTCGGATACTCCATCTTGTCGATTGTGTCTCGAGATTGTCCATGTCATCCTCCTGGTGGACCGGAGCGGCAGCCCGCTCCGTCCGGATCTGTGGTTCCGTGCGATTCGATCGGTGAGCTGCAATTTACGATTTCGACTCTTTGTAAGCGGCTTCATATTCGGAAATGATGGTTGCTCCTCCGGCATTCTTCCAGCTCTCCACCGCCGCGTCGAATCCCGCCCGGTCCAGTTCGCCCAAGATATACTTGTACGTGGCATCCATGATCATTTTTTGCAGTTCGGAACCCTGGGTGTTATAGGTTTCCGATTCCAGCGAGTAGGCCGGATTCAGCACGGCATATTTGGCGTTATCGGCAATCAGTTTGTCCGATTCCTGTTTCAGCGGGTCCGCGTCGTGAATCGCATATCCGCTTTCTTTGGGACGGCTGGCGGCAAAAGGCTGCACTTCCTGCTGCCACAGATCGGTATCGGTAATCGTCACCGCGTCCTGGTCGTCGACCGTGTAGTGGGTTCCTTCGATCCCGTAGGTCATCAAAGCGTAACTTTCCTCGTCCATCAGATCGTTCACGAATTTCAGGATCCGTTTCAGCTCGGCTTCGTCTTTGACTTCGGACCTTGGGAAGGCCAGCAGTCCGCCGATTCCGTTGTTGGCCGCCCAGATCGCGCGATCCGCTTCGTTTCCGGTTGAGGTTATATCATTGACCAGTACAAGTTCCATATCGTCCTGCAGCCCTTTGGCCATATTGAGCAGATTCTTGCTGTCGAAGATCGCCCCCACGTAGATACCGGCGCGGCCCTGCGCAAACTTCTGCTGCTGATCGGTTTTGGCGGTGACGGCAAAGTCCTGATTGATATACCCTTTTTCATAGAGAGCCTTCATGTAATCCATCGTCTTGACGTACGAATCGGTCATGAATTCGGGCGTCATCTTGCCGTCTTCGCTCACCTGCCAGATATTAGGCGTTCCGAAATACGAACTCAGCGTCTTGAACGCTCCGTATACCAGATCGCTGCGATCGACGAAGCCCGTCGTATCGTCTTTGCCGTTGCCGTCCGGATCGTCTTCCGTGAAAGCCCGCGCCACTTCCATCAGTTCATCGGTCGTTTGCGGCGCCTCAAGTCCCAGCTTATCCAGCCAGTCTTTGCGGATCGTGACTCCGTTGCGCGCCAGATCTTTCTGGAACGGAACCCCGTACAGCTTGCCTCCGATCGAAGCGGAACGGCGGGTGTCTTCGGAAATCTTGGCCAGATTCGGATAATCGTTCAGATACGGCTCGACTTCCCAGAACAGACCCGACTTGAGGGAGTTGCGTACCGAAGAATTGTCGAGCAGCGTAAGCGTCACGACATCGGCAAGCGAATCCGAAGCGAGGGAAGTATTGATCCGCTCTTCTTTGGAAGCATCCGGAATCCAGGAAAACTGGATATCCGCATTCGTTTTTTCTTCGATTTTGTTCAAAATGGTGTCGGTCGGCGGAGAAGCGGTATGCAGAATATTGAGCCAGCTGATCGTCGCTTTGGAGTTCTCGTCATACGGTTCTCCCGTAGCGGCCTGGCTGCCGCCTCCTCCACAGGCAGCGAGCAGCAGGAATGTGGTACACAACAACAGAGCACCCGTTTGACGAACTTTTTTTGCGGCTGTTTTCATGTGATTACCCCTTCTCTTTGGAATAAATAGAATCTGTTCGGCCGTCCGATCAGTACACGCCGTCTTCCCCCATCTTTTTGGCGAGGCGGTTGGACAGCATGACCAGCACCAAACCGACGACTCCCTTGAACAAGCCTACGGTCGTACTGTAGCTGAGCTGCCCGTTCTTGAGTCCCGCGGTATAGATGTACGTATCGAAAATCTCCGCCACTTCGCGGTTGAGGGAATTCAGCAGCAGATACATATGCTCGAAGCCGAGATCAAGCGTACTTCCGATCTTGAGAATCAGCAGGGTGATGATGACGGGACGGATCGCCGGAAGCGTGACATGCCAGGTCTTGCGCAGCCGTCCGGCTCCGTCCATCTCCGCCGCCTCGTACAGTTGGGTATCGACCACGGTGATCGCGGCCAGATAGATGATGGTCGACCAGCCGAGTTCTTTCCAGATGATCTGTCCGATGTACACGGTACGCAGCCATTCGGGCGAGGTCAGGAAACTGATCTTCGGCAGTCCGACCGCAGCCAGCAGTTCGTTGAGCACTCCGCCGTCCACCGTCATGAAGACGTAGCTGATCGAGACGATGATGACCCACGACATAAAGTGCGGGATATAGATGATCGTCTGGATCGCGCCTTTGAAAAATTTGTGCCGCACTTCGTTCAGCATCAGTGCGATAAGGATCGGCAGCGGGAAAAAGAAGACGATATTCATCGCGAACAGCACCAGCGTATTGCGCAGCAGCATAAAGAAGGTAGGTTCGGTAAACAGCCGAATGAAATGCTTGAAGCCGACCCAAGGGCTGTCGAGGATCCCCCGATACGGCTGGTAATCCTGGAAGGCAATAATCAGACCTCCCATCGGAAAATACTTGAAGATGACAAAATACAAAAAACCGGGCAGGATCATCAAATACAGCAGCATATGCTTGCGCAGCCCGAAACGGCTTTTGCGCACAGCCTGACGATCCAGCTTCAGCAGTGACGTATCGGACACGTTCACCGGCTTGGCCATCGCTCACCAACCTCGCTTTCGCTTTGAATTCCGTTTGCTACCCAAGCGTAAGCGTAAGCCGGTATTCCGTATATAATCATCAAATGATAACGCTTCCAAAATCGCGCCGCTGCGCCATTTCCACCTTCCGGAACTCAGCTGATGATACCCTGCCAAGAAAATGATTATCCGGGTTCCGGCCTCTGCACGCCCGATCACCTCATCCCCGGATTATATACGGAACGCAGGGCCGCTGTTATCGTGGAGATAGGTATTCCAGTCCACTCAAGGAGGTTCACAAGATGGAGCATTCATCCCCGACACACAAGCAGACACTGGGCAGCCGGTTGTTCAATATCGCGAATTATACGATATTGATCCTGATCGCCCTGATTTGTCTGCTTCCTTTCATTAACGTCATCGCCAGTTCGTTCGCTTCCACCCAGGAGGTCGTATCCAAAAGGTTCATTTTATTCCCGACGACGTTTTCGCTGGACGCCTACCGGTATATCCTCTCTACCCCGACCATTTTCAAAGGATTGGGCGTGTCGATCGGCGTCACGGTGATCGGTACCATCGTCAGTATGGCCCTGACCGCGCTGATGGCTTACGGACTGTCCCGCCGCTATCTCAAAGGACGCAACTTCATCAATTTCGTTGTCGTCTTCTCGATGCTGTTCAGCGGCGGCATGATCCCTACGTTTCTTGTCGTCAAGGGTGTCGGGCTGATCGACTCCTATTGGGCCCTGATTCTGCCGGTTGCCGTCAACGCGTTCAACCTGATCATCATGCGCAACTTTTTCCAGGCGCTGCCCGATGAACTGGAAGAGTCCGCCAAAATCGACGGCAGCAACGATTTCGGTATCTTTTTCAAAATCATGCTGCCTCTCGCCCTGCCTTCGATCGCAACCATCTCGCTGTTCTACGCCGTCACGTATTGGAACACGTACATGACCGCTATTCTGTACCTGACCGATTCCGTAAAATGGCCGATTCAGGTACTGCTGCGCCAGATTGTCATCGTGTCGAGCGGCATGCAGGCGGAAGGAACGTCCGTCGACGTCATTCCTCCGGCGCAGACGATCAAAATGGCCGTGATCGTGGTCGCGACGCTGCCGATGCTGATCGCCTATCCGTTTGTCCAGAAACACTTCACCAAAGGCGCTCTGCTCGGAGCCGTCAAAGGCTGATCCCCTCCGTTTCGCAAGCAGGCCCCGTACTTCTGTGAACCCACAGGAGCACGGGGCCTTTCTTGTTCACGCGGGGTGTAACCGAACCCAAGCCCCAGTCGGACCGCTATATATTCTGCCTCAATTTACGGTATACGCCCGGAGTCACCTGTTCTTTTTTGCGGAAAGAGCGGATAAAGTTCTGCGGATTATGATACTGCAGCCGCTCGGCGATTTCTTTTACCGTTTGATCGGTTTCGGTCAGCCACTTTTTGGCCATATCGAGCCGGTACCCCATCAGATAATCGCTGAACGTCGTGCCGAATTCTTTTTTGAAAATGCTGCTGAGATAATTCGGGTTGTAATGCAGGCGTTCCCCGATCAGTTCCAGCGAAAGTTCCCGGTCGTACTCCTCGTGCACAATGGCGGCGATCTTCTCCGACAAACAGCGGAACTGCTCGGTCGTCTTTTTTTCCATACTGCGCACCATCGGGAAAATGACCTGCTCGACGAGGACGCGTTCGACTTCTTCCGGGTTGCGGATTTCAAGCAGACGATGGTACAGCGCATGATTGTCGGCCGTCAGCAGCACTTCGATCCCGAGCAGCTGCTCCAGCTGGATCAGATTGTTCACCAGCCGGATCAGCATGACTTCCAGATTCATGGAGTTCCGGCTTTTCTTCATGAATTCCGCCAGCAGCGGATACAGCGCGGCCGACACCTGCTGCTCGTCCCCGATCCGGATCGCGTCGAACAGCTTCGATTCCAGTTCCGACGGATAATGCAGCAGAACCGGTCCCGGAACGACACTCTCGATATCCGCATAGAAAATAATCGACTCTTTGCCAAGATTCAGCCGCTGGTGAAGCGCCTGCTTGCTCATTTCGCACGCTTCCCGGCTTTTGAGCAGTTTCGGATAGGCCCGGCTGATCCCGACACTGACGGACAACTTCAGGTAGTCTTTGACCGCATGCACGATTCGTTTGGCATAATCGAGCATATGCCGGCGAATCTCCGCTTCATCCAGACCGTCAAACATCAGAATGGTAGCCTGCGTATTATCGTTCAGAAGAACGGGCAGCATCCGGTTGTGCGCAGGGACGATCTCCTCGGCAATTTTGTTTACGGCGAGCAGAAGAACGTCGCGATCGGGCGATTCCCGCTTGCCCACATTATCGAGCTGGACGAGCATGGTGACATACTGCCTGGCTTCTCCCCCGTCATAGCGCCAGCGCTTCAATTGATGATCCAGTTCGCCCGCGGTAATACGGCTGCGGAACAAATTCAATACGAACTGCGTTTCGAGCTGCGGCTGCTCCGCTTCCATCAGACTTTCCAGACTCTGCTTCTCGCTGAGCAGGCGGTTGATCGAAGACAAGATCCAGTCGATCTCGTTCTTGGGTGTCAAGGAAGCATGCTGGGGCAGGCTGTGCGTAATCTGGCGAATCGGTTTTGTGAAATAGCCTGCGATGACGTAAGCCGCTACCGTAATCAGCAGAATAAGCGCAAGCTCCATAGCAATCAGGCCGTAGCGCGTCGTCTGGAGCGCCCCGGCAATCTCCCGCTGATCGAGTACGGTAAAATACGTCCAGTTGTTATACGAGGAACGCGAATAAATCAGCTGCGATTTGCCTGTTCCTTCCGGTTCCCAATCGATCATCCCTCCACTGCCTTGGGCCATACCTGCCGCCTCGGCCAATTGGGCTCTCTGCGGACCTCCCGGCATCGAACCGCCCGGCTCGGTGTCGTACATCAAATCGCCCTGCTTATTTAGGGCGTGTTTTAAAACCCGATTCCGCCCAACTATTTCAATAAAATCATCGTCGAAGCCAAATAAACGAAGCTCAA
>NZ_JAAZWC010000016.1 GCF_013185195.1 Saccharibacillus qingshengii
GCAAATGTCTAGGCTGGAAGTCTACACACGAATCGTTTCAGGACGAAGTGTTGCACTTGGATTGACAATCCGTCATAAAAATGAACAGGGAGCGTGGAACGTATGGAAAACGAAGAGATGCAGCGTCTGATTGAACGGTATTTGAGCGCTTATAACACGTTCGATATTCAAGGCATGCTGGACGTATTGGATGAAGATATCCGGTTCCTGAACATAGCCCAAGGCGTAGTAACGACCGAAACCCAAGGGATTCCGGACTTCCGCGCCCTGGCCGAACAATCCGTGCAGATCTTCTCGGAGCGGCGCCAAACGATCCGACAGATCGAGTTCACGCAGGGCGGAGCGGAAGTTGAGATCGATTATGAAGCGACCCTTGCGGTCGATCTGCCCAACGGCATGAAAGCGGGCGAAGTTCTGCAGCTCCGGGGAAAATCGGTCTTTCGAAAAAAAGGAGAAAAGCTGGTGCGGATCGAAGATCACAGTTAAAAGGTTCTGCCGTCACGAGAAGGAGGAAGGTTATGATTACGCTTCAATATTTCGAACCCCGCGATTTCGGGCCGCTGATCCGCTGGAGCGGCGACGAAGCATTTCTGCTGCAATGGTCGGGCCCGAGCTTTCGCTTCCCGCTCTCGGAAGATCAGCTTGCCGTTTACCTGAACGAAGCCAACGATCCCGAGACTTCTTCGACGTTCATCTACAAAGCGGTCGAATCGTCCACGGGTGAAACGGTAGGGCATCTCTCTCTTGCGGCTCTCGACCGGTATAACCGTTCGGCCCGCGTCGGCAGGGTGCTGCTCTTCGACTCCCACAGAGGCAAAGGATACGGCCTGCAGATGATGCGCGGGATTCTGCGAATCGGGTTCGAGGATTTCGGCCTGCACCGGATCGGCTTGGGCGTATTCGACTTCAACCGATCCGCGTTAAGCTGCTACGAGAAAGCGGGCTTTGTCCGGGAAGGCTTGATCCGCGATTCGCGCCGGTACGGGGATTCGTTCTGGAACTTGATCGAAATGGGCATTTTGGAACAGGAATGGCGCACAAGCCGGAGTGAAAAGGAGGAAACGAATTGAGTGAAACCTATATACGGATAGATGGCGTAACTATCTGCACGGAAAGTTTCGGAGATCCCGAAGATCCGGCGCTGCTGCTGATTATGGGCGCGCAGTCTTCGATGATCTGGTGGGAAGAAAAATTCTGCCGGCAGTTGGCGGACCGGGGACTGTTCATGATCCGCTACGACAACCGCGATGTCGGCCGTTCGACGGTTTACGACCCCGGGCAGCCGGAATACACGCTCGAAGATATGGCGGACGACGCGATCTCCGTGCTGGACGCGTATGAAATCGAGCAGGCACATATCATGGGGATGTCGCTTGGCGGCATGCTGGCACAAATTGTCGCCCTGCGGCACCAGAACCGGGTTCGGAGCGTCATCTTGCTGGCTTCGTCCAACTTTGCCGCGCATCTTCCTCCGATGGAAGAGAAAGTGGCGGCCTTTTTTGCGCAGATGGGAGACGTGGATCTGACGGACCGGGATTCCTTCGTCCGCTTTTCGATCGACCGTTCGAGAGTACTGGTCGGTTCGAAACATGCTTTTGACGAGAAGAAGACCGATGAGCTTGCGGGTCAGGACTTCGACCGGGCGGAACGTCCGAGCAGTATGACCAACCATGCCCAGCTGACGGGCGGAGAAGTCTACATGAGGCGGACCAAAGAAATTTCCGTTCCCGCTCTGGTGATCCACGGCACGGAAGACCCGATTCTTCCTTATGAGCACGGGCTGTATCTGTTCAATCGGATTCCGGGAGCGAAGCTGCTGACTCTCGAAGGCAGCGGTCATGAGCTTCACGAAGACGATTGGTCTACGGTGATCGAATCGATTGCCGAACATCTGCACTTTTTCTAAGGAGGAGACTCTCTATGGAGACGATAAGCCAAATGTTCCGTCACCTCGATTGGGCCAATCAGACGCTGCTCGCCGCTCTGCAAAATGCGGGGGCGTCCGGCAAACCGCTGACGCTGTTCACGCATCTGCTGAACGCCGAGCGGGTCTGGCTGACTCGGCTTCAAGGCGCAGACAGCTCGCAGCTGCCGATCTGGTCGGAATCGGATGCCGCCTTGTGCGCCGAACTGATGCGCCAGAACGCGGAAGGCTTCGAAGCCTTTCTGGCCGATGCCGAAGCTTCCGATCCGGACCGCGCCGTTTCGTACAAAGACAGCCGAGGCACGCCTTTTACAAATTCGGTAAGAGATATTCTGCTGCAGATCGCTCTTCACGGACAGTACCACAGAGGGCAGATCAATATGCAGCTTCGCCAGGACGGTTACACGCCGGTAAATGTGGATTACATCATGTTTGTCCGTTGATCCGGCGGCGAAAAACATTCGAGGATTGTCTGGATCGGCCTGCCCTGCTATACTTCCCCTATACCAATTGTACTGGGGGTCTTGCCGTGGCAATGTGGAACGCACCGGATTGCTCGTTTGCTAGAAAAGCCTTACGCAGAGCCTGAATAGGGGCGGACTTTGTGTAGGGCGGCGAGCGCGAAATGCTTCGTCCCCGATCTCTGACATGAACGTTTTGCTCGGCAGGCTTTGCACCTTATCGTTTAACCAAACTTTATAAGGGGCTGAAAGCTATGCATATGCAAACACCATTTATTCACAATCATCAACTGAACGTTATCAAAAAACAGGCCAATTTCCTGCTCAAGACGCTGCGTACGGTCGCGGATCGCAAGGTACTCGATACCGTTCGGGTAACGGCGGTGAGCAACGCGCTGGAAGCTTTCGACGGATTGAACGAAGAACAAAAAGCGCTGATCGAGCAGCTGGCCCAATACGAAGCGGCGCATGACATTCAGGATTATCTGGATTCGCTTGAATCGTACCTGCTGCCTTTCCCGGAAGTGACGGCGAAGCAGGCGCAGAAGCTGTTTCCCAAGGCGAAGAAATTGAAGCTTCCCGATCTCGAACGTCTGGACTACGCGCATACGACCTATCTGAGATGGATCGACATCGCGACCAACCGACTGTTCATCGTCTATCCGTACGAAGGACAGATGCTCGGCGTGGAAGGACGGATTACTTCGACGAACAAAAAAGGCTTCTGCATGTTCTGCAATCGGCATCAGGAGTTGGGGTTCTTCAATGTGAAGCTGAAAGGAAGCTCGCCGGACAATTTCTCGTCGGTCGGTCAGTACGTCTGCATGGATAATGAGGCTTGCAACCATAGTATTACCGATACGGCTCCGTTGGAACGGTTTTTGACCTCGATTCGATAAGCCGTAGCCGGACCGGAACAAAGATAGACAGAAAATGAAAATAAGCAGGACAAAAAGGCCGCTCCTTGAGCGGTCTTTTTCTTGTCTATAAGCGAGCAGCGGTCTATTGGCGGGAATCGGACGGCCGCGCATGCGGCGATAGCCCATGCATCAGCAGGTCGATCGTACGCTCGATCTCTTCGTCTTCGTCCTGCTCGTCGAGCGGCAGGATCAGCAGATGGGTCACCACCATGCCGACGAACAAACTGACGGCCGTTCGCAGTACCCGCCACGGCGGCGCTTCGATGATCTGTCCGCGTTCCTGATAATGCCGGATGATCTTCTCCATTCGCGAGTAGACGATCTCCCTGAACAGCTTCTGCACCTGCTCGAGCAGCTCCGGCTGGTAAGGAATCTCATGAATCCAGATTCTAAGCATCTTAATATTTTTGCGAGCGAACCGGAAACGGTCTTTCGCTACTGCCCGAAAGAAATCTTCGACCTGCTCGGGCGGCTGCGTACTGTCCAGCACCTTCACTGCAAATTCACGGAGCATGAACGGGGCGGCGAGCTTGAGCGCGATCGGGCCGGCAATCGCCAGCAGCAGATCTTTTTTCGTCTTGTAATGCCGGAAGATCGTTCCTTCGGCAACGCCGGCTTTCTGCGCAATTTCGCTGGTAGAAGCGGCAGCGAAGCCTTTCTCGGCAAAAATATCGATGGCGGCATCCAAAATCTTCGCCTGTTTCTCGGTCTTGCTGCCTCCTTCGCCGTCCATCAGCTTCAGCAGTTCTTCCAGCCATTGTTCGTTATTGTCCGTCATGATCGACCATCCTTATCCTCGAGGCTCCTTAGTACCTTGTCAACACGAAAGGTTATTATATCTTACGATATTTTCGCAGAGCCAGCACGTTGGCAGCGATGAATACCGCCGAGATGCCGATCAGCACGTAGGTATCCGAAGCGATTCCGCTCCAACCTTCGCCGCGCAGCATGATGTTCTTCAGCGCTTCCGAACCGTAGGTAAGCGGCATGATATGCGATAACCAGCTGATCCACGGCGACATCGTATCCAGATCGAACAATCCGGAGAAGAAGATCTGCGGCACGATCACGATCGGAATGAACTGAATCATCTGGAATTCCGTGTTGGCCAATGTCGAGAGCAGCATGCCCAGGCTGAGCGCGGCCGCGGCCAACAGCAGCGTGACCAGCAGAACCAGACCAAGCGAGCCGTCCATCATTAGGCCCAGCACATGAATACAGTAGGTGGCAATCAGGACGGCCTGAATACCCATGAAGATGCCGAAGCCCACCATATAACCGACCACGATCTCCCACCGCCGGATCGGCGTTGCCAGCAGCCGTTCCAGTGTCCCGCTGGTCCGCTCCTTCAGGAAGGAGACGCCGGCGATCAGGAAGACGAAGAAAAAGGCGAAGACGCCGATAAAGATCGGACCCAGGCTGTCGAATGTCGTCATGTCTTCGCCGCCGTGCAGATAATCGACCTTGGGTTCGATCTTCGGCATTCCGGCGGTTCCCGCCTGGGCGCGATCCGAGGTAAGATCGCTGAACGTGCGGGCGACCAGCATCTGAACGGCGCGGTTCTTGGAAGGTTCGCTGCCTTCAAGCTTGAGATGCGGCTGTGTACCGTCAAGAGACAGATAACCGTCGATATCCTGCGCCTGCAGCGCGGCGTCCGCTTCGGCCGTATTCGGATACGAATGAAGGTCGACGCTGCCTTTCTCCAACTGCTGCACAACGGCGTCCGGCAGATCGACCGTGCCGAGCTTCGGGACATAGTCGTCGCCGTCGAATACGAGATACATAAGCGACAGAACAAGCAGAGGCGCAACGATAAGCAGGGCCAGCGTTCGTTTGTCGCGGAGAAACTGCCGGATAATCCGGATGACCAAGGCACGGATTCTCATGGACGGACACCTCCGTAATAGAGAAAAGCTTCTTCAATCGTATGGCTGCCGGTATCCTGTTTGAGTCCTTCCGGCGTCCCGACCGCGATCAAGCGGCCGTCCCGAACCATGCCGAGACGATCGCATTTGTCGGCTTCGTCCATCACATGCGTCGTGACGATGATCGTCGCGCCCGCGGCGCGAATCTGCCGCAGCTCGTCCCAGATCGACTGGCGCATGACCGGATCGATGCCGACGGTCGGTTCATCGAGGATCAGCACTTCCGGCTCGTGGATCAGCGCAATTGCCAGCGACAGCCGGCGCTTCATTCCGCCCGAATAGGAAGACACAGGCTTGCGCAGATGTTCGCCGAGCCCTACCAGTTCGACGACATGATTCATTCTCCGCTTGAGAGCCTGTCCGCCAAGTCCCATCAATTCTCCGAAAAACTGCAGGTTTTCACGGGCCGACAATTCCATGTAGAGCGCATCCGACTGCGCCATATAACCGATCCGCTGCAGCATCGATAGCTTGGGCAGCCTTGTGCCCAGAAGATCGACACTGCCGGTCGTCGCTTCGTCGATTCCCGCAAACAGTTTGACCAACGTCGTCTTCCCCGCGCCCGACGGTCCGAGCAGTCCGAAAATCTCCGACTTTTGAATATCCAGATCGATGTCCTGAAGCACCTGACGTCCTCCAAAGCTTCGACTGATCCCGGCAGCCCGCAGACAAATATCGTCAGAAGTAGCCATACTGCACCTCCGTACTTTTTTAAAAGTGAGTACTCACTCATTTCGAGATCATCATATAGCGGGACACAGGAAGTGTCAATCGGAATTTTATGGACGCAGCAAAAGGCAGTCGGATGGCCCGACTGCCTCAGAGCGTGGATAACGTTACTTTAGTTGCTGCGAGATTTAGGGCGGGTCCGGCGATTATCGCATGTCCCGTCTGCGATATCCGGCGTATCCGGCGGCGACCAGCACAACCGCGATAAGCGTAATCCAGAGCAGAGGCTGCCACTGCCAGGCATCGACCGGGAACTTCGGCACATGGCTGAAGATAGTCAGCTTTTTCAGGCCATCCGGAAGATTCAGCAGGTCGCCCATATAATCCGTGATAAAGCAGTAGGCGAGATAGAGCCAGAGAAGTCCGGTCAGGTGGGGAAGCCAGCCGATGAGCAGCGCTCCGACACCGATGACAAACAGCAGAGCCGGGATATAGGACAGCACCGCACAGAAGATTATGCCCACAGTGAACGGATGGTCCATCGAGGAAGCTTGCGTGCCGTACAGTCCCGCCGACGCTAGGAGCAGAGCGAGTACTCCGACGGCTGCGGCGAAGCCGCAGTGGAGCAGGAACAGATGGCGCCGGGAGACGGACCGGCTCCACAGATTGTCGAGCATGCCCCGGTTCTCCTCGCTCTTAAGCCGAAACAGGCTGGTGAGCGCCGGGATGCTGCCCATCACAGCCAGAACAACCGTCAGCAGACTCAGAAACTGCGCGTTCAGATCGCCTGCGCTTCCGGGCGGCAGCAGCCGTTCAAGCGAAGCGTTGCCGGCCATGAATTCGTCGAGGCTGCCGAACACCGAGCCGTAGACCAGCCCGATCACCAGCATCGCGATTCCCCAGCTGATCAGCATGGTGCGCTGAAGCCGCAGCGTCAATCCGAACGGCGACAGCAGGCTTCGCCGAGCGTGAAGGCGTCCGCCGCGCTGCGGAAGAAATCCGGCTCCCACGTCGCGAATCGAGTTGAGCCAGAGTGCGGCAAGCACCAGCAGAACCGATAAGCCCAACGCCAACAGGACCGGCAGCCAGCGGTCGAGCACATAGGCATCCGTCAGATAACTCCACGAGAGCGGAATGAACCAGGACAGCTCGGGAGAACGGGTATCGATCATCGCCCGCAGCACATAATATGCGCCCAGAAGGGCCAAGGAGAGGGTAAGCGTTCCGCGGCCGGATGTCGAGAGCTGGGCGAACAGGGCCGCGGCTGCCGCGAACATCAAGCCGACTGCGCCCAGCGCCGCTCCGTAGAGAAGAGAAGAGGAGAAAGGCATCGTTGCGATGCCGATCGCACCGAGACCGATGCCGTGAACGAGCGCCAGCAGTCCATTGACGAGCAGCATCTCAAGCAGCGCCGCTCCCGGAACGGCAAGTCTGCCGATGCTCGCCGCGCGCAGCATCTCGACCTTGCCGTCCTCTTCGTCGCCGCGCGTATGCCCGTTCATGATCAGAATATTCATGATAGCCACGGCAAGGGCGGTGAACAGCATCATGCGATGGGCAAACATGGCTCCTGTCGTATAGGCGTTCAGCGCGTCGCTGGGTCCGATGATCGCGACCATAGCCGGGCTGCGCAGCGTCTGTGCCAGCGCCTGGCGTTCTTCCGCGCTCGGAAACAATCCATCTAACGCATAAGCGACGCCGATCGAAAACAGAGCCAGGCCTCCGATCCAGCACAGCAGCTTGAACCGATCCTGCCGAAGCCGGAAACGAAGCAGCATCGGCATACCGGCAAAAGCGCGAAGCTTCGAATTAGGCATGATCATCGCTCCGTTTCGCTCCGTTTCGCTCCGCTCTGCTCGTAGCGGCGCATGAAGAGATCCTCCAGCGTCGGCGGCGTACTCTCCAGCTTGAGAATTCCCAGTCCGGCCAGATAATTCATCACGGCGCCAAGCTGATCCGAATCCACTTGGAAGACTGCCCGGCTGCCGCTGCGCTCCAGATCATGGACACCGGGAAAAGTCTCCAACTGCTCGGGCGGGGACACCGTCTCGGAGCGCAGCAGGATGCGGGTGAGATGCCGGAGTTCGTTAAGGGTGCCGCTCTCGATGATCTCGCCTTCGCGGATAATGGCAACCCGGTCGCATAGGCGCTCCACTTCGGACAGGATATGACTGGAGAGCAGCACGCTTTTACCCTGCGCTTTGACCTCTTCGACACATTCCTGAAAGACACGTTCCATCAGCGGGTCGAGTCCGGAAGTCGGTTCATCGAGAATGAAGAGCTCGGCATCGGTGGCGAAGGCCGAAACGAGCGCGATTTTCTGACGGTTGCCTTTGGAATAAGTGCGGCTCTTCTTGCCGGGGTCCAGCTCGAATCTCGCGATCAACCGATCGCGTTGGGCTCGGTCTCCACTGCCTTGGAGCCGCATGAACAGATCGATGATCTCGCCGCCGGTCAAGTTGGGCCAGAGATTGACGTCCCCGGGTACATACGCCAGCCGCTTGTGAATCTCGACGGCATCGGACCAGACATCCCGGCCGAAGATCCGGGCATCGCCCGAAGTCGCTTGCAGCATGCCCAGCAGAATACGGATCGTGGTCGATTTACCCGCTCCGTTGGGCCCTATAAACCCCACGACTTCTCCCGGTTCGACCTCAAGATTTACCTTTTTCAGAGCCGAAAAATGGCCGAACTGCTTCGATAGATCGCGAACCGTCAAGATTGCCCCCATCTCAAGAACCTCCTTGGTTATGAACCTTATTGATGATTGTGGTTCATAATATACGCCTTCTGAGTAGGGTTTACAATGATTTTGAACTCAAATATTTAATTCGGTTCAATAAAAAGGTATACTCTAGAGCATGGAGGGATCAGGATGGACGGATTTCAGCGCAGAAAAGAAGTGAAGAAGCAGGCGATTCTCTCAAGTGCATTATCCCTTTGCATGCGAAACGGATTCCAGAATACGACCGTTGCCGAAGTAGCCGCCGAAGCGGGAGTCTCGAAGGTGACGATCTTCAATTATTTCGGTTCAAAAGAAGAACTGATGCGTGAAGTGATTGTCTACTATGTCACCGAGATGTACGAACGTTCACGTGAGATTGTCGAGAGCGACCGCAGCTTCGAGAGCAAAATGCAGCAGATGATGTTTATGAAAATTCAGGAGATCGATCAATATTCGCGTACGTTTATCGACGAAATTCTGGAGGAATACAGCCGCCCGGACAGCCGGATTCAGGAAATGTACGAGAAGCTGGGCATTACGCTGTATCAGCAGCTGTTCGCCCAGGGCAAAGAAGAGGGCGTCATCTCGCCCCATCTATCGCTGCCTGCCATGATGGTCTATCTCAATGTGTTTAGCGAAGGGATGAGGCACAAAGCCGTATACGATGCAGTTATTCCTTTTACCAAGGAAATCATGGACATGTTTCTGTATGGATTGTCCGGAAAAGCGGATACGGGAAAAGAATGAAGAAGGCGAGGAGGGCAAGATGGACAAGTACATCGAATACGGCATCGTCAGCACGCCTGCGGACGAGAAGCGGTTGGCGGCGAATTTCAAAGTTTTTTTCGAACCGCTGAACCGCATGATGGCCAAGGCCAAAAGCAAAGGGCTGCTGGAAGCGCGGCTGCCCTATGTCTACAAACATTATTATTGGAATCTCAATAAGGAGATGCAGGTCTATATGGAGCTGTATCCGAATGAAGACATGGAAGGAAAACGCAAATTCGCGGATCCGGAAGCCGCCTGGATTCTGTTCGTGAATAGGAAGGATGTCCACCCGCCGCATCATGTCGCCCTGCAGGAGCAGGAACGTTACGTGGAAGAGCTGCTGGCGGCAGGCGGGTTTCCTTACAAAGTGCTGCATGAGTACAATGAAGGGGAAGAGCGGCTGTAATCTCGGATTCTCCCTTTACAGCTTCAGCACTGTCACCGGCTCATTGTCGCAGACCTCGCCGTTGTCGCGGAAGCCGAAGCTTTCGTACAGTCTTTTGGCGGGCAGATTGTCGGCTTCGTATTGAATCCAGCAGTAAGCCGCGGGGCCGGCGGGGAAAGTGCGGATGAATTCCAGAATCTTCGTCATGGCTTCGCGGCCGTACCCCCGGTTCTGATGTTCGCGGTCGATCATCAGGCGCAGGATGCAGTAGCTCTCATGGGCAATCGAAGGAATCTCGTAGCCGGTAATGCCGTATGTAATCATCACAAACCCTACCGGCTCCTCGTCCGCGTAGATCGCCAGCGGAAACGGGGTTCCGCCGTTGGTTGCCAGCACGTAGCAGGAAGCGACGCTGGACAGATTGGAAGCGACGAACCGATGCTGATCTTCGGCGACTTCCAGATTGAAGATGGCCCGCCGGTTCTCCAGTGTAATCTTGCGAAGGGTAATCATGCGCAGCAGCTCCTCTACGTTCGAATGGTTGACGTTCGCTAAACAGTTAGCCGTCCGTATAACAGCGAAGGTTCGGGCGATAGAAAAGGAAATCCAGAAAGATTCGGAGGTTCGAGAGACCATGAATAAGCAGACGGAATCGGGCAGTAACGATAATGAAATCGAGCAGCGCCAGCCGACATCGCGGCGCAGCGGCGTCAATCTTCCGATGCTGGCAGCAGGGGCGGCGGTGGCGGGAATAGCCGCTTATTATCATGCGCTGCCGCGCAAAGATCCGATCCGGACGGCAGGCATGCCGGAACGTTATGTGATCGAGACGCCCAACCGGATAGATCTGCAAAAGAATACGGAGTGCGCGGCGTTCTCGAGTGCTTACGTGCTGCGCCATCTGGGGACCGAGACGGACGGAAACGAGCTGTATCGGGCATTTCCCCGCAAGCTGCTGGACGGTACCGTCGATCCGCGCGGCATTTTGGTCCTTTTTCGAAAAAGAGGATATCGGGCGGAATTCTACCGGGGCAGCATCGAGACGCTTAAGAAGCGCGTAAGTCTCGGCATTCCGGTCATCGCGTTTATCAAAGTGCATGCCGATCAGCGATACGCCCATTTTGCTCCGGTCGTCGGTTACGATCAAGATTATTTCTATCTGGCGGATTCGCTGGGGCATAAAATCAACTGCAGCGAACCCACGCACAACCGCAAAATTCCGATCGCCGAGCTCGAACAGCTGTGGCGAACGAATCCTTTTTACAAGCAGTCCTACATTGTGGTAAGTCCGTAACGTTTAATTTCTCCGCTGCTGATTCGGCAAGTGACGTTTAAGCGTAATTTTGATCATAGCTACCATTTCACATGGATCGTCCACAGGGACAGGCTGCGGCGAAGGTGGGCCATCCGAGAAGGAGTGCTTGATGAAAAAATCGTCATTGTCATTCGCGCTTAGAGTCATTTCGCTGCTGCTCGGCATCGTTGGCGTGCTGCTTGTTCTGCGAAGTACGGAGATGGGACTTAAGCATGCGGACGCCTACACCGAAAGTCTGGATCAGTACGGGGCCGGCGGCCGGTTCTGGCTGGTGCAGCAGAGCAGTATCGCGGCGTATCGGACGGTCGGCGCGGTGCTCGCGGGAGTCGGATTTTTCCATGCGCTGCGGCCGCTGAGCCGACTGGAGATGCAGCGGATCAGCATCGGCGAATCCGAAGAGACTTCCCATGCGGCGAAGGCAGCCTTGGGATCTGCGGATGCCATGGCCGACCGGTACAAAGGCCAGATCCAGGGCACCAGAACGGATACCGCTTCGCGGATTATCAAGGCCTCGCCCCAGACGCTGTATTGGGCATTCGTCGATCCGGATGTGCTCGTGCGCTGGCTTCCGCCCGGCGGGATGCGCGGACGAATCGAACGCTTTGAACCGAAGGCCGGCGGCAGCTATCGGATGGTGCTGACCCATAACGGCGGTTCCGGCCCGTTCGAAGGCAAGTCGTCGCCCAATTCCGATATCGTCGAAGGGCGCTTCGTGGAGCTGATTCCCGGCGAACGCATCGTCCAGGCCGTTACTTTCGAATCGGCGGACCCGGCTTATGCCGGAGAGATGACGATGACCTGGAAGCTGGAAGCCGTGCAGGAAGGCACGCAGGTTACGATCGTATGCGAGCAGGTGCCGGGCGCCATCGGCAAACGCGACCACGAACAGGCGCTGGCGGAAAGCCTGGCGAACCTGGAGCGCGTGGTGGCTTAGACCCCTGTTTGTACGCGGCCCAGTGTCTGCCGATAGGCGCGGGGACTCACGCCCGTCCAGCGCTTGAATTGGCGGCTGAAATGGGCAAGGCTGGAGTAGCCCAACTTCGAAGCGATCTCGGTAAGCGCAAGCTCCGGTTGGTGGATGAGCTGCTTGGCTTCATGCAGCTTCAGCTCGGAGAGGTAGCTGCGCGGCGAGGTGCCGTACACCTGCCGGAAGACTTCGAGCGCATACCCCGGGCTGATCTTGAGCCGGGCCGCGATCTGATCGATCCGGATGTCGGGCTCCCGGCATCCGGCGGCGCCCAGATTTTCGGCGCCGAAGGCGGCTTTGATCGACTGGGCGATCAGCGTGGCATAATGAGCCGCTGTCGGAGAGACAGCGGCTTCGGTGCGTTCGGAGACGAATTCCATCAGCAGGTGAAGCACTTCGAACAAGCCGGCCTGAATCCGAAAAAGATCGGCCGTGGAATACTGTCCGCCGGGACGAATGAGTTCGATCCAGCGGCGGATTGCCGTTTGCAGGCGATCGTTGTCTGAACGGCCCGAGCGCAGCAGCAGCGGCCCGCAGCGGCGCATCTCCTGGCGGAACAGCGCATCGTCCAGATTGAAATGGGCGGCAAAATAATGCAGGCCTTCCGAAGCGCGGCATTCCGTCGCGTGCCTGGCGCCCGGCGGGATCAGCAGAACGTCGCCTTCCTGCAGCTCATAGGCGACCTGCTCCAGCACGGTGGATTGGCGGCCCTGCAGAATCAGCATCAGCTCGAATGCCGTATGGGATTCTTCGGGCACCTGCCAGCCGCAGGGAACTTTCTGGGTATGCGCCCCGAACAGTTTTACGTTCCAGTCAATGGCAGGCATCCAATGCGAGTCCGGGGAGAGGTAGGTCTGATAAGCTTCTGGAATCCGCACGTTCAACGCTCCTTCGCAGTGTATCTTGGATTTGGGCAAATTCTCCGTGATTCGGCGTATCTCCATCGATGCAGCCGCTTGCTATACTTAATCTATCGCAAGCGGTATAGACGCACAAGCATAAGGAGGAGCGAAATGACGAACCGGAAGATCGAACATTGGGCAACGGACGAGAAGAGCGCTTGGCAGAGCCGGGATTATGCGCAAGAGCAGGGCGGACAGGCCGGTTTGCAGCTGACGGGAGAACTTTTTCAGACGGTGGAGGGTTTCGGAGGCTGCTTCAACGAACTGGGGTATCTGGCTCTGCGGCATCTCAGCGACGAGGATCGCCGCCAATGGATGCATGCCCTGTTCCATCCCGAAGGCGAGCATCGGTTTACGATCTGCCGGCTCCCGATCGGGGCAAGCGATTATGCCGAACGCTGGTACAGCCATAACGAGCATGACGGCGATCTGTCCATGGAGCATTTTTCGATTGAACGCGATTTCGAGTATTTGATTCCTTATATCCGGGAAGCCTTGAGCTGCAATCCTGACCTGAAGCTGTTCGCGTCTCCGTGGAGTCCGCCGACCTGGATGAAGACGCCCAAAGCTTATAATTACGGCACCCTGCGCTGGGAACCGGAGATTCTGCGGGCGTATGCCCTATATTTCGTCAAGTTCGTGCAGGCTTATCGGGAAGCGGGGATTACGATCCATCAGATCCATGTGCAAAACGAGGTTATCGCCGATCAGAAATTCCCGTCCTGCGTGTGGACGGGCGAGCGGCTGCGGGAGTTCATTGCGGATTATCTGGGACCTGCGTTCGAAGAACATGGCCTGGATACCGAGATCTGGCTGGGCACCCTCAACGCGCCGGAGCCGTGGGAAGAGCTGGTGAAGAAACAGACGACGGACTTCGACGATTACGCGGCAGTCGTATTAAGCGATCCCAAAGCCTATCGTTATATCAAAGGCGTCGGCTATCAGTGGGCAGGCAAATACGCGATCCAGCGTACGGCTGCCAGCTATCCGGAGCTTCGTTATATGCAGACGGAGAACGAATGCGGCGACGGGCTGAACAGCTGGGGTTACGCGCGGTATGTCTACAATCTGTTCCAGCATTATTTTATGAACGGTGTCCATGCGTATATCTACTGGAACATGCTTCTCGAACCGAAAGGCCGCAGTACCTGGGGCTGGGAGCAGAATTCCATGGCGACGGCCGATCCGGATAGCGGGCAGCTGACGCGCAATCCCGAATATTATGTGATGAAGCATTATGCGCGTTACGTGGTTCCCGGTGCCCGGCGGATGGGTCTCAAAGGCCCCTGGGCAGGCAGATCCACGGCTTTCCGGAACCCGGATGGCAGCCTCGCCGTGGTCGTGAGCAATCCTTTCCGCGACAATCGGGAGCTGGTGCTGGAGCATGAAGGGGAGAAGCTGCGATTCGAGCTGACGGCCGGTTCGTTCAATACGATCGTCATAGGCGCCTAGGGCCTAGTAAAGCCTGTTCGATGCTCGGGACAGAGGAGCGGATGTTCACGGTCTACGCCCGCAGTCGACATTTGTATCAGGCAGGCGCGGTCAAGAGGCTCTTTATAAGCGAAAAGTGGACGGAAGCAGCAGGCCTTGGGAAGATTTCCGAGGCCTTTTGGCATGCTGGCGGGTTGAGGCGTTATGTGGCTTTATGACATGATTATCCGGCATCCTGACATTCTCGGATTGTCTGCCTGCGGGTTATACTGAAAAAGATACCGGTACATGGACTGCGATCATGACATGAAAAAATTCGGTCAGGTTCGGGCTCTCGCCACGGGCGGCCGGTCAGGTTTAACGCTCGGCAGACCGCGCGTCTCCGATCCGTCTTGCAAACGTTACCGACAACCGAAACGGAGGATTTCCTTTGCCTATTTTCTACAATTCCGAAGCTCAAACGTTCCATCTGCAGTCGGCTGCATCCAGTTACGTTATTCAGTTGGTGGAGTCGACGCATCTCGCACATATCTACTGGGGACCCAAGCTGTTGCAGGAAGCGTTCGGACGCCGCCTGCATTCGATCGAGCGCTGTTCGTTCAGTCCGAACCTGAGCGCCGAAGCGCCGAGTGTCTCGCTCGATACGCTGCCGCAGGAATATCCGGCTTACGGCAGCGGCGACTTCCGCGAACCGGCCTTTGAAGCCCGTTACGCGAACGGCTCGACGGTCAGCCGCCTCGCCTACGAACGCCATGAGATTCTCTCGGGCAAGCCGAAGCTTGCGGGCTTGCCCGCCACGTACATCGAAAACGACGCCGAAGCCGATACGCTGCAGATCCATCTGCGCGACGAGCTGACCGGACTGCGCGCCGTTCTAAGCTACACCGTGTTCCATGAGCTTGACGCGATCACGCGGTCTGTGCGTTTCGTGAACGAAGGACAGGAGACCGCTGCGCTTGGCCGTGCGCTGAGCGCAAGCGTGGACTTCGATCACAGCGAGTTCGAGTTGCTGCAGCTCTCGGGTTCATGGACGCGCGAACGCCATATCCACAAGCGCGAACTGGTGCCGGGCATCCACCGGATCGACAGCAAGCGCGGATCGAGCAGTCACAACCAGAACCCGTTTATCGCGCTGCTGGCCAAAGACTCGGGCGAAGATTTCGGCGAAGTGTACGGATTCAGCCTCGTGTACAGCGGTGGATTCCTCGGCCAGGCCGAAGTGGATTCGTTCGGCTCGACGCGCGTCCAACTCGGCGTCCAACCGTTCGATTTCGAATGGAGACTCGAAGCGGGCGAGACGTTCCAGACGCCGGAAGCGGTCATGGTCCGTTCGTCGGAAGGACTCGGCGGCATGTCGCGCACGTACCACAAGCTGTACCGCACCCGGCTCAGCCGCGGCGAGTTCCGCGACAAAGCGCGTCCGATTCTCGTTAACAACTGGGAAGCGACGTATTTCGATTTCAACGGGGACAAGATCAAGGAGATCGCGGCGGCCGGCCAGGACCTCGGCATCGAGCTGTTCGTGCTCGACGACGGCTGGTTCGGCAAGCGCGACAGCGACGACAGCTCGCTCGGCGACTGGTTTGAAGATTCCCGCAAACTTCCCGGCGGCTTGGCGAAGCTTGCGAGCGACATCACGGCGACGGGCATGGAATTCGGTCTCTGGTTCGAACCGGAAATGGTCTCGCCGAACAGCGAACTGTACCGCAATCACCCGGACTGGTGCCTGCATGTGCCGAACCGCAGCCGCACCGAAGCGCGCCGCCAGCTGATCCTCGACCTGTCGCGTCAGGACGTGTGCGATTATATCGTCGATTCCGTCTCGAAAGTGCTGGAATCCGCGCCGATCACGTACGTCAAATGGGACATGAACCGTAACATGACGGAGATCGGCTCCGAACTGCTGGCGCCGAACCGCCAGCGCGAGACGGCGCACCGCTACATGCTCGGTCTGTACGGCGTACTGGAACGCATCGTGTCGCGCTTCCCGCATATCCTGTTCGAGAGCTGCTCGGGCGGCGGCGGACGTTTCGATCCGGGCATGCTCTATTACATGCCGCAGACATGGACGAGCGACGACAGCGACGCGGTGGAACGTCTCAAGATCCAATACGGCACCAGCATCGTCTATCCGGCGAGCAGCATGGGCGCGCACGTATCGGCCGTGCCGAACCATCAGGTCGGCCGCATCACGCCGCTTGAAATGCGCGGACACGTCGCCATGAGCGGCAACTTCGGCTACGAACTGGATCTGACCAAGTTCACCGAAGAAGAGAAGACGGAAGTGAAAGCGCAGGTGCAGCAGTACAAAGAACTGCGCGATTTGATTCAGTTCGGCGACTTCTACCGGATCAAAAGCCCGTTCGAAGGCAACGATACGGCGTGGGCTTACGTGTCGGAAGACCGCTCGCAGGCGTTCGCCGCCTACTTCCGCGTGCTGGGCGAACCTTACGCGCCACTGCGCCGCCTGAAGCTCAAAGGACTCGACCCGAACAAACGCTACAGCGTCGAAGGCCGTCTTGGCCAAGGCGAGAGCGGCAGCGTGTACGGAGGCGACGAGCTGATGCACTTCGGACTGTCGCTGCCGATGCTGGATGGCGATTTCAAGAGCGTGCTGTATGTGATTAAGGAAGTATAGATTCGGACCCTTTGTCGAAACGGCATCAAATAAACAGATCGTCTTCAGAACATTCCGTCGGGAACCCAACTTCCCGGCGGGATTTTTCGTTTGTTCAGGTGGGAGCCGACAGTGAGAGAAATAGCTGCGAGAAAGCCGTTATTTCGCTTTTCTAGCCCCCTTCGGCGCAAATAGCTGCGTACGAACCTTTATTTGCTCGATGTCACTCAATCTTGTGTTCTTTTGCGCCAAATAACGGTTGTGCGGCAGTTATTTCACTTTTTGACGAAAATGTATCCCGAATAAGGGTTCTCCTGCAGTTATTTTCGCCGACTGCCCTGGAACTCTCTTCCCAGCCTGCCTTGACCTGCTTAGGAAGCATGGATAGGTCATGGCGTTTCTAATTTATCGACGAAATGAGGGGATTTCAAATGGAGCACAAGTATCCCGGTTCGGACCTGCTGGACAGCAGGAGCGATCGGATAGCGACCTCGATTGCGGTCATCTCGGATATTCACGGCAATGCGCCGGCGCTGCTAGCGGTGTTGGACGATATTTCCCGGCGGGGCATCGATACGATTATAAATCTGGGAGACAGCCTGTTCGGTCCAATCGATCCCGTCGGTACGGCGGAGCTGCTGATGGGCG
Organism: Saccharibacillus qingshengii; assembly: GCF_013185195.1. Classification (GTDB taxonomy): domain Bacteria; phylum Bacillota; class Bacilli; order Paenibacillales; family Paenibacillaceae; genus Saccharibacillus; species Saccharibacillus qingshengii. The sequence goes on from NZ_JAAZWC010000016.1 coordinate 17,658, forward strand.
ATTCCCGCATCCTGTCGATCCAGGGCAACTGCGACGAGATTCTGCTGCAACCAAGCGCCGATTCGGAGACGTTCACTTTTGTGAAGCCGCGGCTGACTCCCCGTATGCTGGAATGGATTCGGAGTTTTCCGGCAACCCGTACGTTCGACAATCTTTTTTTCTGTCATGGAACACCGGAAGCGAACGACCGTTATCTGCTGGAAAAAGTAACGGAGGAAGGCGTCCGCTTGAAAAGTTCCGCGGAGCTTGCGAGCGAACTTGCGGGCATCGATCATGATTATATTTTTTGCGGGCACAGCCATGTATTCCGAACGGAAAAGCTGCCGGATGGCCGGACGATCGTCAACGTGGGCAGTGTCGGACTTCCAGCTTACGAAGACGAGCTTCCTTTCCCGCATGTGATGGAATCCGGTTTGCCGGATGCCGATTACGCGAGTCTTGAACGGCGCCCCGACGGAAGCTGGGAGGTTCGGCCTATCGCGGTTCCGTATGATTTCGAAAGTGCCGCCGTATTGGCGGAGCGCGCGGGCAGAGCGGATTATGCTTTTGCGATCCGAACGGGCAGGGCGCTGCGATAAGCGGCACCCCAGCATCAAACAGCATGAGGGAGGAGAATAACATGAACATTTACCTGGTCAGGCACGGGATGGATGAAGAAGGTTACCGTGGAGGCTGGAGCCGGCGAGGATTGACTGACGAGGGACTTCTCCAATCTCGGAAGCTCGGCGAGTTTCTGCGCGATCATTCGGAAACGTACGGCATTCGTACCTTGATAGCCAGCGATCTGCCGAGAGCAGCCGAAACCGCGCGGCAAATCGGACAGAAAACAGGGCTGGGCTGCGTGTATGCGCAAGAGTGGCGGGAGATGAACAACGGCGATCTGGCCGGCATGCCGAATCCCGAAGCGGAAGCGAAATACCGGGGTCTTTATTTCAATACACTAGAGATGGACAGTCCGTATCCGGGAGGAGAGACGCCGGCGCATTTTCAGGAACGGATTCTCCGGGCTTTAGGAGAGCTGTGCGGCCGGATCGAAAAAGGCGAGATAGAAGCAAACGTTCTGCTCGTCACACACGGCGGTGTCATCAATATTTTGTATTACGCGCTTAAAGGACAGGAATGGACAAATCGCGCCGCATTTTACCCGATTGACCAGACTGCCGTACATACGGTAACGAAAACGGATGAAGGCTGGAAAATAACGGAGGAAAACGTTCTGCCGTACGACTGAATATCTACTGGAGAACGGAATGTATCTGATCCGTCTGCAGAATGAAGAGGAGGACAGGCTGTGAAAGAATCCGTTATTGTCGTACCCTACGACGCAAACTGGCCAAGTCAGTTCCAAGAAATCGCCGGAAGACTCCGTCAATCGCTCGGCGACCGGGCGCTGCGGATCGACCATATCGGTTCGACGGCGGTGCCCGGACTCGACGCCAAGCCGGTGATCGATATCCAGATCTCCGTGCCCGCGCTCGAACCGATGATCTATGCAGCGGCGATCGAATCGACCGGATACGTTCACCGCGCAGACAATCCCGATCGAACCAAACGTTATTTTCGCGAAAAAGAAGGACAGCCGAGGACCCATATCCATGTGCGCGAAGCAGGCAGTTGGTCCGAGCAGACGGCGCTGCTGTTTCGGGATTTTTTGAGGGAAAGCGGCGAGTATCGCAAACTGTATGCCTCGGAAAAATGTGCGCTGGCTCAACGTTATTCCCGGCCCGACCAGCGGCATCTGTACGTGGACGGCAAAGATCCGATCGTCTGGCGAATCCTGTACGCAGCGAGCAAATGGAGTCAAACGGCAGGGTGGAAGCCAGGCGAAAGCGATCGGTGAATCCCCCTTTTTCTTCTTTATAAGGAACTTTGGAGATGTTTTTTCGTAATTCCTTTAAAAAGGGGAGATTTTATGGAAGGCATTCTGCTGCTTGTGTTATTCGTCGTCAACGTCCCGTTGGTTGGTCTGCTATCGCGGATTTTGTTTCGGGACAGCAAAGATATGGAGCAGGCGGTCAAAGATACGTATCGCCCCGGCTGGTCTTGGAGGCACACGGTCAATGAATCTCAAGTGATGCTGATGGTTGCCCTTTGCGCAATCGCTATCGTAGGTGAATACGTTCTAATTATGCGTCTGTTCGATTGGATAGGGATTACGGAATGGCCAAATGGGAGCTGATGCAGCATGAACCGCAAAAAGAAATTCGGTCTTGCAGCCGCAGCCTTCGCTTTACTGGCGGCTCTTTACGGACTGACTTATATTCCGCAGCATGTCGTTCGCCTCAATCCGGATCAGATCGACGAGATTCTCGTATTTAATGGATACATCGGCCGACAGGTCAAGATTACGGATCAAGCGGAGATTAGGCAGACGGTTGAGCAGTTGAACGGCGTCACTTTTCAAAAAGGCAAAAGTTCGCTTGGGTATATGGGCTTTGGGCTGAGACTGGAGTTCCGGGATCAAGCGGGGAAGAAGATCAACGCGCTGATCATCAACCGGGAGTACTTGCTGCGTTATCGGGGCTTTTTTTATACGGCGGTAAAAGGCAAGATGCCTTACGATGAGCTGCTGCATAAGTTCGACAAGCCGCTGCAAGCGCCACATGCTCCGTAAGCCCAGCTGCCAAAGTTGACTTGCCTATCCCCGCCCTCTAGCATAGAAAGCAGATGCAAGCGCAAAGCCGTACCAACTACCTTTGACGCAGCTGGGAGGGATCGGGATGATCAATCATATGACCACGCTTGGTTTTCATATGCAGGAAGAAGAAGATTTTTTGAAATTGGCGGATTACGCTTACAAGAACGGTACGCCGATCCAGACGCCGCAGGGCGCTTATGTTCGGCTTCAGGCCGGAGGCGGAGCGGAACTGTGGCTTCAGCTGGACCGCGAACAGGTGGCGATCGGGATGCATCCGCATTTTACGGGAGCCGGACTGATGCAAGTGGGAATCGAAGGCGAACTTCGGCGGGAAGAAGCGAACGAGCTGGACGGAACGTTCTATGCCTGGGCCGGAGCGGAAGCCGGGCGTCCGGGCGAAGGGCTGTATGCGTTTCTGTTCGACCTGCCGGATCGGGACGTCTACGGAGCACTGACGACGCCGATGATCCGGTCCGTGCAGCTGTCGGCGTTCGCGCATGAGCTGACGGTGTTCTCGAACGAAGCGGATTATTATTCGTATCAGTTGGAACGGTCTTCGGGTGGGTTGGTTCTGCAAACGGAGACGTTCGTATCGACGGGATTAAACGACCAGGGCGGCGAACCCGGCTCGACGGCCGCTTTTACCGGAAGGGTACTGCGGGCCGGCTGGATCAAGAACGAGATGAGCGAAACGTATTTTCATTGGGCACTGGTCCGTACGCTGGGCGGGGATATCGACGTGGTTGCGGACGAACGGTTGGTCGGCGGACGCGAGATTCGGGAAGGCGATATTCTGACCGGGTCTTTTTGGCTCAGCGGGCGGTTGGTGGAAGAAGCCTGACGTTCCGTAAGAGGGAAAAAGGAGTGAAAAGGATGGAAATGACCGGAATCATTCCGATTCTGCGCATCTTTGACGAAGAGAAAGCCCGAGAGTTCTATCTCGACTATCTCGGATTCTCTGTCGACTGGGAACATCGTTTCGAGCCGGGGCTGCCGCTGTATATTCAGGTGTCGAGAGGAGCGGTCGTGCTGCACCTGTCCGGACACCACGGAGACTGCACGCCCGGCTCGGCGATTCGGATCGCGGCGACCGATGTCGGAGAGCTGCACCGCGAATTGACGGCGAAGCCGTATCCCTTTCTCAAACCGGGCGTGGAACACATGCCGTGGGGCGGGCCCGAGCTTGCGCTGACCGACCCGTTCGGCAGCCGGATTATTTTCTGCGAGTCCAAAAGTTGAATACGCATACCGGAGGATCGTCCAGCCGCTTACCACCGACCTGGAAACGATCGGCGGCAGCTCGAATCGGAGTGGCGGCTTCTCAAAATCCACTGTAAAGGAGTGATCATCCATGACCACACCTTCAGCTGAAAACGGTCATTCCGCGCCGCACAGCCTGGAACAGCAGATCACGAAACTGCGTGAGTTGGGTATCGGTTTCCAATCTTCGGATGAGGATCTGCTGGAAAACTTGACGGAATATAATGGCGCAGCCTATTACGAAGAAGAGCCTTACGTGAGACTGCTGGTAGAGTTGGGATACGGCTTGTCGCCGAATGTCTGGACGTTCGATATCGAATGTGTAGAAAGTGAAAGCACGTATGAAAAGTATATGGCGAAGATGATCGGGTTGGCCGGCGGAAAGATTGCAATTGAGGATCTGCAGGGCAAATTCGATGCTGACGCACCGCGTACGGAAATTTCGTTCACCTACAACGGCGCCCGGCACGAACTGAGAGCCGAGAACAATGGAGACTGGTTCGACGTCGATGTATTGCATCAGATCGCCGTTATCGTGCATGACAAAGACCACATGTTCGTTCATGCCTGGGAAGACCAGCAGGTGACGGTGATATTTTGCAAGCGGAAAGTGGAGAGAGACTTGCACGAGCTGATGAATCATTTGCTTATGCCCTTGTGATCGAACCCACAGCGGCATGATATCCGTCCCGACCATGGATAATGGCAAATACGCGAACAGCGCTTCGCTCATATTAGGGATGCCGGAAGTCCGGAAGAGCTGGACACCCTGCCCGCCAAAGCATACGTAAAACTTAAAAACGGAGGAATAAGGGTTATGAAAATCGCTCTTTTGATTATTGATATGCAAATTGTCCATTTGGAAGGCGTACCGCAGTCCAAAATCGACAAGGTATGCGAATATATCAACCATGTCTCTCACGTTATGCGCACGGCCGGTCATCCGGTTATCCATATTCAGGATATCGAAGGCATGACGGAAGAGACGGAAAGCAGCTATCGGACAATCGAAGAGATTGTATTCGAATCTCCCGATCAAGCCGTATCCAAACAATATTCGAATGCGTTCTGGCAGACCAAGTTGGAAGAAACGCTTGCGCAGCAGGGCGTCGAACGCGTCATCCTGGCCGGATTCGCGGTCGAGCACTGCGTGCAGTTTACGTATAACGGTGCGGTCGAACGCGGCTTCACTCCGGTTCTGCTGCAGAATGCGATCCTCAGCCGTCACGACGATGCAGTCGCCGCCGCTTACCGGGACCGCAATCTGATCTCGTATCCGGTGGTAGAATGGTTGGCGAGAAGTTAGCCGTTCCGACGATAAACCATCGGCGTAACGCCGGTCTTGCGCTTGAACAGCCGATAGAAAAACTTCAAATCGCCATAGCCGACAGCCGCCGCGATCTCCGCAATCCCCATGTTCGACGAGGAGAGGAGATCGCAGGCGGCTTCGACGCGTGTATTTTGCAAAAAGGTCGAGAAGTTCAGCCCGGTCTGCCGCACGAACAGACGGCTGAACTGGCGTTCGCTCAGCCCGGCCTGCCGCGCCAGTTCGCCGAGCGTCAGCGTGTCCGCATACCTCTGTTCGATCTCCTGCAGTGCCTGCCCGATCGAAGCTTCGGCCGAACGGCTGCGGGTATGCCCGAACCATGCCGCCGCGGCCTTATCGGAATCTTCACCCGCACGGCTTGCGGATTCTTCGACGCGCTGGCGATACAGCTCGACCAGAATACGGATCACGAGTGCGGTCAGTACCGCTTCGCAGCCCGGCTGCCGTGCCGTATACTCCCGGTACAATGACTTGAACCAGCCGTGGAATTCGCCGGAATCCCGCAGCTTGAACCAGGCGCTGCCGGGTTCGCGGAACCGGGCGAGCAGCGGCGCGGTATCCGGGAATAGACGCTCCAGATGCAGCAAATAGTCGGTCGGAAAAATACAGTTATAGACGATCAGCTCGCGGCCGCGTCCCGGCGCCGCAGGGCGGAACACATGCGAGACGCCAACCGGAATGAAAAAGACATCGCCCCGCGATACCCGCATATTGTGTTCGCCGATATAATGCACGCCCGCTCCTTCGCAGACATAGGTCAGCTCGACGAAATCGTGCGTATGTTCCAGCATATCGAACGACTCCGCCGCCCTGTTGACGTAAATCGGCAGTTCTTCTTCAAAAAAATACGTGCCCAACAACCGATCCACGCTTCGCCGCACTTTTTCTCCTCCTTCGCTGTCTGCCGCTATCCTATTTCTCGCTGCCGCTTGGACGAACCTTTTTCGGCAGTCTTTTTCCCTGTTGAATCGAGCTTAATCGCTGGGATCCTCCTTGTCCAGATCGGCCTATGGATTCGTCCGAATCGGCCTCTTCTTCTTGCGGCGAACCGATTTACAATGAAGAAGAAAAGCCACGGGAGTCGGAACACGAACCCCAGGTTCCACTATACGATCGATCGGGAGGAATACGGCTTATGCGTTCAACCAAGGTGACCGAACTGCGCTGCGAGTATCTGCAAGATCCGCTGGGAATGACTGTCCGCCGTCCGCGTCTGGGCTGGAAACTGCTGACGGATCGAAGAAACGTGCTTCAAACGGCTTACCGGATTCAGGTATCGGCCGACGATCCGTCTTTTGCCGAAGACCGGTTGGTCTGGGACAGTGGTAAGGTGGAGTCGGACGAGAGTACTCATGTACCGTATGCGGGCGAGGAACTGGAATCGGTGACGCACTATCTGTACCGGGTGCGGATCTGGGACGAGCGGGGCGAAGAATCGCCCTGGAGCGAGACCGCCTGTTGGGAGACGGGTCTGCTGGACTCCGGCGAATGGCGGGCGCAGTGGATTACGCCGACGGAGAAGGTGATCGATCCTGCGGCGCCGGAAGCTTTTTATCTGCGCGGAGAATTTGAGACGAACGGGCAAAAGGTGAGCCGGGCCACGCTGTTTGCGACCGCGCTTGGTCTGTATGAACTGGAACTGGACGGCAGCCGAGTCGGCGACAGCCTGTTCACGCCCGGTTGGACCCGCTACGATCGCCGTCTCCAGGTGCAGGCGTACGACGTGACGCAGCAGCTGAGCGGCGCGGGCGGCGAACCGCATGTGCTCGGCGCGGCGCTTGCGGACGGCTGGTACAAAGGCCGGCTCGGCTGGGAAGGCCGCCGCGACATCTATGGAGACCGGCGCGCGCTGCTGCTGGAGCTGCATATCCGGTACGAAGACGGGACGCGGCAGGTGATTGCGTCGGACGAATCGTGGCGCGCCAGCGCGAACGGACCGATACGCATGTCCGGCCTGTACGAAGGCGAGACGTACGACGCTTCGCTCGAAATGCCCGGCTGGAGCGGCCACGGCTTCGACGCTGCGGACTGGCATCCCGTCTCGGCGCTGGAACACCCGATGGACACGCTGGTCGGCGAGCAGAGCGAGCAGGTCCAAGTCACGGAGAAGATCGCGCCGGTATCGCTGATCGTCACGCCTGCGGGAGAAACGGTGCTGGATCTGGGACAAAATATGGTCGGCCGCATGGCGTTTACGGTGCAGGCGCCTGCTGGCACTACGCTTACGCTGCATCACGCCGAAGTGCTGGACCGGGAAGGGAACTTTTATACCGGCAATCTGCGTACCGCCGCGCAGGAAGTGACGTATGTCTGCCGGGGCGGCGGCGCGGAGACCTATCGGCCTTCTTTTACCTTCCAGGGTTTCCGGTATGTCCGTCTGACCGGCTTCCCGGAAGCGATTAACCTGCATGACTTCGTCGGGGAAGTCATCCATACGAATATGCGCCCTACCGGATCGTTCGAATGCTCGAATCCGCTGATTAATCGGCTGCAGCGCAATATCGTCTGGGGCCAGCGCGGCAACTTCCTCGATATTCCGACCGATTGTCCGCAGCGCGACGAGCGGCTTGGCTGGACGGGGGACGCGCAGGTGTTTATCCGTACATCGGCGTTCAATTACGGCGTTGCGCCCTTTTTCACCAAATGGCTCAAAGATCTGGCGGCCGAGCAGCTGCCGAGCGGAGGCGTGCCGTTCGTCGTACCGAATATTCTAGGCGAAGGCTCGCATTCCTCGGCGGCCTGGGGCGACGCGGCGGTTATTTGTCCGTGGACGATCTATCTCTGCTACGGCGACCGGCGTATACTGGACGAACAGTACGACAGCATGACCGCTTGGGTCGAATACATTCGCGCCCAGGGAGACGACGAGCTGCTGTGGAATACGGGCTTTCATTTCGGCGACTGGCTCGCGCTGGATGCCAAGGAGAACAGTTATATCGGCGCGACGCCGCGGGATCTGATCTGCACCGCCTTTTTCGCGTATTCGACTTCGCTGGTTGCGAAAACGGCAGCCATTCTCGGCAAAGAAGAAGATGCGCGCAAATACGGTGAGCTGCATGGGCGGATCGTCCAGGCTTTTGCCGACGAATTCCTGACCCCGCGCGGCCGGCTGGCCGGACACACCCAGACGGCGCATGTGCTGGCGCTTACGTTCGATCTGGTCGAAGGTGAGACCAAGCGGCGGCTGGCGGATACGCTGGCCAAATACGTACGCGAGCAGCAGATGCACCTGACGACCGGCTTCGTCGGAACGCCTTATCTGTGCCAGGTTCTGTCCGAGAACGGTCATCACGACGTCGCCGTGCAGCTCGTTCTTCAGGAAGAATATCCGTCGTGGCTGTATTCGGTCAATCAGGGGGCGACGACGATCTGGGAGCATTGGGACGGCATCAAGCCGGACGGTTCGTTCTGGAGCGACGATATGAATTCGTACAACCATTACGCGTACGGCGCGATCGGCGACTGGCTGTATCGCACCGTGGCGGGACTAGATACGGACGAGGCGGCTCCCGGCTGCAAACGGATCAAGCTGCACCCGAACCCGGAGTCCGGTTTGAGGCATGCCCGCGCACAGTATGACTCGCTGTACGGGACCATCGTCAGCGGCTGGGCCAAGCGTGAAGACGGCAGCGTCATGTACGAATTCGAACTTCCGCCGAATACGACGGCCGAAGTCCGGCTGCCGTATTCTTCCGGTCAGGTAGTGCGGATCGACGAACGCGAGGCGAGCGAAGCTGCAGGGCCGGAAGCGGTCCGCATGGAAGGTGGCAGCGTTATACTGGAACTTGGATCGGGCCGTTATGCGGTCCGGGTCGGTGTCTGAATAGAAAAACAGGGTCCGGAAAACGGCTCGCCGCAGACTGCGGGGGGCCGTTTTCTTTGGGTATAAAAAAGGATGGAGGCTTGCGGAAGCGAATGAATAAAGAGGATCGAAAGGGGAGAACAAACATGAATCAATCCATCGTACATATCGCGCTTGTCGTGAACGACTACGACGAAGCGATCGAATTTTATACGCAAAAACTGCATTTTACGCTGGTGGAGGATCTGTATCAGCCGGAGCAGGACAAACGCTGGGTCGTCGTGGCCCCGCCGGGATCGACAGGCACCACGGTGCTGCTGGCACGCGCTTCGAAGCCTGAACAGGAGCCTTTTGTCGGCAATCAAGCCGGGGGGCGGGTGTTCCTGTTTCTGAATACGGACGATTTCTGGCGAGATTACGAGGACATGAAGCGAAGCGGCATCGAATTCGTACGCGAGCCCAAGGAAGATTCATATGGCACGGTTGCCGTATTCAAAGACCTGTACGGCAATCTGTGGGATCTGCTGCAGTTGAAAGAAGATCATCCGGTGATGCGGCGCATGAAGGAATCTCAAGATCGGACTTAAGCGAAGGAGCGGTAGGATGCCTACTTACTTTATCATCAGCTTTAATTTCGGCTTTCCCGAATTTCGGGGAGAGATTGTGCGCGGATTTTACGAAAAGACCTTTGCGGTTTACCCTTTTCGAAGCGGCTATGGCCAAGGCGGCGAGTGCGACCCGGCGGCCGAAATCGTGGAGTCGAATGTGCAGAATGCGAAAGATACCGTTAACCCGGAGTGCGATCCTCGCTTTCGGGAGAGTTCCAAGCAAATGCTGCTTCAGTCCGACGTCTTTAAACACCTTCGGTTGTATTGGAGCGATTATAACCAAGAATTGGAGGCCGTTCTGCTGACTCCGGAATACGAGATTTTCGTCGACGAAGACGCCCCGACGATCTTGGAGATGGAGTTCAGGGAAGATCGACTGCGCTCGCTGATCGATTTTTGTGTTCGAATCTGGGCCGAGATGCCCGTCGTCTTGATCCAGAGCAGTCTGGAAAACGGAGGCCCGTCTTCGCTTAAGCAAATTGCCAGTGGCGGTACACCGCAGATGTATCCGTTTGTTCTCGCAGGTTCGGAATTGGCAGAGAAAGTCCAATCGGCTCGCCCGTCGGTCGAATCGTCGCAGGCTGCCAAACGCGGGGTGCTGATGATCGATCGCAGTATGTTTCCGGAATACCGAAATCCACAATCGGACCATACGATATGAGCGAAAAAGAAACCCCACCGAACCTGACTACCGTCCGATATGATGAGCGGCAGACCGAAATCGTCGAAAGCGGCGCGGAAGCAATCGAAGCCTGTCTGCGGGATTCCGACGATGCCGGGCGCCGGAGTCTACTCTTCTGCCTGGATAAATAACTGGACCCGTATTTCGGATATGAGCTGCCATATGCCGAAGAAATTTTCGGAATTTTACAACGGGAAGTGCTGCGGAAGCGTTCAATCCATGTCAAGGAAGACGCGTACGAGTTGATGAGGCTGTATTCGGGTAGACGTTTGGAACAGCTCGCAGAGCGGATCGGCGAGGTTGAACCGCAGATGCTGCGCGAAGCGCTGGATACGCTTGGCTGTACGTTCAATCCCGAATATGCGCCGATTGTCGAACGTTTTCTCGAACATGAAGATCCCGTGATTCGAAGCACCGCTCGCGAGGCGTCGGAGAACTGCCGGGCAGGCAAAGGGTTATAACGAAGGGTTTCAGAGGAGGTGAGATTCATGAGTTTGATTTATCTGATTGGCCTGACGTTACTTGGACTGCTGCTTATGTTATTCCTCCCGCAGTATATCGGTATCTATCTGGTTCTGGCTGTTATTTTCGCTTTCAGTATTCTGAATGCGCGCCGTACCCGCGAACTTCATGCCGGGATGGAAGAGATTCGCCGGCACTTAGGATTGATGGGCAAGGCCGAAGCGGAAAACTACGATCTCGAGCGGGAAATCGACGGGGCGAACCGTCTCAGCGATGAGGAGCGCGAAGCGATGGATCGCCGCACGGAAGCACAGTTGAAACGGGAGACGGATTCCTGACAGACTTTGCTCTCCGCCCGAGCGTCCGGCCCTCGAAACTTATCTGAAGCCAAAGGGAGGCCAATCATGAGATTGTATACGAACCGTCGGCTCCAGCTTGGGCTGGCGATCTTGTATCCGCTGCTGCTGGGGCTGTTTCTGACTGCTTTTTCGTCCGCTTTTTGGGTGACGACCTTAATTACGATGCTTGTCTACTGCGCTCTCTGGAAAAACATCGGATACGTCCTGTTCTCCAATGCGCTGCTGCTTGTCATGTCTGCGCTGCTCTGGGTGACCGAACGGGATTATATGCACATGGGCAGTGTGGAAGAAACGCGGGAATGGCTGCCTTTTGCCTATATCCTGTACGGTGTGATGTGTCTGATTCCGCCGCTGATTCTGGTCCCGCTGCGGAATTTTCTGCTTAGAATGGAGGATCGCCGCCGATGAGCTACACTTTTCAAGGATTTATAGGTTCGGAAGAATCGTTAAAAACAGCGGGAGTCCGACTCCGACAGGCAAAAGTCGTTGCGTTGTCCGGCGGCTTGGCCGTGCTTCCGCTCGACAAAGATCTACAGAAAGGGATCAACGCCGGCGCAGAACCGCTGCGGGAAGGCTGGGATTCCCTGACCGGCAGGATCGAAGCCTTCGGCCACAATCTGTCGAAAAAGACAAAGAGCCGAATCGTTTACGCGGAGGCCGATTATTTTGGCGGTTGGGGCGATCAGTCTTCTGTCGTGTGGGAGAACGGGGAAGAGCTGCTGCACGCTGTCCGGGCGGACAAAGCGATCAATCAGGCGCTGCGGCTGCTGGGCGTACAATGCGCGGAAGAGGAAGTCGACGAATTCGACACGGTCGGTCTGGGGCGGCACCGCCGGATCGAAGGATGGCTCACAGACGAGAACCACGCGCTTGGCGTTCTGCGCACGATCGACGTACGGAATTATCCGGGTCGGACCGACGAAGCGGCGGCGTATATAGGGGGTCAATGGGGCAGCGAATCCAACCAGTCTTTTTACCGGGATTGTATCGAGCGTTCCTGTGACACCGACTCCGATCTGCCGCGATTTTTTCTGCTGACGAATGAAGAGGATGAATCGGTCGTCGGTTCGTACGCGCTGCTGCGCAGCGATTTGAACAGTCGGCAGGATCTGAGCCCTTGGCTGGCCTGCCTCTATATCGAACCCGATTGGCGCAGCCGCGGACTCGGCGCAGAGCTGCTCGAGCACGCGATCCACGAAGTGCGGACCCAAGGATACCGAAGTTTGTATCTGTGTACCGATCTTGACGGCTACTACGAAAGGTACAATTGGATCCATATCGGCAGAGGATACGAGATCGACGGCGCGGAAACCCGGATTTACGAGTATCGAATAGAACCGCAGAGTGACGAACGGGAGCCTGATTGATGTGATGTTTTGAAGCTGCCTATCTCTGCGTAATGAAAAAAGGAACTAAAAAGAAAAATGGATAAATATTGAACCCACTTGCTTGGCAGCTGCGTATATTCCCCTGTAAGTTTGGAAAGTGAAAAACTCAGAACAAATACAGGGGGATTTATGATGAAAAAAGGATTGTGGATCGGGTTGGCGGTCTGTTCATTGGCAGTCATGACGGCATGTGGAAATGAAGCGAAAGAGACGGCCGCAGCTCCTACGGAGTCAGCGGTGACACAGCAGGCGGCGCAGGTCGAAAAGCCTGAAGCGGAAGCGGCAGTCGAAACCGCAGCCGAACAAACCGAGCCGAGCGATATGTCTGAAGAACCGCAAACATTCACCGATGCGGATAAACAGCTTGTAATAGATTATGTAGACCAGGTGGAACCTACGATAGACGTAGCTCAATCCACAATGATTAATCTCTCCCAATCGATTTTGGCTTGGCAAAACTACGAGATTGAGGATGAGGATCTGCGCAAGTCTTTGGTTTCGTCAAACACTGCTTTTACTCTGTTGGAATACGAGGCTTCTTGAATAGAAGTTCCAGATTTGGAGTATGCCCCCTTATACGAAGCACTCTCCGAGGTGCATGAAATGCTCTTGGATATGGGTGTAAAAGGACGCCAAGGCGTCGACTTATTTATTGAGGCTCTCGATACGCAGGAGCAGGCGGCGCTCGACAAAGCTTATGATGAAGCTTTTGTGTCTTTTGAGAGTTACGAGGGACGCATGGAACCTATTTTGAAAGATGTGCAGCGCATGGTTGATGCAAGGTAGCAGGCAGCCAATCAAAGTCTCTTTTGAACAGGAGGACGTGGGATCATGAACCTAATCTTATTCCAAAAAGACGGGATTGCCCTGCGAACGCACACCTTGGAAGATGCGCCGCTGCTGCTGCGGTGGCTGACTGATCCGGCGGTGCTGGAATGGTACGAAGGCCGGGACAATCTGTATGATGCAGAGCGGATTAAGGAAGACTTCTACGAAGAATCGGAGAATGAGACGAAGGGCCTCATTATGTACGAAGAACGCGCAATCGGGTATATACAGTTTTATTTGCTGGAAGACGAAGAACGCGAAGACTATGGATATGCAGAAAGTCCGGATCGAATATACGGGATGGATCAATTTATCGGCGAGACCGACTGCTGGAACCAAGGCATCGGGACGCGGGTGATTGCGGCCGTGGCGGACTATCTGTTTGAGGAAGGCGGAACCTACAAGCTGGTCATGGACCCTCAGGTTCGGAACGAGCGGGCCCTGCGGGTCTACGAGAAAAACGGATTTGTTCGAGTCAAACGGATGGAGCGCAGAGAAATGCACGAAGGCGAACTGCGGGACTGTTGGCTGATCGAGAAAAACCGTCCGCAGGCGCAGCAGTCCTCTCGAGAGCATCCATCCTAAACGGGAACCGATTATACCAAAAGACGGAAAGCACTCAAATGTGCTTTCCGCTTTTGGGTTGAGCCTTATCCTTCACGCGTCCAGCCGGCCTTAATCTGCTGCGCCATGGCTTCCGCGATCTGCTCGGGCGTCTGCGCATCGACCGCTATCGTATGATGGTTGTCGGCGTAGACGAGCTTGCGGCTGGCGAACATCTCTTCCACTTCGGCCAGCGATTTGCTTTGCAGGATCGGACGGGTATCGATCAAGGCTTCAAAGCGGTCCAGCCAGGAATCCCAGCTCAAGTCGAGATGATACACGATCCCGCTCGACAAGCAGGCTTCCCGGATCGCTTCCTGCATGAAAGAACCTCCGCCGAGCGATACGACTTTCTCGCGCTCGCTGCGGCACAGTTTGGTCAGGTACTCTTTTTCCATCTGCCGAAAAGCGGGTTCACCCATCGTCTTGAAGATTTCCGTGACCGGCATGCCGTGCAGCTCTTCGATTTCGTGGTCGGCGTCGAGAAATTCCCGTCCGAGCTTCTCCGCCAGCAGTTGACCGATCGTTGTTTTGCCTGCGCCCATGAAGCCGATCAGGATGATGTTTTTTTCGCGAACAGGGATCTTGGAAGAGAGGGGAAGGTTGGACTGCATCATGACTTTTCTCCTTTATGGCTTTAAACCGTTGAATGATGTGGATAGATGAATACCGTGTAAAATGAATATGTCCATTATAAAAGCTGCGGTTGACGGGGGCAAGGTCAAACGTGAAAGGAGAGGCGCCCGTATGGAATTTCTGTTTATTCGTCACGGTCAGGCAGAACATAATCTGGATACGCCGGACCGGCTGAACCGACTTCACCCCAAGTTGACGGACCGTGGAAAAAGGCAGGCCGACGAATTGAAAAAAAGGATCCGGATCGACGGCGGGGATCTGCTGCTGGTCAGTCCGACCGTGCGTACACTGGAAACGCTGGAACGGCTGACGGAATTGTCCGATAGCCGGACGGCATGGGTCAGTCCGCTAGTCGGCCCGCGCATGTTCCCGCAGAATCCGGAGTGGACCACGCTGCCCTGCGATATTCCGTTGACGCGGGAAGCGGTGCAGGCTTATCCTGTTAACTTGATGCTGCGGCAGGCGGATCATGAAGCGCTGTGGAGAAGCGGAATCAACACGCTGCCCAAAGCCGAATTCGCACGGTTGACGCAAGAAATGTTCGACTGGATCACGCTGCAAAATGCCCGAAGAACGGTCATCGTCAGCCATGACGGAACGATCAACGCTTATCGGCAGCTGCTGGGCGAAAAAACTTGAGCCGGCAGGATTTCCTCGGCGAAGCGGGAAGTTATACGTTGAAGGTTTGAAGAAGAGGATGTGAGCGCATGACCAGACAAACATACTCGACCGGTTCTCCCTGGGAGCCGATCGTCGGTTACAGCCGCGCCGTGCGTGTCGGAAACGTCGTGGAAGTCGCGGGCACTACCGCGATGAAGGACGGGGAGGTCGTCGGAGTCGGCGATCCGTACCGGCAGACGGCGGAGATTCTGCGCACGATCGAAGAAGCACTGGCGCATGTCGGAGCGAAAATGGAGCATGTCGTCCGCACGCGCATGTTCGTCACCGATATTTCGCAGTGGGAAGAGATCGGGCGCGCTCACGGTGAAGTCTTTCGCGATATTCGCCCCGTGGCGACCATGGTCGAAGTGAAGGCGCTGATCGATCCGGCTCTGCTGGTGGAGATCGAGGTGCAGGCGATTGTGCCGGAAGGATAGAGCCGGAATCGACGAAGGCGCAGGAAGGTCGGCTTGATAAGCGGCCGATTATTCCTGGGGCGATCGGAGTATCGGAAAAGGGCGCAGTCGCGGGGATGCTGCCTTTATGTGCACACTTTCGAAGGCGGCCTTGCTCTGCCGCGTTCAGCTTAGCCCTGCCGCGTTCAGTCCCGCCTGGCCTCGCTCCACCCCCCAAAAAAACACACAAAAAAGAAGCCGAGCAAACCGCTCGGCTTCTCAACGTGTCGAGAAAGTCTGAATCCAAGTGAAGCGAGGAGGCGGAGGGAGAAATTCAGTGAAGGAACGATAGTGTTCGCCTTTGAAATCGGGAAAATTCCGCTAAAATCCAATCCTTTTTCCCGATTTCAACACGCGACCTAAAGCCTTTCGGAGAAAGGCACATCGGAAGCATACGCTAACGAATTTCTCCCGCAGCCGACGAGCTTACTAAACGAATAGGACTTTCTCGACAGCCTGAGAAGCCGAGCAAACCGCTCGGCTTCTTTTCATACTTCCTACCCATAAACGGTCCGGCCGCTTACTTGCTCTTCGCCGCGTCTTCCGCGACTTCGCCGGACACCTGCGTGAAGCGTCCCAGCAGAGCGCGGATATCGCCCGAAGATTTGAGGCGGTACCGGGCCGCCGTCACTTCTTTGCCGATCTTGACGGAATACGCGTTCTCCGGCAGCGCCGCGAACATGTCTTCGTCGGTCCGGTCGTCGCCTGCGCCGAAGACAAAGTCGAAGTGGCCTTGACTCAGCACCAGATGCGCGCCGTGGCCTTTGTTGACCCTCGTATCCTTCACTTCGATGACTTTGTTGCCGTCCAGTACGCCTACGGTCATCGACTGGGTGATCGACATGAGCGCTTCCTTGAGTTCGTTGCGCTTCACGGCCGCGATGTCCGGTTCGGACTGGCGGTAATGCCAGGCGATCGAATAGTCTTTCTCTTCGATCAGCGAACCCGGCGTCCGGTCGGTATAGGTCTCCATGATCGGACGGATAGATTCTTTCCATTCGTTGTCGATATTGAGCGTCATCGTCCATTCGCCGCCCGCCGGGCGGAACCACAGGCCGTGCGCCGCGACGATGCTGAGGTTGAGATCGCCGAGCCATTTCTCGGCCGTGAAACGGTCGCGTCCGGTGATAATGACGACCGTGTTCTTCGGATCTTCGGTGAGCGTCGTCAGCAGCTGCTTCAGCTCGCGGTCCGGACGCGCCTGATCCGGCGTCGGCTTGAAGCCGACCAGCGTCCCGTCGTAATCAAGGAACAGTACACGGTTGTTGGCGGTCCGGTACGCCAGATCGAGTTCCGACGAAGCGGAAGTCAGGCGGTCGAGAGGTTCGGTATGGATCTTCTCTTCCGACGAACCCTGCAGCGTATTCAGGAACTCTTCCGCCCAGAACTTGACGTTATAGCGGGAGATCCGGCGGTGCATGTTTTTGTTGCGGTCCATCTTGTCTTCTTCCGGCATCTCGAGCGCCATCTTGATTCCGGCCGCGATCGCGGCGTGGTCGTTCGTATTGACGATGATCGCTTCGCCGAGTTCGCTGGCCGCGCCGGCCGTTTCGCTCATGACGAGCATGCCTTTGTAATCGGTGCGCGAAGCGACGTATTCTTTGGCGACCAGATTCATGCCGTCGCGCAGCGGAGTGACAAGCAGCACATCGCTGTGGCGGTAAAAAGCGATCAGGTCATCCTGGGAGACGGTGCGGAAGAAGAACCAGACCGGCATCCAGTTGAACGTGCCGTATTCGCCGTTCACTTCGCTGACGAGTTCCTCGATTTCGCGCTTGAGGTTATCGTACTTCTCGATCCCGACCCGCGAAGGAGCGATGATGAGGTTCAAGCGGACCTTTTCCCGATATTCCGGGTAGTTGGCCAGGAAATGTTTGAAGGCTTTGATCCGGTCGGGGATGCCTTTGGTGTAATCGAGACGGTCGACCGAAATGATATTGCGGACGTCCTTCGTGCTCTTGACAAAGTCCATCGTTTCCTGCGACGCATTTTCTTTGGTTGGCGTCTTGGAGAAATACTCGTAGTCGATTCCCATCGGGAAAGCGTCGACCTGTACCTGATGCGATTGAAGCTGCATTTTGTACAGACTGTGCTCGTGCCCAAGCAGACGGCGCACGCTGCTCAGGAAGTGGCGCACGTAATCGTACGTATGGAAACCGATCAGGTTGGCGCCCATCAAGCCTTCAAGGATCTCGTTGCGCCAGATCATCTGACGGTAGATTTCGAACGAAGGGAACGGGATATGCAGGAAGAATCCGATCTTCACGTCAGGGTGCTTCTCCCGGATCATCTGCGGCAGCAGCATGAGCTGGTAGTCGTGAATCCAGATCGTGTCGCCTTCTTCGATCAGCGGATCCACCGACTCGAAGAACTTGCGGTTGACCCGCTGATACGCTTCCCAGGTGTCCGTTTTGTATTCGACCGCACTCGTGAAGTAATGGAAAAGAGGCCAGATCGTTTCGTTGCAGAAGCCGTGGTAATATTGTTCGATGTCGTCGGAAGTCAGAGGGACCGACAGACATTTATAATCGTTTCTCAGGGTGTCGGCAACCGAGGAGATCTCTTCTTCGCTCAGGTCGTCCTGTGCGACGCCCGGCCAGCCGGCCCAGACCGTGCTGCCCTGTTCATGGTAGTTTTTGAGTCCGGTAGCCAGACCGCCTATGCTTTCCTTGTACTCCAGGCCGGATTCGTTCTTGCTGACGGTGACGGGAAGACGGTTGGATACGAAAATCGTTTTACTCATAGGTTGGACCAGCTCTCCTTCTTATTTGAAAATAATAGATGAAAAACGCGCAATATCCGTAACAATTCTTACCCTCATTACCCGAAAAGGGACTCCAAGACTCAAATTCGGGACGAAGCGGCACTCTGGATGAGTTAAATCGAGCTTTTCGTAACGTTTGGATCGCAGATTCCGTCTAATAGATAAAATTCCAGAAAATTGGGGGAAAGAGGCTGTATGGTGCCAAAAAGAATACGGATCGTACTGGCGCTCATTTTGATTCTGCTGCCGTTAAACCTGCTGCTGCCGACAGAAAAATCGTTGGCCTGCAGCTGTATGATTCCCGAAAACGCGCAAGTGGCAAAAAAGGAAGCTGCGGCTGTTTTTACGGGAACCGTGCGTGAAATTAAAGAGTTTAAGGTCAGCAGAAATGAAGCTTACTTCGCCGCTACTCTGGTTGTCGACGAAAGCTGGAAAGGCGTGAACGAACCGGAAGTCGTCGTCTACACAGGCTGGAGCAGCTGCCAGTTCGATTTTGAAAAAAGCGGGCGTTATCTGCTTTATCCGTATGATCACGATGGAAGGTATGAAGTCACAAACTGCGGCCGCTCGGGGGAGATCAGCCAGGAGAATGTTAGAACCGTCGCGGATCTCGAAGAACTCGGAGCGGGCACAAAATTCGAGGCCCCGCCGCAGACCGAAGAAGCGGACGAAGGAACGGGTAAAGCTATAAGGTGGGTTGGAATCTTTGCTGCGCTTCTGCTGCTTGCCGCTGTATTCGGACTATGGCAGCGGCGCAAGCGGAATAAAAAAGCCTGAACGATAAACTTCTGCATCCGTCCGCTTGGACAGATTCGGAAAGAAAATTTTATTCAATAAGGAGGGACAGCAGCAGAATGCCGAACGAAAGGGAAAACAAGAAAGAACCCGCTGCGGTGCCGGATAAGAGTGCTGCCGACAGAACGGCGGGTCATGCAGAGTCGCTCTACCGGATTCGCCCTGCCGAAGCACGGGATGTTCCTTTTCTGTGGGAGATGCTGTTCGAATCGCTCTATGCGGGAGAAGGCAGGGAACCGTTCGACCGCTCGATCCTCGAAGAACCTTCCATGCGCAAGTATGTGGAAGGTTGGGGGCGTCAAGGCGACTTCGGCGTGATCGCCGAAACGCCGGACGGAACGCCGCTCGGTTCGGCGACGGCACGTTTCTTCGGCGCCGCCGATCACGGCTACGGCTATGTCGCGCCCGACGTCCCGGAGCTGGGGATGGCGCTGCTGCCGGGCAGCCGGGGCCGGGGAATCGGAACCTCGCTGATCCGGCATCTGCTGGACGGACTGCGGGAGCGGGGCGTGAAGCGGGTCTCGCTGAGCGTCGATCCGGGCAATGAACCGGCCATGAAGCTGTACCGCCGCTTCGGCTTCCAAGAAGCCGGACGCGAAGGCACGTCGATCACGATGGTAGCGGATCTGGAACCGACCAATTGAAGACGGAACGGACAAAGCGGCTTCTTCCGGCGAAGATTTATCGGTACGAATTGGTGAACGGCAGGAAGAAGGGATAGACAAGGTGGTATGCTGAAAAAGGCCGACAAATTCACTTGGACCCAGGGGGTTGTCGGAAAGAAGGGGGAGCGCGGTAAAATGGAAAAGAACCCTGCGGAACTGCCGCGCAGTCTGCTGATTGTCAGCCTGCGTCCCGATCCGTACGCGCGGATGAAAGCAGGTACGAAGCGGCATGAATTCCGGCGGCGCTTCACGGATCAACCGGC
This sequence comes from Saccharibacillus qingshengii, assembly GCF_013185195.1. GTDB lineage: Bacteria > Bacillota > Bacilli > Paenibacillales > Paenibacillaceae > Saccharibacillus > Saccharibacillus qingshengii. The sequence continues at coordinate 37,853 of NZ_JAAZWC010000016.1, forward strand.
CGAGGCGTATCTGTACATCCCGGTGCCGGTCGGCGCGATTGCCGCTTATGCCGAATTTGGACGTCCGTTCCGGGGAACGCCGGAAGAACTGGCCGCAATCGCGGAGCAAGGCGAGCCCGGCTCGTATGCGGAGACGCTGGAATACTTGGACGGCGTGGAATACGGATTCGCCGTACCCGTGTTGTCGGTGCAGCCGATCGAGCCGCTGGCGCTGCACGAAATGCGCGAAGCGTTCAGCTTCGCTCCGCCGCGTTCGTCACGGCGCCTGGAAGCGGGATCGGCACTGGAGCACGAGCTGGCCGGCAGGCTGGCGGCCGCTCGAAAAGGGTCTATACCCGGAAATCGGATGCAAAGAGAAGAGGAACAGTGAGGATGGACGATTTTACCAAGAAACGAATAGAGAAAATCATGCGTCATTATATGGAGAGTACCGCCGAAGAACAGCTGCGCAGCCGCAGGAGTATCGGTTATGCGCTGGAAGGCGACGAGCTGACACTGGTCGAACAGCGTCCGTCCAAAGACGGCACGAACTGGATCGAGCTGCCGGTCGCGCAGTTTCGGCTGGATGCCGGCGGCTGGCGCGTTTATGGGCTCGACAGCGGCGGAAGCTGGCACCCCGTGTCGGAGATTCCGCCAAGCGGCGACTTTGAAGCACAGTTGAGCCGGGTCAAAGCAAACGATCTGGGGATTTTCTGATACAAAAGGAGGCGTTCTACCATGAAATATGCGCAGGAATTCCAACAGCTGCACGAAACTCTTGTACCGGACAGCGGCCAAGCCCCGACCGTACAGGGCGAGCTGATCCGTTCGGTCGCCCGCCTGCATGACGAAGCCGAGCGAAACGGCAACGCGAACTGGGATGAAGGGTACGAGCTGTTCGCCGACTTTATCGAGAAAACGTTCCACGCGCAGCGTATGGCCGACCCCGTGTTCAGGGAGCGGGTCGAGACGATCATCAACCGTATCCGGCAGCCGAAGATCGCTTATCTGGATTACGACTTGTTCCACGAATTGAGCGACCACGCGGTGCAGTGGTGCCGGCGCCATCCCGAGCCGATCCCGAATCCGCACGATCCGAGGCAGTACCGGTAGAAGGAAGGTTTCGAAGGAACCGAAGCCCGACAAACGAGGGAATAACGGCATATGGGATGAACGATCGACAGGGCGGGATTCATTTCGTGAACAGATATCGCTTTTGCTGCCCGCACAATCTGCCAAGCTCGTTCTTTTATCGGCCGTATAGGGAACTTTCGATGTTCCTACCGCTCAATTCCATTAAAAGATGAGAGATACAGATTGTTTGTAGACGTTTTGAATTAAAAAAAAGGCATTCCGACCGCAGCGCCTTCTGCTGCCGGAATGCCTTTTTCTTTTTCACGATTTTCCCGGTTCGCCGGGCTCGTCCGTTCCATCGGATTTCCCGCGTTCCCCCTGCGGCCCGTTTTCCCCGTACTCTCTCCCGAACGCTTCCATCTGCTCCAGAATCGGCAGCAGCCGAACGCCTTTTTCAGTTAGCGAATATTCGACTTTGGGCGGAACTTCCGGGTACACTTTCCGATGGATAACGCCGTCTTTCTCCAGTTCCTTGAGCTGCTTGGTGAGCGAACCTTGCGACAGGCCGCCCAGAAAGTGCTGGATGTCGCCGAAACGGCGGGTTCCGCTTTTGAGATACCAGAGAATGAAATATTTCCATCGGCCCGACAGGATGTTCTGCGTCAGGACGATTGCGTACAGATCTTCTTTTTCTTCAATAAAGGCCGGCTCGAATCCGTTCAAACAGACTCTCATGGCGATCCCTCCCGATCCAAAGGTACAAAATTATGGACTATGCCTATTTAAATTGCCTTCTTTGCAAAGCCAAGCGCCGGACTTATGATAGCTACACGCCGTCGAACGCAGCATGCGTTTTATATATTTAGTAGGCTAAATACCATTTTAACAAATTTCAAAGGAGAAAAGAACCATGACCTCTCGCAAACCGATGCAGCTTGCTCTGCAAATGGTGTCCGGCTACGGCGCCGAATTCAGCGCCTGGCGTATGCCCGGCACCGATCCGGCGGCTTACGCCGACACGGACGCCTACGTACGGCGGGCGCAGATCGCCGAACAAGGCAAATTCCATATGATCTTTATCGCCGATACGCCGGCGCTGACCGTCGATCTCGGTCCGCAGACGCCGATGTTCCCGATGGACCCAATGCTGGCGCTGCTGGCGGTGGCCCGGGAGACGTCGCGCATCGGACTGGTCGCGACGCTGTCGACGACGTTCAACTATCCGTACTCGATCGCCCGCCAGTTCAAAGCGCTGGACGTTATCAGCCGCGGGCGCGTAGGTTGGAATGCGGTAACGACGTCCGAGCCGCTGGCCGCCGCCAATTTCGGGGCCCGGGTCGCCGGCCGCGAAGAACGTTATGCCCGCGCGCAGGAGAGCATCGAGATCGTGCAGGCGCTGTGGGGAAGCTGGGGAGAGAACGCCTGGAAGCTGGACGCGGAAGGCGGCGTTTTTGCCGACATGGATCAGGTTCGCCCCATCAACCTGCAGGGCGAGTATTACGCGTCGCGCGGCCCGCTGCCGATCCCGCCGTCCGAGCAGGGACAGCCTGTTATTTTTCAGGCGGGCGGAGGCCGGGAAGGGCTGGAGCTGGCCGGCCGATACGCTTCGGGCGTCTACGCCAATCCGTACGATATCGAATCGGCCCGCGAGCATAGGCAGGCTATTCGGCAGAGCGCGGTCCGGTTCGGGCGCGATCCCGACGCCATCAAGATGTACGCGGGCTTCATGTTCTCGCTCGGCGCGACGGAAGAAGAAGCGCTGGAGCGGCGCAGGCAGCTGATGCGCTTCAATCCCGCGGAGATTCCGGGCCGGGTGAGTTATCTCGGCTCGATGGTCGGATTGCCGCTGTCGGTAAGCACCGTGGACATTCACGCGCCGCTGCCCGACGAGCTGCTGGCACAAGCGTACGCCAGTCCGCGCGATCCGCGTTCTCCGCGCGCGCTGCAGCTGCTCAAGCAGGGACTGTCCGTGCTTGACGTGCTGGCCCACGGCGTCATCAATTACCATCCGGTCGTTGCCGGCACCGCCGAGCAGGTCGCCGATTTTCTGCAGGAATGGTTCGAAGCCGGCGCCTGCGACGGATTCTCGGTCGTGCCGGACATCGCGCATGACGGCGTCGCCGATTTCGTGGAACAGGTCGTCCCGATCCTGCAGGAACGCGGCTTGTTCCATCGGGACTACGAAGGCGCGACGCTGCGCGAGAATATGGGCGTGTCGTACCAATACGGAGCGATGCAGCCTTGAACCTTGGCGCTCCCGTTTCCATCCCTGTCCCCAATCATATTCAATAGAAAAGAGGAAAAGCATTGAATCCTACGATCGAACTGCTGCACAATCACGTATCCGTCCGTTCCTATGCCCCCGAACCGCTGACCGACGAGCAGCGGGACGTTATTTTCCGGGCCGCCAACCAGACGTCGTCGTTCAGCCTGCTCCAAGCCGTCTCCATTATCCGCATCACGGACCCGGATCTGCGCAAGCAGGTCAGAGCGCTGTGCGTGGATCAGCCGTATATCGAAGAAGCGGGCGAATTCTGGATTTTCTGCGCGGACTTCAACCGCAACCATCGCATCGCGCCGGACGTGGACCTGTCCTATATCGAATTCCTGTTGATCGGAGCGTTCGACGCGGGCCTGATGGCGCAAAACGCGCTGACGGCCGCCGAATCGCTTGGTCTCGGCGGCGTATACATCGGCGGCGTGCGCGCGAATATCGAAGCGCTGTCCGACCTGCTCGAACTGCCGGAATACACGATTCCGCTTGTCGGACTGTGCCTCGGCGTGCCGGCGGGAGAGAAAGCCGGCTTGAAACCGAGGCTGCCGCAGTCCATGGTCCTGTTCGAAGACCGGTACCGGACGCTGGACCGCGACGAACTGGCCGAATACGACCGCACCGTGCTGGATTATTACGAGCAGCGTCCGGTCAAAGCGCCTTTTACCGCCAAAAAGGTCAAAGGATGGAGCGACCACGTGCAGGATCATCTGGAACGGAGCATCCTGCCGGGTATGATGAATTACTTGAACAAGCAGGGCTTTGCCAAAAAATGAAGACGCTGCGGCAAATTGACACCCCTCCTCGTCCATGATAAATTTAGCCTGCTAAATATCGGGAAAGAATGGATGGTTGACTCATGACAGATACAGATACAGATGCAGTGGATTGCGAGATTCGCCAATCGTTGGACCGGGTCTCCTCGCAGATGCGGCGCAATTACGGCGAATCGCTGAGAGAACTCAATCTTTATGCCGGACAGGATAATTTGTTGTATCGGTTATGGCTCGGCGACGGCATTACGCAGATGCAGCTGTGCGAACATCTCAAGTGCGAGCCGCCGACCGTCACGAACATGGTCAAGACGCTGGAACAGAACGGATTCATTTATCGCAAAAAAGACGGGGCGGACGCGCGGGTCATGCGGATTTTTCTCACCGACGAAGGCCGCGCGCTGCAGCAGCCGGTCGAGGACAAGTGGCGGGAACTGCGGGAGAAGCTGCTCCACGGCATCCCCGAGGCAGACCGGCTCGTGCTCCGGACGCTCATGCGGCATATGGAGAACAACTTGGCCTAGCCGCCGCCTCGATCTGCGCAGACAAGGAGAACAGGCCAAGGTGGAACAAAGAAAGCTCAAATTGGGAGGCATTATCGACGGCGTCGGCTGGAATCATACGGGATGGAGACATCCCGGCATGCCGGCGGACGCCAGCGAAAACATAGATTACTACGCCGAAAAAGCGATCCAGTTGGAAGAAGCGAAGTTCGACCTGATCTTCCTGGCGGACGTCAGCCATATCGGTCCCGGCATGATTCCGCATTATCTGAGCATGTTCGAAGGGGTGTCGATCTTGTCCGCTTTGAGCATGGTCACCCGATCGATCGGGCTTGCGGCCACGATCGCGACTTCGTATGCCGATCCGTTCACGGTGGCGCGGCAGATCGCTTCGCTGGACAAGATCAGCCGGGGCCGCGCCGGATGGAACGCGGTCACGTCGAATCCGGGCGGACTCGTCAATTACAGCCGGGGCCATCTGCGCAAGTCCGATCTGTATCCGATGCAAAAAGAGTTTCTGGACGTCGTCGAAGGGCTGTGGGATTCGTATGAAGACGACGCTTTTATCCGGAACAAAGAGAGCGGAGTTTTCTACGATCCCCGCAAGATGCACGCGCTGAATTATAGAGGGAACTATTTCTCGGTGGACGGACCGCTGAACGTCAGTCGTTCCAGACAGGGGAGACCGGTCGTGTTTCAAGCCGGCACTTCGCCGACGTTCATGGACATCGCCGCGCGGCATGCCGAAGTCATCATGGCACCTGGCGACGATTTTGCCTACCTGACCGGATACGCGGCCGAACTTAGAAGCAAAGCCGCCGCTCAAGGGCGTTCGCCGCGCGACCTGCTGCTGATGCCTTCGCAGAATCCGATCGTGGGCGAAACGGAGCAGGAAGCGCTGGACAAAATACGGGAGATCGAATCGTGGATGCCGCGCGGATACCGGATGCCCAAGCCGACGTTCATGGGGTCCGCCGAGCAGGTCGCCGACCGGATCGAACGCTGGCACCTTGCCGGGCTGATGGATATTTTGCTGATCCGGCAGGACCATCCCGAAGGCTTCGCGGACTTTATCCGGCTGGTCGTTCCGATCCTGCGGGATCGGGGACTGTTCCGTACGGAATACGAGCATGACACGCTGCGCGGCCTGCTGGAACTGCCTTATCCCGAGCACCGGCACGCCAAATCGCATCGTTGAATAAAAATCGTTGAATCAAAAAGGAGACGTTAAGCATGGGCCGAAAAATCAGAACGGGCATTATCGGAGGATCGATCAACAACGGCTGGGCGAGAGGCACGCATATCCCGGCCCTGCAGCAGTTGGAAGAGTATGAACTGACGGCGGTCGGCACGAGCCGGATGGAGAGCGCGCGCCAAAGCGCCGAAGCTTTCGGCGCGGCTCACGCGTTCGACCGGGCGGCCGATCTGGCCGGTCATCCCGACGTGGATCTGGCGGTCGTCAGCATCAACGTCAAAGAGCATTATGCGGCGGTCCGGGCGATCGTTCCCGCGGGCAAGCCGATTTACTGCGAATGGCCGCTCGGCTCGAATACGGCGGAAGCGCTGGAGATGCGGCAGTGGGTCACCGAGAGCGGTATCCCGAACGCGATCGGCCTGCAGGCGAGGCAGGCTCCGGCCGTCAACTACGTCAAAGACCTGCTGAAGCAGGGATTCGTCGGCAAAGTGCTGTCGGCCAAGCTGAACCTGTCGATCGAAGGGATGGGCGGCGAATCCGACAAAGCCAACTCGTATCTGTTCGACCACGAAGTCGGCGGCAGCCTGCTGACGATCGTGACCGGCCATAATCTCGACGCGTTCACGTACATGCTCGGAGAGTTCAAGGAACTGTCGGCCGTCACGGCGCAGCAGTTCGCGGAAGTTCGGATCACGGATACGAACGAGCGTATGACCAAGACGACCGACGATCAGATCCTGATTGGCGGCCTGCTGGAGAGCGGCGCCGCGGCCCAGGTTCACGTCCAGGGCGGCGTGAAGCACGGGACCGGCCTGACGATCGAAATCTTCGGCGACCAGGGTACGCTCGTGCTGAGCGCGCCGGCCACCATCCAGTTCGGATCGCATCGGCTGCGCGGAGCGGGCGCGTCCGACGCGGAGCTGCGGGATCTGGATATTCCCGCGTCCTACGTCGACGTGCCGGATTCGCTGCAAAGCGATTCGGGCTTCGTCTTGAACGTCGCCCACGCGTACCGCAAATTTGCGGCGGACATCGCCGAAGGCACGTCCACGGCTCCGAATTTCGATGAAGCGGTCAAGCTGCATCAACTGCTGGACGCCGTCGAAGAATCTGCCCGCACCGGGAAACGGCACGTTTTTTGAACGAGTCGACCGCCGCTTGCCGAAAAATGTAAGAAGCGCCGGCCGGTGGCGGTGCCAAAGGCCCGTGCTAAACAGCGGGGCTAAATATCGGTGCTAGATGCCGAGGCCAAATCTCGATGCCAAAGACCGAAGACCCGGATTGTCGAAAAACCCGAAGCTCCAGCTTGGAGCTTCGGGTTTCTTTTGCGTGGATCCGGACATAAGGGTCACGTCGCGGAGCGGCCCGGCGAATGCTAACGGAACCAGGAGACGCTTAGCGGTTGATTTGGAGGTTTTTGAAATTCTAACGGATTCAGATGACGCTTAGAATGGAATTGGGCTTGTTTTTGGCGGAAAAAGAGGGCGAAAAAGCGGCTAACGGAACTACGATCCGTTACAGTTCGGAAAAGGCTTGATTCGGCGCTGTAAGGGACATACAATCCGTTAGCCGAGCCGAGCCGAGCCGAGCCGAGCCGAGCCGAGCCCACGTTCACTCTTTTTCTTCGAAAAAATCGCCGCCCTGCATCCGATCGACGAATCCCTGGAGCCAGATGTAATACTGCTCCGCATGCTGAAGCTTATGCAGGTCGCGCAGCGCCTGCTCGCGTTCGTCGGCCTGCGTCTGCCGCGAGAGAACGATCTCCGACAGGTCGGGCGAGACTTCGCGGATACTGGACAGCATCACGTCGATCTCCCGCTGGAGCTTGGCGCCGAAGAAATTCCGGAACGTGCGGAAAAAGTCGGTCTCGGCGACGTATTGGTCTTTGCGATCTTTTTTCTCGTCAAGTTTGTAAATCATCCGGGACTCCGTCAAGGCACGTACAGCGTAGCTCATATTGCTTTTGCTCATATTCATGAAGTCTTTCATTTCTTCCAGCGTCATCGGCCGGTCCTCGAAGTACATGATGCCGTAGAGCTGCCCGAATGAATGGTTTACCCCGTACAGATCCATTGTCGAAGCGATCGACTCGATGATCTTCTCCCGCAGTTCCCGCCGCTCGGGCGTTACGGAAGAGCCGGACGTTCCGGCGGATTCTTTTTCCACGATGTCACCCCTGAATCGAGATTCGGACGTTTTGTTCTCACATACCCCACATATTTTACACGATTCCCTGCAGATTTAACACCGGGATAATCCCCGTTTTTCAAATCGAATGTACAATCATGTTTGTACGGTAGAATGAAACGTCACAAAAACGGCTCGCAGAAATCTGTTATCAAAAAAAATTGAACATAGAGGAGTTGTGGATTTGCGTCTGAAAATGTTCAGGGAAGGCGAAGCGGTGCTGTTCACCCTGCCTGCACTCGTCCCGCTGCTGATCTTCTGGCTGGGACCGCTTGGCTACATTCTGTACTTAAGCTTCACGGAGTGGGACTTCATGAGTCCCGAGAAGCTGTTTGTCGGCTTGGACAACTATACGTATCTGCTGACGCACCCCGAATTCTATCAAGCTCTTCGGGTGACGCTGATGTTCGGACTCGGCACGGTCATTCCGATCATCGTCGGCGGGCTTGCGCTTGCGCTGCTGATGAACAGCAAGCTCAGATCGACCGGTCTGTTCCGGGCCATGATGTTCTCGCCGTGGGTCACGCCGACGGTCGCGGTCTCGATCGCCTGGTCGTGGATCTTTGAACCTGATGTCGGACTTGCCAATCTGGCGCTGGGCTGGATCGGATTCTCGCCGGTCGGCTGGCTGCAGGATCCGAATTGGGCGCTCGCCGCCGTCATGATCGTCACGATCTGGAAGTCGATCGGCTGGTCGATGGTGTTCTATCTGGTCGCGCTGCGCAATCTGCCGTCCGATCTGCTGGAAGCCGCTTCGATCGACGGAGCCGGCACGTGGGACAAGTTCCGGGCGATCACGCTGCCGCTGATCTCCCCGACGACGCTGTTCCTGTCGATCATCCTGACGATCCAGTCGCTGCAGGCGTACGACCAGATCAATGTCATGACGCAGGGCGGACCGGCCGGATCGACGCGCACTCTGCTGTATATGTATTACCAGTCGGCTTTTGAGACGTTTAACGTCGGCGAAGCTTCCGCGATCGCCGTCATCATCATTCTGATCTGCGTCCTGCTGTCGGGGCTGTCGTTCCTGCTCAGCCGGCGCCTGGTGCACTATTCATGAACATGACCGAAGCAAGAAAAGCGAGCAAGAAAAGCGAACTTCGCCGGGGAGCGGGCCAAGAAGGCAGCCGCCGGTTCGTACCGGCCGGGGAACGCTTCGGCATCGTCGTACGCTACATGCTGCTGGCGGTCATCAGTCTGGCGATGGCCTTCCCCTTCTATTGGATGGTGACGAGCGGACTCAAGACGAACGACGAGATCTGGCGGTTCCCGCCGACCTTCTGGCCGGAGTCGATCAACTGGGGCAATTACATAGAGGCATGGAATTCGGCACCGTTCGCCCGCTACATGTTCAACAGTATCTTCGTGGCGATCTCGATCTGCGCCTTGCAGGTCATCAATGCCAGCATGATGGCTTACGCGCTGACCCATATGAAGTTCCGGCTAAAAGGCACCTTCACCGCAATCGTGCTCGTCGGCTATATGATTCCCAGCACGGCCGTCTATCTGCCAAGCTATCTGATCCTGAACGAACTGCATCTGCTGGACAGCTACGCGGGTCTGATCCTGTCCAACTGCGTGAGCGTGTTCGCGATCTTCCTGCTGCGGCAGGCGTTTCTCCAGGTCTCGCACGAGCTCGTCGAAGCGGGGCAGCTGGACGGAGCTTCGCACTTCCGGATTCTGTGGACGATCATGGCTCCGCTGATCCGTTCGTCGTTCGCCGTCATGATCCTCATTACGTTCATCGACCAGTACAACAATTATTTCTGGCCGATGCTGATTACGAAAGACCCGGATCTGAGACTGGTCTCCGCGGGTCTGCGCAGCTTCTTCGTCGAAGGCGGCGCTTATGGATTGGCCTGGCCGCAGATCATGGCCGCAAGCGCTTTTACCATCGCTCCGCTCTTGATCCTGTTCCTGTTTGCCCAGAAGACGATCATGCAGAGTGTCAATATGTCGGCAGGCGTCAACAAGAGCTGAATCCCAGGCTTACCCCCGAACAGGGACATCCCACATCCAATTGGAGGAAAAAAGAATGAAACAACGTCCGAACACAAGCAAATGGAACTGGAAAGGCGGCATGTCGATGCTGCTCGCGGCAAGCTTCACGCTGCTGTCCGCCTGCGGCTCGCAGGCCGGGGAGACGCCGAGCGCGGCCGCAAGCGGCACGCCTGCCGCAGCGGAATCGGGCAAGCCGGTCGAGATCGAATTCTGGTACGGACTGGGCGGTAATCTGGGCGACAACATGAAAGCGAAGATTGAAGCGTTCAACGCTTCGCAGGATGAAGTCATCGTCAAAGGGATTGCCCAAGCCGATTATACGGAGACGGAGCAGAAGCTGCAGGCGGCCATCGCGTCGAACAGCGTTCCTGCGGCGGTCCTCAGCGCGAACGCGGATTGGGCGCGCAAAGGATATTACGCCCAACTGGACGGGCTGATCGAGGCCGATCCGGAATTCAAGAGCGAAGATTTCGTACAGACGTTCCTTGAGCAGGGCAAAGTGGACGGCAAACAGTATTTCCTGCCGATGTACGGCACGACGCAGGTCATGTACTACCGCCAAGATACGCTTAAAGAGAACGGAATCGATCCGGCAGCTCTCACAACCTGGGAAGCGCTCGGCGAAGCCGCAGCCCAAATGACGAAGAAAGAAGGCGGCAAAACGACGTTCTACGGCTGGGAGCCGATGTGGGGTTACGACAATATGGCTGACGCCGTCTACGGCAAAGGCGGGAGCATCCTGAGCGAAGACGGCAAAACGGTTACGATCGATTCGCCGGAATGGGTGGAGACGTGGGAAATGTTCCGCAAATGGATTCACGAAGACAAAATCATGCGTATTCACTCCGGCGGACAAGGCTGGGAATACTGGTACAAGACGATCGACGACGTGATGAAAAATAAAGCAGCGGGTTATACGGGTTCGAGCGGCGACCAGGGCGACCTCGACTTCAAGATTGTGGCCGCGATGGAGCAGCCGGGCTGGGAAGGCATGGGCGCCGGCAAGCCGGTTGCAAGTGCAATCCAGGCGGGTATTCCGGCCAAAGCGACTCCGGAGCAGCAGCAGGCGGCGTTCAAATGGTTCACGTACTTCATGCAGTCGGAAAATACGGCCGATTGGTCGATGAACACGGGTTATATTGCGGTACGTCAATCCGCGCTCGAAGATCCGAAATTCAAAGCGTTCAGCGAGAAGAACCCGCAGATCAGTATTCCGCTGCAGCAGGCGGCGCATGCTTCGATGCCGTTCCAGGATCCGACGGGCGGCAAGATTACCGACGCGCTCAAAGTCGCGGCCGACGAAGTGCAGATCAACAATATGCCGGCCGAGCAGGCGCTGAAGGAAGCGCAGGCCAAAGCGCAGAGCGAATTGGATCGCGTCGCGAAATAGCCGTTGAAGCGTAAAGCAAACCAAGTCCAAACGATCGGCCGCAGGAAGCGCGCATTCTGCGCGGTTCCTGCGGTTTTCTTTTGAACGGACCGAACCGGCATTCGATCAAAGACGGACGGAAACAGAAGACGAAAGGCAGATCCAGGCGGCGAGAGAAATAGGGGGACAAGAGGATGACCGACAGGAAAAATGGGGACGGCGTGCACGGGAAACCGGATATGCCAGATGCTCCACATATGCACAAGATCGATTTTGGGAACGCGGGCGCCATTTTGTTCGACAAGGACGGGACGCTGCTCGATTTTACGGCCATGTGGGGATTTTGGAGCGATCGGGCGCTGGACGAATTCCGAACCCTATTGGCTGAACGGGGATTGAAGATGGAGGCGCAGCAGCTTTCGCAGATCTGGGGCACGCAGCATGACGAAGAAGGCCGGACGACCGACTATGACCGGCGAGGGCCGCTTGCGATGGGCACGGTGGACGAGATGCACGCCATACTGGCTTGGCACGGTTACCGGGCGGGATTGTCCTGGGCGGAAGCGAAGATCCTTGTGCGCCGCAGCGTGGAGCTGGCCGACGCCGCGATGGAAGCGGGCCGCCCCGCGAAGCTGCTGCCCGGCGTACGCGAATTTCTGGAGCGCTGCCGCGAGAGCGGCGTTCCGATGGGCGTCGTGACGGCCGACGAGACGGCCAGCGCGCTGCGCCATCTGGAATGGCTGGGAATTACGGATTATTTCCGCGTCGTGATCGGTACGGATCAGGCGCAGCGCGGCAAGCCTTTTCCCGACTTGTGTCTGCTGGCCTGCGAACGTCTCGGCGTGCCGCCCGAACGCGTCATCGTGATCGGCGACACGGACGGCGATATGGAGATGGCCCGCGCGGCAGGGGCGGCGCTGAAGATCGGGATCGGCGAAGCCGCAGCGCTGAAGCTGGCCGATTGGACCGTGCCTTCCTTCGAGCGTCTGCTCGAAAGCGCGGTGCCGAGATGAGCCCGAACGTCTCGCTCGGCTGGACGCTGCTGGCGTGCGCGATCGCGCTGGAGCTGAGCGGAACGCTGCTGATGAAAATGTCGGACGGATTCACCCGGCTGTGGCCGTCGGTATTTATGTTCGTCTGCTACGGGATCAGTTTCACGCTGCTTAATTTCTCGGTCAAACATATTCCGCTCGGCGTTGCGTATGCGATCTGGTCGGGCGTCGGGATTACCTTGATCGGTGTGGCGGGCCATTACTTTTTCGGTGAGCGTCTCAAAGCGACTTCGCTCGTCTGGATGGGCTGTATCCTTGTCGGTATCGTCGGCTTGAAATGGAGCGAATCGTAAGGCGGAGGATGCGGAAGAAGACGGTGACAAGTTCGAATCCAACAGACATCGGAATATGGAGGGATAAACCATGAAGCAGGAAACGGGAAGAACAGCGGAGAGCGCCAGGGGCGATATACAAAATGGGGACGGCATGAAGATCGGGACGGGAATGCCGGAAGAGATGGAAGTCCAAGCGATTGGAAAAGCGGAAACGGCGGCGACTACGGCTGAACAGCCGCTTGCCTCGTTTCAGGTTATGACGGATACGCATGTCCGGGACGCTGCCGACCATATTCACAATCGCCACTTTGAAGCGGCGCTGGCGGATATCGCGTCTTACTGCGAAGACAGTCTGGGCATTATGCATGCCGGCGATGTAACGGATCGCGGCCTTGCGCCGGAGTACCGGGAGTTTGGCCGGATCTGGAACGGCCGTCCGGATAGACTGCCGCCGATGTATATCACGCTCGGCAACCATGATATCGGCGCGATACTGTGGGGGGAAGGCGACAAGCCGATCGACCTGAGCGTGCTCTCCGGAGCCGAGATCGAGGATGTGCTGGACGGGAATTTCCCGGACGGTACGGTCGGACCATCGGCCGAAGCGGAAGACGAGCCCCAAGCGGCGGCGGTAAGCGCGGACACAATCGCCGAGCCGCAGGTCAATGCGATCGAAGCTTTGGCCGAAGCGGCAGCCGCCGCAGGCCTGGATCTGGGCGGCATGCAAGCCAGGTTGGCGCTCTCGGACGAAGAAGAAGCGGCAAACGGACCCGCAGGCGGGGTATGGAAGCGCCGGATGCGCCGTTTTGCCGAAGGAACGGGAGCCGCGGCGCCGTATCACGATCATTGGATCGGAGGGTATCATTTTATTTTTCTGGGCAGCGAAGTGCCGCATCCCAAAGACTGCGATCTGTCTTCGGCGCAGCTCGCCTGGTTGACGGAGCGTCTGGCCGAAGAAGCATCGCCGGATCGTCCGGTGTTCGTCTTCTTGCATCAACCGCTCAGGGATACCGTAGCCGGTTCTATGGAAAGTCAGGGTTGGTACGGGGTCAATCAGGACGCCGAATTGAAAAAGGTGCTGGCGGCATGCCCGCAGGCGATCCTGTTTACCGGCCATACGCATTGGCAGCTCGAAGCGAAGCGCACGATGTACGACGGACAAGGCCGTATGCCAAGCATGTTCAATGCTTCGTCGGTCGCGTATCTCTGGACCGACGCAGACGAACATCTGACTGGCAGCGAAGGCCTGCAGGTCGATATTTATCGGGACCGGGTGGTGGTGCGCGGACGGGATTTCGTCAAGCGTGCCTGGATCGAGGGCGCCGAATATACGGTGCGGTATCCGGTGGAGAGGGAGAAGGAAGCTGCGGCGGCGATCGGGCAGAATCCCATGCTTCATTAGAGAAGAAAGGCCGAGAGAGAAGAAAGACCGAGCACCCACCGGAATTTATCCGGTGGGTGCTTTTTTTCTGTGGCACCCAACGTTTTATCGATAAACTCCGTTTGTTCTATATATAGAAGCAGAGAGGAGCGATTTGGACATATGCAAAAATGGACAACCCTGCTGATCGGAGGTTTCCTGCTGCTAAGCGGGACTCTGCTGTACGTCGGCATTCATCTTGCGGCGGCAATGAGTCGGTCTGAAGTGACTTCATGGTCAGGCGGTTCATTCGGCCGGTATATGGCGGCTGTAGAGCTGAGCGGCGGTCTCCCGGGATTCTGGCTGGCCGTGCTGCTGGGCGGGGCAGGACTCTTGATACTGGGCAAACAGTTCTTCGGACTGCTGGTCGATTGGTTGAAAAGCGAGGATGAAGAGCTTAGCCGATACAGAGCCGAAGTTGACGCCAAGCATGAAGAAGAGGAATTCCCACAAGAACCTAGAAAAGACTAGAAAAGAATAGAACCCGAATTTTCAAGGAGAGAAATCGATGAACGTACAAGAAAAGAATAAGCTGGCCGTTACCTTGTCCGCTGTTCGTCCCGGCGATCTGGATACGCTGCGCGGCATGGCTGTCGACGCATTCGCCGAAGACGGTCGGCGTTACGGGAAGATGCCGGAGGGGATCGAACAGTCGGCATGGCATGAAGAAGGCTGCGCGGACGGCAGTTACCTCGCGATTGGGTTCGGCGGCCGGATCGCGGGCGGAGCCCGGATATTCGGCGGGTCGGAAGGAAAGATGCGTCTGGGTTCCCTGTTCGTCGATCCTTCCCTGCACGGACAGGGAATCGGGCGGCGCGCGCTGGAGCTGATCGAGCGGCGTTATCCGCAGGCATGCGGCTGGTTGCTGGATACGCCGGCCGGAAGTCTGCGCAATCAGCGTTTCTACACCCAGGCCGGTTACGTCAAGGTCGGCGAGAACCGTCCGGATCCTTCGTCCGAATTCGCTTTGTTCGATTACGTGAAACTTCCGCTGCTGACGGAAATCCGGGACGCCGATCTTGCGGCAGGCCGTCCGGAGACCGAAGCGGAAGACGATCGGACGTTTACGCTGCGGCAGGCTGCCCGGGCCGTACTGCTGGACGAATCCGGCCGCATGGCGCTGATGCATGTCGCGCAGGGCGGTTATCATAAACTGCCCGGAGGAGGAATCGAAGACGGCGAAGACGTATTTGCCGCGCTTCGGCGCGAGATGCGGGAAGAAGCGGGGGCCGAGATCCGGATCACGGGGGAGATCGGCATGACGGCCGAATATCTTGGGGATTACCGGATGAAGCAGTTCTCTTATGCCTATTCGGCGCGGGTTGTCGGGACTCCCGGCGTATCCGCATTCACCGAGCAGGAACGCGCAGACGGCTTCGTGCCGGCATGGGTACGGCCGGAAGAGGCGCTGCGCATAATGGAGAGCGAACGCCCGGCCGGTTATTCGGGGCGGTCGATCCGTCTGCGCGATCTGGCGATCCTGCGGGCGTTCCTTCGGCGGTCGTTATGACCGCCCGGGAACCTCTGCGCACAGGCAGGGGAATCGGGATTGACGGGTGCCCCGGCGGGTGGGCAGCCGTCGTCATCGAAGGAAGCGCCGACGAATCCGCCGTTCTCGCGCTGCAATCGTTCGTTTATCTGGATATCGCTTCGCTCTGGGCCGGACTCCGCCCGGATGCCGCGCGCGACCGGGTATGGATCGATATGCCGATCGGGTTGGCCGAAGGGGCGGACGGGGTACGCAACCGCCTTGAAGACCGCCACTGCGACCGGGACTGCCGCACGCTGCTGCCCAAGTGGCGCAAGTCGAGCGTATTCCCGGTTCCTGCGCGTCAGGCGCTTCGGGCCGAAGATCCGTCCGCGGCCAATGAAGCGGCGATAGGCCGGCGGTTAAGCCGTCAGAGTCTCAATATCCTGCCGAAGATCCGTGAAGTAGACGATTTTGTCTATGAGCGTCTGGAGAATGGCTGTCCCGCAGCCGGACTGCCGCAGGAATCCCATCCGGAATTGGCTTTTCTGCGCCTGAACGCAGGCGAAGCTCCCCGGAGCGGGAAGAAAGAAGCGGAAGGCCGCCGGCAGCGGATCGATATCCTTGTACGAGCCGGTATGGCTCCCGAGGAATTGGAGCGTATTCTGCAGCGGTTCCCGCGCAAACAGGCCGCTCCGGACGATCTGCTCGATGCTGCGGCACTGGCTCTCGGAGCCTGGCGGGTCGCTTCCGGCCAATCGCCTGTCCGCTGCGTGACCGAAGGCGAGCGGCGCCAGTACGACTACGACGGGCGTCTGGAGATCAATATCGCTTATCTGTGAAGATTGGGCGGAAGCCTTACCTATACGAAGGAGACGAATTTCCGGCGGACGGAAATCGTCTTCTTCTTTTTCGTGTAAGTAAAAAGGGGAGGCGCGGCGGAGAGCGAAATTCGCTGCTGCTTCGCGCCGAATCTATCCGATTCAGGGAGGACAACACGATGAGCGCATGGTACGAAGAAAGTTTCGGCGAAGATTATTTGCGGGTCTACAATTATCGGGATGAACAGGGGGCCGCTCGTGAAGTACACGAGATGATCTCGTGGCTGCGGCTCGATCCCGGAGCGAAAGTGCTGGATTTGTGCTGCGGGATGGGCCGGCATTCGCTGTCTCTGGCCGAGAAGGGATACGATGTCACCGGAATGGATCTGTCGGAAGTGCTGTTGGACGAAGCGAAAAAAGAGCCGGAGGCGGACCGGATTCGCTGGGTGCAGGGTGATATGCGCGAACTGCCTTTTGCCGACGGAGAATTTGATGCGGTCGTCAATCTGTTTACGTCGTTCGGATACTTCGAGCAGGACGACGAGCATATCCGCGTCCTGAAGGAGATCCGGCGGGTGCTGCGTCCGGGTGGACGCTTCATCATCGACTTTATGAATCCGCCTTATGTGCAGCGTCATCTGAAGCCGTACACGGAGCGTGAAGACGACGGTCTCAAGATCGAGGAACGGCGGAAGATCGAAGACGGATTCGTCAAAAAGCATATCACGATCCTGCCGGAGCAAGCAGGAAACGGGCAGCGCCGCGAATACGACGAACGGGTCAAACTGTATACGCGGGAGGCTTTTGCGCATCTGCTTGCGCAGGCGGAACTGGAGCTGGGTGAAGTTCGGGGAAGTTACGACGAGAAACATTACGAAAAAGAGTCGCCGCGGATGATTTTTGTGGGGAAAAGGTTATAAGCAGGCAAGCTGAGGGTAAATAGCACTATTATGCTTGCTTGAAGAGGTGCTTAGAAATGTCCAAATCAGAAGAAGCGTTGTATCAAAAAATAGAAGAGCTCGAACAAGAGTGCAGCCGTAATCGGACAGAGCTTCACCGGATGCAGCTGCTGCTGAAGGAAGAGCGGAAATTGCGGGAAGAAGCGCAGCAGGAATCGAAAAACAAAGCGAATTTCGTCGCCGTTCTCAGTCACGAGATCCGCAATCCGCTTAACGGGATCATTGCCATAAGCGATCTGCTTCAGGAGACCGAGCTGACCGAAGAGCAGCAGAATTATATGGAAATCATCCAGAGCAGCAACGAATCATTGTTGGAACTCGTCAACAGCATTCTCGATATGAGCCGTCTTGAAGCAGGAAAAATGACGGTTGCCCATAATCCATTCGATCTGATCAATACCGTTGAAGATTTGATCTATATGCTTGCCCCGCAGGCTTTTAGCAAAAATGTCGAAGTCATTCTGGACGTCGAATCGGAAATTCCGCTGTTCGTTGTCGGGGATGTACTGAAAGTCAGACAGATTTTCCTCAATTTGATGCAAAATGCGATCAAATTCACACACACGGGAGAAGTCGTATTCGAGCTCAAACGAGTCCCTTCTCTGGAAGAAAACGAAGTTGCGGTCAGCTTTTCGATTCGGGATACCGGGATTGGCATGTCGGAGAAACAGTTGCAACATATCTTCGATGTCTACACGCAAGTGCACGAGTCCGCGCATCACGTTTATGAAGGAGCCGGGCTGGGCATGACTATCACGAAGAACCTGATCGAACTGTTGGGCGGGAGAATCGAGGTGTCCAGCGAGATCGGCAAAGGAACGGTCATCGAAATTCTGATGACGTTTGAACGTTATACCGATTTGCCGTCGATTCCGTTCGAAGACGACGTGCTTGAAGGAATGCGTTTCCTTGTGGTCGATCGTCAGACGACCAGCCGGAATACGATTGTAGATATGCTGCAAGGGTGGGGCGCGCATGCGGAATCTTCGCCGGAGATGGATGGTAATCTAGTGGAGCGAGTAGGCATGGGCGACTTCGACGTCGTATTCATCGATGGAAGTACGCTTAGACGAGGCGAAGTCTTCCGGGAACTTCATCAGATTCCGGATCTGAATCTGTTTCTGCTGGCCTGGCTGGGCGAGAAGATCGAAGACGGAGAACGCGACTTCTTCCGCTCGATCGTGCCCAAGCCGATTCGCAAACTGCATATGCTGAATGCCATTTTGGCCATGGAGAAAAACGACCGGTCTTCGGGCCGCGAGTAGGAAGGGGAGCACAGATACGGATGAGCCAATCACGAATAACGAGCTACGACGAACTGATCCGGGTACGCATGGCGATGTCTTTTCCGCTGCGCTGGGTCAACAGCTACCTGCTGCAGGGCGAAGACGGATGGACGATCGTGGATCCCGGTCCCCGTTCGGCCGAGAACGAGGCGGCCTGGGACGCGGCGCTGGGCGAGTTGAATATCCGTCCGCAGGAGATCGCTTCGATCGTGCTGACGCATCATCATCCCGATCATTACGGCCTAGCCGGATGGCTGCAGCAGCGAAGCGGCGCCCAGGTGTGGATGTCGAAGGCGGCAAGTGAAGCGGCTTGGCGGAATTGGGGCCGTATACCGGATGAAGCCGGAGCTTCGGGATTCGTCGGGGATTCGCTCGCGCTATACCGTCTTCACGGAATGCCTGACGACCGTATGGCGCAGCTGCCGGAGCATTTGGCGGGGTTTCGGGCGCAGGTTGAACCCCAGCCCGAAATTACCGTTATCGAAGCCCGACTGCCGATCCGTTTCGGCGGCCGTCTCTGGCAGCCGATCGAGACGGGCGGTCATGCCGACGGACATTTGTCTTTCTATGAAGAAAAGACAGGGCTGATCCTGTGCGGGGATGCGGTGCTGCCGCGGATCTCCCCGAATATTTCGTACACGCCCGGAGGAGACGAACATCCGCTTCGCTCTTATCTGGACGGGCTTCGGAAGTTGGGAGAGCTTCGGGTGAGCCAAGCTTTCCCCGGCCATCGCGATCCGTTCGGGAAGTTCGAAGACCGAACCCGGCAGCTGCTGGATCATCACGAAGAGCGGCTGGAGCGGATGCTGAAGCTGCTGCACGGCGAACCGCAGACGGCTTACGGAATCTGCATGGCAGTGTTCGGCGATTCGCTGGGTATCCATCAGCTGCGTTTTGCGCTGTCGGAGACAATTGCGCATCTGGTCGAGTTGGAAGACCGCGGACAAGCCAAACGCTTCGGCCAGGAAGAAATTCGTTTCGGCCTGATCTGAACAGTTCGAGGATCTGCAGCCTGGAAAGTCCCAAGAAATGAAGCTTCACCCCAAAAAGCTTTCGACTCCCTAGGGGAGCGAAAGCTTTTTGGGGTGAAGCCTGGCTTTCAAAAGAAAGGGGCTTTTTTCACGTGCCAAAAGTCATTAAAAATAATACTTAAAATATTGGATTTCGATTGGTTAGTTCTTTTGAACGAGGTTTATATAAAAGGAGCCGACAACTATATTTGCCTCAAAAAGATTACGAGAAATATAAATTAACAAAAAAATTGGACAAAATTTCAATTCTCGTTTCAAGAAAAACAATTTAGAAAATTTAAAATTTGTGTGATCCAAATTCATGAAGCCTGCGTTTCATGACATGTAAGCAGCACAAACACATAAGGAAACAACGGAAATCAGGAAATAACAAAAATTCAGATAAACAAATGGAGGAATTGACAATGTTTAAAATGTTCAATAACAAAAATCTTAATTCGAAGAAATTTGACGCTAAGAAATTGGTTATGCCGGTACTTGGATTGGCTCTGATCGTACCTACGGTAGCGGGAGCGGCTCCGGCCCAAGCTGCCACAACGACAACAACGAGCATTGCAGCCGCCGCCGCGCAGATGACAACCATGAAGGCTTCGACTACGACGCCTGCGGTTGAACTGAGATCGGCTCTCGATCATCTCCTGTCCGAACATTATCAACTGGCCGTCGATTCGATGATCAAAGCCTACGAAGGTTCGCCTGATGCAGCCGCTTCTTTCGCCGCACTGAACCAGAACGCAAGCGACATGCTGCCGGCGATCGAATCGCTGTACGGCAAAGAAGGCGCAGCCGAATTCGGACGCATCTTCAGTGCCCACAACAAAGCGACCGACGATCTGGTCAAAGCGCAAAAAGCCGGCAATATGGCGGGCGTACAATCGGCTGAAGCCAACATCGAGAAATTTGTCAAAGAATTCTCGGCTTTCCTTGGAACAGCAACGGGCGGCAAACTGCCGCAGGCTACAGCTGAAAAAGTGATTCGTCTCCACGAAGATCAAGTCCAGGAAGCTTTCGATAAATATGTAGCGGGCGACTTCTCCGGCGCATACATGTCTTACCGTACAGGCCTGAACACGATGTTCACGATCAGCGAAGCGCTGTCGACGGCAATCGTGACGCAGATGCCGGAGAAATTCCAGAACACGAAATCCGATACGCCTGCCGGCGATCTGAGATCCGCTCTGAACTATCTGTTCGCGGAACACTTCGCACTGGCTACCCTGCAAATGCAGGAGCAGTATGACGGCATGAGCGCCAGCAGCAGCGCGCTTGTAACGGCTGAAGCCGGCAACACCAAAGACTTCAAAGCGGCGATCGCTTCGGTCTACGGCAATGCGGGAGCGGACCAGTTCGAGAAACTGTGGACAACCGACCACATTAACGTACAGGCGCAGTATGTAGCGGCTGTGAAGAGCGGAGACCAAGCGGCCATTACGGCAGCCAAAGCTCAAATCACGAAATTCACCAAAGAAATGGCAGCCTTCTTGAACGCGGCAACTGAGAACCGTATTCCGGAAGCCGGAGCTATGGCCGGACTGACTGCGCATGAAGACCAAGTGCAGAAAGTTCTGGATCAATACGCAGCCAAAGATTACACGGGTTCGTACAAAACGGAGCGCGAAGGCTATGCCCTGATGTTCGATGTCGGCAAACTGCTGAGCGGCGCAATCGTGGACCAATACAACCCTAAATTCCAGGAACCGGCTATGACACCGGCACCTACGACTCCGGCAACCCCTGCACCAATGCCGG
Organism: Saccharibacillus qingshengii; assembly: GCF_013185195.1. Taxonomy (GTDB): domain Bacteria; phylum Bacillota; class Bacilli; order Paenibacillales; family Paenibacillaceae; genus Saccharibacillus; species Saccharibacillus qingshengii. The sequence goes on from NZ_JAAZWC010000016.1 coordinate 59,270, forward strand.
GTAAAATGATGACGGTCAAAATGCAGATTGGAAGCCCGAACCTGACGCTGAACGGCAAAACGACCAAGATGGATACGATGCCGCGCGTTTGGGATAACACCACTTATGTACCGCTGCGCTTCCTGAGCGAAGGAATCGGCGCCCAAGTCAAATGGAATAAAAAAGCGAACGAAGTGACGGTGATGGCCGGCAAAGACACGCTGAAATTCTGGTTGGGCAAAGACTTCATGGAAGTCAACGGCAAAAGACAGGCGATCGGCCACGAAGTCTTCGCGGACGAGAACGGCAGAACTGTAGTACCGCTTCGTTTCATCACGGGCCTGCTGGGCTGGGACTTCAACGTCAACAGCAGTAACTGGATGATCACGCTGACGAAATCGATGTAAGCTTCGCCATTTCGTCCGGATAAGAAATTTTTCGCAAAACGTTCAAAACAGCCGCGGGGCTCGCTTAGTCAAGGAGCCCCGCGGCTTTATGCGTATTTAAAGTTTCAAAAAGCGATTTTTCCTTTTTGACGACAAAGGGATCCTCCTGTACGCTAACGGTAGAAAAACTTCATAAACGGCGAAGAAGCGGAAGTCTTCCGCGGATTCCCGAAACAGGAGGAGGATCCTTATGTTTGAGAGAAAATCCGGCCTTTATGAAGAATGGTACGATTACGACGATTATTATGACGATGTGCTGAGAGGGTATGTCGATTCGACAGACGACGATTTCGAAGAGGTCCGTATTCGTGAAGACGAAGAAGCGGAAATCAAGTCGATGTAAGTAGGAAGACAGAAGATAAGGATAAATATTCAAGAGGATTCCTCCAAAAGGAATCCTCTTTTTCGATTTTATCCCTAAACAGGTATACAATATCCATAGAAACGTTTTAAAACCTTTTTTTACCGAAATTGTGTGACTCGAGGTTTAGACGGCAATCCGGTTGCAAGGCACTGATCGGATCAGGAATAGGAGAGAAGCCATGAGATTCAAACCTCAGAACGAACTGGAAAAAGCTTTGTCCGCCGCTGTGGAAGATCCGTCGCGGAGAAGAGAGTTCTATGAGGAGCTTCAGCATTCGGAGCTGTATACGCTGCACATGGACGGGGAAGCGAAAACGGAGAACGGAAGGCTTCCCGAGCATACAGCCATTCGACTGCCGAGTCTGGAAGTGGCAGGCAGCCTATATCTGCCCGTATTCAGTTCGCTGAAGATGCTGCAGCAGTTTCTCGATTGCGAAATGCAGTATGTATCGATGAATGCGATGGATCTGTTCAGACGGGTGCAAGGCTCCGATGTCTGGCTGAACCCTGGCGGAGAGTTCGCCAAATCGTTTTCTGCCGCCGAAATCGAATCGATTCTAGACGGAAGTCTGCTGGGTCCTCCTTCAAGCTATACCCTCGATCCGGAGACCGCGATCATTCTGGGAAACCCGGACTCCGAACCGAATGATCTGCTGAATGAACTGACCGAAATCTTTCTCGGACTGCCCAATGTGAAGTTGGCGTACCATGCGCATCACTTCAATCCCAAGACCGGCGAGCCGCCGCATACGCTGATTGCCGTGCAAGCGGACGGGGACTGGAACGAAGTCGTCCGGGCCGCCGGCAGTCGGCCTTCCGCATCCCGGGTGTCCGCATCCCGGGCGTCCGATCCGCCTGTCGATTTTCTTCGTTTGGACGGCCGAAGCGGACTCGATGCCTATTTCGAAGCGGAAGGCGAACCGTTTTACCGCAAACGCAGTCGCAGCAAGCTGTTCGTCCGCTGACACCGCCGGGCCGCTCGTTTCCAAGCGCGCCGAACGGGAGTGATCCACGAAGGATCACTCCCGTTCGGCGCGTTTTTTGCGTGAATCCGATCTGGAGTTTGGGGAATTGTTCAATCGTCTCCCGGTTCTTTGGGCAGCTCGATCTCGACTTCGCGTTCGCTCTGCTTGTTGTGGGCGATCCGGCTGCTGGCGGCCGCAGCGATCGCGCCGACGATATCGTCGAGAAACGTATGGACAGGGCCGAGACTTTTGTCGTTCAGCCGCTCGAGCGCGCCGGGTTTCAGCTTGTCGACATAACCGAAGTTGGTGAGGCCGATGCTGCCGTAGACATTGACGATCGACAGCGCCAGAATTTCATCCACGCCGTACAACCCTTCGTCGTTTTGGATCATTTCCTGCAGCGGCGACAGCAGCTTGCCTTCTTCGGCCAGTACATCCAACTGGATGCCCGTCAGAACGGCATTTTGGACTTCGCGTTTTTCGAGTACTTTTTCCACGTTATGCACGCATTCTTCCATCGTCAGCTCGGGGTAATATTTTTTTTGCAGAAAAAGAACGAGTTCCGCGATTTCTTCGATCGTGACGCCGCGCTTCGTCAGCCAGCTGCGGGTCGCTTCGGCTACTTTTCGGCTGTTGAGCGAGTATTTCTGGCTTTCGGGCATCCCCATTTTTTCTTCTTTGGGTGTCGGTTTTTCGGGAGTTTGCATGACAGTCACCTCGGATTTCTCAGAGTAAAGTGAATTCCGGCGCGGATTCGCACTTGATCGACGAATCTGTGCCATCTATCTAACATGTGTACATATTCGCCGCCGCTGAAACAAAATCCCGCTTCAAGGCCGAAGACATGTGCGCGGAGCGGCCGAGTTTGTTAAAATGAAAACAACGAAGCGTCGAACAGACGGATACGGGAGGTCAACGAAGTGAGCAGGAACGACAGAAAGCCGGACGAGATTCGTCCGGTCACCTTGGAGATCGGCACGAACAAATACGCCGAAGGCTCGGTTACGATTCAGGTTGGGGATACGAAAGTGATCTGCAACGCCACGATTGAAGAGAAAGTCCCGCCATTTATGAAAGGGCAGGGACGGGGCTGGGTAACGGCCGAATATTCCATGCTGCCCCGGGCGACGCATACGCGCAATATCCGCGAAGCGGCCAAAGGCAAACTGGGCGGCCGGACGATGGAGATCCAGCGTCTGATTGCCCGTGCGCTGCGTTCGGTCGTCGATCTGCAGGCGCTCGGCGAACGGACGATCATCGTCGATTGCGATGTGATTCAGGCGGACGGCGGCACCCGGACGACTTCGATCACCGGAGCTTTTGTAGCCATGTGCCTTGCGGTCAACAAACTGGAAGCCCAGGGGAAGCTCAAACGTTATCCGATTACGGATTTCCTGGCTTCCGTAAGCGTCGGCGTGGTTGGAGAAGAAGCGCTGCTTGATCTGCGGTACGAAGAAGATTCTGCTGCAAAAGTAGATATGAACGTAGTGATGACAGGTTCCGGAGAATTTGTCGAGCTGCAGGGAACCGGCGAAGAGCGTCCGTTCAGCCGCACCGAGTTGAACCGGATGCTGGAACTCGGCGAGGCGGGCGTCCGGCAGATGATCGCGATACAGACCGAAATCTTGGGCGCAAACGCGCTGAAGATCGGCAATCACGAAATCGGAGGGTTGGCATGAACGGAGCAGCAGACGGTTTGAATGAAAAACGGGAAATTGTCGTCGTCGCCACCCGCAATATGGGCAAAGTACGTGAATTCAGACATGCACTGGAGCCGCTTGGCAAAGAAGTACGCAGCCTGCACGAGTATCCGGAAGCTCCTGAAGTCGAAGAAGACGGCAGTACCTTTGCGGAGAATGCTTTCAAAAAAGCCAAAGAAATCGGTGACTTCCTGAAGCTGCCCGTGTTGGCCGACGATTCCGGCTTGTGCGTCGAGCTGCTGAATGGGGAACCCGGCATTTATTCGGCCCGCTACGCCGGTGAACACGGCAACGACGCGGCCAACAACGCGAAGCTGATGGACGAGCTGATGCGTCTTCGCCAGGGAGACGATACGGAGCAGCCGCTGCTGAGTCCGGCCCGGTTCGTCTGCGCGCTGGTGCTGTACGATCCGGCGACAGGCCGCGGCCTGGAAGCCGAAGGCGAAGTCGAAGGCTGGATCACTTCGGAAACGGCGGGTGCCGGAGGATTCGGCTACGATCCGCTGTTCTTCGTGCCGCAGTACGAGCGGACGATGGCGGAGCTGAACGTCGAAGAGAAACAGCGGATCAGCCACCGCGGAGAAGCTCTGAAACGCCTGCTGGACAAGTTGAACTGAAAAAGCGCGGAAACGAAGAGTCTTTTCGTTTCCGCGCTTTTTGGTGGATGGGAGGCAGGATCGAGATCTCTTGATTGTCGGCCGGTGCTGTCCGCAGCAGGCAGACAATCAGCCCGTAACGGCGGCCGCGTCCGGCTCCGGGACGCCGAACGTATAATCCTGGACCAGGCTCCAGATTTCGCGATGAAGGGTGCCGACAGAGATTTTCCCTTCGAACATCCGGTGAACGCAGATACTTTTGCCGGCCCGAAGCATGCACGGGGCGCCGCCGGCGCTGCCGACAATACGGGCATGGATACGTTCTTCGGCTTCAAGCGCAGAGCCGCGGCAGACCGAGGCCGGATGCCCGAAAAGAATCGAACCCGTCGCATACAAATCGCTCTGCATTACGCCTTCGCGGTGAATCGTAATGTCTCCGTTCGACTTGACGGTACTGGTCTGGCAGCGCGACAATTCAACCCCCGATTCGCCCTGCTGCATATCGGTCATAAAAGAATGTTCCCGTTCAAGACCGGCCTGCAGGCGAAGCAGGGTATCTTCGTCCAGCGATTCGATCATCTGGGCGGGAGAGAGCATCAGATTCAGGTCGTCGGCAAACGCATTGGAAGCTCCGCCGGTACTGCGCTGGACCGTAACAAGCACTTGAAGCAGTTCCCGGATATGCGGCTGGATGTCTTTGAATTTGGTCTTCATCAGCAGAAGGGCAATCTGGCCGAAACGGGCGGATTGTCCGCGTTTGCCGACCTCGGCGTACAAGGCGAGCGAAGCCGACAGCAGCATGCCCGTCTCGTCTCTCAACTGCCGGGACAGATGGTACAGCCGGTTAAAAGACAGACCGAAACTTCCGGAATACAGCCGGCTGCCGATCGTGCTGCCCTGCACGATAATCCGGCCGGCCGCAGTGATGGTCGAATGATAGACGCCGCCCGATACGTAAACGTTACCGAGCGATTCGACGATCATATTGTCCGTCACATTGCCGTGGATGGCGACGTCGCCCGAAAATACGATATGTCCGGTCTTCAAGTTGACGTCTCCGGGAACCACGTAAGCGTCGGAGATATCCAGATAGCGGACCGCTCCTTCCGTGATACAAGGCCGGCCGGCCTTCATCGCGGCGAACGTGCCGTCTTCCCGTACTTCGACATGCTGCCGGGCTTGAACATCGATTTCCCGCAAGGGCGGAGGATCGATCTTCTCCCCGTACACATCGTAACCGGGGGTGCCCGGTTCGGAAGGGAAAAGCCGCGCAAGCAGATCGCCGCTTTGGACAGACGGGATACGCAGATGGCTGCGATAATCGAGCGCTCCTCCGGCTTCCTCGAAAGCATTTTCGATTTTCTCGTCGAAAAGAAGGTCCAGCCGGGCATCCAGGCCCGGCAGCGGTTCTTGACCTGTCGCAAAAACGAAAGGCTGTCCGTCCGCTTGTTGAAGCGCTTGCACAACAGCCGGGACATCGAGATTCTTGCGGATACCAAGCGAACCGACTTCGGCCATCACTTCGGCAATCTCCAGCCGGCATACCGGCGTATTCCGGTCAGGCTGCGCTTTGGGCGACAGTACGCGAAGGGGACCCTCGTCTTCGAGTCTCCAGGCATAACGCACTTCGGCGAATACGCGAATAACCGCCTGCATCCGGTCGGGCGAGACCTGGATTCGGTACAGGGGTTCATCCGGCATTTCCCATTCGATCCGGTCGCTGGAACGAACGGCCGAAGCAGAGAGCATCTCGCTTCCATTCAGCCAGAACCGGAGCGGGGCAGCCGGGACCAGCACGGAAGGATCTCCTTCTCCGACCGGATCGGTCACATGGAGACGGCCTTCCCGGATTTCAATACTTCCGTCTGCCGCGGCGGGCAGCGGAGCCGGAATGGCGAGTTCGCCGTCGGTGACGGCAGGGTCATGGGTGCCGAATGCAGATGCGGCTTCGGGCGTCGGGTGAGCTTCCGACATGCGAGCAGGCCTCCTCTTGGAAGATAATGTATGGCAGCGAAAAGCGATTTTAATCGGGACTTCTTGTTATTTGAGCAGTACGGGAATAAGTCTTTGTTACCACTAGGATAATACCTTTGGACCTATTTTTCAACAACGATTTCCATATTGTCCGTTTTATTGCACCGGGCGTTTTTTTCGGGTACATTAGGGCGTGTCTTCAAATTCATGCTAACCACAGCACAATCGCAGCCAACGATAAAAAAGCAGAGAACGAAGCGGCCAACTTATCATAGCGCGTCGCTAATCTCCGATAGTTTTTCAGCTTATTAAACAAGCATTCGATTAAATGGCGCTCTTTATAAATCCACCAATCGGTTGGGCGTTGAACGCGCCGATGAAGCCGGCTTGGAATCACAGCTGTCGCTTGTCGGTTGTGTAGCAGATGTAAAATTCGATCGGTATCATAACCCCGATCGGCAATCACCAAACGTCCATGCAGATCCATAGAGGCCAACATCTCGTAACCGACTGTACAATCGGCAAAATTTCCTGGCGTAAGCCGAAACCGAAGAGGATTGCCCAGCGCATCGACGATGGCATGGATTTTCGTGGTCAGTCCACCTCGGGATCGTCCGATCGCCTGCTTGAAGCGCCCCCTTTTGCGCCGGCTGCATGTTGGTGAACCCGAACATGAGTGGCATCAATCATGCAGCTTTCTTCGTCCGGTTCGTTCGCCAATTGTTCCAGGATGCGTTCGAAAATTCCGAGTTGCCGCCAGCGTCTAAAGCGTGTATGGACGGATTTCCAGGACCCATAAGTGGCAGGCAGATCGCGCCATGGAGCGCCGGAACGATTGATCCAAAGCATGGCATTTACCATGTTCCGATTGTCGTGAGCCGGTCTTCCTTTCTTTCCGGTTCGCTCCGGTGGCAGCAAGTGGACAAGACGTTCCCATTGGTCGTCGCGAAGTTCGTAGCGATTATTGGTTTCCATACTTCCGTTTTAACCCAAAATGACGGTGTGTGAATTTTGAAGACACGCCCTAGGGCGCATCGGAGGGTGAACCCAAACGAGGATGGAGGATGAAACATGGGAAAAAGACTGAAAGCGGCCTCGGCGGGTTTGTTGATACTGGCAGCGGTGTCGGGGAGTGCGCTGGCCGAATCGGATGTCTGGCCGCAGGCGGCCCAAGAGCCGGGGCGCCTTGCGGTGCTGCAGGAAACCAAGCTTCAGCTGCCGGGAAATGCGGATAAGCGCAAAGCGGCAGCTTCGATCGATCCGGCGTCGGGACGTGCCGCGGTTCGCGCCGGTGTCCGGGCTGCGGAAGGATCGACCGGAACATTTAATGCCAAACTGAATGCGGACGGCCTGAACGAGACGCTGACTTTCCGGTATACGCAATCGGCCGGCCGCCGGGTTCCGCTGCCTTCCCCGGATCTGGGCTACGAGCTGCACCCGCTGCCGGACGGACAGGTGCTGGTGGAGTATGCCTCTTCCCTCTATAAGCTTAATCCCGATACGAAGACGCTGTCGCCTTTTCTCAAAGCGCAAACGGGAAGCTACCGCCAAGGAGCCGGCAGTTCGTCGAAGATGATCGTGTGGGGAAAACGGGCTTCGATCAGTCCCGACGGGAACGTTCTGCTGTATTGGACGACCCGCAGCGCGGCGGTGTCCGGGCGTGAAGATGGAGAGAATTGGATCAAAGATCTGCGCACCGGCGAGGAAAAAAAGGTCTACGGAGCCGGCTACACGCTGCTTGGCTGGGATACGAAAAATCGCTTCTATCTCGATTTGGGCGACGAAGGCGTCGTGCAGGTCGACCGTACAGGCGGTTCTTCGGCCAAACTGGTCACGGGCAGCTCCGTCTCCGCCGTCTCCGGAACCCACCTGCTGTCGCAAACGGCGGACGGTTCGCTGAACCTGCGCGACCTTTCGACCGGGCGGGTGAGAACATTCCGCGGAGGCGGATTGAATCATCTTCGCGCCGCTTCGGCTTCGTATGAAGGCCGTTACTTCGCCGTGATCAATGCGCCCGATCGTTCAAGCCGCGTATCGACCTTGATCCTGATCGATACGAAGACGCTGGACAGCCGGACGATTGCGGAGCCGGCCGGCAGCTCCATTCTCGGCATCTCCTGGGCGGACAGCAGACACCTGCTTGTTCAGGTACGCAACCGAACGACCCAGGCGGAATCGACGTATACCCTCGAAGTGGAAGGGGAGGCGAAGCGATGAACCGGGAAAGTTTGGAGAAAACGGCGGCCGATGCTGGTCGGACTATGGAGAAAAGGAAGCGGATCCTCCGCGGCCGCCGGGCGCTGCTGGCGGTCTGCGCGCTGCTTGCCTGCGGTGCGGTATCCACGGTCTCGGCGGCGGATTACGGAGCGAGGTTTCTTCAGCAGTACGGGGTCAAAGTCTCGACGGCACCCGCCATGACGCCTGCGCGCAGCGATGCCAACGGGTTGATGGAGAGCTATGCTCCGGTCGAGAGCAAGACCAATCAGCCGCGTCATGTGGTGAGCGGTACCAACCCACATAACGGAGCGGACCTGGCGATGGCGTCCGGGGAACGCGTCTATGCGATTCTGCCGGGCAAAGTGACGGAGATCAAGTCCGACCTGTCGGCCCAGCTCGGCAGCGTAATTGTCGATCACGACATCGACGGAGACGGAACACCCGACGGGGTCTACATTCAATATGTGCATATCGATCCGGCCGGTGCCGGAGGCACGGGTCTGCGCGTTGGCGATTACGTGACCGAGACAACCGTAATCGGCACGGTCGACCGTGCGAAACGCTATAACCCGCATCTGCATATCCAGCAGGTCAGCCAAAGCCGGAGCGGTGCATCCAGCAGCCGGACGCTGCCGCTGTATACGCTGTACCGGCATACTTCGTCCGAGACGTGGAATGCCGGTTCCGATCTGGATTATCTGTCCTCTGATTGGCAGAGCGGCAATCGGCTGTATCTGACCGCTTACGCCGCAACCGACAATCCGCGTACCCAGCGTTACGACCGGAATGCTCCCGCCGAGATCCAGCTTCATTACAAGATCGGTGCGGGCGGGAAATGGAAGATGTCGCCTGTCCGTTTCAGTCTGTACGAGGCACAAACGATGCGCTACCGGATCGACCTTCGCCAAGCGACAGGTGCCCGAAAAGGGCAGGACGTATACGTATATGCCGCCGCAATCCGGGCTTCGGACCCGACGTTTCCCGCGTCGGCTGCCTACCGTCACGGACTGTGGCCGCAGTTCTACAAGCAGCCGGACCGGGTGCTGTACGCCGCTTCTTCCGCCCGGGCCGACCAGGCGGCACGCAAGTTTACGATTCAATAGCAGCTAGGCTGCCCGGATGAGGCGGTTTGAACAGACAAAAGCCTTTCCGGCGAGAATCTGCCGGAAAGGCTTTTGTGTACGTTTGGACTAAGCGGACGCTGCGGACGAAATTCGAAAACAGGTCCGGCAAGCCCCTCGGAGGGTTTCCGGTTAATTCCGGCCGGAACGTCTGCCTACCTGCCGCTTGGCCGGGTCAACCGGCGACCTGTGCTTTGTCTTGTGCCGCGGAGTCCGGCGAAGAACGGCGTTTTTTCTGCCGCGGTTTCGGCGCCGTCTCGGCAAGGTCGGATACTTCTTCGCTTCTGGCCGTGGTCAATCCCTGCAGGTCGCCGATCAGTTTCTCCAGGTGGGAGAAACTTCCGCTCATTTGGTTCGTGCTGTATTTTTGCTCGCCCATACCGGCCAGGATTTCTTCCATGGCGGCATTCGTCTGCTGGGTAACGGTAGAGATCACAGCCGCTTGTCCGGATACTTCCGACGAAGAGGCTCTCATCTTGCCGGAGCGCAGTTCCACTTCTCCGGCCTGATCCAGCAGTTTATGGGTATTCTCGTTGATCTCCGTTAACGCTTCTTCGGAACGCCGTGCGGCAGAGAGTCCGTTCTCCGCCGCTTCGCGGCCGCGGTTGACCTGTCTCATCAGACGCTCGGTCCCGCTTTGCAGTTCGCCGAGGATGCCGCCAATCTGTTCGGCCGATTCGCGCGAATTCTCGGCCAGCTTGCGGACTTCGTCGGAAACGACGGCAAATCCCCGGCCGGCTTCTCCCGCACGCGCCGCTTCGATCGCGGCGTTAAGCGCAAGCAGATTGGTCTGGCTGGCGATTTCGGAGATGGTGGTCAGAATCTGGGCGATCTGGCGATTCTGTTCGCGGAACAGTTCCATATCGTGGGCGGTATCGCTCATGACGGAATAGACCTGGTCGATCTGCGCACGCAGTTCGGCCATCCGGCCGGCACCGTCCTGGGTGACGTTGGCCGTATGTTCGGACAGCGTGCGCATCATCGTGGAGTTCTGCACCACGCCTTCGATCTCCAGATCGCTGGCGGACATTTTGTCGGAAATCTCCGAGACACTGCGGGCCTGGCTTTCCGCTCCCTGCGCCACCTGCGAGAAAGCGTTCGTAATCTTGCCGGTAATCAGTTCGTTCAGGGTCAGATTCTCTTTTGACTTGCGGGCAAACCGGCTCAGTTCCTCGACCGCGTCCCGAATCTGTAGGAAAGCGGCATCCAGTTTCTCGGTATCGGCCCGGCTCTTCTCCCGCTGTTTGGCCAGATCGGCGAAGAGCTTCTCGTTCAGCATACCGACCGCTACGGCCATGCCCGCAATAATGACAAACAGCACGACCGTGAAGATCAGCGAGACCATCCGTCCTTCAGGGACGAAGACCTCCGCTCCGCGTATCCAAGAAACAAGCAGGGTGACTGCGGTCAGGGCCGAATAGAGCAGCACATAGCGATAACGCGGGTACAGCAGCAGCAGAACGGCCGGTACCAGAGCCGCAAGTACGTTTATGGTGTCCATCAGGACGGCGGTATAACAGACGAAGAAGAAGAGGGCCGCCGCATAAGGCAGGGCACGCTGTGCTTTTCTGGTCAGCGTCAACCAGGTGAACAGGGCCGCAAATACGCCCATGGCAACAGCCGCAAGTTGGATAGGCAGAGAGAGGTTTAAGCTGACGGCACCCAAAATCAAAGAAACGGACCACAATATCCACATGACAATTTTGTTGCGCTGATACATGACAGAATCGAGATGACTCAAAAACTCACTTCCCCCGTTAATAAGATGGATGATACAGGGCATAAGACCCACCTTTTTATATCGGCAACAAGCCCCTAAAGATGTAGGGGCTCGAGCGGGAAAATAAGTCGGTTTTGCGATAAATGGGACTTTTGATTGGTCGGTTCCTTAAGGACGATTGCGTTCGCTTCGCGGAGGAAGCGGCGGCGGATCCTGCGGCAGGGAAGAGAGGGGATTGGACGAACGCAAGTCTTCCGCTTCTTCTGCCGGGCTTGCCTTAACCGAAGTTTGTCCGGTGTGTTCGACCCGCGCTTCTTCATGTTTGACGGTTTCTTCGATATGGAGATTTTCCTGTGTGTTCTGTTTGTAGACGTCGACTTCTTCCGTAATAACGTTATGCTTGTTCACTTCGATCCGTTCTTCGCTGACCGGAATACGGATCGTCTCATCCCGTCCGATCGGACCTTCCGCCGTTCCGTCTTCAACAGCCCGGCGTTCGATTACCACTTCTTCATGGGTAACCGGAACACGAATCAATTTTTCTTCGTGGACGATCTCTTTACGGACTTCGACTTCACCCGTACGAACCTGCTTTTTGTCGATCTCAAGCTGCTGCGCCCGAAGCTGCAGGGTAGATTCTCCGGCCGGAGCACGGCTTCGGGAAGCGCGGCTAAGATCTTCTTCTGCTTTGTCGTTCGTCCGGTAAACGGCAGCCGGATCTTGCGGAACCGGCGTTTCGCTGCGCGGTTCCGTTTCGTGCGGAGCGGCGACCGTCAGGTTGTCGGTATCGCTCGCCGCGCCCAACTGGGTATGGTTAAGTGCGTAATGATTGCGGAAGATCTGCTCGACTTCCGCCTTGTGTTCGCTGTCCGTGTCGACAAGAACCAGCATGCGGCCGCCGCCGATATGTTCATGATAGGATTTCGCGTCTTCCTCGGGGATACCGAGTCCGATCAGACCTCCGACCAGGCCGCCTCCGGTGGCTCCGACCGCGATTCCGGCCAGTGCGGTCGCGATCGGCCCCGCTGCCAGCAGCGGGCCGATCCCCGGAATGGCCAATGCGCCGAGTCCGGCGAGAAGCCCGCCGACCCCGCCCAGGATTCCTCCTGCCGTAGCGCCTCCCGCGGCACCTTCCGGAGCTTTGGTGCCGGTCTGTTCGCCGATTGCGGCCGCGTCCTGATGGTCTTTGGAAATGACGGAGATATCGTCCGTATCGTACCCGGACCGTTTCAGGTCTTCGATTGCTTCGGATGCTTCACGCTGCGTAAGAAATATGCCTGCTACTTTTTGAGTCGCCATCGAGGGGACCCTCCTGTTCTGAATGGAATATCGAACGAAATCTTCCGGCCGTCCAAATACGCGAATAAGCCCAAGCTGTTTGTTCAGCCGGGCTTATTCGCGTTCGGATGGAGAAAGGAGACCGGCCGCCCGGCCGCTTCCTCCGCAGATCTTCCGAGACCGTGGTTACGGTCTGCGCGTTGTCGCGTCTTCTCTGCGTGCTTCCGCGCCTTCGCGAACTTCGACCTGTCCGTTCTTGTCGACGCGGGCTTCTTCGCGGCGCAGCGTATCGCGTACCTGCTCCGTTTCCTGCACATCGCGTTTATGAACTTCGACTTCTCCGGTTACTACATTGCGCTTGTTGACTTCGACCTGCTCTTCGGTGAGAGGAATCCGGATCGTTTCGTCTCTGCCGATCGGCTCATCGGTCGGAATATCGTTGACCGAGCGGCGCTCGATGATAACTTCTTCATGGCTGACCGGTACGTCGATCGCTTTTTGCTCTTCGATGATTTCTTTGTGAACTTCGACTTCGCCGCTGCGTACCGTGTTTTTCGTGACGTCGAGCTGCTCTTCGTGCAGTCGAAGTTTGCGGGCTTCATCGCGGTCGTTCAGATCTGCCGATTCCGCGTATCCGCGTTCGCCGATTGGCGTTCCGTTCATGCGATTGGCATCGAGGTTCGTTGCGCCCATAGCCGGAGTATCTCGATAAAGCGTATCGTTGGACGCCGTATCGTTCATCCGGTTGGCGTCGATAGAGCGGGTATCTTCCATCTGCTCATCGTAACGCCGATTGGTGGAGTTATTGTCCCGGAAGATACGGGTGACTTCGCTGCGATTGGCTTCTTCCGTATCGACGATTACGAGCAGACCGCCCTGATCCACGGCTGTATCGTATTCTTTGGCTTCGTTCTCGGGAATGCCGAGTCCGATCAAACCGCCGACCAGACCGCCGCCTGCCGCGCCGACAGCTGCGCCGGCAAGTGCCGTTGCCAGAGGTCCGGCTGCCAGAAGCGGGCCGATGCCCGGAATGGCTAATGCGCCGAGACCTGCCAACAGGCCGCCGATGCCGCCCAGCACGCCGCCGGTAGCCGCTCCGCCTGCCGCGCCTTCGGGAGCCATCGTGCCCGTTTCGTCTTCAAGCTTGCGCATGTCTTTTTTGTCGCGTGTTACGACGGAAATGTCATTGGTGCTGAATCCCGATCTTTTCAGGTCTTCGATTGCATGGGAAGCTTCTCTTTCCGAATGGAACACGCCTACGATTTTGTTAGTCATGGTGGTACCTCCTCGTTGTTGTGGAACTTTAATTTTGGGTGTGTTTTTATTCGTGGATACTGCTGTTCCAAGGCTTCGATGTTTCCTGCCACGTTCCATATTTAACCCCCCCGAAGAAATCTAAACCGCTTCGTTCAGAAATTTTTTATAAAGTCAATCATTTTTTTGATTGTGTTTCAAATTTGAAAAAAGGGATGCTTAATGTACCGCTGAAAGCACATAGGGGCTTAAGCAAACGGGCAGGCAAGTACCAAAAAACCGGGTTTCCAGAAGGAAACCCGGTTGGCGGCCGCATGCGGATTGGGATCGGAATTCAATCCAGCGTATGTTTGATTTTGCTCTTGATATACATCTGGTAGGCATGGCGGATCGCAATCTTGACGACCATATAGATCGGAATACAGATCAGCATGCCCAGAATGCCCATGACATCGCCGCCGACAAGCAGCAGGACGATAACGGTCAGCGGATGCATGTCCAGCTGTTTGCCGAATACCAACGGCTCCAGCAGATTGTTCTGGATCAGCTGGGCCACCACGACGATGACGATCGACCAGATCGCCATGCTCGGCGATTCGATCAGACCGACGATTCCCACCGGTACTCCGGCGAGAAACGCTCCGATGAACGGAATGAAATTCAGGAAGAACGAGATCAGAACGAGCAGCAGCGAGTACGGCAGGCCGATGATGAGGAACCCGATATACAGCAGAACGCACAGCATCAAGTTGACGATTACCCGTCCGGCGATAAAGCTGTTCAGCGCGTCATCCATCTCGCCGAGCATCACTCTGCCGTCTTCCTTGTTGTTCGCCGGGAACAATCTCATCAGGAACGGAGGCAGCTTGTGGTCGTCGCGAAGCAGGAAGTACAGCAGAATCGGGAAAGTCGCAATGACGAGCACAAAGCTCGACAGGAACGAGAACATCCCCGTAATATTGTCGGTCAGCCAGGTTAACGAAGTATCGAGCACACCGGACAAGCGGTCCAGCAGCTCCTGGTTCTGACCCGCGTCATTCGGAAGGAAACGGCTGAATGACGGATTGTTCTGCAGCTGCTGGAGCTGATAGACGGCATCCTGCGCAAGCTGCGGCGCGTTATTGACGAAACTCTCCACCTGGTCGCGCAGGGTAGGCCATACCCAGAACGAAGCGCCCACGATCAGCAGGATGAAGACGACAAAGATCAGCATGACCGACCAGGAACGTTTCAGTTTCTTGCGTTCAAGGAAACGTACGAGCGGACGCAGCGGGTAATAGAAAAAAGCTGCGATCAGCAGCGGCACGACCAGCGAACTGACCAGCGATACGACCGGCGTAAAGATGAATTTGACCGTCGTTCCCAGGAGAATAATGAGCAGGATCAGGGCAACGCCCGCTCCTACAACGAAAAAGCGATTTTTGAACATGGATATCCTCCTAGTCAGATCTATATGTATATTTAAACGAAAGCTGCCTTGTTTACGCTCAAAGCGGAGATGGATATTTAAGGGCGTAAAAAAGGCGGAAATCGGATGTTTTTATTAAAGCCGATAAAATTAATGGGAATTATACGAAACCCCATTGACTTTCATTAGGTAAGGGTATAAAATTCAATCTTGCACGACCTAAACGCGGCCCAACGGATTCAAGCCGGCCGGCTGCGTCGAACGACCCATTCAGATCTAAACGGAGGAATTTACTGATGAAAAAAGTGACTTTGCTCAGCCTGGTTGCCATCTTGATGGCCCTTATGCTTGCCGCCTGCGGAAGCGGCACTGCCGCCAAGGATAATGCAGCTGCGCCCAATACAGGAACCAAAGAGACGGCCAAGTCCGACAGCGCCCTGGACAAGATCAAAGCCGACGGCAAGATGGTGATCGGCACCGAAGGGACTTATGCCCCTTTCACTTACCACGATAAGAGCGGCGAATTGACCGGGTTCGATGTGGAAATCGCCCGCGAAGTAGCCAAACGCCTCGGTGTAGAAGCCGAATTCGTGGAAGCGCCGTGGGACAGCCTGCTGGCCGGGATCGACGCCGGACGCTTCAACGCCGTATTCAACGAAGTCTCGATCCGCGACGATCGCAAAGAAAAATATGATTTCTCCGATCCGTACATTTCTTCCGGCGCGGTTCTGATCGTGCGCGAAGACAATACGGACATCAAATCGCTGGCCGATCTCAAAGGCAAAAAGTCCGCGCAGTCGCTGACCAGCAACCTGGCCGATATTGCCAAGCAAAACGGCGCCGAAATCGTGCCGATCGAAGGATTCAACCAGGCGATCGGCCTACTGAACTCCAGCCGCGTCGACGCGACGATCAACGATAACCTGTCGTTCCTCGACCTGAAGAAACAAAAACCGGACATCGCGCTCAAAGTCGTGGCGGAAGCCGACGACGCTTCGCAAAGCGGCGGCGTATTCGCCAAGAACCAGCCGGAACTGATCGAAGCGGTCAACAAAGCGCTGGCCGACATGCACGAAGACGGCACGTATGCCACGATCTCCGAGAAATACTTCGGCGAAGACGTCTCGAAATAAGTAAGGAAGAGCAGGGAAGCGCCGATCGGCGCCGCGTTCTTCTATCCGCACTACTGATACGGAAGAAGCCGTGCCCGGTTTCAACCGCATGGGGCTATCTTCGGATTCGCGCAGGCGAATTCCGCGGAAGCCCCCTTCCTTTTGTTCGGAGCCGGGGGATTGGGTGTAATGATCCGATAGACGGCTTTTTTTAAATCGGTTGGGTCTGGAGAGGGGTATAACAGAGTATGGATGAACGCAAAATTCAAATCTTGATCGATTCGCTGTGGCCAATGATCAAAGCCGGCCTGCAGTTTACGATCCCGCTGACACTGATCTCGTTCGCGCTGGGACTGGTGCTGGCGGTTCTCGTGGCGCTGGTGCGGCTGTGGAAGGTTCCGGTACTGAGCCAGATCGCCGGCATTTATGTATGGATCATCCGGGGAACGCCGCTGCTCGTGCAGCTGTTTATCATTTTCTACGGACTGCCGAGTATCGGGATCAAATTCGATCCGTTCCCGGCCGCGATCATCGGTTTTACATTGAATATGGGTGCTTACAATTCCGAGATCGTACGCGCCGCCATCCAGTCGATCTCGAACGGACAATGGGAAGCGGGGTATTCGCTTGGCATGACGCGCGGACAGGCGCTGCGCCGCATTATCCTGCCGCAGGCCGCCCGCGTGTCGGTACCGCCGCTGTCGAACTCGTTTGTCAGCCTGGTCAAGGACACTTCGCTCGCTTTTACCATCACCGTTGTCGACATGTTTCAAGTGTCCAAACAAATCGAGGCAGTTACCTATGAGCCTCTGCTTATCTACTGTGAAGTAGCCGTACTGTACCTGGTTCTCTGCACGGTGCTCAATGCGCTGCAGAACGTCATGGAGAAGCGGTTGGCCCGCTTCTCGGCTTCTTAATACGGCCGGAGAGGAGACAAATACATGCTTGAAATACGCAATCTGCATAAATCGTTCGGAACGCTTGACGTGCTCAAGGGCGTCGATCTGTCGCTGGAAAAAGGCAAGGTGCTCGTCATCATCGGCCCGTCGGGTTCCGGCAAGACGACGCTGCTGCGCTGCCTGAACCTGCTGGAAATGCCAAGCGCCGGTTCGCTCAAACTCGGCGATTCGGTGCTTGAATTCGGTACCGGCCACAAGCCGAGCAAGGCGGAGATTCTTAAGCTGCGTCAAAGCACCGGCATGGTGTTCCAGTCGTATAACCTGTTCCCGCACAAGACCGCAATCGAGAACGTCATGGAAGCGCAGATTATCGTCCAAAAGAAAGACAAGGCGGCAGCGCGCAAACGTTCCGCCGAGCTGTTGGCCAAAGTCGGACTGAGCGGCAAAGAAGACTCGTATCCGCATCAGCTGTCTGGCGGCCAGCAGCAGCGTGTCGGGATCGCCCGGGCGCTTGCAACCGATCCGCAGGTGATGCTGTTCGACGAACCGACCTCCGCGCTTGATCCCGAGCTGGTGGGCGAGGTGCTGAAAGTCATGAAGCAGCTTGCCGCCGAAGGCATGACGATGGTTGTCGTTACCCACGAGATGAAGTTCGCCGCCGAAGCCGCCGACACGGTCGTGCTGATGGACGACGGCGTCGTCCTCGAACAGGGACGCCCGGATCAGGTGCTCCACAACCCGTCCAGCGCCCGTGCGGCCCAGTTTCTGAATGTGCTGATCGAAAAAGAAGGCTAAGATAGCGCGACTCTCCGACCGCCCAACAGCGGTCTTTCCCACGCCGCCGGATCGAAATCGATCGGGTGGTTTTTTATTTCTTTTTTTATTTCCCCTAAACTATTCAAAAATAAGGTTTTTTCGTCGAAAAACAATCGTGGCCGCTTATAAAGGCTTATGAACGGGAAAAGGCGGGGGAAATTGATGAAAAAGAAGTTCAGGCTTACGTTTTTCGCGAAAAACATGATTATGATTGCGCTGGGGATCGTATTGGTCGGCGGCCTGTTGACAGGCATCACGGTGAAATTACAGCAGAATATGGCACTCGACAGCCTGCGAAACCAGTATATCGGTGTCGCGAATTACGTACGGGAGCAGGTAAGCTCGGAGCTGATCGTCGAAGTGGCGGCTAATCCGACTGCGGACAGCGAACCCGGCAAGCTTCTGACCGAACGCTTGAACCAAGTGTCGGAACTGAACTCCAATGTAGCCCAAGCCTATGTATTCAGCGCCAAAGTAGAGAACGGTTCCCAAGTCATCATCGGCGCTCCGAACCACCTGGCCGAAGCGGGCATGGCGCCGGGCACCTTGTATGAAAATCCCGACGAGATGAAAAAAGCGATGGCGCATGTCGTGGAGCAAAACGCTCCGTTCAGCACCAACGTCTATACGGACGCCTACGGAAACTGGGTCAGCCTGCTGCAGCCGGTCACCGATTCTTCGGGACAGGTTATCGCGGTCATGGGGCTGGATATCAGCGCCGCGGATATCGCCAAGAACACTTCCGAAATTCTGCGTACTTCCCTGCTGGTTATGGTACTGTGCATCCTGCTGGTCCTGGCGATCCAGTTCGTCATGATGCGCCGGATGATGAGACCGATTCGGGACTTGTTCGGAGCGATCGAACAGATGAACGAAGGCGATCTTAACGTTCAGCTGCCTACCGACCGCAAAGACGATTTCGGCGATCTGAACCGCAAATTCTCGGAAATGTCGATTGAACTCAAGACGATCATTGCCGGTGTCCAAAACCGTGCGCGGCAGGCGGCGGAGTCGTCTTCCGTCCTCAAAAGCGAGGTTGAGCAAAATGTACGCATACAGAACGGCGTGATGGAGAGTGCCGAACGCATGAGCGTCGGTGCAAGAACGCAGGAAAGTTCGGCGGAAGAAACGTCGAGAGTGATGGAAGAGATGTCCCGGGCGATCCAGGAGATTGCCCAGACCGCTTATCAGGTATCCGAAGCGGCTTCCGATATGAAAGCCGAAGCCGGTTCGGGCGGCAAGTCGATCGTTCGCGTCGGCGAGCAGATGTCGGCGATAAGCGTATCGGTCGGACGTTCCGCTTCCCGGATTCGCCAGCTGCAGGAGCGCTCGCGCGAGATCGAAGGGATTACCGGACTGATCTCCGGTATCGCTTCGCAGACGAACCTGCTGGCGCTGAACGCCGCGATCGAAGCGGCCAGAGCCGGCGAGCACGGCCGAGGATTCGCCGTCGTGGCGGAAGAAGTACGCAAGCTTGCCGATCAATCGGCAGCTTCGGCCAGTCAAATCTCCGGGATCCTCAGTCTGATGATCAAGGAAACGGACGAAGCGGTTGTGCTGATGGAAGAAGGCATGCACGAAGTCGAGACCGGCATGGAACTGTCGCAGCATACCGGCGAAGCGTTCCGCCGGATCGAAACGGCGATTGACGGCGTTTCGACCCAGACGGAAGATATGTCGGCCGTAACGGAGCAAATGTCCGCAAGTTCGGAAGAAGTCGCGGCATCCGTCACCGAATTGGCCGGAATCGCGAAAGAATCCGCGGGCAGCGCCATGGAAGTGACGCAGGCTTCGCAGCTGCAGCGCGAATCGCTTGGCAGCGTCTCCGATTCTTCGGAAGAATTGAATACGATGGCGGTCGAACTCAGCGAGCTGATCGCCAAGTTCAAGATTTAAGGGTCCGATCGATCGTACAGGGAAGCCGTTCATGCGAACGGCTTCCTTTTTCGTTATCAAAATACCCGAAATCTTGCGATAATGCTCTTGCCGGCTGCGTTGTCACCGCTTACAATTAGTGAGCTTGCCATGCGGATACTGCGCGGCCATGCCGCATTTTACCGAGAGGAAGGGAAGTCCCATGCCCCGCGCCAACCTTTTTACCAAGATGATCCTGATTCTGATTCTGATGTGGATTCCGGTCGCGCTGCTGTACGGGTACTCCAACAAGACGACGACCGATGTGCTGAGGCAGGAACTCGGCGAATCGAACCGGAACCAGCTGGCTTTTTTCCAGAGTCAGGTCAATACCAATATCGAGATGCTCGCTTCGTGGCCGAATCTGCTTATTCATGACCCGGACATCGAAAGTTTTCGCAAGCTGTATACGAACGGGGGTTACTTCAATCTCGACGAAATCAATCTGGTCAAGCGGATCCAGAACAAGCTGAGTATCCAGGAAAGTTCGTCGAATTGGAAAAGCCGCCTGCACCTGTATTCGCCTTCCCTTCGCCGGGTCGTGTCCGAGAACGATGCCCGCGCGTATGATCCGGCCCAGCTGCAGGCGCAGATCAAGCCGGGCTGGCAGGTGAACCGGGCCAAAGACGGCAGCGAAGACATCTTCCGCTTCTCCTGGTTCACGGTTGCGCCCTATGGGATCGACAATCCGGCGCTCAAAGCGGAAACGATTGTGGAACTTGAATTCGACAGCCGCAATATCCAGAATATGCTCGATAAATTCAAGACCGACGGTCGGCACGATCCTTTTTATTACCGGGAAGATATGGGCGTGATCTACAATCGCACTTCGGAACACGAGCTGACCGGGCAGCTGCTGGAAAAATTGAAACTGTCGCCGCTGCCGGAAAGCGATAATCTCACGGTGGATATCGACAGGGATTCCTATATGGTCAGCATCGTGCTCTCCAAAGAGACCGGCTGGTACCTGATCGATTATATGCCGATGGCGGATATGCTGGAGCCGATCCGCAAGTCGAATCTGCTGTTCTATTCGTCGATTCTGACCCTGCTCGTGATGGGTTCGGTGGCGGCTTATCTGCTGTATGTGCAGGTACAGATTCCGATCCGCCAGCTGATCCGGGGTTTTCAAAAGCTCGAGCAGGAAGATTACGCGGTCCGGATCAAGCCGAAAGGGCGAAACGAGTTCAGCTTCCTGTCGGATCGTTTCAACCGGATGGTCGACAAAATCCAGAACCTGTTCGAGCATGTGTATCTGGAGCAGCTGCATGTCAAAGAAGCCCGGTTGAAGCAGCTGCAGTCGCAGATCAATCCGCATTTCTTCTATAATTGTTTGTCCTTTGTGACCAGTATGGCGAAGCTTGGACGGATGGACGCGGTCGTGGCCATGTCCCACAGCCTGTCCCGATATTATCGCTACACCACGCGGCAGGAACGGGAGCTGGTTCCGCTGCGCGAAGAGGTCGAGTTCGTCCAGCATTATCTGGAGATCCAGAAGATGCGCATGAGCCGGCTCGATTATACGGTGGATCTGCCGAGCGCCCTGCTGGATCTGTACGTGCCGCCGCTCATGCTGCAGCCGCTGGTGGAGAATGCCGTGATTCACGGAATCGAACCGCATGCCGAAGCCGGCATGATCCGAATCTCGGGTCTGCTCGATGCCGCCGGCAGCGTGGTTCTCCGCGTCGAAGATAACGGCGGAGGGCTGGAAGAAAGCGAGCGTGCGAAATTGGACCGACGGCTTGCCGAGCCCATGAGCGAAGAAACCGGCTGCGGGTTATGGAATGTGAATCAGCGCCTGCAGCTGCGGGGCGGCCGGGAAGCCGGCGTCCGCACCGAAGAGTCGGAACTCGGCGGATTGACCGTAATGCTGAAATGGAACGAGAACGCGGTGAAGGAATCGGACGGAGAAGAGACACTGCGCAGACGCTCCGTCTAAGTTTGATAGAGAGAAAGGGGCTGCCGGAATGATCGAAGTACTGCTTGTCGACGACGAAACTTATGTAACGGAAAGTCTGGAGCTGACCATTCCGTGGGAAGAGATCGGCGTGAGCACCGTGCGCCGCGCCGCTTCCGGCGCGGAGGCTCTGCGGATCATGGAAGAAGAGGCGATCGATCTGGTCGTAACCGATATCCGGATGCCGGGCATGGACGGTCTGCAGCTGATCGAAGAAATCGGCCGGCGTTGGCCGCGCGTGCGCTGTATGCTGCTCACCGGGCACAGCGATTTCGATTATGCCAAAAGAGCGCTTCAGCTTCGCGCCAGTGACTATATCCTGAAGCCGGTGGACGACGCGGAATTCGTGACGTCCGTTTCCGAAGCGATCGATTCGCTGCGGGAAGAATGGGACGAATTCGACAAGGTCCACCGGCTGCTCTACAGCCGCAAATCGGATTACAAAGTGCTGCGCGAGAATCTGCTGCACGAACTGCTGCTGGGCCGGGAACTGGGCGGCCGCGCACTGGAAGAGCAGCTGGATGCCTACGAGCTGCCACTTCGGTCCGGACGGCCGACGCTGATGCTGCTCGCGCGTCTGGAAGGACGGTTCGCGTCGATGGACGCGCCTTCGCTGGAGCTGATGGATTTCGCGGCGGGGAATATCGCCGAGGAAGTGCTGCGCGGCCAGCCGCTCTGGTACGGCAGCGGGCCGCACGGCTGCCTGGTGCTGCTGCTTCAGCCGAGCGAAGCTGACGGCGGAATGGCGCTGGAAGAGACCGCCTGCGGACTGGATCGCCGGCTCGACAAACTGGGCGAACATGTCCGGCTGTATCTGAAAGGCGAGATCTCGCTGGCGGTCTCGACCGTGTTCGAATTGGGCGGAGGCGGTCCGGCGGCGGCTTACCGCCGGACGCTCAGCGCTTTGTATGCCGCGGGTATGGGCGGACGGACCGTATATGCCGACCTGCGCGCCGCGGAAGCGGGCGGAGCCGTCTCGGATTCCGCCGGATTGGCGACGGGAGAAGGGCGGGGCAGCGTGGCCGAAGCGATGTACGCGCCGCCGACCCTGCTGCACCTGCTGGAGTCGCATCAATGGGAAGAAGCCGGGGCGAAGATGTCCGGCGTGTTCGATGCCGCGGAGCGGGCCGGATTGGCGGGTCCGCCTATGTATGAGATCTATCTGTGGATGACCAATGCGTTCTTGTTCATCTCGCACCGGGAAGGTCAGCCGGTCGGCGAACTTGGCGGCGAGGAAGGGTTCGATCCCGTACTGGCACGCGGATTGGTCCAGCATCCCCAGCGCCTGCGCAGTTGGGGAGTCCGTCTACTCGACGGTCTGGCCGAGCAGATGTCGCAGAGCGGCGGCGAAGGACGGAGCAAGATCGCGAGCCGGGTCCGCCAGTTGGTCGGCGCCGGTCTGGACGGGGATTTGTCCGTCAAGACCCTGGCCGACCAGGTCTATCTGCACCCGGTCTACCTGTCCAAGATCTACAAAGCCGAAACCGGAGAAGCGCTGGGCGATTACATTATCCGGATGCGCATGGAACGCGCCGCCCATTTATTGAAAAATTCCTCCAAGAAGATCTACGAGATCACCGGCGAACTGGGTTATCAGAACCCCCAGTATTTCAGTAAGATGTTTAAGAAACAATACGGCATGACCCCCAATGAATTTAGGGATAGCTGAAACGGACAAGAAAAGACGGCGCGAAGCGCCATCGACCGATGTCCAACTGTTTCAGCGCCTGGTCTTAAGTAGTTTCAGCTTTCACCCCTGAATCCTCCCCCGCGGAAGCGCAGACGGATCCCCCTCCGTCCGCGCTTCCGCTTTTTGCTTTTTGCAGCCGTATTGCTTTCCAAAGGTGCAGGAATGTTTCAAACGCGACATAGGCCGTGTCCGCAGCTCCCCCTATAATAAAGAAGCAAGGCAGATGACACGAGGGGGAAACAACATGAAAGCGATATCCGGCAAAAGATGGCTGCCGCTGCTCGCGGCCGGCGCAATGCTGGCAACGACGCTCGCAGGCTGCTCCGGCGGAGGCAAAACGGAAGAAAGCGCGGCAGGTTCGGCGCCAAGCGTTGAGAACGTATACAAAGAGAAATATGATCCGCCGGTTACCCTTTCGACTGCATGGGGCGTCGATCCGGCCCTGACTTTCAAAAATGGCGAAACCATCGAAAATAGCGTAGCGACCAAATGGGCCAAAGAACAATTCGGCATCGAGATCAAGTCGCTCTGGTCGGTCACCGATACCAACGGCGCTTTTGGCACCAAACTCCGTCTGGCCATGTCTTCGGGACAGGATATGCCCGATCTGCTGACGATCGGTACCGCCGACAACCAGATCGCGCAGGATCTGATCGACTCCGGCATGTACGAAGAAGTCGGTCCGCTGTTCGACAAATATGCATCCGACACCTGGAAAGAAGCGATGAATCAGGATCCCAACGTCTGGAACGCCTATATGCGGGATGGCAAGAAAATGGGGATCCCGGTACTCGATTACGCCTACAACCACGATTATCTGCTCTGGATCCGTCAGGACTGGCTGGATAAGCTGAACCTGCAAGCTCCGAAGACGATCGACGAGATGGAAAAAGTCATGGACGCGTTCAAGAACCAGAATCCGGACGGATTGTCGCCGGATCAGGTCGTTCCGCTGAGCATCGGTTTCAAGACTTCGATGAATACCTGGATGGGCGATCCGTCCTGGATCTTCGGCGCTTACGGTACGCTGCCGCAGCAGTGGAACCTGGGCGAAGACGGCAAACTGGCATACGGCTCGACCGACCCCGCCATGAAGGAAGGTCTGCAGAAGCTGAGCGGCTGGTTGGCCAAAGGCTATATTCCGCAGGAAGCGGCGCTGTGGGACGAGAACAAAACCGCGGAGCCGGCAGTTGCAGGCACGGCGGGCATGATCCCGGGACCTTACTGGATGAGCGGCTGGCCGCTCAAAGACACCGTGCAAAATGCACCGAACGCGGTCTGGACCCCAATCGAAATTCCGGTCGGACCGGAAGGCAAAACGATGAGACATGGGACGCAGTTCACGAACGGCGTGACCCTGATCAAGAAAGACATGGAACATCCGGAAGCTTTCTTCACTTACCAGAACTACCTGTTCGACAACTATGCGAATCCGGAGCCGGGCAGCCCTTACGACAACGGCCTGTTCGCGGGATACGATTACCAGCTTGATGCCAACGGCAAACAGCTTCCGATCGAAGAGATCGACGGCGGTTACGTGAACGTCGTACGCTACCTGCTCGTTCGCGACGGCGCCCGTATTCCGGATGCTCAGATGAAAGCCCTGCAGAGTCTGGCCGAAGGCAATGAACCGAAGACCAAGCTGGAAAAAGACGTTGCGGTCAACTACGGTCCCGAAACGCCGGCAGCGGCGCAGGTTCTGCTGAAGCAGGACGATATCTCTTACAAGAACATGTTTACCGGTCCGACGACCGAAACGATGAAGAGCAAAATGGATTACCTCAACAAGATGGAAAACCAGACGTTCAACGAAATCATCTACGGCAAAAAACCGGCCGATGCGTTCGACGAGTTCGTCAGCACATGGAAAGCCGGAGGCGGCGATCAGATCACCCAGGAAGTGAATGCCTGGTACGATGAGGTCAAACAGTAATTCGCAGCCCGCAGCTGCCGCTCCGCTTCGCCTAATCTGGCGGATAGCGGGACGGCAGGCGGGAAGCTGCGGTCAAGATCGAAACGCTCTGCGGCAAATGCGGAGATTGAAGGCGGCAGGGAGCTTTCCCTGCGGCCTTTGCTTTCCCGTGCCCTTTTTTAGTCGAAGGAGGAATCCCGTTTGAAAACGTTAAAAAAAACCTGGCCGCTCCACTTGATGCTTCTGCCGGCGATGATCTTTCTGATCGTATTCAGTTTTATTCCGATGGGCGGTATCGTGATGGCGTTCCAGGATTACAAACCCTGGCTTGGCATCGGCGGCTCCGAATGGGTCGGATTGGACAATTTCCGCTATCTGTTCGAACGGGAAGACAGCGTCCAGGTCATCTGGAATACGCTCATTATTGCCATACTGAAACTGGTCTTTAATCTGATTGTTCCGTTCGTCTTTGCGATTTTGCTGAATGAAGTCCGCAAAACGGCGCTGCAGCGCGGGATTCAGACTCTTGTCTATCTGCCGCACTTTCTGTCATGGGTCATCCTCGGCGGCATCCTGATCGACCTGCTCGCCACCGGCGGCCTGGTCAACCGGGCTCTCGGATTCTTCGGATTCGGGCCTTACTTCTTCCTGGGCGACAACGATTTGTTCCGATTCACGGTGATCCTGTCGGATATCTGGAAAGAGTTCGGGTACAGCACGATTATCTTCCTGGCGGCGCTTGCCGGTATCGATCCTTCGCAGTATGAAGCGGCCGAGATCGACGGTGCCACGCGCTTGAAGCAGACGCTGCATATTACGATTCCGTCGCTGATTCCGATTCTGATGGTGGTCGGTACGCTCGCACTCGGCAATGTACTCAACGCCGGTTTCGACCAGATCTTCAACCTGTACAACCCGCTCGTGTACGAAAAAGGCGACATCATCGACACGTTCGTCTACCGGACCGCCATCCTCAACGGGGAAATGGGCTTCGGAACGGCAGTCGGATTGTTCAAATCGATCATCAGCATGATTCTGATCCTGATCTCGTATCGTCTCGCCTACAAATGGGCCGGGTATCGCATTTTCTAATTCGGACGCCGCGCAGCCGCGCGGTCCGTATCCGGGGAAAGAGGGATTTCCATGTATCATAAAACGAAAGGCTACCGCATCTTCAGCGTCTTCAATACCTGCTTTCTGATCTTTCTCGCCGTGTTGTGCATCATTCCGCTGATTCACGTTCTGGCCGTCTCGTTCAGTGCCAAAGCGGCCGCGGATGCCAATCTCGTCGGCCTCTGGCCGGTCGGTTTCTCGTTGGAAGCCTACAAAAAAACAGCCGCCAATCCGCTGTTCCTGCATTCGCTCTGGGTATCCGTCCTGCGGACGGTTATCGGTACGGCGGTGACGCTGATGATTACGTTCCTCGCCGCATACGCCCTGTCCAAAGAAAACAGCGTATTCAAAGGACGCAACGTCTACTCCTGGCTGTTCGTGTTCAGTATGATCTTCAACGGCGGCCTGGTTCCTTTTTATATCGTGATTCAAAAGTTGGGTCTGATCAATTCGTTCTGGGTGCTGGTCCTGCCGGGTGCGGTCAATACCTTCCTGGTCATCTTAATGCTGAATTTCTTCCGCGGCATTCCGAAAGAACTGGAAGAAGCGTCGCTGATCGACGGAGCCGGCCATTTCCGCACATTGTTCAGCATCTTCCTGCCGATCTCCCTGCCTTCGATCGCAACCGTGGCGCTGTTCAGCATGGTGTTCCATTGGAACTCCTGGTTCGACGGACTGCTGTATCTCAACAATGCCAAAGACTTCCCGCTCGCCACATTCCTGCAGACGGTTATCATTCAGCAGGATATGAGCTCCATGAGCATGAATCCGAAAGAAATGGAATTGATCTCGCAGACAACCGTCAAAGCAGCCCAGATCTTTATCGGCAGCGCGCCGATCCTGATCGTCTATCCGTTCCTGCAAAAATACTTCGTCAAAGGCATGACGGTCGGCTCGGTGAAAGGCTGATCCGACCGTCATCCCGGGGTTCGGCTGCTGTGGTCAAAGACGGCGGTGGGTGTGCGTACTTAGGCGCTGCGGGGTGAAGGGTCTGCGATCGCTGTCTCACCCTGATTTTCCGATTTCAGTACACATTTAGCGGTGAAAATCAGGGTTCAAAGGCGATCTTCGACTCCTTCACCTCTTCGCTCGGTACGCACGCTGCCGAATTTCACCAAAGAAAGCGCGAATGCCGCATGACTCGTTCAGCCGTTCCCTTCGCCTCCGAGGAGGGGAGAGGAACGGCTGTTGTTCGCCAGATCCAAGCGAACGACAGAATAGAGGAAATCGTTCCGGCAGCACGAAGCTTAGTGAAGAATGATCTCGTCCTTCCCTGCCCACCTCGCCGGCGGTCGGCAAGTGGAGGACAAAGGGAGGTGCAGAAGCGGAGCGTTCGCCTTTGAAATTCGATTCTCACCCTAGATCGAAACCCCCTTTGTCCGCAGCGCCTCCCAAACGCCGCATCCCCCATCCCCCCCTTTTTTCATATATCAGAAGGAGAGTGACCCAAGTGACTTATGTGTACCCGCCTGTGAGCGACAAAGTTCCCCATATGCTGCACGGAGCCGATTACAATCCGGAGCAGTGGCTCCGTTACCCAGAAGTGCTGGAAGAAGATATCCGCCTGATGAAGTTGGCCAAATGCAATGTGATGTCCGTCGGCATTTTCTCATGGGCGATGCTGGAGCCGGAAGAAGGCGTGTTCACGTTCGACTGGCTCGATCAGGTGCTGGACCGCTTCGCGGCAAACGGCATCTACGCGCTGCTCGCGACGCCAAGCGCGGCGCGGCCGGCCTGGATGGCGCAGAAGTATCCGGAAGTGCTGCGCACCGAAGAGAACCGCGTCCGCAATCTGTTCGGATTCCGGCATAATCATTGTCCGACTTCGCCGGTCTACCGCGAGAAGACGTCGATCATCAACCGCAAACTGGCCGAGCGTTACTCGCAGCATCCGGCCGTCATCGGTTGGCATATTTCCAACGAGTTCGGCGGCGACTGCCACTGCGAGCTGTGCCAAGCCGAGTTCCGCGCATTCGTCCAAGAGAAGTACGGTACGCTCGACGAGCTGAATCATGCCTGGTGGACCACGTTCTGGAGCCACACCGTAACGGATTGGTCGCAGGTCGAATCTCCGGCTCCGCACGGTGAGAAGCAGGTGCACGCGATGAACCTCGATTGGCGCCGGTTCGTCACGCAGCGCACGGTCGATTTCGTCAAGCACGAAACGGTGCCGCTGCGGGAGATCAATCCGGATCTTCCGGTCACGACCAACTTTATGGAGTTTTACGAAGGATTGGACTACTGGAAATTCGCGGACGCTCTCGATTTCCTGTCCTGGGACAGCTACCCGACCTGGCATGATGCCGATACGGAATCGAAGCAGGCCGCGAAGATTGCCATGATGCACGATATCGTCCGGTCGATCAAGGGCGGGCGTCCTTTCCTGCTGATGGAGAGCACCCCGAGCCTGACCAACTGGCAGGATGTCAGCAAGCTGAAGCGTCCGGGCGTGCATCTGCTCTCCTCGCTGCAGGCGGTTGCACACGGTTCGGACAGCGTCCAGTATTTCCAATGGCGCAAGAGCCGCGGTTCGAGCGAGAAGCTGCACGGCGCGGTCGTCGATCACGTAGGGAACGAACATACCCGGGTATTCGGGGATGTGACGGACGTCGGCTCCGCCCTTGAAGGCATGGACCGGGTTGTCGGAACATCGGTACCGGCCGAGACGGCGATTATCTTCGACTGGGAGAACCGCTGGGCCGTCAACGACTCGCAGGGTCCGCGCAATATGGGCGTGAAGTACGAGCAGACCGTGCAGAGCCATCACGAAGCGCTGTGGAAGCTCGGCGTACCGACGGATGTGATCAGCATGGATGCCGATTTTGCCAAGTACAAATTGATTGTGGCTCCTATGCTGTACATGGTACGCGAAGGCGTGGGCGAGCGTCTGGAGAAGTTCGTCGAAAACGGCGGAACGCTTGTTGTCACCTACTGGTCGGGCATCGTAAACGAGACCGATCTGTGCTTCCTCGGCGGATTCCCGGGTCCTCTGCGCCAAGTGCTCGGCATCTGGTCGGAAGAACTCGAAGGCCTGCATGATCGCGACCGCAACGCGCTGCGTCTGAATGGCGGCGGCGAACTGGGCCTGTCCGGCGAATACGAGATTTCCGAAATGTGCGATCTCATCCACCTGGAGAGTGCGCAGAGCCTGGCGGAGTACACGGCCGATTTCTACGCGGGACGACCGGCGCTGACCGTCAACCGATTCGGTGGGGGAGAAGCGTATTATATGGCGGCGCGTACCGGCGAATCGTTCCAAGGCGACTTCTACTCGGCGCTGACGGCGCGTGCCGGCGTGAGCCGCACCCTGGAGGTCGAACTGCCGGAAGGCACATCGGCGCATCTGCGTACGGACGGCGAGACCGACTTTGTATTCGTGCAGAATTATACGCCGGAATCGGTCACGTTCCCGCTCGACAATCGGGTGTATCTCGACTTGAGCAGCGGGGAGCAGGTCGGTACGGAACTTGAACTTGCCCCTTACGATGTTCGCGTTCTGGAACGCCGGAGAACCGTCTAGCCCAGTAAAAAGCGCTTGGTTTCGGACCCGGCGACTCGGCTTTGTACCTGGTTCCGTCGAACGCCTTTTGCGGCTTGACATCGTTGAAACAAGCCCGTTCGAACCCTTCTTCCCTATCGGAAGGAGGGTTTTTTGGATTGGAAAGGGTCTGCCATGAACACGAAGGGTAATACCAGAGGAAGCAAGGTCAACCCTGCTACAGAAAGGTGAGGATGAGATTTGAAAGCAATCGTGATTAACGAGTTTGGCGGACCGGATAAGCTGCATGAACAGAACGTACCCGAACCGAAGATCGATGCGAACCAGATCCTGATCAAGCTGTATGCAACATCGGTGAACCCCGTGGATACCAAGATCCGGGAAGGGGCGATGGGCGCCGCTGCCGGCGAGTTTCCGTTGATTCTGGGCGGAGATGTGGCCGGTATCGTCAAAGAAGTCGGAGCCAACGTCAGCCGCTTCAAACTGCGCGATCCGGTATTTGCCCGGCCGAGAGTGTTCGGAACCTATGCCCAGTATGTGGCGGTAGACGCGGACGTCGTGGTGAAAAAACCGGATAATCTGAGTTACGAAGAAGCGGCGGCGATTCCTCTGGCGGGAATGACGGCCTGGCAGGCCTTGGTCGACCATGGCAAAGTCAAAGCAGGCGACAAAGTGCTGATCCATGCGGGAGCCGGCGGTGTCGGCACCATGGCGATCCAGATCGCCAAACACCTGGGAGCCGAAGTAGCTTCGACGGCCAGCGGCAAGAACGAAGAACTGCTGAAATCGCTTGGCGTGGATCATTTTATCGATTATAAAAAAGAAGACTTCTCCGAGGTGCTCTCGGATTACGATATGGTACTCGATACGATGGGCGGCGATATTCAGCACAAAAGCTTTAAAGTGCTGAAAGCGGGCGGCCATCTGGTCTCGATCCTCGAAAAACCGGACGAAAATCTGGCAAAAGATCTCGGCATCCATACGGCCCACTTTATGATGGAGCCCAAAGGCGAACAGCTTGAGAAACTGGCCGATCTGATCAAACAGGGCAAGTTGAAGCCGGTGATCGATTCAACGCATTGGCTGAGCGAAGAAGGGCTGCGCAATGCGCACGCCAAAAGCGAAAGCCATCATGCGATCGGCAAAATCGTCATTCGCGAGAAATAAACTTGTGCAGCTGAACCTTTTTCGCCGTCCGCTTTTGTAAAATTCGCAAAAAGAAAGCCTTCCGGCAAACGGGAGGCTTTTTTTCGGGTAATGATACAGATAGACAGCGGTAAAGCAGGCAGAGGGAGTCCACTACAGAAGGAGTCGAGTCCGATGAGCAATAAGCAGGAAGCCTATGCGTTAACCATGCAGGAAGAAATACCGGGTCTGATTCCGCAGTGGCGGGAAGCGCTCGATGAACTCTACACCGAGTTTCGAAAAAGGAGCCGGGCGGCACTGAAAGACTACGAGGTCGAAAATGTGCATCAGGCTCGTGTCAGTGCACGCAAGCTGCTGACGCTGCTGCCGATCATCGATCCGGACGACGAGACAGGGCTGTATCGCCCGATCAAACAGGCGCAGAAGCGCTTCGGACGGGTACGGGACGCGGATGTACTGATCGGCGAATTCAAGCAGCTGCGCAAAGAATCGGCAGAAGCCGGACGCGAAGAAGAAGCGAAGCTGTTCAAACGGATGGCCAAGCTGGAGAAAGAAGAACGGCGCAGCCGGCGCAAGAAGCTGAGTACCCGGCTGCCCAAGATCGTGAACGGCAAGCTGGACCGGCGCTGGAAAGCGTTCCTCAATGACAGCCTGCCGGAGCTGGCCGAACGTGCGGATGTCCGCGCCGGACTGCGCGATCTCAAAGACGATTACCGCAAACGACGGCATACGTATCAGGTAACCGCCGACCGCGAAGGGCTGTACAGCGAAGAAGCGCTGCAGGCGCTGCATCAGGTACGGATCGCGGCCAAGCGCTGCCGGTATACGGCCGAGGCGGCCGCGTTCGCTCTCAGCGACAAGCAGGCCGAAGAAGCCGAACACTTCAAGAGCGTACAGAAACGGCTTGGCGAAATCAACGACCGGCATGTACGGATTCAGATTGCCGAAGATTACGGTCCGGAAGCTCTGGGCGCGGACGAAGCCGGCTGGAATGCTTTCCGGCAGCGGCTCGACGAACAGCTAAAAGAATCCTTAAGCGAAATCGGCGAATTATAATGAAAAACGGCTCCCCTTAAGGGAGCCGTCAGGCTGTCGAGAAAGTCCTATTCGTAAGAGAAGCTTGTCGGCTGCGGGAGAAATTCGTTCCGGTCGCGTGTTGAAATCGGGAAAAAAAATCAAATTTCAATGGAATTTTCCCGATTTCAAAGGCGAACTATAGCATAAGCTTCCGAAGTGCATTTCTTCGAAATGCTTTAGCTCCTTCACTGAATTTCTCCCTTCGCCTCCTCGCTTCACTCGGAAGCAGACCTTTCTCGACACGTTGACGGCTCCCCTAAGGGAGCCGTTTTTGTCGGGAGGAAAGATGAAGGGAGCAGCCGTCAGAACCAGGCCGCCACCTTATTTGGCCGGGGGTTCCGGGTCGGCGGGCATATCGGGCGAAGGAGCCGGAGCTTCCGGCAGTTTCTTCAGGAATTCGAGGGAGTCGTACAGCATGACGGCGGCTTCGGCGCGGGTGATTTCGGACTTCGTATGGAAATCGCCTTGGGCATCGAGCTTCACCAGGCCGCGAGCAAGCGCACGCTGGATCGAACCCTGGTACTCGATCGTCAGCTCGTCTTCGTCGCCGAGCGGTTGGGGCTTGATATTGATCATCGGCAGATTATGCGTCTTCTCGATCGCCTGCATCAGATAATGGGTGTAGGTTTCTTTGGTCATCGGAGCGGAAGGATCGACAGATTCGGGAATCTCGATTCCGTTGAAATGCGCATTGATAAATGCTTCCGCATACCAGGCGTCGTCTGAAATAGACGGGAACAAGTCACTGGCCATCGGCACTTTGCCGGCTTCGAACGAGACGGCCGCCAGACTGAGCTGCAGGCCGCCGGCGATGAACTGTACGCCCTGCGCCTGATTCAGGATGCCCTGCGGATTGAATGACGAAGGACTCACTCCTTTGACGAGCTGTTGGTTCTTGAGCGATTCGATCTTCGACTTGCCGGTGACGCCGTTCAGGTCGCCGAATCCGGCACCCGCCGCGAACAGCTGGCCGCCGAGTGACAAGGACAATACGGATACTGCCAATACGGAGCTTACGCTTTTCTTATTCATGAATGATTCCTCCTCGGGTTGGCGGACGGGGCGCAGAATCGGCTGTCCATATTCCGCTTCGTTTGTCGTTCTTACTGCCCCAGACGCTGTAGGGAGACAAAAGGTTGCAGCGCGGCTATCGGAATCCGATCCAATCCGCGTGAGGCAGCAAAAGGTGCGTACAAATATGCCCAAAAGCCGTTTCCCTGCGGAAAACTTCCGCGGGAAACGGCTTTGGCAGATACCCGAACCGCGTGGCCGCGGATCGGCATCCTCATCTTATTTGAGCAGTTTTTTTACCAGATTGAGCTGTTCATCGCCGTGAGGCGGGAAGAACATCGTCGATCCGCTTTCGGCGGAAGGTCTTTTTAGGATACTCTTCTGGTGCGAGAACGTCTTCAGGCTGTGCAGGCCGTGATAGGCACCGATCCCCGAAGCTCCCGTGCCGCCGAACGGCAGATACGGATTGGAGACATGCAGCAGCGTATCATTGATGCATCCGCCGCCGAACGGAACTTTCTCCAGTACGCGGTTCTGGACTTCTTCGTCGGTAGTGAACAGATAGAGCGACAGCGGCCGCGGTTGGCTGTTGACCTGCCGAATCGCGTCGTTAAGGTCCGTATAGGTCAGCACTGGCAGAATCGGTCCGAACAGCTCTTCCTGCATGCTTGCCGTATCCCA
This sequence comes from Saccharibacillus qingshengii, assembly GCF_013185195.1. GTDB lineage: Bacteria > Bacillota > Bacilli > Paenibacillales > Paenibacillaceae > Saccharibacillus > Saccharibacillus qingshengii. Next base: position 93,118 of record NZ_JAAZWC010000016.1, read on the forward strand.
CGAATCGATATCGAGCAGGGTCGGCTCGATAAACTTCGTATCGCGGTCGCCGTTTCCGCCGAAGACGATCTTATCCTTATCTTTGGCGAGGATTTCGGTCAGACGGTCGAAGTGGCGATGGTTAACGATCCGGCCGAAGTCCGGGCTGCTCTGCATGTCTTCGCCGAGGAACTCGCGAATCGCGTTCTTGAGCGCAATCAGAAGCTGGATCTTCTTGCTCTCATGGACGAGTACATAATCCGGCGCGATGCAGGTCTGGCCGGCATTGACGAGCTTGCCCCAGATAATCCGCTTGGCCGCCATACGCAGATCCGCTTGTTTGTCGACGATCGCCGGGCTTTTGCCGCCCAGTTCCAGGGTCACCGGAATCAGCTGTTTGGCCGCCGCTTGGGCGACGATCCGGCCGACTTCCGTGCTGCCCGTGAAGAAGATATAGTCGAACGGCGAGTTGATGAGCGCGTTGACCGTATCTTTGCCGCCTTCGACGACCCGGACATAATGGTCTTCGAACACGTCCGCAAGCAGCTGCTTCACGACGCGCGAGACATTCGGCGTGCTGTCGGACATCTTCACGACCGCGCAGTTGCCGGCCGCGATCGCGCCGACCAGCGGTTCCATGACCAGCTGGAACGGATAGTTGAACGGACCGATAATCAGCACGGTTCCGTAAGGTTCGTTGATCACGAAGCTGCTTGCGCCGGCCAGCGTAATCGGCGTCGCTACGCGCTGCGGCTTGGACCAGCGGTACAGCTCTTTGCTGATTTCCGTAATGGTGTTCAGGACGAAGCCGATCTCGGTCGTGTAGGCTTCAAAAGCCGGCTTGCCCAGATCCGCCTGCAGCGCTTCAAGCAGTGCGGGTTCGTAACGCTGGATCGCGGCTTTGAGTTTCTCCAGACGCCGAATACGGAATTTGTAGCTGCGTGTTCGGTCGGTATCGTAGAAGGCGTGATGCTCTTCCAGCATCTGCGTCACTTCTTCGGAATTCCATTCTTTTGCAAGCGTATCCTGTTCGATCATAGGGTCGACCTCCTCGGGGGGTGGAATGCGTGAACCGGAAAATACCATTTAAGATTCTGTAAAAATCATAGAGCTTGGGAAGGGTCAAAGTCAAACCTGCCGGGTGCGCCGTGCTTGTCGCTGCTGCCGGTGGGGTTCGCGGCAGAAGCCGTCCGGCACAAAACGACCTCAATAACTCTATTACCCACATTGAAGGGGGAGCGGCACAAAAATCGAATAAAAAGAAACGATTTCATCCGGTAGACGAAAAGAAAAACAAAAAAAGCTCCGTTCTGCCGCAAAGGGGCAGCCGGAGCCGTTTCGAACGGAGCGTCAAGCGGACGAATCCGCCCGTACCGCGATCAGAGAGGAGCAAGCGGCAGTCTGACGCCGTCCGCTTCGTCGCGAATATCGCCGACGATCTCTTCCAGAATGTCTTCCATGGTGACCAGACCGATCGTCCGCCCGGAAGCGTCCGTTACGGAAGCCATATGCACGCGGCTCTGCTGCATGGCAAGCATGACTTCGCGCAGGGTGGCCGTCTCGGTAAACTGGGGAAGCGCATGGATAAATCCTTCGATCCGTCCGTCTCTGCCCGCCGCAATGGCGGTCAGCACTTCCTTGCTGTGCACGAAACCGATAAACGTATCCGGATTGCCGTTCGTCACCGGATAACGCGTATACTCGTGTTCGCTCAGTTTCTCGACCAGTTCGCTCTGCGGCACTTCTTTGGCGATCTTAACGATCTTGTGCTCGGGAATCATGATCTCGCGAAGCGTACGATCGTCAAAAGCAAAGATGTTGCGCAGATAGCCCTGTTCCGTCTTGTTGATCTCGCCGCTCTCGTAACTCTGTTCGACCAGCCATCTCAGTTCTTCTTCCGAGTGAACCGATTCGTGTCCGGCTGGCTTGACGCCGAACAACCGGAGCAGCAGGGTGGCGGAACCGTTGAGCAGACGAATGAAAGGAGCCGTCATTCGGCCAAAACGGTACAGCGAAGGAGCGAGCATCAAGGTCATCTTCTCGGCAAACTGGATGGCCAGCGTCTTGGGAGCCAATTCGCCGATAACCACATGCAGGAAAGTGACAAGTGCCAAAGCGATCCCGTAAGAAAGCACGGTTGCGATTGTTTCCGGCACATCGAAATGAGTGAAGACCGGGTGCAGCATCTTCTCGACCGTCGGTTCCCCGAGCGCGCCGAGCACCAGTGCGGTAATCGTGATGCCGAGCTGACAGGCGGACAAGTAATAGTCCAGGTCCTGCGCGACTTTTTTGGCCATGACCGCTTTTTTGTTGCCATCCGCGATCAGTTGGTCAAGTCTCGACATCCGGACTTTGAGTATGGCAAATTCCGCGCCGACAAAAAAAGCGGTAAGACCGATAAACACGGCGATCAGAAAAAGGTTTAACGCAATTGATCCGTCCAATAAATTCCCTCAAAAAAGAGGGATTCACCTCCAGCATAATTGGGATTTGGATATTCGGTTAGATTGAATCAGGGGACTTCGACGACCGATCGGGACCGGGATTACTGCTCGTTGTAGCTGAGCTGCACCCGCTTGATCTGCAGATCGTCTTTTTCCGTAATGGTCCAGACATGATCGTTCTCCAGCAGCGTTTCGCCTTCAAGAGCCGCGGTTCCCATCCGGTGCTGAATCCAGCCCCCGATCGTATCGGTATCGCTGCGCTCTTCAAAGGTGATGCCGAAACGCTTCTCCAGCTCGTCGAGCAGCACAAGTCCGCTGACCGCGTACTCGCGTTCGCCCGTCTGCCGGATTTCGGCGATCTCGTCCGCATCGAATTCGTCGCGGATATCGCCGACCAATTCCTCCAGCACATCTTCCATGGTTACGACGCCGGCGGTACCGCCGTACTCGTCGACCACAAGCGCCATATGCATGCGTTCCAGCTGCATTTTGAGCATCGCTTCCTGGATCGGCGTCGCTTCCGATACGATCGGAATACGGCGGATAAACTCTTCCAATCTGCGCGCGCGTCCGACGATGATGTGAGGGAGCATCTTTTTCGCGTTGACGACCCCGATGATCCGGTCTTTGCTGCCTTCTTCGGTGACCGGATAGCGGGTGTAGTAGTTCTCGTCGAGCACCTTGATCAATTCCGCATATTCCATATCCTTGTCGATCGTGACCAGCTGCGTCCGCGGCACCATGATGTCGCGCGCTACGCGCTCGTCGAACGAAAAGACGTTTTCCATGTAAGACAGCTTCGTTTCATTGATTTCGCCGCCTTCGTAACTCTGCGCCATGATGATCTTCAACTCGTCTTCGGAATACACTTCGTCGTGTCCCGCGGGCTTGACCCCGAACAGACGAAGCAGAACGCGCGCCGCGCCGTTAAGCGCCCAGATGAACGGATACATGACGCGTCCGAACCAGTAGAGCGGGGAAGCCAGCAGCAGCGTCATCTTTTCCGCGTACTGGATCGCCAGCGTCTTCGGAGCCATCTCGCCGACGACCACGTGCAGGAACGTCACCAGGAAAAAGGCAATGGCGTACGAAGCGACCGACGAGGCGGATGCCGAGACATTGAGCCAGTCGAATACCGGATACAGCAGCAGCTCGACGGCCGGTTTGCCGATCGCGCCGAGTCCCAGCGCCGTGACGGTGATACCGAGCTGGCAGGCGGACAGATAATAGTCCAGGTCGCCGGCGACCTTCTTGGCGATTACGGCTTTCTTGCTGCCTTCCGTAATCAGCTGGTCAAGCCGGGAGATCCGTACCTTGACGACCGCGAACTCCGAAGCGACGAAGAAGGCGGTAAGCGCGAGCAGTACGGCCAGAATCAATAAATTGACGATTGTCATTAGGTCCAATAAGTTCCCTCGTACGAGGGGTTCACCTCCAGTGAAATTTTAACGATTGAGACAGTTCCGCCTCTCCAACGGGATTTCCGGTTGAAAGAGACAGGTCCAAGAAACGGTGTTTAACGTAAAGTGATCGTTCAGCGCCTTCCCAAGTCTGCTGCCTCCCTCCTGAATGTATTACTTGTTACTATACCATAACCTTTAGTAACCATACAGCTTCGCGTTTGAGTTTTATGACTAAATTAAAAACAGACAAAATTTCCCGGAAGCGATTCGTTGGATTTCCCGTGGCGAAGGTGCTATTCTGAGAAAAACTTGCGCTGTGGAGAGGAGATCGAATCAACATGCAAAGTATCGTATCGAACAAATGGCTGCTCGCCAGGTTGTATGAACCCGAGCAGACGATCGTGGACTGCCGCTTTACGCTGGGACAGCCTGAAGTGGGCCGCGAAGCTTACGCCCAGGAGCATATCCCGGGAGCGATCCATCTGGATCTGAAGCAGGATCTGTCCGCGCCGGCCGGCGATCACGGAGGCCGTCATCCGCTGCCGGATCCGGCAGTGTTCGCGGCGAAACTCGCCAAGCTCGGGATCGGTAACGATACGCGCGTTGTCGCGTACGACGATGAAGGCGGCATGAACGCGGCCCGGCTGTGGTGGATGCTGCGCTGGCTCGGACACGAGAACGTCGCTGTGCTGGATGGCGGATTCTCGAACTGGAAACAGGCCGGCTTCCCGGTGGACGACAAGCAGGCGGTACGCGTGCCTTCATCGTTTACGCCGGACGTGCAGCATCATCTGCTGACCGACGTGAACGAAGTGCAGCGCATCGTCGGCACGCTCAAAGCCGAACAGATCGTGGAGAGCGTACACGAAGAAATGGCCGCCCAGCGCGGCGAATTGCCGGTGCAGGATATCGAAATCCCTCCAGCCGTGAATCCCAAAGTCTTTTTCACCCCCGTCCTGATCGATTCCCGGGCGCACGACCGCTACCTCGGCCAGAACGAGATGATGGATCAGGTCGGCGGCCATATTCCCGGAGCCATCAATTTCTTCTGGAAAGACCTGTTCAACGAAGACGGATCGTACAAGAGTACGGAGGAGCTGGAGAAGCGCTTCGAGGCGATCGACAAAGAAGCCGAGATCGTCGTGTACTGCGGTTCCGGCGTGAGCGCGACTCCGAACATCCTGGCGCTGGAACAGGCCGGATTCAAGAGCGTGCGGCTGTATGCGGGGAGCTGGAGCGACTGGATCTCGTATGACGATAATCCGGTAGCGACGGGGGAAGAGGTTTAAGGTTTGGTTTGAAAAGGAAGCCCGCGGCGGACGCGGGCTTTTTTGTATTGCGGGGGATTGCAGAAGTACACGGTGCAGAAGATCGGGATGGCTGCCTTGCAGTATTCCAATGTACCTGAAGTCAACAAGAAGTCAACGCTGGGCTGGAGAAAATGTTTTCTGTAGGCAGCAAGAAATACACGCCCCAGGAATATGCGGGACGTGTAGAAATAACGGGAAGAACAAGGCGCTGAGCCGAAGAGGTGCAACGTGGAATCAAAGAGACTGTAGCGATCTTCTCAATTTAATCAACGAAAAGCTAACAAGCCAAAAATGCTAGGTATAAAGTCGCCATACTTTTGCCCTGTAAGAAGTGGTTTGAATGTGTCATATTAAGTACAAGCAACGGAGATTTTACTTTTTTCTAGCTGAAAATTCGTTAATAATGATTGATGGAAATAAAAAGCATGCTATAATTTATTTGCGAACATACGATCTGTTTAGTGCTTAATATATTTTATTCTTAGAATTTTTTAAACTTAAATTTGGGAGGTAATTGTTATCTTTGTGGGATTTAAGCTTTCTCGTCAAGAAAATCAATCCGCTTATCTTAAAAGTAAAGGTCTTGAAGTTTATGAAGATGTGAAAGGAAAAGTAACCGGTGCTTTAGAGGATTTCTTATTAGGGGATGGCAGCATAGACGGAAGTCGCTTACAGGATGATTGGTTCCCTACAATTAAAGCAGATGTCTTTATCTCACATTCTCATGACGATGAAAACTCAGCATTAGAAATAGCTGGATGGTTAAAAGTACGATTTGGTTTAGTTGCTTTTATCGATTCGTGCATATGGGGATATTGTAATGATTTATTAAAGCAAATTGATAATGAATACTGCTTTAGAAAAGAAGATGGGATGTATGATTATAATTTACGCAATTACTCCACAAGTCATGTTCATATGATGCTATCTACAGCACTCACCAAAATGATGGATAAGACTGAAACTCTATTTTTTCTCAACACTCCAAATTCTATCAATACACAACAAGCGATCAATAAAACATATTCCCCTTGGATTTACCATGAGTTAGCTACATCAGAAAAATTACGAAAAAAAGTGCACCGTCACACCGCACATATGTGAGGACAGATGTAAGGGCAACATATGCTCAAGAAGGAACTTTAAAAGTTAATTATGATGTGCCGCTTGAGCACCTTCTTAGTTTATCTGAAGATGAAATACAAATGTGGGAACGAAAATATGAGGCGTATAAATCTCTCCCTTCAAACAATATTCATCCTTTAGATGTGCTATATCAGCTAAAACCTGAATTGCAAAAATTATAGAATAGTTTTGATGATCATAGTAGAACACATGCAACTTTTGTTCTTAGCAACCAATATAAGGGGTGGGTTATTTGAAGAAAGAAATAGAGGAATTTATTAAATTTTATACGAAGGAACTTCAGGAAAATAATGCTGTTGTATTTGCAGGGGCTGGATTGTCTATGCCAGCAGGCTTTGTGGATTGGAATGAGTTGTTAAGACCCCTTGCAGATGAGTTATCTTTAGATATAGACAAAGAATATGATTTGGTAGGTTTAGCTCAATACCATGCTAATGAGAATTTAGGTAACAGGAATGCAATTAATCAACGTATTGTTGCAGAGTTCACACGCAATAAGAGAGCGACAGAAAATCATAAGATTTTAGCTAGACTCCCGATTTCAACATATTGGACAACTAATTATGATAAATTGATTGAAAAATCTCTTGAAGATGAAGGGAAAGTATCTGATGTCAAATTTACTGTGAATCAGTTAGCTACTACAACACCTAAAAGAGATGCAGTAGTATACAAGATGCATGGAGATGCTAGTCATGCAGACAGTGCCGTAATTATTAAAGATGATTATGAAGTTTATTTCTCAAAAATGGCTCCTTTTATAACTGCACTTAGCGGAGACTTAGTATCTAAAACATTTTTGTTTCTGGGATTTAGTTTTACTGATCCCAATCTTGATTACATTCTTAGTAGAGTAAGAAGCACTTACAATAATCACCAAAGAAGACATTACTGCATGATGAAAAAAGTTATGCAGAACGAAAATGAGCCAGAAATGGAGTATCAATATAGAGTAAGAAAACAAGAACTCTTTATCAAAGATTTAAAACGATTTAATATCAATACGTTACTTTTAGAGGACTACAATGAAATAACGGTTATATTATCTGCTCTAGAAAAAAATTTAAAACGTAATACTGTATTCATTTCGGGAAGTGCGCATGAATATGGTGCATGGGAAGAAAAGAAGGCTCAACAGTTCATACATCTATTAAGCAAATCTGCGATTCAAAAAAACTTTGATATAGTGTCGGGATTCGGTTTGGGTGTAGGGAGTTTTGTAATAAATGGATCTTTGGAAGAAATATATGTAGAACAAAAAAGAAATAATGAAGGGCAATTAACTTTAAGACCTTTTCCCCAAAGTGAAACAGGAAGTATGAATAGAGATGAGTTATGGAAAAAATATCGTGAAGATATGATATCTAGAGCTGGTATCAGCATTTTTGTTTTTGGTAACAAATTAGTTGACTCAATAGTTGTTGAAGCAAAAGGAATTGAAAACGAATTCGAAATTGCAAAATCACTCGATAATATTTTGGTGCCAGTTGGTGCTACGGGATATGTTGCAGAAAAACTGTGGGAAAAAATGAAGCTTGATCTTTCCTCTTACTATCCGTTCACAGTGGATACAGAGTTTGAAGAGTTATTCAGCAGTCTTGCTGATAAGGAGATATCTAACGAAAAAATGGTTGATAACATCTTTAAGTTTATTAAAACTGCGATTCAAAAATCCCTAAAATCCTAAGGAGAACTTTATATGGCCATCAAAGCGTTTTACAGTTTTCATTATGAACCGGATAATTGGCGTGCTTCTCAAGTTCGAAATGTAGGTTCTATTTCTGGAAATGCGACTATCTCAGATAACGATTGGGAAAAAGTTAAAAGAGGTGGAGAAAAAGCAATAAAAAGTTGGATTGACGATCAATTGAAAGGCAGGTCTTGTACGATAGTACTTATTGGTAGTAAGACTGCAGGGAGAAAGTGGATTGACTATGAGATAAGAGAGTCTTGGAATAATAATAAAGGTGTACTGGGAATTCATATACACAATTTAAAAGATATAAAAGGAGTGCAATCCCCAAAAGGAAAAAACCCGTTCGATAGTTTCACAATAGGGAATGAAAAAGTAAAGATGTCTAGTGTTGTAAAAACTTACGATCCTCCTTTTAAAACTAGTACTTATGTATACGATAATATTAGTACGAATATCTCCGCTTGGGTTGATGAAGCGATTAGAATTCGAAAAAACTATAAATAAGTTCGTAAAATTAATCTATATTGGATTTAAGAGGTTGTAAGGTAGCTTCCCAATGATTAAACTAATGGGAAGCTATCTTGCTTCATTTAATGTAAGAGAGAATCCATTTCTTTAGCAGCCTTGTAATCAATCCCGTACGTATGCGAATAACGATCAAGCGTAATGCCTACGGAAGAATGTCCAAGCCGTTCCGATACAATCTTCGGATGCACATTCTGCTTGAGCAGCAGCGAAGCATGCGTATGCCTGAGATCGTGAAACCGGATCTTAGGCATACCGGATTTCTTCAGCATGTCTAGCCATCGTGCCTCAAAATAATACGGGTTGATCGGCAAACCGCGTTTGGTTTGACTAACCAGCCCACAATCTGTGTAGTTCGGTCCTGCGGCCAGCTTGTCCTGCGCTTGCAGGGCTTTTTGTCGTTTCATCGCTGCAACTACAATTTCCGGCATCGCAATCGTTCGAATCCCGGCTTTCGTCTTTGGCTCATGGAAGGCGTGACCATGCTCGCCGCGCGTGTAGGATTGCCTGACAGTAAGGGTTTTTGCCTCCAGATCAACGTCGATCCAGCGGAGTGCAAGAGCTTCGCCTCGGCGTAGTCCACAAGCGGCTGCCAGCAGGATGATCATGTAGTAGCGGTAGGGCTTTGCGTAGCTGAGGAACTGTGAAAGCTCCTCATTCGTCCAGACTTTCGTTTTGGTTTTTGGGATTTTCGGCGGCTTGACCAGTGTAGCCACATTTCTATGAAGAGACTCATGTCTTACAGCTATAGCTAGCGCATCATGCAAAACCTTATGAACGTGGTTCACAGACTGCGGCGACAATCCATCTTCAACCCGCAGTCTTTCGTACATCGCGACAAGATGCGCCGGTTTGAGCTTGGCTATCGGGATCTGCCCAAGTTTTGGGATGATGTGGTAGTTCACCAGCCACTTGTAGGTCTTCATTGTTCCCGGCCTGACGTTAGGGCGCTTTAACTCCAAGTAGTTCAGGAAATGATCTTGCACGCTCTCCGTCGTTTCCTCAATGTAACTTCCCCGCCCAAGTTCTGTTAGCGTTTTGGCTAATGCTTGCTCGGCTTCTTTCTTGGTGGCGAACCCCGCTTTCATCTTTTGCCGACGTTTTCCCGTTTCCGGATGTTTGCCCATCTCGACCGTGTACGCGTACGTTCCGTTTTTTCGTTTGGAGACGCAGCCTCGCATCTCATTCCTCCTCTCTCATTTCGAGAAAAGCAAACAATGCGAAAACTCAACGAATCAAGGGACTTCGTATAACGGAGTTAAACGCGTTTAACTGGGGAGAACGCCGTTAAACCCAAATTGCCAGTTTGTTAGCGTCACAGGCGTCAAGATTATGAAACGATCTCGATTTGTTGGTAAGACACAAGGAGACACGCCGGGACTTTTGGGGACATGAAATAATTGTGCGAGAATACAGGGCCATGTTTTGATAAAAGTGAAAGGAGGCACAAATATGATGGAAGAACTGCTGTCGCTACAAGAACTATGTGTAAAATTAAAAATCAGTCGTCGACATGTTCTTCGCTTGAGAAACAAAGGCATGCCCGTCTATATCATTTCGCAAAATGGAAGACCAAGATTCGATTACAGTGAAGTGCGTGAATGGATGCGAGAAAATGCTAAAAGAACAGTTTGATTAGAACTGCATAAGCCGGATAAAAAGAAAACCCCGACGCCCACGTCGGAGTTGAAAAAAGCAAATAAGAACAGGCGTCCGATACCCAAATCTTCACTTTAATTAAAATATGCAGAAAAATTTTTCGTCAAGATTTGGGTATCGGACGCCTCCAAATAAAAGGAGACAATAACGATGCAAAACTATATAGAAAAATTCGTTTTAGAAAATGGACAATCTATGGAATACAGCGCTACGCTTGGAAATGCGATTCACGCCTTGAACTGCGGCATCGTATCTACAGCTAGAGAGAACAAGTTGAGTTATATTGAAGCTAGACAAGAAATCATAAAACATATCTTGAAGTTGCATCCCGATAAAACGGAAGAAGGCGTAGTTGCTGATATTATATGTGATCCCAATATCCAAGCATCGGCCGTCTTCGATTATATGCTATATCACGACCCCACGTTCCCTGGTCACAAAGCTGCTGTTGCACCCGCACACCAAAAGTTTGTAGCACTTGGCATCCACATTAGCCAGCATATGAATGATGGCAAAGCTGTTGGGAAAAGAAACCGCATGTCCGAAACGACAAACAAGCCCTACACAGAGGTCTGTTTCTTTGATGAACGGAGAAAAGCCTGGACGTATTTTAGCGTCGCAGATACAGAGATATATACATCAAGCAAGAAGTTCAGCGATGAGTGCATTTCAAACGGCCTTATTTTGCTGAAAAACAGAAGGATATCGGAGTTTGACGAACTGTCTGAATACCTGAAAGGCTATCTAGATCTGAACAAGCACCTGATTCCAACACTGAAGGTTTACACCTCCATAGGATGGACGGAAGATTACAGCGAATTTATAAATCCGAGATCAAGTGACCAGATCATAAACGTAAACGACATCAAGCTAAAACGTGGCCTGGACCTTGGATATGTAACGCTTGGTAGTGATGTAAAGAAAAATGTATCAGACATTCTAAACGTACTTGTTAAGCACCCTTTGTCGCTTATCGTGTACGCAGCGCCTTTCATAAACGCGATCATAGATGGGGCCGTAATTCCGGGAAACTGCCTAACAATAGACATTTTCGGTCCAAAAGGCAAAGGCAAGAACTTGCTACAGTACACAGCAATTAATCCCATTGGGTGCTCAAAAGAAAAATCTGAACTCATGCGGTCGTGCGCGAGACTTACAGTCGCTGGGATGAACTCCGTAGTCAGGTTCCATAATAGCCATGTAGTTTGCTATGAAGAGTCCCATAGAGCGAGCGTCGAAGTGCTTGAAGATGCGCTCTACAATGTATTCAATTCGACTCTTAGCGACAAAGCTACATCTGAAGGGACAAGCCGGGATGACGGACGGTTTTCGTCCATTATAGTAGCAAGCGGTGAAAGCTCTATATTATCTCGTGTGAAGAATGACGGACTTACACGGCGTGTGATTCCGCTAAACGTCAGAGATGTATTCAGCAGCATTTTTAATGATCCTGCTGCTATGGGTAGTATGCACAAGGAACTTGGGGCTGCACTTAATGATAGCTATGGCCTGGCGCTTGACGCCTTTCTTGATTACGTGATTCCTAACCGTAAAGATGTAGCAGATAGGTTTGCAGATTATCTGTCTATGTACGAGAATCCAAGCAAAAAGGCATCCGTGCTGTTTGATAACGAGAAGTACAAGACTTTCTTCACATATGCGGCGTGCATGCACTTGGTTCTCGATCTGCTTGTAGAAATTCTAGATCTTGATGTCGTTACAAAAGAAGAGGTAGCTGCGCTCTGCAGTGACGTGATCTCTTACATGGAGTCGCTCTGCGCAGGAAAGTCAAAAAGCGTAGAAGCTTTGTCTGATGTCTATAACTTCGCCGTTACAAACCACGAAAAGCATTTTGCAGGGAATAATAAGAACCACGCTCAGCTTGGGAAGTTTGGTACAAGGGAGATAGCAGGCGTGCAATGCGATGTACTTTTCTTCACAAATGACGAACTGAAAAAGTACCTAAACAATGCTGGTTACATTGCAGATAACATCATAGACGAGTGGAAAGAGCTTGGCGTTTTAAACGGACAAATTGTGAATCGCGGCAACGGAAAAACAAAGATGCTCTATGTAAGCTCCGTTATGATCGGAGGGGCGCGCATTTCGTGTTCCGTTATTAGAATGAGTCGAGTGAAAGAGTTGCTTGCCGCAGAAGAAGCCCTTGATACAGGGGCTGAACGGGCAGACTTGAGCAATGTAGTGAAAATTGCGTCTAGACTTTAATAGAAAAGACTGAACAAGCCCCGGCCAATCCAGCTGGGGCTTCTTTATACGGATGCGGTCTACAATCAAAATAGGGGTGGTCTACGTTCGAAGATACATGGTCTACATAATAAAACTAATAAAGTAAAAATAAAAATAAAATAAATAAAAAATAAAAAATATCCTCTCTTCCTCTTCTGTATACCCGTATACCATGCAGACTGATCTTCACATATGTTCATGGATATATATTCGTTTTGTGTATTTTATATTTTCTGGGCACATTAAACGGTCTACAGGTCTGATTAGAACTTTCTTAGCTTGTTGGCAAAGAACCTGACTTCGATAGCATATACGGACCGCCTGTAAACCAAACAAACCGATCGGAATAATTAAAGAGATTTTCAATGCTATGTAGCTTTGCTGACAAAAGGCTGTTTTTATGTGCACCCGTGTATGCAGAGCGGTAAACAGCCAGCAAAAATTTTTTTGGATCTCTATTCCTTCGCTACGCGAGGGTGGAGCAATTTTAAGTCGTTTTTTCTGACAATTTCGGGGTTGACGTAACTCTAAACTTCGAGTACATTTGTGTTGAATAAATGTTGAATAGTCTATGAATGATGTGCGTTGCCCGAATAATCGACGGCCTTAGTCTGGCCTTTCGGTTACGGGTGCGCATTTTTTTGTGCCTGAAAACCGGATTCGGGCACGTGCAAGTGCGGAACGCTGGAAGTCAAACTACATTTCGGAGGTGCCAAATTATGGCGAACGTCGAGAAAAAACGATCAGAAGTGCAAGAAGAGGCAACATCGAAGCAGTTAGTTACCGTTGAAGGAGCCGTCTCGAATATTCTGCAAGACGGGCAGGCCCCTGTAAGCGAAACGCCAGATGTCGAAGACTCTTCGGTACAAGCTGAACAATCCGCAATCCCAGCGCCTATTGCAGGCAAGCCGATTGCTTGGCTGGCGGAGCACAACGGCTCAAAACTATTTTTAACCCCGGTGGGGTACATCGTCAAATCGAAGGTCGGCGATAGCTATCAAACCAAAAGCCTCACGAACTTCACGCTGGAAGCAACTCTGCTGGTTAACGAAAAAACGGGACACGAGGAGTACATCATGACTGTGGAGTCTGGTGGGCGCGTATACCGAAAACGGAGAGTCGAAGTCTCAGACATCTCAACCGCGTCGAATCTTATTCAAGCGCTTGGGATCATGGGACTTGTGGTTACAGGCACTGCGGCAGAATACGCACTTCTCGTAATGTACCTGCGAAAATCTGTACGAGGAACGGTAAAAGCCAGCGATGTACTGGGATTCCGTCGTGAAGGATTCCTTGTCATGGATGGCGTGATCCAACCGGAAGGCATTTCGGATGCTGTTGTCTTGCTTCCTAAAAAAGGTGATTCTCATAGTGATCTGTACGATGTACCGGTACCTGAACGCGATGCCTGGAAGGTTCTGGCGAAGCAGTTCTTAAGCACGGTTCTCGGCATCGGAGCGCGACAAAAATTGCTTGTCTTGCTGGGTTGGATTCTTGCCAGTGTGCTCAAAGAGCCGCTATTCCAGCACTTTGGCGTAAAGTTCCCGTCGCTTCAACTTTACGGTTCGAAGGGTGCGGGCAAAACGTCGACGATTTCAGAACTGCTGAAGTTTCTAGGCCACAAAGACCCAAAGGCATTGCCGACAGAAAGACGCTTTCCAGTGCTCAAACGACTCAGCATGACCAATTCACTGCCGGTGTACCTTGACGAATATCGGGAAAGTTTGCCGCAAGCAGCTTCCATTAAGCAAATTCTTCGAAATGCCTACGATCGAAGGGACGACAGCCGAGGGCAGTCGAGTCAAGAACTTGTTCGTTACGATCTTTTAGCTCCGCTCATCGTAGCAGGCGAAGATCCCATACTTGACCAAGCCTGCCAAGAGCGCATTGTTGCGGTCGCCATACGAAGCAAAGAGCAAAATCCCGAGGCCTTTGCCGAACTTTGCAAAATTCCAAAGAAAATCGAGTTCGTTGGTGGGTACATGCGCTGGCTGCTGCAAAATGAAAGTTCTTGGAATGGGCTTTTTAAACAAGCGACAGAAGCTGTAGCTGAGAAAGATTTTTCTTCGCCGAGAAACAGGAAGAATGCGGCTTGTGTAATGTTTGGGTTACTGCTTGGCCTACAGCTATGTAACGAGCTCGGTATCGAGGTGTACACGCTCGATGAAGCTGTTGAGGCAGTTGCATCCCTTGCCGCAGGTCCGGAAAATACTTTCGGCGACCAGCTCATCGAGATCATGGCCACCGTACGCGACCGTTATGACAAAATCTTCAAACCAGGCGAGTTTCTTGTTGAGCTTAAGAACGATCGGCTTTTCGGCCACTTCAAGCAGCAACCGTTAATCGAAGCTGTGGCCGGAGGCTATAGCAAGGACAGCTTGTCTGCGCGTGCTATCGTGATGAAGCTTCGAGATAATGCTGACGATGGTGGATTCGTAAAATCTGTCAACTTCCTAAAATCCATTGCCGGACGTACGCATCGCGTACTTTCGATTGATCTCACGCAGCTATGCGAAACTTATCCGGACGAGTTCGAGCCTGGAGATTTCGAAGATCTGATGAAAGATGGCGACGACTTTTTCTGATTCGAACTGACATCAACAGGGCGTCATGTTAGAGCAGATGTAAGATCCTGAATGCAGTCAGAGCGCGGGTACAGCGCTCTGACTAACATGAATACCAAACCACATAACTGGGGGAATCCTGATGACCATTCAAACATTTTGTGAACATGTAGCATTCAAGTCGGTAAACAAACCTGTTGACCTGAGCGATTTCCTGGAAGCACTGTATATGCCAATTCTTGACGAAAGTATGGGATCAAAGCATTTTATCGAAATTTGTGATAAGCCAATCAGGGAAACGTATATGCGAACCAAAACATTTCGCATCCAGAGAGAAAATCTCAGCAAGATTTGTAAACACGCTTGTGCCAGTAATCAGAGCGGGTGCATTTTTTACACAGTGTGTCCGAGAGATCGCGGGATTTATGACCGGAACACTGAAAGGTATGTCAGAGCCGCGCGCTCGGACGTTTCTGTAGCACCATCATGCTGGCTAGACATCGACTTCAAACTTCTTGATGCAGATCTTCAAGTAGCTGAAGCGAAAGCGGCCGAGATCATTGCGAATTTAAAGCCCTTCCCAAGCATCATCGTTTCCACACCAGGAGGCTACCACCTGTATTTTTTGCTCGATGCTGCTTATCCCGTCGAAGATGTAGTCCAGATGAATCGTCGTCTTGAAGCTTACACGGGCGCCGATGCGTGTGGTGATGCGATGCGACTTATGCGAGTGCCGGCAGGCTATCATCGTAAAAACCCCAACAGCCCGAAGCGCGTAAAAATTATTCACTTTGATCCGGGTCTTCGATACACACTTACAGATTTTGAACATTTCCCACAGGTACAGAAGAGGCCTGACGTGGATTTTGCCCCCGTTATTTTTTCTGATATTCTGGTGAGTAAGAGCGTGGCTCAGATTTTGAAGCGAACGCAAAAATTCGATAAAAATCTAGCAAGCAAGATCAACGCTCCGAATTTGGATGCATATCGGAGTTTCGTGAAAAACTCAAAGGCTAGAACCAGAAGTGAACGGGATTTTCACATCTGTGCACGACTCGCAGAAGGTGGGGTTTCTCCTGACGAAATTCGGAAAATATTTAAAGAATCCCCCTGTGGCGATAAGTACCGGGAGAAAGGTAAGGATGGTGATCGGTATCTCCGGCATCAGATCGAGTCAGCGAAACAGCAAAATCTGTTCAATCAAAGCCAAAAGCTGAAAAGTGTTCGCATCCTTTCTAAAGATATGGGGGATTTCGACGACTTTTAAGAAGTTGCGTGGGGAGGAGCTAGGCTGGTGCTCTTCCCCGCTTTTAAAATACCTTGACGAAAAAAGGATTTCCATATTTTGCTCGTAAACGAACTTGAACTTAATACATGGAGGTTTTTATGGACGCTAAACAATTCGCAAGCGATGTTACAGCCGGGTTAGTGAAAGCAAAGATTGGGCAAAAAGCTGTATTTTCTGTAGGTGGGGCCGAAGTATTTCCCGCTACTCAACCGAATGGTGAAACGGTGGTGCGTGTAACGGAGGGGAGAACCTCTGTAGTTGTTGTTCAAACAAGCAAAGATATTTTTGTAAAACAACGAACGAATGATACTGATCCACGAGATATACAAGTGGGTCCAACCTACGTGGAGTTAGGCTGCGGCGATATTCGTGATTTTTTGGAAAGAGCTTGGAATAGTATTCAAGCAGCACATTGATACAAAAACGGGAGGCCAAGTGGCCTCCCACTCTGTTTTATAAAGCCATTACCTCAAATTTCATCTTGCAACTGTTGCATTTTACTACAGCATTCGTGTGCTTCTTGCCGTTGGGATTAAGCAAGAGATCTGTACTTTCGCATTCAGGGTTCAGACATTTCTTTACCCAATCGGCGCGTGGTAAAGGTCTTGGCATGGTTGTGCTCCTTTCTTTTAAAGGTTTTTGATTTATTCAACGTGCTTGAGTGGTTCATCCTCACCAATGATGTTAACTTCAAGTTCCATACCAAGAAGCCCATACAGAATGGCGGCCACCATTCCTTCGTAACCTTCTTTAATGTGGGGTTCGTGAGACTTACGAGCAAGCCTGATGTAAGCTCGGCTCTCCAAAATGTCTATCAATCGGGCTTGTTTAAAGCGAGTGTAGTCCTTAACTGACAGTAGCGGCCGGAGTTTTATAAGCACGTCTTCCCAAAGTGTACCGTACATGTGACAAGTTTTTCTTGTATCTGAACAAAGCTTCTTTCCGGTTATCAGGTGTTCTCCCTGAGATCGAGGAATCTCAGAATAACGTCCAGGTTGCGACTTAGCATAGGAAACAATCGATGGTCTTCGAGTCGTAGTTTCACCACATCCTTTCTCTTGGAGCGAATAATAAGTGTAAAATCTGCGGCCGATAAACCGGCTTCCAGAACCAGCCCCTGCACAACTGTACATGGGTGTCCTCGATAACGGATGTTTTCGTATTCGTACACTTCCAAGACAACCAGACTATCTTTCACAAAGCACCCATACGGTCAAGCAAAATCAAATCCTGTAAGCTTTTTCTTAGTGCTTCGAGTCGCAGATGGTACACCAGTTTTTTCGTTTCCTTGCTGTACCTCACGCCGGCAAAGATCATTTGGTCGTTCTCCTGTACGACCAGAATTTCGATCCAAGATTCCGTCACCTGTACTCGGATTCGGTGCGGATCTACATGGGCTTCCATGGCAACGTCTTCGGCATTCTCCATGCTAAACTCGCTAATCATCGCGTTAAGAATGGCACGTAAACGATTTTGGAGCAGAACCGGAGAGACTTGAAGAAAGAATTCGCAGTGTTCATCGCTGTCCGCATGTAACAGCCCCAAGTCCGGTTCGGTTTCTTCGCTCAAGCGACCCAGAAATCGCAAAAAGGCCGCTTCATAAAAGGCTGTGCAGCTCAAATTATTATTCCTCCCGAAGTTTAAGCCAAGTCAATGACCGATTCGCTTCCGTCACGACATCGAAGGGGATGCCCCGTTCACTCAAATAACTGGATAACAAACGACCGCCTTTAAGCATTCCTTTATTGTTGGTCAACGCTTCGTTCTCAAAAACTGTTCCCCAGTCTCCTTGTGCATGACGGTTCAATGCGATCATTTGATCCGTTTCACTGACGCTTTTCAGTACGCCTTCCGTTACTAGAATTTTACCTAAAAGAAATTTCCCTATTGCGCTTCCTCCTTTACTAAAATCTAAAACGATCAAAGCATGGTCCACTGGAGTTCGACAATAAGATCCAATGTACCCCTGTATCCGAAAAGTGGATTTGTGCGGAAGGACACAAAAAAATAGCGGAAGTACGCACAGAAAAACCGGCGTCAATCCGCTATAATGGAAGCAGGTTACAAAGCATCATAGATTTCGAAAATGTGACGTGTTAAGGTCATACTTATGTGTGGAGTGCCAAAGACGTTCATCGCCCGGTTGGGTTTCTCCCCCAGCCAGCCTTTTTAGCGCGTCCAATTTCAAAATGTAGATCCGGCGATTTTTCAGTTCGATGATGTCTTGATCGTGAAATTCGTTCAGGATTCTTGCGGCACTTTCCCGACCTGCACCGATCATGTTGGCCAAATGCTGTTGTGTGATTTTCCAATCGATTAGTGTGCCTGTTTCAGTTTCTTTTCCGAAATTGGAATGAAGATCCAGCAGAAGATTGGCTACACGAATCCTGACGTCAAGGAACACCAGATATTCGAGCTTCCGATCCGCTTGGCTAAGACGTTCGCTGAGTATGTAGATCGTTTTTCGTAAAATGGCAGGATAGCGTGAAACCAGTTCTTCCATTGCAGTACGGGTCGCTACCCAAAGAGATGTTTTCTCCATGGTAGCTACAGACGCTGTACGATGGTTATCGTGGTGGAAGATCTCAAGTTCGCCAATCGCTTCTCCAGGGAATTGGTGTCCGAAGATAATTTCCCGATTCTCGTCCTGACGGTAGATCTTGAGCGCACCGGATTTAATGATGTACATCTCGTGACCTTCATCGCCGTGCATGTACAGCACTTGGCCTTTGTTGAATTTCTTTTCTCGAAATTTGGTCGCAACCCATTCGTGATCTTCTTGATGAACAATATCTTTAAAAAACGGTGTGTCGGTTACGGAACGGTACAATGGCGCACCCCTCAATTCTCTTGTGTATCTTTTATTTTCCAATCTTT
Source organism: Saccharibacillus qingshengii (assembly GCF_013185195.1). Taxonomy (GTDB): domain Bacteria; phylum Bacillota; class Bacilli; order Paenibacillales; family Paenibacillaceae; genus Saccharibacillus; species Saccharibacillus qingshengii. Next base: position 112,256 of record NZ_JAAZWC010000016.1, read on the forward strand.
ATTATAAAACTTAGTGTTTGATTTGCATAAGCCCTTTTTAGAGTTTGCTTGTAGGCGGGTGTCCGAAGCAACAAGAAATGCCCGTATCCCATGGACACGGTTCTTGACAAGCAAACGATACGGATTTTTTGATGAACGGGTAGTTCACTTTGAAAATGATGGAGGAATAAAAGAATGAACACTTTTAAAAAGAAATTGCTGGGGGTGATCGGAGGGGTTACGCTTTCCGTAACGCTTGTAGCGGGGAGCGTAAGTGCGGCAGCTGTAACAAGTTTCGGTGACGTCAAGAAGTCTAACTGGGCATATTCCACTATCCAGTGGGCTATCGCAAACAACGTCGTAAAAGGTTACCCGGATGGTACATTCCGCCCTGAAAAGCAAGTATCGGAGTCCGAATTCCTCATGATGTTCATTTCGGCCTACCAACCTGTAAAACCTACAGCAGGCCAGAAACACTGGGCAGATCCCGTGTACAACATTGCAAAGAATCTGAACTGGCCAGTAAACGGAATCAGCAATGACGCCGTTGGTCGGGCTACAAGAGAACAAGCAATCACGCGGGGCGAAGTTGCGAACATCATCGCAGGCGCAAACGGTGTGAACTTCATGAACGACGAAGCAATTCGTTACCTGCTCAGTGAAAACCTCGCCGCCGGTAAAACGGGCAACACGGTGGCTGGTTACAAAGGTAAGGATTACCTTACACGTGCCGAAGCTGTAGCTTTCATCCAGCGTGTAAAAACAAAAGGTCTGACGTCGCTCAAAGAGCGCCCAAGATTCCCAAGCGCGCCTGTAACACCGCCAGCTCCTGTACCTATTCCAAACGGAATTAAGGGCGTACAGACGGCAATCGAGAACGTCATCAATGGTTCGAGTTCGTACAAAGGCTACACCACGGAAGCAAGTGACGCTGGATTCGTAATTAGGGATGCTTCTAGCGGTACTTCTGTGGCATATAGACAAGCGGAAAGCAAGTCTGCCAGTGGCCGGGTCATCTCTTTCCTAGCTAGTGAAACAGCAAGTCTCAAGCTCGCTGTAGAAACTCTGCAAGCGGCTGGAGTAAAAGTTCCGGATAACTTCGTAACTACACTGCAAAATGCCGTAAATACGCGTAAACAAACCGAACAGAAAGTAGGAAACTACACTGTAACCGTGCAGCCAAATCCAACGGCATACGACACCGTAGTTATTTACTTCAAGTAACAAAAGGGACCCCACACATAGTGTGGGGTCTTTTCATGTAAATGTGTAATCGCCCAAATACTATTATTTGATACGGACGATCACTTACCTAAACAAACTGTACACAGTATAACTAAGAACATGAAAAGACCCCAGAGCCTGTACTCTGGGGTCTTTACCTATGTAAACTTTTACGTTGTTGACACGGCGTGAATCTGCATGACATAAACATACTACACAGAAACGGACTGCTCTTATCCAGCAGCCCGAGCCGTGTAATATCTCATGAAAAGGCGGTATTTCAGATGACTAAACAAGAAAAGATTGACGCGCTCAGAAAACAAGGTCGCCACAACGAAGCTATTGAGCTTGACAAATGGAGAGATAAAAACGGTAGATCGTGGGGGTGGAATAAGAAATTCCTGTGACTAGGACTGCCGTCCTAACCTGCATTCTAGCTCATCTGGAGTTCTTGAAATGCCCCTACGTAAACAAAAAACCAAACGCCCATAGCAATCATCAATATAATCCAAAGATGAGAGAACCCCAGCCAAAACTAGCTGGGGCCATTTTTTATTTGCTGTTTACAAGCTTCATGTAGGACCCGTCTTTTGCAAAGAGCTCAATGTCATCCAAGTTGCTTTCTTTTGTCTTACCCACACCGCGTCCAAGTGCCCAGAATCTCTTTGGTGTGCTCTGGCTCATGTAGGGTACACTCTTGTACAAGCCATTTACCTTCTGCAGGTGGAACCCGCCAAATGTTACACCGTAACTGGTATTTTCATTACCGAGATTCCCAACACCAACTACTGGAGAAAGGGAGGCGTTCTGAAACACAGCACTTGTAAGTTTTTTTGGATCCATATTGGCTGTCATTGTTTGCTCCGTAAGGATTGTGTAATCGGCTCTGTAATTTACAGTACCCGTAGCGAACATGTCCGTATAAATGCTGTGACGGGCTTTCGTCTGTACATCAAGGTCAAGGACGATCATCCGGTGTACTTTTACATCAGCAACGGCAGACTTCATCTTGATGTCTTTGCCAATCATTTCTTTAAAAGTTGACGTGTTATTTGTTTTCACGTACTCAAGCGGTGTGAACGACGTTACATTGGTTCCTGTAGTTGCCACTTCTCGGAGTTCGTTAAGCCCCGTGTACGAACTTGCTGATTTTCCTTCAACGCCCATATAGCGAATAAGGATACTTGCGACCTCAGCTCTCGTTACATTGGCACGTGGATTAAAGCTGCCTTTAGTGTCACCAAGCATGATGCCTGTACCCATCATCATGGAGACGTTTGGAATATTATTCTTTGTAAGTCCGCCCTTGTAGAACTCAGTAACTGGTACAAGTGCATGCGGTCCAGCTACATCACTAAGTGCTTTGTTGAACTCCGCACCTGATGCTGCAAGCCCTGTAGCCAGCCACTTTGCAATTTCTTCTCTACTCATTGCAGTGTTTGGCTTTAGGCCTGCTGTGTAGTCCGTTTTCTTTACGAAGCCAAGTGCCGTGACTTTGTTTACGCTGTCGTAGGCGTAGTTATTTTTGGCAACGTCACTAAATGCTACACCAGTCATGCTTGGCGTTTGCTTTGTAGCTCTAGCTAGCATGACCGCAAATTCCCCGCGTGTAACGTTACTTCCCGGCTTGAAGCTACCGTCTGCATACCCTTTTACGAGTCCAAGATTTGCCGCTTGCTTAATGGCAGCTTCTGCCCAGTGACCGGAAATGTCAGTAAAAGACGTAGTGGCTGCATGCGCCGGAGCTGCAGGCTGCGTAATAGCTGCCGTGCCAAGCAGCATAGTGGCTGCCAGTGATGTAAGGAAAAATTTGCGAAGCTTGTTCATGTAGAGACCCCCAATTATAGACTACCTACAGCATACTGGACACGTGTCCAATGTTCTGTGCGTAACCAGACAATAAAAATGTGCCGCACGCCACATAACCCCGTTTTATAGGGTTAGTTCGGTACAACTCCGTTATCTAATAGAAACTGCACAGCCTCCGTTTGAAAATTGTCGATGGCCTCAGAAAGCGCTGTGCGACCATCTGTGGAGCTATAATTAGGATCAGCACTATGTTCAAGAAGGAGCTTCATACAGGATAGTTGTCCTCTAGCTGCGGCTACCATTAGGGGCGTTTCTCCAGAATCTTGAGCAGTAGAAGGATTCGCCCCTTGCTTCAGCAAAAATGCAGCAAATGAAGAATTACCGAATTTGCAAGCAAAGCTAAGCAAAGTTCTGCCCCCAAAGTCTTGTATATTCACGTCAAGCCCATACTGGAGAAGCATGCGTAACAAAGTTTCGTCAGCTACTTCTGCATATTTGTACATGAGAACCGGCACTGTAGAGATGATTTCTACATGACTACAAAGAAACAGCGCACATGATAAATAGTCTTGTTTTTGTGCACAATGTAGAAAATTTTCTGCGTCTTGAACGTATATTGGGAACCACCTCATTTTCTCTCAGCAAACAATGGCCTATAAAAAGAAGTCAATGAATTTTATAGTGTTTTATGTTTTAATTGAATTCACTTCACTTTATCGTAACTGGGAAGATTAATTGTGGAGTTTTTTATCTCGTGTTATAATTCAGGGAACATTTGTTCACTTTAAAAGCGGTGATTTTATGGCAGATAGATTTTCTAAAGAAGTACGAAGTAAGGTGATGAAAAGTGTTCGATCAAAAACAAAGTTTGAAGATCGTGTCTTTAGTGAATTATGGAGGCAAGGGGTCCGTTTCAGACGAAACGTTAACGGCTTGGAAGGAAAGCCCGACTTAGCCATCAAGAAGTACAAGGTAGTTATTTTTCTTGATTCTTGTTTTTGGCATGTATGTCCTATACACAAAAGCTTTCCTAAAAGTAATGAAGAATTTTGGGTTAAGAAGCTTCAAAAAAATGTGGAAAGAGATAAAGTAGTGACTGAATTTTATTTGAAAAAGGGCTGGAACATTTTAAGAGTTTGGGAGCATGAAATAAAAACGGATTTTAGGGGTTCTATAGATCAAATGATTGTTTTTATTGATGAGGCGAAGAAACAATACTCTAATAAGTCTTAGGTTAGATTGTGAGGAGATGAAATCGATGAATGGTCGTTTTACGTGCATCGAATCTTTTAGCGGGGCTGGCGGTTTAGGGCTCGGATTGGATCACGCAGGATTTTATGTAGGCACTGCTTTCGATTTTAACGAGTGGGCTGTGCAAAGTTACGTAAACAACGTTTCGAGTCGTGCTTTTGTTGCTGATGCGACGGAAGTAACCGGAAAAGAACTGTTGAAACGAAGCGGAATCAGGGAAGGGGATCTTGATCTTTTTGCTGGCGGACCACCTTGCCAAGGTTTTTCAAAGCAAAAACGTGGTGCTCATCTAGGGGATGAAAGAAATAAACTCGTTTTGGAATACATTAGATTAGTTAAAGAACTAAATCCTAAATTTTTCTTTTTAGAAAATGTGGCTATGATGGGACAAAAAAGAGGCAAAGATTTTGTTGAAGCCATCAATTTAGAGCTTCAGGATTATGATTTATACCCTCATTTTTATAATTCGGCGGATTACGGTCTGGCACAAGTAAGGGAAAGATTCATAATCATAGGCAAAAATAAAAGTATAAATGCTCCATTCTCTATCCCTCAGCCTACTGTGGGAAATCGGAAAACAGTGGGTCAGGTTTTAGCCGGGCTTCCAGAACCACCGATGAATTCTAAAGAAGGACACCCCAAGTTTGCCAATCATTATCGAGCTAACATTAGTGCCGCGAATGCTCATAGAATATCTTTTGTCCCACAAGGCGGAGGATGGAAAGACATTCCTGAAGAGTTTAGATTAGACTGCCACAAAAATGCCGATACAACTAAAGGTGGGTGGCCTGATGTATACGGGCGACTTCGTTGGGATGGTCAAGCCCCTACAATCACCGGCGGATTTGACAGTTTTACAAGGGGGCGTTATGCGCACCCGCTCCAAGACAGAGCTTTGACACCGCGAGAGGCAGCTCGACTTCAAGGGTTTCCAGACGATTTCGTTTTTTTTGGAAATCGCCATGAAGTAAGGCATCAAATTGGGAATGCGGTTCCTCCGCTTCTGGCTGAGGCGCTAGGTAAAGAAATTATAAAAACGCTTGAAGCCGAAAAAGGGCAGTTATATTTCAATGTTGTAGATGACCAAATCGTTATAGCCAATTAAATGTTTGAAAAATGCCGATTTTCCTCAAAAGAAAAATCGGCATTTTTATTCTAGACGGATTGTCAATCCAAGTGCAACACTTCGTCCTGAAACGATTCGTGTGTAGACTTCCAGCCTAGACATTTGCGG
>NZ_JAAZWC010000017.1 GCF_013185195.1 Saccharibacillus qingshengii
CTGCAAGATACAGGCAGCAGCTTCTTCACGTGTCCTAACCTTTTTTTCAAAGTGTCCTTTACAAAGGGTACAGTTTAGGTGCGGTCGCACTCTTTTTTTCGTTTGTTTCGCCGACTGTGCCTTATATAGAAGAAAGAAATGCGTCGGCTTCCGTTCCGGGTGAAAAGACAGCTTGGAAACCGTATGCCGAGGCGATTTTGCCATGCCGTTATACCCGCTTCGCAGACGAACGGCACGGATCGCTTGAAAGCCTTATGGGCCCAAAAAACCTCAATTCGACGCATATAAAAATTGGAAGCGGCGAATCCGATAAAAGAATAACGGCTTCAGAAGCCGTCGTCAAAACGGCGTGGTGCGGCGCGTTTTTGAAGCCTTTCGTTCGGGCGCGAAACAAAACGGTCAAGTCTGCGTATAACAAAAGGGGCTTGCTAGGTTCCTGGCTTTTTCGTATCTGTCTCCGTATCGGAAAGATCCGCATAAGCTGCGGGCAATATATCAGAATACGGTTTTTCTTGACAAAAAATGTATCGTATATAAGAATAAAAGATCATACGTTCGAAATTTCGCAAACATATCCTTCCGGCAAATATTCATGGTAAGATGGGGCCGTCACCAACCGAACGGAAGAATCAGGAAATAGAGGCGATAAGATGGAATTCACCAAAATGTTTGTGCAAAACATGGCGGTTCTGGTTACGTTTGCTTATATCGCCAATCTGATTTACAAATATGCGATATATCGGACACCCGGAATCGTAAAATACATAGGCTCTGTTCTTCTATTGATCGCCGGCGGATGGTTTGCGACCCTGTTCGGATTTCAAATGGCCGAAAAGGTTATCCTCGATATGCGCATCGTCCCCCTGCTGATTGCGATCTTCGTCTATACCCGGCCGCCCATCATCTTTATCGTCGGCATGGGAATCGGATTGACACGTTTCTCTTTCGGGTGGAGCGAAGCGGCTCTGGCGGGATTTATCAATCTGACCATCCTTGGCGCCGCCGGAGCTTTGCTGAATGTATGGCTGCGCCGGGTCGATTGGAGTTTTGCCCGTCGGGCGGTGTTCGTCATCGTCGTAATGAATCTGCTGAGTACGGTTAACGTCATGATTTTCGGGGTTCTCCCGAAAGCTTATTACCTGTGGAACATTCTGCCGTATACCCTGCCGACGAGTATACTGCTGTGCGGACTGTTCGCTTTTATCCTGCGGGATTTTCAGAAAGACCAACAGCGGGCGATCGCACTCGAGAAAGCCAACAGCCTGCTTCAGCAGCAGACGGAAGAACTGGGCAAGAACAAGGTCGTTTTGGAAGAGCGGGCGAGGCAGCTGCTGCTTGCGTCGCAGTACAAATCCGAATTTTTGGCCAATATGTCGCATGAACTGCGTACGCCGCTGAACAGTGTGATCAATCTGGCACAGTTTATTTCCGAATCTGCGGAAGACACGCCAAGCGAAGAGATGGCCCGTTACGGACAGCTGATTTGCCATTCGGGAGAAGACCTGCTGAAGATCATCAACGATATTCTCGATTTGTCCAAAGTCGAAGCGGGCAAACTGGAGATTGTGCACGAAGATATAAGCCTCATGGAAATCCCCGGTTGGGTCGGTCCTTATTTCGAATTGACGGCCCGGCACAAGCAGCTCGATTTCGATATTCGTATGGAACAAGAACTGCCGGATACGTTCCAGTCCGATCCGCAGCGCCTCCAGCAAATTTTGCGGAATCTGCTTGCCAATGCGTTCAAGTTTACGGAGACTGGCTGTGTCGAACTGCATGTCTATAAAGCGCAGGAGCCCCAGCTTAAAGGGGAATGGGTCGTATTTGCCGTGCGGGACACGGGAATCGGGATTGCCGCCGAACAGCATTTTATGATCTTTGAAGCTTTCCAGCAGGCGGACAGCACGATCAGCAAAAAATACGGCGGTACGGGACTGGGGCTGTCGATCAGCCGCGACCTGGCAAGGCTGTTGGGCGGGTTTATCCGGATGGAAAGCTCGGAAGGCAAAGGCAGCACCTTTTCTTTGTTCCTGCCGCTGTCCTAGGCTCTGCCGGAAAAAGGATGAGCTTGCACGTTTGGCTGCGATTTTTGAACGTTTATGCCCTGAGAATTCCCTGCCGCGGCTGCCGAAGCCGCGGTTTTTGCTGTTTTGATCGATAGAAAGTCCTTCTCTGGCGGACAGCTTGCCCAATGGCTGCGGACCGCTTAAACTTAGGATATGCGAACAGCAGAAACCGCCGTCTTCCCGGGCCATGGCCGTATCGAAACGTCGGATTAAATTCAAGCCGAAAAGGATGGGATTCTACACATGTCGAATATCAAAAAGCCAATCGTTACGGACCAGGCACCAAGCGCAATCGGACCTTACTCGCAGGCGGTTGCGGCAGGGCCGTTCATCTTCGCTTCCGGTCAGCTCGGCGTGCACCCGCAGACGGGCGAATTCCCGGACGGCGTCGAAGCTCAGGCCAAGCAGTCGCTCGAGAACGTGAAAGCGCTGCTCGAAGCGGCAGGCAGCAGTCTGGACCGCGTGGTCAAAGCGACGATGTTCCTGAAAGACATGAACGATTTCGCTGCAGCCAATGCGGTATACGGTACGTTCTTCAGCGAACCTTATCCGGCACGCAGCACGATCGAAGTGGCACGCCTCCCCAAGGACGCACTGGTCGAGATCGAAGTGATTGCCCTGGCCGAGTAATCGGGGCGAATAGGTTTCCGTACTTTCTTGGGCAGCCCGAACCTTTTTCGAAAGGGCGGCTCGAGGTACACGAACCCAAAGAAAAGCCGGCTGCTCTGCGCAGCCGGCTTTTCTTTGGGTTCCGAGGTGAAATCCGGCGGTAGCCGAAGCGGCTTGAAGCCGGGATTTCACTGGCGGAAAGTTGGTTAATCAATCGCGGTCGCGAACCGAGCGGATAAGCATCCATATCCCGAACAGCGCAACGACGATCGAGGCGACAAGAGCCGTAAGCTCCACGGCGCGAACGGTGTCCGATTGTTCGACAGAGATCGCATACAGCGCCCAAGCGAACACAAGCGGGTAGACGCCGTCGCGGAACCGGAAGCCGATGGTGAACGCGAGCGCGGCGGCCACGATGACCATTACGATTGCCCAGCTGGTAAGGCCGAGGCCTACACCGTCGAAACCGTGTTTGGTGAAAAGGGCGGAAATGTTGACGATGGTCGCTACGCTGATCCAGCCCAGATACATGCTGAACGGCAGCTTGACGAATACGATATCCAGCACTTCGAGCCGTTCCCCATGCAGCCGGGTCCGCCGGTAGATCAGAATGAGAACGACGAGGAACAGCAGCATGACAACGACGGAAAGTTCGATCAGCAGATAATGCCAGCAGAACAGCCAGGCCATGTTCAATACGCAGCTGATCGCAAACAGCGGCCCCGGAGCAGCGGCGGAAGCCCGGCCTTTGCGCTCGGCTACGAAGGCGTAGATCACAAAGCCGATCAGCAGGACATAAATAACCGACCAGATCGAGAAAGCGAACCCTGCCGGAGTGAGCAGGTTTTTGTACATGTCCGAGATCTCGCGGGTATCCCGGCCGGCCAGCGGAAGCAGCGTAGACATGGCATTGACCGCAAGCGTGGCAATCAGCAGAATCGCATTCAGCCATTTGTAAGGATTTCTTGACGACAAGATGAGCAGCCCCTTTCGTAAATAAATATTCCGGATCCCAAAATGACCGGTAGGTCATTTTGTCCACAACCATGTTATACCCCCTTTTCGGTCGGGCGTACCTGCTTTTCGAATTTTTCGATTGCGGCGAGTGAGCAAAAATGTCATAATCAAGAAAGATAACGGTTTCAAGTATCCGGATTTTCGGCGCAGGATGGGGAAATCATTTTTTTCGCCCTTTTGTGCAAACGTTTGCCCTAAATCAATGCGGAAAAAGACGGGCGTATTCGTTCAGAAGGCAAAATAACGGTGAATATGTGATCATACGCAAAAATCGCCGAAAACACGGAACCGATATCTCGATATCATACCGCCTCAAAGCCGCAGCCTGCGGCAGAGGACGGCTTATAAGGAGCTGACGCACATATGGACACAAGTGAAGCGATACACCCCGACCGCGTAGGACCGATTATTATTCAGGAAGCCTGGGGAACGATAGGCCGCGCGCTGGCGCTGGATCATATGAACGGAGTTTATGTCTGCCGGGGAGAACGTGCGTCGTTGGCTTTTATTTTTCTGGGCGAGAATATCTTCCGGATGAAGCTGTTCATGGGCAAAGAACCGGATTTGTCGACCACCGTGGCTATTGTGCCGCGTACGCAGCCGACGCTTGAAGCGCAGGTGGAAGAAACGGATAGCGCCTGGAAGCTCAGCGCCGGCAATTTGGTACTCGAGATCGAGAAACAAACGTCGGCCCTGTCCGTGTTCGACCGGGAAGAGCGCCTGGTGGCCCGCCAGAATACGGTCAGCTGGAATCCGCGCGGAGCGATCCATTCGGTATACGATATGCCGGGAGACTCCCATTTCTACGGACTGGGCGAGAAAGCGAGCTTTCTCGATAAACGCGGCGAACGCTATACGATGTGGAACACCGACGTCTATGCCCCTCATATGCCGGAGATCGAAGCGCTCTACGAATCGATTCCTCTGCTTGTCCACATGCACGGCAAATCGTCTTACGGCATTTTCCTCGACAACCCGGGACGAAGCGACTTCGATATGCGTTCGCAAGGCATCTCCTACACGATCGGCTGTTCGACGGGCGATTACGACATCTATTTCGTATACGGCCCCGAGCTGAAGAACGTCGTGCGGGGATATACGGAACTGACCGGACGCATCGCGCTTCCGCCCAAATGGGCACTCGGCTACCATCAGTCCCGCTACAGCTATATGGATCAGAACGAAGTGCTGCATCTGGCGCGGACTTTCCGGGACAAAGGCATCCCGTGCGACGTTATCTATCTCGATATTCATTATATGGACGAGTACCGGGTGTTTACGTTCGATCCGGTACGTTTCCCCGACCCGGAGAAGATGATGTCGGAACTTCGGTCGCTGGGCATCCGCATCGTGCCGATCGTCGATCCCGGAGTCAAGAAGGATCCGAAGTATTCCGTATACCGCGAGGGCGTGGAACAGGGCCATTTCAGCCGCAAGCTCGAAGGCGATATTTTCTTCGGGGATGTGTGGCCGGGGACCAGCGCGTTTGCCGACTTCACCAACGATACGGCTTCGCAGTGGTGGGGGAATCTGCACAAATATTATACGGACCTCGGCATTCACGGGATCTGGAACGACATGAACGAGCCCGCAGTCTTCAATTCTTCCAAAACGATGGATCTGGACGTGATGCATGGCAACAACGGCAATCCCAAAACGCATGAAGAGCTGCACAATCTGTACGGCATGCTGATGTCCAAAGCGACGTATGAAGGGTTGAAAAGAAACCTGGACGGACAGCGCCCGTTTGTGCTGACCCGGGCCGGTTATGCGGGGATTCAGCGTTACGCGGCCGTCTGGACCGGCGACAACCGCAGCTTCTGGGAGCATATGGCGCTGGCCATGCCGATGGTGCTCAATATGGGCTTGTCGGGCTTGGCGTTTGCGGGACCGGATATCGGCGGCTTCGCGCACCATACGTCGGCGGAACTTCTGGTGCGCTGGACGCAGATGGGCGTGCTGTTCCCCTACTGCCGCAACCATTCCTCGATCGGAACGCTGCGTCAGGAACCGTGGTCGTTCGGACCGGAGATCGAAGGCATTTTACGCGAATATATCGGCCTTCGCTACCGCTGGATGCCGCATTTGTACAACCTGTTCCATGAAGCGTCGGAGACGGGACTTCCGCCGATGCGTCCGCTGCTGCTGGAGTATCAAGACGATCCTCATGTCACCAATCTGTGCGACCAATTCCTTGTCGGCAGCGATGTGCTGGCGGCTCCGATCTATCGGCCGGATACCGAGCATCGCGCCGTTTACCTGCCGGAAGGCGAATGGATCGATTACTGGACCGGCGAAAAACTGGCGGGAGGACGGCATATCCTGGCGCATGCGCCGCTCAGCGTGATGCCGCTGTATATCAAATCCGGCGCGGTGATCGCGGAAGGCGAACCCAAGCTGTATGCGGACGACCGTACGGACGAGACGCTGACGCTGCGGGTTTACGGGGCTTCGGCGGAACCGGGCTTCAAAGCCGTCTACAGCCTTTACGAAGATGACGGATCGAGCTTCGACTATGCAAGCGGTGTTTCGTCCCTGATCGAGTTCGAGCTGCGCGGCGGGGAGAACGAACTGGAACTGTCTTATCGCTACGAGCGTCGGGGTTACACGGCCAACCGCAATTTGCTGCGCTTTGCGCTCGTCTGCACGGCGTTCAAGCCTTCGGAGATCGAAGGGCTGCAGAAGCTGGAACGCGAAGAAGCCGAGCATGGGCAGGAAGGCTGGTATGTGGACGAGCAGACCGGAGGCCTGATGCTTCAGGTGCAGGATACAAGCCAGGGTGCGGTGTTCAAGCTCAAAGGTTAAATGCGGTTCGGCTGCCTTAATATAAGCGGAGCGACAGCAGGCAAGCAGGACGGAAGCGTGCGGCAGCAGCGCTTGCGTCCTGCTTGTTTGGCATTTGACGGTTTGGGGCGTTAAAATGGAAAGACGGCCGCATCAAACAGGCAAAACGCCTATCGGCACATGGAAATCGGAGGTTGGAGAAGACGATGTGGAGAATCATTGAAGCTTACGATCAGCTCAATGCCTGGATTCGGGCAAGCGAAGGCCAATTCATCGAACTCGATAACGGCGAATCGTACCGGTTTGTGCGAAGAATGACCTTCATGGGCCGCGAGCTGGAACAATTCGAACAGGATGCGGGATTCGAACTGCCTCCCGAATACAGACGTTTTCTGATCGGAGTCGGGGCGGTCGAGCTGTTTGCGGGTCCGCTCAGCGCGGGAATCGAAGTACGGGGGCCCGGCGAACTTGCGGACTTTTCCAGGCAGGCGTTCGGCGGCACCGCCGCAGATCCGTATCCGGCGCTGCTTCCGGCCGTATCACTCTCCCGGCTCGGTCGTGTCGGCTTATTCCGGCCGGCCGGCGAACGCGAAGAACGATACGGCTTATTCGATTCCGCGGCATGCGCGGAGAATCGGATCGACGCGGGCGGATTCGCCTCGTTCGACGAATGGATCGCGGAGCTTGTGGAGAACCGCGGGCATGCGACGGCGTAGCACGGGCATGAACCGGGCACGGGAGGACAGGCAAAAGCGCGGAGAACCTGGCGGAGTATCGGCCGGGTTTTCCGCGCTTTTTTTAGATTTCGGTTTTGCGGTAGATCAGGAAGTACAGGAACAGCACGCCTACGGAGAGCTTGAAGCGTTTCTCGGCGGCGACTTTTCGGCCGGCCAGAAAACGCTGGGCATCGGAAGGTTCGACGCCGCTGTGAAGGGCAAGCGTTTCGGCGGTCAGGCCGAATTCGTCCTCAAGTCCCTTCATGATGGCTCGCAGCCGCTCTTCCGGCGGAATCTCGGGCGTATTGATGCCCATACCCAAAAAAGCGATCAAGTCCAGCGCGGCGGAACGCTGCCTGCTATCCAGATGTTCCAGATCCGTATCGCCGCTCGAATAAGCTTCCAGATCGTTGGAGCCGATTCCGGTCAGCCGAGTCAGCGAATCGAATGAAATCTTGTAGGTATCCACGGCATCATTCAGCAGATTCCGGCTGCCTGCCGCCTCCAGAGGCGGCAGATCTTCTTCGAATGCCGCGAACCGTTCGTTGGGGTCGCTCACGGTAACAGCCTCCTTGAGAATGTGGAATTCGGATCAAGTTCTCGGAGACCATTATACACCATTCTTCCGCTTAGGCTCTGGGCACGACCGGAATCCAGAGTTCGCTGCGCTGCTGCTCGGGCGGCAGATAACATTCGATCGCCGGAACGTCGGCCAGGTCGTAAGACGAAGAAGGAAGCCATTCGGCGTACAGCCTTTTCCAGGCCTCCTGCAGCCGCTCCGGCGGTCCCGGGATGTCGAATACGGCCCAGAGGGCGGCGGGAAGCCGCAGCTCGGACATGCCGTTTGGCAGCGGCGCGTCCGACGCAATCGCCAGGTAGTAATCGAAAGTTTCCGTTTGTCCCCATTGGCCTTCGGCAAGCACGCCGAGAATGCCCGGCAGAGGCGCATCTTCCCGCCGGATGTCCCACAATTTTCCGAACAATCCTTCCTGCGCGGCTGCCGCCCAGCGTTTCGGCACTTCGTCGTACGCCCGGTCCGTATGAACGGCCAGCACTTCTCCCGCAATCCGGAAGCTTTCCAACGTCTCCATCCGATAGTTCATTTCCGCAGCTCCTTTTAAAGTAAATTGAAAGGTGAGGCGGGGATACGCTTTAAGCGGTGTACCGGCGCGGCGTGCCGCGGTCGGAGTCGAGCCGTGCAGCTGCTGGAACGCCCGGGCAAAAGCTTCGGGCGATTCGTAACCGTACTTGAGGGCGACCTCCACGACTTTGATCGGGCTGCGCTGCAGTTCGAACGCGGCCAGCGTCAATCTTCTGCGGCGAATATATTCCGACAGCGCAATATCCGTCACGAAAGCGAACATCCGCTGAAAATGCTGCGCCGGACAGCAGGCCGCCCGGGCCGCTTCGCTGTAGGAGATCGGTTCTGCCAGATGGGCCTCGATGTAATCGAGCGCCGCGTTCATGCGTATCATCCAGTCCATTTCACCCCGTCCTTTCCTCTTCAATTTACCGCTCCGGATGAAATCCGGCCGTGCAGCAGCTGTGCGTTTTGTGCAAGGTTCATTATAACGCGGAGGGATTACCTTGCGGAATCGGTCGAAAAAATAACGAATATCGTTTAGAATGGGGAGAAGGGCAATTTTGGCTTGGATACGATTCAACATCAAAAAGCGGACAAAGACGGGGGACAAACATGAATCAACCGCTTTATGGAATATGGTTGGGCGACGTCTTCTTCTGCTTCTCCGGCGAAACGTCGGAGCCGAAAGTGGACGCCTGGACCCGACAGGTGAGAAAATTGGATATAAACGGCGAGAAGCCGTTCAGACAGGCGGCATTGAGACTGGCCGAGCTGCGCTGGCCGGGAGCTTCGTCGCGGCGGGGCCGCGGACGCGGCTTCGGCGGGCGCACGCTCGAAGGACTTGCGCTGCCGGCTTCCGCGGCATTTACGCTGCTGTCGGATTTTGATGAACGAAAATTTGCCGCCCAGGGATTTGCACCCGGAGCGGAATTGAGATATTGGAGTGCGGCGCAGCGTTTTGCGCGCGATCTGCTGGCGGCGGGCTGTTTTGCGCCGGGAGCAGATCCTTCGGCAAGAGTCAGTGCGCGCCGGGCCTCCGAACTTACCTTTACAGGAACATGGAAGCCGCTGCTCGAGCGCCCGGAAGACCGGGAACGGTTTGCCGCGCTTGCTGCGGCGATGCCTCCGGTCGGCCTGACGGCGCCGGGAGCAGCGGGAGCGGACGAAGAGTCGCCGCCGCTCGGCAGATCCAAGGAATTGGTGCTGCATTCGTTTCTGTCGGCCATGATCGACGGCCAGATGCGGATTCTGCTGGGCAGCATGCGCAGTGCGCTGCCGCAGATGAAGCTTCCGTATCGCAGAGGCTATTCGCCGCTGGCTTCGCTGTGGTGGAACAGCCTGCTCGATCCCCAGCGGGAAACGAAAGTGCAGGGCGGTTCGGACGATGTCGAAACGCTGGAACTGCAGATTGCAGAGCTTGGCGGCGCCATTCCGGACAGTCTGGAACAGGGAGAGTCCGCCAGTGCCCAGCTTCGGCTCGGACTGCGGCTGGAACCGCGCATCCTGGATCCCGAGAGCGGAGAAGAAGAACGCTGGCGCCTGGCTTTCCGCGCGGAAGACGAACTGGAAGCCGGCGCTTCGCTGCCGGCTTCGGAGATCTGGCGCCTTGCGGAAGACGAACTGCTGCTGCGGGGCAGGGGGTACGCGCAGCCGAAGCGCCAACTGCTGAAGCTGCTGGTGGATGCCGCAAGGCTGGCGCCCCAGTTGGAAGAAGCGCTGCGGCGGCCGCATCCGGAAGAAGCCTGGCTCGGGGCGCAGGATATGTTCGATTTCCTGATGGCCGGCGTGCCGGCTCTTCGTACGGGCGGCGTACGGATCGAAATGCCTTCGCGCTTTACGAAGCGCGGACGCCGCGCCGCCGGAGTGAAGCTCAAAGCCCGGCTTGAACCCGGACGCAGCGGAGAAGGAACTCCGGCGCTCGGCATCAAGCAGCTGGTCGAATTCGATCTGGAGGCCACGATCGGCGAGACGTCGATCGGCCTCGACGAACTGCGCCGAATCGCCGAAGACGGCGTACCGCTTGTGTTCCTGAACGGAGAATGGGTCGAAGTGGACGTGAAGGAAGTCCGTCAGGTCCTTCGTCTGCTCAAGAAACAGACGGTGCACGAGATGACGTTCGGCGAGCTGCTGAAGCTGTCGGCCTCCGAAGACGATTCGATCTGGAACGGGGTCGGCGTCTCGGGAATCGAAACGTACGGACTGCTCTACGATCTGCTGCGCGGAGGCGGCCGGGCTTCGGTAGAACGCGGTGTGCCGGAAGGGCTGAACGGAACGCTTCGTCCTTACCAGGAACGGGGCTACCGCTGGTTGTCGTCCATGCGCGAGATGGGATTCGGAGCCTGCCTGGCCGACGATATGGGGCTGGGCAAGACGGTGCAGGTGATCTCCTGCCTGCTGGACCATCCGCAGCCCGGACCCAAACTGATCGTGTGTCCCACCTCGCTGCTCGGCAACTGGCAGCGGGAAATTCAGCGTTTTGCGCCGGAGTTCACGGTGCATGTGCATCACGGGACGCAGCGTTTGCGGGGCGAAGCATTTGAACGCTGCGTACGCGAACATGATATTATTCTTACCACGTATCCGCTGATCGGGCGCGACGTGGACGAGTTCCGCGGCTTGGTCTGGACTTCTGTCGTTTTGGACGAAGCCCAGTCGATCAAGAATTACGGGACGAAGCAGGCGCAGAATGTCATGAAGCTGAATTCGCCGCACCGGATAGCGGTGACGGGAACCCCGGTCGAGAACCGGTTGGCCGAGCTGTGGTCGATCTTCCAGTTCATGAATCCCGGTTATTTGGGTTCCGCCGCTTCGTTTCGGCGCCGCTTCGGCGTCAACGCGCCGAATGTGCCGGAAGAAAGCGACAAGCTGCGGACGATGGTCGCGCCTTTCATGCTGCGCCGCCTCAAGAGCGATCCGGATATCCGGAAAGACCTGCCCGAGAAGATCGAGCTGAAATCGTACTGCGAACTGACGATCGAACAGGCGGCGATGTACCAGTCCGTCGTCGGCGAGCTGATGGAACGTGTCGAGAGCCGCGAAGCCAACAGCCGTACCGTCCGTCAGGGCATCGTTTTGTCGGCGCTGACCCGGCTCAAGCAGATTTGCGACCATCCGGCGCTGGTGAAAGAGCATACCGGCGGCTTCAAGGCCGAGAAGTCCGGCAAGTTGATGCAGCTGGTAGAGCTGCTCGACCGGATCCGCGACAATGGCGAATCGGTGCTGATCTTTACCCAATATGTGCGGATGGGCAAGCTGCTGGCGGAGGAACTGAACCGCCGCTACGGCGAGGAACCGATGTTCCTGCACGGCGCGGTCAAAAAGGAAGAACGCGACCGGATGATCCGGACTTTCCAGGAAGGCGAAGGAGCCAGCGCATTTATTCTCTCGCTGAAAGCCGGCGGTCTCGGACTCAATTTGACACGAGCCAACCATGTCGTGCATTTCGACCGCTGGTGGAACCCGGCGGTCGAAAACCAGGCGACGGACCGCGTATTCCGGATCGGCCAGCAAAGAGGCGTTCAGGTACATAAGCTGATCTGTCAGGGAACGCTTGAAGAACGGATCGACGAGATGATCGAGAACAAGAAGACGCTGGCCGAACGGGTTACCGGAACCGGCGAACGCTGGCTGACGGAGATGTCCAACGAGGAGCTGCGCACGCTTGTTTCCCTGCAGGGAGAGCGGATCGAGTAAACGCCGGAAGGCGACCGGGATGCGAAAAGCCATCAGGCTCTGCGCATACCCGGCGAAGAGGGGTTATATAGAGATGAACAGCGTGTACGTAGTACAATTGGAAGCGAAGCCGGGTCTGCTGGCTGCCGTGGTCGAAGAAGACCGGCAGGAAGGCGGCCGGGATTCCCGCCGAATCGAGATTGCGCTGCATACGGCTTCGCCCAAGCAGCGTGCGCAGTGGCGCAGGCTTGCCGGATACTCGGCGCTTGGTCTGCATCGTCTGATTGAGGAGCAGGCTTCGCTTACGGTATCCTGGCCGGCCCGGACGGGCGGCGCTGCGGCGGAAAATCGTCCGGACGGACCGGAATCCGCGGAACATTCCGGCAGTCCAAGAGCGGACCATGCCGAAGGCACGACGGCTGCCGCCGCTGCTTCGAAGCCGGCTTCGCTGTCCGTGCGGACAGAGCTTGCGTTCGACGGCGGCGAAGCCGAATGGGAGCTTGCGGCCGATCCGCTGCCGAATGAACCGGCCGCTTGGACCGTGCTCCAAGCGGCCGCGGAAGCGGTTCGCGTGAACCTGGCTTTCGGCTTGACGCTGGCCGGCGTCGATCCCGGCGAATTGGCCGGCGAAGCGCTGGAAGGCTGGAGCGCCGATTGGGAGGCGGAGAGCGACGAAGCGGCGGAAGGCAAAGCGGCGCCGCGCGCCGCAGCGGAAGGCGGCGGCCGGGAAATCGCCGACTGGATCGCTTCGGCGGCGGAGAAAGGTCTGCTGCACGAGCATGGGCGGCTGCCGGAGGAACCTCCGGCGGCTTCCGCGGGCGGCGAATTCCGTCTGCCGCCGTGCGACTTCTCGCTGCTGCCGGATTCCGCTCCTGCGGAATTGGCGCTTGCGGAACTGCGGCGCGCCATGCGCGCCCGATACGGCAGCTAGAATGTGAAGCCCGTCCGTATAAGGCACGGGCCCATCCCGGAATAAATGGAACATTGAGAGTGAAATCCATGTGCAGGCAGCAGGGAGGAATCAGCATGAGCAAACGTAAAGCGGCGAAATGGGGATCGGTGGTGCTCAGCGCCGCATTGGCTGCAGGCATCTTGAGTGCCTGCGGCGCGGCGGGAGCTTCGGACGAGAAAAATCAGGAAGTAAAAGCTCCTGCAGGCGGCGAAACGGCGGCGGCGCCCAGTCCGTTTGCCGCCGATTCGATTCAGGCGACGGTCGAGCAGAAGGACGGCAAGAATGTCGTGACGAATCCGGATTCGATCCATGTCGTGGCCAACAAGCAGCGTTATCTGCCGGAAGGCTATGCGCCGTCCGATCTGGTTGTACCGAAAGTGGAATTCTCTTTTGGGGGGACGGAAGAGAAAAGCCATCTTCGCAAAGAAGCCGCCTCCGCGCTGGAACAGCTCTTTGCGGCAGCGGAAGAAGAGGATATCAAGCTTTACGCCGTATCCGGCTATCGGTCCTAC
The DNA here is from genome assembly GCF_013185195.1 of Saccharibacillus qingshengii. GTDB lineage: Bacteria > Bacillota > Bacilli > Paenibacillales > Paenibacillaceae > Saccharibacillus > Saccharibacillus qingshengii. Next base: position 13,413 of record NZ_JAAZWC010000017.1, read on the forward strand.
ACCCGTCAGAAAGCGATCTACGCCAATAATGTGGCGACGCGCGGCGAAGCGGAGACGGCGAAGGTCAGCGCGGCTCCGGGAACGAGTGAGCACCAGACCGGGCTTGCGATGGACGTTTCCGCGCTCAGCGTCAACAATTTGCTGGAACAGTCTTTCGGCGAAACGGAGGAAGGGCGCTGGCTGGCGGATCATGCGCAGGAGTACGGCTTTATCGTGCATTATCTAAAAGGCAAAGAAGCGGTCACCGGCTATACGTACGAACCTTGGCATATTCGTTATGTCGGCAAGGAACTGGCGGCGGCCGTGCATGCGAGCGGACTTTCGCTCGAAGAGTATCTCGACGAGAGCAACCTGAAGGGCGGCAGCTAAACGGCGGACGCCCTTCCTGCGCAAATTGAAAAAGACGCAAAAAGGAACTTCGCAGCGAAGCTCCTTTTTGCGTCTTTTTTCAGTGGATCGAGCCGAAGTTTCCTTGTTCCGCCTTGGATCCGAATCTCGCTCAATTCTCGCGCCGCTCCCGCCGCTCGTCTTCTTCGCTGAGGGAGAGCACTTCGCTGCGCAGGGTCAGCATTTTGCGGTCCAGCTCTCCGGCGGCACCGGCCGCGGAAGACAGCTCGTGTTTGAGATGTTCCGGGACGCGGCGGTCGTATTTGTACAGCAGGATATGCTCCAGGCTGGCCCAAAAATCCATCGCCAGCGTGCGCATCTGCAGTTCCACCCGGACCCGGCAGATCTGCCCTTTTACGGAGACGGGAACGGAGAGCAGCACATGGAGACTGCGGTAACCGTTCGGCTTCGGTTCCATGATATAGTCCCGAATCCACAAAATGCGCAGGTCGGGATTGCGCCCGATCCGCTCGAGCAGCAGATAGATATCGGTTACGAAAGCGAATACGATCCGCATCCCCGCAATATCGTGTATACGGTCCGCCGCCTCCTGGGCAAGAGGTTCGACGTCCAGACGCGAAAGTTTGCCCAGAATGCTTGAAGGCTCCTTGATTCTTGTCTTGATATGTTCGATAGGACTGAAGCCTTCGGCACTTTTCCATTCGAGGCGCACGGCTTCGATCTCTTTGCGCAGATCCTGAAGCGCACGGTGATAGAGGTCGGGAGGACGCACCCAGTGTCCGTCCGGGAACAGTCGGTCGTCACCGGGTGCGCAGGCGGCTTCTCTGAGCGCGTCGCATTCGCCCGGATCGGGAGGCGACTCGAATGAAGGCGCTTCCAACGGTTCCTGAGGCATGGACTCAGGCTGGTTATTTGTGCGGCTGCGAGAAGACGGCAGACCGTTTTTGGGAAAATCGGTACTTGGGTCTTGCGAATTTCGGGCTTGCGAATGCGTGTTGGACATGATCTTCTCCTGATCTTGAACTTGGATTGTAGGAATGGCCTATCTATTGTAAACTGACAAACATAGAGACACAAATAGAAATACAAATAGAAACACAAATAAAGACACGATTGCCGCGAACGGCAGAGGCACGGGCCTGGGTGCGGCTTGAAAGCCAGACCGATGCACAAGTCCGCTTTATTCTTGTAACCGGAAGAGCGGGTGATCGAATCCCGGAGCCGAAGATTGCTTTGCGAATCGGGTTAGGAAGCCGGTTTTTCGCTTGGCGGCGCAAATCGTGTAGAATAAAGGGATGAGCGCGCGGCGCAAAGGTTTTCCACACGAAAATCTGCGCCGGTCGGGACAGAGGAGGAGACGAACTTGGATTTTTTGCAGCGGATCAAGGACGGCGCGGGACGGGCTTCCGAACGCGCCCAGAGCGCGGTGGAGATCGGCCGGTTGAACAGCCATATCTCGGATATTCAGCGTGAGATCGAAGTACACTATCTGCGTATAGGACAGGTACTTTATGAAAATTACAGCAATCGCGATACGGCGCCGGCCGAAGAGGAAATTTCGGAACTGTGTACCGCCTGCGACCTGCTGAGCGAAGAAATCAAAGAGATGCGTGTCCGGATTGCGGAACTTCGGGGCGAACAGCTCTGTGCGTGCGGAGCCCGCGTAGATGCCGATGTTCCGGAGTGCCCGCACTGCGGACGCCGTTTGCAGCCTGCATCCGTTGAAGCCGGCACTGCGGTTCCCGCGCCGCAGGTTCGTCTGGAGAAACCGACTCCCGTCGAAACGAAGGTCGAAGCGGAACAGGTGCACGACTTGGTCGACGATCCGGATTTCGGCCTCGAAGAAGATGACCCGATCGAAGAACCTGCCGCGTATGCGTTTGATGAACCGGAAGAGCCGATTGAAGAGCAGCGGACAGCGAAGGACGCTTCGGATCGGCGGCCTCCGGCTGCTGAACGGGAGCTTCGCGCATTCCCGTCGGTCGAACAAGATTCGATGTATGACGAAGACGAGCAGTTCGAAACCAAGCGCTTCGACCTGGGCGAGGCGGAAGAATACATCCGGGAAGACCGGGACGAAGACGAAGATTTGCGGTCTGGAGAGTCTTCTGCCGAAGAGGTGCGCACTTACGATCCGGCTGCGCGAGCCGGCGAGAGCGCCCAGCAGCGCGAAGAACGCCAGCGGCGGGAACTGCGCGAGATCCGGGCCGAAGAACGCCGCCGGATGAAGGAAGGGCAGGAGCCGTCCTTGTCGGCCTCGCCTGCGGGACCTGCCGGTCCGGAACCCGAGGAACCGGAAGCGGGACCGGCGTATGATGCCGAATACGAACGCCGCCAGCGGGAGAGGATCGAACGCGAGAAAGAACGCCAGGACGAACTGGACCGCCTGATCGCTTCTTGGAACGGCGGATCGGAATATGCGGCGGACGAAGCCGGTGCGGAACCGATTATTGTGCGCCGTCCGGTCGGGGAAGTCGTCCGCTGCCAAGTATGCGGAAGCGGTCTGCCGAAAGGCTCGAAGTGGTGCCCGCACTGCGCATCGGAACAGATCTGAATCGTTCTTTTTCCTTTTCATAGCGATCTGCGATCCTCTGTCCTTTCCGGGCAGGGGGTCGGTTTTGTTCCGAATATTCGTCAGGATGCAACGTTTTGCCGATTGAACCGTAAAGAAAAGAGAGATGTGAAAAACGATTCAAACTTGGATATACGTCTTGAAGAAAGGATGAACGACTATGGAATGTATCGTACACTTTGAAGTAATGCATGGAGATGAGCCGAAGCTGTTGAGAGGTTTGATCCTGCTTGGCAAGGATGAGCGTCCCGGAGAAGAGAAATTCGTCAAAATGTTTGCCCGTATGGGATACAATGTGCGTCTCGACGACGCGGAAGAACTGATCTTCAAGCCTACCGACCCTTCGGCCAACTATCGTTGGCTTCGGATTCGCGAGCTGGATTCGGGTCAAGAGAAAGGCTCCGAGGATCACGAACTGAACTCGATCGTAGCCAATCTGCTGCCGAACCGCAACCGCCCGATCTAACCGCTTTCTCCGGCCGAACGGTCTCACAGACGTACGCAAACAGCCCCGATCTAACGCTCATGCGAGCGCCAAACGGGGCTGTTTCGTATGTGCCGATCGGGCTTAGAGTCCCGCTTGAGCCGGGGCAAGCTCCGACGTGCAGTGCGGGCAGCGGCTGGCTTTGGCCGAGATCTCGCTCAGGCAGTGCGGGCATTCCCGGGTCGCTTTCTCGGGTGCCGGCTTGTCGTGTTCTTTGCGCTTCAGCATGTTGATGCCTTTGACGAGCAGGAAAATACAGAAAGCGACGATAAGAAAATCGATCACGTTGTTGATGAATTGTCCGTAGGCGATGACCGCGGCGCCGGCCTGCTGGGCCTGGGCCAACGTACGGACCGCCGAGCCGTCGGCCAGTACGATGTCGGGATCGAGATTGTAGAACAGATCGGCGAAGTCGACACCGCCCAGCAGTTTGCCGATCGGAGGCATGATGATGTCGTTGACGAGCGAAGTGACGATCTTGCCGAACGCCGCCCCGATAATGACGCCGACCGCAAGATCGATCACACTGCCGCGCATGGCAAACTCTTTGAATTCCTTGATGATTCCCATACTTTTCCTCCCATTGAATGAAATGTCGGTCCCGCGCGTTCGGATGATGGACGGGCAGTTAGGTAGTTCTCGCGCGTATTAAACGGTTTTTACCATTGTACATCAGATTCCCGTTTGAAAAACTCACTTTTCATGTAAATTTCACTTTTCATTCTATGCAATTCGGAGTATACTTCAAACATTATTTCATTTTTCGTATAGGTGCGGGAATAGGCCCGCATGTCTCTACCCGGTCGCCGGAACGATCGGACTACGGAAAACGACTGCCCGGGGCCTTCAAGGTCCCGGTTTCCCGGCGTTGTTCGGACGGCGATTCGATCGCTTTCGGCCCGGAGTTCCTGGTGCGTCCCGTGGTTTCGGGTTGCGCGAAGCGAACTTCCGCCGGAAAGTCCCGATCGTCTGCGCTTCGGCTCTACGTTTCGCTCTTCTTCGCAGGGGCTGCCGTATCCGGAGCCGCCTTGAACCCGGGTACCGCTTCATGGCGAAGCGTTGCAGTCGTTGTCTCCGCAGCCCGCTTGTCTTCCGCGACGGAAGAGAGGCGGGCTTTTTGGCATTTCCGCTTTTGAAAAAAGACATCCGGGGGGAACGACTCATGAAACTTTTGCAGGATAAAGTGTTGAACGAAGGCATCGTATTGAGCGATCAGGTACTGAAGGTGGATTCGTTCCTGAATCACCAGATGGACCCGGTCCTGATGAAAGAAGTCGGGCGCGAATTCGCGCGGCTGTTCGAAGGGGAAGGCATCACGAAAGTGCTGACGATCGAATCGTCCGGCATCGCGCCGGCGATCATGGCCGCGCTGGAGTTCGAAGTGCCGATGATTTTCGCGCGCAAGCAGAAGTCGCTAACGCTGCGGGAAGACATTTATGTAGAAAAAGTATACTCGTTCACCAAGCAGCAGAGCAACGACGTCACCGTCTCCAAAAAGTTCCTTTTTCCCAACGACAAAGTTCTGATTATCGACGATTTCCTCGCTCACGGCGAAGCGGCGTTGGGTCTGGCGAAGATCGTGGAGCAGGCCGGCGCGCAGGTGGCGGGCATCGGCATCGTAATCGAAAAATCGTTCCAGAGCGGCGCGCAGCGGATCAAGGACGCGGGCTACCGGGTGGAATCGCTCGTACGCATCTCGTCGCTCTCGGAGGGCAAAGTGTCGTTCGTGACGGAAACGGTACACGGAGTGTAAGTCGGCTCGGGAGTGAGCGGCATTGACAAAGATAAACAGAGATTAGGGGAGGAATTACGTGTTATGAGTTCGGACCGCATGTTCCAAAAACACCGCCATCCGGCGAAAACTTTCTCGCTTGGCCTGCAGCACGTGCTGGCGATGTACGCCGGCGCGATCGTCGTTCCGATGATCGTCGGCAACGCGATCGGCATGACCCAGGAGCAGCTGACGTACCTGATCGCGATTGACCTGCTCGCCTGCGGCGTCGCGACGCTGATGCAGGTCTGGGGCAACCGGCTGTTCGGCATCAAGCTTCCGGTCGTGCTCGGCTGCGCGTTCCAGGCCGTCTCGCCGATGATTATGATCGGCAACGCGCCGGGTATGGGGATCGGGGCCATTTACGGGGCGATCATCGCTTCGGGCTTGTTCATATTCCTCTTCTCCGGCCTGTTCGGGCAGCTGATTCGTTTGTTCCCGCCGATCGTGACGGGTTCCGTCGTGACGATTATCGGCGTTACGCTGATTCCGACGGCCATGACGAATCTCGGCGGCGGACAAGGCGCGGAAGATTTCGGCAGCTTGTCGAACATCCTGCTCGGCTTCGGCGTGCTGGTCTTTATCGTGCTGCTGAACCGGGTCTCGACCGGCTTCATCCGTTCCATTTCGATCCTGATCGGCCTCGTCGCCGGTACGGTCGTCGCCACGTTCATGGGCAAAGTGGATTTCTCGCCGGTGGCGAACGCCAGCTGGTTCCACGCGATCACGCCGTTCCATTTCGCGACGCCGGTCTTTAACGTCAGCGCGATTCTTACCATGATCCTGGTTGCGATCGTCAGCGTCGTCGAGTCGACGGGCGTGTTCATGGTGCTGGGACGTATCGTCGGCCGCGAGATCGGCTCCAAGGAGCTGGCACGCGGCTATCGGGCGGAAGGCCTGGCCATCATGCTCGGCGGGATCTTCAACTCGTTCCCGTACACGACATATTCGCAGAATGTGGGCCTCGTGCAGATGAGCCGCGTCAAGACGCGCGACGTCGTCGCCGTGGCGGGCATCCTGCTCGTGATCGTCGGCTTCATTCCGAAGATCGCGGCGACGGCGCAGTTGATTCCTTCGTCCGTTCTCGGCGGCGCGATGGTGGCGCTGTTTGGTCTCGTGCTCTCTTCCGGCGTTCGCGTGCTGGGTGATCAGGTCGATCTGTCCCGCCACGAGAACTTGCTCATCATCGCCTGCTCCGTCGGTATGGGCCTTGGGGTCTCGACCGTGCCGGGTCTGTTCGCGGGCCTGCCGGAGCAGCTGCGGATTCTGGTGGATAACGGCATTATCGCCGGCAGTTTTACCGCCATCCTCATGAATCTGCTGTTCAACGGCTTGGGCGAGAAAAATGCGCATCTCAACATCACCGGCGACGACGATGTGTTCGGCGGCGGCGAAGAAGGCGCGGGGGTATACGAACCTTCCGGCGCTTCCAAGAAAAGCGTAGGCAGCGCCGTTTAATCGGCTTGGACCCCTGCTTACCCTGTCGTTCCGGCTTATCGAACAGTCATTTTGCAGGTAACGAAAAGGACCGTGCTCTCCTGGATTCTTCCAGGAAGCCGGTCCTTTTTTGCCTACTTCCTATAATTATGAAACAACCACTCGCCAAACTGGTTACAATAGAGGTAGACGACAAACAAAAAAACGTACGGATTACTACCTTGACCGGATTAAATCCAAGGTTTGCGTTCATCGGAAACACGCAGGGTTTAAGCGGGTTTTCGAGGGGCGTAACCTTACCTTTAGCGTGGACAAGGGACAACACTACTATTCGCTTCGGGGTGACTAATGAACAAGAAATGGTGGAAAGAAAGCGTCATTTATCAAATCTATCCGATCAGTTTCAAAGACACGACAGGCGACGGCAAAGGCGACCTGCGCGGCATTATCGAAAAGCTCGGTTATTTGCAGGAGCTGGGCGTGGACGCGATCTGGATCTGTCCGATCTATACGTCGCCCGACTATGACAACGGCTACGATATCAGCGACTACTACGGCATCGATCCCAAGTACGGTACGATGGAAGACTTTGAAGAACTGCTTCAAAAAGCGCACGCCCGCAATATCCGCATCATCATGGATCTGGTACTCAACCACAGTTCGCATCTGCATCAATGGTTTATCGAAGCTTCGGCTTCCAAAGACAACCCCAAGCGCGATTATTACATCTGGCGCGAGCCCAAGGAAAACGGCGGTTACCCGAACAACTGGGAATCGTATTTCAGCGGCTCGGTCTGGGAATTCGACGAACGCACGCAGGAATATTATATGCACCTGTACGCGAAGGAACAGCCGGACCTGAACTGGGAGAATCCCGAAGTGGTCCGCGAGCTGCACGACATGGTGAAATGGTGGCTGGAAAAAGGCGTGGACGGCTTCCGTTTCGACGCCATCTCGCATATCGTCAAAGCCGAAGGGCTGCCTGACGCGGAAAATCCGCAGAACCTTCCGGTTGTGCAGGCGTACCACTTTTTCTCCAATCTGGACAAAGTGCATGTTTTCCTGCGCACGCTGAACGAAGACGTGCTCGACTTCTATGACATTATGAACGTGGGCGAAGTGTCCGGTCTCGGTCCCGAGCAGGCGCTCGATTACGTCGGGGAAGGCCGCAACGAGCTGGATATGATCTTCCAGTTTGAGCATATGTTCCTGGATGCCAAGTCCGGCGGAACGGGCAAGTGGGACATCAAGCCGTGGACGCTGATCGACCTCAAGAAGATCATGAGCCGCTGGCAGACCGTTCTGCACAAAAAAGGCTGGAACGCCAACTATATGAGCAACCACGATCAGCCGCGCCAGGTGTCGAGATTCGGCAACGACAAAGACTACCGCGTGCGTTCGGCCAAACTGCTGGCGACGTTCCTGCATACGCTGCAGGGAACGCCGTACATCTACCAGGGCGAAGAGATTGGCATGACCAACGTACAGTTCGACACCATCGAGCAGTATCGCGACGTCGAAACGCTGAACTATTACAAGCAGTGCAAGCAAAAAGGCATGGAAGAACGCGAGATCATGGAGCGTATCTGGAAAAAAAGCCGCGACAACGCCCGGACGCCGATGCAGTGGAATTACGAGGAGCACGCCGGCTTTACCGACGGGGAGCCGTGGATGGGCGTCAATCCGAATTCCACCAAGATCAATGTCGAGGCTGCGCGCAAAGACCCGGATTCCATCTTCCATCATTACCGCAAACTGATCGAACTGCGCAAAAAACACGAGGTACTCGTCTACGGCGATTACAAGCTGCTGCTGCCGCTGCACGAAGAGATCTATGCGTTCGTGCGGACCTGGGAGAACGAGAAGCTGCTGGTCATCTTGAACTTCTTCAGCGGTACGCCTTCGTTCGAATGGCCGGAGGATCTGCGGGGGATGAAGGAAGAGCTGCTGATCGCCAACTACGAGCCGATTGAAGGCGAAGACGTCTATGATCTGACACTGCGCCCTTATGAGGGCCGGGTGTATAAGCTGGTGTGATCGGTACTGCAAAAAGAGCCTCCCCTTTATACGGGAGGCTCTTCGTCATGCGTATCGGATCGGTGTGTTGGAGTCGAAATAGCTGCACCTGGACACCTAATTGGCATCCAAGGGCGAAGATTTGCCGAATAACTGCGCAGCGGCACTTAATGGGTTAGGGCCGCGGATTATCGGCAGCTTTACAAGCGAATAAGTGCTGAGATGCACTTATTCGGGGATCTCGCAGATGAAAAAGCCGAATAGCTGCTTCTACGCAGCTATTCGGCCAGCCTCCCGGATCAGCCGGAAATATCGGCCGATCGGAAGCTCATATACCGCGTGATCAGGTCGTCGGCAATCTCGCCGGCGGCGTTCGGATGGCTGAGCGCGGCTGCGCGTTCGCGTGCGGCGCGCAGCTTGGCCGGGTCGCCCAGCAGGTCCGCGATCTGGCCTGCCAGTTCGTCGGCGCTGCGGGAGATGAACGCGGCGCCTTGGTCTTCGAGATAGACGGCGTTATTGCGTTCCTGGCCCGGTACGGGGCGGAACAGGAAGATCGGGAGCCGGCAGGCCAGCGATTCGGCGAGCGTGATGCCGCCGGGCTTGGTCACGATGCAGTCGCTCATGCGCATGAGCGAGGCGACGCGGTCCGTGAAGCCGAGCACCTGGATGCGCGTATCGCCCGCGTACTGCTGCGCGAGCGCGGCGCGCATCTCTTCGTTGCGGCCGCAGACGACGACCATCTGGATGTCGCCCTGCGCCAGCAGAAGGTCGCAGACGCGGCGCAGGCCGAGCATGACGCCGTAGGCGCCGGCCATGAGCAGCACGGTCTTGCGCGCCGGGTCGAGCGTGACGCCCGGCACGGGTGGTTCGCCTGTGCGCAGCGTGCGGGCGGCGGCGAAGCCGTGGAGATCCGAAGACGACGCGGCGGCCTCGGCGGTCGTATGGGGATCGCGGCCGGCCGGCCGCGCCTTGTCATCTTCGGCCGATCCGAATCCGTCCTTGATCGGAATGCCGCTGACGGTAATGCGATTGGGATCGATGCCGACCGCCGCCGCTTCCCGGCGCATCTCTTCCGTGGCGACGTAGAAACGGTCCACGGCAGGATGCAGCCAGCGTCCGTGCAGATCGAAGTCGGTCACGACATTGACGATCGGAATATCGAGCCCGATCTTGCGCCGGAGCTTGGGCATGACCATCTGCGGGAACGTATGGATTACGACGCTTGGACGTTCCGTCTTGAGGTATTCCTCAAGTCTGCGTGTGCCAAAGGCGTGCAGAATATGCGCAAACGGCTTGTCCGACTTCATTTCTTTGGTCATATTGTATACGAGGCCGTACAGGCCGGGGATGGTCCGGTAGCTCTGCATATAGACGAATCGGGTCAGGTCGTTGAGCTTGGGATGCGCTTCGGCCATCAGATCCAGCAGTTTGACCTGGCGGATCCCCCGTTCGTGCAGACTTTTTTCAAGCGCTTTGGTCGCCTGATAATGCCCGTCGCCATAGCTGGCGTACAGGATCAGGACGTTGGGTTCCTGCGGTTGCATGGGTTCCTCCTGTTTTTTGCGAGATAGGCTTATCATACCAAGATTTGGCCTGCGAGCCAATGAGCCGGGAATGCAATCGGCAGCCGGGTGCCGAGCAACTTTTCCGGTTGATTTGCGTCTAATCGGTAAGGCGGAGAACGGACGGGGAAGACCGGTTCGAATGAATTCCCCGCCAAGGCGATTTATATCCAATTTCGTCGAAAAATGTTATACTCGTAAGTAGGCATCTTCTCAATATCTGTAGTTCAGTCTTTGTTTTCGTTTGGAGGAGAGTCGCATCCGGCCAAAGAGAGAAGAAAGGGCAAACCGGAAGTGATTCAGTAGGCATTTCGTCGGGTATGTAAGAAAATAGGTACAGGTTTGAGCTTTTATGCGGCGTACGTTGTCTGTAACTGGGCGGCGCAGCGCGGCGGGCAGGACGGTGACCTCACGGGGCGTCTGTCGGCAGCAGATTTTTTTGACATTCTCGATAACGAAATACGTTCCGGGAGGGAATTATGATGGCGACCAAAGGTCATAACGAAGTCAAGGAAAGTCTGCGGGAAATGACTCGTATTTTTCGCCCAAGCGATCCGAAAAAATTCGTCAAAGAATATGTTCGGAAGTATCACATTATGGGCGGGTACGAGGAAGAATTGACGCTGGTGGTTGAAAACGAGATGGGCAAACTCAACTCGTCCGCTTCCTGAAACAAGGCTTCAAACGGCTGCGACTGCAGTCGGATTTATCGTGAAGATGCTTTTGCCGGTGTGCTCTGCGACCGGCAACCCGCTACAATCGGAATTCCCGTTTATCGAACACTCGACCGTCCTTTACGGCCCTTATGCCGGAAGGACGGTTTTTTTGGTGCAGCGAATCCGGACCGACCGTACTTTTTCTTGACGGAACACCCAAATTCGTTTAGAGTGTGCTTATCGATATATACAGAAGCACAGGGCAGTCTGATTTTCTTTTAGAAAACGACCAGCCAACGAAGAACGGAGGAACAAGATGGGTGGAACCTGGCGTCAAGTTTGGCTCATTCTCGGCCGGGAATTCAAGATTGACCGCTATTACCTGATCGGATCGCTGCTGTTTATCGTCTACATGGGCTTTTTCGGCGGTTTGATGATGGGACAGCTGCAGAAGCAACCGGGATTATCTTTTTTGGCGGACATGATGTTTTGGATTATCGCTTCGATGATCGGCTATTATTTTTCCAGACGGATTGCCAAATACATCGCTGAAGATTCGTACACGAATACGCTCGCTTATTACCGGTCGCTGCCGATCGGGGTCGAGGCGTTGGTCTGGGCAAGGATCGCGCAGCTTCTGCTGGCGACGCTGTTCAACGGCATTCTGCTGTTCGCGATCATGTATCTGTCGGCTTCCGGACTGCGCGAACAGCTCGACCTGGGCACTTACGTCGTGTTCGCCCTGACCTGGACAGGGTTTGGCTTACTGCTCAACAGTCTGTACATCGCGATGGAATTTCTGCTCCGGGGCCGGGCCTACTTCTGGAACAGCCTGATTCTGATGGCCGTGATCATGCTGATCGCGCTGGCGCTGCATTTGTCGGGCGTACACGTCGTGGCATCGAGCATCAGCATGAGCGCGGAACAAGGCGCGGCCTCGCCGGCGATGTGGATTCTCCTCGGACTTGGGGCGGCGGGCGTCTGCACGGCCTACGTATTCATTAAGCGAGGGGTACCGCGTCGGGATTTGGCTTAAGCGCCCCGCGGGACATATAAGGAGTGAAGTGATGCGGATACCCGTTCAAATTAACGAGAGCAGCGCCGAGCCGCTGTATCACCAGATCGAGACGCAGCTGCGCTCGCTGATCGTGACCGGACAGATCGCGGAAGGTACGCTGCTGCCGTCGATCCGGGAATTTTCGGCCGACCTCAAATGCAGCGTGATCACGATCCGCCGGGTCTATCAGGATCTGGAGAACGAAGGAATGCTTCGGACAAGGCAGGGCACGGGAACATTCGTGGCCAAGGTCGACACGGACGACCGGGAAGCTTACCGCAAACGGATCGTGGTGGATGCGGTGCGCGAGCTGCTCGATACGGCCAAGTCGGTCGGCTACGGATTATCGGATCTTCGGGAATTGTTGGATGAAACGCTTCGGGAAGAAGAGCGTAAATAGACGGAGTCCTGCCAAAAAAACCTTCCCGAGGAAAACGACGGAAAGAAAGGCGGCAGGTTTCCGGACAAGCGGCGGCATCGTCAGTCGACCGGAAAAGGAGTGGAGAACGATGGAGAACGCGGTGTTGGAATGGAAGCGGGTCGTGAAGAAGCGCGACCGCATGGTGCTGGGCCCGGTCGATCTGAAGCTGTACGAGAACTACGTGACCGCGCTGATCGGGCGCAACGGCTCCGGCAAGTCGACGCTGATGAAGCTGGCTGCCCAGTTGATCATGCCGGACGAAGGCGAAATGACCTGGTACGGACAATCTTACCCGCAGGGCCTGCCCACGGACGTGCGCGCTTCGATCGCCTACGTGCCGGAGAATTTCGCGGCCGAAGAAGACAGTCTCAAAATGGACGACGTGGCACAGTTCCGCGCGTCGTGGTATCCGAAGTGGGACTGGCAGCGATTTGAAGAACTCCTTAATCGCTTCGAGGTTCCCGGCGGCAAGAAGATGAACAAGCTGTCCAAAGGGCAGCGCCGCAAGTTCGAGATCGCGGCAGCCCTGGCGACCAGACCCAAACTGCTGCTGCTGGACGAACCTTCATCGGGACTCGATCCTTTTGCCTGGAAAACGATGATGAACGAAATCCGCCGCTGTGTGGACGAGGACGGTGCTTCGGTGCTGCTGTCGACGCATATCGTGGAGGAAGTCCGGCGGATGGCCGATTACCTTGTTCTGATGGAAAAAGGGCGTTCACTCGGACTGCTGGAGAAGGATGCGCTGCTGGACCGGGGGCGCGAAATCTGGATCGGACGAGACGACGAACTGCTCGCGGAGATGCCGGGGGTCGTCGAATCGGCGATCGAGGCGGAAGGCATGATCCGTTTCGTCACGCTGGATTATGCCGGGGCTTCGGCGCTGCTGGACGAAGCCGGAGTCAAGCCGATCCGGGTCCGGGCGCTGGAGCTGGACGAAGTGATGGAGCATTGGATGAACGGAAGTCTGCTGGACTGATTCTGCACCCGACCAAGGAAGAGGAGGATGAAGATGACGGAACGACTGATTTTGCAAAACGTGGTCAAACGCTACGGAGACAAGACGGCGGTGGACGGCATTACGCTTGGTGTAAAAGAAGGCGAGATCTACGGCCTGCTCGGCGCGAACGGAGCGGGCAAGACGACGACGATGCGGATGGTGCTGGGCCTGATCTATCCCGACGAAGGCAGTATTACATACGGAGGCCGTCCTTACGGCGGCGACGTACAGCGTCTGGTCGGCTATCTGCCGGAAGAACGCGGGCTGTACCCGAAGGTCAAAGTCAGCGAGCAGATCGTCTATCTGGCGAAGCTGCGCGGCATGGACGGCTCCGAAGCGGAGAAGAACCTCAAATACTGGATGAACAAGTTCGATGCCGAGGAATACTATGACAAGCGGATCGAAGAACTGTCCAAAGGCAACCAGCAGAAAATGGGCTTTATCGCGGCAGTCGTGCATCGTCCCCAAATTCTGATCCTGGACGAAGCGTTCAGCGGTCTGGATCCGGTCAACGTCGAGCTGCTGAAGCTTGCGGTCAAGGAACTGCGCGACGAAGGCGCAAGCATCCTGTTCTCCACGCACCGGATGGAACACGTCGAGGAGCTGTGCCGCAATATCACGATTCTGGATCGGTCGAAGACCGTCATTCAAGGCGATATCCGCGAGATCAAGAACGGATTCCCGCGCGAGCAGATTCTGCTCAAGACGTCGGCGGCCGTTGCGGGACTGGAAGCCATCCCCGGCGTGACCGGAGTGGAAGGCGATCCCGAACATTATATCGTGACCATTTCGGACGAAGCGGCGGCTGTGCCGGTGCTGACCGAAGCGATGCGCCAGAGCGAAGTCCGTCATTTCGAAGTGAAGGAACCGACGCTCAACCAAATCTTTATTCGATCGGTGGGTGAACGCCATGAATAGATTGGGAACCGTTATCGGCTTTACGTTCAAAAATAAAGTCCGCACCAAGTCGTTCCTGATTACGACCCTGCTGCTGGCGCTGGTCATGACGATCGGCATCCATGTGCCGTTCTTCATCCAGCTGTTCCAGGGCGATGATGCGGCAGGCAACAAGATTGGGATCGCGGCGCAAGAGAATACAGAAATCGCGCAGCAGATCGAAGATTATGTCGCGGAGCTGCCGGATAATGATATCGTATTCGTCCGGATGGAAGACGAGGATACGGCAGCTTTGAACAAGCAGGCACAAACGCAGGATCTGGCCGGCTATCTGCAGATCGTAACGGCCCCACCGGCAGCGGACGGATCTACGGCTTTCCCGCAGGTGAGTTATGTCTCCGAAGGCGGCTCTGTACCGACCGACGTGCAGGCGGTACTCCAGCCGGCTCTGGAGAGCGCCAAGACGCGCTTCATTACCGAAGGCGCGCTGAGCGACGAACAGATCGCGCAGCTGACGACGCCGGTCCAGCTGGGCGCGTCCAGCTACGACGAGACGTCAGGCACGGGCACTGCAGGCGCGGAGGAAGACAAGTTCAATCCGATGAACTTCATCACCGTCTACGTCCTGATGACGCTGTTCTTCTTCTCCGCGATGCTGACAGGCAACATGATCGCGTCCGAAGTCACCTCGGAGAAAAGTTCGCGGGTCATGGAGATTCTGATCACAAGCGTCTCTCCGCTGACGCAGATGTTCGGCAAAGTCATCGGCGTCTTCCTCGTCGGACTGCTGCAGATCGCCGTATTCGGCGTCACGATCGCGGTCAATCTGATGCTTCCGTACAACCGGGACGTGTTGGCCGGCTTCGATCTCGACTTCTCGCAGATGCCGTACGACGTTCTGATCTACGGTCTGATCTTCTACGTGCTGGGCTACTTCCTGTATGCCCTGCTGTATGCGGCCGTGGGCTCGATCGTCAGCCGCACGGAAGACCTCGGCCAGGCGGTGACGCCGCTGACCATGCTGTCGCTGGCGGCGTTCTATATCGGGATCTTCAGCTTGAACAATACCGATTCGCTGCTCATGAAGATCTCGTCGTTCGTGCCGTTCACGTCGCCGACGACGATGATCGCGCGGATCGGTCTCGGCGAGATCGCGTTCTGGGAAATCGCGGTATCGCTCGTACTGCTGCTGGCTTCGATCTTCTTCTTCGGCTGGCTGTCGGCGAAGATCTACCGCACCGGCGTACTGATGTACGGCAAACGCCCTTCTTTCAAGGAACTGCGCAAAGCGATGAAAGCCTACAAAATCTAATCGGGATGTGAACCCGACCCGCAAGCGGCGATTTATTGCCCGCCTGCGGGTTTTTTTAGTAGGAAGAAGTCCTGTGCAAATAATAGTTGACCGATCGTTCTCAATAGAGCTATACTACAAACAGCAAGGCAGATACGACGTATCCGGGAAACGGATTGTGCAGCTTTACTCTATTGTCGGCGCTGCGCAGAATCGAAGGCGCATTATTTTTTTAATCTTTTGAGAACGATCATTCAAGAAAAGGGGAATAAAAATGGATCTTTCCAAACAAGTGGCGGTCGTAAGCGGTTCGAATCGGGGATTGGGCAAAGAGTTGGCTCTTGAGCTGCTGGCCAGAGGCGCCAAAGTCTACGCGGGAGCAAGAAATCCGGAATCGGTCGATCTGCCGGGAGCTATCGCGCTGCAGCTCGATATCACGGATCCGGAATCGGTGGCGGCTGCGGCCCAGATCGCAAGCGACGCGACCCTGCTCATCAATAACGCAGGTTCGTCGACGGGAGCTTCGCTGCTCACGGGCAAGCTGGAAGATATTCAGGTAGAATTCAATACGCATGCGTTCGGCACTCTGTCGATGATCCGGGCATTCGCACCGGTCATCGAAAAAAACGGCGGAGGTTCGATCCTGAACATCCTGTCGGTCTTGTCCTGGCTCACGTTCGGGGCGGAAGGCGCCTACTCGGCGGCCAAATCCGCTCAATGGGGCATCACGAATGCGCTGCGTCTGGAATTGGCTCCCAAGAAGATCAAGGTAGCCGGTCTGCACGTCGGATTCATGGATACGGATATGACAGCGGGGGTGGATGCACCGAAGTCGTCGCCGAAAGACATTGCGCGCATCGCCATCGACGGAATCGAAGCCGGCCTCTACGAGATCCTCGCGGACGATATCAGCCGTCAGGTCCAGCAGGGCTTGGCCGGAGGCGTTGCGGCGCTGTACCCGGACCTGGGTTAATCCCGGAGAAGGTTGGCGCGAGGCTCTATTCTTCACGGATCGTTCCCAATATGATACATTGATTTTGGGAGGGGGTTCTTATGGCCAGAAGCAAAGAGTTTGAAGTCAACGAAGTCCTGGACAAAGCCATGATTCTGTTCTGGGAACAAGGCTACGAGAAGACATCCATGAGCGATCTGGTTGAGCATATGGGCATCCACCGCAGAAGTCTGTACGACACTTTCGGGGACAAGCATTCGCTGTTTTTGCAGGCGATGGATCGTTATATCGGCAAAGTCGAAGCGGTTCTCACCGGAGAAGTGAAGCAGTCCGAGAAGGCGATCGAAGCGCTGCGGGCCGTTTTCCGATTCATGATCTTCGAGCACGAAGATTCGCCGCCCGGCTGCCTGATCGTCAATTCGGTGACGGAACTGGCTGCGCGCGATGCCGAGATCGATGAGAGATCGATTCGTTCGATGGCTGCCACGGAAGAGCTGTTCGAGCGGATTATCGCGTGGGGACAGCAGACAGGCGAATTTTCGTCCGCATGCGAACCCAGGGCGACGGCGGAATATCTGCAGGCCTTGTCGATCGGTATCCGGGCGATGGGACGAACCACGACCCAGAAGGAGAAGCTGATCCGGATCATGGACGTTTCGACCCAACTGCTCACCCCATAGATCTGTTTTGCCTGATCGTTTGGAATCATCTTTTCTGAATCGGATATAAAAAGGGACAACGCCTTTTCTTCGGCGGAGTCCCTTTTTGCCGTGGCGATTTCTTGGATTTAACGAGGGTCGGCCTTGTCCGCATACGCCGCCAATTTCCGGGTGATTTCGGTGCGGAACCGTTCGGCCGCGGCCGAGAAGACCTGATGTTTTCTCCACACCAGACTCAGACCCGATTCCAGCCTCGGTTTTAACGGAAGGAAACAAAGCGGGCTGTCGCCGGACGTATTGACCAGCTTGTCGAGTGTGACCGCGTACCCCAAGCCTTCTTCGACCATAATCGCCGCATTGTAGATCAGATTGAAAGTCACGGCAATATTCAGCTTGTCGTAGTGTTCTCCGAACCAATCCACAAATTCGTTTCGGGACAGCGTCCGCTTCATGGTCTGTCTGGAAACAAGCAGCGGGACATCGAGCAAATCTTCGACTTGGATAAACTCCCGCTTGGCCAGAGGGCTGTCTTTTCTCATGATGACGCCCCAGGTATCTTTGACCGGAAGAGGAATATGCGTGTATTTGGACAGATTGGCCGGTTCGATCAGCACACCGAAGTCCAGCGCTCCCCGATCGAGCCGTTCGGTGACGTCTTCTTCATTGCCGCTGAGAATATGGTAGCGAATCTGCGGGTGGGATACGCGAAGATCCTGAATCGTCTCTGCGATCAGTCTTACGGCTTCCGTTTCTCCGCTGCCGATATACACGTCTCCGCCTACGGTTTCCTCCATGGCCTGAAACTCCGCTTCCAGTTTATCCGCCATTTCGACAAGTTCCTCGGCTCTTTTGCGCAGCAGCAGTCCTTCCTCCGTAAGCGTAATGCTGTGGCTGCCGCGGGTGAACAGCTTTTTGCCCAACTGCTGCTCGAGGTCTTTCAACTGCCTCGACAAGGTGGGCTGCGTCAGATGCAGAAAGTCGGCCGCCGCCGTAATATTGCCTTCCCGGGCTGCCGCCAGAAAGTAGCGCAGGACTCGTAGTTCCATGTTCCGATTCCTCCTTTTCCGATTCGTATCAGTATACATCATGCCCGAAAAGCATCTCAAGCCATAAGATATAAGCATTGGCTATATGTAGAATAGGTCGCTAGACTGGAAAAGAAACGTGGATAGTATCTTGTCAACACTAAAGGTAGGAATACGCTCCCCTGAGATTTCGTACTTGAAGCGTGTACGAAGTCTCCGACGGAATGGTTAGTTCAGGAAAACGTAAACCTGTGATTTAGAGTTGAAAGGGTACTCGTACCTTGACCGATAATGATGTTAGGTTACGCCCCTCGAAAACCCGCTTGAACCGTGCGTGTTTCCGATGAACGCAAACCTTAGATTTAATTCGGTCAAGGTACTAGAAGGAGGGAATACGGAAAACGATGAAGAAACCAAACCGCTTGTTGATTCTTATCCTGACGATCGGCGTCTTCAGCATTTTGAATACCGAAATGGGCGTGATCGGGCTGCTGCCTTCGATTGCGGAGCATTTTGGGATCAGTATCGCCCAAGCGGGACTTACGGTGAGTGTGTTTGCGATCGCCATAGCGGTATCGGGGCCGATTACGCCGCTGCTGCTGTCGGGTATGGATCGCAAAAAAGTGATGCTTGTCGTGTTGGGTCTGTTTATCGTCGGGAATGTGCTGTTGATTTTTATCGCCAACTTCACTTGGCTATTGGTCGTTCGCGTCGTGCTGGGCTTGGTTCACCCTATTTATTGTTCGATGGCTTTCACGGCTGCGGCCGCTTCGGTCAGCAGAGAAGAAGCGCCCCGGGCGGTATCCAAAGTCTTTATCGGCGTCTCTGCGGGGATGGTGGCCGGAGTGCCGATTGCGAGTTTTATAGACCATCTGATTTCGTATGAAGCGGCCATGGCTTTCTTCGCCCTGGTCAGCGCTCTCGTCTTCGCGGCGACCTGGATCGCGTTCCCGGCTATGCCGGTTCGCGAAAAGCAGTCGTATGGAACCCAGCTCTCCGTATTGAAACTGCCGTTAATCTGGATCTCGATCTGCGCCGTCGTGCTGCTGAATGCTTCGATCTTCGGCGTCTACAGCTACATCAGCGATTATCTGGGACGTGTCACGCAGATGCAGCCGGGCACAATCAGTCTGACGCTGTTCGTGTTCGGCGCGGCCAATATCATCGGCAACCTTGTCACGGGCAAACTGTTGACTTACAATGCCAGGAAGTGGGTAACGGCTTTTCCCCTGGCGCTGATCGCGGTCTATGCGGCGTTGTTCTTCCTGGGGGGATTTGCCTTACCGATGATCCTGATTACGTTCGTCTGGGGCATATTGGCAGGCGGAATCATGTCCAATATCAATCAATATCTGATCTCGTCGGCGGCACCCGAAGCTCCCGAATTTGCAAATGGGCTGTTTATCGCGTCCTGCAATATCGGAACCACGATCGGTTCTGCGGTTGGCGGGCTGTTGATCGCAGGTCTGGGTATCCAATACGTCGTAGGGGTAGGCGCAGCGGCGCTGGTGATCGGTGTGGTCGTGATTACGCGGAGGAACTTTATGTATGGCCCCGGACTGCGACTTGCAGAGGAGTAAACGAAGATGCATATCGGAATATTGGGCGCGACAGGACGCGTAGGCCAAAAAATCGTCGAACATGCGCTGCGGGATGGTCACCACGTGACGGCGTTGGTTCGCGATCCGGCGAAGATCGAAGCCCATGCCCGGCTGACGATCAGGCAGGGCCAGGCTTTAAGCGCACAGGACATCCGCGATACGCTGCAGCAAGCGGAGGTCGTGGTCAGCGCACTCAACACGGATGGAACGACGACGTTGAGTGCGAGTACGCCGCTCCTTATCGAAGCGATGCGCGAGGCGGGCATCAAGCGCCTGATTACGATCGGCACGGCCGGCATCCTGCAGAGCCGCACGGAGCCGCATCTGCTGCGGTATGAATCCAGCGAATCCAAACGCCGTTCGACCCGTGCGGCCGAGGAGCATCGGCGCATGTACGAACAGCTGCAGGCTTCGGACCTGGATTGGACGGTCGTCTGTCCGACCTATCTGCCGGACGGGGAGGCGGTCGGAAACTACCGCACGGAGCGCGATCTTCTGCCCGAAGGCGGCACGCAAATATCCGTAGGCGATACGGCGGAATTCGCGTACGGGCAGATCGCGGACAGCCGGTATCTTCGGGCACGTGTGGGGATTGCGTATTGACGGATGAAAAAGGAAGGGGCTGTCTCAAGCCGGGTTTACGGCTTTGGGACAGTCTCTTTTTCACGGCATTCATTCCTTCTGGCGCAAAGGCAGTCTGATCCTAATCGTCGTCCCTTCGCCTGGCGTGCTGTCCAGCTCGATCTGGCCCTGATGCAGGGAGACGATTTTTTGGACGATCGCCAGACCCAGACCGTTTCCGCTGGAACTTCCGTGCCGCGACTTGTCCAGCTTATAGAATCTCTGGAATACGGCGTGAAGCTCTTCCGGAGCGATCCCGATGCCGGTATCGCGGACGGTGACGACGGCTTCGTCTGCGCGGCTGTCGATACGGACAGAGATCTTCCCGCCTTCGGGCGTAAACTTGATACTGTTGCCGAGCAGGTTCATCCATACCTGCTTCAGCTGATCTTCGTCTCCGACGATATGCACCGCTTCCGGCAGTTCCAGGTCGATCACGAGGTGTCGGGCCGACCACTGCGGTTCGCACGTGACGACGATCGTCCGGATCTGTTCGTCAAGCCGGAAGTCGACTGCTGTAAAAGGGTGGTGATCGGAGTCCAGGGAAGCCAGTTTGAGCAGATTGTCGCTTAGGCGCGACAAACGTCCGCTCTCGGCAGCAATGATCTCCAGGTAATCTTTGCGGTCTTCTTCGGGAATCAAGTCGGGGTTCTGCAGCGCTTTGGCAAAACCGGAAATGGAGGTGAGCGGCGTCTGGATTTCATGCGAGACATTGGAGACGAAGTCCTGCCTCATCTGCTCGAGCTTTTTCAGGCCCCTCGCCATTTCCGTATAGCTCTGCGTCAGTTCTCCGATCTCGTCCATCCGTTTCACGGCAAGATCCACTTCGAAATCGCCCAAGGCCATTCTTCGGGTAGCATTCGTCAAAGCCTTGATCGGCTCCACCAGGTACCTGGCCGCCGCAATCATACACAGGCTGCCCAGTCCGAGCACAAGCAGCAGGACGAAGAGCATCATCCGGTTGACAATATGTTCGTTCTCGGCCGAATACTGCAGGAACAGCGCCTGCCACTCTCCCTGGAGCATAAACGGTATTCCGATGAACGTATCCGGATCTTCCGCGCCGGAACGGTAGACTTGTCCCTGCAGCACCTGGTGGACCGCTTCGGAGGAAATAACAGCGGCCGACTCATCCGGCAGTCCGTAAAAAGCATGTTCACCCGAAGCGGCATACAAGTGGATCGGGTGCGCCGAGATGCGAACCATGCTGCTTAAGAACTCGTCCAGGTCCGCGGGTTTGGCTTCGTCATAACGGTGAATCATCTCTCTGCCAACCTTAAGCATCTCGTTTTGTCCTTCATCGCTTATTTGTTTTTGAAAAACATACAAGCCGATGAAAAAGGAACAGATCAGACTGAAAAGGATAACGCCGAGGAACGTGAGAAGAATGCGAACATACAAGGTCTTGATCATGGTCCGGGAATCAGCCGGTATCCCAGGCCGCGGGCGGTTTCGATATGAAAACTCTCGCCGTGTCCGCCGAACTTCTCCCGCAGCCGGCGGATATGCACGTCCACGGTCCGTCCGTCTCCTTCGTAATTCAATCCCCAGACCTGTTGAATCAATTGTTCCCGCGTGAAGATCTGCCCCGGACGGCTGGCCAGCAGAAACAGAAGATCGAATTCTTTCAGAGGCAGCGCGACCGAAGCTCCACTGCGCGTCACTTCAAAAGTCCGGCGGTTCAGCGTCACATTGCCGAGCTGCACGGATTGCGAAGTGACGACCAGCGAGCGTTTGAGCAGCGCTTTGACCCGCATGACTAATTCCACCGGATCGAACGGCTTGGTCAGGTAATCGTCCGTTCCCAACTCGAAGCCTTTGACTTTGTGGGCGGATTCCGCTTTGGCCGTCACCATCAGGAGAGGAAGATTGGCATCCGAACGCCGGATTTCCCTACAGAGTTCCCAACCGTCCAGTCCCGGCATCATAATATCCAGGATTACCAGGTCGATCCGGGAGTTCTCGATGAGAACCAAGGCCTCTCGGCCGTCTCCCGCTTGTTCGAGGTCGAATCCTTCTTTGCGCAGATATAAAGCGATCAGCTTCCGGATATTGGCATCGTCATCCGCGATCAGTACCGTAGCCATGCTCAACCTCCTCTCTGAAACGTCATCCGAACTGCCAGCCGAGCAGATTCCAATAGTGGAAAAAGAAAGTCAGCCCGACAGCCGAAAGCGTCACTAACGTGTAATGGACCCGCTCCCAAGCCTTCCAGTATTTATTGCGCCAGACCGCTGCGGTTGAGATCAACAGTGCCAGGGTCAAGCCCGCCGTAATCAGAGGCATAATCAGACTGAGAGACAGCAGAGGAGGGATTCCGCTGAATTTCTGCATCGTATCCATCGACATCACGACCCCGAACATAGTGATCACAGACAAGAGCGCCCAACTTGCAGTTCCCGCCGATAATCGGACAGCCCGCTTTTCCGCAGGCGTCATTGCTTTGAACCTTTTTCGGAAAAGGAGAGGACCGGGCAGTGCCGTGAGGAAAAAGAAAGCCGAACTCCCGATCACCAGAAGCCAGAATCCGCTCCGATCGAGCAGCGGCATACGCTCCAGCGGCATGTCCGGAGCAATGTCCAGCATCATATGCGTTACCCTGCCGGACTTGTCCGTGCGGAAGCCGATCTGATCGGCCCCTCCTTCAAGTTGGAACAGGTCGGGAGCGATCTCCCGGTACCGCTGCTGTTCGCTCCCGCTTCCCAAAGATAACGTATTGCCAGCCGCAGCGATATTCAACTGGGCAAAAAAGTTGAAAAACTTGTCGATGTCACTGATATTGCGGCGCGTAAAGCGATAGGAACCGGCATATTTCTGCACGGATTCCGCGGATGCGTAGGCTTCGGACGGCGCCGCTTCGGGGGCGGGATAATACCGGTCGAACAATTCCTGCACCAGCTCGGCCGCGGCTTCACTGCCCGGACCCCCGTTATAGGATAAGAAAATGCCTAACTGCTTGGTAGGTGCAAGATAGAATTCGGTATTAAACATAGGGTCGGAGCCGCCATGCGTGATTAAGGTCAGCCCGTTTATCCGCTTTTCCGCGAATCCTAGGGTAACGCCCGGCAGACGCTTGTCGAATTGGAACGCCGTGGTATGCATCAAGGCCGCGGTCTCCGGCTTCAGAATCTGCCGATCGCCATAGGTTCCGCTTTGCAGATGCGCGATCATGAAGTGGGCCATGTCGATCGCAGACACGGTGCCCGAGCCGGCAGGTCGAAATCCGCCTTCGAAGGTAGGGATGCCCGGAACCCAACTGTCATTCTCGCTCTGATAGCCGACGACTCCATAAGGGGCGAACGACTCCGGCAGCGGCTCCGCAACCGTCGAATACTGCATATCCAGCGGATCGAACAGATATTTTTGAATATAATCGTCATAAGACATCCCGCTGACTTCTTCCACGATCAGCCCGGCAAGCGCGGCTCCATAGTTCGAATAGGCACTCATCTCGCCGGGCGGCCGAATCCGCGCAAGTCTGTGGCTGCTTAATGTGTCCGAGATAGAGCCGGGCAGGGCAGCGGGGTCTGTCGTGATCTGATAACCGACGCCGCCTTCTTCAAACCCCGCCGTATGGGTCATCAAATGACGCATGGTAATCGGTTCGGGATAAGTGTCCGGAATCTGCATGGATGTCAGATAGGTATTGATATCCGCGTCGAGATCGATCTTCCCTTGTTCCACGAGCTGCATGACGGCGGTCCAGGTGAATAATTTGGTCGTTGAAGCGATTCGGAACATGCTCGTCGCCGCGTCGACCGGGAGCGCCTGCTCCAGATTGGAACTGCCGTACCCTTTGCCCAAAATGATCCTGCCGTCCTTGACGATAGAGATCACCGCTCCCGGAATATGCAGCCGGTTCATCTCTTCTTCCATGATCCCATCTACAAACGCTTCCAGCCCCGCCGCATCCTCCAGATGGGCAGGCGCTTCGACGTTGGATTTCGGCGGCGCGGTCGGCTTCGTCTCCGCCTGCGCCGTTCTCCCCTGCAGGAGCAGCCCCGCTCCCGTCCCCAGTCCCAGCACCGCCAATAACGCCAAACCGACGATCCGGTTTTTGCTCAGGAATCTTACCATATTTGCCCTCCGCCTCCTCTTCATCATCAAGGTGGATTCGATCTCCCTGACAGTTACAGAGATTAGCAGAGGAATGTGAATAGAAGGTTAACAGCGGCTGGACAGGTCAATTTAAAATTTTATCATCCAAATTTCTCACACTCCCCGCACAAGTGGTACAATGCAACATGGAACCGGCCGCCTTCTGATCCGTAAGAGCAGGGTGAGCAAGTCGTGTCCGTTTTTGTTGAGAATAAGTCTATATTTTGAACGAAAGGTTTTGATTTGAAGTGGGAGTCAAGGTCATCACAAAAGAACAAGCGTGGGAGCTGCGTCATACGGTCATGTGGCCGGAAGAGGAGTTCGATTATATCAAACTGCCGGATGACGACGAGGGCATCCATTACGGATTGTTCGAAGGACGGGAACTGATCTCCGCAGTCTCGCTGTTCATTCAGGGGAAAGACGCGCAGTTCCGCAAGTTCGCTACGCTGAACGACCGTCAGAATCAAGGATACGGCAGCCGGCTGCTGGCTTCGGTGCTTAACGAGGCCAAACGCAAAGGCGCCAAGCATATTTGCTGCAATGCCCGAACGAACAAAATTCCGTTTTACGAAAAATTCGGACTCGTCCGGACGAATGTCGTATACCGCAAAGGCGGACAAGAGTACGTCGTAATGGAGAGATTTTGCTAAAAAAAGGAGAGCAGGACGTTCTGCCGGACAAGCCGGATCGTCCCTTTTTGATTTGCCCAAATGGGAAGCGCTGGTATAAACTATAAGTTAGTGATTTTTCTCAGAGAGGGGACAGGGTATGGGGCAGGAAAAAATATCGAAAAAGAACAAACTGCTTAAAATCTTTTCGAGAGTGCTGCTGATCGTGATCGGCGGGGTCATGACGGCCTACGGTCTGGAAGCCGTACTGATTCCGAACCAGGTCTCCGACGGAGGGGTAACGGGCCTCAGCATCGTGGGGTCCCAAGTATTCGGCATTCCGCTGGGGCTGCTCATTGCCATACTCAATCTCCCGTTCGTCTGGCTGGGCTACAAACAGATCGGCAAAAGCTTCGCGCTGTATTCGATCGTCGGCATCGCGGCGCTCGCAATCAGCGCAAGCTTGATGCACCGTGTTCCGACGATCATCGACGGCGATACGCTGCTGGTCACCGTGGTCGGCGGGATCATTATCGGTACGGGCATGGGCCTTGCGCTCCGCAACGGCGGGGCACTTGACGGGATCGATATGCTGGCCGTGCTGCTGTCGCGCAAACTGCCTTTTGGTACCAGCGACTTGATCCTGTTCTTGAACACCTTCGTGTTCGTCGTCGTCTCGTTTGTGTTCGGTCTGCAGGGGGCTATTCTGTCGGCGCTCGCTTACTTCATCGCGTCGAAGGTCATTCATATCGTCGAAGAAGGCTTGAGCGGTTCGAAGACCTTCAAGATTATCACTAACCAACCGGAAGTGATGGTCGAGACGATCCGCGATCGCCTGGGCCGCGGAGCGACTTACTCGGATGCGTACGGCGGATATTCCAATGAGCAGTTCAAGGAAATCACGTGCGTCATCAACCGTCTCGAAGAGAGCAAGATCAAAGAAATTATCCATGAAATCGATCCGAACGCTTTTGTCGTCGTGTACGATGTAGCGGAAGTCCGGGGCGGCAATTTCAAGAAAAAAGATATTCACTAAAGCCGGCCGGGTTCAAGGCCATGCGTCTCTCCGTGCGCTGATCGAGGGGAGGATCGCATAGGAAAAGCCCTTCTCCGAATTCATTCGGGGAAGGGCTTTTCGTCGTTTGGGCGGCTGCGGATCATTGATCACGGCTGCCGAGTGCGCTTCTGTGCGTTCTTCGGGTTCGGTCTAGAACGAATACCCGTCGAACACTTTCAGTCCTTGTTCGTTCAGCACCTTTTCCGTCAACTGCGGCCGGTGCGGGCTATGCGCGAACACTTCCGCCGAGCCGATCATGATGCTGCCGCCGGCGATCTCCGCCAGCTGTTCGTGGGCTACGCTGTAGACGACCCGGCCAAGCTTGGACCAGACCATGGCGCCCGAGCACATGATGCATGGTTCGCAGCTGGTGTACAGCGTATACTCGCTCAGATCGGAAATGCGCTGTTCGGAGCAAAACTGCCGGATCAATCCCAGTTCCGCATGGTAGGTCGGATCGGAGAAGGTATGGATCTTGTTCTCCCCGGTCATGACGACGGTTCCGCCCCGAACCAGAAGGGCGCCGAACGGTTCGTTTCCCTGCGTACGGGCCTGCTGCGCGAGCGCAATCGCCTGTTCCATAAAGAATTCGTCTTGTGTAGGCATGGGCCTCAAACCTCCTCTATTCGCTAACAACCGGGCTGTTTTTCCAGCGCCTCTGCCGACAGTGTATAGGGAGAAAGACTTTCTTGTAAAGAAACGCTTCTGCACGGTATCTATATGGGTAACTCTAATTAAGAACTCATCCTAAAACTTCCCTCTTAAGGAGAACAACTAATGAAACCATGGAAAAACGCGCTGCTTTCTCTGACTGTTACCGCCGGTCTGCTAGCTTCCGCCGTTCCGGCGTTCGCCGCACAGCCGATTCCCGGCTATGAACAGACCTCCGTCCAAGTGAACGGCAAGACGCTGGATTATGCGTACGGCGAAGCTTTGGTGCAAAAAGGCACCACGATGGTTCCGGTACGCCTGACGACCCAGGCGCTCGGAGTCAAATTGAAAGACAACAAGAACGGTACGGTACGGATTGTCGTAAACGGCAAGACGGTTACCGTAAAAGACAAAGGGACACTGATCGGCGGCGTGCCGTTCGTCTCGCTTCGTTCCCTGGCCGAAGCGGCCGGCTACGATATTCGCTGGGATCGCAAGACAAACACGGTCCTGCTCGTCTCGCAGGCTACGGGCGAAGCGGCGCGCGGGTTCTTGTGGGAAGTCAAGAAGGACAAGACGACGGTCTATCTGGTTGGTTCGATGCATATTGCGGACAAAAGTTTCTACCCTCTGCGCAGCGAATTCGAGAAAGCTTTTGCCGAAGCCGATTATCTGGGCGTCGAGATCGACGTGAGCAAGGCTGCAGGCGAAGAACAGCAGAAGATGGTCCTCGATCTGGGCACCTACCAGGACGGAAGCACATTGAAAGACCATATCTCCGCGGACACGTACAAACAGCTCGGCAAGCTGCTCAAGGATAACGGACTGCAGCCGAATGCTTTTGACAAATTCAAGCCTTGGGTTGTCGAGACAACGGTCAGCAGCCTGAAATCGAGCGAAGCAGGCTACGACGCGGCAGCCGGAATCGATCTGTATTTCATCCAGCAGGCGGTAGAGCGCAAGATGCCGGTATTGGAACTGGAATCGTACAAATCCCAGCTGAGCATGTTCAACGGATTATCCGACAAGCTGCAGGAGAAAAACCTGAAGACGGCGATCGAGAACTTCGATGCGATTGCGGACAGCACCGACGAAATGGCCACCATGTGGAAAAGCGGAGACGAAAAGCAGCTGCTGGCCATGACGACCGGCATTGCCGAAGATCCGGAATATTATAAGGCACTGCTGACCGACCGCAATATCGGAATGGCCGATAAGATCGACGGTTACCTGAATAGCGGCAAAGCGGAAGAATACTTCATCGTGGTCGGAGCCGCGCACTTCCTGGGCCCAGACGGAGTCATCAAGCTGCTCGAAGACAAAGGATATACGGTCACCCGCAAATAACAAACCGGAACGAATTTCTCCCGCAGCCGACAAGCTGTTCACGCGAATAGGACATTTCCGGCAGTTTGAGCCCGTTCCCTTCTGAGGGAGCGGGCTTTTGGCATCCCGCGGGGATTTGGTAAAATAACAGAAAACCCCGGCGTTCCCGAACGGATTTCCGGCAAAGGAGACGATTCATGAGTCCTGAAAAAAGACCGCAGCCCCAGCCGAGCCGGAACTCTGCTTCCCGGTCCCGCCCGGCAAACCGCGGCCCGAAGCACAGACTGGGGCGAAACTTGATGGCCCTTGCCCTGCTGCTGGGTCTGCTGGGAATCGGCTGGAAGGCGCTTGCCTACTTCGGCTTCGTTCCGGAAGGAGGCGACGGCGGCCGTATTATTGCCCTGCATCCCGAGGTTCGGCAGAAGTCCGACCAACTGGTCGCCCAAGCCGCGAAGAAAGGGATCGAAGTCGTGATTACTTCCGATTTTCGCGGTGTCGAAGAGCAGGACGAGCTGTACCGGCAGGGTCGGGAAAAGCCCGGAAATATCGTGACGAATGCCCGCGGCGGACAGTCTTATCACAATTTCGGCTTGGCGATCGACTTCGCGCTGCGGGATGAGTCGGATCGAATTGTCTGGGATATGGAACTCGACCGCAGCGGAAACGGCCGTTCCGATTGGAGGGAAGTGGTCGAACTGGCCAAGGACCTCGGCTTCGAATGGGGCGGCGATTGGAGCAATTTCCCCGATTATCCGCATCTCCAGATTACCTTCGGCTATACGCTGCGGCAGCTTCAGAACGGCAAGTATCCGGCAGGGTCCGCCGTTGAACGGAAGCAGCCGGAACCCAATTCTTCGGATTGAACAGCCGTTTCTCGTAAGATTCGGTGTGCGGGACGGCCGGGCTCCCTTTTACAGATTGTCGCGCAGGATTCGAAGTCCCCGGTCCAGTTCTTCAAGCGATCCGGTAGAAGACAGCGCGATTCGCAAATAGTTGTCGGAAGATCCCGCTCCGGCGAGGAATCGGTCCGAATGAAACACGCGGATGCCGGATACCAGCAGGTCGCTTTCAAGCCGCGAAGCGTGCATGGGGCGGGGCAGGCGCAGCCAGCGAAAAAAGCTGAGCGGATGGCCCGGATCGTCCGGCTGCGGGAAATATCGGGCAAACAAATCGTTGGCTTCCTGCGCCAGCGATTTTTTGTATGCGACGATATCGTGAGCGCGTCCGGAACCGATCAGTTCGGTGACGATCTCGGCATCCAGCGACGAGGTCTTGACGTTCACATGATAGATGGCGCGGAGAATCCGTTCCCGGAGCGTTTCGCCGAATACGAGATAGGCGACGCGCAGTCCCGAACAGACGGACTTGCTGGTGCTGCAAATATAGACGGTCTGCTCCGGCAGCAGGCTGTACATCGGAATCCCGTCTTCTTCCGTACTGCCCAGCATCAGCGCGGCATGGATATCGTCTTCGATCACGATCAGGCCGTGCTTGTCGATCACCGAGGCGAGAGCTTGTCTGCGGCTGTTGGGAACGAAGATGGCGGTGGGGTTGCAGCAGGACGGCATCAGGAAAATGCCCTGAATCTCAAACGCCCGGCAGCAGGCTTCAAGTTCCTCCGGCAGCATTCCCCGGCGGTCGCCGGCTACCGGAACCAGCTTGATCCGAAGAGATTTCGCCAGTTCGATAAAATTGGAATACGTATATTCGTCCACCGCAATCCGGCTGCCCGGTTCAAACAGGGCAAGCAGCGTAATGGTCAGCGCGTTCTGCGCACCGGACACGATTGCCACCTGTTCGGGAGTGGCTTCGATGCCGAGCGGCTGGACCCAGCGAAGCGCGGTTTCTTTTTGATGGGGCAGTCCGGCCGGATCGTCATAGTTGAACAGGCGTTCCAGCCCGCTCCGACCGGCAATCTTTCGGGCCGCTTCGGCCACCATGAAGTTGCTCTGCTCGAACGAAGCGACCAGGCCGAAGTCGATACACTCCACAGGCACCCGGTCCCGGGAAATGGTGACGGAACGCACGGCGTTGGTCGAGACGAATGTTCCGCTTCCCGTGACGGCATGCAGCAGCCCTTTGAGTTCGCAGGTCTTGTAAGCCCGGGTGACCGTCGTGAAGTTGATATCGAGAAAATCGGCCAATTCCCGCTGCGGCGGAAGCTTGGTTCCCGGCGGCAGAAAGCCTTCCGTGATGTCGCGCTCCAGCATGCGGGCCAGCGACAGGTAGATGGGACGGGTCAATTCGTGACGGTCGAGCCGCCAGGACATGGGATAATCGACGAACGAGTTAATCGGCATGGCACACCTCGCAAAATTGTAATCCATACAATTCTATCATTGATTGTATGGATTGTGATGCCTAAAATAAACGCATAAGCTTACACGCGAGGAGAGGGCTAGACAAAATGGAAGATTCCGCAAAGATTTCAACCGCGTTCCGCGCCGCTTTTCCCGTGACGGTACCCATTCTGGCGGGATTCGCTTTTCTGGGTATCGCTTACGGCGTATTCATGAACGTATCGGGATTCGGCGTAGGCTATACGTTTCTGATGAGCCTGCTGATTTTTGCGGGTTCGATGGAATTCGTGGCCGTCGGCCTGCTGCTGGGACCGTTCAACCCGTTCGGTGCGCTGCTGCTGACGCTGATGGTGAATGCGAGGCATTTATTTTACGGCTTATCGATGCTGGAAAAGTATAAAGGGACAGGCTGGAAAAAGCCGTATCTGATCTTCGGCATGTGCGACGAGTCGTTCTCGATCAATTATTCGGCCAATATTCCGCAGGGCGTCGACCGAAGCTGGTATCTGTTTTTCGTGACGCTGCTCAATCATTTCTACTGGGTAGCCGGCGCTACCGCCGGAGGCCTGCTGGGTTCGTTCGTCCGCTTCGATCTCAAGGGACTTGAGTTCGTGATGACCGCGCTGTTCGTCGTGATCTTCGTGGAGCAGTGGATGAAGCAGAAAATCCATCACAGCGCGATCTGGGGGATTGCGATCTCGACGGTGAGTTTGGTTCTGTTCGGCGGAGACCGCTTTATCATTCCGGCGATGATCGCCATCCTGGCCGTGCTGACACTTACGCGCAAGGCTTCGGAACGCAGGGCGGCGGAAGCCGAGGGAGGGGAACGGGCATGATCATGACACTGGGCCAACAAATCGCCGTTATTGCGGTCGTCGTGCTGGGCACGATGGCGACGCGTTTCCTGCCGTTTCTGCTGTTCCCTCCGGGCCGTCCGACGCCGGCTTATATCCAATATCTCGGCCGGGTGCTGCCCGCCGCCGCGATCAGTCTGTTGGTCGTGTACAGCCTCAAGGATGTCAATATTCTCGCCGGAAGCCGTGGACTTCCCGAGCTGGTCTCGGTCGCGGTCGTCGTCTGGCTGCATCTGTGGAAAAAGAATATGTTTCTGTCGATTGCGGCAGGTACGATTCTATATATGTTGTTGATTCGCATGTGAAAAAGCGGCCTACTGGAAGGCCGCTTAAAGTGTTTTGAAAGTCCTATTCGTGGAGGAAGCTCAAAGGCTGCGGGAGAATTTCGTTTCGGTCGCGTGTTGAAATCGGGAAAAATGATCAAATTGTAATGGAATTTTCCCGATTTCAAAGGCGAACACTATCGTTCCTACACTGAATTTCTCCCTCCGCCTTTTTGCTTTGCGCGGATTCAGATCTTTCTTGACACGTTAAGCGGCCTACTGGAAGGCCGCTTTTTCACATGCGTTATTCGGAGTGGGGAGGGGAGGGGCCTATAGTCACCTGCTCGAAGGAACAGTCAGGCTCCGCAGAGAATCCGGTCGCTTAAGAACGGGAATCCGGGCAGCTTGCAGTTATTCGCTTCGCTCCAGCAGCATATCCACATGCGGAATCCCGTCTTCCGGGTACACGTCCGAGATCACGCGGAAGCCGAATGAGCCGTAGAACTTTTCCAGATAATGCTGCGCTTGAATCTTGATCGGCACGGGCTGTGATTCTACGGAGAGGAAAGCGATCGCGCGGTTCATCAGCTCCTGCGCCAGGCCGCGGCCGCGAAAAGCGTCGTTGACCAGCACGCGTCCGATCGAGGCCTGCGGATAGGCAAGGCCTGGCGGAAGCAGGCGGCAGTAAGCCGCAATCTGCCCATCCTGCTCCACAAATAGATGGTGGCACAGCGGATCTTTGCCGTCGATCTCGGGATACAGACAGTTCTGCTCCAGCACGAAAACGTTCACCCGCTCCCGCAAAATCCGGTAGACTTCGTCCCCGCTCAGCTGTTCGAACGATTTTAAATGCCATTGCATGCGTAACGTCTTCCTCTCGTCGTGTATTTAGGTTAAATTTGAACGATAAGTGGAATTATAAAGCCCGCGGGGAATGATGTAAACGAAAGAGGAGGCAGCAAGATGAAATTGAACCTGCATGCGCTCAAATACGGCGGGATTGCCCATTACGATTGGGAGATGGAACTGCTCGGCGAACGCGAAGGATGCCTGATCGCCGAAGGAGCGCCGGGCCGGAGCCTGAAGCACCATACCAAAGGACAAACGTTCACGGTTCCGCATGCTTCGCTCGAAGTCTACGCGCTGGAGGAAGGATTTACGGTCAGTTTCGACATTGCGGACGGCGAGGTAGTCTCGATCTACTGCAATGTCTCGCAGCCCTGCGTGCGAAGCGGGGAAGAGGTGTCGTTCGTCGATCTCGATCTGGATCTGCTCTGGAACGAGCGGGAAGGCTGGCATGTGGTCGACGAAGACGAGTTTGAAGATAACCGCAGCCGCCTGGGATACCCCGATGAACTGACGCGTTTCGCCCAGCGATCGCTGCGGGATCTGCAGGAACGGGCGCATCAAGGGAAATTCCCGTTTGACGGGAGTCTGGAAGCAGAGATTCGCAGAATCGCTTCCGGAACGCCGAAGCTGAACGTTTAGCTTCGGCGTTTTTTTGTGGAGACGGGGAAGACCTTCCAAGAAAATGGGATGAAAAAGAATCTTTTTTTGCGTAAGTTTTCGTATAGAAGTGTTTACATATATAAAGAAAAGGATTATAATCGGTTCAAAAGTTGCGCAGAGGAAACATTCGTGTGCAAGGGTAACAAATGTAGACCAAGGAAATACAAAATTTAGATATCGATTCGGCACAGGCCCGAGACAAAGAGGTGAACAAGCGGTGGAGAAAGAAATCGAAGCAAAAGCAAAACGGCATAGGGAAGCGGCTCCTCACGAGACGGCGCACAAACCGGTGAAAGAGCTGAATGCCACGGAACGGGCTGCCCAGGCCGTATTGAGCGGAGAAACCAAAGGATTCAGACGGCTGCTGCCGTTTCTTGGCCCCGCGTTCATCGCGGCGGTTGCTTATATCGACCCGGGCAATTTTGCTACAAATATTACGGCGGGTTCGCAGTACGGTTATATGCTGCTGTGGGTCATCTTCGCTTCCAATCTGATGGCGGTGCTGATCCAGTCGCTGTCTGCGAAACTCGGCATCGCCACAGGGCGCAATCTGCCGGAGATCGCGCGCGACCGCTTTCCCAAAGGCGTCTCGGTCTTCCTCTGGATTCAGAGCGAACTGGTCATCATTGCGACAGATCTGGCCGAATTTATCGGGGCGGCGCTCGGGCTGTATCTGATCTTCGGGATTCCGATGCTGCCGGCCGCGCTGATTACGGCGGTTGCCTCGTTTGCTATTCTTGAACTCCAGCGTCGGGGATTCCGGGCGCTGGAGACCGGCATCGCGGGCATGGTCGTCGCGGTCGTGCTGTCTTTCGCTTTTCAGGTATTCATGGCGAAGCCGGATATGGGAGCCGTCGCCGCGGGGATCTTCACGCCGCAGTTCGAAGGCACGCAGAGCATCATGCTGGCTGCCGGCATCCTGGGTGCGACGGTCATGCCGCATGCGATCTATCTGCATTCGTCGCTGACGCAGAACCGGATCGTCGGCCGCAACGAAGAAGAGAAGAAGAAGATTTTCCGGCTTGAGTTTTTCGATATTATTTTTGCGATGATCGTGGCCGGAGCGGTCAATATGGCGATGCTGATTATTGCCGCGGCGCTCTTTTTCAAGAACGGACTGCAGGTCGAAGAACTGGATCAGGCGTTTATCCACTTCCGCGAACTGGCCGGACCGGCTGCCGCGATCTCGTTTGGACTCGGACTGCTGATCGCGGGACTGTCGAGTTCTTCGGTGGGTACGATGGCAGGCGACGTAGTCATGCAGGGATTCATCAACAAACGGATCAATTTGTATCTGCGCCGCGCGATCACGATGATTCCTCCGCTTGCTCTCATCATATCGGGGATCAATGCAACCGAAGCCCTCGTGGTCAGCCAGGTGATTCTGTCTTTCGGTATCGCTTTTGCGCTGGTGCCGCTGATGCTGTTCACCGGCAACCGCAAGCTGATGGGCGGACTTGTGAACCATCCTATCACCCAGGTGCTGGGATGGGCGATTGCGGCGCTGGTTATCGTGTTGAACGTTTTCTTGGTGGTTCAGAGCTTCTGAAGAAGCCCTGCGCATCCGCCAACCGACTCCAAAAGCCTTTCTCGCTGCGGCGAGAAAGGCTTTTTTTATTGGACGGAAAGGTTCTGAACGTATTTGTGAGCGGCAAAACGGTTTATGATAGGCGGCCGAAGTGTAAAAGGTATGTAAAGTGAAGACACGGATCAAGTAAACGTTTAACGCGTCCGTTCGGGGTCTATCGCTTATTTTTAGGAATCCGGAGGAAAAAGAAATGCCGCAACGAACGACCAAAGCCTCGATGAGGCATACCGCCCTGTGCTTTATAGGATTTGGCCTGCTCACCGTCGCTTTTGTGCTGATCGCGATGCTGGTCGGATCGGGACATCAAAGCGTGATGAATTTTGACCATAAATGGATTGGAAGAATCCAGAATCAGGAGACGCCGACCTGGACGAGCGTGGCCGAGACACTCTCGTGGATCGGATCGACCCAAGTGGTTATCGTGCTGGTTGTCGCCCTGCTGCTGTTCCTGCTGCTGATCCCGCGTCTTCGTTGGGAAGCGCTGCTTGTGGTCTGTGCGACAGGAGGCAGTGCGCTGCTGAATATTCTGCTCAAAAATCTGTTCCGCCGCGATCGCCCGGATATCAACCGTCTTGCGGAAGAATCCACTTTCAGCTTCCCGAGCGGACATTCGATGGGGGCATTCGCTCTCTACGGCATTCTCGCCTATGTGCTGTGGAGGCTGATCGAACCGCTGCCGCTGCGGATTATCGCGCTGCTGCTCTGTATTTTGCTGACGCTTACGATCGGACTCAGCCGGATCTATCTCGGCGTCCATTATCCGAGCGATGTCATCGGCGGCTATACCGCAAGCGCGGCCTGGTTGGCTCTGACGATCGGAATTTTCGAATATTGGCGCCACCGCAAGGTCCGCCGCAGCGAATATCGGCTGAACGCGTAGGCGGGTACGACTCAAAGATACAGATCAAAAAGACCGCCGTGAAATCCATGGCGGTCTTTTTGATTCGGCGGACGTTCGGTTACAGTTGAGCCACCAGAATCTCGGCGAAACGCTCCAGGAACTCCTGGTCGGTCTCGTCGAAACGGGCATGTTCCGGACTGTCGATATCGAGCACGCCGATCAGCGTATCTTCTTTGAACAGGGGAACGACGATCTCGCTGTTCGTCGCGGCGTCGCAGGCGATATGGCCCGGGAACGCATGCACATCGTCGATGCGCTGCGTTTCGCGCGTCTTGGCCGCGGTGCCGCAGACGCCTTTGCCTATCGGAATACGGATGCAGGCCGGCAGTCCCTGGAACGGGCCGAGCACCAGCTCTTTGCCGTCGTAGAGATAGAAACCGGACCAGTTGGTATCGGGCAGGTACTGCGCAAGCAGTGCCGAAGCATTGGAGAGATTGGCGATGCGGTCGGGCTCTCCGTCGATCAGGGCTTTCAATTGGGACAGGGCCGTCGCGTAACGTTCCTCGCGGGTGCCTTCTTGGCTTTTCATTTCGAACATGGGCGTAAGCCTCCTATTTGCGGACGTATTCGGATGATCGCGGATCGAACCGGTCTTTTAAATTTAGGCCTTTTCCGCAGCAAATGTCAATGAGCTTCAAAGCTCCGTTTCGATGTTTCCGTCGGGAATTGCGCGGGTAAGTAGTGGGTAACTCATAGGCTGCGCTCTTCGGCCGACATCCGCGGAAGCGAATACCGGAGAAAGGCGACAGCCGTTCACAGAAATGGAGGAGAGGCGATATGCAGGCCGCAACACAGAATTTGTTCGTACGAATCCATCTGCTGCATTACGCGGAGGAACAGGATATTTCCATTCGCGAAGCGCTGCCCAGACTGGAGCGTGCCGGTTACCGGGTCGCGGACCGCGAGGTCAAGCAGGAACTGGAGAACTTGGCATCCGAGAATCTGCTTACCGCCCACGGCGAAGAATATACGCTGACCGGAGCGGGCATTACCGAGCTGCGCAAGGTTCGCGA
The DNA here is from genome assembly GCF_013185195.1 of Saccharibacillus qingshengii. Taxonomy (GTDB): domain Bacteria; phylum Bacillota; class Bacilli; order Paenibacillales; family Paenibacillaceae; genus Saccharibacillus; species Saccharibacillus qingshengii. Next base: position 49,954 of record NZ_JAAZWC010000017.1, read on the forward strand.
TTCGCTTGGCAGTATGTGCTCCGAAGTCCTGACCGCCCAGCGCACCGTCAAGGCTGTGCGTGCCTGATCGGCACAGGTCCCTGTCCGAAACGTAGATTCATTTGGCAGCGGCTCCGTCATCCCATGTTCCGGCTGCCGACAAGAAACCCGCATGTCGCCATCTTCCTGGGCGCCTATGCGGGTTTTGTTCGGAGCGGCGGACACGCGCAGATCACACCCGAACATCGGCTGCCGGGCAAAAAGCCTGCCGGAAAGCCCGGACGCCCCGTTTCCATGGTAAGATAGAAAAGCTGCCGCTTGACCGGGACCGAACGGCTCGGGTCAAAGCGGCTTGGGTTATTTTGAAAAGGACGCTTCCGGGCGCTGCCTTGTATGGGAGGATTTCGACACCGTGGAACACACGCAAAACAAACGCAAATATGTACTGGCCGGCTTGATGCTGTCGACGTTTCTGGCGGCGGTGGAAGGTACGGTCATCAGTCCGGCAACGCCGTCGATCGTAGGCGAATTCGAAGCGGCGTCGCTGATGAGCTGGGTATTTGCCGCTTATCTGCTGACGATGGCCATAACCACGCCGATCTTCGGCAAGCTGAGCGATCTGTTCGGCCGCAAGCCCGTTTTCCTGACCGGCTGCCTGCTGTTTATTGCCGGCTCCGCCTTGTGCGGTTTCGCCGGCGGGATGGAGCAGCTGATCGCTTTTCGCGCGATTCAGGGTATCGGGGCGGGAGCGGTTATTCCGGTCACGTATACGATCGTAGGCGATCTGTACAAGATGGAAGAACGCGGCAAAGTGCAGGGCATGATCAGCTCCGTCTGGGGTATCGCTTCGCTGGTGGGACCGCTTCTGGGCGGCTATCTGGTCGATACCTTTTCCTGGCGCTGGATTTTCGGGATCAATGTGCCGTTCGGCCTGCTGGCCGTGCTGTTCATCGCTTTGTTCCTCAAAGAAGAACGGACGCGCAAAAAGGCCGATATCGATTGGGCTGGCGCCGCGACCTTTACGATCGGCATGACGGCGCTGCTGCTGGCGCTCACTTCCGGCGGACAGAGCGCAGCGTGGAACTCGCCGCTGATCATCGGTCTGCTGGCGGGATCGATCGTCATGCTCGCCGCATTCGTATGGATCGAGCAGCGGGCGTCCGAACCGCTGGTTCCGCTCAAATTGTTCCGGATCCGCGATATTTTGTTCTCCAGTATTGCGGCCCTCTTCGTCAGTACGCTGCTGATCGGGCTGACCACCTACATTCCGCTGTGGGTACAGGGCGTGCAGCAGGGCAGCGCCGTATTGTCGGGCATGCTGCTGGCGCCGATGTCGTTCAGCTGGATCGCGGGTTCGTTTATCGCAGGGCGCATGATCGCCAAGAGCGGCGCCCGGGGAGCAGCCGTAATCGGCCTGGCCGCACTTGTGGCGGGAAGCGCCGGGGTGGCTCTGATGGGCAGCGGCTCGCCGGGATATGTGCTTCCGCTGCTGATGCTTGTACTCGGTCTCGGTTTCGGCATGTCGCTCACCGTGTTTACGATTGTGGCCCAATCTTCGGTCGGCTACTCCATGCGGGGAGCTTCGACGGCTCTTAATACGTTCCTGCGTACGCTGGGTCAGACGCTTGGAGTCGCCTTTTTCGGAACGCTGCTCAATGCTTCGCTGCTGTCGGGTACGGGAGGAGCGGCATCCGGCGGGGCAACCGAAGCGGATATCAATGCGCTGCTGTCGGAACATACGCGCGCCGAGATGTCTGCGGATAAACTTGCAGGCTTGTCGGGTGTCCTCGAAAACGGGCTGCACAGCCTGTTTATCGTGATGCTGATCCTGACGGCGCTCGGTCTGCTTGCAGTGCTTCCACTGAGCAAGCGCCCTCCGGCCCCCCGCGAATAACGGGAAAATGCAGAGGTTTCGTATACGCGCTTTGCACCGATTCCACACAAAGCTTGGCTGCAAAAAAAGACGATTTCCCGGGGGAAGCCTCGGGAAATCGTCTTTTGGTATACGGACGTGGCGATTCGGTCATCGGGTGAAAGTCAAACATTGAGAAATATTTCACTTAATAAGCAAGCGGTAAAATCGGACTTCTCCTCCGCCGGAGGCTGCGCTTACTTGCGCGCCGACGGAGAGAGTCTTTCGGCTTCCATGCCCATTTTTTTGAGCAGCGAGATCAGTTGAAGCTTTTCTTCTTCCTTCAGGCCGATCAGTGCGTTTGTCAGACGTTCCGCATAATGGGGATACGCATCGTCCATGAGGGATCTGCCTTTTTCCGTCAGTTCGGCATAGATGACGCGGCGGTCGGTCGGGCAGGGATGACGGACGAGCAGGCCGTGACGTTCCAGCTTGTCGATCACGTAGGTCACGTTGCCACTTTGCAGCAGGAGCTTGGCTCCGATCTGTTGAATCGGCTGCTGACCCTTGAAATAAAGAACTTCCAGAACGGCGAAGGCCGTAGGGTTGAAACCTTGAATCTTGCTGCCGCTGACGGCATGTTCGTTGACGCTTTTAAACGATTTGGCGAATACCCGGTATAAATGCAGGGACAATTCGGTATCGCGTGCTTGAGTATGGATCATTACGACTCCGCCCTTTCAAATTTTGGTAGATGGATTATGTTTATCTTAGTTCAGCACTAATGTTTGAGAACATGTCATTTGTCACAGTTTTTCATTTTAACTATTAAAATTTTGTGCTTTTTCATTAAAGCTTCAAATTTAAAGTGACTGTGCGCACAGGAAAAGACTGGTAAAAGCAACGGAATGATAAAAGGGACGTAAGAGGAGTAGAACATGCCTAAGGAGAGAAGCAAATGGGAGAGTGGACAGGACTTGAACACGAAAAGAGCGAACCCGTGCTGGATATCCGGATCGATGAAGCGGGGTATTCGCCGGGTGACGCGTGTGTAAGAGATATTTCGATCAAAGTGGGCCGCGGCGAATTGGTGGGGTTGATCGGTCCTAACGGCGCGGGCAAGAGTACGACCATCAAAGCGATCCTGAAGCTGATCCCTCACGTAAAAGGAGAGATCAAGCTGGGCGGTTCGGGAACATACGCGTACGTTCCCGAACAACCCCTTTATTACGACACGCTGACCCTATGGGAGCATCTTGCTTTGGCCGGGGCGGCTTACAAGATGGAAGAGCAGGCATTCGAGCGCAGCGCCAACGAACTGCTGGAGCGCTTTCGTATGACCGATGCGAGAGATAAACTGCCGGGGGGCATGTCGAAAGGAATGAAGCAGAAGATGATGCTGATGCTCGGATTTCTGCTGAAGCCCGATGTCTATATCGTCGATGAACCGTTCATCGGCCTTGACCCGAGAGCGACAAAAGACTTTCTGCGGCTGTTGGAAGCCGAGCGTTTGCGCGGCGCGGGTGTGCTGATGTGCACGCACGTGCTGGATACGGCCGAGAAAATCTGCGATTATTTCGTGCTGCTCTCGGACGGAAAGACGGCGGCGCAGGGCAGTCTTGACGATATCCGCGGAGCCTGCGGCCTGGTACAGGGAGACTTGTTCGACTGCTTCGAGGCGCTTACCGAATGAGCCGGTTCATACGGGGAAGCGTCGGATTAGCGGGATTCGCCCGGCCAGGCGCCTTGTTTTGGCGGCGTGTAAGAGACTATCTCGATTGGGAACGCCAAAACTTGCGTCTGGTCGTCGATTGGGTGGTCGCTCTGTACATCATTATTCCGTTCGGGCTGCTCGGCGGCCGCTATTATTACGGATTCTGGAACGGTGAGATTCCGGAAGCCATGCAGAGTCTGCCGCTTGCCGTGCTGCTGTTGGTTCCGCTGCTCACTGCGTTGGCCTCCCGGCCGATCCTGATGCTGGAACAGGCGGACGCCGTTTTTCTCCGGCAGTGCCCCGGATGGCTGGCGGGGGTGACGGTCCGTGGGCTCGTTATGTTTGCGGCGTTCCAGGCGATCAAGACTTTGCTGGTGGCTGCGATCCTGCTGCCTTTCCTGAGGGAATTGTACGGGATTGCGTGGGGAACGATCGTCGTCTTGGGCCTGGCAATATGGACGCTGCACCTTGCAGTGGGCATGCTGGTCCATTTTACTATCGTTTTCCGGCGGGATCGATTTAAAAGCAATGCCGCTGCAGGCGGTTTGTTGGCTGTCTCGGCTTTGTTTTTGTGGGCGGCCTCGTCGGGAGCTGCGGCGGGTTTGGCGGCAGCGGCGGCACTCGGCACCGTGGCTGCTCTTCTGATGAGAAAACGGACCACACTGTCTCATCATTTTGAGGAAAGTGCGGCCGCCGATACGGCGGTCCGCTTTCGCTTCGCTGCCCTGCTGCTGGCGCGTGCCATAGACAAGCCTCGGCCGCCGAAGCGCAAAGCTCTGCTGCTGCGCCGTTCCGGTCCGCTGCTGCCGCGCTTCGCGGGCAGCTGGCAGATTCGGCAGATCGCCGATGCCGCACTTAAAAGCGCGCTGCGCGAGCGGGGCTATGCCGGCATGTATCTGCAGTTCCTTGTCATCAGCCTCGCGGCAGCGGCCATAGGTCCGGTCTGGCTCGGTTGGATCGTCGTACCGCTTATGCTGCTGCTGTTCTCCATGTGGCTGCGCGGGCTCTGGATCCGCTTCGCGGGCCATGCTTTTCCTCCGGTTGCGGCCATGGACAGCGTGCTGCTGGACTCGGCATGCGCTCCCGCCGTCGGAGTTCAGATGCTGCCGCTTGCGTTTGCGCTGAGTGCCTGCCTTGGCGTCAAGGTATATGCTGCCTGGTGGGGAGCTGTGGTATTCGGTCTGCCCGGTGCGATCGCAGGAATGATTCTGGCTTATATGCTTGCTGCATTTTGGCACAAAAAAGAGCAGGCGGCCTAGACCAAGCTGCGGTTATACACGAAGCAAAAAGCCGTACCCGCCATCGTGGCAGGGTACGGCTTTTGTCAGGAACAGTGCGGGGGACGATAAGCTCTCCCGCCGGTTCGGTTCTTTTTGGCCCGCTGGCGTTACGCGCGCAGCGCCAGAGCCCGCTCCGCCGCGCTTGTACCCGCGGCATGTCCGGTCGAGAACGCCGCCGTAATATTGTAACCGCCGGTGTATCCGTGGATGTCCAGCAGTTCGCCGCAGAAGTAGAGCCCGCCGGTCAGCTTGGACTCAAGCGTCGACGGATCGACTTCTTTCAGATGGACGCCTCCGCCGGTCACGAACGCGTCCTCGATCGAGAGCGTGCCGTTGACCGGGATCGGGAAAGCTTTGATCAGCTTCGCAAGTTCGGTCCATTTGGCTTTGGGAATATTGTCGTGCGTCAGCATCTCGTCGAGCTCCGCCCGTACGAGCAGCAGCGGAATCAGCTTCTCCGGCACGGCCGTTTTCAGCACGTTCTTGATCGCTTTCTTCGGATCGGCCGCCGTAAGGTTCAGCGTTTCCCGGTAGACGTCGTCGGCACTTCGGCCCGGCATCAGGTCGACCGTGACGCGCACCGTGCCTCCCGCCTGCTTGTCCAGCTCCTTGACCACGTACTGGCTGCAGCGCAGCGCCGCCGGACCGGACAGACCGAAGTGGGTAAACAGCATATCGCCGACATGCGTGACGAGCTTTTTGCCTTTGCCGCTCCAGACCGTCAGTTCGATCTCCCGCAGCGACAATCCCTGCAGTTCCTTGCTCTGGATAAACGCGGCCCCCGAAGTCAGCGGAACCTCGGTCGGGAACAGCTTGGTGATCGTATGTCCGGCTTCTTCCGCCCACGGATAACCGTCGCCGGTGGAGCCGGTCTTGGGTACGGATTTGCCGCCGACCGCCGCAATCACGCAGGAGGCGGAAATCGTGGTGCCGTTTTTGAGCCGTACGCCGGCCGCTTGTCCGTCTTCATATAATAGAGATTCCACCGGCGTATTGATTCGCACTTCGACGCCGAGCGATCGGACGCGTCCGACGAGTGCATCCACCACGGTCTTCGCCCGGTCGCTGACCGGAAACATGCGTCCGTTGTCTTCTTCCTTGAGGGCAATGCCCAATCCTTCGAAAAAAGCGATGATATCTCGGCTGCCGAACTGCGCCAGCGCGCTGTAGAGGAACCGGCCGTTGCCGGGAATCCATTTGATCAGTTCGTCATATTCCTTGTTGTTCGTGACATTGCAGCGTCCTCCGCCCGAGATGCCGAGTTTGCGGCCGAGCTTGTCTCCTTTGTCGAGCAGCAGTACGCGGGCTCCGCGTTCTCCGGCCGCGGCGGCGGCCATCAGCCCCGCCGACCCTCCGCCGACGACGATTACTTCATAATCCAACTTTCATCTTCCTTTTCGTTTGCTTTTTTTCCATCATAGCACAAAACACCGCCGCAAAAATCCGGAAAAGAACGAAGAATCGGGGAGAAAGCGGGCAGTTCCCTGCGCATAACGGCTTTCCTTTGGTTAGGAGGAACGGTATAATGGAAGCACATCAACAATTTGAAGGAGTGAATCGAACATGGCTATGTCTTTCGATCAATATATGCGCGATATGATTCAACCGATGCGGGATGAACTGACTTCGCTCGGCATCCAGGAGCTGCGCACGCCGGAGGAAGTGGAAGCCAGTCTTCCGAACGCTTCGGGCACGACGCTCGTTGTCATCAACTCGGTCTGCGGCTGTGCCGCCGGACAATGCCGTCCAGGTGTAGCCCAGGCGCTTCAGCACGACAAGAAACCCGACAATCTGTTTACGGTATTTGCCGGTCAAGACAAAGAAGCGACGGCTCAGGCCCGCGAATATTTCGCACCGTTCCCGCCGTCTTCGCCTTCGATCGCAATGTTCAAGGACGGAGAGTTGGTCCACTTTATCGAGCGTCATGGCATTGAAGACCGCTCCGCGGTCGAAATCGCCGAAGAGCTGACCCGGAAGTTCGACGAATTCTGCGGCTGATTTATAAGCCCGAATTCCGACTCTCCAAGCCCCGGCGGACCCCGTGTCCGGTCGGGGCTTTTTGCATGTCGAGATAGGCCGGGCAAGGTCGAGTCGGGCAAAAAAAGGCCGCGTAAGTTCGATGTCAGGCTCTTACGGGTATAATGATGAAGACAGGCATTATCCATTTTGTCCGGTAGAAGCAGGTTCCGGATATTCAAAGGAGCGAATGTACGATGAGTTTACAGCAGCAAATTATCGCGGAATTGGGCGTGCAGCCTACGATCGATCCGGAAGCGGAGATCCGTAAGCGGGTCGATTTCCTGAAGCAGTACGTGCTGGGTTCGGGGACCAACGGTCTGCTGATCGCGATCAGCGGCGGTGTGGACAGTGCCGTGGCGACGGGGCTGTGCAAACGGGCGACGGACGAGCTGATCCAGGAGACGGGCAAAGAGTATATCACGCTCGGCGTGTTCCAGCCTTACGGCGAACAATCCGATATCGAGCACAGTTACGCGACCGCCAAGGCTTTTGGTCTGACCCATACGGTCGAGACGAATATCCAGGATGCCGTCGATCATGTGTCTTCGACCGTCGAGAAGAGCTTCCAGAAGCTCGATATCAACAACCCGCATCAGATGACCGACAAAGGCAAAGGCAATATCAAAGCGAGAACGCGGATGGTCGTTCAGTACGCGCTGTCGTTCGAGATGAACCTGCTGGTTGTCGGTACGGACCACGCGTCCGAAGCGATCACGGGCTTCTATACCAAGTGGGGCGACGGTGCGGTCGACGTGACGCCGCTGTCGACGCTGAACAAACGCCAGGTTCGCCAGGTAGCGAGCGCGCTGGGCGTTCCGGCCGATATCGTGACCAAAGCACCGACAGCCGGATTGTGGGTCGGCCAGACCGACGAGACGGAGCTCGGCATCACCTACGACGAGAACAGCGATTATCTGGAAGGCAAAGAAATCTCGCCGAACGCCCAGTCGCTGCTCGAGAACTTCTATAAGAGAACCGCGCACAAACGCAATCCGATTCCGGGTATCTGATTTTGGGAGTCTGCGGGACCGCCCGGGAAGCCGCAGTCATGAGCGTTCCGGCACTGGGAGACGGCTTAGGCAGGACGCTTGCGGATGCGGCAGGCATCGATAGACGGGGAAAAGATCCGCTGAGGCGGGTCTTTTTTTCGTGTGGAAATAGCTGCATGAGGAACGTTATTTCTCTGAACCCGGCACTTTGGGAGCGAATAACTGCAAGAGAACCGTTATTTCATGATTATCTTGGGATTCGGTCTTGATACAAGCGCAATAAGTGTCCGGGCGCGGTTATTTCGCTTTTTTGAACCGAGAAGAGAGAAATAACGATCCTTCAGACGTTATTTTTTTCTCCCGGAAAAAGGCCGTGAACGAAGGCGCTCACGCAGACCGCCGGGAGCGAGTGCGAGCAAGAACGCGAATAACGTTGGGCGGAACTGGAGTTCCCCTGCGCCTCCTGCTACAATATAGAGCGGAGCCGAGGCCTGTACCGGAACGGCCAAAGAGAGCCCCAGGTGGAGGAATGCCGGATGATTTATGGAATCGGCCACGATATATTGGAAATCGCGCGTGTAGAGCGGCTGCTTGACGGTGCGCAGGGTGCACGCTTTTTGCAAAGGATCCTGACCCCTGCCGAGCTGGAGATTGCGGAGCGGCGCGGACCGAAACGGGCGGAATTCGTGTCGGGGCGCTTTGCGGCCAAGGAAGCGATTGTCAAAGCGCTTGGCTGCGGGATCGGACAAAAGGTTGGATTCGAGGATATCGAGATCGTACCGGACGCTCTGGGCAAACCTGGCGTACGTTTGTCGGACGCGGCCTGGAGCCGCTTGCAGCTGCCGGGCGGGAACGGTTATGTCATACATTTGAGCATTACGCATCAGCCGGCGATGGCTTCGGCCTTCGCCGTAGTGGAAAGGACGACATCATGACTGGCGAAAAAAAAGAAAACGCACCTATCCGTACAGCCTGGGAACGGATCGACGCGATCGAAAGCGAAGAGAGCAAGACGTATTTCAGCCGGGAACTGCTGGTCTGGTACGACCGGAGCAAACGGGATCTGCCTTGGCGGCGGCACCGGGATCCGTATTTTATCTGGGTATCGGAAATTATGCTTCAGCAGACGCGGGTCGATACGGTGATTCCGTATTTCAACCGGTTTATCGAGCGGTTCCCGACAATCCGGGAACTTGCGGAAGCACCGGAAGAAGATGTAGTGAAGATGTGGGAAGGGCTCGGCTATTACTCGCGCGCCCGCAACCTGCAGGCGGCCGCCCGGCAGATCGTTGAACGCCATGACGGACAGATGCCGTCGGAACGCGAACATGTCTTCGCGCTCAAGGGGGTCGGGCCGTACACGGCCGGCGCTATTCTAAGCATTGCGTTCAACCGTCCGGAGCCGGCGGTCGACGGCAACGTTATGCGCGTGCTGTCGCGCTACTTCCTGATCGAGGACGATATTGCGAAGCCGAAGACGCGAATCGGCATGGAGAAAATCATTCCGGGCTTGATTCCGGAAGGCCGGGCTTCGGACTTCAATCAGGCGCTGATGGAGCTGGGGGCGCTGATCTGTACGCCGAAGTCGCCACACTGCCTGATCTGCCCGGTTATGGAACACTGCCGGGGACGGATCGAAGGCATGGAGCGGGATCTTCCGGTTAAGACGAAGGCCAAGAAGCCGCGGCCCGAGCAGCGGCTTGCCGTACTGCTGGAAGGGTCCGGAGAACGCGAAGGCCGGGTGCTGGTCCGCCGCCGGCCGAGAACGGGGCTGCTCGCGGGCATGTGGGAAGTGCCGCATATCGCGGCGGACGGCACGCCGGAAGCGCAGGACCTCGGCCTTGAAGTCGTACAGCTGGAAGAAATGCTGGAAGATCTTAGTTTATCGTGGTCGCCAATGTCACCCTACATGACGGCGGAGCATACGTTCAGTCATATTCACTGGACGATGCGGGTGCTGATTGCCCGCGAGGAACCGGAGACGCTGGCGCAGCTGGCTGCCGAGAGCGGTGTTCCTTACGAGGTGGCCGTGCCGGAAGCGGCGGCGGGAGCCGAAATCGATGAAGCCGGCACGGAAGTGGAATGGCGCTGGATTTCGCATGACGATATGCGGGATATCGCTTTTCCGAATTTGTTCTTGAACATCCTGAACCGGTACTTCGAAGAATTCGGCAGAGATTGAGGTTGATGCCGACATTTGGACGCAAAAAAACGCCGATCCCGGAGGATCGGCGTTTTTGTTCTGCTGATGCGGCCGTGAGGCTGCATCGGCAGAGCGTTCGAACTTATTTTGCGGCTTCGAAACGCTTGGATACTTCGTCCCAGTTGACTACGTTCCAGAAAGTCGCGATGTAATCGGGACGTTTGTTCTGGAATTTCAGGTAGTAAGCATGCTCCCAAACGTCCAGGCCGAGAATCGGCGTCAGACCTTCGAAGAGCGGGCTGTCCTGGTTCGGAGTGCTTGTTACAGCCAGTTTGCCGTCTTTGCCGACAACCAGCCATGCCCAACCGCTGCCGAAACGGGTTGTAGCCGCTTTGGCGAAGTCTTCTTTGAATTTGTCAAAACCGCCGAGGTCGCTGTCGATCGCGTCGGCCAGTGCGCCGGATGGAGCTCCGCCGCCGTTCGGTCCGATAACGGTCCAGAACAGGCTGTGGTTATGGTGTCCGCCGCCGTTGTTGCGAACGGCTGTGCGAATGCTTTCCGGTACGCTGTCGAGGTCGCCGATCAGCTCTTCCAGGCTCTTGCTTTGCAGCTCGGGAGCGCTCTCCAGAGCGGCGTTCAGGTTTGTTACGTATGTGTTGTGATGGCGATCGTGGTGGATTTCCATCGTCTGTGCGTCGATATGGGGCTCAAGCGCGTCATTCGAGTACGGCAATGCTGGCAGTTCAAAAGCCATGATAAGATTACCTCCTGCTTAAGTGGGATTTTACGACGTGTCCCGCGTTAAGATGATGAGATTGACACAGGGTGTACATAGGAACGTCCTTACCTCTTTATTAAACAGGAACACTTTCTTTAAATCAATAGGTCATTTTTTCTCCGTGACTTTTTACCAAGACGCAAAATGCCGATTCCAATTGTTAAAAAGGTCATAACCGTGTAAACGGGATTCGTTTATGATGAAGCGGCAGTCTTTCGGTCCTGTTTTACGGAAAGTGTCGACAAAGGAGCGAAAAAACTCGAATTGTAGCGCTTCCAAAAGAAAAGTAATGTTTTTTCGTGTCACTTATGGTTTAATAATCGTGTGAGGAAAGTAAATCCGCTGGAAACCACGCATTTTTTCTGCCTTTTTTGTAAACTCGCGTCTTTATTTCTGTAAAAACCTGATTCAAGTAAGCGTTTGCGAAAAGCTAAGAACGAACATTTTCATGGCCGAACCGGCAGTGAGCTGCATACGCAGCGCGTCCGGGTTATGCGATGAAAATTCGAACTGCCGTTTTTCTGCCGATGCTGTCATTTCCAACAGAAGAAGGGGATTCAAGCATGAATGTTCGTTCTTTTCAGTTAAGTGATTCTAGCCGCGTAACGGAACTTTTGCAGGTTGCTTTATCCGAAGAATGTTATGAAAAGACGATCGGTCCGTTCTCCCGTCAGCTGTCGTGGGATTCGGAACTTATCCTGGTCGCGGAAGACGAAGATGAGATTGTCGGCGTACTGATCGGTACGATCGAGAGCAACATGGGCTGTTACTATCGTATCGCCGTTCATCCGGATTACCGCCGTCAGGGCATCGGCAAAGCGATGGTCGCCAAGCTTGAAGGCCGCTTCCAGCAGCGCAAGGTCAGCAGCATCTTCGTATCGGGAGATGAACACAATTCGGCAGCGTTTCCGCTGTACGAAGCCATGGGATATGGAGCGAACCGGATCTTGAACGCTTTCCAGAAACTCAGTATCCTGGCCGTGTAAGCAAGCGGGAACAGCCGTACATATTCGGATGCGGGGAGCATCGGGATAGGCCGACCCGTCGACAAACGAGACAATGCGCGGATCCCCGGAAAGGACCCGCTTGAACTTGATAAGCATGCCCGCTTCCTCGGGCGTCCGCACGGCTGTGATGCCGGGGCGGGCGCTGGAGAGCGCGGGGATGCTTTTTATTTGCTTCGCTCGATTTTCCGGGCCAAAAGAGGTAAAATGGAAGAAGCTTCGCCAAAGAAAATCAAGTGAAAACAAACCGAAAAACGCTTCCGGCGGCTGGGTACAGACCGGAGAAAGCGTCTTTTTTTGCGGATAAACGAAAAAAGGAAAGGAGGCATCGGCATGACTGAACAGACCGGGAACAGCGGAGCCGCGCAGACGACTTCGTGGGAAGCTCTCAGGCGTGAAATTATCGAAGCGGCGCCTTCACTCGGGATCGACGATATCGGATTCGCTTCGGCCGAGCCGTTTATGTCGCTGCGAACAAGGCTGGAAGTGCATCGCGCCAAAGGATTCGAATCCGGCTTCGAGGAGCCGGATCTCGACAAGCGGACCTATCCGGCGCTCAGCCACGAAGATCCGCAGTCGCTGATTGCGATTGCGGTCGCTTATCCGTCCAAACTCGAGAATCCGCCGAAGTCTCAGCCGGGCCTTAACCGGGGGATGATGGCGCGTTCGGCCTGGGGCCGCGATTACCATCATGTGCTGCGCGAAGCGATGGATCGCCTGGTGGCGTTTCTCAAGGAAAAGGTACCATGGGCCAGCGTAGTCAGTATGGTCGATACCGGCGTATTGTCCGACCGGGCGGTCGCGCACCGGGCGGGCATCGGATTTCAGGGCAAGAACTGCATGATCATTTCGCCCAAATACGGTTCGTGGATCTATCTGGGAGAACTGATTACCAATATTCCGTTCTCGCCCGACGAAGAAGTGCAGGAAGACTGCGGCGACTGCACTCGCTGTATCGACGCCTGCCCCACGGGAGCGCTTGTCGGTCCCGGGGAGCTGAACGCGCAGCGCTGCGTATCGTTTCTGACCCAGACGAAGGGACTGCTCAGCGAAGAGTTCATGATGAAGATCGGCAACCGGCTGTACGGCTGCGATACGTGCCAGATCGTCTGCCCCAAGAACAAAGGCAAGCATTGGCCGCATCACGCGCAGCTGCAGCCGGACCCCGAAAAGGCGAAGCCGCTGCTGCTGCCGATGCTGGATCTGAGCAACCGGCAGTTCAAGGAGCAGTTCGGCGACACGGCCGCAGCCTGGCGCGGCCGCGGCCCGATCCAGCGCAACGCGGTGATTGCGCTGGGGAACTTCAAGGACGAGTCGGCGCTGCCGAAGCTCGCCGAAGTGCTGCAGAGTGATCCGCGTCCGGTGATGCGCGGCACGGCCGCGTGGTCGATCGGCCGGATCGGCGGCACCGCGGCGGAAGAGGCGCTGCTGTCCGCGCAGGCGCTGGAGCAGGAGGCGGAAGTGCTCGAGCGAATCGCTCTTGCGCTGAGCGAAGTGCGCGAAGGCCGGAGACCGCGCCCGGCGAAGGGCGATCCTTCGCGCGCAGGGCAATAATAAATTGCGGCAAATGCCGCCTCGTGCTACACTTAAATCGCGTGTCCATATACGCATATACCAGCAAAAAAACGTGGGGTGACATCAACGATGTGGTGGAATTACGTGATACCGATCGTCACATTGATCGTCGGTTTGGTCGGCGGATTCTTTATCGGCGTGTACTACTTGCGCCGCCAGCTTACCAGTATGCAGAACGACCCGCAAATGCTGCAAAAAATGGCCAAACAGATGGGATATAATCTGAATGGCAAGCAGATGCAGCAGGCGCAGCAGATGATGAAGAAAAACGGCGGAAGTATGCCGGGCGGAATGCCTGGTGGCATGCCTGGCGGTAAACCGCCAAAAGGAAATGCGTTTCCTCCCGGCAACAAGCGGAGAAAATAAACGCGAGGGCCGGGACGCGTACAGCGGTTCCGGCGCATGCACGGATCGAGGGTCCGATTCGACGAATCGGACCCGATTCCTGCATCAGGTAAGGAGGAATAAAGCATGGCCGGCGTGAACGATTATACGAACAAGAAGGTTGGCGACAACCGGGAACAAATCGAGCAGCATATCGCCAAAATTCTGGAATTGATCGGTGAGGATCCGCAGCGGGAAGGGCTGTTGGAGACTCCGGCGCGAGTTACACGGATGTACGAGGAGATTTTTGCCGGTTACGACGTCGATCCGAGGGAAGCGCTGGGCGTGACGTTCGATGAGCATCACGAAGAGCTGGTCATCGTCAAGGACATCGTTTATTACAGCCAGTGCGAGCACCATATGGCGCCGTTCTTCGGCAAGATCCATATCGGCTATATTCCGAACGGCCGGATTGCGGGACTGAGCAAGTTCGCCCGCCTCGCCGAAGCGGTGACGCGCCGCCTGCAGGTGCAGGAACGCATTACCACGCAGATCGCCGACATTTTGGTGGAAGTTCTCCAGCCCAAAGGCGTTATGGTCGTTGTGGAAGGCGAACATCTGTGCATGTGTGCGCGCGGCGTTAAGAAACCGGGCAGCAAGACGGTAACGACCGCCGTACGCGGCGTGCTGCGCAACGATTCGGCGCAGCGTGCCGAATGTCTGACGCTGATCAAGAACTGAAGCCTGACGGTAGGCCATTCGCATTCGGCGAATGAACCTTTCCCGGATGTGCGCAAGCAAGACGAACCTGTCCGGCCCTGGGCCGTTTCTTCAAATGCCGGATTCCTGCAGACCGGGTGTTCATTTGAAGAGATCCCCGAGGCCGGCGGGTTCTTTTTTCAGCTTGGGAAAAGGGATGGATGTTCCCGGCAAGCGACGGAAGGAGTAGAGGGAAATGAGAAAAACGGCAATCGGCTTCGCACTGATTCTGCTGATCGTGCTGACGGCATGCGGCAAGCCGGCTTGGGTCGGCCATCAGGAATCGGAGCCGCTGGAAGGCACGCAGCCTCTGTTCGATCTCAAAGCTTATGATCCAAGCGAGAAGGTACAGGTCGCCTGGGACGGACAGACGGCGCCGGGGACTTTCGAGCGTCATCCGAAGTTTCCTCTAGGCGTTTATCTGCCCGAAGGGGCGACCGCGTTCAAGATGGGCAACGATACGGCCTGGGGATTCCAGGATAAGCAGATCTTTATGACCGTCACGCAAAATTCGCTGATCGATGCTTCACTGATGCGCGACCGTACCGAAGAATTGATGGGCTATAAAGAGTACAAAGGATCGATCAACGACGGACGCATCGCGGACTTTTTCCAGGTGGAACATGGCGGCGAAACGTACGTGGTCTCGTTCACCTATCTCGACACAGCCAAAGCGCTGCCGCTGTTGACCGAAATGGCCAAAAGCCTGAGAAGCATCGAATAGAGCCTGCGCTCGAAAAATCAACCCTGAAGACCGTTACGGCGAATATTTCGCCGTACCGGTTTTTTTATTCTTTTTGCATAATGGGTATAAAGGAGCTTAACAAAATACGTTCAATACTCTATTTTATACTTATACAACACATAAAGTATAAAAGAGGTGAACGTATGGCTGTTATCGAAACAACGTCTTTAACTAAGGTATACAAGTCCAAACAAGCCGTGTCGGATTTGAATCTGAAGGTTCAACCGGGAGAGATCTACGGGTTTATTGGACCGAACGGGGCAGGAAAGTCCACGACGATCCGAATGATCATGCAGCTGGCCAAGCCTACGGCCGGTCAGATTCGACTGTTTGGGCAGGATGCCGGACGCCCTTCCGCCGATCTGCGCCGGCGTATCGGCTATCTGCCGTCGGAGATTCGGCTCTATGACCGTTGGAGCGGACGGGAGAGCCTGGCTTTTACGGCGCGGGCCTACGGCTTGAAGCTGTCCGAGACGTCCTATCGCGAACAGGCGGTAATGCTGGACCTCGATCTGGACAAAAAAGTAAAATCGTATTCGCTCGGCAATCGCAAGAAGCTCGGCCTGATTCAGAGTTTGCTGCATAAGCCGGAACTGCTCATTCTGGACGAACCCACATCCGGACTGGACCCGCTGATTCAGCGCAAACTGGTGGAAATGCTGCTGGAGCAGCGGGCTGAGGGAATGACCATCTTCTTCTCCACCCATGTGCTGAGCGAAGTGGAGCGTCTGTGCGACCGGGTTGCCATGATTCGCGAAGGGAAGCTTCTTCGGGTAGACGATGTCCATTCGCTGGCGGAAGGCCGGCGGCATCACTTCCGGGTTCGTTTCCGTGAAGAAGGCGACTTGACGGATGTACTGAAACTGCGGGAGTTCGATCCGGAAGCCAAAGTGGAAAATGGAGTTCATCTGTTTGCGGTAGAAGGATCGGTGGGTCCGGTACTGGAGCGGTTATCGCTTCGGGAGATTGCCGACCTAAAGGTGGAACGGCCAACGCTGGAGCAGCAGTTTATGCGGGATTACGAAGGGGAGGCCGAACAAGGATGAGAATCAATTTGATTGCTATGGAGCTGAAGTCGCTTCGTATCTCTTTTGTGGTCGGCACCCTGGTGCTGCTCGTCTATCAATTCGCGCTTGGCGCGATGGCGGACTCGTTTACCGGAAATGTAGGCATGATGGAGCTGCTGCAGAGCAAAGCGGGCATTCTGGAATCGTTCGGGATCAATGCGGAAATGATGACCTCCTACGAAGGATGGATCGCCGCGCAGCCGCATACGTTATTCGTACTGCTTCTCGGCGCTTTTTCGGCAATCTGGGCGGGTTCCTGCATCTCGAGAGAGCGGGACAAAGGGACGGCGGAGTATCTCTTTTCTCTGCCTTACACCCGTCAAGAAGTCTTTTTCTCCAAAGCTGCTGCGCATCTGATACTCGTGACGATTATAGCTGGGCTTACTTTTGTAGTGAACTGGGTCGCGGGCCTATGGTTCAGCAGCGTCTCGGATGTCGGATTACTGCTTCTGCTGGCGGCCGCCGGATACTGCATCGCGCTTGCTTTTCTGGGGATTGGGTATCTGTTAACCTTCTGGGTGACTTCCGAACGGACGGCGACTTCAATCGGAATCGGACTTGTTCTGGTTATGTTTTTTATGGGCTTGCTGTCAACAGCTCAAGGCGCTGCGGCAGAATTGGCGAAAGCCAGTCTGTTCCAACTGTTTCCTCCAAGCGATATTGTGCAGCAGGCTTCCTTGACAGCGACCGGCGTATTCATTACGGTTGGTTTGTACGTGGCGGGTCTAATCGTCGCAGCTTGGGGATTGAGCCGTCAGGATTTATAAAAGGAGTGTGAGAAGCGGAGTGAGCGGCAAACGCGAACGAGTCATCGAGGCCGCTTCGGCGCTGTTTTTCAAGCAGGGCATTGCCGAGACCGGTATGGAACGGATCGCCGAAGCGGCCTCGGTATCCAAAATGACTTTGTATAACTATTTTCAAAATAAAGAAGGACTGCTGCGCGCAGTGATCGAAACCATGATGCAAAAAGCGGAAAAAGATACCGACCGCGTGCTTGCGGAAGAGTCCGATCCGTTCAATGCCCTGCTTCGATTGCGCAATGCGGCAGAATACGCGTCGATCTCGGAGCTTTTCGTCAAAGAGCTGCTCGACGGTTACCCGGATATTGCCGCAGACCTGATGGAATTCGAGAAAGGAAACATGGTGGGGCGAATCGAAGAAATTATTTTTCGAAGCCAGCAATCCGGCATGCTGCGCAAAGACGTCTCTCCGCATGTGATGTTCATGTTTATGATGGCTGTCAAAGAGTATATGAGCCGACCGGGGATCTGGAGCGGTATGCCGGATGCCCACGCCGCAAGAGAGCAGGTCTTGTCGCTGATGTACAAAGGAATCCTAAGCGAGGACTATCGCCGAACCGCAGAAGAACCGGATGCCGGTACATCATAGGCATCAACAGCCGGCGTTCAGAAGGATTGCAAGAAATCCAACAAGTAGAAAAGGAGCGGTCAGCCATGAGTGTGGAGCAGCCGGAGTATCGCAAAGCGGAGGGCGCGCAAGCAAATGCCGAAGGACCGGGAACACAGGATCGGACTACAGCCGAAGAGGAAGCGAGCGGCCTCTGGCCTTCCGGCATCCGAATCTGGGCTCCGCCGCTTGAGAGCATGCCGGAGGACATTCTGTTCCCGATCGCCTGGGAAGAAATGATGTGCCGGCGCGTCGGAGAAGGCGAGGCGCCGATCATGCATATCTGGCGCCATCCGTATGCGCTGACGATCGGCATGCGGGATCGCAGACTGCCCCGGGCGCCCCAGGCGATGGACAAACTTCGGCGCGAAGGCTGTTCGGTAGCTGTCCGGGTATCGGGCGGAGCGGCGGTTCCGCTCGACGAAGGCGTGGTCAATGTGTCGGTGATTCTGCCAAATCCGGAGCGCAAGCTTGAACTGCACGGCGATTTCGAACGGATGGTTTCGCTGATCGCCGGAGCGGCTTCGCCTTGGACGAGCGATTCGAGAGCCGGCGAGATCTCCGGGGCTTTTTGTCCGGGCGATTACGATGTCAGCGTGAACGGGCGCAAGTTCTGCGGCATTGCCCAGCGCAGGCAGACCAAAGCGTATATCCTGACCGCATTTGTCATTGTGGACGGCAGCGGCGAGGAGCGGCGGCGTCTGGCCCGCGAATTCTACGACGAAGCTTCCGGCGTGCTGAAGCCGGGGGACGCTTATCCCGAAGTCCGGGAAGGGACGATGGGAAGTCTGGACGAGCTGGCCGGCGTCCCTTCCGCCGAAGCCTACATTTCTTCGCTGGAAGAGTGGATGATCGATCATGCGGGAGCCGCTGTGCTGGAACAGGCACCCGAACTGCCGATGGACGAACTGGACCTCCTGTCGCAGCAGCTCAAAGCGCGGTACGATAAAGATTAACGGAGGGAAGCCTTATTCGCTTAGACCTCACGGAAGCAACAAAAAGCCGCTTCGAACGCCGCGCAGGCGGGTTCGAAGCGGCTTTTGCTGCCGAGTACAAGGAATTCGGAGCGGTGCGGTGCAGGCGTATCGGTTCCGGGCTTAAGGAAGCTTGATTTCTCCGACTTCGCCGTTCTCGATCTCGTCCTGCTGCGCCAGGCGAATATCGCCAAGGAAATTGGAGACGCGGCGCAGGTATTCGCGCGGATGCTCGCGGAAGATCAGCTCGTGGTGCGAGTCTTTGACAATCCAGGATCTGGAGTTCGGATTGGTCTGGTTCGCGGCCAGCTGCTCGGCGATCTCGTAAGGGGCTTTGGTATCTTCCGTTCCGTGAATAAAGAAAATCGGAATCGGGTAATCTTCCTGTTCGACTTTCTGGTACGGAATCTGATGCAGACTCGTGCCGTTCAGGATCGGGAACAGGAACTGCAGAATCTCAAGCGACGGATGGCGCGGCAGAGCGATATTTTGCCGAATGTTGTGGTACAGCGTATCCGGCTGCAGCAGGAAGGCGCTGTCCAGGATCATGGCATCGATATCGTCGCTGATCAGAGCGGCCTGCAGCGCGGTGCCGCCGCCCATCGAGAAGCCCCAGACCACAACCTGCTCGGCTCCTTTTTGCTTGGCATATTCGACGGCTCCGAGCAGCTGCTGGGTTTCTTTTTTGCCGCCGGTTGCGACTTCCTTGCTGCCCTGCGAAGCGAAGCCGTAATCGAACATGATGACATTGAAGTTCAAACGGTGCGCATAATGCGCCAGGTCGTACATCGGAATCCAGGTCTCTTCGCGGTTGGCTCCATAGCCGTGGCTGAGCACGATCGTTTTCTTCGAATCCGTATTTTCGGCCGGGATGTACCAACCTTGCATGGTCCGGCTTCCGTCGATTGCAGGGAACGTGATATCTTCATACTCCATCCCGACCGCCTGCTTGGGGTTGGAATATAAGGGAGCGACGGTGGGGTTGGACAGGACCCAGGCGATGTAGGCATGCAGAGCGACGAAGCAAAAGATCAGAAAGAAAAGGATCGATAAGAACAGAGCCACTGCTATATTACGCAACCGGCGACGGCCCGAGTGGGTTTCCTTGACAGGATCTTCCGTCTGCGGGGCGGACTGCCTCTGGGACGGAGCTAGGCTTCCGGAAACGGGATTCATCGCGGTCTCTCCTTAGTCTGAATTTGGATCGGCAGATCTGATGGATGCGGCGAAGAACGCTGCACCGTCACTCTGACCGACTCGAAACTTGTTGAAAAATGAAAAAACTTCGTTGTATTTATCGTATGCGCCGATCCTATCGAAGTCAAACCTACTCCTTTTATCGGCCGCCGCGGCAGACGATGTAACCCCTTTATTTCGTCGGTGCGAGTTTCATAAAAAATAAAAGGGTTTCATCAAATGAAACGAAATGTGCTATATTTAGAAGAAACAAACGGGCCGGAAAAGGTACCTTTACTTATGAAACGATCGGCGCCCGCTTGAAACTCAAAATTCCCGCTGGGAATCCGGAGAGAAGGTAGACCTGTATGGAAGACGGCAAATTAACGGTTCGTGCGGTCGAACGCGCGCTTGATATATTGATGTGTTTTACCCGGAGCGGTGCCTTGAGCCTTACGGAGATTGCCGGCGAAGTGGGGCTGCACAAAAGCACCGTTCACCGGCTGATGACGACACTCGAGGAAAAAGGATTTGTCAGCCGTGACGCTTCTACCGAGAAGTATCGGCTGGGCATCAAAATCTGGGAACTGTCCGCGCATCTGTCGAACACCGACGATCCCGCGCTTCTGCTTCTTCCCGCCATGGAGAAGCTGCGGGACGAATTGGAAGAGACCGTCAGTCTCTACGTGAGAGACGGCCGGGAACGGCTGCGTATTCAGGCTGTGCAGAGCAACCAGGCGATCCGCCGTGTGGCTCCTGTCGGCGCGCGCCTTCCGCTGTACGTCGGCGCTTCGAGCAAAATCCTGGTCGCTTTCGCAAGCGAACGTGAGCAGGAATACATCCTCAGCGATCCGATCTGGCCGGATATGGTCGCAAGATCCGCTTTTCGCGACCAGTTAAAAGCGATCCGTGCTGCCGGTTACGCGATTAGTGTCGAAGAAAGGGAGCAGGGCGCTACGTCCGTAGCGGCCCCTATCTTCGATCTCAAAGGCAATCTGGCCGCGGCCCTGTCCGTATCCGGACCGCTGGCGCGTCTGCCTGTAGAGAAGCTGGAAGGCTATGCGCCGCTGCTGATGGAGCGGGCGCGCCAGATGGGTCTGATGATCCGGTAAGAAAGCGGCAGCCGCGGCAGGGAACCTCTAAATTCGTCACATCATTCAGCCGGAAATCCGGGAAAGGCGGCACGAATATGGAACTTATAATGAGTCAGGTACAAACGGAACGCGAGATGGAGGAAACAGCCGTATTGGCCGCGCGGATCTGGCATGAATACTATCTGTTTCTGATCAGCAAAGAACAAATCGAGTACATGATCGAGAAATTCCAGTCCGTTACCGCGATTGCGGATCAAATAAATCGGCAGGGGTACACCTACTTTTTGATGCGAAATGAAGAAGCGGTGGTCGGATATCTGGCGGTCAAGGAAGAAGAAGGATCGCTGTTTCTCAGCAAATTCTATATCGCCCGGGAGTATCGCGGACGCGGTTATGCCAGCCGGGCCAGCGAATTCCTGGAACGGCTGTGCGAAGAGAGAGGCCTGAGCCATATTTGGCTGACGGTCAACCGGGACAATCGCGACAGTATTGCCGTGTACGAGAAAAAAGGGTTCCGCACCGTACGCGAACAGGTTGCCGATATCGGGAACGGCTTCGTGATGGACGACTACGTGATGGAAAAGGAAATCAAGCTTCCTCACTGAATGCTGCGGACGCAGGAACGCGAAATTGTCAATCCAACCTAAAAAGCTGCACCCGCCGTTTGGCGGGTGCAGCTTTTTGATGTGCGGCTAAAAGTGCGGCAAGCTTAGTCCTGCATTTTCAAAGGTTTTTCGCCGTTTGCGACTTTCATCATTTGGCGAAGGACCGTTTGCAGGATGCCTCCGTTGTAGTAGTAATCGACGTCGACCATGCTGTCCAGACGGGCAATGGCGTTGAAGTCGAATGTGGTTCCGTCTTCGCGCGTTACGGATACCGTCAATTTCTGTCCCGGTTTCACGTCGTTGCTCAGGCCGCTGATATCGAACGTCTCGCGGCCGTCGAGGCCGAGGGATTTCCACGTGCTGCCTTCTTCGAACTGGAGCGGAAGTACGCCCATGCCGACGAGGTTGCTGCGGTGAATCCGTTCGAAGCTTTCCGCGATAACGGCTTTGACGCCCAGCAGCATCGTGCCTTTGGCCGCCCAGTCGCGGGAGCTGCCCGTACCGTATTCTTTGCCGGCGAGTACGATCAGGTTCTGGCCTTCGTCTTGATACTTCATCGAAGCATCGTAGATCGACATCACTTCATCGGTAGGCAGATACTTCGTTACGCCGCCTTCGGTGCCCGGAGCCACCATGTTGCGAATCCGGATGTTGGCGAACGTACCGCGCATCATGACTTCATGGTTACCGCGGCGCGAGCCGTAGGAGTTGAAGTCTTTGCGTTCGACGCCGTGTTCGGCCAGATACAGACCGGCCGGGCTGCTAGGCGCGATGTTGCCCGCAGGAGAGATATGGTCGGTCGTCACCGAATCGCCCAGCAGAGCCAATACGCGGGACTGCTTGATGTCGGCAATATCGTTCATTCCGTCGTTCAGGTAGCGGAAGAACGGAGGGTTCTGGATATAAGTCGAGTTGGAATCCCACTCGTACAGTTCGCCTTCCGGTACTTCGATCGCGTTCCAACGCTCGTTGGCGGTGAACACGTTCGCGTACTTCAGACGGAACATTTCCGGCGTGATCGCCATGGCGACCGCATCGCGGATTTCTTGGGAAGTCGGCCAGATATCGCGCAGGAATACCGGTTCGCCTTGTTGGTCGTAGCCAAGCGGCTCGGTCGCCATATCGATATTCACCGTGCCGGCCAGCGCGTAAGCGACGACGAGCGGCGGAGAAGCCAGATAGTTCATTTTGACCTGCGCATGGACGCGGCCTTCGAAGTTCCGGTTGCCGGACAGTACGCCCGCAACGGTCAGATCGTTATCGGCTACGACTTGGGCGACTTCGTCCGGCAGCGGGCCGGAGTTGCCGATGCAGGTCGCGCAGCCGTAACCGGCTACGTAGAAGCCCAATTTTTCAAGCGGCTCAAGCAGGCCTGCCTTGAACAGGTAGTCGGTTACGATCAGGGAGCCCGGCGTCAGGCTGGTCTTCACGTATTCCGGACGGACCAGGCCGCGCTCGACGGCTTTCTTCGCGAGCAGACCCGCGCCCAGCATAACGCTCGGGTTCGAGGTGTTGGTACAGCTGGTGATCGCTGCAATCACGACGGCACCCGCGCCCATTTCGCTCGTTTTGCCGTTCTTGTGGTTGACCGTGACTTTCTCGGCGATTTTCTCGTCGCTGAGTCCGTAGCCGCCTTTTTCGACCGGCGTGCGCACGATGTCTTCGAAGTTGCGCTTCATGTTGGTCAGCTCGATCCGGTCCTGCGGACGTTTCGGTCCGGCAAGGCTCGGTACAACGGACCCGAGGTCAAGCTCGACGACGTCGCTGAATTCCGGATCGGCCATATCGTCCGTACGGAACATGCCTTGGGCACGGTAGTAGTTTTCGACCAGTTCGATCTGCTCGTCTTCGCGGCCGGTGTTGCGCAGGTACGTCAGCGTCTCGGCATCGACCGGGAAGAAGCCGACGGTCGCGCCGTATTCCGGTGCCATGTTGGCAACCGTCGCACGGTCGGCCAGACCGATGTTGCTCAGGCCGGGACCGAAGAACTCGACGAATTTGCCGACAACGCCTTTTTTGCGCAGAATTTCGGTAACGGTAAGCGCCAGGTCGGTCGCGGTCGCGCCTTCGGACAGGCTGCCCGTCAGTTTGAAGCCGACGACGTCAGGCGTAACGAAGTACAGCGGTTGGCCGAGCATGCCGGCTTCGGCTTCGATACCGCCGACGCCCCAACCGACAACGCCCAGACCGTTGATCATGGTCGTATGGGAGTCCGTGCCGACGAGGGAATCCGGGAAGACGTAAGTTTCGCCTTCGATCACTTTCGTTGCCGCAACGGAAGCCAGATACTCCAGGTTGACCTGGTGCACGATCCCCGTGGACGGCGGAACGGCGCGGAAGTTATCGAATGCCGTTTGTGCCCAGCGCAGGAAACGGTAGCGTTCTTCGTTGCGTTCGAACTCGAGATTGATGTTGAAGTCGAGTGCGTCGGATGTACCGAACGCGTCAACCATAACCGAGTGGTCGATTACGAGGTCAACGGGTACGAGCGGGTTGATCTGTTTCGGATCTCCGCCGCTCAGTTTCACGGTATCGCGCATCGCTGCGAGATCGACGACAACCGGTACGCCGGTGAAGTCCTGCAGGACGATACGTGCCGGAATGAACGGGATTTCCTTGTTGGCGTCGCGTTCTTCGGCCCAGCGGGCGATCTGGTTTACGTGTTCTTCGGTGATTGCGCGTCCGTCAAATTGGCGAACGGCCGCTTCGAGCAGAACGCGGATCGAGAACGGAAGCTTGGAGATGCCGTTGTGTCCTTGTTCTTCGAGTGCCTTCAAGCTGTAGTAACGGTAAGATTTGCCTCCCGATTCGAGCGTACGGGCGACAGAAAATTGATCGGATAAAGCCATGGATGGACCTCCTCGAGAAATGTAATGGATCGCCGCGGAACCAGGTAGTATCTTGACGGAACGCGCGGAAAATCAAGCTCGGAAACGAAGTTCGGCTGCCGTTGAAGGCGCTTTTCCGTTCCGGGAATCATGGACTGATTTTACGAAGTTTCATTGAGTGAAACTAAATTTCAAAAATATCTAATTTAATTATAACGTTTACAATACGGCGCGTAAAGTCCTTTTTGCCACGAAACAGCCGCCGGATTTCGATTTTCGGGCCGGCGCGGTATGCGGGTTTTCTTTGCAGGCGGAGCGCCTATCCTCTATACTGGTGAGAGAGATTTTAACGAATTGACGGGGGCTTAGACATGACAGCAAACAAAGTAACGGTAGGATTGGTATACGGCGGAAAATCGGGCGAACACGAGATTTCGCTGCAGACCGGTTTTGCGGTAATGAACGCTTTCGATTACGCGAAATACGAGATTGTTCCTTTTTATATTACCCTTCAGGGCGAGTGGCGAATGGGTTCCGTTTTGAGTGGGCCGATGAATTCGGTGGAAGAAATGAAACTGGATGTGGCGGCGGGCGGTACGTCCGAAGCGGCGGGCGCTTTGTTCGCTTCGCTGAGCGGCCAAGAGA
Source organism: Saccharibacillus qingshengii (assembly GCF_013185195.1). GTDB lineage: Bacteria > Bacillota > Bacilli > Paenibacillales > Paenibacillaceae > Saccharibacillus > Saccharibacillus qingshengii. The sequence goes on from NZ_JAAZWC010000017.1 coordinate 74,911, forward strand.
GCGGCATCGATGTGATGTTCCCGCTTCTTCACGGCACATTCGGCGAAGACGGTACCGTGCAGGGATTGTTCGAAATGGCCGGACTGCCTTACGTCGGCGCGGGCGTATTGTCGTCTTCGGCCGGTATGGACAAAGACGTCATGAAAAAGCTGTTTGCGGCCGCCGGGCTGGAACAGGGCGAGTATATTGCTTTCGGAGAGCGCGATTGGCGTATCAGCCGGCACGATCTGCTTCAGGAAGCGGAGACCAAGCTCGGCTATCCGTGCTTCGTCAAGCCTGCGAACCTGGGCTCGAGCGTCGGCATTTCCAAAGCCGGCGACCAGGAAGCCCTGATCGATGCCGTGGAACTTGCGCTGCGCTATGACCGCAAAGTGCTGATCGAGACATTCATCGACGGACGCGAACTTGAAGTCGGCGTGCTCGGCAACGACGACCCGCAGGCTTCCGTACCGGGCGAAATCGTCTCTTCCGGCGATTATTACGACTATAATGCGAAGTATATCGACGGCAAGTCCGAGATGATGATCCCGGCTCCGGTCGATGCCGACCTGGCCGATTCCCTCCGCGAACTTGCCATTCGCGCTTTCAAAGCCGTCGAAGGCAGCGGCCTGTGCCGCGCCGACTTCTTCGTGCGGCGCTCCGACAACAAGATTCTCATTAATGAAGTGAACACGATGCCCGGCTTTACGCCGTTCAGTATGTACCCTCTTCTCTGGCGCGAAACCGGGATGTCTTATCAGGCCCTGCTCGACCGTCTGATCGAACTGGCTCTGGAACGCCATGAAGCCCGCACCAACCTTCAATACGGAAGATAGGAACCAAACTTTGCATACCCCTCCGGGCTAAGCAAAGTTTGGTTCCCGCGCCGAGCGAGCCTTTAATCTTTGAATCTTTAATTTTTGACTCTTGATCTTCAGCAGTCAGCAGATCATTCGATCGAAAGGAGAGCTAACTATGGGATTTGAAACGGAATTCAACTCGGTCTGCAAATTCAAAAGCGAGCAGGAACTGTACGAACTGCTCGAGTACGGACGCGGCAAAATGCGCAAAGACGGTTTCCGCGTATTTCCGACCGGTCAAAAAGTGATTGCCTATAGCCCCGACAACCAAGCCGTTGCGATTGTACTCGTCACCGCTTCGATCGCGGAGATCAATTTTCAGGATAAAGAGATCACGCAGGTCGAGCTGGATCTGGTGCGCAAGCTGACGGACGAGGAATCGCGCGTGCTGACGGCATTGGCGCATGAAATGTTTTTCGGAGACAAGGAATAACGAACGGAAAATTGGGAGGAACGGATTATGGGAGAACTGTTGGCGGGTAAAAATATCTTGGTGATGGGCGTGGCGAACGATCGCAGCATCGCCTGGGGCATTGCGCAAAGTTTGTCCGCGCAGGGCGCGAGACTGGCCTTTACGTACGAGAGCGAGCGGGTGGAAGGCCGGGTTCGCAAACTGGCCGATACGCTGCCGAACTCGGTCGTACTGCCTTGCAACGTGACGGACGACGCGGAGATCGGAACGCTGGCCGAGAGACTCAAGGATGAATTCGGGGTGCTGCACGGGATTGCCCACTGCATCGCTTTTGCCAAAGCGGAAGACCTGTCGGGACAGTTTGTCGATACTTCCCGCGACGGCTTCGCTCTGGCTCACGATATCAGTTCGTACTCGCTGGTTGCCGTGGCGCAGAAGCTGCATCCTTTGATGAGCGAAGGCGGCGGCATCGTGACCATGACGTATATGGGCGCCGAGCGCGTAATGCGCAATTATAACGTGATGGGCGTAGCCAAAGCCGCTCTAGAAGCGTCCGTCCGCTACCTGGCCGCCGACCTTGGTCCGACGGGCATTCGGGTGAACGCCATTTCCGCCGGCCCGATCCGTACCCTGGCCGCCAAAGGCATCAGCGATTTCAACTCGATCCTGAAAGTTGTTGAAGAGAAAGCTCCTCTTCGCCGCACGACGGAGACGGCCGAAGTCGGAGATACGGCGATGTTCCTGCTCAGCGGGTTGTCCCGCGGGATTACGGGAGAAGTGATCTATGTGGACGGCGGATATCACGTAATGGGATAGGATAGGATCTGCAAATTGCCGATCCCTCCGGGCAAGGCGATTTGCAGATCCCGCGCCAAGCGAGCCCTTCCCGCTCCTGCCGAGAATCCAGGCCCGCCCTCCCTTCCCGCTCCCGGCGGTTCTCCAACGCCCGTACCTTGTCCAACAAGCAGCTCAAGAAAGGCGGTTATACTGTGGAATCGAATGAAAAAGTTCCTTATGTCCTGACGGGCAAAAGTTATACCGCGGTTGCGATCAATGCAGCCGCCAAAGCAGGCGAATGGATCAAAAGCAAATTGGGCATGCACGAACAGCTCTCGACCAAAACGTCGGCCCAGGATTTGGTGACGGAAGTCGACAAAGGCGCCGAGCAGATGATTCGGCGGCTGATTCTCACCCATTTTCCGGATCATGCGATTCTTGGCGAAGAAAGTGTGGAACCCGGCGAAGCGGCCGCAATCAGCGCTCTTGCCGAAGCGCAGGATGAAGAATACCTGTGGATCATCGATCCGATCGACGGCACGACCAACTTTGTGCATGGATTCCCGTTCTATTCGATCTCGATCGCTCTCGCGCATCACGGCGAAGTGATCATCGGAGTGATCTACGATCCGTCCCGAGACGAAATGTTCGTGGCCGAGAAAGGCAAAGGCGCTTATGTGCACGGAGCGCGCATGGCCGTATCCGGAGAAGAACGTCTGGCCGAAGGGTTGATCGCCGTAGGCTTCCCGGCCGATCCGGTGGTCAAGCTGCCGATCAATCTTCGGGGCATCGCGGCGCTTGCTCCTCGCGCCCGCAGTCTGCGCGCCGGAGGATCCGCGGCTCTGCATCTCGCCCACGTGGCGGCCGGCCGCCTCAGCGGTTACTGGGAATCGGGCTTGAATGCTTGGGATATTGCGGCGGGAGCTCTGCTCGTTGCCGAATCCGGCGGCAAAGTGACCGATACGCTTGGCGAAAGCTATCATCTGGGCGTACGCAATATCGTCGCCACCAACGGCGCTCTGCACGCGGAAATGCTTACGGTGCTTAAGGAATCGGACGCGACCGGATTCTGAATCCGGTCTATCCAAAGTCTCTTGGCTAAAACTCCCGAGGAGGAATAGAGATGAGCGATGAGGAGATCCGCAGACCCGGACAGGAAGCAGTGGAGGAAGAACTCCGCGAACTGCTGACGGAAGGCGAACTGAAAGACGACGACCGCGAACGCAAGGAACGCGAACAGATTTCGCCGCGCTACGAGATCCGGATTCAATCGACGCTTGATCCGATCGTCGAAGAAACCCGTCTGTACCGGCAGATGGCGGAAGAGATCGACGACCGCTACGACGATTACCTCAAAAAGACCCAGACGCGGCCGCCTGAAGATCCGGGCGACAGCCGCAAATAAGGCAAGCCGATTCACGTTCGTCAGGCCGCCGTATCCGGAACCTTTTCCGGATGCGACGGTGATTTTTGAATATCGGATTTTTGATCCGCAAGCCGTCAGCCGAATCTATTTGAACGGTCCGCAGAGACCGGAAGGGAACAACAATGACAACAACAACATGGACAAAAAGCTTGAAAGCGCTGATGTGCACCGCGCTGGTGCTTCCGGCCTTCGGACTGGCAGGCGTTTCAAGCACCTACGCGGCGGGCGAGACCTACAAAATCGTCTCGTTCGGCGATTCGCTGACGGCCGGTTACGAGCCCGACAAGGCACAGGCCGATTACTACGGATTTGTTCCCCGTCTTGCGGAGCAGGCAAGCTTCCATGGACGTTCGGAAGTGGACAATTACGGTATATCGGGTCTGAATTCGGCCGGACTCGAGCATTATATCGAAGCGATTCGCGCCGGTACGAATACGACGGCCGACGCTATTCAAGCCGGACTTCGCGATCCGAATGCGGCTGTATTCGCCGCCGATACGGCAGGAATCCGCGCCGATGTGGCCGAAGCCGATGTGATCACGATTACAATCGGCGGCAACGATCTTCTTCCGCTGATTACAGGCAGCCAACTGCCGACCGCGGAAGAATTGACGCCCAAGGTCGAAGCGCTGCTTCAAACCTACGCTGTCAATCTGGGTCAGGTGCTCGGGGATCTGCGCGAGATTAATCCCAATGCCCGTATCGTCGTAGCCGACCAGTATCAGCCGATTCCGGCCATCGCGGCCAAATCGCTGTATGCCACGCTGAACCAGGCTGCAGCCGCGTACACTTCGACGCTGAGCGGAGTCGTAACCGCGCAGAATGCGGCGGGTGCCCATATCGAAACGGTCAATATGACGCCGCTGTTTATCGGCCGTGAAATGCAGCTGACGCATATTGCCCGCCGGGATATCCATCCCAATCAGACCGGTTACGAAGTATTCGCCAAAGCCTTCTCCGAGCAGATCTGGAAAGAATACCGGACGCCGAGCGCTCCCGTTCCGGCAGCGACCGTAGCGGTAGTCGTATCCGGCACGGAATTGAACACGGCATTCAAGCCGATTCTGAAAAACGGCACGACCTTTGTCGTCCTGCGCGACATCACCGATGCGCTCGGAGCCGAGCTGAAATGGAACAATAAGGCGGCGACGGCCAGCATCGTAGTGGACGGCCGCAGTGTCTCGATTCCCGTAGGGAAAAAAGCGATCACCGTCAACGGCCAAGAAACGGCTATCCCGATTGCAGCCTTTACCGAGAAAGTGAACGGAGTCTCGAAAACCTACGTACCGCTTGCGGTGCTGGCGGACGGCCTGGGCTTCGATGTTCAGTACACCCCGCGTTTGCGTACGGTATTCGTGAATCGTTGAGCCGAGCGGAACCTTGCCTGCATACAAGAAATCAAACCGATCCGGAAATGGCTTCTGCCGTCTCCGGATTTTTTTTATCGGCACGAAAAAAGATAACAAACCGAGTCTCGGCACGCTGCGAATTCCCTGTATCCGGCCAATTCGTTTTTTTCTCGCTCGGCTGGGGTAATGACTAACACATGATCGACGGAAAGAAACATCAAAAGGCTCATTATCTTTTTGATTAAGGGGATACCGAGGTTGGAGCAGAATCGAAACGATAGACTTGCACAGGTGGTGTCGGCGGCCGGATTGTACCGTTCTTTGTTAATGAACCATCCAGACGGAATTGTGGTACTGGATCGTACCGGTTGGGTCATTGATGTGAATCCGGCTTTCTTGGAAATGACGGGCTTTACGGCTCTGGAACTGGCCGATCTGATCGAAGCCGAACAAGGGGTATCGAGTGAACAGGCAGCCGATTTGCGGCATTGTTTTGCCCAGGCCGAATCTGGAGTTACGGTAGGCATGGATCTTGAAACCCGGCACAAAGCCGGCGGCAGGAAATATCTCCAGTTGAATTTTGTTCCGCTGGACCATGAAGGCGAGCGTGTCGGCGTCTATGTGGTCTGCCGCGATGCGACGTCCGCCAAAACGCTCGAGCGTAAGCTGAGGGAGACGTCCGAACGGTATAAACAAGCCGAGGCGATGGCGAGGATCGTATTTTGGGAATGGGATCTCGAGACGGGCAAACAGGAGTATTCCGATCTGCTGTACGACGTATTCGGAATCGATGAACGGGAGTTGGTCAACGGGCCGGGAGATATGATGAAGCGGATTATCCCGGAGGACCGTGACCGCGTCGCCAAGCTGCTCGAGGACCGGCTGTCCGGCGGAGAATACGATATCACCTACAGCCTGCTCACGGATAAAGGAGAGCGGCGCACCGTACGGTCGCAGGGGAAAATGACCGATGAGACCCACTTGATCGGAAGTATTCAGGATATTACGCGGCAGACGGACATGGAGCGGCAGATTCGCCAAAGCGAGCTGGAATTCCGTCTGATTTCCGAACACTCGCTGGATCTGTTTACCCGGCAGACGGTGGACTCGGTGTTTCTGTATTTGTCGCCGGCGTCCGAACATATTCTTGGCTACAAGCCGGAAGAACTGGTCGGACAAAGCTCTTTTAAAGTTTTTCATCCCGAAGATGCCGAGAAGGTTGCCGATTATCTGCGGATTGTCGCGGGAGGCGATACGTCGCATACGGTGGAATTCCGCGCCAAGACGCGAAACGGCGATTACGTCTGGCTGGAGAGCGCGGCCAGTTTCACGTACGACGAACATACGGGCGAACCGCTGGAGATTATCGGAGTCTCGCGGGATGTGACCGAGCGCAAGCTCGCACAAAGAAAGCTGCAGGAGAGCGAAGAACGCTATCGTTCGTTGTTCGACTACAATCCGTCCGGTGTGTATTCGCTTAGTCTGGAAGGCATTTATACCTCTTGTAATGACAGTATGGCGGATCTGCTCGGTCTCGGAAAAGAAGAACTGATCGGCAAATCGTACCGTTCCGTGATCCGCGATGAAAATCTGGCACGCACGAATCGGCATTTTGAAGCGGCCTGCCGCGGGATTCCGCAGAATTACGAAGCGGAGATCGAGCGTGCCACGGGTGAAAAGCTGGAGCTGCATATCACGAATGTTCCGATTTTTGTGGAAGGCGAGGTCGTGGGCGTATACGGCATTGCCGGCGATATTACCGAACGCAAACAATATACGCGGCGGATCGAACAGCTCGGTTACGAGTATACGCTGATCTTGAACTCCGTATCCGAAGGGATCTTCGGGATCGGGACGGATGGAAAAACCATTTTCACGAATCCGGCTGCCCTGAACCTGCTCGGTTATGAACAAGAAGAGTTTATTGGGCACGACAATCATACTCTGCTGGTTCATTCGGGGATGGGCGGTGTGGCGTACAGCGTGGAAGAATGTCCGATCTGCAGCACCGTGCACGACGGCATCTCGCGTTCGGTTCAAGAAGGCGTCATGTGGAAAAAAGACGGGTCGAGCTGTCTGGTGCAGTATACGGTCAACCCGATCGTGGACAAAGGCCGGATTCAAGGGGCTGTCGTCGTGTTCCGGGATCTGACGAACGAACGCGAAGTCATGCGCCAGAAAGAGCTGGCCGAACAAACGGCATCGGCCAAATCGGAATTCCTGGCGATGATGAGCCATGAGATCCGCACGCCGATGAACGGCGTGATCGGAATGACCGACCTACTTCTCGATACCGGATTGACGCAGGAACAGCGCGAGTATGCCGAGATTATTCAGGAAAGCGGCGTCTCGTTGATGCGGATTCTGAACGATGTGCTGGATTTCAGCAAGATCGATGCGGGCAGCCTTTCCCTGGAACCGGAAAGTTTTGCGGTCGTTCCGTTGGTGGGAGCCGCCGCCGAGCTGTTTGCCCCGCGGGCGGCGGAGAAAGGCGTCCATCTTAGCTGGGAAGTCTCTCCAAGCGTGCCCGAAGAGATCGTAACCGATCCGGGCCGGCTCAGACAGGTGCTGATCAATCTGATCGGCAACGCGATCAAATTCACGGAGACCGGTTCGATCACCGTGTTTGTCGAGACCGTCCCGGGATCCAGCGAGCGGGAACCCGTGCTGGAGTTCCGCGTGCAGGACACCGGAGTCGGTATTGCGGAGAATCAGCTGGGGCGTTTGTTCCAATCGTTCTCGCAGCTGCATCCCGAATTGAACCGCAAGTACGGCGGGACGGGGCTTGGCTTGTCGATCTGCAAACGGCTGGTCGAATTGATGGGCGGGACAATCCGGGTGGAGAGCCTCGAAGGAACGGGATCGACTTTCCGCTTTACCCTTCCGTGCCGAATTGAAATGTCGAACGAGGCGGAATTGGCCGGGAAAAACGGCGAACAGGCTGCTCCCGATTCTCTTGCACAATTCTCTTCGGAAACGCCGGAGAGCCTCCAAGAACTGCGTGTTCTGATTGCGGAAGATCATCCGGTCAACCGCAGGCTGCTCGTAGAGATGGTAGGGAAATCCGGGATCCGGGCGGATGTCGTGGAGAACGGAATCGAAGCTTTCGAAGCGGTCGTGAAGAAGCGCTACGACCTGATCTTTATGGATGTGCAGATGCCGCAGATGGACGGGATGACGGCAGCGCGCCTGATCCGGCAGGTTCTGCCGGAAGAATCTATTCCGTATATGGTTGCGGTCACCGCTTTTGTACGGCCGGGCTTTGCGGAGGAGTGTTTGGGCAGCGGGATGCAGGCTTATATCGTCAAGCCGATTTCGGAAGCGGAGATCCGCCGGGTGCTGCTGGATCCGGACGGACGCCGCCGCGAGTTTTTGCGTCAGTATCGGGAGTAGGGACGGGTTCGAAAGGCACAAGGAAAAGGCGGGGATTATTTCCCCAGCCTTTTTGGTGCGCGTCTCCAGCCGTAGACCTGCACATGGACGAACGCTTTGCTGAGCATGAAGCTCAGCATATACAAAATCACCAGCAGAATAATGAGGGGCCGGAACAAGATGGACGCGATGATCCAGGTCAGCACCAGCTGCCAGGGCTTAAAGCGGCGAAAGAACACGGGCAGCGTGAAGATCCGGTAAAACCAATAGTTCTTCTGCAGGGCTTCCATGTATTCGGTCCGGGTCTGCTCGTCGTCCGGATTCAGCCGGATCGCCTGCTCCATCATTGTCTTGGCCGTCTTCGCGTCGCCGCGCCGGTCGGCGGCCCACCCGAGATAGAGAAACGTCTGGGGGCGCTCCACATCGTTTTGCAGTGCGGTTTCGGCAGCCGCGCGCGAATCGTCGAAACGCCGCAGATTCGCCAGGACATAACTGTACAGCGCATGGTACAAGCCGTTCTGCGTATCGATATCCAGCGCCTGGGCGATACTCGGGTAAGCCTGCTCGAACTTGCCCTGCTTATTGTACATATTGGCCAGGAGGTAATGCAGATGCGCGCGATACGGATTGATACGCAGGCCTTCCTGTGCGGCTTCCTTCATCTGCGCCCAATCCTGGGTCGAGTAATACACGACGGCACGCAGGAACCAGCCGTCCTCGTCATCGGGACTCAGACGCAGCGCTTGGTCCGTGCAGGCGAGAGCCCGGTCGTATTCTTCCGTATGGACATAAGCCAGCGCCAGCGCGTTGTAGGGTTCCGGCGTTTCCGGTTCTTCGCGCAGCCAATTGCCGGCTTCGGCCAGCGCGTCCTTGTACCGGCCCCAATCAATCAGCCGCTCAAAACGCTCGGCGCGCAGGCCCGGCGGGACCGGGCCGTTCGTTTGTTCACTCATAGGGGACCTCCTGTATTCCGCTGCCGGCCCAAATGGATTTAACGGATTTTATGCTTTTTGATAAATTCGAGGACCTGCGCATATTCGCCGTTCGTATCGCTGAATGTCGCATAATTGCGTGCGGTGGAGAACCAGTCGAGCGTGGAGGCCTGACGGCTCTTCAAGACGCGCCGGAAATCCGTATCCGCAAGCGGCTGGATTTCGCCCGTCTCCATGGCGCGTTCGAGCGCAAGTTCGGTCGCGTCGCGCACCAGCTGCTCGAGATCCGCCCCGGAGAACAGCGGCGTGCTCTCGGCGAGTTTGCGCACGTTGACGGTGTCTGCCGGTTTGCCGGCCAGCTTGAGCTTGAGAATGGTGTCGCGCTCTTCTTCCTCGGGCGGCGTCACAAACAGCAGGTTGTTGAAGCGTCCCGGACGGCGGAGCGCGGAATCGAGATACCACGGCGTATTGGTGGCTCCGATGATAAAGACGTTTTCGTTAAAGCTTTCGAGTCCGTCCAGTTCCAGCAGCAGCTGATTGACCAGCATGCGGTCGTGATGCTGGCGCATGCCGTGGCGGCTGCCGCCCAATGCGTCCAATTCGTCGATAAACAGGACACAGGGCGCTTCGGCGCGAGCTTTTTCAAAAATGCCGTGGAGATTGTGCTCGCTGCCTCCGGTATACATCGACAGGATGGCCTGCAGCTCCAGATGCAGGAAGCTGGCGTCGATCTCGCCGGCTACGGCGCGGGCCAGAAACGTCTTGCCGCATCCGGGAGGACCGTACAGCAGCAGGGAACCGCCCGCTTTTCGGCCGTAGGCCGCGAACAATTCGGGCTGCTTGAGCGGCAGAATAAAGTTCATACGGATCTTTTTCTTGATTTCTTCGAGTCCGCCGACATCGTCGAACGTGACGGTCGGTTTCTCGCTTTCGACCAGGTCTTCGGCATTTTTGTCGAACTGAATGACTTTGAGATTTTTGCGGCGCTGCTCTTTATCGTCGTCCATGGACTCTCCCTCCGCATACGGTTTTCTTTTTATCATAACCGATTTAGGGGGCTTTTCACCAGAATAGGAGATTTCGACAACTTTGGGCTGCTGGCGGCTTCTCTAGTAAGGGCACGCAAACAGAGGCTGTGGAGAACGATCACCTGGCAAAAAAGGCTGTTCGAATGCCGACTGCGATAAATAACAGCGTAGGAGCGGTTATTCATGCCCGGGCCGCCCGGTTTTGCAAAATAACTGCCACGGAACAGCTATTTTTAAAAATAAAGCGGAATAAGAGGCCAGACCCTCTACATAGCGGTTCTCCTGCAGTTATTTTATTGAAAAGAGGAGGTTTAAGCCGAATAAGTGCTCTCAGGCGGTTATTTGGAAGAAGCAGGATCGGAAAATAGGAATGCGGTCAGACAGCCACGATACGATTTATAGGGGACAGGTACTCTGATTATTCTCGGCCTGCCGTTTACTGCGCTTGCAGGGGGAGCTGGCAGAAGGCCGCCGCTTTTTTTGCTGCACAGAAAAAGGCTTTTCCCGCATAGGGAAAAGCCTCAGGCTGTCGAGAAAGTCCTATTCGTAAGAGAAGCTTGTCGGCTGCGGGAGAAATTCGTTTCGGTCGCGTGTTGAAATCGGGAAAAAGGATTGGATTTTAGCGGAATTTTCCCGATTAACGGTGCAAGTTCATATCCTGATTTTGGATGAACTTGCACCACAAAGGCGAACACTATCTTTCCTTCACTGAATTTCTCCCTCCGCCTCCTCGCTTCTCTCGGAATCATACTTTCTCGACACGTTGAGGCTTTTCCCGCATAGGGAAAAGCCTTTTCTACGTTGGCGCCTGAAGAAGCGTCGGCGGCAGGATTCCGGAGAATCGGCCGCGAGATCACATCATCGTGCGGCAGCCCAGGTTAAGGCTCAACGCATCGATTTGAACGTCTCGTCCGCTGCCGCAAGCGTGGCGTCGATATCCGCGTCGGTATGCGCGGTCGTCAGGAACCAGGCTTCGTATTTCGAAGGAGCCAGGCAGATTCCGCGATCAAGCATGCCGCGGAAGAAAGCGGCGAACGCTTCGCCGTCGGTGTCCTGCGCCTGTTCGTAGTTGGTGACCGGATGGTCGCAGAAATGGGTCGAGAACGATCCGCGGATCCGGTTGATCGTCAGCGGCACGCCTCGGCGCTGCGCCGATTCCGCGATGCCGTCCGTCAGGCGAATCGCCAGTCGGTTCATCTCGTCATAGACGCCTTCGCCCTGCAGGACTTCCAGGCAGGCGATGCCCGCCGAGACGGAAGCCGGGTTGCCGGCCATGGTGCCCGCCTGATAAGCCGGTCCGAGCGGAGCAACCTGTTCCATCACGTGTCTGCGGCCGCCGTAGGCGCCGATCGGCAGTCCGCCGCCGAGTATCTTGCCAAGCGCCGTCAGATCGGGCATGATGGCATCATGGTTGTCCAGCTCGCCGAACGTCTGCGCCGAACCGTAGTGGAAACGGAATGCGGTGATGACTTCGTCGTAAATGACGAGCGCGCCATGATCGTGTGCCAGCTTGCAGAGCCCTTCGAGGAAACCTTTCTCGGGCATGACCATACCGAAGTTGCCGACGATCGGCTCGACCATAACGGCCGCGATTTCGCCTTCCCAGCGGTTGAGAGCTTCTTCAAGGCCCTGGAGATCGTTAAACGGCACGGTAATGACTTCCTGGGCGATGCTGGCCGGTACGCCGGCACTGTCCGGAATCCCAAGCGTGGAAGGGCCGGAGCCCGCCGCGACGAGCACCAGGTCGGAGTGACCGTGATAGCAGCCGGCGAATTTGATGATCTTCGAGCGCTTCGTGTAGGCGCGGGCGACCCGGATCGTCGACATGACGGCTTCCGTACCGGAATTGACGAAGCGGACTTTGTTCATCGACGGAATCGCGTCTTTGAGCATTTTCGCGAGCTTGATCTCAAGTTCGGTCGGCGTTCCGTAGAGCGTCCCGTTCTGCGCGGCACGGACGATCGCTTCGGTAATATGGGGATGGGCATGTCCCGTGATGATCGGGCCGTAAGCGGCCAGGTAATCGATATATTCGTGGCCGTCGACATCCCAGAAACGGGAACCCTGGCCCCGCTGCATGAAGACGGGAGCGCCGCCGCCTACCGCTTTGAACGAGCGGGAAGGACTGTTGACGCCTCCGACGATATGTTCAAGCGCTTCAGCGTAAAGCTTTTCGGAATTTGGACGATTCATGATACACGATCCTTTCGATATGAAGGTTGCGGTACAGACGGTTTGAGCCGCCTCAAGGAAAAGAGCGCCTTTGTCAAAAGGCGCTCAGGCTGTCGAGAAAGTCCTATTCGTTGTAGAAGCTCGTCAGCTGCGGGAGAAATTCGTTCCGGTCGCGTGTTGAAATCGAGAAAAAGATTAAATTTCAGCGGAATTTTCCCGATTAACGGTGCAAGTTCATATCCTGATTTTGGATGAACTTGCACCACAAAGGCGAACACTATCGTTCCTTCACTGAATTTCTCCCTCCGCCTCCTCACTTTGTTTGGAATACGACTTTCTCGACACGTTGAGCGCCTTTGTCAAAAGGCGCTCTTTAAGCGTAACGAATTTTGCGGTTGACGTACAGGGACGATTTGGTTACGTTTCGGCAGATTTACTGCTGCGGACCGCCGTCTGCGACCAACGCTTCGCTGTTGGCTGCCGATGGAGTCGGCACGGCCGATACGGGAGCGCGCTCGATCTCCGCTTCGCCATCGGTTCCGTCTTCTTCCGCGGCCGGGCCGGATCCGCCGGGCGCTGCGGGCGTTTGTCCGGCTTGGGCCGAAGCGTCCAGCGTGTCCTGGATAAACTGCTTGAGCTTTTCTTCGCTGCTGACGGACAATACGGCCGCACCGTCGACTCGTTCTTCAACCAGCAGGCTGGCCGGCGGAATCTGCTCGCTGCCGCCCATTTTGCTGTCGTAGGCGACGGTTGCCAGTTTCCACATGTCGCCGACGCTCAGATTGGTATCGATGTACGGGCTGACCTGTTCGAGAATATTCGGCAGATTCATAATCGAAGTCGAGGTCTTCAGCTTGTCGGCGATCGCCTGCAGGAATTCGCGCTGGCGTCCGGTACGGCTGAAATCGGACAGCTGATCGTGACGGAAGCGGACATACTGCAGCGCCGTTGTTCCGTCGAGATGCTGCTGACCCTGTTTCAGGTCGATATCGTACAGATGCTGATCGGCCGCACTGACGTAATGCATGTCTTTTTCCACATAAAAATCGACTCCGCCTACGGCATCCACCAGTTTGATGAAGCCCTGGAAGTCGGTATATACGTAATATTGGATCGGAATGCCGAGCAGATCGGAAACGGTCTGCATGGCAGTATTGGGCCCGTGGGTAATGGCGGCGTTGATCCGCTGCTTGCCATGGTCGGGAATGTCGGTGTAGGTGTCGCGCATAATGGAGAACAGATTGATCGTTTTGTCGACGGGATCGATCGAAGCGACAATCATCGAGTCCGAACGGGGAATTTCTCCTTCATCGACGCCCCGGGCATCCACGCCCATCAGCAGAATATTGACCGGCTCGCTGCCTTCCCACTTCGGAGGATCCTGCACGGTTGTCGTCTCGGTGACGGGAAGACTGCGGAACGGCGAACTCTCGCCTACCTTTTGCAGACCCGATACCTGATTGTACAAGCTGGTGAAGTAGAAAGCCGCATAACCGCCCGCGGAGACCAAAATAATCGAAAGCACCCAGGTCAGGGTCCTCTTCTTTCTTTTCGACATTCGTTTTCTTCCTTTCGCTTTGGAGGGAGTACGCGAGAATACCGTTTGCCTTCGCGATATCCCTACATTATAATTTTTTTCGGAGCGTCAGGCAATTTGTCCGATTTTATTGTCTTCTGCGCATACGCAAAACCGCCGTCACGAAAGGCTTCCGGCGTCCTAACGCTGAATACCCCTTTCTTTTCGCGCTGAACCGTATGCAGGCGTTCCCTGTCAAAAAAGACGATCCGGACCCGATTCGGAATCAGAGAAAGGAACACATATGAACGCCATCGAAGTCGAACATCTGAACAAAACGTTCAAAGTCCAGAAGAACCGCGAAGGCCTCAAAGGCGCGCTGCAGGATCTGTTTTCCCGTCAATATAACGAGGTCGCGGCGGTCAACGATATTTCCTTCTCCATCCCCGTCGGCGAGATCTGCGGATACATCGGCGAGAACGGGGCAGGCAAGTCGACGACGATCAAGATGCTGACCGGCATTCTCGTCCCGACTTCCGGTAAGCTCAACGTAGGCGGCTACGTGCCGCATGAAGAGCGCGAGAAGTTCGTCCGCAATATCGGCGTCGTGTTCGGACAGCGCAGTCAGCTCTGGTGGGACATCGGCGTGATCGAATCGTTCGGTCTGCTGCGCAAAGTGTACGGCGTAGGCGAGAACGACTACAAAAAGCGGCTGGACGAACTCGTCCAGCGCCTCGATCTGGGCGAGCTGCTCAGCCGCCCCGTGCGCAAGCTCAGTCTCGGCCAGCGGATGCGCTGCGAGCTGGTGGCCGCGCTGCTGCACAATCCGTCGATCGTCTTCCTGGACGAGCCGACGATCGGTCTCGACATTATCGTCAAGACCGAGATTCGCGAATTCCTCAAAGACATGAACCGGCAGCACGGCACGACTATTCTGCTGACCACGCACGATCTGCAGGATATCGAAGCGCTCTGCTCGCGGGTCATCATGCTCGACGAAGGACGCATCATCTACGACGGCGGCCTCGATACGCTCAAGTCCCGCTGGGGACAGGGCACGCGCATCACGTTCCAGTTCGGCAATCACTGTCCGCTGCCGCGTCTGCAGGCGCTCACATCGGAGCTGGACGTCAGCTGGACCGCGGACAACGATCTGCACGCCGAAGTGCTGGTGCCGGGCGAGATGAGCGTATCCGATGTGCTGGCACGGGTTGTCGGCCATGCGGATATCGCCATTACGGATATCAAGATCACGGAGACGACGACCGATGAGATCGTACGCCAGATTTACCAGACCGGATCGGCGACCGTGCCGACACCGGCGGTAGCGGAAGGCGGGCCTCATTCCCATGCTTAGCGTGTATACCGACTTTATCCGGATCCGTTTTCTCACCATGCTGGCGTACCGCGTCAATTATTACTCCGGCATCCTGATCTACATGCTGAATATTGGCGTGTACTACTTCACCTGGCAGGCCATCTACGGGGACAAAGGCGAGATCGGCGGCTTCACGGCTTCCCAGATGACGACGTATATCGCGGTGTCCTGGATGGCGCGCGCGTTCTACTTCAACAACCTGGACCGCGAGATCGCGACCGATATCCGGGACGGTTCCATCGCGATACAATTCATCCGTCCCTACAACTATCTGTTCGTCAAAATGATGCAGGGCTTCGGCGAAGGTCTGTTCCGCTTCACGCTGTTCATGATTCCCGGCATGCTGCTGGCGCTGCTGCTGTTTCCGGTGAGACTGCCGACGGACCCGCTGGCGTGGATCGGTTTCCTGGTCATGCTGTTCTTCAGCTTCCTGATCAACTCGCAGCTGAACATCCTGACCGGGCTGATGGCGTTTTTCGTGGAAAACAACGAAGGGATCATGCGGATGAAACGGGTCGTCGTCGACCTGTTCTCCGGCCTCGTCATCCCGATCAGTTTGTTCCCCGGGTGGCTCAGCTCGATCATGCAGTGGCTGCCTTTCCAGGCGATCACGTATCTGCCGGGCTCGGTCTTCACGGGACGCACGACGGGCACCGGGATTCTCGAAGTGTTCGGCATTCAGCTGATCTGGTTCTTCGCTCTGCTGATCCCGATCTTCTTCACGTGGCGGGCGGCGCGCAAGCGGCTGTTCGTACAGGGGGGTTGAGCGTATGTACTATATCGGATTGGTTGTCGAATATCTCAAGAATTATATGAAAACAAGGCTGACGTACCGCGCGGATTTCTGGGTCGAAGTGGTCTCGGATCTGCTGATGCAGGCGAGCAACCTGATCTTCATCTTCGTCGTCTTCGGGCATACGAATACGCTGGGCGGCTGGAGCGAGTCGGAAGTCGTGTTCGTATACGGATTCTTCATGGTGCCGTTCGGCTTGTTCAGCTGCTTCGTCAATCTATGGAATTTCAGCGAACGTTATATTGTCAAAGGCGAGATGGACCGCATTCTGACCCGTCCCGCCCATAATCTGTTCCAGATTTTCCTGGAAAACATCGACCCGCCGGGTCTGATCGGTTCGCTGATCGGTTTGATTATCATGGTCATCAGCGGGGGCCAGCTTGGGATCGAACTGCTGTGGTGGCATATTCCGGTACTGATTCTGTTTGCGATCAGCGCCACATTGATCTATACGGGCATCTATATCACTCTGACGTCGCTGTCGTTTTACTCGGATTCGCCGACCGGCATTATCCCGCTTATGTACAATATCCAGAACTACGGCCGCTATCCGGTGACGATCTACAACCGCGCGATCCAGTTTCTATTGACCTGGATTCTGCCGTTCGCGTTTGTCGGCATCTATCCGGCGTCGTTGTTCCTCGGCAGGACGGAGATGACGCATATGGCCTGGCTGACGCCGGTCATGGCCGCGACCTTCCTGACGATCGGCCTGACAAGCTGGAACGTGGGCGTGAAAAAGTACCGCGGAGCAGGATCGTAGACGAGGGAGACGAGCAGGCGCGTAGGCGCTCCGGGAGAAGGGGGCCTTACGATCGCTGCGTCCTGCTCGGCGGTGGAAGAGAGGGAAGGGCCAAGGGCAAAGAGCAAGAAGCGTGGTGGACGTCAGCGGGCACGGATCGTGCCCTGGACGTCGATCGGTAACGAATCCTCGTATCGCTATTTGCTGATATTCCGCTTTTTTAACAACCTAACGAATCGTTACATCCTTATCGACCGTTATCGAGCCGGTTTCGATCAAATAGAGTGATGACGATTCGTTAGGGCGCCGCCCTGTGAAACTGCAGAAGCCATATGCAAGGATGGAGAAGGAGCCGGCCAATTGGACCGGCTCCCAACATGTTGAGAAAGGTCTGCTCCCGAGTGAAGCGAGGAGGCGGAGGGAGAAATTCAGTGCAGGAACGACAGTGTTCGCCTTTGTGGTGCAAGTTCATCCAAAATCAGGATATGAACTTGCACCGTTAATCGGGAAAATTCCGCTAAATTTCAATCCTTTTCCCCGATTTCAACATGCGACCGGAACGAATTTCTCCCGCAGCCGACCCGCTTCTATAACGAATAGGACTTTCTCGACAGCCAGGGAGTCGGCCGATGCGGCCGGCTTCTTTCTTGCGCGTCGGGTTGCTGGTAAAATGGGATGGAACGTAGAAGCGTCACCAGGCACAACCCCCATCTATTTACACCCAAAGGAGCGATTCACTTATGATAGAGATCGGACAAATCGTACCGGAATTCAGCCTGCCCGCCGTCGGAAGCGAAGAAATCAAGCTCAGCGATTATCGCGGCAAGAAGCTCGTGATTTACTTTTATCCCAAAGACATGACGCCGGGCTGCACGCAGCAGGCCTGCGATTTCCGAGATTCGGAAAGCTACTTTATGACCAAGAACGCGGCCGTGATCGGGATCAGCGCGGACGACGTGAAATCGCACGAGAAGTTCGGCGCCAAATACGACCTGCCTTTCCCGCTGCTGTCGGATACGGAGCACACGGTCAGCGAAGCGTTCGGTGTATGGCAGCTGAAGAAAAATTTCGGCAAAGAATATGAAGGCATCGTGCGTTCGACGTTCCTGCTGGATGAAGAAGGACGCTTGATTCGGGAATGGCGCAAAGTCAAAGTCGAAGGGCATGTGGAAGAAGTCCTGCAGGCGGTAGACGAAGCGTCGAAAGAATAGAAATATTAGAAAAAGCTCTATTATTTTTGCGTGAGTCTTAGAAACTGGCTTTTTTACCTGTTTTCTTATGTAATTCATAGTCGGTTTGCCGCATTTTCAGACGATTTGATGAAAATAGCTAAAAGCGTTTGAGAAAAATCGGAAAAACGTTTAAATTTATGTTAGGAAATGAAAAACAATTTAGTTTTCAACGTTGGAGCGCAGAACGGGAGGGAACTGACGATGAAGCCGGGCGCCAGGGGACCCGTATTCGAGACGAATACGGAAAGGCATCCAGCAAAAAAGGAACAGTCGTGCACTGCAGGTAAGCGGATGGCGGCTTGAAGCACAGGGGGTGCTTCAAGTCTGCGGATCCGTGTCGTACACAGTCCTACCGCCGGCGGGGGCCGGCGCAGGATCAGGTTATTTTTTGGGGAGAGGGGAATTTGTTATGCAAATCATTCCGGCTTGGGTGAAAGTGGATCACAATTTGTACAATGCGAAACTTCGGGGGATTTACAAAAACGTACGGGAGAACGACATTCCCGCGGCCTGTGAACAGGCCAAGCGTCTGTACATGGACCTGCTCGAAGACATGGAGATTCGGGGGATCGAATCTCCGGAACAGGCTCCCGTATCGCCGGACCGTCTGGAGCACGACTGCCAGACGGCAGGAGTCGGCATCTGAGCAGCGTCTGCCGCCGACATCAAGAAGACTCCCGGGTCGATTCGACCGGGAGTCTTCTTTTTTGCGTACGGCGGTCCGCTTAAGGCAGCTGCGACTTGGAGCGCGGCTTCAATTTCAGGACCATCTCGGCCGGGAAACGTCCCGGACGAAGCCGGACGATATGCAGACGTTTCAGCCGCAGCCGGTTATGCGCCGCCTGAAGGGAAACCCGACGTTCGGCAGCCGAAGATCGGGGCCGGGCGGACTGCTGTTCGGAGCGGCGGCCGCGCTTGAAATAGCGGGGCAGTGCGGTAAGAATCGACGCGGTCAGCGCCCGGTATTTGACGATCAGGAACACGCACAGCAGGAGAAAAGCCGCGGCGATAATCCAGACGGCATAATGCTCGGCCAATTTGAACGCGACCGACCACTGCGGCCCGAAGATTTTGCCGAGACCGAGGAAGAGCAGAGTCCAGAACAAGGCTCCGGTGTAAGCATAGAAAGCGAACTTTTTGAAAGAGATATTCAGGATGCCCGCCAGATAACCGGTAAAATGCCGGACGCCGGGAATAAAGTAACCGAAGAAGATCAGGACCGGTCCGTATTTGGAGAAGAAGGTCTGCGTCTTGATCAGTTTGCTTTCTTTGAAGAACCAGCCGCCGAAGCGGCGCAGAAACGGCAGTCCCGCTTTTTGGCCGATGAAATACGTAAGGGTCATGCCGATGGTCGTGCCCAAAAAGGCGACGAGCAGCAGCAGATCGAACCGCAAAGCTCCTTTGTAGGATAAGAAACCGGCATAAGCCATAGTCGTTTCTCCGGGAAACGGCAGGGCGATAAATTCCAGAAACAAGCCCAAAAACATGACCAGATACCCGTACTGCTCGAACAGCTGCTGAACCATTTTGAAGATTTCCATATGTCTTCGAGCTCCTTTGGACGACGAATGCTGCGGACGTTTTCCTTGATTTTACGATATTTGGGACAGAAAAATCCATCTTCGCTCCGCAAAGCCGCCGGACCGGGGCAATAAGCGGGTTCGTCGCCTTTTTTTCTTGCGGTATGTGGGGGGCATCGGTATAATTAGCGACAGTAATTAAGGGAGGCGTGACATGAATAAACCGAACGAACTCATCGTCGTACTGGACTTTGGGGGACAATACAACCAACTGATTGCCAGAAGAATTCGTGATTTGGGCGTATTTAGCGAGTTAATGCCGTACAATACCCCGGTTGAGCGTCTTCGCGAACTGAATCCGGCGGGCATCGTCTTCTCCGGAGGCCCGCTCAGCGTATATGAAGAAGGAGCCCCTCACGTCGATCCGGCTATTTACGAACTCGGCCTGCCGATCTTCGGTATCTGTTACGGCATGCAGCTGATGGCGCAGCAGCTCGGCGGCAAAGTCGAACGCGCGGGCAAACGCGAATACGGCAAAGCCGACGTTGAATTTCTGCATAACAGCGTCCTGACCAAGGGCCTCGATGCCAAGCAGACCGTCTGGATGAGCCACGGCGACCATGTCGTGACGCTGCCGGAAGGCTTCGTGCTGGAAGCGGGCACGGAATCGGCGCCAATCGCGGCGATGAGCCACAAAGAACGCAATCTGCACGCGGTGCAGTTCCACCCGGAAGTGCGCCACTCTGTCTACGGCAACGAGATGATCAAGAACTTCCTGTATGAAGTGTGCAAATGCAGCGGCGAGTGGACGATGGAGTCGTTCATCGAAGACGCGATTCAGGATATCCGCAACAAAGTCGGCGATCGCAAAGTGCTGTGCGCACTGAGCGGCGGCGTCGATTCGTCCGTCGTGGCGATGCTGATCCACCGTGCGGTCGGCGATCAGCTGACGTGCATGTTCATCGACCACGGTCTGCTGCGCAAAGGCGAAGCGGAGAGCGTCATGGAGACAT
The DNA here is from genome assembly GCF_013185195.1 of Saccharibacillus qingshengii. GTDB lineage: Bacteria > Bacillota > Bacilli > Paenibacillales > Paenibacillaceae > Saccharibacillus > Saccharibacillus qingshengii. The sequence goes on from NZ_JAAZWC010000017.1 coordinate 95,412, forward strand.
TCGTCGGCAAATTCGATATCCACGTGGTCAAGATCGATGCGCAGGAACGTTTCCTGAGCAAGCTTGCGGGCGTCGAAGATCCGGAGCAGAAGCGTAAAATCATCGGCAACGAATTCATCTACTGCTTCGACGAAGAATCGGCCAAGCTCGGCGATTTCGACTTCCTGGCGCAGGGTACGCTGTACACGGATATCGTGGAGAGCGGAACGGCGACGGCGCAGACGATCAAGTCGCACCATAACGTCGGCGGCCTGCCGGCGGACATGAAGTTCAGCCTGATCGAACCGCTCAACACGCTGTTCAAAGACGAAGTCCGCAAAGTCGGCGAAGAGCTCGGCATGCCGCATGCGATCGTCTGGCGTCAGCCTTTCCCGGGTCCGGGTCTCGCGATCCGCGTGCTGGGCGAAGTGACCGAAGAGAAACTGACGATCGTTCGCGATTCGGACCTGATCCTGCGCGAAGAGATCGCCAAAGCAGGTCTCGAAAGCGAGATCTGGCAGTACTTCACGGCGCTGCCGAACATGAAGAGCGTCGGCGTTATGGGCGACGCGCGCACGTATTCGTACACGGTCGGCATCCGCGCGGTCACTTCGATCGACGGTATGACCGCCGACTGGGCGCGTATCCCGTGGGACGTCCTGGAGAAAATTTCGGTTCGCATCGTCAACGAAGTGGATAACGTCAACCGCATCGTGTACGACGTAACGTCGAAACCGCCTTCCACGATCGAGTGGGAGTAGGCATTCAACTGAATAACGTTCACAGGACTACCGGTTAAGAGGTTTTGACCGTTTCCTTGCACATCCCCGTCAAGTACAAGCTTGGCGGGGATTTTTATTATGAAAATAATAAAGTTTAAAATTAAAAATAAATACAGTTCACTTAGTAACTGACGTCCTGTATAATCTGGAATCAGACTGGATGAAGAAGGACGGAGAGTTAGATCATGATGAATAAGAGTACCAATACGAAGTGGAGCGTGATCGGCCTCGCTTTACTGCTCGGCGTCTTTTCGACGTTGGGGCCGTTTACGATCGATATGTATTTGCCCGCGTTTCCTCAAATCGCCAAAGACTTTCATACGAATGCCTCTTTGGTACAGTTCAGTTTGACGGCCTGTTTGCTCGGGCTCGGCATAGGCCAGCTTGTCACGGGGCCTTTGAGCGATGCTTACGGCAGACGCAGACCGCTGCTGATCGGCATCATTGCTTACGTCATCGTTTCGTTGGCGTGCGCGTATTCTCCCAATATCGGCACGTTGATCGTACTCCGGTTTGCCCAGGGTTTTGCGGCTTCCGCAGGAATCGTCATTTCGCGCGCGATTGCCCGCGACTTGTACAGCGGTCATGAACTGACCAAATTTTTCTCCCTGCTGCTGCTTGTCGGCAACCTGGGGCCGTTGGTCGCTCCGATTGCCGGAAGCGGAGTGCTTAAATTTACGACATGGCCGGGGGTATTTATTTCCTTGTCGATTCTGGGCGTTTTCCTGTACCTGATGACGCAGTTTCGTCTGAAGGAAAGTCATCCTCCGGAACGGCGCGTCTCGCCGAATTTCAAGTCCCAGCTTCGCAACTACGGCGTGATGCTGCGCGATAAGAAGTTTGTAGGCTACATGTTGGCGCAGGGGATTCTGACGGGAGGGGTATTCGCCTACGTGGCCGCCACGCCTTTCGTCTATCAAAATATTTACGGCGTATCGCCGACGATGTTCTCCGTATTGTTTGCATCGAACGGGATCAGCTTGATGATCGGTTCCCAAATCGTCGGGCGGATCTCGCATCGGGTTCCGGAGCAGAGGCTTATGATCATCGGCTTATGGATGGCTCTGCTGTCGAGTATCGTCGTGGTAGGGGTTACTGTGGTGGAAGGACCGCTGTTCGCTTTGGTTATTCCGTTATTCTTCTTCGTATGTTCGATCAGCATTACCTCTACGGCGGCTTTCCCGCTCGCAATGGAGAGCCAGTCCAAGAATGCAGGGAGCGCAGCGGCGCTGCTTGGTCTGGTACCGTTCGTGCTGGGAGGTCTGGTCGCACCGATCGTCGGGATTGCGGGCGAGGACACGGCCGTTCCGCTTGGTCTGACGTTGATGGGTACGAGCCTTGTTGCGATTCTGACTTACTTCATGCTTGTGAGAAAAGCGGAGCAGGCTGGAAAATAATTCAAAAAAAGGACAGCTGCGCGTTTGCGCGGCTGTCCTTTTTGGCTGCCCGGAAAGATTCCTAAGTTAAATTCAATTCAACTTTCCGGGTAAGACAGCGAATTGAACGAATTTTCTCCGCAGCGCCTGAGCTTTTCAAACGAATAGGAGTTTTGGGCAGCGCCAGGATAGCCGACTAATGAAGCGGCTGACTTTTTACGTCAAATAAATATCGTCAAAAACTTCTACGGAAAATAAGTATAACGTTTGCGGAAATCCTGAAATTTGGCTGCTCATTCGCTTTGCTCCCACAGATGAATGAAGGTACAATAAAGAAATGTAAAATAGGAAAAGAGAGTAAAAGAGAGGGGGAAGATGTAAAGGTGTCCGGAATTCATATCGAAGGCACAGTCTTGGAAGAGATTTATCTGGAAATCGAACGCAGGCCATTGTTCGAGAAATATGATCGTCAATGGGAAGAACCGATTTTACATATCCTTAAACTGAAGGAAGAGCTTGCCCGATTCAGTTGGGGCAGCTTCTATGTTCAAATTCATAAACTGGGCAGCGCTTCATATACACTCCCTTCTATAGAAATCGCTGCCGATCTGGAATTGATCGGATTCGCTTCCCGTATGCTCGACAACTTGGTGGATGAAGATAATCCGCGGATCGAGCAGCGGATTGGCCGGGCCAACACGCTGCTTCTGTTCACCGAAATCTTGATCGAATCGTTCGGGCGGCTGCAGCGCCTCCTGCCGGATGCAGGCGAAGCGATTCAACAATATCTGATGAGTGCGCTGCACGGGGAATGGATGGATATCAACCGCACGGCACTGGACGGTATGGCCGAACGCGAATACATGCAGCAGATTTTGCCCAAGACCTCCAGTATATTCAAGCTGATCGCTTTATGCGGCGATCCCGGCGGCATGAAGTTCTGGGACGAGTTTTTGGACTACGCGGGATTGGCTTTTCAGCTTTCCAACGATATGGCGGGCCTTTACGCGGAAACCAAGAGCGATTTGCGTATGCTTCGGCCTACGCTGCCCATTTTGAAAGCGGTTGATGTGGACGATGAACGGATCAAAGCGCAAAGAAGCAGGATCATTCGTGCTTATGCGACGGGCGAAGAGACGCTGGAAGCGGCCCGCTCTGCCATTGAAGAATCGGGTGCGCTGGAATACTGCTATCTGATTCGGGAACTGCATAAGGAGAAGTGCCGGGAAATGTTAAGTGAACAATTCTCGGATCGCTTGGCGCAAACAGAGGAATTGTCCAGGCTTCTGTATCTGGAGGCTTTATGATCGCAGCCAAACGAACAGGATTTATCCCGATCAACGCACTGCTGATGCTCGTCGTCATTCTGCACTTTTATCCCTTGAAAATGGGATTGTCGTCTTTTTTTACCGATACCTGCTTCGCTATTTTGCTTACGCTGCTCGGTACATTTATCTATCTATGTACAACGAAAACGATGTCCAGCTTGTTGTTCCTGCTTCTCATGTATATGTCCGCCTGGATCATGATTTTGATCAATGTTCCTTCTTATTTTTATGGGGGAATTGCAGTCATACTGATGAGTATTGCTCCCAATCTTCTGTTTGTGTTTTTCGTGTATTTTACTGAACTCCCCCGAAAAAAGGTGTATTACAGGTGGAACTTTTGGCTGTTGAACGTCGCAGCCGCGACCATGCTTGCGTTATTGAGTTTTCAAACCCTGCTTAAGTACGTCTTTTTCTTTCATGTAATATTTGGAATCGTCGCATGTGTCCGGATCTCCATGCACTATCGCACTAAACAGCGGCAGACTCTGAATCGGGAGCGTACGCTTCTAAACACGGCTATTTTTGTTTCTTTCGCGCCGTTCCTTTCAAGCTATTTGTTTTTTAGACTCTGGATTCCGGCAGAGTTTCGTTTTTTTTCAATCTATACGCTTATCGCTTTGCCGGTGGCCGTTGGTTATATTTTGATCAAACGAAGTGGGCTGCAGACCCGATATAACTATCTGCTTATTCTGCGGTTGACGTCCATTGCGTTAGCCGGAACTTTTTTGTTTGTCGGTTTTTCTTATTATGTAGTCGAATTGACGGTGTTCGATTCTTTACTGCTTCTGCTTATCGCTTCAATAACGGTATATGCCTACTTGACGGCGCAAAAAGGAATATCGAATCGGCAGCTGCAAACGGTAAGCCGTACCAAAGAAAAGCTGGAGAAAGAACGTCTGGATATCCTGCAAAAAATCACGTACGACCACTATTTGACTGCGCTCACCGGATTAATCAAGCAGTTGATCGAAAAAACGATGCCCCTGGACGGAACGCTGATTATTTGGAAAGAAGAAGAGCGCAATTATACGTTGGAACAAAGCGGCATTTTCGAAGATTTTTCGTTGGATCAACTCAACCAGGGACAGCTGCACGAGCATATTGAAAACATAACGATCGATGGCGAGCTGTATTTCGCTTTTCCGCTGCTGTACAAAAAGACGCTGAACGGATGGATGATTGTCGGTCACAAATCGTCCGGTGGCAAATTCACCGTACAGGAAGTCGAAACGCTTTCTCTGCTGGCGGACACCGTCTGCGAAATTTTTAAAACGACCGAGATTTTGCAGGAGAACCAGCGGCGTTATGTTTATCTGCCGAGTCTGCGTTACGAGGATTATCAGAACGTGAATATCACTCGCAGCACAGAGAAGATTCGCAAAGAGATGGCCCTGTATTTGCATGACGATATCCTGCAATCGATCCTGGCTGTGCGTCATATGTGCGAAGCCATAAGCGGCGTCGACCCGGAAATCCGGGCGCTTATCGTGGATACGCTCGACGAGCTGAACGGATCGATTCGCGACAAGATGTTCGATGTGTATCCGACTACGCTGCAGGATCTGGGCCTATACCAGAGCTTGGGCGTTCTCTGCCGCAAGCTGCAGGAAGAAGCGGTCGGGCAGCCCGACCTCAGAATCAGGCTGGAAGCCGAGATGGAGCTGGAAGTGGAAGAAGAGCTTGAATATACGGTTTTTCGCACGGTCAAAGAACTGCTGAAAAACGCCGTCAAACATGCCGAAGCGAACGAAATCGTGGTTTCTTTGGACATATCGGATGAAGGTGTACTGCTGGGGGATGTCGTGGACGACGGCAAAGGATTCGATATCGAACGTCAGTTGGGCGCGCCGGTAGAAGGCAACCATATCGGTCTGCTCTCCGTCAAGCAGGAGATGAACTCGCTGGGCGGGGAACTGACGATTCGCCATAACGTGGACGCCGGCATGCATATTCATTTCAAGATTCCGCTTGAGAGGATGGGGCAATAACATGCATATTATTTTGGTCGATGATCATAAACTGTTTGCCAAAAGCCTGGAGATTTCGCTGAAGGAGCGCGTAGACAAATTCGAGGTACTGACTTCGCCGGAAGGCTTGTCGAAACTGCTGGCGCAAAAGATGCCCGATGTGCTGGTGCTCGATATTCATATGGGCAGCCATAACGGACTCGAAGTGGCGCAGGAGATGCTGCAGGAATATCCGGACCTAAAGATTGTATTTCTGTCCGGCTATGACCTGCTGGAGTATCATAACCGGGCGATCGAGATCGGTGCGAAAGGATTCATCAACAAAAACATTTCCATTCACGATCTGATCGATCAGGTGGAACGCGTATGCCGGGGAGGCATGATCTTCCCGCGCAGCGCGTCCGATTCGGAAGTCGTGCCGCTGACGTCAAGAGAAAAGGAAGTGCTGCAGCTGATGGCCGAAGGACTGCGGCAGCAGGATGTGGCCGACCGACTGTTCATCAGCCGACGGACGGTCAACAACCATATCCAAACCATCAATGAGAAGTTTCAGGTGAATTCGACGGTGTCGGCGATCGTCAAAGGCATTGAACTCGGTATCATCAGCGTGAATTTTCGTACATAAATCGGTTGGTTGACGAAGCCCGTCTGAGGACGGGCTTTTTTTGTGCTGGATTTTATTCAAAATTGCACAAAATACTCGTTTTCGAATTCTAAACCTGTCGTAAACTGAGTTCAACAAAGCAAAGGAGGTCGCACATGAATAACGAACTTTGGAGTTATGTTCAGAAACTTAAAACGGGGAATTTACAGGTGGCTGACCTGAACGGATGTGTATCGACGAATACTAATTTTTTACTTAAAGAAGTCTTCAACGATAAAGACAAAAAAAGAAGCATTTGGGCAAGCATGGACGATCGATTTTTGAGTTGGTAAACATGAAGGAGACCTTTATGAAAATAAACGAAAATTTCGTTGTGGAAACGATGGGCGATAACCGTTACTTCTTCTCTAATCGGGAAAACGGAAAAGGCTATTACATAACCGGTCGGCTGGAGCTGGACGAAGCTTTGCTTCTCGAAAAGCAGCCTCCTTCACTGATCCAAATCGGTTATCTGGTCCCTTCGGATCACGAAGTCCGCAAAAGAAACCGAGTAAACGAAATCCTGAACTTCAAAAACGAAACAAATGCCGGGAAGCTGCTGGGATGGATGATCGTCGGCATTATATTATCTTTTTACAGTATGATATCGCTATTAATAAGTCATAAAGAGATATTTTCGATTCGATTGGATACGATGTCCGGGATTCAAGGCGCAGTCCTTTTTTTCCTCGGCATCCTGCTGGTCCATGAAGTCTTCCATATCATCGCGGCAAGGATGCAGCGGATCGAAGTCGTCAAAGTAGGCTTTCGGATGAAGTATTACTTTTTCCCGATCGTCTATGTGCGCATCCTCGCAACCGGCAATAACCTGAAGCGCGCGAACGTAGCGCTTGCGGGCAACCTGGCCGATGCGCTGCTGGCAAATCTGTACATGCTGTTGTTCCTGAGTTTCCAAGAGCCGGTCTATGCGATCGCATTCAGCCTGCAGCTGACGATGCTGTTCTTCAATTACAATCTGCTGCTGCCGACGGACTTTACGATTTTCTTGCTGTCGCTGATCCGCAAGCCGGACTTCCGGGCGAATGCCATTGCCTATACCAAGTTCAAGCTCAAAGTGAGCAAGTCGATCAAAGAGAGTCTCTTGAAGGCCGGTGTGTCAACGAAATTCGCTTATCTGGCTTACGGTCTTGTCTTTTACGGGTTTCTTGCGATGTTGATGATCATGTTCGCCCTGAACGTGTATCGGATTCTGGGATAAGGAGGAACGGCCATGCAGGCGGGAATTTTGTTCAAAAGAGAATCGCTGTTTCCGTTCGACAAAATAGAACTGCTGAAAAGCGACAAGCTGCGCGGCCTTGGAGAGGCGATCCGTATGGAAAGTGAATTGACCGAGCTGCGAAGGCGGATCGAAGACCGGATCAAAGACTCCAAGGAACGGCTGTACGCGGAAGACCGGCAGATCGAACTTAAGCTGCTGATGCGCTTGAAAGGGAAGAACCTGCTTCAAGGCGAAGCGAAGCGGGCCGAAATCAGGCGTCATCCCGCACTGGAAGAGATCGCGGATCTGCTGGATGAGTATGCGGAGGAGGCCGAAGCGCTGGATAGTCTGCGGCGCGGGATCGAAGACGAATTCAACCAGCCCGACCCGATGGACTTCTTTTTCGAAGACGAGTTTTTCCGGGAAGCGCTCAAGTATACAAACGTCGACTTTTACGAGCAGGGCTTGGGCCAAAAAGGAAGCAGTCAACACCGCGAACGGACCAAACGCTCGCGGCTGGAGACCCGGTACAACTATGTGCAGCGCGCCACGGTCAAGACGAGTCCGCTCAGCTACTTCGGCGTGACGACCTACCGGGATTCGCAGTCTGCGGAGATCGCGAAATACGGCCTGAATACGCTGATCAAGACGCTGCTGCTTCAAGCAATCTCGATGGACGCAGACCGGCGGCATCGTTTGACCTATACGTTCTCGCCGATCGTAAGGGATGCGAACGACCGTATTATGGGCCTGTATTTCGAGAAACAGATGCTGCACCGCGATTTCGGCTGGCTGTTGAAGCAGGAAGATATCCTGCATCAGAAAGTGTATGTAGCGCTGAACGAGAAAAGGCAAAATGCGGCGCCGGAACTGGAATACGCAGAGCTTGCGCGGCTTGTGAGCGAAGACAAACGGATCGATATCGACAGTCTGATTGCCAACAACCTCGCCGTACCGGCATACAGCCTGTACCTGAACGACGAGGCCGTGTTCCTTCAACTCGTACAGGAACTGTTCGGAGCCGCCTGGCGCGACCGATTCGCGGCTGCGGCGGCAGGAACGCTGGCGCGCAACGATCCGGGCAGCGAGATGATCGGTTATATCGCGGACAAGCTCGAGAGCAAATATCCGGTTGATCTGCCGGGCATGCTGGCCAAGATGCCGCTGTTCTACCATAACGTGATCCGCCGCGAGGCTTTCGATTTCCCTGTCATCCCGAAGGAGCGGCGCAGGACCCTGCTGTCGGAATTCCTCTCGGTCAACGAGCGGGGAAGATGTATTCGCAATTATATCCACAGCGGCTATCGACGCTTCGCAGAGCGCAGCCTGCTGGAAATCATCTGTATCGTCAAGCAGGAGATGCTTGATCATACTTTCGATTATGAGGCGTACAATTATCCGTCGATTCCGGATCAGAAGAAGAACATGCTGCTGTTTTTCCAGCTCGACGACCAGTCCAATCTGGTGCTGAACAATATCGCTTCCGGCTCGGGACATCTGATTGCCCGTGACGCCGACGCGTTCTCCCCGGAACTCGCGGAGCAGTATCGCCATCACTGCGAGCGCATCTTCACCCGTCCGTACCCGGTGTACGAAGTGGTGATCGACGAAGAGATTTCGAACAAGATCGACGTAGGCAAAAGCAGCCTGCCGCAGGTCAAATGGCCGGCCGATTTCGCCCAAATCCGGACGGCGCTGACCGAAGACGGCGAACTGTGCTTCGAGTACCGCGGAGAGCGCATCAACCTGACTTATCAAGGAACCGTTCCTTTTCATTTATTCCAGGGAGCCAAACGCATTCTGATGGACCTAATCCATCCCTGGAAAGTCGAATACGCCAAGATCAAGCATTACAATGCTCCTTTCCGGCAGGAATACGAGCTGAAGCTGACGCAGCTGCAGCTCGGCGAGAAGCCCCGGAGCGATGCCGCTTTTGCGGAAAAGCTGACGCTGCTGTTTGAGCAGAACGGTTATCCGTCCGACTTTTTTATCAAAGAAAAAAAGGCGGGTTACGCGCTGCCGGGCAAGCCGGTCTGGATGTCGCTGCATTCGCCGGTGTCGATCAAGCTGCTGCGCAAGCTGCTGGAAGAAGGCAAAACGTTCGGCATCACGGCTGTGTTCCCCGACGCCCGGGCTTACGGCCGGAACGGACGCTGCGTCGAATATGGGCAATTTATCGTTGAAGGTGATGAATATGTGGTATAGCTTTCACATTTACGGGATCAGCCCCGAAGAGTTTTTGGAAACAATGAACCGCAACCGTCTCGACCGCAAGTACTTTTTTATCAACTATATCGACTATAACGGCTTTCATATCCGGCTTCGCTTGTTCCTGCAGCATGCCCAGGAGAAAAGGGAGTATCAGGCCGCGCTGAGGGAACGGTTCCCGCACTGCAAAGTCGTCGAGAAAATCTACGATCCGGAGTACAACGTATACGGCGACTCGCTCAATGTGTACGAAGAATACTCGGCTGCGCTGTCCGCTTATCTGGTGGAGCACGGCCGGGTCGACCGGATGACGATGCTGCTGACGGTTCGGAAACTGCTGCATGTGTTCGACCGGGCGGATGTTCGCTATCTGCGCTTTCATGTGGCCTGGTGGGAAAAAGGAACCGGCGGACATCTGATCAGCCGGATCCAAGCTTCGCCCCAAACGGGTACCGGCGAGCATACGCTGGATCGCAAGCTGGAGCGGCTGATCGACGAGTTCGTCGTACCGGGAATCCCCGCGATGCCCGAAACGTCCAAAGACCGTCTGTGCTTCCAATTTATCCATATGACCCTTAACAAAATGAACTGCACCATCGCGGAAGAAGCGGCGATTTTGAAATGGTTTTTGAAAACGAAGGAGGAGAACCCGAATGAAATCTCTGGATCATTACTTCTTTAAGACATACGAATGCTTTCCGGCGAAAGGGATGCAGAATACCCGGATCTATATTTCGCGTATCGGCCGGAACGCCGCTGTCGCTTCCGAACGGGAGCTGTACGGTGCAGGCACCGGCGACTCGGTCGAAGAAGCGAGTTTCCTCTCCAAGATGGAAGCGATCGAGAGGCTCTGCAACAGCCAGACCGTAGCACCGAGTCTGATCGGCAGCCTGGAAGATCTCCAGGATCAGGCGATCGATCTGGCCCTGTTCCCCCAACTCAGCGAATCGGAGAACAGCTTCAACAAGAATTATCGGACCAAAGGCGTGATGCGCTGGGTGAAATCGTACAATCTGACGCAGCGCAAACCCGTGTATATTCCGGAAGAGCATATTACGCTGTTTACGAAAAAGAAGTACGACGGCGAAGGGACAACCAACCCGATCTCGACCGGCTGCGCGATCCATACCAACTTCTCGGATGCGATTCTCAACGGAGTCTACGAAGTCGTCGAACGGGACGCGATCGCCCTGACCTGGCTGCTTCGTCTGCCGCTCAAAGAGATCGATGCCCAAGCCCACGGTCTGGACGTCGACATTTTCGACAGCGAATTCCTGGGCCGTGTCCGGCTGTACGATGCCAGTACGGTAGAAGGCATCAAGACCTTTTGTCTGCGGGCCACGACGCGGCACTGCCGGGAAATCAAAAACGTGCTGATGTTCTCTACGCATGTGGACTCGATGAAAGCGATCGCCAAGCTCAAAAAGGAACTGATCTCGGTCATGTTCAGCCTATCGGAAAGCGTAGGGCGGAACCGCAACATTATCGACGAAGATGTGCAGGAATTCTACCGCGTCGATCAGGGCGCTTTGTACATGGCGCATGAAGACCATGCCGACCATTTCGGCTTCCTGGACGACAACGGACAGGCGCCGCTCGACCCCGGAACCGTCGGTCTGTCAAAACGGGAAGAACTCGATTTTCTTGTCGAAGCGCTCCGTCTGCGGGGCCATGAGGTCTATGTGACGGATATGACCAACCGGGAATGTCACGAGAACGATCTGCGCGCAGTCAAGGTAACCATTCCGACCCTTCAGCCGATCTCGTTCGTCCATCGCTCCCGGTATTTGGACAGCCGGCGTATCCAGGGATACGCGGAGCGCCAATTCGGCACCTTCGACTTTTCGATGATCAACGACAAACCGCTGGCGTTCTCTTGAACCCGCGCCGAGAGGAGAGTTTTCATGCATAGAATCGCCGTAACCGGAATCGGGAACGCCCGCAGAAAGATCGCCGAGTCCCTGAGCGGACAAGGGGCTTTCCCGGTCGACTACCCGCTGCGCGAACGTCCCGACGCCGACCTGCTGTTTGTAGTCTACGACGGCTTGTATATCGATCATTTCCTGGAACAATCGTTCGATTTCGAAGGCGAGATTGTCCCGATCTTTTTTGACACCGACAGGGTCCTCGTATTCGGTTCCATGAAGCCGGCCTACGAGCCCGGGGAAGTCTGCACCACCTGCATGATCCAGCGGCACAAGGAAATGCAGGGCTATAACGAAATGTACGATACCGTATACGGATACTGCGGCTTCGAGAAGATCGATTCCATCCTCGACGAAGAGATCGAAATCTTTGCGGACAAGCTGCTCGAGAATCTGCGCGCCGGGAAATTCCGGAACGAGGAAACGGTGTACCTGCTGGGCGATTCCTTCTTCGTCCACAAGACCCGGGCCGGTTATACGGGCTGCGGCAAATGCGATTTCAGAGCCTACGAAACCGATGAACTCGAACGGCTCTTGAGTGCGAAAGGGGTGTCTTAAGCGCATGATGTTCAACGATCCCATGGTGAGATTTCCCGAGTATCCGTTTCTGCTGCCGGGCCTCAAGTTTATCCGAAACAACGGATTTACCATTTACGGTTCGCCGGGCGGCGTGTTCAAGATCAACGGCAGCGCGGCAGGCGATCTGCTTCAGAAACTGTACCCGCTTCTGTCGAGCCAGAAGAATACGCTTGAACAGCTGGTTGCCAAAAGCGGCCTCGAAGGCGTGCGGGTGCTGCGCGTACTGGAAATCCTGTTCGCCAAAGGCTGCCTGATCAATTACGTGGATTACGAGGCACTGAACCGGCTGGAAAAATATTTCGTCAAAAATATGTCCAAAAACAAAAATTACAACAGTATCGAAGATCTGCGTCTCTTGACGGCGAATAAGCGGGTCTGCGTTCGGGCAGCCGGCGAATCGCCGCTTGCCGAAGAGATTCGCGGCCGGCTGGCGGCGATCGGAATTCCTCTGGTGGAACGCGAAGAGGCAGGATCGGGCGACCTGGTCGTCTACCTGACGGAGAACGACTGGGAAGAAGAGATCGAAGAAATTGCCAAGTCCCGGGATGTACTGCTGTTCTCGCATTCGCGGCAGCATCTGCAGATCGGTCCGATGCTGGGCCGCAAGGCGGCACGCAAAGAAGGGTATCTGTCGGCCAAAAGCGCCCATCCGTTAGCCGGAGCGCGTGAAGCGGGTTATGACAAGGCCTTCGGACGCATCATCTTCCTGCACACGCTAAAAGAGTACTTCAAGTTCGGCGAACGGCTGCTGCTCAAGAATTATATCGAGGTCGATGCCCGCCTGTCGGAGTCCAACGTAGTTCCGATCCGCGGCGTTCATTATCTCGGCGAAGATTCGCTGATCGGCGAATACGAGGACCGGGTCGGCTTCCCCGCGACGAAGTATCTCAACAAAACGTCGCATCTGGCCCATTACAAAGCCTCCAATGCCAAACTGACGATCGGGGACGGCCGCTCCTTTCTCTGGAAGAAGACGGACAGCGCGAAGCTTGATCCCAAGCTGACTGAACTTGCGAATTATCTGGTCGGCTACAAGAAAAAAGACGGGCCGATGCCCAAGAAGATGTGCCCGACAGGCGGCAATATCAACTCCAACCTGCTGTATCTCATCAATAGGAATCCGGATTATCTGGAAGGCGAAGGCCTCTACTTCTACTCCAATCTCGACGGCAGCTTCTATATGATCAACCGGCTCGACCGGGATGGGCTGCAGGAAGCGTTCGGCGGAGAAATCGGTTCAGGCGGATCGGGGCTGCTCCTTGTCCCGGCCAGCGACGTCGATATGATCGGCAGCAAATACAACGACTTTTCGTTCAAGGTAGCCAATTTGAATCTGGGCGTTCTGCTGTCCCAATTCGTGTCCGCTGCCCGCGTCCAGGATATCGGCTACAACGTCGTCACCCGTTTCGACGAACGCAAGCTGCTGGAGCTGTTCGGTGTCAAAACAACCAAAGAATTGATCAATTATGTTATCGAGGTGGTGTGAATATGCTGGATCGAATAGTCGGTGAAACGCGCAATGTGCTGGAGGCGGACGGTTATCTGCACGGCCTGCGTCTGAACGAACTGCCTAAGGTGCTGTTTCCGTTCCGGGAAGAAGATATCCTCAACCGGGAATCGTTCCGGTATTTCGACAAAAAGGCGTCCCGCCTGTCGCTGGGCGATTTGGAGACGTTCGCGTCCTACTTCGACAGTCTGCGAACCGGGATGGGCATCTCCGGGCAGGCACTGTCCCTGCACGTGATCGACAACATCGGGCTGATCCATACGGGTTCCGCCGGATCTGCGGCCTACCGGTATGCAGACGGACGATTCGAAGCCCGCAAGCTGAGTGAGCCGATCGGCCGGGAGTCGCTGTACATCCAGGAAGAAATGCACGATGCCGGGGCCGTTCTGTTTTTCGTCTGGAAGCTGAGCTTTTTTGAACGGCAGGAACTACGGGACCGGTATTACCGGGAGCTGATGAGCCTCAGCGGATTCTTCGGTCATCAGTGCTCGCTCCTGGCGGCCAACCGGGGAATCAAAGGAACCGTGTTCGCGGGCTTGTCCCCGGTCGAATTTTATTCCGTGTTTGAAGACGGCGAAGACGAGATTCCGATTTTCGCATTTGCGATCGAATAAGGAGGCGGCACGAATGGAACTGAACGTCAAGAAACTGAGCAAACGGTACGGAGAGAAGCAGGTGCTCCAGGACGTATCCCTTTCTTTCAAGAGCGGAAGCACTTACCTGATCCTCGGAAAAAACGGCGCCGGAAAAAGTACGTTCATCAATATTCTGGCCGGCAATATCAAAAGCGACGAAGGCCTGATCGTGCTGCTGGACGACGGCGACTCGCTTGAACTTCAGGCGAATGCCATTTTCCAATATCAGAGCTTCAGCAGTTTCCGCTTTTTGAAAGTCAAAGAAATCATCGCCTTTTTCACCATGACCACCAAAAATGCGCAGGAAGACCGGAAGCTCTACGAGCTGCTCTCACTGGATCGGATCCAGAACCAGCTGATCGAGAACCTGTCGGGCGGGGAGCGCAAAGCGGTCTCGCTCTACCTGACCTTCCTGCTAAACAAGAAAGTCGTGGTCCTGGACGAGCCTTTCGCGGAACTCGATATCGAGAAGAAGTATTTGCTGGAGAGGCATCTCAAAGAAAAGATTGCTTCGCAGAACCTGCTCGCGATCATTATCAGCCATGAAATTTCCGGGTATCAGCAGCTGTTTACCGACGTGGTCATTCTGGACGAAGGCAGGGTTGTAGAAGCCGGCCAAACGCAGGATCTGTTGGACAAGTACAAAAATTCCCCGTTCCAGGGTCTGGAAGGTGTTTTCTACAGCCTGACGGGAAAATACATCGAGGTGAGCTAAATGGTCATGAATATTGCGAAGTTCTACCTGCTGGAGCAGTGGCGCAACAAATGGACCGTGATCGGCAACATCATGGCTCCGATGATCTTTCTCGTCTTCGCCTTGGTCATGAAGAGTACGATCGATGACAAGGCGACCGCCGACCTGATTATCAAGTCGCAGTTCCTGCCGTTCTCGATCCTGATCCTGATCTTCAGTCTGGCGCTGTCGCTGAACGTTCTGCTGCTGTCGGAGAAGAAGGAAGACGGAACGTTCCTGCTGCTCAAGCGAACCGATCTGAAGCTGAACAGTTACTTCATGGGCGTGGCTCTGGGAATCTTCGTTATTTTCAACTTTTTCCTGATCTTCTTCATGGGCTGCTACGAGCTGATCGTCGATATCGACCTCGCTTCTATGTTTACGATCTGGCTGTTCTCGAATGTGACGCTGCTGTGCCTGTATCCGGCGAGCTACGTCCTGGCTTCCTTTTTCAAAAAAAGCAAAAAGGTCGTCGCTTTCTTGACTCCGATCACGCTGCTGCTGATGTTCAGTATTACCATGCCGTCCATGCTCGCCATGACGCAGGGGCAAAACCCGCAGATGTACTACAAGTTCCTCTTCTGGAATCCCATGATGATCATGAACGATATCACGCTGTTCGAACTCGACATGATTACCAGCACCTGGCTGCCGACCTATCAGTATCTGCTGGTCCTGATCGGCCTGTGCGCCGTACTCTGGTTCGCCGCGCTGAAGACGTTCCGAATTGCCGATGCGAACGAGCGCGTCTGAGCACCGTTCAAGCGGCAGGAGATCATGGGCCTTATCCGCCGCAAACGGACGTTTGGCGAGGCCGCCGTAGCCGGAAAGCCGGGACGGCCCGGCTCATCTCCTTCTGCGTTGTCGACGTCGATCCGATTACCCCAACCAATCCAAGAAAGAAGGTATCCCGAATGGACAAAAATGGATATGAACAAATCGAGTTTCTGGAAGCGGCAGACGAAGTGTTTGTGGAAGAACAGCTGGAAATGAACGAGGTTGCCGCATCGCTAGGCACCTTGTCGTCCACCTCTTCGGGTTCCTGCCCGGGATCGTCGGTCGGTACGCTGACGACGGCTTCCAGCTTCGGCTGAGCGAATACCTATTCAGGCAAGATCACGCTTTATCCAAACCCACTTCACTAGGAGGCTGTACAAATGGAAAATCAGGAATTGAATTTGATTGCGGACGGTGACGACATTTTTGTCGAGGAGCAGATTGAAATGAACGAAGTAGCGGGTACCTGGGCTTCGGCAGGCTGCTTCGGCAGCGCGTCCACGATCGGATCCTGCGCATCGTCTTCGTCTTCGGCAAGTTCGGCATCGTCGTTCGGTTAAGTCATTCGAAGTTCGCAAGTAAAACCGGAATCCGTTAAACTATACTAAGGGAGCGATTAGGATATGAACAAACAATTGGAAGCTGAACTCAAACATAACGATTTGGACTTTTACATTGAAGAACAAGCGGATTTGAACGAAATGGCGGGCTTCACAACAGCTTCCAGCGCGTCGACCAGTGCTTCTTTTGCTACGGCAGGCTCCTGCGCTTCCTCGGTATCGTCGGCCGCTTCCTTCTCTTCCGCGGGAGACTGATTCGGCGCAAGATTGAAATCTGTATGAAAAAGGAGGGATATCCATGCAATGCTCAAACTGCAGCGGAACGGAATTCAAAGAGGCTATCCAGTATATGAAAGTCAAAGAAGTCGGAAAAGGAAAAATGGCGATTAACGGTTCCGAAGTCGTCCTGACTTTCTGCGTGAACTGCGGTACGGTCTCGAATATCCGTTTAACGAATCCGAGCATGAACTAGATAGCCAGTCCGAGTTGTCGGAAGCTTTCTTCGCAGCGATGCGGAGAAAGCTTTTTTGGTTGTGGAACAGGCGAAGGATATTCCCGAAGATGGATGTTAAGGAAGGAAATCGGATATACTGGATGTGTTCTTGCGATTTCTATTTAGGCATGGAGAGGGGAAACGATATGCACTACATACCGGAGTATACCGACCGTTTGAAGATCATGACCGAACCCGAGAAACTGGAGACCACGGAAGGCGCTTTGAAGCTGCACAGCCGTGCCGACACGGATTTTTGGCTCAAAACGCACTACGGTTTCGAACGTTACAACGGACATGTGCTGTACGACGAGATCGAAGGGGACTTTGTAGCGGTAACCGAATTGTCGATGGACCCGCGCTATACGTTCGACCAATCCGGTCTGTTTGTGGAAGTCGATCGCGACAACTGGCTCAAGACGTCCGTGGAGTATATTCCCGGCGCGCCTTCGCATCTGGGAGCGGTCGTCACGCGCGGCGGTTATTCCGACTGGTCGACCCGCAACGCGGACGCCAATCTGTTCGAACGCCGCCTGCAGTTCAAAGTGACGCGGGAAGGCGAAGATTTTCTGATTCATGCGCGCGAAGCGGACGGAGAATGGGAACAGCTGCGGATCGCGCATCTGGACTGCCCGGAAGGTGCGGCGCTCAAAGTCGGTCTGTACTCGGCAAGCCCGGGCACGGAAGGCGGATTTGAGACGGTATTCCACAGCTTTGAGATCCGCAAACACGAGCGCGGCTCGAGCGAACCTTCCTGATGGAAGCGATCAGATTCGGCGGCCGGCTTCAGATCGACAAGAACTGGACGCTTGACGAGATCCGGCTGTTGGCGGCGGAGCCTTCGCTTCGGATTCTGCAGTATTCGGAGCGGGAAGTGCCGGGCCCGAAACTGCTGGAGCTTCTTGATGAGGAGCTGTTCGCCGTGCGGCCGGACATTGAACTGCGGATCTACGGGTTCCATCTGCAGGCGGCGGACCTGTCCGTCTTGGAGCGGCTGCCGGAAGTCGTCAAGCTGTCGGTAGACTGCTGCTCGCGTGCGGAAGGATTGAGCCATATAGGCTCCCTTGCCAAACTGCGCGAACTTACGCTGGATGTGTTCGAGCTGGATTCGTTCGAGGTGCTGGGCGAAGTTCGCAGCGGTCTGGAACGTCTTCGATTGGGCAAAACCCGTTCCAAAAAACCCGACCTTGCGATCTTGAGCCGATTCTCCGAATTGGAAGAACTCATTCTCGCCGGGCAGCGCAAGCATCTTGGCGTACTGCACGAATTGAAGGCGCTGCGCGCTCTCACCGTGTATGGGATTCCGCTGGGGGATTTGTCTTTTTTGGGTGGGAATCCGCAGTTGAACAAGCTCTCGCTGGGTTTTGGCGGCGCGGAGGATCTGGGCGGACTGCATAAGCTGGATCGGCTGGAAAAGCTGTCTCTGACAGGAGTGAGAGGGCTAAGCCGCCTGGATGTGCTGTCTGCACTGCCGCGGCTTCGGGAATTGAAGCTGCGCGATCAGCCGAAGCTTGCGACGCTGCCCGACTTCTCGGATCTGCCCGAGCTGCGCGCGATCCAATGCTGGAGTATTGCGCTGGACAATCTGGACTGGACGGCAGGTGCCGAAGGTTTGGAAGAATTTGCGTTTTTGGAAGTGAAGACCCTGGGGGTTGAAGATTTCCGGAAGCTGTTTGCCCTTCGTCGGCCCAAGCGTATCCGCATCGTGATGAACCGCGCCAAAGAACAGGAAGCGATTCGGCGGTTGATGGTCCAAGAAGGGTTTACCGAGGAATCGGGCGGCTGGTGGAGCGGCATTCAACAAATCGGCGAGGAGAATGCAAAATGAATCTGACAGACGAATGGATCCGGCAGACCTGTCTGGAACTGCCCGGTACGGAAGCTTTTATGAAAGAAGAATGGGGCAGCCTGCTGTATCGCGTCGGAGGCAAATACTTCGCCATGCGGGGAACGGATAACGAATCCAGGCAGATTCTGACGCTTAAATGCGATCCGCTGCTCGCCGAGGAGTACCGGGAACGCTACGAGCAGATCGTGCCGGGTTATTATTCGAACAAGTCGCATTGGAACAGCCTCCTGCTCGAACAGGGAGGATTGGAAGCCGATTTCGTCCAAGGCATGATTCGTCACTCGTATGAGCGGGTGCGAAGCGGCCTCCCGAAGAAGATGCGGGACGAACTTCCGGCGCTGACGGAGAATGACTGAAAAGCGAACGTTTTCACAGGAAAGCGTAAGAGTAAGTAGAACGTTTCATTTTGGCAGGTACAGGCATGTCCCGGGGACAGGCTTGTGCCTACTGGGATGGGACGTTTTTTTGAATTTGGGAAGTATTGAATAATTAACGAACATTAAAATAATACAACGGCCTAATCATTCGCTTTTTCCATTGACAAGCTTATCGGCCTGCCCTAGAATGTAACCTGTGAAGCCGACCAGCCGGAACGTATGCTTTGGCAGCGGCGGATAAAGGTAACCGACAACTGAAACAGCGTTCGTATAATTCCGGGAATGGGCCCGGAAGTCTCTACGTGATCACCGTAAATGATCGCTCTACGAAGCGGGAAGAAGACGTTTTGCGGCTCAAGGGGTTTCCCCCACGGCGCGCAGGGCCGATCTTCCCGGTTCCAAGAGCACCGGAGGCGACAATGTCGAATCCGGTCTCTTTTGTCGTTCCCCCATTTAGATTTCCGAGGAGGAAAAATTGTATCATGGAAAAGTTCTTTAAACTCAAAGAACACGGCACCACATTCAGAACGGAAATTATTGCCGGTCTGACGACTTTCATCACGATGGCCTATATCCTGATCGTGAACATTTCGTTCCTCGGTCCGGACGGCGCGGGTATTCCGGCTTCGGGCGTGTTCTTCGCTACAGCCGTAGGCGCGGGCCTCGTTACCATCCTGATGGGTCTGGTCGCCAATATTCCCGTGGCGCTGGCACCGGGTATGGGACTTAACGCGTACTTTATGACCGTCGTATTGAGCTCGAACGGCGCGATTACCTGGCAGGCGGCGCTCGGCGCGGTCTTCATCTCGGGTATCATCTTCATCATCTTGACCATAACGAAGATTCGCCAAATGCTGATTGTGGCCGTTCCTTCTTCGATCAAGGCGGCCATAACCGTCGGCATTGGACTGTTCGTCACCATTATCGGGATGAAGCTCGGCAATATCATCTCCGCTTCAGCGACGGTAACGGGAATCACGGACGTGGCTCAGCTTCAGGCTCCCGTAACGGTACTGGGCTCGAACTTCCAGTTGGCGCTCGGAGACTTCATGCACCAGAAAGATACGCTGCTGTCGCTGATCGGGATCTTTATCATCGGCGCTTTGATGGTTATGCGAATTCGGGGAGCGCTGCTGATCGGGATCGTGCTGATTACGCTGATTGGTATCCCGATGGGCGTTACGAACCTGAGCGGCCTGTCCACGGGAAGCTGGCTGCCTTCGTTCGGCGATCTGGCGGTCGGCCAATTGGATATCATGGGCGCTCTGCAGCTCGGACTGTTCGAGATCGTCTTTGTTTTCACCTTCGTTGAACTGTTCGATACGTTCGGTACGCTTGTCGGTACGGCGGAACGTGCGGGTCTGATGAAGAATAAGGAAGAAGGCGAGAAAAAAATCGGCAGAGCCATGCTGGTTGACGCGGTCGGTGTCAGCACAGGCGCGGTTCTCGGTACAAGCACCATTACTTCCTACGTAGAGAGCACCGCGGGAATCGCGGAAGGCGGACGTACCGGATTGACATCGGTGACGACAGGCGTACTGTTCCTGCTGGCGATGTTTATCGCGCCGCTTGCCCTGGTCGTTCCTTCGGCGGCAACGGCTCCGGCTCTGATCATGGTCGGCGTTTTGATGATCTCCCAGGTTCGCAGCATCGATTGGGATGATATGATGCAGGCCATTCCGGCTTTCCTGACGATCATCTTTATGCCTTTCACCAACGGGATCGCAAACGGTATCTCGGTCGGGATCCTCGCTTATGTCGTACTTGGCGGATTGAGCACTGTGTTTACGAGCCGCAAAGTGAAGATCCACTGGCTGATGTGGGTATTGGCTGTTCTGGTACTTGCCCGTTACGTATTCCTTGGCGGAGAGTAATTTAGAAAAAAGAGAAAGCTTCAAAAGGGGAAAAGTTCGGAAACGTTGCAGGCAGCCATTCGTCGTCAGACGAATGGCTGCTTTTTTTTGCTTTCTTGATAAATGGAGAATCGAAAGAATTCTCGCCTATTAATGAAAGGAAATTTTAGATGTTATTCAGCGCAGGATGCCCGTAGGGATTTTTAATAAAAAGGGGTTGTTTTGCGTTTTGGAGGATGTTATAGTCTAGGAACCGCCTTGAGAGAGTGCCGGTGCGGTTCGAAGAGTGAGCGAGTCCCAACCGGAATCGGACAAGACGCTTCGCAAGAAGCTGACAAAAAGATTTCAAAAAAAGACTTGCAAAACGAAAACGAACGTGCTAATATATAAGAGTTGCTGCTGCGAGAGAAACACGAACGGCAGAAACGAGAATTACGA
>NZ_JAAZWC010000018.1 GCF_013185195.1 Saccharibacillus qingshengii
CTCAAGAACCTTTATTCTCACGATGATCTGCATCATCGCGACTCACTTACTGTTCAGTTTTCAAGGAACAAACTCGTTTATTTGGTTTCTTTCGTTCGGCGCCGTGTTTCTCAGCGGCGACTTTTATATCCTATCACAGCGACAAGCAGTTCGTCAAGCACTTTTTTGAAGTCTTTTTTCGAACTTCTTATGTGATTGTGCTGCTCAGCGACTTAGCGCCGACGGCTTTTGAAGGCCGAGATTTAATTTATCATGTACTTATATACCAAGTCAACCCTTTTTCGAAATTTCATCCGTTTACATGGCTTTGTCTCGGGTAGAATTGCATTTAATCCGCACTGTACCGCAGTTCTACCCCCGGTGCGCCACTTCGGCTTTCGCGCGGCCACTGGTTGATCAATGAACGATACACGAGTTTGCGTACCACCATAGGCAGATCGGTTTTGACGTAATGCAGGTCTGGGTGCAGACTCAACTCTCCCATCGTCCAGGCCATTCGGCGGCTGCGAAGGACACGAATCAGCAGTTGGGAACACTCCGCCATTTTGGACATCACGGAGAATTCGCAGGCCAACAGCACCAGTTCGACTCTTTCGCGCAGCGTCTCCTGACTGAATGCCAACTGCTCGTACAATTTGTAGACCTGGCCGCTGTGTACGCGCACCTGGTTCCAGATCGTTTTTTCCGGATAGACCGATTTCTGTACAAGTTCGATACACGCCCAATGATGCAGGGACTTAAGCGTGCTGTAGTAAGCATCCATCTCGTGGCCTTCCGTCAGGTGGCGCTTGGCTTCCACATAGTTGTGCAAAAAGCGGGAGAACTCGAAAAAGAGTCGCTGTTCCTGAAACGGCTGTCCAAATCGCTCAACCTGCTGTCTCAGATGCAAAATTTGTCCGGTCATATCATCAACCACTTCTCCCTGCAAAAAATAATGGACCAATGAACGGTGTTCTCCGGTAACGATCCAACGCTTCAATTCTACCGCATGCAGACTGAGCAGCTGATAATGGATCCCGTCTTCCACCCGGTGATGCAGCTGTATTTCTTCGCTTAACGTTTCGAAAATAAGAAAAACCAGTACGTCGAAGTCCTGCAGCAGCGCTCCGTGGAAATGACCGGACGGGCGGTAGCAGGCGACGGCTCCCAGAGGAACCGGCTCGTTCTTGGTCCAATCGCTAAATGTAAATGGGCCCACCTCTGTTCCTCCTTCCGCCCGGCCGTTTCTTTGGTTTGGACGGCTTCATCATTTCTGCCTTTTTGCCGTTAAGTAGTATTCTACGCCGAATGTTTCTATTCCTTCTTCCCTTATCTACTCATCCGAAAAAAGGAAGAAATCACATATAAAAGAAAAGAGACCGGGTTCTCGGTCTCCGCTTGCCCTATTTTCCATTAAGCGTCTGCAGCACTTCCCAAGCTTGCTTGGAAGCAAAACTGCGGGTCCAGCTGGCTGCTCCGGCCAATTTATAATGCTGGGCCAGCGCAATACGCCGCTTCAACGATTCGGCGTCTTCGAGCCAAATCCGTTTGAGCTCTCCGTCTTCTTCATACTCGGCATAATGCTGGCCCACGTCTTCGAGAAGTTCCTTTTTCGCTTTGTTTTCCTGGATCAACCGCTGCGAGGTCTCCATCCCGACTGCGGAAGAAGAAACTTTGGTCTCCCCGTTTTCTTCGGTCTCCGTCCATACGCGGGTGTACAGCGGAATGCCCAGCACTAACTTGGATGCCGGCACTTTGTCTTCTTCCAGGATCCGTTTGACGGACGCCTCTACCCAAGGCAACGACGCGACCGATCCGGCTTCCGGGCTGCTTGCCCAATGCTCGTCGTAAGCCATCAGCATCATGAAATCGACCGTTTCGCCCAGCGCCCTGCGATCCAGAAAGGCCGACCACATCTCCGTATTGGATTTGGGCGTCACATCCACGGAGACGGTCAACCCGGCTTCGCGTGCCAATACGGTGAATTCACGCACGAATTCCACATAGGGCGCTTTGTCCTCGGTATACACGTTTTCGAAATCCAGATTGATTCCATCCAGGTTAAACGTCTTCGCTTCTTTCAGTACCTGGCGGATCGCCTGGGAACGAGTGTCGTAATCGCTCAGCATCTCGCGGGTCCAATCCGCTTCGAAGGCGTTGCTGAATAACCCCCAGACCTGTTTGCCTCGGTTATGCGCTCGCGCCGTGTAAGCCTTATCGGCTTTGCTGCGAATATTGCCTTTGCCGTCTTTGAGCTCGAACCAAGTCGGACTGACGACATTGACTCCCTGCATTTCTTCGATCACGTCCGGGCTCGGACGGCTTTCGTATACCGCTTCCCAGGCCAGATTGATCTTTTGGTCGGCCCATTCTTGGGAAGCGGCCGTCGGTACGGCTTCTGGAGCCGGTATCTGCTCTTCTTGTCCCAATTTCACGTCGCCTTGGCGAATATAACCGGCACGTCCCTCATCCGTCTGGGCATAGAGCCAGCCATCCTGCTCGCTCCAGACCCGAAGCGCCGCGCCTTCTTGCAAATCAGAAGTGATCGGGGCTTTGATCGTCGCTTCGCTTCGCAGCTTGGGAGAACTGAAAAGCCCGCCGTCGACCGCCGAAGCCGTGCGGAATGTACTTCCCGCTTTGAGCACGGTCACACTGCCTTCGGGACTTTGCTCCGCGATCCGAATACCGTACATCCGTTCCAGCGGCTCTACCGGAACATAGAGCGTGCCTTCGTATTCCTGCAAAGGCGAAGCCAATTTATACGCAGCTCCGTTGGATTCGGCCGCTTTCCCGTCTTTGGTCATCGTAAGCAGTTCGTTGGCCGTAGTCAGGATCGTCGTCTCTCCGTCTGGATCCGCATAGGCATAAGCGTCGATCTGCTCCTGAATAAGCGGAAGCGGAAGCTTCAGCGATTCGCCTGCGCCGACAGCCTGATACCCGCTCCATTTTCCTTCTATAAAAATCGGCTTTTCCGTTCCAATCCACTCCGGATCTTCATGGGAAAATCCCGGCAGCAAACTCCAAATCCCCCAGCCTGCCCCCGCAATGACGACGCCAAGGAGCATGATTCTTCCCGGTCGCTTCTTTTTTCTGCCGCGTTCTATTCTGCTTCCATTCATTTCACAACAGCTGCCCTTCTGCATGTCTGCCAAGATACGCTACAAAAAAAAGCGCGGGAGCCTTAAACGGCTCCACACGCCTTATTGTAAGCAAACGTCAATGTTCGCTGCAACTCTCGCATACTCCATACACTTCCAGACGGTGTCCTTTGACCGTGAAGCCCGTCGATTTGGCAGCGGCGCGTTCGACTTCTCCCAGGTAGGAATGATGGAAGTCTTCGATCTTGCCGCACTTCTCGCAGATAATATGATAATGCTCGCTGACATTCGCATCGAACCGGCTGGAATTGTCTCCATAGGTCA
The DNA here is from genome assembly GCF_013185195.1 of Saccharibacillus qingshengii. Taxonomy (GTDB): domain Bacteria; phylum Bacillota; class Bacilli; order Paenibacillales; family Paenibacillaceae; genus Saccharibacillus; species Saccharibacillus qingshengii. The sequence goes on from NZ_JAAZWC010000018.1 coordinate 3,402, forward strand.
GTTCGTGGATCATCCCGGCTTCGATCAGCATCTTGAGATTGTTATAAACGGTGGCAACGCTCATGCTCGGAAACTGCGGACACAACGCGCGATAAATTTCGTCTGCGGTCGGATGGCCCATATTCTCCATGAGATAGGTCAAAATGGCATGTCTTTGGGGAGTGATGCGCACACCGTTGACTTTAAGCTGTTCCAAGGCATGTTGTACGCGTGTCGTCATCCCGTTCTCCTCCTTGCCGTTATTCCTTAGGTTACTCTCCATTGTAAGGTTTGTGAATATTTTTTGTCAACGTGTGAACTGGGCACCAAGCCGCTTTATTCGGCCCGGAACACATTCAGATTGCCGTTGCCGTCCGCACGGACCGTAAATTCGCCTTCGCCGTAGGTTCCGTTCAACGTTCGATCTTCGATGGCAAAAGGCAGTTCGCTCCGAATATCGCCGTAACCGTTCGAGCCTTCCATCCGGTAGCTCCCGAATGCCGGAAGCGTCAGATCGATTTGTCCGACTGCGCTGTAGACCGACCAGTCGCCGCGAACAATCCGGGAGCGGACATCGATATTCCCATTGAGCGTCTGAGCCGACAAGCCGAAGTTGGCGCCGTTCACTTCAATGCTTCCGTTTCGCGTATCGACAGCAATATCGCCGATCGTCCCGTCCGCTTTGATATTTCCGAGGATCGTGGTGAGCTTGAGCGATCCGGCAACGTTCGAACTTTCGATATCCCCCTGCTGCGTCTCGGCTTGTACGCTGCCGGCGGCCGTAGCAATCCGGATCCCGCCTCTGGAGGTGGATGCCGTTACGTTGCCGCCTACATTGGTGAAGTCGAGATTGCCTCCGCCGGTCTGGACGGAGATGGAGCGAATCGCCTGAACGCCGTTGATCGTCACGGAACCTCCGTTCGTCCGGATCTGCATATCGAAGCTCCGCTCCTGGGGCAGCAGAATTTCAAGGTCGACCCGGGGCTGACGGCGTCCGGATGTTCCGTAAGGCTCTGATTCGGTCGTCACGGAAACGGTTCGGCCTTCTTCGACCCGGATGCCGGTCTTCTCGGCGATGGCTTTCGCTTCTTCCGGCTCGGCTTGATCGACCCAAACGGTGCTGCGTACACGGATGCGATCGGAAAATCCGCGGCGCACAACAATATCCCCGTTGATTCCTTCTACCGATAGACCGGTCGTCTCCAACGCGGCATTCAGGTCGATCGAAGGCTTGGCGAACTTGTTGCCTTCGGCTTCGCTGAATTCGATTGCGGAACTGGTCAGATCCAGGCTGACCCGATTCCATAGGTGCAAATAATGATTCTGCTGGGTGACGATAAAAACGGAAGCGCTCAGCAGACAGGCCACCAGCACTCCCGTCATATCGATCCGGAAGCGCCGGCGCCGTTTGCGGAACAGCAGCAGCATTGCGATATATTCGATCCCCCACAAGATAAAGACGGCCGGCCACCAGCGAATCAGCTGCAGCATATCGTCGCGGCCCCGCAGTTCGTCGCTCAGCAGCAGCAGTCCGACCGCTACAAGTACGAGGGCCGCCGTCCAGCGGCCGATCCGGATTTTAGGATTCATGGCGTTCCCTCCGTTCTCCCGCCGCTTGCGGACGATCCGCAGCCGCCTCACGCGAAGGGCGTGAAGCCCTGCGTACACGGATGCCTTGAAGCACCGCCATCACGACGCCAAGCAGGACAAGCGCCAAAGCCGCCGCTTCCCGGCCGTATTGTTCGATCAACTGCCGGAACCAGAGCGGACGGCTGTGCAGGATCAGCAGCAGCGCTCCTTCGCCGAACAGGATCAAGGCGAAAGTCATACTTTTTCTCCAATTGTAGAATTCGTTCTCCACGGCGCGTCTGCGCTCGTTGACGCGATCCGTCGCCTGAAGCACATCGTACACGCTGTAAAAATAAATAACCGGAAGGGTCAGGCCCAGCAGAATAAGCAGGGGTACGTTTATTTGGATACCCGTGGCCGAAAAATATAACAGCGCTTCGATCACGAGCAGAATCGTCAACATAAAGGAGAGTCCTTTTTGAATCAGTCCCAGATACAGATGCCCGGTTCCGGGAACAATCGCGGACAGCAGGCAGGCGATAGCCATGCGCTTCTGTCGTTTCGTCTTGCCTTTCTTCGCCATGGTTTGGCTCCCCCTTTCTTGCGCACGCGGCGGAAGTAGGAACGGAACCTACTCGATCGCTACGGAATAGACGCCTTCCATTCTTAACAGCTGGTGCGTCATTTCGGCCGGGTCCATTCTCTTCTCGGACGTAAGGTTCATCGTAATGTCCACAACGGAAGATCGATCTCCCGGTTCGGACGACATCGTCCCGTCTTTGACATGCACTTCCATTTTGCGAATCCGCACTTCCCGCTCCTTCATAAATCCCGATACATTCTCCATCAATCCGCTGCCTGTCCTGCCCCTGACCGTTACGACATGCGTATGGTGCCCCCGGATGTAGCGCTGTTCGACAATATTGAGCAAAAGCAGCGTGACAAAAACGAACAGGGTCGTCAGAATGGCTGCAAAATAGAAGCCTGCGCCTACGGCAAGACCGATAGCGGCCACGACCCACAGCGACGCCGCCGTCGTCAATCCGGTGATGGATTTGCCTGTGAACAGGATCGTCCCGGCGCCAAGAAAACCGATACCCGAAATCACGGCGGTTGCCAGACGAGCCGGATCGACCCGCACGCTCGGCTGATCGACAAAAGCGACGAAGCCGTACATGGACAGCAGCATGATCAGGGCGGAGCCCACCGAAACCAGAATATGCGTACGCAGTCCCGCCGCATGACTGGAACGTTCGCGTTCCCAGCCGATCAGACCGCCAAGCAGCACCGCACAAACCAGACGCAGCAAAATATGAGTGTTATCGATAACCCACGGATTAGTCATAAACATTCCTGCTCCTTTTCATATCCAATCATCGTGAAATCAGCCGGAATTCCCAGCTCCTCTCTCTCGCTTCATGGTAGTCAGTTCCACACCCGGCGCGATCGCTTCGCTCTTGAACGGGATAAAGCCAAACCCTGCGTACAGCCGCATGGCCGGTTCGTTCCGCGAACCGGTCGATACGAGATAGGTCTTAAAATCCGGATAGACGGCGAAGAGGTGTTCGATGAGGCGGCTGGCGATTCCCTGCCTGAAAAAGGCGGGACTCACCATCATTCGGGTCAGCGTCAGTATGCCGGGCGTCTCTTCTTCAACCGCGGCGGCACCCGCAAGCTCGCCGCTCGCTGCCGTATATCCGTAAAAAATATCGCTGCTTCGCTTCAGGGTCTCCAGCGTATCCGCCAAAGGCGGAATTTCGTCGAACCCGATCATCTTGGCTTCCAGGCGGTATGCCGTTGTTTGCAAACGCAGCAGCTCGGCCACTTTCAAGTCATCCTGCATATCGATTCTCTCGATCATGATATCCCTCCCGCTTCTTCCTATCATTAACCGGATTCGGGCTTGGCTGTACACGGCATACATAACGAAAGGCGCGTCCGCAAGCGAACGCGCCTTCTGCGCAGCCGTTTGGCTGCCTTTCGGTCAGTTTTTCAGCAGTTCCATAAGCAGCTTGTTGACAAGCCCCGGATTGGCTTTGCCTTTGCTCTGCTTCATGACCTGACCGACCAGGAAGCCGATCGCTTTATCCTTGCCGGCCTTGAAGTCTTCGACCGACTGCGGATTGGCGGCAACCACTTCAAGCACGATCGCCTTGATGGCACCCTCGTCGCTGATCTGCACCAGGCCCTGTTCTTCGACGATCTGCTGCGGCAGCTTGCCGCTTTGCAGCATTTCTTTGAACACGGTCTTGGCAATCTTGTTGCTGACGGTGCCTTTGCCGATCAGTCCGACCAATTCGCCAAGCCCTTGTCCGGTAAGCGGCACCGCATTCAGCTCCAGGCCGCTCGTATTGAGGTGGCCGAGCAGATCGCCCATGATCCAGTTGGATACGGATTTGGCATCGTCGGTAAACTTCAGGCTTTCTTCAAACAAGTCGGCCAGCGGCTTCGAAGAAGTGATGACCTGCGCATCGTACGCCGGCAGTCCGTAATCGGCGCTGTAGCGCGCACGGCGCGCATCCGGAAGTTCCGGAATACTGCTCAGGATCGCCGCTTTCCAATCTTCGCCGATCTCGACCGCCACAAGGTCCGGATCCGGGAAGTAGCGGTAATCATGCGCTTCTTCTTTGCCCCGCATCGAGACGGTCAGACCTTTGGCTTCGTCCCAGCGGCGCGTTTCCTGCACGACTTTGCCGCCTTCGTCCAGAATCTCGGCCTGACGGATTTCTTCGTATTCCAGACCGCGCTGCACACCGCGGAACGAGTTCATGTTCTTCAGTTCGGCACGCGTGCCGAGCTCCTGCTGCCCCTGCGGACGAATGCTGATGTTGGCGTCGCAGCGCAGCGAGCCTTCTTCCATCTTCACGTCCGACACTTCGCAGTACTGCATGATGGCGCGCATCTTCTCCAGATAAGCACGGGCTTCTTCCGGCGAAGAAATCTCGGGCTCGGACACGATCTCGACCAGCGGCGTACCCACGCGGTTGAAGTCAACCAGCGAGCCGAAAGCGCCGGTATGCGTCAGTTTGCCTGCATCTTCTTCCAGATGCAGACGGGTAATGCCGATCCGTTTGGTTCTGCCGCCGACTTCGATATCGATCCAGCCATGCTCGCCGATCGGGCGGGCCGCCTGCGAAATCTGGTAAGCTTTCGGCGAATCGGGATAAAAGTAGTTTTTGCGATCGAAATGGCTGATATCCGCGATTTGGCAGTTCAACGCCGTTGCGGCTTTGATGGCATATTCGACAGCCTGCCGGTTCAGAACCGGCAGAACGCCGGGATGTCCGAGACACACCGGGCAGGTATGGGTGTTGGGCGGCGCTCCGAATTCGGTGGAGCAGCCGCAGAAGATCTTGGTCTTCGTGTGCAGTTCGACGTGCACTTCGAGTCCGATGACCGTTTCGTATTGTACCGTGGACATGACAGGCGGTTCCTCCTCTTACGCGCGCGGATTAAATCTGCGGGCGGCGTTTATGATGATCGGTATGCTGCTCGAACGCATGAGAGACGCGCAGCACGGTCTGTTCGTCGAACGGCTTGCCGATAATCTGCAGGCCGACGGGCATGTCGTCTTCGAATCCGCAGGGAATGCTGATTGCCGGCACGCCCGCAAGGCTGACGGGAATCGTCAGGATATCGTTCAGATACATGGTCAAAGGATCGTCCGTCTGGGAACCGATCGCAAAAGCCGTCGTCGGCGCCGTAGGACCGACAATGACGTCGAATTTCTCGAACACTTGGTCGAAGTCCTGCTTGATCAATGTCCGGACCTTCTGGGCTTTCAAATAATAGGCATCGTAATAACCGGAGCTGAGGGCGTATGTTCCGAGCATGATCCGGCGTTTGACTTCGTCGCCAAAGCCTTCGCTTCTGGATTTGAGGTACAGATCCAGCAGGTTCTCCGGATTCTCCGCGCGGACGCCGTAGCGTACCCCGTCAAAACGGGCCAGGTTCGAAGACGCTTCGGAAGACGACAGCAGGTAGTAAGCGGCCAGTGCATACTCCGTATGCGGCAGCGAGACTTCTTCCCAGGTTGCGCCGAGCGATTCCAACTGACGGATTGCCGCCATAACCGATTCTTTGACCTTCGGATCGACGCCTTCGCCCATATACTCTTTGGGTACGGCGATGCGCAGTCCCTTGATATCGCCGGTCAATGCGGAGATATAGTCCGGCACGTCGACGTTCGCCGAAGTCGAATCGCGGTCGTCGTGGCCGGCGATCGCCTGCAGGACGTAAGCCGAATCTTCCACGGTCCGGGTAACCGGGCCGATCTGGTCAAGCGAGGACGCGAACGCCACAAGGCCGAAGCGCGAGACCAGGCCGTATGTAGGCTTCAGACCCACCACGCCGCAGTACGAAGCCGGCTGGCGGATCGAACCGCCGGTATCGGAACCGAGCGTGAAATACACTTCGCCCGCCGCAACCGCTGCGGCGGAACCACCGCTCGAACCGCCGGGAACGCGATCCGTGTTCCACGGGTTTCGCACCGGATAGAAGCTCGAATTCTCGTTCGAACCTCCCATCGCAAATTCGTCCATGTTCAGCTTGCCGATTGTCACGCTGTCCGCCGCACGCAGTTTACGAACTACCGTCGCGTCGTAGACCGGATCGAAATTGCGCAGAAACTGACTGGCACATGTCGTGCGAAGACCTTCCGTCACAATATTGTCCTTGATCCCCGCAGGCAGACCGAACAGCAGGCCGCGTTCTTCGCCCGCCGCCAACTTGCCGTCGAGTCTGGCTGCCGAAGCCAAGGCTCCTTCTTCGTCCACCGTCAAAAAGGCTTTCACTTTTCCGTCGCGCTCTTCTACTTTTTGCAGGGAATCCTTGACCAGTTCGGTCACGGACAGTTCGCCGGCATGCAGCCGGTTATGAATTTCCCGAAGTCCCAAATCGAACAATGTCACTATTGCACCTCCGCGTTGATCGTTAACTATTCAAATGACTGCCGGATCAGTCCAGCACTGCCGGTACAAGGAATTGACCGTCTTCGTCTTCGGGCGCATTGTGCAGAACCCGTTCGATCGGCAGACTCTCGTGCACGTTGTCTTCACGCATGACACTGTGCAGCGGCAGTACGTGGGTGGTCGGTTCCACGCCTTCCGTATCCAGCTCGTCCAGCTTCTCCGCATACTGCAAAATGGCGCTGAGCTGTTCGGCAAACATTTCTTTTTCATGGTCATTCACATTCAATCGGGCCAATTTGGCCACGTGTTCGACTTGCTCCACCGTAATTTTCATTGTAGGTTCTCCTGTCGTTTAAAGGGTTAAAGTGCCGAAACTCCTCAACGTCCCCATTATAGGTTAGCAACCCGCAAAAATCCAGAGGATCGCAAACGTTCAAAGTGCGTCCTGCGCGTCTTTTGGAAGGCTGGCCGTAAGGCCCTCACCGTTCCCGTACAGAAAAAAGCCGGCATTCGCCGGCTCGACATGTACAGACTCGTTTGGTTGAAAAAGCGAGCAAGCAAAAGCCTGCGATGATGAAATTCCGACGAATTCCCGATTCTCAAAAAACGGTGTCTCCGGAACTAAATCCACGCCCGCAGATTGATCCGTTTGATAAATTCCGCTTCCGACATCGGCTCGGCGGAAGCTTCGGCTTCCGTTTCAAGTCTTTCTTCGTCTTCGCCGCCGTTCATGACTTGATAAAACAGTTTCTCATTGTGCGTCGCCAGCGCGTAATCGATCAAGGCGGCGCGCTCAACCTGTTCGGCTTCGAAACGCATCACGTTTTCTTCCGGCTCGATATCTTTTTCCGTCACAAAAAAGTTCCGGTTGGCCTGCGGGATTCGAACGATGTAATCGAAAGCATTATCCGGATTACGGTCGTAAGCAATCAAATAACCGTGCTCTCCCACAGGGAGGTGCTGCTCGAAAACATCCGCGACAATCACGATCTTTTCTCCCAAATGAAGCATGGTTTCTCCCCCTTGGTCATCATGTACAAAATCCGGTCAAGCCGGACATTATCGGATTCATGGTCCACTTTTCATGAAAATGAATGTAAATGCAAATGCTTAGCTTATATCGTACTAAAAAAAAGTTTTGCTGTCCACGCCGCCGGTCTGTTAAATACACGTTTTATGTAAAAATCGGTCTTTCGCCGCCCGGATCGCCTGCCGAAAATCCCCGAAAGTCGAAAACCTTCTAAAAACGAGGGTCTTTCCCTTCCCGAATCCGGGTGAGCCGCTTATGCCAGGGCTGCGAGATCCGTCCGTCTTCCAGCTTGACCGACTCCCACGACCGCACGGAAACCGGGCTGCCGCCGAGCCTGCGCCCGTTGGTCTGCTCCGTCTCTACAGGCTGCGGCGGTACGACTGCGGGCCGACCGCTTTTTTCCGTATCAAAAGGTTCTACTCTGTCCAATTCCTTCACGTCCTTATTGAATAGTGTGACAACCCGCAATCGGATTGCCAATTTGATCAAAAATCGTCCCAACAAAAAAAAGCACGCAAACCGGGAATAGATCCTCAGCTTGCGTGCTTCGCAGGCATATATGCATGACGACCCTTTGCGGCTGCGTACCGCGGGACCGTCGGCATGATTCAGTTCTTGTTCGCTCCCTGCCATGCACCATCCGGAATGTTCCCGGCGGCAGGTTGGCAATAGCTGTATCTTACTACCGGAAAACGGCCTTGTCCAGCATCGCGTGCGGGAAAGCCCAGGCGTTCCCTGAATCAGGACTGCGCGTTTACGGAGCCGGCACAAACGGGTTGTTGGCTTTCTCGTAACCGATCTTGGTGCGAGGACCATGTCCCGGGTATACGACCGTATCATCCGGAAGCTTATACAGTTTCAGCCGGATCGAATCGACAAGATCGCCCTGGCGTCCGCCGTACAAATCCGTGCGGCCTACGCCTTCGCGGAACAGCACATCTCCCGCAAACAGGTCTTTGCCGCAGAGAAAGCTGACGCTGCCCGGCGAATGCCCCGGTGTATGCAGCACTTTGAATTCGTTGCCGATCAGGCTGAGCGTCTGGCCGGCTGCCAGCGAAAAGTCCGCCGGATCCGTACGGATCGGACCGCCGAGGTCGGACCACATGGCGGATCCGTTATGTTTGGGATCGGTCAGCCAATCGGCTTCCAGATCATGCAGGTAGACCGGGCACCCTTTGGCTTTACGCAGTTCTTCGACGCCGCCGATATGATCGAAATGCGCATGGGTCAGCAGGATCGCTTCGACGTGAAGAGACTCGACCCGGCGCATCAGCGCGGCCGGATTCATCCCGGGATCGATCACGACGGCTTTGAGATCGTCTTCGCCTCTCAGCAGGTAAGCGTTGGTCTGCAGCGGACCGAGATTGAACGTCTCGACTCTCAGCATGTTACACCCCCGACAGAAGCGTACGCAGTTCGTGCACGATCACTTCGTGGATAGAGGTACCTTCTCCGTAGCGCTCCATCATTTGTTCCCGGACAACCTTCATGTTCTCCGCATAGTCGGCCGCTTCGCGATCGGGATTCTCGGCTTTGAATTTGCGCATGAGTTCCTGCACCTTCTCCGGACGGGGGCCCCATTGGGCCAGAACTTCGCCTTCCTTCGAATCCGCGAAAAGGACGATCGGAACGGAACGTCCGCCCATCGTCAGATATTCGTCCATCAAATCGAAATTCTCTTCGAGGATCATCACATCCACCGGAATCTCCGCCGTTTCCAATACGCGGAATACCACAGGGACGTTGCGCGCCACATCGCCGCACCAGTCGGCCGCCAGAAGAACGACTCTCAGATCGCTACGCGAACGCAGCCCTTCAAAAAACAGACGGTCTTCTTCGTTTTTCCAGGAAAAGTCACGGTAGCCCGTTTCGAACGTTTCTTTATTTTTTTGCATGGAGTCGATAAAGGCCTGCGGACTCAATCCGGTTCCGAAGCGCGATTTCAAAGAAGTAAGACTCATTGTATTTCCTCTTTTCTCAGTTGGATTTTGGAGAAGGATGCCGTTTAGATCTGCGTTTTCTTGCGGCGGGTCAATACGACCTTCACGATCAGGTAAACCAGCATGACAAATACGGCGCCCAACACGATCGGGATAATGTACGGGGAAGCCTTCTCGTCGATCTGCTGCCACTGCCCGCCCAATTGGTAACCGAGGAATACGAACAGGATCGACCACGGAATAACCGCAAGCGTCGTCAACGTCGTAAAGCGCCAGGTCGGCATTTTGGCCAGTCCCGCCGGAATCGATATGGCATGGCGAACGACCGGAATAAATCGACCGCTGAAAATGATGCCGGCTCCGTACTTATTGAACCACTGCTCGGCATGATCGATATGCGATTCTTTGATAAAAATGTATTTGCCGAAGCGCTTCAACACCGGGCGTCCTCCGTAGCGGCTGATCCAATAGATGAAGAGCTGCGCGATGACGCCGCCGATCGTACCGAACAGTACCGCTCCCCAGAAATTGATATCTCCGGAATACACGAGAAACCCTCCATACGCCAATACGATTTCACTCGGGATGACTTCGACCATCAACCCGAACATAATGCCGAAGTAACCCAAACCCTGAATCCATGCAAATAACTGCGAGACGATATCCGATATAACACTCACTGTTTTCCCTCTTTCCCTAACAGGCTTTTCATTCGATTCCACTTTCCGGCGGAGCGGGCAGCCTATCCTGCAGGGCCTGTTCCAAATAAGGGGAGGCGCCCAGGAAATTCCGGAACGCTTCGTATTCGCGCCAGACGTTCGCCGCAGGCGGAGTATCCGTCTTGACCGCGCGGATCAGGATATTTTTGGGCGTATGCTCCATATCGATAAATTCGAGCAGTTGGGTCTTGTAACCGACAAGGTCAAGCAGCTTCGCCCGAATCGCGTCCGTAGCCAGCGCCGAGAAACGTTCTTTGAGAATGCCGTGCGACAGCAGCGGCTCCAGTATGTCGCTCTGAACCTGTGCAAACAGTTCATGCTGGCAGCAGGGTACCGACAGAATCGCCGAAGCGCCCCAACGCACCGCTTTCTCAAGCGCCGCATCGGTAGCCGTGTCGCAGGCATGCAGCGTAATCACCATGTCGACCGCATCGAATTCGTTGTAATCCGCGATATCCCCGATCCGGAAATGAAGACCTTCGTAATGAAGCGTCCGGGCCAGCGACTCGCAGTGCTCGATCACATCCGCTTTGAGATCGAGGCCGACCACATTGAGTTCGAAACCTTCCTGAACGGCGAGATAATGATACAGCGCAAAAGTCAGGTAAGACTTGCCGCAGCCGAAATCGACAATCGTCAGTTTGCGGTCTTTCGGCAGTGCAGGCAGAATATCGCGCACCATCTCGAGAAAACGGTTGATCTGACGGAACTTGTCGTATTTGGCGGCCAGTACCCGACCTTTATCGTTCATGACGCCCAGTTCCACCAGAAACGAAACCGGCTCACCTTCTTCCAGCACGTACGTTTTTTTTCGGTTATGCGACAGATCGGCTGCCTGCTTTTTGGTCGGCGGCTTTTTCAGAATGGCCGTTTTGCCTTTTTTGCTGATCAGAACCTGGTAGTCCGATTCAAGCGTAGCAAACAATCCCTGTCGCATATCGTTCTCCAGCAGTGCCGAAATTTTCGTGCGGGCTTCTTCCAGGGTTGCGTTAGCGTGCGTCACTTTTTTATCGTAATGGTAAGCCAGCTGATAGTGCAGTTCGTTTTTGAGCAGCACCGGCTTGACGACGATTTTTCCGCAGGATTCGCCGTCTTTGCGTCGGGGCTGGCTCAAGGTTGCCGAGACGAGCCTGCCTTCGGGCAGCACTTCGTCCAGCAGTTGATGTATGCTTTGCATGGGGTGACTCTCATCCTCTCGGGTGTGATCTCCGGGTGTCTGGGTTATCTCGCCTATCGGATCGACGGCTATTCGTCCCGAAGCGCTTCGATCCCTTCTTCCAGCTCGCCGCGCGACAGACCGCCGGCTTGAAGCTGCTGGTCGCCGAGCGCCGACAAACGGGCATAGAACATCCGTCCTTCTTCAAGCGCATCCGCATCGCCGTCCGGACTGGCATTCAGCATCCGGTACATGGCATCTTCCGCAGACGCGTACCGGCCTTCTTGTTCTTCATACAGCATGAGCAGCCGTTCTTCCGCCGCAGGCAGACGGTATCGCTCAAGTTGGGCGGCAAGCTCTTCGATCCGAAGGGGATAATCGACCAGTTCACGGCTCCCCCCGTTCAAAGCGGCATACAGATACACATGGAGCGCTTTGATCCGCACCGCGGCCGCCGCTTGTTCTTCACCCATATTGTCGCGAATTTCTCCATTCTCCTGCAGCATACGGGCGACCAGCTGCAGACTTTCCGCATCGACGCCGTCCCGCTGCCGAAACAGCCGGATCAGTTCTTCGGCAGGCAGCGATCGCAGCATCTGCTCGCTCATGCGAAAATGGCGTTTGAGCAGGCCGTCTAATTTATCGAGTGCTTGTTCGTTTTTTTGTTCCCTGCGAAGACCCAACATGGAGCCTACGGCTTCGCTCATTTCTTCGATCATGCGCATCAAGTAATCTTTTCTCAGCATGGAAGTTCTCCTCTTTTTCTACCCGCCGTGCTTCTAAAGCCGCTCAACAAACGAAGCAATCTGGCGGGCCAGTTCCTGCGGCGCTTCAAACAAACTCATATGTCCGGCCCCTTCGATGACGCGGCGGGTCGTCCAGGCATTCTCGGCGGCAAAAGCTTTCTCCGGCGGGGCAATACCGTCTTCGCTCCCCGCAATCAGCAGCACGGGAAGCTCGAAAGAGCGGATCACGTCGCCGCGATCCGGACGTTCTCTCATAGCCAGTGCCGCGCCGGCTGCACCTTCCGGACGCATCGCCGTACCGATCCCGATTACACGGTCCACTTCCGCTGTCATCCGCCGTGCATTCTCGGGAGCGAACCAATTGGGCGCCGATTGTTCGACAAAAGGCCGTACCCCTTCTTGGGCAAACCGTTCGGCCACGGCCGTCCGTTTCTCTTTGCCGGCCGCATCGTCCGGCAGCGGAGTGGAATGCACCAGCCCGAACGCCAGCAGCCGCTCCGGATAACGCTCCGCAAACGACAGTGCCGTATAGCCGCCCATCGAATGTCCCAACACGACGGCCTGCTTGATCTCAAGAGCATCCAACAATTGAAGAACGCCGTCCGCCATTTGTTCGATCGTATAAGGTCCCGGCGGCGCTTCCGATTGTCCGTGCCCGAGCAAATCCGGCACGATACACCGGAAATGGCCGTCCAGCAGCGGCACGACCCGTTCCCAGTAATCCGCGCTCCCCATAAATCCGTGCAGCAGGACCAGAGCCGTTCCTTCTCCCCGATCCGCGTAACGAATCGGTACGCCTTCTTGTTCCCGTCTCTCCATATTTACGACTTCCTTTCGTAAGGTTTATCCGTTTCCGCCAGCGGTTCGGAAAACGCCAGCCTGCCAAAAGCTTCCCGCGCGGCTTCAGCCGTCTGCTCCACCATCTGCAGCACAAGGCGCAGCGATGCGCTCTGAAGGGCCTGATAAGGCCTCGGCCCGTAAACGTTGACCACCGCCGCAATACTGTAGTCGCCGATAGGGGCAAAGGTCCCTTTCATCGAACCCGCAGGAGTAAGCGGTCCCCGCAGCGGCAGGAATCTGCCGACCGATCCGGGCTTGCCCAGACAGGCATCCAAAGCGACAACGGTAAGTTCCGCGGGCAGTGCATGGATAATCCGCTCCAAATTGGCGGCATCGCAGGGTTCTTCGAGCGTTCCGCTCACATGAGGGAAGCCCGCTTCTTTTAGACGGCTGCCGACAAGAGGACCGTAAGCATCCCCGCTGGACCGATCCGTACCGATGCACAAAAAGATCACCTGATCCGGACGATACGAGGCTGCCAATTCGGCAAACAACTCGCGGAGACCGTCAAATCGGTTCTCCCGCCTGACCGGACTGTCCGTCTGTGCCCATACCGATTCGCTCATACTCAATGTTCCTATCCACCTTTTTCATCCGGCTTGCGGTCTTCGACCGATGTCCTCTCGATTTTAACGCACTTGACGGGTATTCTGCAAAAAAGGATGAGTCTCCTTCCCGATCATGCTACAATGAGGAAACATAAACCGTCGATGCGGGGCCTTTTGTCAAATTCGATTTGACCGGCGGCCTGCGTGTTTATCGATGGCATCGTCTGCCGGAAGGAGATTATACATGGATTTGTCCAGCAAAACCCAGGAAAACGTAGAGTATATGATTGAGTCGATTAAAAATAAGCTTCGTATGGCTTCCGGAGCTGCGATGCAGGCTTCCTCGTTCTCGGTGGAGCGTTACGAAGATATCCTCGACATTTACGAACTTGTGGTCAGCAAGCCTTCACTCAGCATTTCTGAAGTGGAAGCGGTCGCCTCCGAATTGGGCCGTTTACGCCGGAAATAAGCGCAATCTGCCGCTTTTCACCTTAGAATTCACATCTCGCGCCAAACCCGGCCTTTCGTGCTCCTTCTAGAGCGCAAGCCGGGTTTTTTGCTTTTCATCGGCTGCCGGAATGTCTCCGGTTTGCCTCGTCCGGCAGTACCTTGCCTGTTTCAGCGGGAAAAGCGGCGTTTATATAGCAATTAAGAGCGGCGGCGCAGCATACCGAACATTGCGTAAGCGGAATGCCGGGAACGGAGGTAAGCCGAATGTGGGGACTGGTCATCAGCCTGATTATGGCGATTGTCATCGGGTTCATCGGAGACGCTCTGGCGGATAACACCATGCCGGGCGGAATCATCGGAGCCGCTGCAGCCGGGTTGGCCGGTGCTTGGGTAGGCAACATGCTGCTTGGCAGCTTTGGTCCGAACATTGCGGGCTTTGCCATTATCCCAGCCGTACTCGGTACCGCTATTTTCGTCTTGGTTCTTGGATTTATTGCCAAGTTGTTCAGAAGCGCAGCTTAGACATTCGATCGAAGCCACGTATTTCGAAAGATCCCTAATAACCGACCATGGCCGCAGAGTCCATGACTACACTTGAGGAGTGATTATCAATGAATGAAGCAGAAAAAGAATATCCGATGCAAAGCGGTACGACTTTCACCAAAGGCCTTCTGATCGGCAGCCTGCTCGGAGCCGCAGCGGCTCTCCTGTTCGCTCCAAAACCGGGACGCGATCTGCGCAGCGACATTTCCGATAAGGTAGGCGTAGCCACCGACAAGACCAAAGGTGCGGCAAGCACGATTGGCCTCAAAGCCAAAGACACCGCTTCGGTAGTCAGTGAAAAAGCCAAAACGGCAGCTACGGTTGTGAGCGACAAAGCGACAACACTGGCTCAATCCGTTTCCGAAAAAACATCGAACGTTGTACAATCGGTACGCAAAAACAGTTCCGATGTTGCGGACACCGTAAAAGACGCTTCGGCCGATGTAGGCGAAACGGTAAAAGCGGCTTCGGCCGACGTAGCCAACGAAGCTGCAAAAGCGGACAAAGAAATCCTGAAGGAAACGGCTCAAAAAGCCGAAGAAACCAAAAATGAAATCAAACCGTCGAACTCCGGCACGCCAACATCTTCGACACCGTCGACCACAACACCAACAACACCAACAAGTCAAAAACCTGTCCTGTAAAGATTTCTGCATCTTCAAAAAGCCGGCTGGAATCAGCCGGCTTTTTTTATCGAATAGCCTTGAATGAACTTCTGCAAACAGGAGACTATGTACAACCTACTTTACCGAAAGCGGGGGATTTGCCATGGCACACACCGATACGCGACCGAACCCGGGCGACCGCTTCGCAAGCGCAACGATCGAACAGAATGAACGTACCCAAGACGGAACGCTCCGTCCCCAGGATTTGTCCAAAGATCATCCGTTTGAGCTTCGTCATGAGGTAAGCCGATTGAACAAACAGCTGGAAGACATCTCGGTGGCTTTGCGAAAAGGCGATTTCAAAGATCTGGTCGAGAATTACACCGATTGGAAAAGACGGATCATTTCCAACTTTACCGCCGGAGTTGCCCGCGGTTTGGGACTGTCGGTCGGCACCGTCGTCGTAATTGCTCTCCTTACCTGGATTGCTTCCGTGATGGCAAGCCTTGGTGTTCCTTATGTCAGCGACTTCTTCGACTACATGGGCAGCTTGATTCAACAGGGCCGGAATGGCAGTACCTGATTAAGCCGTACAACTCAAAAAGGCGCGATATTTCGGACAGACTCCGGCTCTGTCCAAATATCGCGCCTTTTGCTAGGCCTTGTAGGGAATTTGCAGACAAATAAAATAGCCAAGCTGTCCCAACGCGCATTAGGAGGCGGCTTGGCTATTTTTATAAACGATCACGATCATAACGAAGAAGACGAATTGGACATGATCTGTTTAAGTTTTTCGGTGGCGCGTTTTTGAATCCGGGATACGCTCATTTGAGAAACGCCAAGTTTCTGTGCGATCGCGCGCTGTGACTGTCCCTCCTGAAAAGCAAGCAGCAGAACTTTCTGCTCCTGCTCTTTCAACTGGCTGAGTGCCTGTTGAAGGTCCATACGCCGTTCGACCGTATCATAGTCGTTCACGTCGGAACTAATCAGTTCGCCAAGCGTGGCGGCACTTTCCTCTTGAGAAAGAGGAGAGTCCAGAGACACGTAATGATAGCATTCGCGACCGGCCAGAACTTCGACCGTTTCTTCCACGCTCAAGTCCAAATACTGCGCGATTTCTTTGACATCCGGCGAACGTTCCAAACGAATGGTAAGTTCGTCGATTGCCTGCTGAACCAGCGCACCTTTTTCCTTGATTCGTCTAGGCACCTGTATGTACCAAGATTTATCCCGCAGAAAGTTTTTCATATGCCCGATCATACTTTTCATCGCGTAGGGTTCAAAAGGAATCCCCAACTGGATGTCGTATTGTTGAAGCAGGCGAATCAAAGCCATTTGACCCACCTGATACAAGTCTTCATAAAGATCGGGCCGGTTTCTGGCAATCTTGCCTGCGGCCATCTTGACCATCGGCTCGTACTTTTTGATGAGCACCGTGGCGATTTCGTTATCTTTGGTCTGTTGATATTCCCAGATCAAGGATACCGCTTCCGACATGGATTCAGGCGGTGTCACTTTATCATTCATACTTTCTCCTCACTCCTGGTGAGACGCTTGGTCAGAATGACCTGCGTTCCTTTTCCGCTCTCGCTGGAGACGCTGACATCGTCCATAAGAGCCTGCATGAGATAGAAACCGAGACCGCCGATTTCTACATCGTGCAGTTCTTTATCGTGAAGGGTCGTGGCATCTGAAGTATCCTGCGGAAGCGCGAAACTTACGCCTTCGTCCTTGACGGTGATTGTGAGTTCTTCTCCATTGACACCGAAGATGACCTCCACCAATCCTCCTTCCTGTCCGTAAGCGTATAGAACCGAGTTATTGCAAGCTTCGGATACGGCAACCTTCATATCTTCGATGTCCTCATAGGAAAAGCCCATCTTGGACGCGATGCCGTACAGGTTCAGCCGTACAATATCCACGTAGTCGGCCGTAGCCGGTAAGTTGAGGGTAACGGTTTGATCTGCTTTCATGCGTTGTTCGATCCTTTCCTATTGGGAATTCTCTTGGGGTTCAAAAAATTTAGCGATACCTGTCATATCAAACAACTTTTGAATTTGCGGCGGCACTTCTTCCACGCTGAACGAAGCATTCATGGAATGACGTGCTTTCAAAATGGAAAGCAGAATCCCAATTCCCGTACTGTCGATATACTTCAATTCTTTCAAATTGATAGCCAAATCGGCATCGGAATCCCCTACGAGCGGTTCCATGACAAGGCGAAAATCCGGCGCTACAGACAAGTCGAGTTCCCCACTCAAATAGACGACGCTTTTGCCTTCTTCGGAAACCGTTTTTGCATTGAACTTATCATTCTTATTTGTGGTCATAGACATTCTCCCTAAAAAAATGTTTTCTAAGCTTATTAAACACAAACCGGGTTCTTGAAACTTAACTTTCATGACTGACTTATCGCTATCCGACTCTGCACCCGACCTTATTCTTGCCTGTCCGAACTTAACGTGCGGCCTTTCTTTCGGTCCGATCTTCAAGATCGAGCCGGTAACGCGCGAGCACTTGTTTGATGCCTGCCATTTTGACCGGCTTGCTGATGTAATCGTCCATTCCCGCTTCGCTGCAGCGCTGCCGGATGTCGTTCATCACATTCGCCGTCATGGCTACCACAACAGGGCTTTGTTCTCCGGCAAACAGCTTGCGGATCTTTCTTGTCGCTTCGAGTCCGTCCATGACGGGCATCTGCAGATCCATGAACACATAGTCGTAGTAACGCTGTCCCAACATCCGAAGCGCCTGCTCGCCATCTTCCGCCGCATCGGACGCAATGTCCATCTTCTGCAGCATACTGGTGATCAGCTTGCGATTGATCGGATGATCGTCCACGATCAGTACCGAAGCTCCTTTGCCCGCGTCTTCCCGCAGTGCCGTCAAAGGCTCTCCCCGAAAAGGAGGCGGGTCTTCCGGTTGAAAACTTTGGACCTGAATCGTAAAGACGAACATGGCTCCGCCCTCGTCCATGGGTTCGATCCGGATCTCTCCGCCCATCATTTCCACAAGCGTCTTGCAGATCGCCAAGCCAAGACCGGTACCGCCGTATTTTCGGGTCATGGAAGAATCAAGCTGGGAAAACGGCTGGAATAGGCGATTGGCTTTGTCAGGCGAAATACCGATACCGGTATCTTTTACCGCAAACTCCAGCGTAAGCTTCCCATTTTCTTCTCCGCGAATCGATACGACCAGATAAATACCGCCGCGGTCCGTGAATTTGACGGCGTTGGCTACCAGGTTGATCAGTACCTGCCGCAGACGGGCCATATCCCCGTACAGCAGCTCCGGTACCGACTCCTCCATAAAGTATACCATCTCTAGATTCTTTCGTGCTGTTTCCATCGTAAACAGATTAAAAACTTCGCCGATACAAGTTTTCAGTTCAAAAGGATGCTCTTCGAGCTCCATTTTTCCCGATTCCATTTTGGTGAAGTCCAAGATGTCGTTGATTACCGTGACAAGCGCGTCCGCGCTGCCCCGGATAATCTCCGTGTATTCTTTCTGCTCCGGCTTCAGTTCCGTTTCCATCAGCAGATCGATCATGCCGATCACCCCGTTCATGGGCGTACGGATTTCGTGACTCATCATAGCCAGGAACTCCGTTTTCGCTTTGACGGCAATCTCGGCTGCTTCTTTGGCTTTGACAAGCTCTTCGTTGATCTTCTCCAGCTCCTGCGTTTTTTGATGCAGCAGCGTGCTCTGATCTTTTAGACGCTTGTTCGCCAAATACATGCTAACGAACCCCTCGATTTTGGATTTCAAAATCTGGGGGATAAACGGTTTAACCATATAGTCGATCGCGCCCGCAGAGTATCCGGCAAACAAATGCTCGGACTCCTTGCTGTTCGCGGAGATAAAGATAATCGGAATATCTTTGGTCTTCTCTCTGGCTTTCACAAGCTTTGCCGTCTCGATCCCATCCATGCCCGGCATCTGGACATCGAGTACAATGACCGCAAACTCGTCTTTTAATAGACAGCGCAGCGCTTCTTCGCCCGAAGTCGCCTTTATGAGCGTATAACGCTCACTGCCCAAAACGGCTTCCAAAGCGAGCAAGTTCTCCGGACGGTCGTCGACCAGCAGGATATGAATCGGCTCTTGAACCCCCATGGAATCCTCCTACACTTTCTATTTAATCTTCCGATAGATCTTCTCCACCCGATCCAGAGCTTCGTAGCAGTCACTGAATTGGGTGAAATGGATGGACTCTTTGGCTCCCAGAACCAGAAGGCCGAAACGGCTTAAGCTCTCGTAGAAAAGTCCGTGCACTTGATCCCGGAGCGTATCGTTAAAATAAATCATTACATTGCGGCAAAAAATAACATTGAATTCGTTAAAAGAACGATCTGTTGCCAGGTTGTGTTCGGCAAAGATGATGTTCTTGCGAAGATAAGGCTGGAGCATCACCGAATTGTATTTGGCGGTGTAATAGTCGGAGAAAGACTGGGTCCCTGCCGCTTCCAAATAGTTTTTTGTATACAATTTCATTTTCTCGATTCCGTAAATGCCTTCTTTTGCCTGCTGCAGGGAGCGGTCGTTCATGTCCGTGGCATAAATCCGGGCTTTGTCGTACAGTCCTTCTTCATGCAGCAAAATGGCCATCGAATAGACTTCTTCTCCCGTAGAGCAGCCGGCATGCCAGATACGAATATACGGGTAAGTCCGTAGAATCGGAACGACTTCGCGGCGAAACGTCCGAAAAAGCTCGGGATCGCGAAACATTTCCGTTACCGGAATAGAAAGGTTCTGCACCATCCGCTCAAAGCTCGCGCGATCGTGCAGGACTTTGTCTTGAAGCTGGGAAATCGTCGAAAGGTTCTCCGAGTGGGCATAATGCCAAATCCGGCGAAGCAGAGAGGGCCTGGCGTAGTTCCGGAAATCGTATCCGTACATCCGATGGATACCCTCGAGCAGCAGATCCGCTTCGATCGCCTCGCGCTCCGTCAAGTCGGTCGTTTTATCCGTTAAAGCCGTATCCTCAAAACCGTTGAATTTCATTACATTCAGCCCCGATATGTGCAAAATCGTCCTTAATCCTTGTCTATTACCCAAATTCGCGGGTTACGAATACAACCAGACGCGCATTAGCGAAAGAAGCTGCTCGGTTTGAATCGGTTTTTTGACATAATCGGAAGCTCCCGCTTCGATACACTTGCCCCGATCTTCCTTCATCGCTTTGGCGGTCAGCGCAATAATCGGAATCCGTTCCAGTCCCGGCATCTGCCGGATCAGCCGCATCGCTTCGTACCCGTCCATCTCCGGCATCATCATGTCCATCAAGATCAGATCGAACTCGTCGCGCCGCTGCTCGAGGAGTTCGACCGCTTCGCGTCCGTTCTCCGCAAAAGTCACATCCATTCTGTAACTTTCAAGCACGCTGGAGAGCGCGAAGACGTTGCGAACGTCATCGTCGACAAGCAGAATCTTTTTGCCTTCGAACAGCGTTTCTTTGTTATGCAGCTTTTGCAGAATCTTGCGCTTGTCTTCCGGAAGATCCGCTTCGACCCGGTGCAGGAACAAAGTCGTCTCATCGAGCAGGCGCTCGGGAGACTTCACGTCTTTGACGATAATCGACTCGGCATACTGGCGAAGCTTGGTCTCTTCTTTGGAGTCCAGGTCTTTGCCCGTATAAATAATGATCGGCAGGTCGCGCAGCCGCTCGTCTTCGCGAATACGGTCGAGCATCTCGAAGCCCGTCATATCCGAGAGCATCAGATCGAGCACCATGCAGTCGTAATGGTGGCGCTGAAGCTCTTCAAGTGCCTGGCTGCCCGTGCCGACCGCCTTGATCGCAACGTCGTCATGTCCGATCAGCTCGATGATCGCACCGCGCTGCACTTCGTCGTCTTCGACGATCAGCAGATGTTTGAGACTCTTGTCCGCATAAGAGCCGATGTAGGAAAAGGCGCGTTCCAGCCCTTCCTTGTTGGCCGGCTTTTTCAGGTATGCGATAGCTCCCATCATCAGGCCCTGTTTGACATCATCCACGACCGACACCACATGCACCGGAATATGCCGGGTTTCGGAACTGCTTTTGAGCTCGCTCAAAATGGTCCATCCATCGATCACCGGCAGTTGGATATCGAGAATAATGGCATCGGGCATCCGGCTGCGGGCCGTTTCGAGGCCCGTATCGCCCTGGACCTCTACCATGGCTTTGTATCCGTAGCTTCGGGCCATATCGCGCAGAATGACCGCGAATTTCGGATCATCCTCGATAATCAGCAGGACCTTGTCTTCGGGAGCAAGCGAATCCCTATCGTCTTCGATCTCCGTAAGCTGCGGCTTGGGCGCGATCGGTTCGACCGAAGCGGGTTTGCTCTTGCGGGAAAAGACGCGCTCTTCGCTGCGCGGCTGCGGAGCGGCCGTTTCTTTTGCAGCCGATTCTTCGCCGGAGGCGTAAGCCGTCAGCTTCGGAATATACAAGCTGAAACGGCTGCCGCTGCCTTCCTCGCTCTCCAGTTCGATCGCTCCGCCGAGCAGCTTGGCAAGCTCACGGCTGATCGAAAGGCCCAATCCGGTTCCGCCGTATTTGCGGCTTGTCGTCCCGTCGACCTGTTGGAAAGCTTCGAATACGATATCCGTCTTATCCTGCGGAATCCCGATTCCCGTATCGATGACGGAGAACTCGATGAATTTGCGTTTTTTCTCCAGGTAATCCGGCAGCTCTTCGGGCTGCGCTTCGCAGACTCGGAACGTAACCGAGCCGTCCGATGTGAACTTGAAAGCATTGGAGAGCAGATTGCGCAGAACCTGTTTGAGTCGGTGTCCGTCGGTCAAAAGCGCACTCGGCAGTTCGTCTCCGTTGACTTCCACGTTTAACGAGAGTCCTTTTTTCTCCGCTACCGCTCCAAAGTTGTTGGTCACAAACGTTGTGATCTCGTCGATCGGCACAGGCTCCCGGTTCAGCTCCATTTTGCCCGCGTCGACTTTGGAAAGATCGAGAATTTCGTCGATCATCTTCAGCAGGTCGCCGCCGGACATATAAATGGTCTGGGCGTATTCCACCTGCTTCGGTGCCAGATTGCCTTCTTTGTTCTCCGCCAGAAGCTGGGAGAGAATAAGCAGGCTGTTGAGCGGCGTCCGAAGTTCATGCGACATGTTGGCCAGAAACTCGGATTTGTATTTGCTGGATACGGCGAGCTGCATCGTTTGACGCTCCAGCTGCACACGGGCCAGCTCGACTTCGCGGTTCTTCTCTTCCGTCTCGTGCACCTGTTCTTCCAGGGCCCGCGTCTTGGCGATCAGTTCCGTATTGAAATGTTCCAGTTCCTCCTGCTGACGCTGCAGCAGATCTTCGGACCGGCGCAGCGCTTCGGCCTGCGATTCCAGGTTCTCGTTGGAGCGCTTGAGCTCTTCCTGCTGCGTCTGCAGTTCTTCGGATTGGCACTGCAGCTCTTCGGTGAGCGCCTGCGATTCGCGAAGAAGTTCTTCCACGCGCAGACGGCCGTTGATGTTGTTCAAGATGACGCCCAGATTCGACAGCAGCTGATCCAACAGCTGACGCTGCAGACTGCTGAACGGCGTCAGCGACGCGATCTCGAACACGCCGATCAATTCGTCTTCCGCCACTACCGGGTGGATCATGATTTGGGTCGAAGGGCTTTCTCCCAAAGCCGAACCGATCTCGATATACTGCTGGGGTACGTCTTCCAGCAGAATTGTCCGGCGGTCAGCCGCGCTCTGCCCAAGCAGCCCTTCGCCGATCTGGAACGTAGGCTTGGTTTCGGGGGCACTGGAGAACGCATATGAGCCGCTCAGATTCAGTTGGTTCGGATTCTTCAAATCGACCAGATATAAAGCTCCGTATTCCGCTCCCAGAATCGGGGTGAATTCGCTCACGAAGGTCTGCGAAACTTTGTTCAGCGACATGATACCTTTGAGCACATCGGTAATCCGCGCCATATTGGAGTTGATCCAGGCCCGGTCGTTCTGCGCTTCCATGTACTCCCGCTCAAGCTGCTGTTTCTCTTCGATATCTTCGGCCATCGCCTGAAACACTTTGGCTACGCTGCCGATCTCGTCCGTCGACTTGACCTTGATCCGTCGAATGGCTTTGAGTTTGCCTTTGCCGAAACTCGAAATCATCATGGATACCGTGTTCAACCCGCGCGTGACGCTCGGAATGACCCACATCATGATTCCCAGACCGAGCAGCAGTCCTACAAGCAGGAAGATCGTGGTGATCTGCGTGGAACGTTCGTAGGCCGCTTTGACGTTCGCGACTTCGGCTTCGACCTGCAGATCCTGATAACTCGCCAGCTCGTTCAATGCCCCCAAAGCGGTACGCTGCAGCTCGATCCCGGTGGAATCCCGGTAAGCTTGAGCCTGATCCAGATCGCCGTTCTCGAGCAGCTGCATCAGATTGGTCTCGTAAGCCGAAAAGTTATCCCAACTGGTTCCGACGTTCTGCACCAGACGCCGCTCTTCCGCCGATCCTTTTTCCGAGTTGATCGAATCCCAGAAACGTTCGGTCCGCTCTTTCGCATTTTCGATAAAAAGGCGGCTCTCGGACAGATTCGACTGTTGTCCGTCAAGCAGCTGGTTGGCCAGCTCGGTCGCGATTCCGTTGACTTCGCCCCGCATCCCGCTGCTGTAGCGGACTTTCATATAGCGGTCTTGATAAACCCGGTCGATTTGATCGTTCATGTAGCTCATCCGCTCGTAGCTTACCAGCGACAGCGACAAGATAATGAGCAGCAGGGCCGAAAAGCCCACGACCAACTTGGTCTTTATTTTCATCTATTCAGCCGCTCCTTCTTTCAAAGAAATCCAGACCAAACATTTGTCGTCGTCCGCTTCTCCTTCGAAAAACACTTCCTGCATACGCTCTTTGTCAAACGTATGCCCTTCCCGAAGATGATCGATCAAGAAGTCCAACTGGTCTTCCTGTTCGCCGTCGACCGCTTCCAGCAGGCCGTCGGTGTACAGAACCAGGTGGCTGTCCGAATCGTAAGAAACGGTCTGCGGTTCGGCTTCGATCCGGTCGAAGAGACCGACCGGGTGCGAGGTACGCTCCAGCTTGACTACTTCGTCTCCGCGGAACAGCAGCCCCGGCGGGTGCCCGGCATTGACGTAATCGATCCGTTTGAAGCGCGTATCCACCACCATGTAGATCGCGGTAAAGTAATACTGGATCAGCTGGTTTTCGATATGCAGCTGGTTGAAGCGGCGATTCAGCTCCTGAATGACTTTCTCCGGATCGACGTAGGTGACGACCGTGTCTTTGAGCACGGAAGCGATGAACATACAGAACAGCGAAGAAGAAATGCCATGGCCCATCATGTCGAGCAGAATGATTCCGTAGCGCCCGTCTCCGAGCGGATACCAGGCGTACAGATCGCCGGCCAGCTCGAAAGAAGGTTTGTACAAAGCGTCGATCTCGATGTTGCGGTCGTTAACCGGCAGACTGAGCACGGCGTTCTGTACCAAAGCGGCCAGTTTGAGTTCGTCCTGGATACGCTGGTCGCGTTCCGTATGCCAATCTTTCTCCTGCTTCAGGCGAAGCGCCAGCCGAATCCGCGCCATCAGTTCGACTTTGTTAATCGGTTTCGTGACATAATCGCCCGCTCCCGCATCCAGCGCTTCGGCCAGCTTTTTGGAGTCGCCTACGGCCGTAACCATAATGATCGGAATATCGCGCAGATGTTCGTAGGTCTGTACGATCCGGCAGGCTTCAATTCCGTCCATCTCGGGCATCATCATATCCAGCAGAATAAGATCGATATCCGAATTTTTCGTTTTGACCCGCGGATCCAGATCGGGAATACCCAAGATCGCAAACATCTCTCTTGCGGAAGCCGCAATTTCAATATTCCGGTAATCTTCTTTTTTCAATATTTCGCGAATGATAATGACATTGGTAGGATTGTCGTCGACAACTAGAATCTTCATAATCCTCTCCCTCTGTTTATGCGCTGCCGCATTAAAACTCTGCTATTTTAGTTAATATCCATCTCAACGACCTTCTTTAACCTCTTTAACTACTTCTTGTAAAAGATTCCATAAACATAGATAAGGAATGGGAACCTGCGTCCCATTCCTTATCTATACTTCGAATCCGCCCTCAGGCGGCGAAGAAACTGTAATGTCGAATACCCCTCAAAATTCCGGAGTCAAAGCGATAACCAGGACTTTGCCAAGCTCAAGCTGTTCTTCATAGTAGGCCGACTCCCGTTCGGAAAATCCCATACCGGCAATCTGCTCGCGAAGTTCTTGGGCGTTGGAAGTCAGGATTTGAATGTCTTCCATCTCGGGCTGATCGGTATCGGATATCACGGGCTGCGCTCCTGCGGCCTTGGCTACCTGGTCGGTACGCTGCAGATCGTAAGCCAGTACAAACAGCTGATTCCCCGTATAACCGGTCGTTCGAAGTTCCCTAATCGTTTCGACGGCTTGAACGCCGTTCTCCACAATTTTTGCATAAGCTTTGGCATCGGCGGCATCCATTGCTGCACACGCTCCTTTGCTAAAGGCTTGTTAATTGAGCACAAACCATATTTTACCCTCTTTCAAACGATTTGAAACATTTTCTCAAAAAAATGTTTCAAAAACGTTGCAAGCAGCAAAACGCCTGTTCCAATTTTAGACGGAAAACGTGTCGAACAGATCGATACTGCGTACAAGACCGCTGACGGGATCGACAAAGATCTTGAGGGCTTGACCGTCGTGCTCATATCCAAATCCGTCGTCCGCGCTGAAATCGGGTTCTCCCAGACGTTCGCGGATCTTCGCGGCGTCCATGGGAAGCACATGCCCGTTCAGGTTAAAGCTGCCTTCGCTTGACGGAACGGATACATAATAAATCCATTCTTCGTACACGCCTACACGGACTGCCGGGTAACGGTATTCTTCGCCGCCCATATAAGCAGGAATACGCTCGGAAGGCTCGCCGTGCAGACGGTTCGCCTTCTCGATGCGATCCTGAAGAGTAAGCCCGTTAAGACTTTCGTACCCCGATGAAGCGGGATACAGAGAAGTGGACACGGCATCCTTGACATTGGCCAAATGAACCGACTGATAAATCGCGGGTACCGCCGCTGCGGACGAAACGGAAGAAGGGGCCTGGTCCTGAGTCGAAAGAGAAGACAACACTCCGGTAAGAAGCATCATGATTGTAAACATCGTTCTCATCCTTTCGTGCGCTGCAGGAAATTCGACGGTCTTGCCCGTCATGGACAAAACGCTGTATGCCGCCGTTCGAATCGGTCAGCACCGGACGGTCGAAATTCGGCTTACGCAGCCGAAACCGTGTTTATCGGCGGATCTTCTGCCAGAACGATACGCCCGTATCGACCCATTTCACGATTTTCTGGACACCGGCGCCGGATGCGTCGGCCGTCCGGCCGTCGGAACCGTAGGTGGCTTTGTAGCTGCGAACCGTCGCACTGTCGCTCGATGCCGGCAGCAGTGCTGCTCCCTCGCTCTTTTGTTTTTCTTTGTTTTCGCGGTGATGCTTGGCCTTCTCGATCATGCGGTGCGAATACTGTTGGCTAACCAGCGTCACTTCGTTCAGGAGCTGTCCCAGGTTTTTTACCGATTCCATAACCGGGTCAAGCTGTTTGAGCTTGTGATTCGCGTCCAATGCGATATCGTTGGTATGACGAACGACCTGCTTGACCTCGTAGGTAAGCTCATCCATCGTTTTCTGTACTTCTTTCAAAGTCTGCGCCGTATTCTCCAGCGTCTTGGTCCCGGCTTGCAGGACCTTGATCAGGAAAATCACCAGCACTGCAAACGCCACGGCTACAATAAGTAAAGCCCACTGCCAAAGTTCCAAATCCAAAACCTCGCTTTCTTCTCATCCATTTTTTTCGATAATCGCGCTAATTCTCTCCTGCGTTACTCCATAGTTACCCTGAGGTTTTTCCGCCGAAACAAAAGCGAAAACTGCCCCTGACCCGCCTGGACAGCCTTTGTTTCAATGTGAAAATGCTTGGTTAATTTGTGTCTACGAGACGCAGGAAGCTTACAGGTTTCCCGAAATTCCCTTCCTTTATTACGCTTTTGCGCGATATTCCGAAGCGTGGCAAGTGTACTTGGCCGGCTTCGGCGGAGCGGACGAATTTCCGATTCCTTCTATTATTTATAACGCTTCTCTGCTGCAGCTCATCTTGTCTATTTTACATAAAAGAAAGGAGTGTGAATCTCATGATGAAATGGTCTTTGATCCTGTTGGTGGTCGCCGTGGTACTGGGCATTTTCGGATTCGTCGGAATCATCGAAGCGACAGCGGCAATTTTCAAGGTTCTGTTCTGGGTCTTCCTGGCTCTGTTCGTAATCTCGCTGTTCTTCGGCCGGGGGCGCTCAACGCGTTAACCCGATTCAATCGACTGCTGCACCCGCGTAAGGCCGAATCCGTTCGGAAGGCCTCTCGCGACCTTGAAACCGCCCTTCTGGGGCGGTTTTCCAATTTTCCCCTTTCTTTTTTTAATTTTTATTTTAAGGGCTCTTTTCCCACCTCAAAAAAGCCCTTCAGCCCTTCCATTATCATTATAGCAACTTTGCGAGCATTCGCCTAAACTGCAAGGATTCACCCAAAGAAGTTACTATTTCGTTATTTTTTTTGAAGAAGGTTGGTTCAACCGACTAAGGTCTAGTTTATTCTTATAACAGGATGGAGCAAACAAGCTCCCAAAACACAAGGAGGTTCATTTTATGAAAAAATTAGTAACTCTTACAGCTTCGGCATTGCTGATGGCGTCGATGGCGACTGCAGTTTCCGCAGCTGAAACTACAACAGGTTCGGTTACGAACGCACCTACCGCACCCGCTACGACTACAAGCGCAACAGCTAACTTTGTTGGCAACCAAAACGGGTTCAGCTTCCCGATTCCTGCTTACTGGGATGCTCGCGTGAAGAACACGGAATTCACTGCCGACCAACTGAAAGCCAAAGGGGAAAACGGTGTCTATCTCATCAACTTTACATACACCCCGGAAATGGCAGCACCAAATGGTTCGCTTGAACCGGTTAAATTCGCATCGATCCGTGGTTATGACCGCACGGCTTGGGATGCAATCTCCAACAAAGACGTACTTGGAAAAGTACTGAACACCACTGGAAACGTAGTTTACGTTCTGGAATCGGTTACGGCTAACCCATTCTCGAACGCTTCCGATATGGAGCGTTTCAGCAACCTGCTTCAGGGAGTAAGAAGCGGAGTTTCTTCCAACTTCACTACGATGGTTGTTCCTACAGTACCGGGAACTCCAACTACGCCAACAACTCCTGCTACGCCTGGAACTGAAGTGCCGGTAGATCCGAATGCACCGCTTGTTCCAACAAACGATCCGTCGAAGTATTCCGATACTCCGACTCCAACGATCGATCTGACTACAATGACACCGTTCTACAAATCCCCAGGCGGCACAATGATCGGCTACCTCGGACCGCAAAAGCTCGATACAACGGGCAACGGTACGACTGATCCGGCCAGCGGCCAATGGGTCGAAATCTACACTTGGATGGGTCTGGCTTGGATCGTAATCGAATAGTCGATTCGTTCTTCTCCTGATCATTCAAAAGCACCGGCAAACGCCGGTGCTTTTTTCGTTCCCGGGCTTGCGCGCGGCTTCGCAGCCCTTCGGAATTCCCGGAAATTTGCCGCTTGCTTCCAACGCATGAAAGCGGATAAGATAAAGAAGAAATCCGCAGCCAACATCCGTCCGTCAAGGACGTTATACTGCGCAGCGAGGAGGAATTTCGTATGACCGAAGAAAAAGGACCCCGTAAAGTCGATCTGGCCGAAGCGATCCGCAGCAAGCTGGAGCAGAAGAAACAACAAACCGGCTCGAACAAAAGTGGTTTTCACGGGAACGACACCAAAAAGCTGACGACCCAAAACAACAAAAAAGCAAACAATCAGCGCCGCCGCACCGGAGGATCGTAAACCGATCTGTCCGACTGCGCAGCAGACAAAGCCCCTTTCCCGGATCAAACCGGAAAAGGGGCTTTTTCATGCTCTTCATATACGATATTAGCCCAGCCGCAAAAAAGCCGCTTCCGCGGCAGACTGTCGTCTGTGCGGAAGCGGCTTGGGCCGTGTTCCTGTCCAGGTCTTAGACCTGAACGGTGTACATGCGGCTGCGCAGGTCTTTCACTTCATCGTTCTCGAGATATTCGTCATAGGTCATCACGCGATCGATTACGCCGTTTGGCGTGATCTCCACGATACGGTTGGCGATCGTCTGGATAAACTGATGGTCATGGGAAACGAACAGCAGCGTGCCGTCGAAGTCGATCAGGCCGTTGTTGAGCGCCGTGATGGATTCCAGATCCAAGTGGTTGGTCGGCTCATCCATGATCAGCGCGTTGGCACCGTTGAGCATCATCTTCGCGAGCATGCAGCGGACTTTCTCTCCCCCGGACAGGACGCTGGCTTTCTTGAGGCCTTCTTCGCCCGCAAACAGCATGCGGCCGAGGAATCCGCGCAGGAAAGTCTCATCCTGCTCGTTGGAGTACTGGCGCAGCCATTCGACGAGATTCAGATCGACATCTTCGAAGAACTCGGAGTTGTCTTTTGGGAAATAAGCCTGGGTCGTCGTAACGCCCCATGTATATTCGCCGCCATCCGCTTCCGTTTCACCCATCACGATATCGAACAGAGTCGACTTCGGCAGACCATAAGGACCGACGAAAGCAATCTTGTCGCCTTTGTTGACGACCAGGTTGAAATTGTCGAGCACTTTCTCGCCATCGATAGACTTGCTCAAATTTTCAACCGTCAGCAGCTGCTTGCCCGCTTCGCGTTCCGGCTTGAAATTGATAAACGGATATTTCCGGTTGGAAGGACGAATATCGTCCAGGGAGATTTTCTCCAGCTGTTTCTTCCGCGAAGTCGCCTGTTTGGATTTCGAGGCGTTCGCCGAGAAACGCTGTACGAACGCTTGAAGTTCTTTGATCTTCTCTTCTTTTTTCTTGTTCTGGTCGCGCAAGAGGCGCAGAGCCAGCTGGCTCGACTCGTACCAGAAATCGTAGTTGCCGACGTACAGCTGGATCTTGCCGAAGTCGATATCCGCGATATGCGTGCAGACTTTGTTCAGGAAGTGCCGGTCGTGAGAGACAACGATGACGGTGCCTTCGTAGCTCATCAGGAAGTTCTCCAGCCAGTTGATCGATTCGATGTCCAAGTGGTTGGTAGGCTCATCCAGCAGCAGGATCTGCGGGCTGCCGAACAGGGCTTGGGCCAGCAGGACGCGGACTTTCTCGTTGCCGCTCAGCTCGTCCATCTTCTTTTCGTGCAGGTCGCGCGAAATGCCCAGGCCGATCAGAAGCGCGGCCGCGTCGGATTCGGCATCCCAGCCGTTCAGTTCCGCGAAATCGCCTTCCAGTTCGCCGGCACGAATGCCGTCCGCTTCGGAGAAGTCGCTTTTGGCGTACAGTTCGTCTTTTTCTTTCATGATCGAATACAGACGGCTGTGACCCATGATGACCGTTTCCAGCACCGGGTACTCGTCGTATTCGAAATGGTTCTGCTTCAGCACGGCCAGGCGTTCGCCCGGTGTGATGGAGACTTCGCCCTGGTTCGCTTCGATCTCTCCGGAGAGGATCTTCAGGAACGTCGATTTGCCGGCGCCGTTGGCGCCGATCAGGCCGTAACAATTGCCCGGATTGAATTGAATGTTGACGTCTTCAAAAAGTGGCCGCTTGCCGTAGCGAAGCGTAATGCCGCTTGTACTGATCATGTGCATTCCCATCCTTTATTATAAACTTTTCGTTAAACGCTTATTTCATGCGGCGACCCTGAAAGTCTAGTGTACTTTTCAAAAGCTTATTATAGCATAAAACGAAGCTGCGTAAGACATTATGCGACTCTTTTCCGTAAAATTTCATCAATCGCAGCAAACGAATCAAAACCGCCCCGGTTAGACCCGAGGCGGCCTGCTTGCTTATTCGATCATCTTCTGCTGCGCGTGCACGATCATGGTCTCGCCGTGCGCCATCAGCTTGATGCAGTCCTGCGAGGTACCGGTCCTCTTGCGTTCGGCTTCCAGACGCGCCAACGCTTCTTCGGCGGTGTCGTCGGACAGTTTGAACGTGCCGAAATGCATTGGGATCATGATCTCGGCTCCTACGTCCCGGAAAGCCTGCAGCGCCTGTTCGGGATTCATATGCTGCGGCCCCATAAACCATTCCGGTTCATAAGCGCCGATCGGCATCAGCGTAATGTGGACACGGAAGCGGTCTCCAATCTCGCGGAAACCCGCAAAATAGCCGCTGTCTCCCGCGAAATAAACGGTCGGCGGAAGAGGATCGCCTTCAGCGGAAACGTTGGCGTTCAACGTCTCGCTCCAGCGTCCGCATTTGGCTTCGTCCTCGGAATCCATCGGCGACGGATCCGCATGACGGGCGTAGGGCTTTTGCTGCGAACCGACGACGGTCCCTGGCGTCACCTTGACGGCTTCGGCAGGTTCCAGCACAAATCCTCCCCAGTGCGACGTATTCGCATCGAACAGCGTCCGACGGGTCCAGTGCTGGGTCGGTACAAACGTGATTCGAACGCCTTCGAACACCAACTCTTCCCACCAGGCCAACTCGATGCAGCGTCCGACCTGTTTACGCGCCAGTTTCTTTTTCAAACCGACCGGTACGACGATCTGCGTCTTGGGGCTCTGCAGTCTGCGGATCGAAGCGATATGCATGTGATCGTAATGGGAATGCGAAATCAGAATCAAATCGATAGGCGGCACTTTCTCGATCGGAATTCCCGGTTCCGTAAGCCGCTTGCCGATTCCCATTCGCTTGGCCCAGATCGGATCGGTCAAAATGTTCAAGCCCGCGTACTGAATCAAAAACGTGGAATGTCCCACCCAGGTAATCGTTACGTCGTCGCGGTTGTCCGTCAAATAATCCAGTTTGGCCGGCTGACTCGGGATGATATACGAATAATCGCGTTTTTTGCGTCTGCGGTGCAGATGGCGGTCGCGATGTTCCTTGAGCGTTTTCCCCATCGGGGTATTGTTTGCGTTAAGGTACTTCACCTTGGGCATATCCGTTCCTCCTTCGCTAGACTGCCTCACTCTCTCATTACCCTCTCTCTGCTTATATCGACTAAGAAAGCTCAATATTTTTGCAATTTGACGGATCCCGAGTACCTTGACCCAGATAAAAGTAAGGTTACGCCCCCCTGAGATTTCGTACCTGAAGCGTGTACGAAGTCTCCGACGGAATGGTTATTTCAGGCGAACGTAAACCTCGGATTAGATTGGGTCAACGTACTAGGGTTGTGACAATTATTATGGCGGCGTGTAAAATAAGGAATAAAGGAGGTCTGATCACCTATGGAAATCAAATTGATCGAACCCACGCCCAGCCCGAATACGATGAAACTTCATCTGAACGAGACGCTGGAAGCGGGAATTCGCAAAACATATACGCTGGATAACGAACGCTCCGCTCCGCCGGTCATTGCGCGCCTGCTGCATATCGAAGGGGTCAAAAGCGTATTCCACACGACGGACTTTATGGCGATCGACCGTAAACCCGGCGCGGACTGGCCTGCTATTTTGTCCAGTGTACAGGAAGTCTTCGGCAGCCGTTCGGATCAACCGGTCGATTCGGATATCGAAGACGCGGCGGGCCATTTCGGCGAAGCCCAGGTATTCGTCCAGTTTTTCCGCGGTATTCCGATGCAGATCCGGGTCAAATCCGGCCTGACGGAAGAACGGATCGGCTTGTCGCAGCGCTTTGTGGAGGCGGTAACGGAAGTGGCCAGCGCCACGATGATCAAGGAACGCAAGCTGACCGATTACGGCGTCCGCTACGGCGATCTGCCGGATATCGCGCGCGAAGTCGAGCAGGAGCTCGAAGCGGCGTTTCCGCAGGAGCGTCTGGAACGCGTCATCAAGCAGGCGATTGCGCACGGCGCAAAAGCCGAAGAGTTCGTCGAGCAGCGCCGCGAATGGTCGCAGGCCGAAATCGAAGAAGGCCTGCAAAGCGCAGACTGGCGCCGCCGCTACTCCGCGCTTGAAGCGATGGAGGCCAGCGAACAGACACTGCCGCTGATCGAACGTGCGCTCGGCGATGAGAAGATGCAGACCCGCCGGCTCGCCGTCGTCTACTTGGGCGATCTGAAGACGCCGGCAGCGATGCAGCTTCTTTTCAAAGCGATGAAAGACTCTTCACCGGCGGTTCGCCGTACGGCGGGCGATACGCTGTCGGATATCGGCGACCCCGCGGCAACGCAGGTCATGCTGGAATCGCTGACCGACACCAGCAAGATCGTCCGTTGGCGCGCAGCCCGTTTCCTGTACGAAGTCGGCACCGCCGAGGCCCGCGAAGCGCTCGAACAAGCTTCGAACGATCCCGAATTCGAAGTGGGTCTGCAGGCGCGGATGGCGCTGGAGCGGATCGATTCCGGCGAAGAAGCGGCCGGTACCATCTGGCAGCAGATGGCCAAGAGCCGCCAGAAGCCGGAAGAAACTCTCTGACCCCGGAAATCGGACCGGCCTGGCGCAGCGCCCGACACGGCTGCCCAAGCCGGTCTTATTCGTCTCTCGATCCGGCCGGAAAAGATTGTGTGAAACAGGGTTGCCTCAACAAAAGCAATCCCGTATACTGTGAAAGTTGTTCGCGCTGCGAATACACGGCCTTTTGGCTTTTTTGCTTTTTGATTTGAACAAGTTCAACCGAATACGTTATGTCCTCATCGCAGCCGAGTTCGAAACGCTGATGAGGTAGAGGTTGCGGTGGTGATCAGTACACCGGCGGAGGCGCAGCAGAGCGCCCGAGATGCCGGTTTGGAAAGGCGCACCCGCCGAAGCACGGATTTCTCTGACCTGAATTCGTGCTGGGGCCGTCTCCGAAAGGAACGGAACTGTCATCCGCCGCAGGGCGGGTGTTGAGCTATCTTCACGAAACGAAGCGAGTTTGCGATGCGGATTTTGCTC
Source organism: Saccharibacillus qingshengii (assembly GCF_013185195.1). Classification (GTDB taxonomy): domain Bacteria; phylum Bacillota; class Bacilli; order Paenibacillales; family Paenibacillaceae; genus Saccharibacillus; species Saccharibacillus qingshengii. Next base: position 37,334 of record NZ_JAAZWC010000018.1, read on the forward strand.
AACCGGCGGACCCGTGTCTGCCGGTTTTTGCCGTACGCTTCTTTTCGTGGATGTCCAAACCCACACGAGGAGAGTTGACCGACACATGAAAACATCCCAAGAAAAGGCGCCCCAGGCGTCCCAGCTGAAAAAGGGTCTTCAGGCCCGCCATATGACCATGATCGCCCTTGGCGGCGCGATCGGAACCGGACTGTTTCTCGCAAGCGGCGGAGCGATCGCGGGCGCGGGACCGGGCGGTGCCCTGCTCGCCTACGGTGCCGTCGGCATTATGGTCTACTTCCTGATGACCAGTCTCGGCGAACTTGCGACCTACTCGCCGGAACCCGGTTCGTTCAGTTCGTACGCCGGCCGCTTCGTCGATCCCGCGCTTGGCTTCGCGATGGGCTGGAACTACTGGTACAACTGGGCCGTTACGATTGCCGCGGAGCTTGCCGCCGCAACGCTGATTATCAAATACTGGTTCCCTGACAGTTCTTCGTTCCTGTGGAGCGTATTGTTCCTGGCCATTTTGTTTCTCTTGAATGCTTTGTCCGTCCGCGCTTACGGAGAAGCGGAATACTGGTTTGCGCTGATCAAGATCGTGACCGTCATCTTGTTCCTCGTGATCGGGGTCGCCATGATCTTCGGAGTCATGGGCGGCGAAGCGGTCGGCTTCAGCAACTTCACGGCCGGAGATGCTCCGTTTAACGGCGGATTCCTTGCTTTCCTGGGTGTCTTCATGGCCGCCGGCTTCTCATTCCAGGGTACGGAGCTGATCGGCGTTGCAGCCGGCGAAAGCGAAAATCCCCGCCGCAACGTGCCGCGCGCGATCCGTCAGGTGTTCTGGCGTATCCTCATTTTCTATATTCTGGCCATTTTCGTTATCGGCCTGCTGATCCCTTATACCGATCCCAACCTGCTGAACGGCGAGCTGGACCAGATCGGCGTCAGTCCGTTTACTTTGGTATTCGAGCGTGCCGGCTTCGCTTTTGCGGCGGCCGTCATGAACGCGATTATCCTGACGTCCGTGCTCTCGGCCGGCAACTCCGGCATGTACGCTTCCACTCGGATGCTGTACGCGCTGGCGATCGAAGGCAAAGCGCCGAAGTTCCTGGCGAAGCTGACCCGCGGCGGCGTGCCGATCAACGCGCTGATTATGACCTCCGCTGTCGGCATGCTGGCTTTCCTTGCTTCGTTCTTCGGCGACGGCGTTGTCTACAGCTGGCTCCTGAACGCTTCCGGCATGTGCGGATTTATCACCTGGGTCGGAATCGCGGTCAGCCATTACCGCTTCCGCCGAGCTTTTGTCAGACAGGGTCGGAGCCTGGACGAACTGCCTTACCGCGCACGCTGGTTCCCGTTCGGACCTCTGTTCGCTTTCGCGCTTTGTTTGGTCGTCATCGTCGGTCAAAGTCTCTCGACGATCGAGAACGGCAATGTCGACTGGATGGGCTTCACCGCGACTTATCTGAGCGTGCCGCTGTTCCTGGTGCTCTGGTTCGGTTATAAACTGGCCAAAGGCACCAAAGTCATTCCTTTGGAAGAATGCGACTTGAGCGGACGCGGCGACGAGTAAGCACGGCGGCGCGTTCCACGCTCCGGCAGCTGCCGAAGCCCGACTCGCCTGTTATCTGTTGCATCATCCAAAAAGAGCTTCGTTCGCCGGAATACCGGGGATCGAAGCTCTTTTTATACAGATGGGGCCGGTCAGTTCCAATACAGCGTAATCTTCCAGCTGCTGAGACTGCCCAGCGATTTGCTCGTATATCCGATCGGCGAAATCCCGGAACGGTACAGCGTCTGCAGATCGTTTTTCAACTTTGTTTTGGTGCCCCGATAGCGGAAAGTCAGACTGTTCTGACCTTCGGTATTCGCCGCTTGGACCACCTGCTGAAGCAGGGCCGCCGTCGACACGATCGTGTTCGAAGACGCCGAATACCCGAGGGAAGCCCGGAGTTCTTTGGACCCCTGAACGCCTTTGGCGACCAGCAGATCAAGCGTCTCGTTATAAGCCGTCACGGCCTTGGGATAATTGGCCGATTTCCAGGTATGATCCTGGCGGAGCTGCTGGTCGGTGACGAGGTAATACGAAGTCGAAACGAGGTCGCCCCGGTCGGGCACGGGATCATCCCAGGTCGTATCGATCTGGTACCACTTGCCGTCCAGCTTGACCATATTCCAGGCATGCGCTTCGCTCTTCACGTAACCTTCGACGATATTCGTCTGGAATCCCGCCTGCTTGAGCATCTCATAGGTAAGCAGCGCATAACCCTGGCAGACCGTGCTGCCGGTCTTCAAGCCTTCGTATGCCGTAAACTTCGACAAGGTCGTATCGTATTTCAAAGTGCGTACCACCCAGTCATGGATCGCTTTCACTTTCATATGGTCGTTCATGCCGGGCTTCACGTTCTTTTTGAGTGCGGCGGCGACTTGGCTCTTCACATAAGCGCTCTGCTCCGCCGTTTCCCGGTAAGACAGCTTGATCTCGGCAGAAGACGAAGCGGACGTTCCGCTCAGCGAGTAGGCATAGCCTTTCATCGTGTAATGAATATAGGGATCACGGGCGATCGCCGCATCCAGTGCCGGTTCGATCGCCTTTTTCAATTCGCTTATACTTCCGGAATAGGACAGTTTCACACTTTCTTTGTGCGCCGACAAAGCTCGGAACAGCTGCTCCTGCAGCTGCGCTCGTGCCTGCGTCGGCGATAGGGAAGCCGCATGTGCGGAAGGAAGTACCGACAGCGGATGGAACCCTCCGAACGTGCCTGCCGTCACCAGTGCGAGTGCCGTGCCCATTTTCAACAGTTGTCTTTTTGCATGTCCCTTCATGTGCCTGCATTCTCCCCTTTACTGACGAAAGTCTCTTTTCCTATATCGGTAGGAGGACTGGTTTTTTGTAACGTCCCTTTCCTTTATTATGATCCTCCTCCGTCAAAAAGCAACTTCCGTTCTCCCGGATCTTCCACTGATTCGCACGAAAAAAGCCGTTCTCCCTTAACGGGAAAACGGCCTGCCGGATCGTATTCGAAAAAAGAGACAGCCGCCGGTCTTAGTGAGTGCCACGGAAAGCGGCCAGCTTGCGATTGAGTTCCGCTGTCTGTCCGTAAACGTCCTGATAGACCGCGAACAGCTTGTCATACGTTTGCGTGCGCTGTGGATCCGGTTGATAGGTTACCGATTCACGGATAAACTCGTTCGCGCAGTCCTGCAGCGTCTCGAACCAGCCGCTGCCGTAAGCGGCCAGCATCGCAGCGCCCATCGCCGGCCCCTGTTCGCTTTCGAGCTTCACGACGTCCGCGCCGAACACGTCCGCCTGCATTTGCAGCCATTCCTTGTTTTTGGCGCCGCCGCCGATCGAGATCACTTTGTCGACCGTCTTGCCGGCTGCGCGCAGGATATCGATCGATTCGCGCAGCGAGAACGTGATGCCTTCCATCACGGCCCGGGCGAAATGCCGCAGCTTGTGGCTCGCGTCGATGCCTATGAAGCTGCCCCGGATATCCGCATCCGGGTGCGGCGTACGTTCGCCGACGATATACGGCGTGAACAGCAGGCCGTTCGCGCCCGGCGAGACTTCGCCGATGCCGCCGAGCAGTTCCTCGAAGGAGACGCCGCCGCCGAACGTTTCGCGGAACCACTGCATGCTGTAGCCGGCCGCAAGCGTCACGCCCATGATGTAGAACGCGTCTTTTTCGCTGTGGTTGAAGAAATGGACTTTGCCTTCGAAATCCAGATCGCGGCGCGTCTCGTACGAGAGCACTACGCCCGACGTACCGATACTGCACATCGTCTGTCCTTCGCTCAGGATGCCCGCTCCGATTGCGCCGCAGGCATTGTCCGCTCCGCCCGCATAGACGCGCGTAGCGCCCGTCAGGCCGGTGCGCTGCTGCATCTCCGGCAGCAGGGCTCCCGTATCGTCGAACGATTCGACGAGTACCGGGAACAGCGACGGCTTGAGACCGAACGCTTCGCCAATTTCTTCGCTCCAGCGTTTGCCGCCCACATCCAGCAGCAGGGTACCGGCCGCATCCGAATAATCCATGGCGGCACTGCCGGTCAAGCGCAGACGGACGTAATCTTTGGGCAGCAGAAACAGCTCCGCTTGTTCCAGAATTTCCGGTTCGTGTTCCTGCACCCATAGAATCTTCGGCAGGGTGAAGCCTTCCAGCGCGCGGTTGCGCGCGATCTTCAGCAGCTTGTCGCCCAGGACCTGCTCGATTCTGCGGCACTGCGGCGTCGTACGCGTATCGTTCCAGAGAATCGCGCGGCGCAGCGCACGGCCGTCGGCGCCGACGAGCACCAGTCCGTGCATCTGGCCCGAGAAGCTGATGCCTTCGATCTCTTCCGGCTTGACGCCGCTCGCTTCGAGCAGCTTATTAAGCGACAGGACGGTCTTCTCGACCCAGTCTTCCGCTTCCTGTTCGCTGTAGCCCGGCTGCGGCTGATACAGCGGATATTCTTCCGACTCTTCGCGGACGACGGTACCCTTGCGGTCTACGAGTACCGATTTGACGGCGCTTGTGCCGAGGTCGATTCCGATTACGTAAGTCATTGTGTTCCTCCTTTGAATGTAGAGAGCTTGTACAAGCAAACGTAAAAGGACGGCTCCCCTCCCCGAAGGGAGCTTGCGGGAAGCCGTCCGATTATGAAGCAATGATCGCTTGTGCGATTCTGTATGTGTGGAACCCTGACGCCGCGGTCCGAACCGCCGGGAGAACCCGGGATGGGTGAAACCCGGGGGTAGACGGAAGACGCGGCTGAGCCGGTCGAATTGCCGGCTTTTATTTGTGTGGGTGCAGTGAGCCGATTAAAAATCAAAAGTCGCTCGGCGCGGAGCCCGGTTATGCTTGGCTATCGGATCCGCATAATCCGGCTTGTCAGAGATTGTCGCTTGGCGCGGGAACTCGATTCGCTAGGCCCTAAGGGGTATGCAAATCTCGTTCCTTTAACCATAAATATACTGGTTAAGAACAGACTGAAGAAGTTCTTGGCGTCCGGACTTGTTCGGGCGCGGGTTCTCGTTGTTCATCGCATACTCGGACAGGGAAGCCAGAGTCGTTTTGCCGGCTACGATGTCGGCGCCGATGCCTTCGGAGAAGCTGCTGTAGCGTTCTTCGATCACTTTGTCGAACGCGCCGTCTTCGATCAGCTTGGCAGCGACTTTGAGGCCTTTGGCATACGTGTCCATACCGGCGATATGAGCCAGGAACAGGTCGTCGGCTTCAAAAGAGTCGCGGCGGACTTTGGCGTCGAAGTTGATGCCGCCTTTGCCCAGGCCGTCGTTCTTCAGCACTTCGTACATGGTCAGTGTCGCGTCGTAGACGTTAACCGGGAATTCGTCGGTATCCCAGCCCAGCAGCATGTCGCCTTGGTTGGCGTCGAGCGAACCCAGCATGCCGTTGATGCGGGCTACGCGCAGTTCATGCTCGAACGTGTGGCCGGCCAGTGTCGCGTGGTTGGCTTCCAGGTTGAGCTTGAAGTCTTTGTCGAGATTGTATTTTTGCAGGAAAGCAATCGAAGTCGCCGCGTCGAAGTCGTACTGGTGCTTCGTCGGCTCTTTCGGTTTCGGTTCGATCAGGAATTGGGCATCGAAGCCGATTTCCTTCGCGTAATCAACCGCCATGTGGAACATGCGCGCGATGTTGTCCTGCTCGAGCTTCATGTCCGTGTTGAGCAGGGACATGTAGCCTTCGCGTCCGCCCCAGAACACGTAGTTCTCGCCGCCGAGACGTTTGCCGACTTCGAGACCTTTCTTGATTTGAGCCGCTGCATGAGCGTACACGTCCGCATTGTTGGTCGATGCGGCGCCGTGTACGAAGCGCGGATTCGTGAACATGTTGGCCGTGTTCCAGAGCAGTTTTTTGCCGCTGGATTTCATGTTCGATTCAATCAGGTCGACGATCGTGTCGATGTTCGCGAAAAACTCTTTGAGCGTCGATCCTTCAGGCGTTACGTCGATATCGTGGAAACAGAAGTAATCCAATCCCATTTTGTCCATGAACTCGAATCCGGCTTCGACGCGGGCTTTGGCCAGGTCCATGCCCGAATACGAATGCCAAGGACGGATCGCCGTTGTCGCGCCGAACGGGTCGTTGCCTTCCGCCGTCAGCGTGTGCCAGTAAGCCATCGAGAATTTCAGGTGCTCGGACATCTTTTTGCCTGCTACCACTTCGTCCGCATTGTAGAATTTAAAAGCGAATGGGTTTTGCGACTGACTGCCTTCGTAAGCCACTTTACCGACGTTTTCAAAATAAGCCATGTAAGAAATGCCTCCTCGTTATTTCGCAGAAATCGTTTACATGGCTATCCTAGCACATCGCAAAAACTTTGTCTATTGGATAAACTAAGTCTTTCGAAAAAAGTTGGGGTGGGTTAAAATCAAAAGATAATAGCGGTGCCCAGCACGTAGAGCTCGACGGTTCCGGCCGAGGTGGCTTAAGATAAAAAGATGTTCCAGGCACGGATGGAGGAAATGCGATGAGGGTGACCGGAGATCAGGCGCTTGTAAAAAAACTGAATAAATCGATCGTGCTGGACACGATTCGCAGAAAAGGACCGCTGTCGAGAACGGATGTGTCCGAGCGGACAGGACTCAACAAAGCGACGGTGTCCAATCTGACGGCGGAGCTGCTCCAGCAGAAGCTCGTCGAAGAAACCGGACCGGGAGAATCCAGCGGAGGCCGCAAGCCGCTCATGCTGCTGTTCAATGAAGCCGCAGGCTGCGCGATCGGAATCGAGCTTGGCGTCACGCTTGTCAAGGCGGCGCTGACCGATCTCAAAGGAGGCATTCTGCTCGAACGGAGCACCCCTCTTGCCCGGCATGATCCGGAGTCGGCTTTTGCCGCGATCCGGGAAGTGACCGCCCCCCTGCTCGAAGCGGCTCCGGAAACGCCGTACGGGTTGATCGGTATCGGCGTCGGCGTTCCCGGCATGGTCGACGAAGCGGGCGTGATCTTGTACGCGCCCAACCTGGGTTGGGAAGGCATCGATCTCAAAACAAGGCTTGAAGCCGAGTTCGGCGTCCCTGTCGTCATCGATAACGAAGCCAATGCAGGCGCGGCGGGCGAACGCGAATACGGCGCAGGGCGGCATGTGCGGCATCTGGTATATGTCAGCGCGGGCATGGGGATCGGCTCGGGCATGATCATCGACGGCCAACTGTACAAAGGCGCATGGGGCTACGCCGGCGAAACCGGCCATATGTCGATCGAAAGCGACGGCCGGCTGTGCAGCTGCGGCAGCCGCGGATGTTGGGAGCTGTATGCATCGGAGCGGGCTTACGCCTATGCCGAAGCTTCGGAAAAGAATACGGCGGCCGACGACAAAAAATCGGATGCCGCGGATCAAGCTTCTCCCCTTCCGTCTCTGACGACGCGGGAGCTGACGGCGCGGGCACGCGGTGGCCATGAAGAGACGATTGCGATGTATACGGAGATCGGCCGACGATTGGGAATCGGGATCACCAATCTGGTCAACGGCTTCAATCCCGAGAAGATTGTCGTAGGCGGTCCACTGACCGAAGCCAAAGAATGGATCGAACCGGCCATGCTCGAAGCGATCGCGGAACGGGCGCTGCCGTATCACCGGCGCGAGCTGGCTATTTCGTTCTCGGGGCTCGGCAGCCGTTCGGCGGTGCTCGGAGCGGCGCATCTGGCGGTCTCGCAGTTTCTCGGACGCGTACGGGTCTCGCTGTAGCGGGCTGTCGCCCCAACAAGCACGAGGCTTTGCAGGCGGCCGGTCTCGCCCTTTGGCGTTCTTGTCGGAGCGGCGTATAGCCGGCTCCAATGTCCATACGGCAAAAAGGCGAAACCCTGGAGGTTTCGCCTTTTTGCTCATTTTTCACAGAAGAAACGATCGTTCGGAAGCGGAAGCTTACGCGTTCAGCGCTTTTTCCAGTTGAAGCTTGTTCATACCCACGATCTTGGCATCGCCGATCACGGTAACCGGTACGGCGCGCAGTCCCATGTCCCATACCTGCTGGGCAAACTCGTCGCTGTGTTCGATGTTGCGCTCTTCGTAAGCGACACCTTTTGCGTTCAGATAAGTCTTGACCTGTGTGCAGTGCGGGCAGGTTGTTTTGGTATATACGATTGCGGTTGCCATGGGAGTCTCCACCTTTTCGCTCGATTTGGATTGGTTCTTGTTTAACTATCCGTCTGTTTTATTGTAACGCGATCGCTCCGCAATACCAAGCTCGGCTTCATACCCCGGCTCGGAAAAAGCGGCGTTTCGCTTTATTCGGGACTTAACGTACCGCTTCGGCCGCTGCTTCGGCAAACTCCAGGCTTTCGATGTAACGTTCGCAGTCCATCGCCGCCGCACAGCCGCTTCCGGCTGCCGTGATCGCTTGACGGTAACGGGTATCCTGTACGTCGCCGCAGGCAAATACGCCCGGAATATTCGTTTCGCTCGTACCCGGCGTCACGACGATATAACCATTCTCGTCCGTCGTGACCTGTCCGTCCAGGAAGCCGGTGTTCGGATGGTGGCCGATTGCCACGAATACGCCGCTCGCTTCGATCAGCTCTTCCTCGCCCGTTTGGTTGTTGCGGACACGGAGGCCTTTCAATTCGGTATCGCCTTTGACAACTTCAAGCGGCGTCCGGTCCAGCGCCCATTCGATCTTCGGGTTCTGACGGGCGCGATCCTGCATGATCTTCGACGCGCGCAGCTCGCCTCTGCGGTGAACCAGCGTTACTTTTGTCGCGAAGCGGGTCAGGAAGTTCGCTTCTTCGATCGCCGAATCGCCGCCGCCGACCACGATGATTTCTTTGCCGCGGAAAAAGAAGCCGTCGCAGGTCGCGCAGGTGCTGACGCCCATTCCGACATTCTCTTCTTCGCCGGGGATGCCGAGATATTTGGCGGTTGCGCCGGTCGAGATGATCAGCGTCTCCGTAACCAGTTCCCCCAGGCCTTCCACGTTAAGCTTGAAAGGACGCTGCGACAAATCGACATTCTCGACCCAGCCCGTACGGAATTCGGCGCCGAAACGCTCCGCCTGCTTGCGCATGTTGTCCATCAGCTCGGGTCCCATGATACCGTCCGGGAAGCCCGGGAAGTTCTCGACTTCGGTTGTCGTCGTAAGCTGTCCGCCCGGCTGCGGTCCTTCGATGATCAGGGGACTCATGTTGGCGCGAGCCAGATAGATAGCAGCGGTCAGTCCGGCGGGTCCGGTACCGACAATGATCGATTTATACATACAAAGATCCTCCTCTTTCTCAGTCGTTCCTATTTTATAATGATTACAATGTAGTTCTCATTATGGCGTTTTAAATCAATTGTGTCAAGTTGAATTTGTCACCATGAAAATGAAGATTTAATGAATAAATGTGCGCTTCCCCAGCAGACGCAGACCGTTCAGAATGACGAGCAGCGTACTGCCTTCATGGCCGAGTACCCCAAGCGGCAGCGCGAAGTCGAGCGACAGACTGCCCGCCATAAGCAGCAGAATGACTCCGATCGCAAACGCCAGATTCTGCTTGATGATCCGGCCCGCCCGCCGCGACAGCCGAATCGCTTCCGAGACGGAGGCGATCTCGTCGCGCATCAAGACCACATCTGCCGTACCGAGAGCCGCCCCGCTCCCCCGGATTCCCATCCCCATGCTCAGGTCGGCAGCCGCCATCGCGGGCGCATCATTCACTCCGTCTCCAACCATCAATACAGGTCCGTAACGCGCACGCAGCTCGCGAATTCGCTCGACCTTGTCGCCCGGCAGCAGATCGGCGAATACGAGCTCGATCCCGGCCTCCGAAGCCGCTGCAGCGGCGGCGCCGCTTCGGTCCCCGGTCAGCATGGCCACCTCGATGCCAAGCGACCGCAGCCCCTCTACCGCTTCACGCGCTTCGGACCGCAGCTGGTCGCTCATTGCGAGCAGGGCTGCCACCTTGTCTTCGCGAAGCACGAAGGATACCGTGCGTCCCTGCCGATAAAGCCGCTCAAGTTCCGCTTCCCACCAGCTTGGCGCGGCCGCTTCTTCCGAAGTACCGCCTTCCGCAGAAGCAGGGGCTGCGAAGCGAAGATTTTGTTCACCGGTCATCCCGGTCGTTCCTTGCGGCAGACGGCCGACAGACCAGCGTTCGCCTTCGATTTCGGCCTCGATTCCGAAACCGGGACGTTCGCGGGCATTTACGGTGTCAGGCAGAATCAAACCGGCCTCTTCCGCTTTCCTCACGACCGCAAGGGCAAGAGGATGCGAGGAATTGCGTTCGATCGCGGCGGCGAACCGAAGCACCTCCCGTTCATCCCAACCGGGAGCCGGGAGCAGTTCGGACAATTCGGGTTCTCCGCGAGTCAGCGTACCCGTCTTGTCAAAAGCGACAACCCGCGTCCCCGCCAACTTCTCTACGTGTCCGCCTCCTTTGAACAGAATGCCGTGCCTTGCCGCACTGGACATCGCCGACAGGACTGCCGGCATAATCGAAGCCACGATCGCGCAGGGCGAAGCGACAACGAGAAAGACCATCCCTTTGTAAAAAGAAACCGGCCAGCCGCCCGACCAGAGCCATGGCCCGCATGCAATCAGCACAGCCGCCGCGACCAGCACCGCTTTGACGTAGACGGATTCGAATCGTTCGACAAAATGCTGTGATCTTGGCGAATCTTCCTGCGCCTGTTCGACCATACGAATCATCTTCGCGAGCAGCGTGTCCGCCGCATCGCGGGTCACATCGATTCGCAGGGTTCCTTCGCCGTTGAGGCTGCCCGCATAGACTTCTTCGTCCGGCCCCCGATCGACGGGAACGGACTCCCCGGTGATCGAAGATTGGTCGACAGCCGAGCAGCCCGCGACGATTCGTCCGTCCGCCGGAATCATCTCGCCCGGCCGAACCAGAATCCGATCGCCCGAGACCAGTTCCTTGGCTTCGATCTCCCGGATTCCTTCGTTTTCGATCTTCTGCGCGAGATGCGGTCTAAGCTCGATCAATTTGGAAATGTCGCGGCCGCTGCGATCGGAAGCAAAGCTCTCGAGGGCACCGCTCAGCGCGAAGATAAAGATCAGAAGCGCTCCTTCGTTCCAATAGCCGATCGCCGCCGCGCCCAGTGCAGCGGCCACCATCAGCAGATTGACATCCAGCTCACGTTCGGCAGCCAGCTTGCGAATACCGTCCCGCGCTTTGTCCCAACCGCCCAGCATATAAGCCAGTCCATAGACGATCACGGCCGTCTTTTCCATCCCGGCATACGCGATTCCCCACGCTGCCAGCATCAGCAGCCCACTGCCGAGCGCTTTGCGGACTTCTGGATGCCGGAGCATTTGACGCAGCATGGATACGGGCCGAACCGGCTGATCCGTGCCCTTCGCTGCATACCCCTGTTTTTTTACCGACGGATAGATCCACATCGCCCTGCCTCCTTTTCTTTTTTCGAAACGGTCACTGAGAATGAGAGTTATTGTTAGCTGCCTGAAAATGGCACATGCTGCTTCGGGTTTCCCGAAGCAACATGTGTGAAATGAGAATGAGACTCATTTTTCCTATATTCAATTTTTTTGACTCAAGGCAACTTTTACACTAAAATCGTACGCCTTTCCTTGATAAATGTAAAGCCTTTTTCGGAGCCGGTTATAGCCGGAATCGCTGTTCATTTTGTCGATTTATCGAATATTTCCAACAAAAAGCCGCAGACCCCGTCTAAACGGAATCTGCGGCTTGAAAGCGGTTTATCAGATGCTGCTGCCTGGGCAGCGGCTTCAGTTCGTACCCGAAGCGGCAATCGCCTGTTCGAGATCCTGAAGGATGTCGTCGATCGATTCGGTACCGATCGACAGTCTGACCATTCCCGGCAGTACGCCGGAAGCGATCTGCTCCGTTTCGCCGAGCTGCTGGTGCGTGGTGCTGGCCGGGTGAATGATCAGACTCTTGGAATCGCCGACATTCGCCAGATGCGAGAACAGTTTGACACTCTCGATCAGCTTTTTGCCGGCCTCGATTCCGCCTTTGATGCCGAACGTCAGAATCGCACCCTGCCCCTTCGGCAGATACTTCTGGGCCAATTCATAAGACGGATGGCTAGGCAGGCCGGAGTAGTTGACCCACTCTACCTGATCGTGGCCTTCGAGGAACTTGGCAACCGCCGCAGCGTTCTGGCTGTGGCGCTCCATCCGCAGATGCAGCGTCTCCAATCCCTGAAGAAGCAGCCAGGAGTTGAACGGGGAGATCGCCGCTCCCAGATCGCGCATAAGCTGTACGCGGGCCTTGATAATATAGGCGATCGGACCGACCGCGTCGGTATAGACGAGGCCGTGATAGCTCGGGTCCGGCTCGGTCAGCCCCGGGAAGCGGCCGCTTGCCGCCCAGTCGAACTTGCCTCCGTCCACGATAATGCCGCCGATCGACGTGCCGTGGCCGCCGATGAACTTGGTCGCGGAATGGACAACGATATCCGCTCCGTGCTCGATCGGACGCAGCAGGTACGGACTCGGGAACGTATTGTCCACGATCAACGGAACCCCGTTCTCGTGGGCGATATCCGCGACGGCCTGAATATCCAGTACGTCGCCGCGCGGATTGCCGATCGTTTCCGCATAGACGGCTTTGGTCTTCTCGTTGATCACCTTGCGGAAGTTCTCGGGATCGCTGGAATCGACGAAATGGACTTTGATGCCGAGCTTAGGCAGCGTAACGGCGAACAGATTATAGGTACCGCCGTACAAACTGGCCGACGAGACGATCTCGTCTCCCGCTCCCGCGATATTGAGCAGCGAGAAAGTGATGGCCGCCTGGCCGGACGCGGTTGCAAGCGCACCCGCTCCGCCTTCGAGAGCGGCAACCCGCTGCTCGAATACATCGCTGGTCGGATTCATCAAACGCGTATAAATATTGCCGAATTCCTTGAGTCCGAACAGATTGGCCGCATGTTCCGTATCGCGGAATCCGTATGAAGTCGTCTGGTACAGCGGTACGGCGCGCGCTCCCGTTACCGGATCGATTTCCTGTCCGCCGTGTACGGCGAGCGTCTCAAAAGCAAGCTTTCTGTCTTCAGTCATGTCCGATTCCTCCCGAAATGCCGGCGTATGCGCCGGATAATAAACGGAATATCCCCACGTTTCCGGTCCGCCGACCGTGTTCAAACAGCGAATAGATCGCGCCATTTGGCATGGACGGCAGGTGGTTCAAGCTCTGGCTGAGATCAAGCTGCTGGAGGACTCCCTGCTCTTTAGTTCTTGAACGCGGTGCTTGGATCCTATTCTGACACAGATGGAGAGGAATGAAAAGGCCCTATTTTAAATCCCGATTGGATTAGTGAGTTTAATACAAAAAAGCAGTCTGTTTGCTCACAGACCGCTTGATACCGGCTTCGATCGGATGGTCGTTCGTTCAGTCGTGTTCGGGATGCATAAAGCCCCATCCGTAACCGGCTTCTTCCGATGTGTCTTCGGGCATGCCCGGCAGAATGAGCCCACCGTCGATCCGCAGATTGATACCGGTAATATAAGCCGCTTTGTCGGATGCCAACCAGGCGACCGCTTCGCCGATATCGGACGGCGTCCCGAGGCGGCCGAGAGGGATTTTCCGTCCCAACGGTTCCGTCCGGGCATCCTGATCCAGATCGTTGACGGTCGCTCCGGGGGCGACGCAGTTCGTCCGAATCCCGTGCGGAGCCCATTCGAGTGCCAACGAACCGCAGGAGCGGATCAGCGCCGCTTTCATTCCGCCGTAGATGCTGTCCCCCGGATAAGCGCGTTCGCCGCGGGACGAAGTAATAAAGTGGACGCTGCCCGGAATGCCGCGTTCGATCATCGATCGTACGGCATATTTGGATAACACAATAGGCGCGGTGTAATCGAGCGCGATCATCCAGGCGATCTCTTCTTCTTCCAGCTCCGTCAGCGGCTTCATCGTGCTCTGGCCGGCATTGTTGACCAGCAGATCGATCCGGCCGAACTTTTCCAATACGGCATCGACCACCTTCTTCGGTTCGCCCGGCTGCGTCAGATCGCTCTCCAGCGCAAAAGGATCGGCTCCGTAGATGTGCTTGAGTTCTTTTGTAAAACTTTCCGAGTCGTCGGCATGCGAATGGTAAGTCAGTGCGATCCGGTATCCTTTTTGGGCCAGCACATGGCAGATCCCTCTGCCGATGCCTTTGACTCCGCCTGTTACCAAGGCAACGGGAAACTGCTTCGAATCCTGCGTGGAATGACTCATTTGCGTTCGCTCCTTTTGTCATAGTCTGGGTTGGGGCTTCACGCCCCATTACCCGGACCCGACCGCAAATAAGCGTGTTTCTGCGTATTTATCGCATGTTGGGTACTTGGATCAAGCCTCTGCGTAGAGGCGCCGAAGCGTATCGGCCGCAGGCTTGGCTTCCGAAGCCGTAACGCCTTCAAGCGAGATATCGATATGCGGTTTGTACGCCTTGAGGAGACGGTAGAGCAGTTCTTTGTTCAGCAGCCCTCCGCCGATCGGCCGGTCCAATCTTGGGCGTCCGCTGCCCGCAAAGTGTCCACCCTCGCCAAAGTCCAAATCTTTGGCATGAATCAGTACCATGCGGTCGGCCAGCGTATCGAAAGCTTCCCGGATCAGTTCGTCCTGCTTCGGCAGTCTTTCTTCGTTCAGCAGATTGCAGGCATCGAACAGCAGACCGATCGTCGAGGACGGCACTTCTTCAAGCAGCCGGCGGAAATGGCCGAGCGAATGCAGCGTGTGCCCGGCAACCGGCTCCATTGCCAGCTTCACGCCCCATTTTTCCGCTTCTTCGGCCAGTTCGGATACGGTCTCCCGCAGCACGCCCCAACCGTGTTCTTCGAAATTCGACGGATACGATTCGGCGTAGGTCCGGATAGCCCCCGTCTCCGTCGCAACCATGCCGCAGCCAAAATCCCGGGCCAGGCGCAGATGTTCCTTGAAGCGGACGATTTCGGATCGACGGACATCCGGATCGGGATGGACGGGATCGATATAACAGCCGAGCACCGCGATACGCACGCCTTCCCGGTCGAACGTTTCGGCAATATGGTTGGCCAGTCCCGGGCTCAGGCGGCCGGGCGAGCAGTCGATATCCCCGATCGCTTTGAGCAGGGCCAGCTGGACGGAAGTGAAGCCTTCCTCCGCCACTTTGCGCGCCAGTTCCGCTGCCGGAAGTTTGCCGTAGGTATGTGCCAGAATACCGAGTTTCATCTGCAGTTCCTCCTTTGTTGTACGGCCCGATAAGCAAAAAGCGGCAGGGGGCCGACAGGTTCTCTTCCCGCCTTGCCCCTCTGCCGCCCGCTTCGGAAACCGTTTTGCCTGTTCTGCCAGCATTTCACGAAGTCTTTCTTCCCTCCGGTTGGATACGCCGGTTTAACGGATCATCCAGCCTCCGTCTACGCAGAGGATGTGCCCGTTTACGTAATTGGCCGCCGATGAAGCCAGGAACACGGCCGGACCGCCTACGTCTTCGCCCGTTCCCCAGCGCGCAGCCGGAATACGTACCGTGATCGAATCTGTCCGGTCTTTATCTTCGCGGATCGGTGCCGTATTGTCGGTCGACATATAACCCGGTGCGATCGCGTTGACCTGCACGCCTTTGGATGCCCATTCGTTCGCGAACGCTTTGGTCAGGCCCGCGACGCCGTGTTTGCTCGCCGTGTACCCGGGCACGTTGATTCCGCCCTGGAAAGACAGCATGGAAGCGATGTTGATCACTTTGCCGCTGCCGCGTTCAACCATATGGTTGCCGACCAACTGCGTCAGGTAAAAGACCGTCTTCAAGTTGATATCCAGCACATCGTCGAAATCTTCCCAACTGTGCTGGGAGATCGGCGTACGCCGGATAATGCCCGCATTGTTGATCAGAATATCGATATGGCCCGCAAGTTCCAGGCAGCGTGCGACTACGCCTTCCAATTCTTCCTTTTTGCTCAGATCGGCCTGAATCTCGTAAGCCTGGCGTCCGAGCGCTTTCACCTTGTCTACCGTGTCGGAAGACGACGTGTAGGACACGGCCAGAATATCCGCTCCCGCTTCCGCCAGCGCAAGCGCCATGCCTTGACCCAGTCCCCCGCTTGCTCCCGTTACCAATGCCACTTTACCGTTCAGATCGAATACGCCCATCTTTTTTTCCTCCCAAAATGTCGCCGGTTCGTCCGAGGCCTTCCGGTCTAAATCTTCCGTTCGCCGCTTCCGTCGTCCAACGTGATATTCTTTTGTGCAAATATAGCTTTTTGTACCTCGTCCAGCTGGCTGTCGGTAATAATTACGTCCAGCTCTTGGCATTCCGCAAACGTCCAGAGAGCGAACTGTCCGAATTTCTGGTGCTCGACCACTCCGTATACCCGGCGGGCCGTCCGAACGAGGGCTTTCTTGTACGGCACCAGATCGCCCGTGTAGATCGAAGCGCCGAGTTCCGCATGCAGAGCGGTGGCCGACAGGAACGCTTTGCTGATATTCAGGCCTTCGACGAACTCCGCGCTGGTCGGACCGATCAGCACGTTGCGCACGCGCTCGCCGCCCGGTACGACCAGACGGATCTTATCCTTGCGCGCCAATTCGCTGAGAATAAACAGGTCGTTCGTAATCACGGTCAGCGGAACATTATCGAGTTGGCGGGCCATTTCGAGCGTCGTACCGCCTCCGTCCAAAGCGATAATATCGCCGGGTTCGATATAACGCAGCGCACGCGCGGCGATTTCCGCTTTTTCCGCGGCATGCTTATCGCCTGTTCCTTTGGACGACAAAATGCCGAACTGATCGTTCTGGGCCAGCATCGCACCGCCGTGCACACGCATGAGCAGTCCTTTTTCCTCGAGCCGCGCCAGATCTTCCCGAATCGTCTTGCCGGTCACATCCAGCAGCGAACTCAGTTCGCCTACTCCGATCTCCTGCCGCTCAATCAGAATCTCCATAATCTTCTCGTGCCGTTTGAGTGCGTTCATGTCTGGGCATAGCTCCTATTCCGTAAAAAGTGGTTAGGATCTATTTTAAGTCTTTCATATTCACCGCGTCCATATCGTCGAACAGTTGGTTCTCGCCGCCCATGGCCCAGCAGAACGTATAATTGTTCGTGCCGACGCCGCTGTGAATCGACCAGCTTGGAGAAATGACCGCCTGTTCGTTGCGCACGACCAGGTGACGGGTCTCTTCCGGTTCTCCCATCAAGTGGAATACCGCGGCGTCTTCCGGCATGTTGAAATACAGATACACTTCGGAGCGGCGGTTGTGCGTGTGGCACGGCATCGTATTCCACATGTTGCCCGGTTCAAGCTCCGTAATGCCCATGACAAGCTGGCAGCTCTCGATGCCGCCCGGCAGGATGTACTTGTTGATCGTGCGCTCGTTCGAGCTGTCGATGCTGCCCAGATGCGCCTGAATCGCTTCACCCTGGCCGGCTTTGCGGGTCGGATAGGCTTGATGGGCGGGCGTGGACACCAGGTAGAACTTGGCAGGACTGCCGCTGTCCGCGCTGCGGAAGGTAACATCCTTGACTCCGAGGCCGATGTACAAACATTCGTTTTTGCCGACTTCGAATGTCTCGCCGTCCGCCGTGACGGAACCTTCGCCTCCGACATTGATAATGCCGACTTCACGGCGTTCCAGGAAATAATCCGCGCCGATCTGCTTGAAATCCGCTTCCAGCTTGATTTCTCCGGATACGGGTACGGCGGAGCCGACGATATAGCGGTCCACATGGGAGTAAACGGTTACAAGGCGGTCCGGTGCAAACAGGGTTTCGATCAGGAATTCCTCCCGCAGACGGGTCGTATCGAAAGTCTTGACTTCATTCGGGTGAGAAGCATAACGGTTTTCCACAATATTCATCCTTTCGGGTTGAAGTTCTGTAAGATTCGGGTACAAATGAACGTTTATATAGGTTCATATTAGTTCATTAAGTTCTTTTTGTATAGCCATTTTCGCAAAAAGAGCGTTTTTGTTCACAACCCTTCAGCTTTTGTTCAGCGGCGCTTCAGCTTTGCTTCATTTTACGGGCTTATAATGGATCCATCACCCGTTCGGGAGGCGCCGGCATGAAAGCATATCCGCTCAAAAAAATCGATCCCATTCCGGTTCTGCTCGTTCTTGCGGCTTTGTTTCTGTCGCTGGATCAGATCGAAAAATCGGGCTATCTCAACGCCTATTACACGGCAGCCACAGTCAGTATGACCCAAAGCCTGCACAACTTTTTCTACAATTCGTTCGATCCCGGAGGCTTCATCTCGATCGATAAACCTCCGGTGGCTTTCTGGCTGCAGGCGATCAGCGTCAAGCTGCTTGGGCTGCATGCCTGGAGTCTGGCTCTGCCCTCGGCTCTGGCTTTCGCAGGCTCGGTGGCTCTGCTGTACGCAGCCGTTCGGCTTTCGCTGGGCCTGCCGGCGGCGCGGCTGGCAGCCTTGATTCTTACCCTGACCCCGATCGCGGCCGCCGTCAGCCGGACCAACAATGTCGACAGCGTGCTTCTGTTTTTCCTAATGCTGGCGGTATATGTCTTGATCCGGGCTGTTCGAAGCGGTCGTGTAGGGCAGCTGTGTCTGGCTTTTGCCTGGGTGGGCATCGGGTTTAACGTTAAAATGCTGGAGGCCTATCTGGTGCTGCCGACCTTCGTCTTGTACGTGCTGGCGGCAAGTTGCACTTCCTGGAAACGCAGGCTGGTCCATCTGGGCGCCGCTTCGGCGGTATTGATCGCCGTTTCGCTCTCCTGGGCCGTCGCGGTCGACAGCACGCCTGCCGACAACCGCCCTTATGTAGGCAGCAGCCTGCATAATTCCGTACTGGAGCTGGCGCTCGGCTACAACGGCATCGGCCGTCTGACCGGCAATCTGGGCGGAAGTCTCTCTGCCCCGTTGCAAGCCGCCCAAGAAGCCGCCCGGCCGCATGATTTCCTGGCCTTGGCGCCTTCGCTGCCGCTGCCCGAACGTCTGCAGGCGGCCGGGGCGGGCCCGGCCTCACGGACGCAAACGGCAGCCTTCGCTTCTCCTTCGACGGCAGGCAGCATGAGTTCCGCCGGCGAAGACGGTCCTCCCGGCCCGCTTCGTCTGCTGGACGTCAAGCTGGCCGGGCAGATCTCCTGGCTGCTGCCGTTCGCTTTGTTCGGCGCGGTGCTGCTGTGGGTACGACGCCCCCGTCAGCGGGCCGAAGTGCTGCTGTGGACCGGCTGGCTGCTGCCCATGATGGCGGTATTCAGTCTGGCAGGCTATTTCCACCGCTACTATCTCATCATGCTGGCTCCGGCGATTGCGGCGCTTGCGGGAGCGGCGATCGCCGAGTTATGCCGCTCCCGCAAGCCCGCCTGGCTGCTCGGCGGCTGCGCGATCGCTTTTGGAACGGCGGCCTATATTGCCGCAGACGACGGCTTCGCCCGCGGCGGCTGGACGCTTGCCGCTGCCGGAATGCTGGCCGCGATTCTGGCGCTGGCTTTTCCAAACATCCGGATCGTCGCAAGAGGAGCATTCGCGCTCGGACTGTCCGCCCTGCTGGCTGCACCCGGATTCTGGTCGCTCACGCCTTCTCTCTATGGCGGCAGCGCCAGACAACCTTATGCGTCGCCCCATCTGGCCCAAGGCGACAACTGGAGCCATGATGGCAGACCGCTCGATCCGGCGCTGGTCGACTACCTGCTTCGCCACCGCGGAGCCGCCAGATATGCGGCCGCCATGCCTTCGTCCAACAGCGGCGCCGATGCGCTCATTATCCAGACCGGCGAACCGGTGCTTGCCTGGGGCGGATTCAAAGGCGTGGATCCCGCGATCGGCCTCAACGGGTTCCGCCGGTTGATCGCGGCGGGGCAGCTGCGTTACGTTCTGCTCGGCGGCACGCCGCATTTGGCCGATCCGATTGCCCGCTGGGTCGAACAATCCGGAACGGTCGTCCCCGAAACAGTCTGGAATCCCGGAAAAATGCCGGATCCCGTTACCCGACCGGTTTCGGACCGGGCATCCGTATCGGTTCTCGGAGTGATCGGCCGCGCCGCAGACGCATTTGGCCTGCATCCGGGCTATACGCTGTACGAGATGCGGAAGGAGGATGCTTCTCTTGAACACAGTTAAACGGTCCGCCCGCCCTCTGCGCTTCGCGGTGGTCGGTTTTTCCAATACGGCCGTCGATTTTATCGTCTTTTTCCTTCTGCAGGGCTGGATCGGTCCGTTTGCCCAGGCTGCCGGTTATGCCGCGGGCACCGCCAACAGCTATTATTGGAACAGCCGCTGGACGTTTGGAACGAAGCGGACACGGCAAAAAGGCGAACTGTCCCGGTTCATTATCGTGAACCTGACCGTCGCCTTTCTGACTTCCGCCCTGCTGGTTTTGCTGGATCGTTTCATTCCCGTGTGGGCGGCCAAAGTGCTTGTAACCGTCCCCGGTCTTGCGCTGAATTATATCCTGAGCAGACGCTGGGTCTTTCGCCAAGAAGCGGCGGGAGCGCAGGACCGGTAACACGCGGGCCGTGCAGCTCCGCTTAACGGTCGGCAGCACTTTCTTTAACTCCATTTTTCAACGCCATAATCTTTCGATATACCGAGTCAAGGTCTCTGCGGCGTGCGCATGGGTCTTCGGGGAAGGATGGCCGTCGGAAGCCGAGCCGTTCTCCGCCTGCTGCACATCGAATTTCATCAGGAATACGCGGGCATCGCCGGTTTGTTCGTTGTAGCGGCGGACCGCCTGTTCGATATGGGGATACAACCGGTCGCCCATCATGCCAAGCGTGCAGAGGATGTCGGATTGAGCGTTTCGGCTTCGCACCTGCTCCAGAAACCGTACATACTGCCGGCCAAACTCCTCTTGTCTGTCGGGCACGTCCCGGGTGTACGAATCGTCATTCGTTCCCAGGTTTACGACGATGAGATCGGGAACAAACTGCGCAAAATCCCAATCGATCGTCAAAGGTTCCAATTCCCCTTCCGGTCTGCCTTCGGATTTGGCCCATTTTTCGTAATAATCCGGAATCAAATGGGTGAGCAGCTTGGCATCGTTCTCCGTATACCCGGAGATGATCCCGTATCCGCTGTAGGCGACCAGGCTGTAATCGGCATCGAGCGCTTGGGCGGTGAGGTAAGCGTAAGCCCGGGCTGCATCTTCCGTATCGGTAGAGAACGCCTGAACTCCGCTTTCGTCATCGATCCCGTACCCGCACGTAATGGAATCGCCGATAAACTCGATTTTGCGCCGTTTATCCGGAGTGGGCCGGATACCTTCCTCGGCTTCGACACCGATTGTTTCGATCCCTACCGTCGACATGGCCGCTTCCGACAATTTGACGATCCGGATCGTTACTTGTTCGTCGGTGCCGCTGTCGAATACGGTGTAGGTTTTGCGGATTTGGTCCATTCGGTCATCGATGACCCGTACGCCGTTGACGTCGATACCGAAGCGGGCAAAATTCCCGGTGCCCTGCGCGGTGCTGTCTCCTTTTAACGTGACCTCCGCTTTTTTGCCGTAAAACGTAAATTCAGCGCCGCTGCCCGACAAAGCGAGCCACAATGCCCCGTTATACTCGTGAGTCCGGCCGATCTTTTTGACCGGCGCTCCCGCTGCTTGAAATATTTGCATTCGTTTCGTTTTCCCCTTCCGTCTGACTGTCGTCGATATGCACCCGAATCACAATATCCTGGTCATGATTGCCGAAGCCCGCTCCGTACAGAGTCAGACCGCCTACGTTCTCCGACTGCTCGTCGACCTGGAACCGAAGCGTCCAAAAAGGTTCGTCCAGCCGCAGTTCTCCAATCGTCGAAGCCGATATTCGTTCTCCGTCGATAAATGTCCCCTCGGCATCGATCCGGATCGTTTTGAGCAGCCCATACTGATTGACGTTGCGATGCCACCACGAAGGCGTATATTTGCCGCGTGCGGCTCGCCCGAAATCGGCCGGACTGGTCCACGTGCCGAGGTCGATACCGTTAAAAACAAATCCGATATCCGAAGGCCAGTCGTCCCGCAGTCCCGGCGCTTCGGAAGCCAGTTCCACAGAAATTTCGATAGCGGCCGCCTGCTGGTTCGGAAGCAGATAATTAGGCGTCTTATACTCCACAAAACCGTGTCCAAACCACAAAATGGCGGCCTGCACCCGTTCCGGATCGAGAAAGTAGCGGGGATCGTCCCAGACGCCGATCTCTTTCTCCGGGGTTCCGAGGCCGCAGGTCGGATAGATATCAAAAGCCGTATAATGGCCGATCGCGATCGACTGTTCCCGGATCTTCGGTTCTTCCCGCCTGGATGGCAGCTCGATCTCGATTTTCCGCTGCTTGAGAAAACACAGTTTGTGGGTGCCTCCATTCTTTCTCGTCCGGCGGCTGCCGATCAGATCCGCTTCTTCAAGCTTGCGGATATGCAAAGTGACGATAGACGGGCTCAGCTTCAGCTTCTCCGCCACGTCTTTGACATTAAGCTCTCCTTCCGCCAGCAGGCTCATGATCTTCCACCTGACTTCGCTCGCCAGCGCTTCGTAAAGCGGCATGAATGCCTTATTCCCGTTCGCTTTGACCATAGGCCGCCTCTCTCCATCGGGACTTGAAATCATCTTTATATTCATCCAACGGATTTGAATTCTCTTTTTCACTTTATCATATTGCAGAGCGCTTGCGGATCCTGTTTAATTTGCTTAGATTCAATAAGTTAGCCGATTCACAAAAAAGCGAATTCAGCAAAGGAGCTCCTTATGAAATACAGCAATCCGGTCATCAAAGGCTTTTACCCCGACCCCAGCGTATGCAAGGTCGAAGATAGCTATTACCTCGTATGCAGTTCGTTTCAGTATTTTCCCGGCGTTCCGCTGTTCGAGAGCCAAGATCTGATCAACTGGACGCAGATCGGTCACTGTCTCACCCGGGAGAGCCAGGTGCAGCTCGGCGGCGTCAACAGTTCCGGCGGCGTATTCGCTCCGACGATCCGGTATCATGCGGGACGGTTCTACATGACCACGACCAATGATACGACGCGTCAGAACTTCTATGTCTGGACCGACGATATTTACGGCGAATGGTCCGAACCCGTCTACGTCGACCAGGGCGGCATCGATCCGGACCTGTACTTTGAAGATGGAAAAGCCTTTTTTATGAGCAACGGAACGGACGACGACGGAATCGGCGGCGTGGTGCAGTGCGAGATCGAGATTGCCACGGGAGCCAAACGGTCGCCGAGCCGCTCGATCTGGCAGGGAACGGGCGGACGTTACCTGGAAAGCCCGCATCTATACAAAATCGACGACCGCTATTATCTGATGGCCGCCGAAGGCGGAACGGAATACGGACATATGGTCGTGTACGCCCGGGGCGATCATATGTCCGGCCCGTTCGAAGCGTACCCGCACAATCCCGTGCTCACCAATCGGAATCTGGGCGGCTACGAACTGCAGGGCGTCGGACACGGCGATCTGGTGCAGGACGGGGACGGCCATTGGTGGATGCTGCACTTGGGCTTCCGGCAGATCGGCCGCTGGCTGACTTATCATCACCTGGGCCGCGAGGTCTTCCTCGCTCCGGTTACGTTCGGCGAAGACGGCTGGTTTACCGCGGGACACGACGGGCTGACGCTGACCCAGTTCACGACCGGCCGGATCCCCGAAACGGTACGCCAGCGGGAGAAGAAGCTCGATACGTTCGAAAATACGGATTGGAGTCTGGACTGGTGTTACCTGCGTCATCCGGTGACGTCGAATTACGAGCTGGGCGAAGATATGCTGCGGCTGCGGGGTACGGCGGTCACGTTGGACGAAGCGGCTTCGCCGACTTTTATCGGGCTGCGGCAAAAAAACTTCGACGCGGCGATCGCCTGCGAAGTACGGCTCTCCGGCCGAGAAGGCGAAGCCGGCGTCACGCTGTACATGGACGAGAACCATCGCTACGACCTGGCTGTCCGCACCGATGCCGACAGCAGCCTCAGCGTGATCAAGCGACTCAACGTCGGCGACATCAAGTCTATTGAAAAAGAGATCCCACTCAGCCGTGCAGGCGCCGTGCGGCTGCTGATCCGCTCCGGACACGAACGCTACCATTTCTTCCTTGTCGAAGACGGCCGCGAGATTCCGCTTGGCAGCGCCCAGACCCGCTATCTCTCGTCGGAAGTCGCAGGCGGCTTCACCGGCGTCGTGATCGGCTTGTACGCGGTAGGCAAAGGCGCGGAAGCCGAATTCACCGACTTTGCATGCGAATACGTGTAAATCGCCGCGACCTTTTCCCGCTTGATTACCTGCAAATCGCGTTTCTTCGCAACAAAAAAAGAGTCCGCCGAAGCGGACTCTTTTTCAAATTGCCTGTCTACATTTTCATGCCGATCGAGTTGTTGCCCATGATCCAGATCGAACCGACGACGATCGTCAGCAGGATCAGAACCCCGAAGATCAACGTGATGAGGTTCCAACGAGGCTGTTCTCCGTCACGCACGTGCATGAAGAAGATCAGCTGAACCAGAAACTGCAGCGTTGCCGTTACCATGATAACCGCGATAGTCGCCGTGCGGCCCATCATGTCGTTCAGGACGACAACGAGCGGAATGATCGTCAGAACGATCGAAATGATATAACCGATGATGTAGGATTTGAGCGAACCGTGCTCGTGACGATCCCCACCGTGGCTGTTGTGCGTATTGTTGTGATCCGCCACCTTACATCACCTCCATCAGGTACACGATCGAGAGCAGGAAGATCCAGACCGCGTCCAAGAAGTGCCAGTACAAGCTGAATACCGTAACTTTTCCTTTGGTATCGTCGGTCAGACCGCGGCGAACGATCTGAATGATGATCGAGATCATCCAGCCGATACCCACCGTAACGTGCACACCGTGCGTGCCGACGAGCGTAAAGAACGCCGACCAGAACGCGCTGGTTTGCAGCGTCGCGCCTTCGTGGATCAAATGAAGGAACTCGTTGATTTCAAGGTACAGGAAGCCTGCCCCGAGTAATCCGGTAATCACAAGCCAGATAATCATCTGCTTGATTTTGTGTTGGTGCATGGCCAGTACGGCCACACCACTTGTGAAACTACTGGTCAAGAGCAGGAATGTCGAAATGATAATCCCGTTAATCTCCAGCAGTTCCGCGCCGGTAGGACCGCCGTCCGTACCGCCGCGAAGAACGATGAATGTCGCAAACAGCGTTGCGAACAAGATCACGTCGGTTACGAGGAAGATCCAGAAACCGAGCAGTTTGATATCCTGCGGATCATGATGACCCGCAGCGTGATGGTGATGATCCGTGCCGTGTGCCGGAGACTGTGCCATTATACCGCGCCCCCTCTTAACTTAGCTTCAGTTCGTTCAATTTCGTCAACCGGAATGTAGTATTCCGCTTTGTGGGCGCTGAAGGAACGAGCGTACATACAGATGAATACGCCCAGCAGGCCAGGAATGGCCATCCACAGCCAGTGGAAGACGAGACCGAAACCGGCAACAAACCAGAAAGCTCCCATAATCGGTCCAATAGCCGAATTCTTCGGCATATGAATCGGTTCGATCGGTCCGAGATCCCAAGGCTTCTCGCCTCTCGCACGACGTTCTTTCTCTTCCCACCACTCGTCGCGGCTGTGAACCTGCGGAATAACCGCGAAGTTGTATTCCGGTGCCGGGGAAGGAATCGACCATTCCAACGTACGAGCATCCCAGATATCGCCCGTCGTGTCTTTCTCGTGACGGAAGATGCTGTAGACGATCTGAGCGACCTGGAACAGGAATGCGATACCCATGATATAGGCACCGATCGTTGAAGCAATGTTTAGACCCTGCCAATCTGGGTCTTTGAATACGCTGATCCGCCGAGTCATACCGTCGAGACCGACGAGGTACTGCGGCATGAAGCAGACGTAGAAACCGATATTCCAGCACCAGAATGCCCATTTGCCGAGGTACTCGTTCAGCTTGAAGCCGAACATCTTCGGCCACCAGTAGTATAGACCCGCGAAGTAGCCAAACACTGTACCGCCGATCAGCACTTGGTGGAAGTGGGCAATCAGGAAGTAACTGTTGTGGAACTGGAAGTCCGCCGGTGCAACAGACAGCATAACCCCCGTCATTCCGCCGACAACGAATGCCGGTATGAACGCGATCGTCCACATCATCGGAGTCGGGAAGCTGATCCTGCCCTTATACATGGTAAACAGCCAGTTGAATATCTTGACCCCGGTCGGAATCGCGATAATCATCGTCGAAACCGCGAAGAAGGAGTTTACGTTTGCGCCGGAGCCCATCGTGAAGAAGTGGTGGGCCCAGGTGAAGAACGAAATGATACTGATGATGACCATGGCGAATACCATCGACGCGTAGCCGAACAGTCGTTTTCTCGCGAAGGTTGCCACCGTTTCGGAGAAGACGCCGAAGGCCGGCAGAACGACGATATACACTTCCGGGTGACCCCACATCCAGATGAGGTTGATATACATCATCGGGTTGCCGCCGCCGTCAAGCGTGAAGAAATGGGCGCCGAAGAAGCGGTCCATAAACAGCAGCAGCAGCGTGATTGTCAGGATCGGGAAAGCGAAGATGATCGTCGTCGAAGCGGCGAATACCGACCAGGTGAACATCGGCATTTTCATCATCGTCATGCCCGGAGCACGCATCTTGAGAATCGTAACGATAAAGTTGATACCGGACGCGAGCGAGCCGATACCGGAGATCTGAATCCCCCAGATGTAGAAGTTCTGTCCGACGCCCGGGTTGAACTGCGAACCGGAAAGCGGCGGATAGGCGAGCCAGCCGGCGTCAGGCGAACCGCCGATGACGAACGACAGGTTGAACAGCATGGCACCGGCGAAGAACAGCCAGAAGCTCAGCGAGTTCAGGAAAGGGAAAGCGACGTCGCGCGCGCCGATCTGCAGCGGCACAACGATATTAAACAGACCGAACATCAGCGGCATGGCCATGAAGAAGATCATGACGACGCCGTGCGTCGTAAAGATTTGGTTATAGTGGTCGGCTTCCAGGAAGTTCAGATCCGGGAAAGCCAACTGGGTTCGCATCATAACGGCATCGACGCCGCCGCGGAACAGCATGACGATCGCGGCCAGGATATACATGATCCCGATCTTTTTATGGTCGACGGTCGTCAGCCAGTCTTTCCAGAGCCAGCCCCATTTTTTGAAGTACGTCAGTACGAACACAATCCCGAGCGTCGCCAGAACGATAGATGCGTCCGCGCCGTAGATGAGCGGGTCGCCCGTTACAAAAAACTCGGATGCGAACTCTTTGATTTTCTCGAGCATTAGGGAGCTCCTTTCGTTGCATTGATTGTTCGGATCAGCCGATCTTGTCTAAGACCGGATCTTAGTGGCCTTTGTGCGAAGAAGAATCGTGTTCTTCCGAGTTCGCTTGTGAATCTGCCGATGCCGTGTCGTCCGCTTCGCCTTCAGCTGCGCTTCCGTGCTGATGAAGCTCGGCACCTTCGTGCATGTACTTGGTCACGATGCTTTCGTAAATGCCTTCAGGGAACGAAGAGTACAGGGTCGGTTCTTCCGATTCCGTAGGCTTGGACATTTCTTCGTACGATTCTGCCGTGATGGTGTTCGGCGACGCTTTCGCTTCGGCGATCCACTTTTCGTAGTCGGCATCACTCGTGGCATGAACGTCGAACGTCATGTTCTCGAAGTGTTCACCGGTGAAGTTCGCGCCTGTACCGAAGTAGGTTCCCGGCTCGTCGGCCTGCAGATGCAGCGCCATGGACATACCGGACATCGCATAAATCTGTCCGCCCAATTCCGGAATCCAGAACGAGTTCATCGGCGAATCGGCCGTCAGTTCGAAACGTACCGGACGATCTTCCGGAATCGTAATCGTGTTAAGCGTCGCGATCCCTTCTTCCGGATACAGGAAGAGCCATTTCCAGTTCAGCGACACGACCTGAATCGTAACTTCTTCCTTGTCGCTTGCAAGAGCTTTGGCTGGTTCGAGTTCATGCGTATAACGCACGGTGATGATAGCGAGGACGATAATGATGACAATCGGAATTCCCCACCAGATCGCCTCCAGCAGGTTGCTGTGTGCCCATTCCGGCTTGTAGTCGGCCTTCTTGTTGCTGGCCCGATAGCGCCAAACAATGATGAACGTAATGATAAGCACCGGCACGATAATAATCGCGCACAAAATGACGGTGATAATCATCAGGTCCAACTGCTTTGCGGCGATCGGTCCCTTCGGATCGAGGACCATATAGTCCGCGCATCCCGAGAGCAGCAGCATCGTCATAACGAGCATGACGGCCGAGAAAGCTGCGCGAACGAGCGATCTTCGTTTTTTGCCCATGTGGATCCCCTCTCTTTGTTGAACGCTCAATAAATTCGACAAGCATTTCATACATTAAAACGCAACTTTGATTCTACACTTAAAGATACCAGAAATGAACAGCTTTTTCGAAAAGTTTTGACTTTGTTAACAAAGATGTCAAACTATTGGCGAGAAACCGTGATGTAGGGCCTTGAAAAACACTTTATTCAAGGTCAAACCCTTTTTAAAGCCCGAAAAAGGTCTCAATCAGCTCTTTTCCCTATCCGCTTCCCTTCCATAACCGGCTATTGTTCTTCTCCCACCTCACTTTATTTCAAATTTAAATTTTCTCTTCCTTTATATAGGCTTCTATAGCCTTATAACATCTTCGGGACTCATCCTAAACATCTTTCTTGCCCACTGTAAGCCTCATGTGCCTCATCTGCGCATTCTGTCTGATCTGGATGCCGCCTCCTTTGCGTCTTTCTCCTATTATCGACCTCCCGCCCTGCGAATGCATCAAGATGATAGCGGTTTCTTCGACATTTCTGTGACATTTCTCACACTTATTTGGCTTTTTGTATGCGGTTGGCTGCTTCGCTCTCTTGGATCCGTATCGAAATATCGCATTGTGCCGGGCTCTTGTGCAGCGGTTTAGACCTTTCATACTCCCGAAAAACGCAAAAAAGACGCGGGAATCCGCGTCTTTGGGGGTGCTCTCCTACTCTCTGCGAGTCTCAAGCCAGTTGTTTTTCACGACGTTTTGGTACCAGTAGAAGCTTTCTTTCGGTGTCCGCTTCAGCGAACGGTAATCCACGTGCACGAGTCCGAAACGCATCCGGTAGCCTTCCGCCCATTCGAAATTGTCCATCAGCGACCAGGCCATATACCCTTTGAGGTTGATCCCGTCCGTAATGACGCGGTGTACCTGAGCAATATGCTGCTGCAGATAGGAGATCCGGCGCGTATCGTTGATTTTGCCGTTAACGATATCGTCGTTGATGCAGGCTCCGTTCTCCGTGATGTAGATATCGATGTTGCCGTATTTTTGCAGATAATGGATGACTTCGTACAGGCCTCTCGACTCGACCGGCCAGCCGATATCGGTCTTGATCAAGCCCATGTCGACTTCTTCCATCTGCAAATAGCCGCCGTCCGGATTGAACCGGTTGACGCTCATCGCATAATAGTTGATCCCGATATGGTCGATCGGCTGCGCAATGGCTTCCATGTCGCCTTCTTCGATCGGCGGCACATGGCCGGACTGCTCGAACCAATCGTACAGCGGCTTCGGATAGCTGCCTTTGTAGATCGGGTCGAGGAACCAGTCGGAGAACACCTGGATATTGCGGTCCGCGGCTCCCTGGTCTTCCGCGCTTTTGGAATACGGCACGGCCCAGGCTACGTTCGGCGCGATCCCGATCTTCCCATCAGAACCGAGTTCACGGAACTTGGACACGGATTTGCCGTGTGCCACCAGCAGATTGTGCGCCACGTTGAGAGCAACCTGAAGATCCTGCTTGCCCGGTGCGTGAACGCCGATCAGGTTGGACAGGAACGCGATGCACCAAGGCTCGTTGAAAGTCAGCCAGGATTTGATCTTGCCGGAAAATTCGCGGTACATCACTTCCGAGTATTTGACGAAAGCGTCGATCGTGCGCCGGTTCTCCCAGCCTCCCACGTCCTGCAGCGTCTGCGGCAGATCCCAATGGTAAAGGGTGCAGAACGGCTCGATGCCCGCTTCCAGCAGTTTGTCGACGAAACGGTGGTAGTAGTCCAGCCCTTCCTGGTTGATCTCGCCGTCGCCGTCCGGAATAATCCGCGACCAGGAGATCGAGAAACGGTAGGTATTGATGCCGAGTTCTTGCATCAGCTCGACATCTTCCTCGTAGCGGTGGTAGCTGTCGCAGGCGACATCGCCGTTATCGCCGTTGTAGACCCGGCCAGGCGTATGGGAGAACGTATCCCAGATGGACGGACCCCGTCCGCCTTCCTTTGCGGCTCCTTCGATTTGATAAGCGGCCGTAGCCGTTCCCCATTTGAAGTCGTTCGGAAATTGAAAAATCGTCATCGTTGTCGTTCCTCCATAAGTTGAATGTAAGGGGTCTGCGGCGCACCGCGCGCAGACCCAGGCGCTTCGCCTACTCGAAGGCGAGGCGAACGGTCTGCCCGGCGGCAAAGGTCAAAGCGCCGGTGAAGGCTCCCGCCTCGCCCGCGGCAGCCGGCAGGGCGCCTTCGAAAGCGCGGTCCGTACGCAGTCGGACCGCGGTGGAGCGGTCGGCCGTAATCTCGGCCGACCGGATCCGTCCGCCGCGCCATTCCAGCGCGACGGTAAAGCTTCCGCGTGCGCGCAGCCCGCGTACGGAGCCGTCCGGCCAGGCTTCAGGCAGCGCCGGCAGCAGATGAAGCTCGCCCAGATGGCTCTGCAGCAGCAGCTCCGCGATGCCGGCCGTTCCGCCGAAGTTGCCGTCGATCTGGAACGGCGGGTGGTCGTCGAACAGATTGGGATGCGTAGAGCGGGCCAGGAGCGTGTGTACGAAGCGATAGGCGCTCTCCCCGTCCAACAGACGGGCATACAAATTGATCAGCCACGCGCAGCTCCAGCCCGTGTGGCCGCCGCCGCTTTCGATACGGACCGCAAGCGATGCCCGGGCCGCTTCAAGCAGTTCCGGCGATTCTTCCCGGTTGATCGAACGCCCCGGATAGACCCCATAGAGATGCGAGACATGACGATGTCCCGGCTCGTGTTCTTCCAGTTCGGTTCCCCATTCCAGCAGACGTCCATCGGAACCGATCCGCAGCGGCTGCAGACGCTTCAAGGCCGCGGCGAATTCCGACACTTCGGATTCCGCAAGCCCCAGAATCCCGGCGGACTCCACGACATGCTCCAGTACGTCGCGAATCAGCGTCAAGTCCATGGCCGAGCCGAACGCGGTGCTGCACGGCTCTCCGTCCGCCGTACGGAACTTGTTCTCCGGCGAAGTCGAAGGTGCCGTGGTCAGCGTGCCGTCGGGTCCTTCCACGAGCCAATCTACGGCAAAGAGCGCCGCTTCGCGCAGAATCGGATAGGCTTCTTCCCGCAGGAACTTGTCATCGCCCGTGAACAGATAATGTTCCCACAGATGCGAGGTCAACCACAGACCGCCCATCGGCCAGAACGCCCAGCTGGCTTCTCCGCCGGAAGGCGTGGTCATCCGCCAGAGATCGACGTTGTGATGCGCTGTCCAACCCCGTGCGCCGTAATGGATATTCGCCGTGCGTTTTCCCGTTTGGGCAAGTTCTCCGATCATCTTCAGCATCGGTTCATGGCATTCGCCGAGATTGACCGACTCGACCGGCCAGTAGTTCATCTGGACATTGATGTTCGAGGTATAGTTGCTGTTCCAGGGCGGTTCGATCTGATGGTTCCAGATGCCCTGCAGATTGGCAGGCTGCGTTCCCGGACGCGAGCTTCCCATCAGCAGATAGCGGCCATAATGGAAATACAAAGCTTCCAAAGCCGGATCGACCGCTCCCTGCTTGTAGGCTTCGAGACGTTCGTCCGTCGGCAGCTCCGCCCGTTCCACACCGCCCAGGTTCAGCTCTACCCGACCGAACAGCGCCGCATGATCGTGGATATGGCGCTCCCGCAGCACCGAAGCCTCTACATCCGACGCTGCCTTGAGCCAGGCTTCGCACAAACGCTCGGGGCGGCGGTTCCCGCTCTCGGGCAGCTTGTCGTAGGCTTCGAAGTTGGTCGCCGCCGCCAGCAGCAGAACGACCCGGTCGGCTCCGCGAATTTCGATCCGTCCGGACACCGCGCGAACTTCTCCGCCGAAGACCCTAGGTTTCAGCTGCGCTTCAAACCGCATGCCGAGTCCTTCTTCGAACAGCACGCCCTGCGGATGATCCCGGAAGTAGTTCGATTCCACATGGCTCGGCGCCATGCCTCTCATCGTCAGCCTTCCATCCGCTGCCGCCGCTGTCTCATAAGGAAGCAGGCTTTCCAGCGATACATCGATATCGATGGCTCCCGCAAGGTCGGCATTCAATTCGACCGCAAGAACCTGATCCGGTTCGCTGATCCATACTTCGCGCTTATACCGGACCTTGTCCGCGGTAAATACCGTAGTCAGTATCCCGTTCTCCAGATCCAGATCCCGTTCATAATCCGAAGCTTCTCCGCCGCCGATCCGTTCGATATACAGATCGCCCAGCGGTTGGTAGGCTTCCGTATTCCAGCCCAGCATCCGCTGATTGATCAGCTGTTCGGCTTCCCCGTATTTCTCGTCAAAAATCAACTCTCTGGCCTGCTTCAGATACCGCTGTGCATCGTAATTGACTTTGTCCCGCGGAAAGCCCGACCAGAGGGTGTCTTCGTTCAGCTGCAGGCGTTCGCGGCGATCTCCGCCGAAGACCATCGCACCCAATCGACCGTTGCCTACGGGGAGAGCTTCTTCCCAACGTTCCGCAGGCTGCTTGTACCATAATTTATGCGTTCGGTTTTGCTTCATTTGGACCAGCCCCCGTTTTCAGAAAACGTTTTAGATTTTTGCCGGTTTTTCTTATTGAAACGGCTTACACATACGTGTTCAGTATAAGACAGCCGCTAAATAGCGTCAATTCATTAGTTAAAATTTAATCGACAATTCCCACATCGTCCCTCTACCTTTTTGTCCGGACATTCACCTCAAACAAACAGCCTCCATCCCAAGGGATGAAGGCTGTTTGTCGATACGAAAGATTAGGTTACTTGGCCGACCAAGCTTCGACTGTGTCTTTGATCAGCTGCGTGTAAGTCGCTTCCATTTCCGGAATACCGGAACCGTTCAGCTCTTCAAGCATTTGATCGTAGATAGCATCGAATTCTTCCGGAGTCGCTACGATTGCAGCCGGAATCGCTTTGCGGACGATGTCCTGCGATTTTTGGAAAGCAACCGTGTAGTCTGCACCGCTTGGAGCCGGCAGGTTGTAAGCCGCGCCCCATGCTTTAACCGGGAATGCGTCTTTGTCCGGGAACAGATCTTTCCAAGTTGTCGCTTTGTAAGCGGCAAGTGCTTTTTTCATCGGTTCGCTGTAGTTCGCCGTGATTTGTTCCGGATAGTTCGTTGTGTAGTAGTTGTCTGTCGAATCTTTCACGCCGTCGCCGAAACGAACGGAGATCGGAGCGTACAGGCCTATACCGGATTCTTTTGTGAAAGCCGCATTGTCGTTCGTTTTGCGATCCTGCACGTCAGCCGGGATGACGCGTTTGCCGTTTTCGACTTTGTAGTGTTCGCCTTCGATACCCCAGTTGTTGAGGATTTGAGCTTCGTCGGAAGCCATCCAGTCAATGAACTGGATCGCGCGGATTTGCTCTTCTTCGCTCAATGCGGTTGTCAGGCCTACACCGTAGCCGGAACCGTTGCCGATATCGACGAAGGAATGGTCTTCATACTCTTCTGTCAGTGTAACCGGGAAGTGACCGTAAGTGCGCTCATGCTTGCCCGCGCCTTTGAGGGAGTTTTCGGCTTCCTGATAGTCCCAGTTCTGATCGATCAGACCGAGAACGCGGCCGCTTGCGATCTTAGCCAGGTATTGGTCGTTCTTTTGCGTGAAGGATTCTTTGTCCAGCAGGCCGGTGTTGTACATGTGGTTCAGCCAGCGGAAGTATTCTTTTTCTTCCGGACGTTTGTAGTGCAGTTTCGCTTCGTACGTTTCCGGATCGATGTAGTATTCGCCGTCATCCGGTCCGCCGGTTGCATATACGGCCGGGTTCGTAACGGTGATCATGATCTTCCAGTCATCCGCGTTCAGCGTAAGCGGAATGGTAGGCTGACCGTCGATCGTTGGGTGTTTCGCATAATATTCTTTGAGCGCTTTCTCATAGTCCTGAACGGTACGGATTTCCGGATAGCCGAGCTCTTCCAGAACGGCCAGCTGTACTTCGAATCCGCCGCCGGCATCGAAAGACGTTTGATCGACCATGGCGTTTGTAGGGATCGTGTAGATGGAAGGGTCTTCCTTGCTGAACTTCAGACGGTTCATGTACGGGCCATAGATCCGTTTGATGTTCGGTGCGTATTGATCGATCAGTTCGGTCAGATCGACCATGGCGCCGGCGTCGACCAGTTTGCTGGTTTCGCCTTTAGGGAAGATAATTTGCGGGTACTCGCCGGAAGCGATCATCAGGGCGACTTTTTGTTGGTCGGTACCGCTGACCGCGAATTCGGCATTCAGCGTAACTCCTGTTTTTTCCGTGATGACCTTGCCTACCGCGTCTTTCATACCGGTCCAGTTCGGGCTGGCATCGCCGCCGAAGAACGTGAACGTTACCGGCTCGGTGCTTGGCGTCTTGTCGGCTGCAGCCGTGTCTGTTTTCTTACCCGTGTCTGTGCTGGCCGGCGTTTTGGTTGCTGTGTCGCCGCCACCGCCGCACCCCGCTGCTACAACCAGTGTGCTTGTCATGAGCAAAGCCGCAATTTTCTTTGTTTTCCCCTTCATAAATCTACATCCCCCTTTGGATGGAATTTATATGTGTACAACGGGCTTTGCCCGATCATACCGATCCTGTCCGACTTCGCTTGGGTAACCTGTACTTTTTGCGATAGTTGTCAGATTAAGCGTTTACATTATTAATAAATAATTAGACTTTATTCCGTCTGCTTGCGGTACCTCCTGATCGGGTAGAAGCGTTTTCGAATAAAGC
Organism: Saccharibacillus qingshengii; assembly: GCF_013185195.1. Lineage (GTDB taxonomy): Bacteria > Bacillota > Bacilli > Paenibacillales > Paenibacillaceae > Saccharibacillus > Saccharibacillus qingshengii. The sequence goes on from NZ_JAAZWC010000018.1 coordinate 72,071, forward strand.
CTGAATAATTTCTTCATTTAATAATGTAAGTGCTTACAGTTAAGAATATAACGCTCCGAAAACGTTTTGTCAACGAAAATGTTTATTTTTGTTTGAAAAAGAAAAAAGTCCCTTTTGAGGGCCTTTTTTCTTAAAATCACTGATTGTTCTTATCCCTTATTTACCTGTGCCCCACAGTTCAACCGTGTCTTTGATCTGCTGCGAGAAGATTTTCTCCATCTCGATAATGTCGGAAGAATTCAATTCTTCAAGCATTTGATCGTAGACGGCATCGAATTTGTCCGGTGTGGACAGAATAGCTTCCGGAATCCGTTTGCGCACGATATCCTGCGATTTTTGGAACGCTACCGTGTAAGCCGGGTCGTTTGGAGCCGGCAGGTTGTACGCTGCGCCCCAATCGCTTGTTCCCAGTTCTTCGGCTTTCGGGAACAGGTCTTTCCAGGTTGTCGCGCCGTATTCTTTCAGTGCGTCTTTTTCAGGCTGCGTATACGCATTTTGAATTTGTTCCGGGAAGTTCGTGGTGTAATAGTTGCCTGTTGCGTCTTTGACGCCGTCGCCGTAATGCGGGGACATCGTCGTGTACATGCCGATTCCCGTTTCTTTGGTGAACGCGACGTTGTCGTTCGTTTTGCGGTCTTGAATGTCCTGCGGAATTACGCGTTTGCCGTCTTCCACTTTGTAATGGTCGCCTTCAACGCCCCACTGTACCAGGACTTGGCCTTCGTCGGAAGCCAGCCAGTCGAGGAATTTGATAGCGCGAATCTGCTCTTCGTCGCTCAGGTTGGTAGTCAGGCCGATTCCGTAGCCGCCCGGGAAACCGGCGTCCATGAACGAATGGTCTTTGTACTCTTCGCTAAGCGTAACCGGGAAGTGGCCGAAGATCCGGTTCTGGGTCGTTGCGTCGCTCGAACCTTTGAGAGCGTTCTCCGCTTCGGCGTAATCCCACTCTTGGTTAATCGTACCCAGCACGCGTCCGCTGGAGATTTTGGACAGGTATTGGTCGCTTTTTTGCGTGAAGGTTTCTTTGTCCAGCAGACCTTCGCTGTACATTTTGTTCAACCAGCGGAAATATTCTTTTTCTTCCGGACGTTTGTAGTGCAATTGCGCTTCATACGTTTCCGGATTGATGTAGAATTCGCCGTTATCCGGCAGGCCTGTCGCCTGGAAGGCCGGGTTCGTTACGCCGATCATGATCTTCCAATCGTCCGCGTTCAAAGTCATCGGAATCGTCGGTTGTCCGTTGATCGTCGGGTTTTTCGCATAATATTCCTTAATGGCTTTTTCGTAATCGTCCAGTGTGCGAATTTCCGGGTAACCCAGTTCTTTCAGCACTTCAAGCTGCAGTTCGAAACCGCCGCCCGCATCAAACGAAGTTTGGCCTACGCCGCTGTAAGTCGGAATGATGTAGATCGATTGATCGCTTTTGCTGAACTTCAGACGGTTCATGTCTTCCGCGTACATTTTCTTGATGTTCGGAGCATATTTGTCGATGAGTTCCGTCAGATCCACCAGCGCACCGGCATCAACCAGTTTGCTTGTGTCGCCTTTCGGCATGATCAAGTCCGGATATTCGCCCGAAGCGACCATCAGCGAGACTTTTTGCGTATCGCCGCCGACTGCGTATTCCGCATTGAGCGTAACTCCCGTTTTTTCCGTAATCTTTTTGCCTACCGCGTCCTGCATCCCTACCCAGTTGCTGTTCGAATCCGCGCTGAACATGGAGAATTCGATCGGTCCGCTTTCGACTTCACTTGCGGAACCGCTTTTACCTGTATCGCTGCCGCCGCCGCATGCTGTCAGACCTACGATGGATGCCAAGGCAACCGGCGCTACCCATTTTGCTTTTTTACTTACCACTTCAAAAAACCTCCCTTTTCAATCACCCTGAGAATTTTTCTCTTTATCTGTATGGAGCTCTTTGTCAAAACAGTCCGAAAATGTACTTCAGGCGAATTTCGCAAAGCGCCCTTTGTATATCGGGAGGCTTGAGCCTCCCGTAAATACCCGAGGAACTTTTGATGGATCAAAATTGACTTACGATTTTACCGCGCCGAGCGTCATACCGCTGACGAAGTATCTTTGCAGGAACGGATACACGATCAGGATCGGTACCGTAACCACGATGGTGATCGCCATTTTGATCGATTCCGGCGAGATCTGCTTCATCTGCTCTGCCATGTTGGCTGTGTTGACCTGCTGCCCGCTGCCGCCCTGCTGGGTACTCTGAAGTACCTTCATCAGTTCGAACTGCAGGGTAGTGAGTTCCGGATGACTGCCGTTGTACAGATACGTATCGAACCAGGAATTCCATTGTCCGACCGCCAGGAACAGCGCGATGGTTGCGAGTACCGGCTTACAGAGCGGAAGAATAATGCGGAAGAAGATGGTCAGATCGTTCGCTCCGTCAAGCTTGGCCGATTCCTGCAGCGCATACGGCAGGCCGTCCATGAAGGAACGGATAACGATAACGTTAAAGGCACTGACGATACCCGGCAGAACGTATACCCAGAACGAACCGAGCAGGCCTAAGTCGCGGAACAGGATGTAGACCGGGATCATACCGCCGCTGACATACATGGTGACGACCAGGAATGTCGACGTGAACTTGCGGGCCTGGAAATCGGGACGGCTGAGCGTGTAGGCCAACATCGACGCACTGGCCAGACCGAACACCGTACCGATTACCGTACGAAGGATCGAGTTCCAAAGACCGCGGATCAGCCCTTCGTACTGGAAGATCTGCTGATAGTTCTCGAAAGTTAAAGCCCGAGGAATGATCGTGACGCCGCCTTTGACCGTATCGGAGGATTCGTTGAGCGAAATCGCCAATACGTTCAGGAACGGATACAGTGTAACGATCAGAACCAACGACATTAATACGATGTTGGCGATGTCGAATATTTTATCGCCGCGTGTGGCATTAAAAGCTTTAGGTGCTGCCATGACGTTTCCCCCCTTACATGATGCTTTCTTTGGATACTTTTTTGAAGATGCCGTTTACCGTGAACAGCAGGATAACGCTGACAACGGAGTTGAAGATACTGATTGCGGTACCGTACGAGAAGCGTCCCATCTGCAATCCGTACTGCAGCGCATACAGTTCAAGCACCTGCGAGTATTCCAACACCAAGTTGTTGCCGAGGAGGAATTGTTTCTCGAAGCCAATCTGCAGCAGGTGACCGATCTGCATAATGAAGAGTACCGAGATCGTCGTCCGGATACCCGGAAGCGTGATGTGCCACATTTGTCTGTACCGGCTTGCTCCGTCGACGCGGGAAGCTTCATACAGCTCGGGGTCGATCCCCGTAATGGCCGCCAGATAGATGATCGTGTTCCAACCCATTTCTTTCCAAACGTCGGAAGCGGTTACAATGTACCAGAACCACTCGCCTTTGGCCATGAACTGGATGGGTTCGTTAATGATATGAAGTCCGACCAGCAAATCGTTGATCGCTCCGCCCTGCGTCGACAGCATCTTGGTCACGAGACCCGCTACGACGACCCACGATACAAAGTGGGGAAGGTAAGAGACCGTTTGCACGAAACGTTTGAACATGATCCCGCGAAGCTCGTTAAGCAGGATGGCGAAGATAATCGGGATAATGAATCCGACAACCAGACCCATTACGCTCATCGCCAGCGTATTGCGCAGAGCGAGGTAGAAGCGGTCGTCCATGAAGAGGTCTTGGAAATGCTTCAATCCGACCCACTTTTGTTCAAAGAATCCTTTGGCCGGTTTGAAGTCTTGGAAGGCCATCGTCCAGCCCCATAACGGCAAGTAGCTAAACACAAAAGCCCAAATAATGAACGGTAACGACATTAAATACAGATACCTTTGCTGCAGAGCAGTACGCCAGAAACCTTGCTTTTTGAAGCGCTTACCAGCGTTTGGATCGGCAGCAGGAGTACCCGGGTTTTTGGAAGTACCGCCTTTTGTGAGCGTTCCCATTTCTATAACCCCTCCTGATTTCTTTATGTTTTAATGATAAGCGTTTTCTTTGAAAGCGCATACCCTATGAATTTTAGACAAAATCATGCGAAAATTAGACATCGAAAACACCTCCCCCGAAAATTCGCAAAAAAATAGGGTGAAAATTAGAGTTGGCCCCCTAATTGTTCACCCGTCTAGGCTGAAAATTAGAGTTGTTTCTCTAATTCTTCACCCGTCTAGGCTGAAAATTAGAGTTAGTCCCTAATTGTTCACCCTTTTGTTCTATGAAAAATGTCGGATCCTCACGAAAAAGATCGCGAAAGCGTTTATTGCTCGCCGCTTTGTTCGCCGCTCTGCTGCTCGCCGTGCGATTCGCTGCGGTAAGCGGACGGCGACATCCCGACGTATTTGCGGAACTTCGAATGGAAGTAATCCGCGTTGGAATAGCCGACTCTCGCCGCCACCTGATGCACTTTCAGCCCCTGGGCCAGCAGTTCTTTCGCTTTTTCGACCCGGACTTTATCGACAAACGCGTTGAAATATTCGCCTGTGTAATTCTTGAACAGCTTGCCCAGATACCCGCTGTTGTAGCCGAACATCTCCGCCAGCAGCTCAAGCTTCAGGTTCTCGCTGTAATTCCGGCGGATAAAGTCGATCATCTGCTTCAGCACCGTGTCTTTGTTCGCTCCGCCGAAACGGTCGACCAGTTCGCTGAGTCGCGCATGGACCTGACGCTTCAATCCGCCGTAACTCTGGGCCTGGTTCACATCCGAGAGCAGCAGGCTGTGATAGAGCTGCGCCTGTTCTCCCGCCGAAGAACCGGCGGAAGACAGTTTGCCCATCGCCAGCGACAGCGTCCTGGAGTATTCTCCGCGCACCGCCGCTTCATCCATGCGCCGGCTCACGGCCGCCTGCTCCAGCTCGGCCAGAACCTTGTCCACGGCGTCGCGGCTGCGGATATCCAGCGCATAGTAGAGCTTGTCGCCCAACTGCGGTCCGTCTTCGGCTTCAACGACGCCTTCGGCCGATTCCGCGGCGCTGAACAGCTGCTCGTAAGCGGCACGGTCGATGACCGAGCCGTTTTCAAAAAAGAACCGCGCATGCAGCAGATGTTCGGCTTCCCGGAAAGAGGCGGGAAGTTCCGTCAGATCCTCCACGAGTGGGCCGCAGGATGCATGAAATTCCAATTCGCCCGCCGCTTCGGCCAGTTGGGCCCGCAGCGTCTCGCCGCATTCGACATGGCTCTGGCGGACAAGCAGCAGCCCGATATGGGAACCGGCCGAGAACAGAATACTGCCGCCCCGCTCTTCGAACGATTCTTTTAACCGCTGACGGAATACCGCATGCTGGCGCGACTCCGTTTCGACTCCGCCGTGCGCATCCAGCAGCGCAATCCGGTAAGCGGGCGCCGAAATCCCCAGCGCTTCGGCCAGCTTCGTTCGCTGCTCCCCGCCTTGCGGCTCGTCTTCGAACAGCAGCTCTTCGACCAGCTGGGCTTTGGGCAGCGACGCTTCCTGTTCGCTGCGCGCGGCCTGGGCGTCCTGCTCGCGCTGCAGCAGTTCGCGCACCCGGCGCAGCTCTTCGACCAGTTCTTCTTCGTCGACCGGCTTCAGCAGATAACCGCTGACTCCGCTGACAATCGCGCGCTTGGCATAATCGAATTCCGCATACCCGCTCAGAATAAGGAAATGGGCCACGGAATTCTCTTTGCGTACTTTTTCGATCAGATCGAGTCCCGTCATTCCCGGCATCCGGATATCCACGATTGTCAGGTCCGGTTCGATCCGGCCGAACTTTTCCAGTCCCTCTTTGCCGTTCGACGCCGTGTCGACAATCTCAAACCCTTCGGCTTCCCAATCGACGATCGTGCGCAGACCTTCGCGAATCATCGGTTCATCGTCCACAATCAGCACTTTATACATCATTCGTCCCTCCCGGCGGGTATCTTGAAATAAATTTGTGTTCCTTTGCCCAGCTCGCTCGAAATGCGCAGCCCGCACTCTTCCCCATAGGTCATAATCAGCCGCTGATGCACGTTGCGCAGTCCGATCCGGCTCTCTTCGCTTTCTTCTTTTTCGCGAATCGATTCTTCGACTTGTCTCAATCGCTCCGGAGTCATGCCCGCCCCGTTGTCGATCACGTCGATCAGCACTTCGTCACCGATCTTCACGGCATGAAACGAAACGGCGCCTTCGGCTTCCTTGTTCTCCAAGCCGTGAACGATAGCGTTTTCGATCAACGGTTGTACGATTAGCGGAGGCAGCAGCACTTCAAGCGTATCCGGTTCGGCCAGCAGTTCGTAATGCAGTCTGTCCCCGTGCCGGAACTTCTGGATATCGAGATAGGAACGAACCATATCCAGCTCGTTCTTGAGCGAAGTATGGCGATTCCCCAGTTCCAGATTGCGCCGAATCAATTTGCCAAGCAGCTGGACGGCGCGCGCAATATCCTTCTCCCCTTGAATATGGGCGCGCATCCGAATCGATTCGAGCGCATTGAACAGGAAATGGGGATTGATCTGGCTGGCAAGCATTTTGAGTTTGATCTCCCGCTGCATCACTTCGAGCCGGTTGTTCGCTTCGCTCGCCTCGTAGACCTGGCTCATCAATTCCTTGATATTGGTCACCATATAATTGAACTGCTGGGACAGCTGGCCGATCTCGTCCTGTCCGTCTATCCGCGATACGGTATCGAGGTCGCCTTCCGCCACGCGGTTGAGATTGCGGTTGAGCTTGAGCAGACGCGAGCTGATCAGCCTTGAATTGAAATAAACGGCGAGCAGGGCCATCAGCAAAATAAAGACGATCAGCGCCGCTCCGATCAGGCCGATCCGGTTGGCGTCGTGCACGATACTGGCGGACGAAAAAGCAGAGACGATCGTCAGGCCGCTTTTGCTGGAGTCGGGAATAAGCGTATTGATCGAAACCCGGTAGTCGATCCCGTCGATCGCCCGCTCGAATGTCCGCTCCTGCTCTTTGTCGCCGACGGCCACCTCAAAGCCCATATCGCCAAGCGTGCGTCCGACCGACGAACGGTCTTTGGCCGCGACGATATAACCGTCTTCGTCGGCGACCATCGTATCGAACGGTTCCTGACTGAGCAGGGAGTTCAAATAGTTCGTATCGACCTGGATCACCAGTACGCTTCGTTTGCCCGTAGTCGAAAAAAAGATCTGCCGGACCAGGCTCAGCTGCTTCACGACGGGAGCCGTCGGGTCGTTCATATCGTCGATATACATCCAATAGATCGTCCGTTCCTTCATGGCCCGTTCATACCAGCCGGCGGCGCGGATCTCGCTGTTGGCGTTCATGAACTGCAGGTTGTCCAGCAGCGTCGGATTATCGGTGAACAGCTGGATGCCCCGAATTTCGCTGTAAGCGCGCACGTAATCGGTAAAATCGGTATACCCGCGGTAGGCATTGACCAATTCGATCGGATCTTCTTCCGAATACATGGTGGTTGCCACACGCTCCATGTCGCGGTCCAGCAGCAGTTGATTCGAGACGCTGATCGGCACGTTGAGCTGGTTCTCGATCTGCGTCTTGATCCGCTGCACGTTGTTCTCGGTCTGCTCCGTGGCCTTCGCCAGAGCGTCCTGCCTGAAATATTGAATCACGATGAACCCGACGATCAGCACCGGAATCATGACAACGATTACATAAAAAAAGATCAACTTGTTGCGTATTTTCATATCGTTCAGCCATCGGACAAAAGGTTGGGTCAATCTTCTCATCACGTATTTCATCCCCCGTGCATCCCGCGATTCGTTATGTCGTTCTTCTTGTCGGCCGCCATGCGGCCTTTCTTCATCATACCACAGAAAGAAGCCGCTGTTCATCCGCGCTCCCGGCCTCATTTTCATCCGTTGCGAATTTGGGAAAAGCAGACTATACTGACAACAGTGCAAAGCTGCGGCGCGCCCCGTCTACCGAAGGCCGAAGGAACTTTTGAAGCCCGGTTGGACGAAGGTCCGTGCCGTTTGTTCTAAGGAGGGTATATGCATTATTTAGCCGCTTTTTTGCTGTCGCTGGCCGTGGCCCTGATCCTGATTCCCGTTCTTCGCAAATGGGCCGTGCAGCTTGATTTCGTCGATAAGCCGCGTCCGGACAATGAACGCAAACTTCACCGCGAACCGATTCCGCTTATGGCGGGTATTGCATTGTTTGTCGGTTTCGCCGTCACTTACATACTGTTCAGCGATATGAGCGGCCTCGAATCGGCCGCCGTACTCGGCGGTTCGCTGCTGATTCTGCTGATCGGTCTCGTCGACGACTGGTACAAGGTCAGCCGCCGCGAATTCCCGGCTCTGCCGAAGCTGATCGTGCAGCTCCTGGCTGCTCTGATCGTTTACCTGGCGGGCATCCGCTTCTCGGGATTCTCCAATCCGTTTACGGACAGCTACGTGGTGCTGCCGGAATGGCTGCAGCTCGTATTGACCCTGCTCTGGATCTTCGGTGTCACGACCGTCATCAACTTTACCGACGGCCTGGACGGGCTCGCCGGAAGTCTCGCGACCATCTCCGCAGGCACGCTGTTTGTGGTTGCGATTGCCCAGCAGCAGAGCAACTCGGCGATCATGGCGATCAGCCTGGTCGGTGTAGGCCTCGCGTATCTGAAATACAACAAACCGCCTGCCAAAGTCTATATGGGCGACTCCGGAGCGACGTTCCTCGGTTTCATTCTGGCGATCATCGCTTTGGACGGCGCCTTCAAACAGGCGACGCTGCTGTCGCTGCTCGTACCGATTCTTGCGCTTGGCGTACCGATCTTCGACAATATCTTTGTCGTGCTCAAGAGACTCAAGAACGGTCAGAAAATCTACGAAGCCGATGCCTCGCAGATTCATTACCGGCTGCTGTCGAGCGGCATGAATCCGAAGCAGGTGCTGTTCGTGCTCTGCCTGGTCAGTGTCTGTCTCAGTTTGTCTTCGATCATTCTGATCCTGCTGCCGTTTTGACCGACAGTTTCTCGTCTGCCGTACGCAAAAAGACCCCCGTACCCGATCTGTAGAATCGGTACGGGGGTCTTTTTGCGGCATCATCCGGTTCGGAAGCCGTGCACCGGGCAGGATTCACTTCCGGTTCATCCGGTAATGAAGAAGCACCTGCGGTCCCACGGGACCTTCCTTGCGGTGGCCGCGGTCCTCGAATCCGGCCTGCTCATAAACGCGCATAGCCGCCTGGTTGTGCTGATTGAGAACCAATACGATTTCGTTCATGTCGGGGAAGTAATCGCTGACGAACTTGGGCAGCATGCCCATCGCCAGCTTTGCATACCCTTTGCCCTGATCGGGAAGATTGACCGACAGCGAACGCACAAGCATGGCCCGCGGCGATTCCGTGACGCTCCGGATTCGGTCTCCCCGGTGAAGCACGAAAAAACCGACAGGTTTCTTATCCGCCAGAATCACGATGGGGTGGCGGTCCCGGTCTTCCCTGCACAACTGGATAGCCCTAACCGGCAGTGCCGTATGTTTCTCCTGCTCCGCGGATACCTGATAGTCTTCGAACAGAGCTTTTTCATATTCCGGACGGAAAAACTTCAGCTCCACCTTGGGTTCCGTTCCCTGGGGCGTACTGCTCATCTTGCGTTCCTCCTGTCTTCCCTCCCGACCACCGCTGCGTCGGAAGTCGTATGAAGATGACGTCGTTACTCTACTATATAAACGCGAATATTCCTTCTCTAATCGCCGTTCGCCCGAATCGGCCGATCACTCGACGATCTGCTGAACCCGGCCTACCTGGCCGTCCTGCAGGCGAACCTTGATTCCATGGGGATGCGTGGCCGAATTGGTGAGGAGATCCTTGACGACTCCGCGGGTCAGCGCACCGGTCCGCTGGTCTTTTTTGAGTACGATGTCGACCGTAAGACCCGGCCGAATATTGGAGCGGTTTTTTCCGTTCATGACATTCTCTCCTTCTGGTTTGGCTTTCCTTATCATAACATAGAGGCCTCCTTGGCGGGAAAAACGAAAAAAGCCGCCCCTCGATCGGGCGAGCGGCGGCAGCTATGCACGGCATCAGGAAGAAAGAGATCCGTCCGCTTTTTCTCGGAAGGACCCCCGCCTGCGAACTTATTGGTTCAAAGCGGTCCGGAGCGCTTCTAGATTCGCACGCATGACCGACAAGTAATCGTCGCCGGCGGCCATCTCTTCTTCGGTCAATCCTTCAAGCGGATTCAGTACGGAAGTTTCCGCGCCGACTTCCGAAGCGATCGTCTCGGCCACTTTCGACGAAACCAAAGTCTCGAAGAAGATCGTCTTGACGTCATGCTCTTTGGCGAATTCGACTACTTCCGACATTTCTCCGGCTGCCGGTTCCTGATCGGGCGACAAGCCCGCGATCGGAACCTGGGTCAGTCCGTAATCCCGTGCCAAATAGCCGAACGCGGCATGCTGTGTAATGAAATCGGTCCGCTTGGTGCCGGACAGCCCTTCCTTGAACTCGCTGTCCAGCGCTTCCAGCTTCGCCGCGTAAGCGTCCGCATTGCTCTTATACTGATCGGCGTGATCCAGATCGGCTTTTGCGAACGCCGCCTCAATCGCGCGGACTTCCTGCACGGCCAGACGCGGAGACAGCCAGACATGGGGATCCAGTCCTCCATGGTCGTGGGCTTCTTCGGACTCGCCTTCATGGGCATGGTCATGTTCCTCTTCCGCAGCGGCGTCGTGATCATGTCCTTCTTCCGCAGTATCCGCTTCTTCATGGCCGTGGTCGTGTCCGTCTTCTTCAGAGGCTTCCATCTTATCGATATCCTTGCTCGCTTCAACCGCCAGCAGCTCGGTGTTCGAAGTGGCGCCCAGCACCTGTTCGACCCAACTCTCCATGCCCGAACCGTTATAGACGAGCATATCGGCTTCTTGGATTCTCGCGATATCCTGAGGGGTCGGCTCCCAGTCGTGCGGCTCCGTTCCCGACGGCACGAGCAGTTTCACATCCGCCAGATCGCCGCCGACCTGACGCGCGAACTCGTACATCGGATAGAAGCTGGCTTCGACTTGCAGTTTGTCCGCCGGTGCCTGCTCCGCGGAAGTGCCGGCAGCGGACGAACCTTCGGCTGCCGTGCCCGATTTTTGCGGAGCCGCCGCGTTCGACCCGCAGCCTCCCAGGATCAGCATGAGGCTGAGCAGGGAAGCTCCGGCCGTATAGGTCATCGTTCCGTATTTTCTTTTCATCTGTGTCTCTCCTTCATATCGCTTGTTTGATTTCGCCGCGCTGCTTTTTGTTCCTGCCGGTGCCGGATTTGCCATGCCGGTGCCTGCTTATCCAGAGTCCCGCTTTGCGCAGGGCCATGCCGAGCAGCAGGAAGAGCAGCAGAATCAGCGCGATCGTGCCTCCCGGCGGTGTGTTTTCCGTATACGAAAGAGCCAGACCGCTGAATATGCCTGTAAGGCCGACAATGACCGCGATCACGATCGCCGAGAAGAATCCTCCCGCAATCCGCAGGGCCAGCGCCGCCGGGAGTACCAGCAGCGCCGATACCAGCAGGACGCCCACGATCGGCATGGCCGCGGCGACCGTCATCCCGGTCAGTACCGAAAAAGCGGTCGACAGCGCACGCACGCGCACGCCGCTGATCCCGGCCGCTTCCTCGTCGAACGTCAAATCGTACAGCGGACGGCGGAATACCATGAAGAACAGCAGGCCGACCGCGGATGCGCCGCCGATCAGCCACAGCTGCGTCTCGCTGACAGCTACGATCGAACCGAACAAATAAGCATTGAAACTTTGCGAGAGCGTGCGGCCGAAGCTCATCAGCACGACAGCCAGCGCAAGGCCGCCCGTCATCATAATGGCAACCGGCACTTCCGCGTAGGTTCGGTACATCCCGCGCAGACGCTCGATCAGCAGCGCCGCCACGACGGCTGCCGCGAACCCTCCGAGCGAGGGGTTTACGCCCAGCAGCGAACCCGCCGCAACACCCGCCAGCGATACATGCGACAGCGTGTCGGCCATCAAGACCTGCCGGCGCAGCATCAGATATACGCCCAGAATTGGCGCAATCAATCCGATCAGCGCTCCCGCCAGAAATGCGCGCTGCATAAATTCGTAAGCCAGCATAACCGTTACCCCATTTCCCAGCGGTCTCCGTGCGCCGCTTCGCTTCTTTGCTCGGAGGTCCGAACCGATTCGGTCTCGAAGCGTTCAAGCGTAACCACACGATCCAGAAAACGGCCCGCTTCTTCCAGGCTGTGCGTGACCATGACCACCGTTACGCCGTGATGCTGCGCCTGATGCCGCATCAAACGGTACAGGGCCGTCCGGCTCTTCACATCCATCCCCGTCGTCGGCTCGTCCAGAATCATCACGTTGGGACATTGAACAAGCGCTCTGGCGATGCATACCCGCTGCTTCTGTCCGCCCGACAGCTCGCCGATCCGGCGGCGTCTGAGTTCCCACATGCCGACCTGTTCCAGACTGTTGCGGACGCGCCGTTCTTCTTCGGCACCCCGTCGGCGAAACAGACCCAGTCCCGAATGGCATCCCGAGCGCACCAGCTCGATCACTCGGCTGGGAAATCCGGAATTGAATGCCGAAGCGTTCTGCGAGACGTAACCGATCACCGGTTTTTCCCCGCCGAACGCTTCGTGATTCAATTCGACGGTTCCGCTCCAAGGCTTCAGCAGCCCCAGCAGAATTTTCAGTACCGTCGTCTTGGCCGTGCCGTTGGCACCGACGATTCCCAGAAACTCGCCTTTGCGCACTTCCAGCGATACTCCGTTGACGACAGGTTTATCGTCATAACCGAATACGACATTGTGCATGGAAGATAAGATCATACCGGTCACCCCTTGCGTAATCATTACGATTTAAAAAGAGGCAAAAAAATTTGCCTCTTCTTTTTGCTTCTTTTTTTGCCTGCTTATCGCGTTTCCCGATGGATCGTATATTTTTTCAGACGCGGAGAATACTTTTTCAATTCCAGGCGTTCGGGATTATTTCTTTTGTTCTTCGTAGTCGTGTAATTGCGATCCCCGCACTCCGTGCAGGCCAAAGTAATGATGACTCTCATGATTGGAACCCTCCTATATTTCGTAATCGTTACGAATAAAACAAAGTATAACGAAGTCTCGAATTCCTGTCAATCCGGACTGCGGATTTACCAGCTCGCCTTTTTCACGCCCGGAATCTGTCCTTTGTGGGCAAGCTCGCGGAACATGATCCGGGAAACTTTGAACTTGCGCAGGTAGGCACGGGGACGACCCGTAATTTCGCAGCGGCTTTTAAGACGGGTCGGCGACGAATCGCGCGGCAGCTTTTGCAGAGCGGCATAATCGCCTTTTTCTTTCAATTCGCGGCGCAGATCGGCATATTTCGCTACCATCGCCTCACGCTGCCGTTGACGTACCACTTTGGACTTTTTGGCCATTTCAATCTCTCCTTTGTGATCAAAAATAAAATTCCGATCTCTCTCGCTGCCGAATCAGACCGACTGCGCTTCGACCGACGACCAGGGCAGCGGATTCACGAATCGTGCCCAGTCGGCGTCCATCTCTTGTTCGTCCAGCAGGCAGGCATCCAGCTCCCGCTCGATTTCTTCTCGCGGCATATCGATCCCGATCAGCACGAATTCGTTGATCCGGTCGCCGCTTTGTTCATCCCAGCCTGCTCGAAGTTCCGGCTGCTCGGCAAACAGTTCCACCCGTTCTTCTTCCGGCAATCCCGCGATCCAGCTGCCAGCCGGACCGAACTGGATCGAAGGCCCCGCCTGGCTGAAGTGGGCTGCCCAATCCTGCTCGACCGCAATCCACATCAATCCTTTGGCCCGAACGACTTCCGCCGGCCATTCGGCCAGCACGTTCGCCAGTCTCTCCGGATGAAACGGACGCCTGCGGCGGTAGACGAACGAACCGATCCCGTACTCTTCCGTTTCCGGCGTATGTTCTTCCCGCTGCAGCTCGCGGATCCAGCCCGGAGCCAGGCTCGCTTTTTCAAAATCGAACCGGTTCGTATTCAGCACTTCGGACAGATCGACTTCGCCGCGCACGCTGCGAATAATCTTGGCCGACGGCTGAAGCTTGCGCATAACCCCTTCCAGACGCTGCAGATCTTCTTCCGCGACGAGGTCGCACTTGTTCAGCAGCAGCACGTCGCACATCTCCACCTGGTCGATCAACAGATCCGTAACATCGCGCAGATCCTGCTCGTCGTTCGCCTGTCCGCGGGCCAGCAGGCTCTCACCCGATTCGAAATCGTGCCAGAACCGGTAGGCGTCGACAACCGTCACCATACAGTCCAGCCGCGCCAGATCCGTCAGGTCGACGCCCGTCGTTTCGTCCGCATACGTGAACGTCTGGGCGATCGGCACCGGCTCGCTGATTCCCGTGGATTCGATAAGAATATAGTCAAAACGTCCGTCGGACGCGAGCTTCTCCACTTCGCGCAGCAGATCGTCCCGCAGTGTGCAGCAGATGCAGCCGTTCGACATCTCAACCAGCTTTTCCTCGGTGCGCGACAAGCTCGCTTCGCCGGCTACCCGGCCCGCATCCACATTGATTTCGCTCATATCGTTCACGATTACCGCTACTTTCAAGCCCTGCCGATTGTGAAGGATATGGTTCAGCAGCGTCGTCTTGCCGGATCCCAAATAACCGCACAGGACGGTAACGGGAATCTTAGGGTTGTTCATTTTACCGCCCCCCCATTCAAATAGTAATTATTACGATTAATAAAACGTACTATACGCCTCTGCCGCTCAAGCTGTCAACGCCCATTTCCGAAAAAGAACCCGGAACGCAGCAAAAAACCCGGCAAAGGCCGGGTTCTGCTGTCGATTCTTTTGGGGCTTGCGGTGGTGGAATCTGCGGGAATCAATCGTACTTGTTGGTCTTCTTGCTCTCGCTTTGTCCAAGCAAATATTCAAAATCATTTTCCAACCGTTTGCGCTCCGCCTGTTTGGCTTCCAGCGCGAGACGCTGCTCTTCCTGGCGGCGTTCTTCTTCGCTTGCTTTGAGTTCGTTCGCCTGGGCCTGCAGTTTGGCGAGAACTTCGGGATTCAACATATCTTTCAGCGTCGCCGGTTTGTCCGAAGCGGACGGGCGGGCGGCAGGCTGTTTTTTCTTGGCGGCCATTGCGTGTTCCTCCCTTGTGTCGCGATTCCTTTTGCAGGAACCTCTTTATTTTATTATACGGCGCTTGTTCCGGGAAAGGAACCCATATCCAATTTGCAGGCCTGTGTATAAATAGCAGGTTACGCACAGGTTATTCTACAGCTATCCACAGATTTATCCACAAAAACAGGGCTTTTATCCCCAACCTGTTGAAATCTTTCACACTTTTCTCATAAAAAGCGCTTTATTTATCCACATTCGTCCATCACATCCTATATCGTCCACCGGTCTCCGACGATCCCCGCCAGCTTCCATTCGCCATCGATTTGTTCCCACACAAAGCGCAGGCTGCCCCAGTCCATGCCTCCGGTATTTGGAGATCCGCTGCGGCCGCCTTTGACATAAAATTCGACGAATTTGGCTGTGGGATAGACGGTAGGAAGATTACTGGGCGTATTGCCGCTGCGCACGATCCGATTGTAGCCGACGCCGTCCGGAGCCGTATAAGGAAGATCGTTCAGAAACCGTGCGTAGTATCCGCGAAAATCAAGCTTTATCGGCTCTCCGCTTCCGTCATAGCTGCCCCAGACGTACAGGTTCTTGTCTGTCCAGGCTTGACGCAGCTGTTGGGGAGTCAGCATCCGATCGCTTGTGGGGAGTATATACGCATAAGGAGAAAAGCGGACGCCCGACGGAGCCGCCAGATCGGCCAGCTTGTCGAAATCCCGGTCGGCCAAAGCGCGCAGTGCCCGATTGGATTGAAGCCGAATTTCTTTTTGGACAGCTGCGGCGGATGCGGCCTTGCTGCCTTGAACCGAAGCAGCAGACGTCTCCGCGGCGAACACTCTTCCCTCCTGCGGGCCATACCCCAACCCCCCGGTCCATACCACTGCGGCCGCAGCCGCCATTATCGCCTTTTTCCATCGCTTGTTCATCTCTGTTCCTCCTTCGCCCGAATCATTCCGGCCGCTCTTCGCGTTCCCGGCGGTTCACGCGCACCGCTTCGATCTGCCGGATCCGTCCACCCTGCATCTCGCGGACCGTCCAGTCCCAGCCCGATTCGCTGAGCGTGTCGCCCGGTTGGAGATCGAATTTCTCGGAGAGCAGCCACCCGCCGATCGTATAGACTTCTTCCGAATCGATATCCGTGCCGAGACTGCGGTTCACATCATGCAGCAGCGCATTCGAACCGAGCAGGAAGCGTCCTTCGCCGTCTTGGCGGATCAGCGGCGTCGGAGCCGCTTCTCCGTCCGGCGAAGAACTGGACGGAATATCGCCCACAATCTCTTCCAGCAGATCTTCCAGGGTCACAAGCCCCGAAGTCCCGCCGTATTCGTCCATCAACACCGCCATATGAATGCCTTCTTTTTGCATCCGTCCGAGCAGATCGCGCGCCCGCACCGTTTCAATCACCTGGATGACCGGACGGATATACGGAGCGATCGGCTGCGGCTGCCCGGCATTGCCGCGGACATACTCGCTCAGCACCTGCTTGACGTTGACCATTCCGACGATATGATCTTTGTCTCCGTCCAGCGATACCGGCACGAGACTGTACGCTTTGGGTTCGATCAGCTTCACCAGATCCCAGACGTCCGCCTGCTGCGGAATATGCCGAATCTCGGTACGCGGTACCATGATCTCCTGCGCGTCGCGCTCGTCGAAATCGAAGACGTTGTTGAGATAACGGTATTCGGTCGGCGTGATCTCTCCGCTCTTGAAGCCTTCCGACAGCGCCAGGCGAAGTTCGGCTTCGCTCTGCGCGGCTTCGCCTTCAGTCAGCGGCTTCAGTCCGAACAATCCGCTGATCACACGCGAGGATCGGCTGAGAATCCAGTTGAACGGATAAGTGATGCGGTAAAAAATAATCAGCGGACGGGCCAGCGCAAGCGCGAGCGGCTCGGCAACCTGAATCGCGATCGTCTTCGGCACCAGTTCCCCGATCAGCACTTCGAAATACGTCAGGATCAGGAAGGCCAGCAGAAACGACAGGACCCCTGTCGCCGTTTCCGGCACATGCAGCCAGACGAATACCGGCGCCAGCAGTTCTTCCACCGTCGATTCGCCCAGCCAGCCGAGCGCGAGCGACGTCAGCGTCGTGCCAAGCTGGCTGGCGGACAGAAATTCATCGAGCCGCGACAGGATGCGTTTGACGGCCTGCGCATTCTTGTTTCCCTGTTCGGCCAGTTGATTGATACGCGAGACGCGCACCCGGATGATCGAGTACTCGGAGGCGACAAAAAAGGCCGTAAGTACAATAAGCAAAATGACGATAATGATGTTTAGGATTTCCACGCAGAGAACACTTCCTTCACGGCATTCGTCGGTCCTTGGCGAACCGCGTCGTTGGGGTATTTGTGGTAGTTATATACCCTTTTTTACCTATCATGCCGCGCAGCCTGCTTACTCTTCATCCCTGGGCGTCTTCGTTCAGCCGGTATGGTGTTGAATCCGGATAGCCCGCAGGTCGTCGATCGGATCGTGCGTTGGAAAATATTCGATCCCGACGTATCCGTCGTAATCCGTCTGCTTGATCGCATCGAAGATCCGGTCGTAATTCAATTCGCCCATGAACAGTTCGCCCCGTCCCGGCACGCCGGCGGCCTGAATATGTCCGATGTGGTGAATGTTATTTTGCATACGGGCGATCACATTGCCTTCCATGATCTGAACGTGGTAGAAGTAGTAGCAGACTTTGAGGCGGGGATGGTTCACTTCTTCGACAATCCGAAACGCTTCGTCCGACTTATCAAGGAAATATCCGGCCAGTTCTTTGTCCCGCACCGTATTCATCGGCTCGATCGCCGCGGTCACTCCGTATTTTTCCAGCAGGGGAGCCGCGTCCCGCAGGCCTTCGATCAGCGTCTCTCGCATCTGCGGCCGGGTTCTGCCTTCCACTTCGAATCCTACGCTGTGCACGAGTGTCGGGCACCCCAGACTGCGTGCGGCTTGGGCCGCTTTTTCTATCTGTTCCAGCGCTTCGGCTCTGCCCTTCGGTTCCAGCAGCGTGTCGGTCACAACTACCATGGACGCCACATCGATTCCGTATTCTTCGCACAGCTCTGCAGCTCGCTTGAGGTCTTTGTCCGCCCAGGACCAGAATTCAACGGCTTTCGCATCGATCTGATGCAGCAGGGGCAGGGCTTCGTAGAGGCTTCGGTTCGCAAAAAGAGTCTCGGTGTTATAAGAAATCTTCATGAGGCTTCTCTCCTTTCGTTTCCATTTTCTAGCCGTTTTTTTCGCGATCGAAACAGGAAAAAGAAATCTAATGCACAAAAAATCCGCAGAAAGCGGCAGCCGGAATTTCCTGTTGGAAATGTCCAGGCCGTTTCGCCATTCTGCGGATTTATAAATTGCGGGGTACGGACGCGTTCAAAACCTAGCCCGCGATAACGATCCCTTTCGGCTTGACCCTGCGGTTGACCAGATAGATGCCGGTTCCGATCAGCACCAGGCCCAGCAGCAGGAAGCGGCTGAACGGTTCGTGCAGAGCAAGCGTTCCGATCAGTACCGACAGCAGCGGCACGATAAACGTATACGAAGCCACCTGACTGGCTTCTCCGGCCTGGGTCAAGGTGATATAGAGAATCCAGGACAGCGCGATCCCGAAGCATATGCCGAACAGCAGGCCGGTCCAATACGCGCCATTCCATACAATATCGGTCCAATTCTCGGTCAGGGAGCCCGCGAACGTCAGCACGAAGCCGCCGAGCGTACACTGGAATGCCACCAGCCACAGCGAATCAACGGACGAACCCGACTTTTTGATAAAGACGGTTCCGAGCGCCCAACTGACTGCCGTCGCTATGGCCAGCACCACCCCGATCACGGCGACATGGCCGGAGAATCCGCCCAGGCTGACCGAGATCACGCCAAGGAATCCGAGCAGCAGACCGATGGCTTTGAGCGGATTCATCCGTTCGTCCAGCCAGACCCACGCGAGCAGGCCGACCAGCACCGGCTGCAAATAGACGAGGACGGTGAACAGACCGGATGGCATATAGAGCAGGCCGATCGTCTGCAGGCCGTAGAACAGCACGACATTGAGCAGCGCAGAGACCACATAGACGTTCCAATTTTGTTTCCAACGGATCCGGCTGCGCTTGGGCAGCAGGAACAGCATGAGCAGCAGCCCTCCGATCAGCGTGCGCAGGCCCGCAAACAGCAGCGGCGGCGTGTAATCCAGTGCGACTTTGTAGATGGACCAAGAAACGCCCCAGATCAGGACCAGCGCGACGATCATGCCGAAACGCTGCGGTCCGGTTAATGTTTTCATTGATGAAAGACTCCTTGTTGTGTAAGATTTCCGGCAAAAACGGGAAAAGCGCCGACTGCGCCGCTCAGGCGCTTCGTTCGCTTTTCCCGTTGTCGGTGCTATGAAATTATACGTTCTCCGTGCCTTTATCCAATCGTTCCAATCCGGTCTCCAGCGTATTCATCGCCATGGCCAGACGGTCGACCAACTCGCCGAGATCTTTCTTCCCTTCGCCCGGCTCGTCGGATACGGTCGCGATCGGATCTCCGATCACGAGCCGGGTCTTCGTCCCGCGCAGCAGCCCCTTGAAGGTGGTGGGACCGGAGAAAGCCGCCGGCACGACCGGCACCTTGGCCATTTTGGCGATCGTAACCGCGCCGCGCTTGAGCGGCACGTCTTCCGAAGAGCGGGTGCCGGACGGGAAGATCCCGATCGTCTTGCCCTGCTTGAGCAGCTGGATCGGAACCTTCAGGCTGCTCGGCCCCGGATTTTCGCGGTCGACCGGGAAAGCATTGATGTCGCGCAGAAATTTATCGGCAATCTTTTTTCGGAATAATTCTTTTTTGGCCATAAAATGAACTTCGGTCGGCAGCAGCGAGCTTCCGAGCGCGATGACGTCGATCCAGCCCCGGTGCGTACAGGTGATCACGTAGCCGCCTTCCTTCGGCAGTCTCTCCGCTCCGATAACCTCGAACTTCCCGAATCCACGCAGTATAAGTCTGGCCAATTTCGCGAGGGGTTGATACAACACGTCGACTACTCCTTCCGCATTCCGTTTCTCGATACCTTTAGTATCTGGTCCTAATTTTGAACAGCGGCATACGATCCATGCGAAAGCAGCCGGCACGTGTTTAGTGTACCATGCGCTTTTGTTCCTGAACAGCCGTATGCCTGGAAAAAGCGCGCCAGTTTTCTGGAAAGCGGTAGCAAGGCGCGGGGTTATCGCCTATAATGACGGTAAGCCCATCCTTTTTGCACCGCCGCACCACCCGGGCGAAAAGGATTCTATCCGTAAACGAAGGAGACCGGCGCATACCATGAGCGATTTTATCCTATTTAAATTGGCCGACAAAACCTACGGTATTCCGTTCCATGAGATCGATGAAATCCAGAACTCCAAACCCGGCACCTCGATTCCGTTCTCCTCGAATTGGCATGAGGGCGTAGTGAAGATCCGCGAAGAAATCTATACGATTCTCAATCTGCGCAAGAAACTGAACGTCTCGCACGAAGATCAGCAGGACACCGATAAATTCATCCTGCTTCGCCGCGAGAAGGTGGCTCTGCTCGTCGATTCGCTCGACGATACGGCGTCCGTTCCGGATTCGGCATTGGCCGACAACGAAGAAGCGGCGAGCCGCCGGTTCCTGCCGTCCGTTTTCGAACACGGCGACCGATTGGTGCTCGTGCTGAACGTCGATACGGTGCTGGCAAGTACAACGGGAGGCGGAGCCTAGGCTCCGTCTTTTTTTATAGATTCGGCCGTGTCCCAAGCCGTCTCGAAGTCTCCGCACAAAAAAAAGCCCCGATCCGAATCGGGGCTTTTCGCCGTTTCCGCGGCGGCCGGCGCGCGCGGGATCAAAAGCTGCGGATAGCGTGCGTTCATTGCGGGTCGCCATAGGCAAAAAAGTCGCAAGCGGAGTCGTTTCCTGGTGTAAAGGGATTCATGGTTGTAGAAGTACTGCGGATGCGCGCCGCGGAAACCTGTCGGCTTGCGCCGACCGGCATAAAGCGAGAGCACCCGCTGCTGCAAAATAACCAAGCGGGCGATGGGGCCGTGCCGGATGTGGATCTGGGGTGCTCTCATGGGATAAAACGCAAAAGATTTCGGGTTGGATCACTTTTTTTGAATTTTTTTCAAAAAGTTTTTTAGCCCCGCCATACGGTCGCTATTTGCGCGATCTGCTCCGGTGTCGTCCGGCAGCAGCCGCCGATCAGCCGGGCGCCCGCTTCGTGCCAGGCGCGCGCGGAGTCGGCAAAACCGCCGCATGCCGCGGCCTCGCCGCCATGCCAGGTCTTGGTGGACGCCTCGTACGATTCGCCGGAGTTCGGATAGACGAGTACCGGCTTGGACGTATGCGCGGCCAGCACCGCAACCGCTTCGGCCGCGGCCGAAGACGGTGCGCAGTTGACGCCGACCGCCGCGATGTTAAGCCGGTCTTCCAGCACCCGGGCGCATTCTTCAAGCGGCGTGCCTTCGCTGATCTCCTGTCCGTTTCGAAGCGAAAACGACATCCAGGCGAACGTGCCCGGATATTCATCCAGCAGATTCGCAAGTACGAGCGCTTCCTGCAGCGACGGAATCGTCTCGAATGCAAGCAGGTCGGCTCCGGCTTCGATCAATGCGCGGATACGCGGCCGATGAAATTCGGTCAAGCGTTCGTCGCTCACCCCGTAATGGCCGACATACTCCGAACCGTCCGCCAGATAAGCGCCGTACGGCCCGACGGAAGCCGCCACGATCGGCTTGGGACGCTGTCCGTGTTCGCCGCCCGACCAGAAGGCGTCGCGCGCCTGCGCGGCGAGTTCCACCGTCTGCCGAATCAGCGCCAGGGCTTCCGTTTCATCGATTCCTTTTGCCGCGAAACCTTCGACCGTCGCCTGGTAGCTGGCCGTAATCGCGCAGTCCGCCCCGGCGCGGAAATAATCTTCGTGAACCCGTCGAATAAGTTCCGGCTGCTCCAGCAGCACCCGGGCCGACCACAGCGGATCGTCCAGATTGCAGCCGTGCCGCTCCAACTCGGTCGCCATCGCGCCGTCCAGGATCAGAACCGGATGTTGGCTTAGGATCGCCGCGATCGGATCTTCGTTTTGATATCGCCTCATGCCCGGTTTCCTCCTTTGCGCTGCCCGGTGCGGGCAGTCAGATAATAAGCCGCGTAGCACAGCAGGATGAACGGAATCCCGCAGTACAGCGCGATACGCTGCGTCGGATCAAACGCGATGCCGATACACGACAGCAGGCACAGCAGGAACGAAGCGATCGGTACGAACGGGTAGAGCGGAGTCCGGAAGCCCAGGTCTTCGACCGAATGTCCCGCTTTGAGATAGGCCCGGCGGAACATCAGCTGCGAAGCGCTGATGCTCATCCAGACAACCACGACGGCAAGACCCGAGATCGAGACCAGTGCGATATAGACCGTTTCCGGCGCGATGATGCTCGACAGCAGCGCCAATACGCCGCCGGCCATACTGAGTACCAGTGCGTTAAACGGTACGCCGCGCTTATTGAGGCGCGAGAGCGAACGCGGAATCGTTCCTTTGTCCGCCAGCGACCAGAGCATGCGCGAAGACGCGTACAGACCGGAATTGGCCGCGGACAAGATGGCCGTCAAGATCACGAAGTTCATGATATCCGCCGCGTAAGGAATACCGATCCGGTCGAGCACGGCCACAAACGGGCTTTCCAGCACCCCGGCTTCGTTCATCGGCAGCAGCGCCGACAAGATGACGATCGTGCCGATAAAGAACAGAATCAATCGCACCAGCGTCGTCTTGATCGCTTTGGGAATGGTGCGGGCCGGATCGACCGTCTCCCCCGCCGCGATCCCGATCAGCTCCGTGCCGGAAAAAGCGAAATTGACAGCCAGCATGGTCAGCAGGATCGCGCTCGCCCCGTTCGGGAACCAGCCGTCAGCCGTCAGATTCGACAGCAGCGGCGCAGTCTCGCGGCCTTCCATCGGCACGATGCCAAACACGGCCGCCGCCCCGATCAGAATGAAGGCAACGATCGTCAGTACTTTGACCAGCGAGAACCAGAATTCCGATTCCGCGAACAGCCGCACGGTCAGGGCGTTCAAGAAGAAGATCAGAACCGCGAACAGCGCGCTCCAGATCCAGACGTTGATATCGGGGAACCAGCGCTGCATCAGCAGCCCGGCCGCCGTAAACTCCGAACCGAGCGCCACGGTCCAGGTCAGCCAGTACAGCCAGGCGACCGTATACCCGGTAGCGGGTCCGATATATTTGGCGGCATAACTGTGAAAAGCGCCGGTCTCCGGCATCTGTACCGACAGCTCGCCGAGGCACAGCATCACCAGATAAACGGCGATGGCGCCGACCAGATAAGACAGAATGGTCCCGATCGGTCCGGCCTGCTGGATCGTGTAGCCGGAGCTCAAGAAGAGCCCCGTTCCGATCACGCCGCCGAGCGAAAGCATGACGACGTGCCGCACTTCCATTTTCCGCTGAAAATTCCCGCCGTTCTCTTGTTCCATCCGTATTCTCCCCATTTCGGTCCGCATGCAAAAAAAAGGCGTCTTCGCATGGAAGACGCCTCGGAAACACTTTTTCTGTTCCTGCCGGGTCCAACGATTTTCCAATCAATATACCGGGCTTGCCCTTCACTGTCAACGATTATTTCTGTCGCTTCACTGCGGTGAATCGATAATCCAAGCGATCCGAACTTTCAAAAAGCTTATGAAAGCTGACCTGTTGATCGGCAGTATTGCGCTCTCGGTCCGCCTTTGCAGGCATTGAGGCACTAATCAGGCTGCCGGCCAGGCTCTGCTACGCCCGGCTTATCCAGGCCAGAGCGATAGGCAGCCGCTCGGCAAAGTCTTCCGGGTAATCGTGCTCCATGCCGGGCACGATCTCCAACCGGCATTCCAGACCGGCTTCCTGCATCGCCTGTGACATCGCTTCGGCGGATTCGCGGCCTTCTTCGTCCGCTTCGCCCGCGATCAGCACGCTGCGAGGCGTCCGCTCTTCCAGCCGGTCCAGCGCGCCGATCCACTCGCCGGGTTCATCCAGCCAGGGAGAAACCAGCACCAGGCCGTCCGCCGGAAATTCGTCGTGCAGCAGCGCGTTCAGCGCCACTTCCGCTCCGGCCGAAAAAGCGCCCAGCACCACGGGAGCGGCGCCTCCTCCCGAAGCTTCTCCGCGAAGAGCGAGCAGATGTTCGCGCAGCTCCGCCGCGCCCAGATCGATATCGTCCCATCCGAAAGTATCCGAGAACCGGATCTGCGAAGAACGCACCAGTCCGACCGTCCAGCCGGCTGCAAGAGCGGCTCTCCAGAAAGGCTCCGCGTCGCCCTCGTTCTCCTGATCGCCGTGCAGCACGAGCAGCAGCGGACCGCAGGCCTCTTCGTCCCGGTCCGCCGCCGCGATCGTATCGGCTTCCGGCTTCGGAGCAGCCGAGGAAGCCGGAGCTTCCGGATACAATACCGTCAGCGCCGGAGCTTCGCCTGCCAGCGCCGCTTCTTCGCGCCGCCCGCTCAGATCCGCGAGTTCCGCAAATCCTTCGCGCCCGCGCAGCGTGTCCAGATCGTCGTCTTCCAGCAGATAGTCCGCCGGATACCAGAAACCGCGTTCCTGAACCGCTTCGCGCAGCAGCGCAAACGCTTCGTCTTCGCGGCCGGCAGCGGCGGCCAGCGCATACAGCAGATTCATCTGCCGGGCATCGGCCTGCCCCGACAGCCTGTCGGCTTCGGTGTGTTCGCGCACGAACAGATAGGCTTCTTCCGCTCCGGAAGCTTCGCGCAGACGAAGCGCTTCGTTAAACAGGCGGGTTGCCGTCCATTTTCCCATATCGCCCCTACTTCGTCAGGATGATCGGCGCGCCCTTGGTGACGATCATCGTGTGTTCGTATTGGGCGACGAAGCTTCCGTCGTCCGCGCGGAGCGTCCAGCCGTCGTTCGCATCTTCGAACACTTCGCGCGCATTCGTCGACACGAACGGCTCAAACGCGATCACCGAACCTTCTTTCCACAGATCGGTATCGGTCGGGTCGTAGTAGCTCAGGATGTATTCCGGCTCGTCGTGCAGCGAAGTGCCGATTCCGTGTCCCGTCAGCGTCTCGATAATATTGAACCCGTGTTGGCGTGCCACATTATAAGCCGCTTTGCCTGCGTTGTTGCGCTTGGAACCGGCTTTGATCTTCGCGGCTCCCGCTTCGAATGCCAGCACGGACGCCTCGCACAGCGTAACCAGACGCGGGTCGCCCTGACCGACAACAAACGAGACTCCCGTATCGGCAAAGTAACCGTCGCAGGAAGCGGACACATCCACGTTTACAAGGTCGCCTTCTTGAATGACGCGTTCTCCCGGGATGCCGTGAGCCACTTCTTCATTGACGCTGATACAAGTATATCCCGGAAAATCGTAGGTCGATTTCGGGGCCGAGACTGCGCCGTGTTCTTCGAACAATTCGGCGGCGCGGAGATCCAGATCGATCGTGCGTACGCCGGGTTTGGTCATTGCCTTCAGTTCGTCCCGGATGAGCGCTACGATCCGTCCGATTTTTTTTAGTCCTTCGATTTCCTGTTCCGTTTTGGCTATCATGCTTGTTCTCCTTTGAATGTAAAATGGGATGCCTGCCGGTAATCGTGCTCCGACTGCACCTGTACTCCATGCCGCCGCAGCAGCGCAGACGTCACGCCGTGTCCGGCGATCTTGACGCCTGCAAATTCCCCGTTATAGATGGCGGCACTGCCGCACGACGGGCTGTTTTCTTTGAGAATCACGGTATGCGCCCCGACTTCCAGCGCTTTGTCGAGCGTCAGCTGCGCTCCGCGCAGATACAGCTCCGTAACATCCGTTCCGGAACGTTCGACGACGCGTGCGCGTCCGTCCAGCACATCGTCTCCGCTGCCGCCCACAATCTCCGCCGGTTCGCGAGGCGTCGCAAATCCGCCCATCAATTCCGGGCAGACCGCTATGGCTTCGCCTGCCTCAAGCAGCTCCCGCACACTCTCTTCCAGACTGTCCGTACCGTTGTAGCGGACCACAAACCCTGCCAGGCAGGAACTGACCAATATCATGTCTTCCCCTCCATGCCGTTATCCGCTATTATACCACGTTCACCAGCCGAGTATTCGCTGCAGTTCGGGTACAAGCTTATCGGCCATTTTGACGTTTCCCTGTACGGAAGGATGCAGCGCATCCGTATAATCGCCCGTATCCGGAGCCAGCCAGCTTTCCGTCGAAATGAGATGCACCCGCTGATCGCCGGCTTTCTGACGAAGAAGCGCCGCTTCCTGTGTCTCTTTGTCCATATAGCCGTTCAAAGGACGGATGACGATCAGCTCCGTTTGCGGATAAATGCTGCGCAGCCGCTTCAGAAAGCCGGCATAGGCGCTTTGGAACGTAGAGCCGGCAACCTGGGCGCGTTCATCGTTCGTTCCCAGATTGATCACAACCGCATCGGGCTGCCGAGCCGCGTCAACCTTCCACGGCGGCGAGTCCGCATAATCGAGCGGCTGAAGCCGGAAATACTGTTCGCTCATGCCGGAAGGAGGCAGTCCGTTGCAGGAAACGCCGTCCGTGAGGCACATCCCCGTATAGGCAATCTGCGTATGGTCCGCGTTCAGCCGCTCGCCGGTGAGCCAGGCGTAGGACTCGATCGAAACGTTCGGCGTTTTGTACCCGACGGTAATCGAATCGCCAATGAATTCGATCAGGCGGCCCCGCTCCGGGGGAGCGACCGTGTAGGCGTCTTTATCGAGCAGCAGCCCTTTGAAAACGGCCACGTCCCGGATATTTCGGGTAACCAACGTCAGCGTATGCTCGCCTTCTGCCAGAGGGGAAGACGTCAGGTTGACGGTACCCGAAGCATTTTTGTACAGATTATAAGGACCTCGGTCGATCGATACGAACAGATCGGATCCGGCGGGCGGAGCCGTGTAACCGAGTTTGAGTCTTACGCTAGTGCCTGTAAAAGCCGTCGTCAGCGACGTTCCGGACCAATATCCCCGGTACGTATCCGTTTCCGAGGCGTCCCAGCGTCCCGTGTAACGGATATTCGGATCATTCGGGCCGACAGATACCCGTCCGACGTCCATGAGCCCGTGCGAAGGCGCAGCCAGCAATACCATTGCCGTTATCCACACCAGCACGAGCCAGAATCGTCCGGACCGTCTGAACCGGCGGAATGGGGCTGAGGGTTCGTCATAGCCGGAATCGGACCTGCACATATTCAATCGTTTCTCTCCTTTGTTAACGGGATCAAGCACTTGTCTGGTTTATTTTGTAAGTTTAATCCCGCTTCCATTATACTTGTTTTTTGTTGGCGTTTCAGCTTTCTCATTCTTCTGGATAGTTTTCGGACAAAAAAATTTAATGCCAAAAAACCCCGACAACGCATAAGGTTGTCGGGGTTTGCGAACTTTTTACAGAGTGGAAATATCGATCACGAATCTGTATTTGACGTCGGAAGCCATGACGCGCTCCCAGGCTTCATCGATCCGGTCGGCGGAAATAACTTCGATCTCCGGCTTAATGCCGTGCTCGGCGCAGAAGTCCAGCATTTCCTGCGTTTCGCGAATACCGCCGATCGAAGACCCCGCGAACGAACGGCGCTTCGGAATCAGCGAGAACACTTGAACCGGCAGCGGCTCCGAAGGAGCGCCGACATTGACCAGCGTACCGTCTACCGCAAGCAGCGACAGATAAGCGTTGATATCGATCTTGGCGCTTACCGTATTGATGATCAGATCAAACGAGTTCGCCAGCGTCTTGAATGTTTCTTCGTCGCTTGTCGCATAATAATGGCTGGCTCCAAGCTTCAAGCCGTCTTCTTTCTTTTTGAGGGATTGGGACAGAACCGTCACTTCGGCGCCCATGGCATGTGCCAATTTGACCGCCATATGTCCGAGACCGCCAAGACCCACGACAGCGATCTTTTTGCCGGGAGCCGCTCCCCAGTGGCGCAGAGGCGAGTACGTCGTGATACCGGCGCACAGCAGCGGAGCCGCCGCGTCAAGTTCCAGCGCGTCCGGAATCCGGACAACAAAGTCCTGCGTAACTACGATGTGCGTCGCATAGCCGCCCTGTGTGTACTGGCCGTAGCGATCGACCGATCCGTACGTACCGGTCATGCCTTCTTCGCAGTACTGCTCTTCGCCGTCGTGACAATGTGCACATTTGCCGCAGGAATCGACCATACAGCCAACGCCGACCCGGTCGCCGACCGCGTATTTGGTGACTTCCGGTCCGACCTGCGATACGATTCCGGCAATTTCGTGTCCCGGTACAAACGGATATTGAACAGGTCCCCATTCGCCGCGTGCGCTGTGAATATCGGAATGACAGATTCCTGCATATTTGATTTCGATCAGTACATCTTGGGCTTTCAGATCCCGACGTTCAATTTCGGTGCTTGTGAACGGCTGGTCCGCTCCATGGACAGCTTTTGCATTCGCGGTTATCATAAAAAACCTCCTGTGATGTGGGTAATGGAATTGGTTCTGACTCCATGCTAAACCTTACAGTTAACTCTAAGTCAAGCGGTAATTTTCGTGAAGGGCATTTGCTTTGACATCTCTGCGGCCCGATGATAAGATTTCGATCAGACCCCAAGCTAGAGTTAACTCTAAGTCGAGCTTGTACAGACAGGAGAATCCCATGAAAACCTACTCGATCGGCCAGGCTGCAAAAGTCCTGAACCTGACTCCCTACGCCCTGCGCTATTATGACAAAGAAGGGCTGATGCCTTTCCTGGAACGCAGCGCCAGTGGCACGCGCTTTTTCAAAGAATCCGATATCGCCTCTCTCAAAATTGTGGACTGCCTCAAATCGACCGGCATGCCGATCAAGGAAATCAAGACATTCATCGACTGGTGCTCCGAAGGCGACTCGACGCTGCAGCAGCGCCACGACATGTTCCAGGAACGCAAAGCGGTGGTCGAAGCCCATATGGCCGCTCTGGTCGAAACGATGAAAGTGATCGAACATAAATGTGCCTATTACGAGGAAGCGTTGGAGGCCGGCACGGAAGACGTGCACAAAGACAATTGGGCCGCTCAACCGCGATAACGTACAGCCTGGAACAACAAAAAGGACGCCCCGGTTATTCACCGGAGCGTCCTTTTGTCTATTGATTTATTGGTTTGGAGAAAGTACGCTTGAGCCGATTTCCTACTCGACCGTTACGCTTTTCGCCAGGTTACGAGGCTTGTCGACATCCAGGCCAAGAGCAAGGGAAGCATAGTAGGACAGCAGTTGCAGAGCGACCACGGACAGCGAAGCGGTAAGAAGCGGCAGTGTCTTCGGAATCGTAAATACCGAATCGACGGACTTCATCAGTTCTTTCGCATCTTCTTCGTAGCAGATCGTCAGAACGACGCCGCCGCGGGCTTTGACTTCCTTGATGTTGCTGACCGTTTTCTCGATCAGGGCCTGTTCGGTCGCCAGTGCGATAACCGGCACGCCGTCTTCGATCAAGGCAAGCGTACCGTGTTTCAGTTCGCCGGCTGCATAAGCTTCGGAATGGATATACGAAATCTCTTTGAGCTTCAGCGAACCTTCTTGAGCTGCTGCATAGTCAATGCCGCGTCCGATGAAGAACAGGTGCTTCTGGGAAGAGAAGTTCTCCGCATGCACTTTCGCTTCGCCTTCGCGGGCCAGAATCGACTCAACCTGCTCCGGCAGAGCCTGCATGGCCGCCAGCGTCTCGGCTACCTGAGCTTCCGTCTGCGTGCCGCGTACCTGCGCGAAGTACAGACCCAGCAGGTAGAATGCGATCAGCTGGGACGTATACGCCTTGGTCGAAGCCACGGCGATTTCCGGTCCGGCCAGCGTGGCAATTACGTCATCCGCATCGCGTGCGATCGAACTGCCGACTACATTCGTGATCGCCAGAACGTGTGCGCCGTTGGCATGCGCTTCGCGCAGAGCTGCCAGCGTATCCGCCGTTTCGCCCGACTGACTGACCACGATAACCAGCGTTTCCGGAGTGATGATCGGCGAACGGTAACGGTATTCGGAAGCGACATCCGTTTCAACCGGAATGCGTACCAGACGTTCGAGTACCGTACGTCCTACGAGGCCGGCATGGTAAGCCGTTCCGCAGGCGATGATCTGTACGTTACGGATATTTTTGATCTGCTCGTCCGTCATATGGAAGTCCGGCAGCACGACTTTTTTGCCGGTTTCGTCTACGCGTCCGCGCATCGTGTCTTGGTAAGCTCTAGGCTGCTCGTGAATTTCCTTGTGCATGAAATGCTCGTAGCCGCCTTTTTCCGCCGTTACCGCGTCCCATTCGATGTACGTCATTTCCCGGGTAATGGCATTGCCTTCGATCGTCATCAGCTTGACACTGTCGCGGGTCAGAAGAGCCATTTCGCCGTCGTTCAAGATGAAAACGTTACGGGTATACTTTAAGATGGCCGGAATATCCGAACCGATGAAGTTTTCGTTTTCGCCGATTCCGATAATCAGAGGGCTTGCATGACGAACCGCTACGATGCGATCCGGTTCATATTCGGTCAGCACGCCAAGCGCAAAAGCGCCGCGCAGATGCTTGATCGTTTTTTGGACGGCTTCCACGATGTCGCCATTATACTCGCGCGCCACCAGGTGGGAAATGACTTCCGTATCCGTTTCGGAAACGAATTCGACGCCGCTTGCGATCAGTTCGTCTTTGAGCTCCAGATAGTTCTCGATAATGCCGTTGTGTACAACCGAGAATTTCTGCGTGACATCCGTATGCGGGTGGGAGTTCACATCCGAAGGCTTGCCGTGCGTTGCCCAGCGGGTATGTCCGATGCCGACCGAACCGACCAAAGGAGCCGTTTCCAGCTTGTTTTCCAGGTTGACCAGACGGCCCAGCGCTTTTGTCACACGCAGACCTTCGTTTGTATATACGGCGATTCCCGCCGAGTCATACCCGCGGTATTCAAGCTTAGAGAGACCTTCGATCAGGACGTCCTGCGTATTTCTCGCTCCAATGTACCCTACGATTCCACACATAATATATATTTCCTCCGCTCATGATTTGGGTTGAAATCTTCGAGCTTGAGCGGTAGGCCAAACCAAAAAAAGCTTACGGTTCGAAAAGAAAACATCTTGGGGAGCCGTCTGTCCCATTTGGGCGGACGGCTCTCTGGAAGGCAGACTACTCCCGCCGATCGTTTGATTTTTCAAAAAACGGACGCTTTGAAGCCTCGGCTTCTCGCTTTTTGTCCGCCGTGTAAGCTTTCGTGTTTGGACCTGCCACACGAAAAGCCCGTTGATTAAGCACCCGCGAATTCGTTTGTGCGGCCAGTCGCCTGTCCGTTTTTCGAGATTCGCTTACGGTTCGATGCAGTACCGGGAGGTCCCCGCCGAATATTTCGAACACCTCCACCTCGTCAGCTTGAGCCGCTCATCCCCGTCGGACTTTCGTCCTTCGGCGTTCCGGTCCGGCGCCCAAGCTCTGGCGCTTGTTGAATCCCAACCTCACAATCCTCGCTCTCTGTATAGAAGTCGGACTTATGCAGTCCCTCTTGCAATCATAAAAGGTGCCCGCCTGAACGCAAGCGGGCACCTCCACATTATATGACATACCGAGTCGGTTTACAACTCGGGCGTTTTTCGGGTTTTCGGGAGGGCGTTAAACGAGTTCGCTGCGCACCACATCGGCGATTTGGCCCACTACCCGGTCCAGCTGGTTCTCATCCGGGCCTTCCGCCATCACGCGGATCAGCGCTTCCGTACCGGAAGGACGAACCAAGACGCGGCCTTCGGTGCCCAATTCGCGTTCGACAGCTTCAACGGCCGCCAGAATCGCTTCATTGCCTTCGTAATTGCGTTTGTCCTGTACACGCACATTGACGAGCAGCTGCGGATACTGGCGCATCATCGTTTTCACTTCGCTCAGCGGCTTGCCGGACGCCGCAAGCGTATCGACCAGCTGGATAGCGGTCAGCATGCCGTCGCCTGTCGTATTGTGATCCAGGAAGATCACATGTCCCGACTGTTCTCCGCCCAGGTTATAACCGCCTTTGCGCATTTCTTCCATCACGTAACGGTCGCCTACGGCCGTTTTCAGCGTGTTGAGACCCAGCTTTTCCGTCGCTTTGTAGAAGCCGATATTGCTCATGACGGTTGTCACGATTGTACTGCCGTTCAGTTTGCCTGCACGGTTCATCGCATCGCCGCAGATACACAGAATAAAGTCCCCGTCCACAACGTCGCCTTTGTCGTCGATGGCAATCAGACGATCGGCATCGCCGTCAAAAGCCAGACCGATCTGCGCCCCGTGTTTCAGCACTTCTTCGCGCAGCGTTTCCGGATGGGTGGAACCGACATGATCATTGATATTCAGACCGTTCGGTTCGGCGCCGATAGCAATGACTTCCGCTCCCAATTCGCGGAACAGACGCGGTGCCAGTTCGTAAGCGGAACCGTGCGCGCAGTCCAGAACCACCTTGAGGCCCTTGAATGACTGCTGTACCGTCGTTTTCAGGTAATCCAGGTAGACAAACTTCGAAGCGTCGTCGTGGGTCACGGTTCCGAGTCCGGCTCCTACCGGACGCGGCAGTTCGTCGGTCTCGGCATCCATCAGGGCTTCGATCCGCAGTTCCGTTTCGTCCGACAGCTTGAAACCGTCTCCGCCGAAGAACTTGATACCGTTATCTTCAACCGGGTTGTGCGAAGCCGAGATCATAACGCCCGCGTCCGCTTTCATCGTACGGGTGAGGTAAGCTACAGCCGGCGTCGAGACGACTCCGAGCCGCACCACGTTCGCACCGATCGACAGCAGACCCGCGATCAGGGCAGACTCCAGCATAAGACCCGAAATCCGGGTGTCCATGCCAATCAGCACAGTTGGTTTTTCGACTTCACCTGCCAACACGTAACCTCCGCAGCGGCCAATCTTATAAGCCAATTCGGCTGTCAGTTCCTTATTTGCTACTCCGCGTACACCGTCTGTTCCGAAATACTTTCCCATATCAATCTCGTTCTCCTTTTATTTCAAAAACGTCCTGACTGCCTCAGCCGTGTCTTCCGATGCCGCAAAGACAATCCGTTCAAGGTCCTTCTATGACGTATTCGAATATGATAATCATTCATGCGGCTTAAGTGTCTTCTTTAGGGTGAGGTTGTTCCGCCGCCGGTTTCCGGATCGGGTTCCGGTACGATTGCTCCGCCGCCCTGCGGATCTTCTTCGGTCGGCTCCGTCGGTTCAGGCGCCGTCGGTTCGTCTCCGTCCGCCGGAGGCGTCTCCTCGACCTCGCCCGGCTGTTCGGTATTGTTGGGGGTCTCCCCGTTCGGCTCGACCGTTTCTTCGGGATCCGGCTGAGCCGGTTCCGGTTCGACAACCGGTTCATCGGTTCCTTGGGCAGGCGGGGCAGTCTCGTTGTCGGGCTCGGTCGTTACCGGCGTATCCGGTTTGGTTTCTTCGGCAGCTGCCGCAATCTCCACAGTGACAGAAGGAGCCGAAGCCTCATCCATCCGAATATAGTCGGGAAGTTCCACTTTTAAGCGCACATTGTGCGAGCCGGCATTCAACCCGCTGAGATCGGCTGTCAGACCGATATCGGCCGCCGTAATCTCCGCAAGACGGCTGGGAGCCCCTTTCACCGTTACGTTCATTTTCCCCGACACCGGATCGGTGATTTTCGCATCGGTACCGGCGGTTTGTCCGGTTAAGGCAACCGGTACATTCTCAATCGTTTTTTCTGCGAACGGTACGACATTGACCGTGAATTCAACCGAAGAAGGTTCGATACGCTCTATGCCGTCGGGCGCAGCCAAAGCTTCTTTATAACGGGTAGATCCTTCCGCTTTGACTTCGCCCAAGTCGAGAGTAACGGGAGGATAGCTGTCCATTCCCTCCAGGACTCCCTTGGGTCCGTACAGCGTCACCTGGTTGGCACCGGCTTCTACGCCCGCCAGAACCAACCCGTCCGGCAAATCGCCGCTGTAGCTCACATTAAGAGGCAGTGTTTTCGACGAGACGGACGAAACGTTGGAAGAAATCGGAATCTGGACTTTGATAGCTGCCGGCGTGATTACCGCGTCGTCCAGTACCTCGCCGTTATTCGCATACGCGACCAGCTTAACCCGCCCCGAGATGCTTTCGTTCGCTCCGTCCACACTCATCTCGCCCTGAATCTTTTGCACTTGCTTCATTTCGCTCTCGGGAAGGGTGACCTTTACGGCATTTCCTTCTTCAAATACGGGATCAAGCTCCGTAAACCCGTCGGCAGGCACACCTGTGGTCAGAATCACCGCATTAAACTCCTGGGTGACCTTCTCTTCGATCGTTACGGTTACCCGGGAAGGTTCGATCGACAGCAGCTCTACGCCCGCCGGAGGATCGAATTGAAGCGGCACGGTGTACTGGCCCGGTTCCGTTACACGGCTCAAATCCATTTTGACCTGGTATTCGGTACTTGGCAGCAGGGAAGTAATCTGTGATCGCTGGCCGGCCACTTCGACGCTGATCCGCTGAGGTACGACGGACTGCAGCACATATTTTTCATCGTCGAGCCCGTAAGGTTCGATGGCCAGGTTCGCGATCGTCTGGTTTCCCTGCGTATTGCGCGTAATGGTTGGGGTATCGGTATCCACATGAACCATCGCCCACAAAATCAAGGCTACGGCCAACGCGATGATCTTGGCGGCGGTATTGTTGCCCAGCCACTTATCCATTCGGCTCGTCCCCTCTCTTTCTCCAGAACAAGCCCTTCTTATCTCTTACGGACGGGTTCGGTTTCAGCAGTTCGTACAGTTTCGATACCAAGGCTTCTTCGCTGATATCGCGCACTACCTTCCCGTCGAGAGCAAGCGAGATCTGCCCTGTCTCTTCCGAGACGATGACGGAAACGGAATCTGCAACTTCGCTAATCCCGATCGCCGCACGGTGCCTTGTTCCGAGTTCTTTGCTGATAAAAGGATTTTCGGAAAGCGGCAAATAACAGGCCGCCGCCGAAAGCGTGCGTTCCTGAATAATGACCGCTCCATCGTGCAGAGGCGTATTGGGTGTGAAAATGTTGATCAGCAGTTCCGAGGTCACCACGGACTTCATCGGAATCCCCGACTCCGTATATTCGTTCAGCCCGGTATTTCTTTCAAAAACAATAAGAGCGCCAATCTTCCGCCGGGACAAATAAGTGACGGATTTCATCAGCTCGCCGATCATCTGGCCCACTTCTTCTTCATCGACGCTGCTCCTGCCCACAAATTTGCCCCGTCCAAGCTGTTCAAGTCCGCGGCGCAGCTCCGGCTGGAAAATAATAAAGATCGCAACGACGCCAAAAGTAAACATCCGATCCATCAGCCACTTTAACGTATACAGATCGAGCCAACTGCTAATTGCCCAAATAATGACGAGCACCAAAATACCTTTCAGCAGCTGTACGGCCCGGGTTCCGCGCACCAGCAGAATCAATTGATACACAATATAAGTAACGATCAAGACATCAACGACGTCCTTGACCGTATCTGTCCAACTCAGGTTGGTAAAGTAATCCATCATGGCCCAAGCCCCCGTTATCTCCGTCTCTCTCAGGCTGCTGGCATTTATGTATGTCCGCCGGCCGTCCAAGCTTCGGAACCGACTGCCGGCCCGGATTATAGTTCGGATTGATATCTATAGGTTATAACGTTCATGCTTTTGTTGCAAGCCGCTGACTGCCTGTTCGACAAAAAAGGCGCCGCCGCCCCTAGGGACGATGACGCCGCGTTTCTACTGCGATCAGAAAGGACATGTAGGCTTTGCAAGAGTTACAGGCCGACCAAACAGGCTTCCGGATCTCGCCTGATCGGATTATCGATAGGCGACTTCCGAAAAGATATTGCCCAGTTTGTACCAGACCCAGTCGAAAGCCTGATCGATATCCTTTACCTGGCCCGCGACATGAGCCGTAGACGCCTGATAAGCGGATCCGTCGATCACCGTTACATTTCCTTCTACTTCGCCGTAGATCTTCAGTTCACCGCGTTCTACGGTGAGGTCTCCGGTCACAACCGTTCCTTCCGGAACAATCACGGTATTCCCTTCAACCTGAACGCGATTGAGATCGCTGCCTTTGACGACAAGCTGTGTATCCGCGTTCCAGAATCCGATCGATGTGCCCAGCATAATAAGGATAAACGCAGCCGCGGCGGTCAAAGCAGGGTGTCTGCGCACCCAATTCCATGCGGGACTGTGCTTTTTGGGCTGAGGAAGAAAGCTCATGATGCGATCGGTTACATCGTCGGATACGGTTGCGGTATCCATCTTGCGGTTTGCAGCAAACAGCATCATCTCCGTCTCTTCGAGACTTCGAAAGGCCGCTCGGCATTCCGGACAGGCATCTAGGTGACTTTTTAATTCGCGCGCCTGCTCCGTAGGCAGGTCTCCATCCAGATAATCGTGCATAAACGAGACGGCTTGTTTGCATTCCATATGGGCCATATCCTTTCGTGAAAACTCGGTAAAATCTCATGTTGACCTTATTATGCTCTACTTAATACGCCATGCGCCGGTGATAGTTTCAACCGTTAACCACAAAATCGCACTTTAATTCAAATTTATTTAGACACGTTCATGAATTCGTAAATTTTCATCATCGCGACATAAAAAAACCGAAATCGCTCAGTACTGCGGCGATTCCAGTTTTTTTCGTAAAAATTCGCGTCCACGATGTACTCGAGTCTTGATCGTGGTCACCGGCATATCGAGAACTTCACTGATTTCCTGCAGGGAAAGTTCCTGCAGATACCGCAGAATCATCACGGTTTTGTACTTTGGAGGCAGTCCGTCGATTGCTTCGTGAATCGTCGTTCTTGTCTCGGAGATCATATACTCGCTCTCCGGCGTTCGGTTATCGCCCGGAATGAGCGCGTAACCGTCCGCTCCATCCTGATCGCCTATTTCAGCGTCCAGCGAATATGTAGGTTTTCTTTTGCGAAGGCGGTCGATACTCAGGTTGGTCCCGATCCGGTAGATCCATGTCGAGAACTTCTGGCCGGGATCATAGCGATCGAGATTGCGGTAAACGCGCAAAAACGTCTCCTGAACCACATCTTCCGCTTCGTGACGATTGCTTAACATTCGATAGGCGAGATGAAAAATTCGATCTTTATAGAGATCAACGATTTCGGCGAAAGCTCTCTGGTCACCTTTGAGCGCAAGTTTCACCAATCTCGTTTCCAGATTGTCCACCGTGTCTCCCCCAGACTAAGCCCGCTGAATCGGGAACCTGAAGCGCCCTGTCGCTTCTTTTCCGGAGTCCCCTTAACAACTTTAAGGCAAGCATTCCATCCGGCGTCTCCAAACGTATGCTTCGCATCGTCGGACCTGCCGAATAGCTGCGCAAACAACGTAAAACCGCCGTTTTATGCGTATGTTCAAATCGTAATTCATGCAGCGTCAAAAAGCAACACTGCTGTTGTAACTTCTTCCAACCCTTGACATCCTCGGACAAAAAAATCTCGCGAGCCTCCCGCAATTTCCCCAAAACAAAACCGCGTCTTTTCCAAGGAAAAGACGCGGTTGAGCAAACCCTTCAGCACTTGAAAAAAAGAGATCAACCGGTGTTGCGAAGTCCTGCGGCAATACCGTTGATGGTCAGCAAAACTTCGCGAAGCAGCTCCTGGTCATCCGGATCTTCCGAATCCCGCAGATCGCGCAGTTCTTTCAGCAGTTGAACCTGCAGATAGCTCAGAGGATCGACGTAAGGATTGCGCAGACGGATCGATTCCTGGATCACCGGAACATTATCCAGAATCTCCTGCTGCCCGGTAATATCGAGAATCAGCTGCTTGGTCAGTCGGAATTCTTCTTCGATCAATCCAAAGATCCGATTGCGGCTTTCTTCGTCTCCGTACATCGATGCATATTCCTTCGCGATGACAAGGTCCGCTTTGGCAATCGCCATCTGCAGCGAGTTGATCAGAGAAGTGAAGAACGGGAAACTTTCGTACATCTGCTTCAACGTCTCCAGATTCTCCGGCTTTCCTTGATAGAAGCTCTGGATTCCCGTGCCGGCTGCATACCAGGCGGGTACAAGGTAGCGACCCTGCGTCCAGGCAAATACCCAAGGAATCGCACGAAGATCTTCGAAACGATCGCTGTTTTTGCGCTTGGAAGGACGGGAACCGATATTCAATTCTCCGATTTCCGACAGCGGCGTTGCTTCCTTGAAGAAGGACAGGAAATCCGGATCCCGGAAGATCAGATCCTGATACTTATTCAGCGAAGCCTCGGAAATATTTCTCGCAATATCTTCCCACTGGCGTTCTTCTTCCATATAAGAAGTATCCGTAGCGGCTACGACAGAAGTCAGCAGCGCCGAAGTCGCTTG
Organism: Saccharibacillus qingshengii; assembly: GCF_013185195.1. Taxonomy (GTDB): domain Bacteria; phylum Bacillota; class Bacilli; order Paenibacillales; family Paenibacillaceae; genus Saccharibacillus; species Saccharibacillus qingshengii. The sequence goes on from NZ_JAAZWC010000018.1 coordinate 110,303, forward strand.
TTCCAGACTTCGATACGCGATACCTTTGAGCGAGTAGCGGGAAGACAGCACTTCGCCTTGTTCGGTAATCTTGATTCCCGCTCCGACCGTATGAGGCGGCTGGGCAAGGATGCTGCGGTTAAGCGGCATTCCTCCGCGTCCCAGTGCTCCTCCGCGGCCGTGGAAGAATTTCAGTTTGACTCCGTACTGATTGGCCATGGCCGTGATCTCGTTCAACGCGACACGCAGTTCCCAGTTGGCGGCAACGGTTCCTCCGTCTTTGCTGCTGTCGGAATAGCCGAGCATGATTTCCTGCTGATTGTTCATCGCGTCCACCGCTTCGCGGTATACCGGGATTTCGAACAATCTTTTCATAATGCCGCTCGCGGCCTGAAGATCGTCGATCGTTTCGAACAGCGGTACCGCCTGCAGGGTACAAACGACTTTACCGTCGGCATGTTTGCGGAACAGCCCGACTTCTTTGGCGAATACCATAACTTCGAGAATATCGCTGGATGCTTCCGCCATACTGATCAGATAGCTGCCGATACAGTTCGGACCGAATTCGTTTTGGGCTTCAAACACGGTTCGGTAAACCTGCAGACACTCTTCCGTTCCGTCACTGTAGGTCTGGTAAGGAGTAGTCAGAGGTCTAGGATCTTCAAGAAGTCCGACCAGCAGCTCGATCTTCTCATCTTCCGAAAGCTCGCCGTAGTTCGAAACAATGTTCATGCTGTCTAGAATCTCGCTCATGGCTTTCTCATGTTCCTGGCTGTGCTGGCGAATATCCAGGGTTGCCGTATGGAAACCGAACAATTCCACCTGCCGAACGAGCTTTTTGATTGCGCTATCCGCTACATAATCGGCATGGTGATAACGGAGGCTGCGATCGATCATCTTGAGATCTTCGATCAGCTCGGAAGGATGGGCATAGCGTTCCGGCTTGCCTTTTTTGTCTTCATCCAAGACGTTGTCGAGCTTGCGAATCATATAGGTAAGCTTGACGCGGTAAGGTTCGTTGTCGTTATGCCAGTTCGATTTCGCGTCCACCGTAACCGACTCGCGGTCGCGTTCGATCGACTCCAGGAGCTCGTCCGTCACGTGGACGATACTGCTGCTGAAGCTGAGCATATGGATAAGTTCCACCAAAATGGCATGGTATTCGCGGATCGCCAGCTTGCGCTGCATTTGAAGAGTCTGCCAAGTTACGTTCGCGGTAACCGAAGGATTGCCATCCCGGTCGCCGCCGATCCAGGAACCGAAACGCAGATAGTTCGGAACATGCCAGTCCTGGCCCGGATAATACTTCTCAAGGCAGCGTTCCAGTTCTCCGTACACATCGGGAAGTACATGGAACAGCGTCTCGTGGAAATAATACATTCCGTTTCTGACTTCGTCGAGTACGGTCGGCTTGCGGTCCCGCAGCTCATCGGTCTGCCACAGCGTGATGACTTCATTCAGAAGTTTCTCGCGCAGCTGTTCGCGTTCGCGGAAAGTCAGAGACGGATCGTCAAGCTGCATCACGTCGGCGGCGATACGTTTATGAATATCCAAAATGACTCGGCGTACCGCTTCGGTCGGGTGCGCGGTCATAACAAGTTCAAGCGATAGAGTTTCCAGGAAGGCTTTTACGTCTTCAGGGGAGAAGTTTTGTTCTTTCAACTGCTGAACAGAGGTTTCGATCGAGCCCGGCTGCGCGGCTTCACCGGCAGAACGCTCATAATCTCTTTTTCTGCGAATCCGATGATTCTGTTCCGCAATATTGACGAGCTGAAAATAAATGGCGAAAGCTCGAATCACCTGGTGCCGGATATCCGGATCGAGCGAATAAATTTCCCGTTTAAACTCTTCGTGCAGGTCCGGCAGGTAGATGGCACGCAGAGACTTGCTCAGTTCGCGAATCTTTTCCACCTTGTCCAGGAGCTCCTGTCCGCTGTGATGAACAAGCACTTCACCAAGAATATTTCCCAGGAACCGCACATCGCGTCTGAGCAGGTTGTTGGAACTGCCTTTGCTCGCGGTTACCGTCAGTTCAGTCATTTTACTCCTCCTATCTGTCTGCATCGCATGCTTGCTGCTGATATGACATCTTCATCACATCATACAACAATTCATTTGATAAATCTTCACTTTATAGCGAAAAAGCGACTCGGTATTTCGGGAGACAACCAGCTGATCAAGGAACTTATTTATGAATGAAAGCGGAAGGGATTTATGTATGATATAAAGAATTCCCGCTTTAAAACTGCGCAGAGAGAAAGCGAATATATACAACAAAATGGCGTCCACATAGAACGCCGGGAATATAACAAAAAAGACCGCTTCCGGTCTCTATTTTTAGAAAATGGAGCGGGTGATGGGAATCGAACCCACGCTACCAGCTTGGAAGGCTGGAGTTCTACCATTGAACTACACCCGCAAAAGCAATCGGGATGACACGATTTGAACATGCGACCCCCTGGTCCCAAACCAGGTGCTCTACCAAGCTGAGCTACATCCCGTTATTGATTTGTAAAAATGGCGCGCCCTGAGAGATTCGAACTCCCGGCCTTTTGATTCGTAGTCAAACGCTCTATCCAGCTGAGCTAAG
>NZ_JAAZWC010000019.1 GCF_013185195.1 Saccharibacillus qingshengii
AAATGTCTAGGCTGGAAGTCTACACACGAATCGTTTCAGGACGAAGTGTTGCACTTGGATTGACAATCCGTCTTTTAAAAAGTTGTTAATCCCATTGCTTCCTACCCAGTAGGATACGGGGCAGCCAGGTATCTTCTCGAAGTTCTCCTTTTTCGCGATATAACGGTCGTCGCCAGATAAGAACGCTCTTTCCTTTGCCTTTTGGCTATTATAGTCTACTAAGCGGATGTAAGTTGCCTCAAAATCAATAATTTTTTGTTTTGAAAGCACGAAGGTGGTCGTCTGTACGACTTCACCGCCGATTTCCTCAAATGCCCTTGAACCAAGGTGTACCATATTCACAATATCATCACGATGAATCATTTTACTACGCAGTTTTTCGTAGCTTGATAGGAACATCCAAGCGTGTTGCGTAATCATCGCCTGATAGCCCGTAGGTTTCAGCAATTCGCCACACTTTTCAATGAATACGGCGAACAGATCGCTTTTACTGTCTGGATACTGCTTCTTCACAAAATCCAACATTTCGGAGCTCATTCCAGCTCCGCCCATATAAGGAGGATTGGTCACGACTACATCATACTTCTGTGCAAGCAGTCTTCGGAAGTTCCAAGCGTTCAATTTTACGTCATAACTATCGACAAACAGCGTGAGCTGACCTTTCGGTTGTTCTGGCATCGGTTCAAGCTCGTCTACGCGAATAAGCGAGCCATATTCCATGCCGTCCACATAGCCCGTCGGCTCGTACACCTGCGGATACACACTCTGTGTCAGGATACGACGGTTATACTGCCTTGCTTTCATCATCAGCGCGAAGTAGGCAAGCTGATAAGCACGGCGGTCTATCTCCAATCCGTAGAGGTTCTTTTCGAGTATCAGCTTGGCCGCGTCGCGCTCGGAATAACCCTCAGATATATAAATTTGCATCAGCACGTCAAAAGCGTACACCAAAATATGACCGCTACCCATACATGGATCCATTACTTTAATGTCTTCTGGTGACTTAACGTTATTTTCACTACGCAAAACACGAAGACGCTTTGCGACTTCCGGCGTTTGCTCCGCCTCGTCAAGGTAGTATTTCCAGTTTGTACGTAGCGAGCTGCCTGGATGTGATTCAAGCCACAGCCTCCCAAGTGAATTCTCCACCATATAACGCACAATCCAGTCCGGCGTAAAGAGTTGAGTAGCGGCAGGGGTATTCTCTTTTGTAATTTTGACGTTCTTCTTGAGTCCATCAAACACCATTTGTTTCGGCTCGGTGTTGTAATATTGGTACAACCAGCCGATAATCTGCACGGCGTCACGGAAATCTTCTTCAGGTATGTCTCTCACAAGTCGTCCTATGACACCTTCCGGCCTTAAGATATTATTCGGCAAGAGCATTTCGGTATATGCACCCAAACGCTCAAACATTTCGGGCAAAAGCGCGTTCAGAGCATTGCATTGCGTCAATAGAAGATAGCGGTAGAGTTCGTCTGTTTTATTGTCGTTCAGTAGCTCAGACACTTTCGTCTTGTTTAGCCCTTCAAGATCAAGATGCAGAACATTTTTTAGAATCTCGGGATTGAAGGCGCCACTCGAATCTGAAAATACACGGACGTGAGTGGGGAGGAAGTCGTTCACTTCCATATAGCGTAGGGCGACAAATCGATTGAACCAAGTGTATGCTACTTCTTCAACGGTTTGCTTGAATCCATTTGCTTTTATGATCTCGATAAACGACTGCCGCTGCCGCTTCTCTTCAGGCTCCAGTACACGCCCTGCGATAACGGTAGCGTTCTCATCGCCGTAGCCCTTCTCGGTAATGTCGTATTGAAAGGCACGCTGCTTTACCTGTTCAATGAGTTCTGTACGTGCCCAGATCGCGTATTTTTGAATGGCATTCTTATTCATGTTCTCACCTTTGCTTAGTTAATTTGAATGCCGTCGTTTGCATCCAGCGTGTCGTACAACTTTTTACGAATGTTTTCAAGATAACCATCTACATCCTCGCGAGATGCCAGCCTTTTAACAGGAAACACGTCATATCGGCGTACTTGTGCGATTTTCTGCGGCTTCGGAGGCGTGGTAGTGCCCGGTGTAATCGGCTGATCGTGAAGCATTGATTCAATCCGCTTACAAACTAGGTCTTTATAGTTCAGTAATTGTGTAATCATCGCATCAAGCATAGTCAAGTTTGTGGCATCGTCAACTTTCCGTTTATATTCGACAAAGCGGTCATCTGCCTTCTTCACTTCGTCATCGGTTTGGTTGCCGACATCGGCCAGCGTGTGAACGTCGCCCATACACTGCGTGATATTACCATGAACTTCCTCTTTCTTCTGTTCGAGCAATGTGCTGTAGGCGTTTCTTACTCCCTGCATCAGATCGGAGAGATCTTTAATCTTACCGTAGGGCTCTGGCATCGCAAGAATTGACGAAATTTCGCTTATCTTTTCGATCGCATCTGTATTCGTAACGAAATAGTCCCGCTCGTTTTGCAGGTCACGCTGTAATTGCCGCGCTGCATCAAAGATAGCCTTTTGAGACTTGAAGAAAGTTTCAACTTCCTCCATATCCTCAGAACAGTCGTGAAGATCATCTTGTTTAGCAATCAGACGAGTGAGCAATGCAACGTTGTCACGTTTTTGCGATAGAATGTCGCTCATCAGATCACGAGCGGCTGTTACCACTTCTTTTTGTGGATAGCGGTCGCGATTGTATTCGTCAAGAAGTTTCTCATAGTGTGCAAGTTTCGGTTCAAACGTCTCCTTCACAAAGGCGATAAGCCCATCTTCGTCTTCGGGAATTCCCATTTGATTGAGCCAGTTGCGTAGGAATGTAATGCTTTTACGCATCAGTTCTTCACTCGGTGCAATTCGGCGGCTTACATTCGCCTTGTCTATCTCGGATTTTTTGCGAAGGTAGCCGACAAGATTTCTGTCGTCCTTGCCAACGATTGCACCGCCGTAACGGATTTCAATCTTTTGCGAAACAACGAGCCTTGCGATAAGGGCAGCGATATCCACCTCACGCCAACCATAAGGAATCGCCTGATAACGTCTTTGCACATCGCCCATTGAGACGGGGACGCGACTCATATAGCGTTCCTCCAGCCATTGACTTACTTCGTTCAGGGCAAATTCGTTATTTGATCCGCTACCGGCAAAGCCCATTTGTTCCGGCTCTCCGTTGAGGATGGCCAGAATATCCGCGTCGCTATCTCTGAACTTGTTTACCAGGCTTAACTTGGAGTAGACACTTTCTATCAATTGTTTCAAGGCTTCGTCAAGCTTTCCTCTTGCCTCGCTATACTTCATCTCGACTTTTTCACCGTAGATGTATACCACACTATCAACGATAGACTTTTCAATCTGCTTCTTAGCATTCTCTTCAAGTATCCGTGCTTGCACCTGGCGCTTACGGATAATGTCTTGAACACTCTCAGAAAGTTGGGATACGTTCTTTTGTTTAATATATTTCTTGATTTTCGCAGCGGTTTCTAAATCCTCAAAGTATTGCACTGCGCTTGAAAGCAGTACAATCGCTTCATGGTTAACTTGCGAGTCCATGATCAGCTTTGTTTCAGGAGCGTTGTAGTAGTCACTTGCTACGGTGACAAAGCGCAAGCGAACTCCACCAGTTGTCGCTCCAACGAGGGTTTCATCGATATACTGGTCATAAGCGAAGTCGTATTTATTGTACTTGTATTTCTTTGACGGATAGATTTCGCTGAATATGGTCTGTCCAATACTCTGAACGATTGTCGTACTGTCCACGGTTGTGTTTCGGATGTCAATCGCGACATCCTGCTCTTCATCGGTGAGGAACGAGTAGTTGTCTCCACTACGCGCGACATAGTTTTGTGTTTCCAAGCGCTCCAATGAAGTAGCGATTTCAAGACGAAGATTGATCTTGTCTGTACGGATATCATCAATCATTAAAATAGCAATATTGTCGATGTTTGTCTTAATGTCATCAATATAGCGAACGAGATAAAGGAGTTTCAAGACACTCACATCAAGCTGCTCCAAACCATCATGTTGGTCGGCTGCAGTCTGGCAGCGATCAATCACTCGGCGTATTGGACTTTCCAGGAAAGTATGCACCGTATCGTAGAATTGCGAGAAAGGTACGAGGGCATTTTCGTCTTTCTCTTGTACTTTCTGAGCAGCCTCTTGGAACCCGGAAAGCATAGAACGCTCGCCGCCTGAGAGGTGCTTCCCGGAGTTACCGTGTTTGCGTATCTCGGCGAGTACTTTTTGAATAATAATGAACTGATAAGGCACGAATGGATATGTAGCAGAAAATTCGGCCCCATCGGCGTAACCCTTGATGTCCAATACCGCATTGTTAAATGTGAACAAATTTTTCAGCACGGCACGCTCTTTGTCGTAAACAAGCTGCAGAAGTCGGTCGGCGTCTTCCTTCTTTTTGAGAATACGCTTTTTGATAACCTCATCTACCGATGCTGATGACAGCGACAACCGAGTATTGAACCGTCCTTGAATCTTAGAGAAGTCCTGTCCGCTTATTTTTATAACAGAGTCGATGGCTTCTTGGCTTGTGACCATTACCCAGACTTTACCCAGGCACTTGCTCCCTACCTCTTCGACAATAGACTGAAGGTTTATCATCAAATCACTGTCATCGCCGATGTACTGGCCGACCTCGTCTACGCAGAACAACAGACGAAAGTCTTTGCCTTTTTCATCAACATACGTTTTAATCTCTTCAACCAGCTGCTTTATGCTCATATCGGCATGTTCCTCGCCGTTGAACCAGTTGCGGGCAGCGATTTCACTCATACCGAGAACACTTTGCAGGACAGATACGATATCATCCTCAAAGAAAGCATAAGTGGCACGTGCTTCTAACCATGACGCACCATTAACTTCTTCGAAGGACTCTCTAAACATCTCGGTCTTACCTTGCCTGTCTACAAAGTGTTCGAGTTTTGCGATTTTCAAGTCCTCTCCGTAAAATCCCAAATGATTATAAAACACCTTGGCGAATACACGAAGGACTGCCGTTTTATCTTTGTTAATAGGCCCTTCAATATCTATATTGAAAAGGATAGACTCTGTGGGGATGTTCGTGCTGCGGACAACCGTCGCATACATCATTGGATCATCAAATTTATTTTCAAAGAAGTCTACAGCTTTTCTGTCACCGATCTTACGATTCGCTAGAAGATAAGACAACATTTTGAGAAAGTGTGATTTACCACTTCCAAAGAAACCCGAAATCCATACACCGATTTTATCGGTAGGATAATCGATAGCTTTCGAGTAATTATCAAAAAACGTGCCGAAATGTCGACGGAGTTCCTTGGTGATAATGTACTCGTCAAGTTCCTGAACGAGGCTTTTTTCGTCATCTTGTGCTACTTTGATAACACCATTGATATCGCGATTGATATCTTTTTGGAACATACTCTGAATCTTCATTTGCTTCCCTCCGGTTATAGTAGATTGAATGCCCGATAATAGTTTCCGTCAAGGAACTTCTCGAAAAGGATTAGGCTTTGTCCGTTAAATTCTCCTGGGTAGAACATTACAATTGGTATATCCGAGAATACCTGCTGCATACTGTCAAGCATCTTATGTGAACGCATAAAGGGATATACTTTGCCGAGGCCCGTTAAAAACAGCACATCCCCGCGTTCGTGCGGCTCATATCTCATCTTCGATAAGAATGCCTCCTGCGTGGCAATCTTCTGTAACTGAGTAAGCAGATAATCCTTACCTTTTTTCTCCTCTAGTGCTGCAACCGTGCCAAGCACACGCTTCTCCTCCAGAATTTCAAGAAGAATCTTATACATATCCTTTTCAATAACGCGAAAATCGTCGGATGGAGTATTGACAAGTCGTTCAACGTAATCTCGGACGATTAACTCATGCTGCGGTGCATATGTAAATACGTGTATTCCGACCTCGTTCGACAACCCTTTGTTGGCAAGGAAATTCACATCTGAAATTCGCGATTTGATTCTGTCCAGTTCTTGTTTGATTTCAGCCATATTTACACTCCTACCTGAAACAGTTGAAAGCGGCAAGCGCGGTCAAATCATTATTTTCGCGAATGCCCGTTTCTAATTCTTCACTAATGAAGATTGGATTTAACGTGGTATCTTTTATACTATCTAGCATCTCCGTTTCAATCAGGCACTTAGTCAGTACCTGCTTCAGCTTCATTACCGTTTGCTCGCTCCAAGCTGCTACGTCGTCGTTCTGTTCTTGCAAACGGGAGAAAAAACCATTGATGTCCTTTCGAGTGTAAGAAAATTCTTGCTGACGGTACTTCTCACCAATAAGATCAGTCATAAACTCACGGACAAGACGACTGTATCGCATCATCGCATAAAGGTTTACTTGCTTTGCTACTTCGACGGATGCATTTGCCAATTCATGAATCAGATTCTCGTTACCGAGAGCGAGAACTCTTCTTTGACAGGCTCGAGCAATCCTGGACATCTTCCGCTCAGTTGGGTACTGAAACAAATTATCGGCTTTTATATCTTTAATAATTTCGTCAATCGACTTTCCTTCAAGATACTGCTTAGAAACAATCCTCATTTCATAGAAAAGAAATTGTTCGGAAGTTAAGCTGCTGTTGTACAGCCTATTTGCAACCACCATGTTAATCAACAACCCTCCTACATACTTCTCTGACTTACTGCCGTTGGTAAACTATTCAATCTGCGCACTCTTCCCGCTATCTACCCAAGAATCCACTTCCGAGATCCTAAATTTAAACAACTTACCTACCCGACGATGCGGGATGACATCTTTCTTTATCCAGTTACGAATCGTATCTTTACTCACGCCTAAATGCTCGGCTACCTCTTCAAGGCTCGACCATTTTTCAGGCTCATTATACATACGCTTTACCTCCATGTATTGCTTTAAGAATAAGACTCATTTATTATAGCTTGATGAAATTTGAATTGGAATGAATATTTTCGTTTTGGTGTGAATTAGTATGAATGAGTTACGGATATTTACTAGGTGTTTATGATAACGACGCCTAGCATCTCGTTCTGAAAAGACAGCGAGAATATTCAAACTTTTTCAACTTTAATTTTGATTCGGATTTGGCTAAATAGGTTTGCCTACATGCTTTAGAAAACAGGAAAGTCTCATTTTTTAAATACATATTATTCATTAGATACCTATACAGTATGTATAGCAAGCTTCAAGAAAGGAGAGAAACTAAATCTTGTAAACGTACACGTCCATTCTATTGCATATCAAAATGAAATCAGTACGCAATTTCACGTAGAGCTCAACAATTTATGTTCCATCACGTTGAACCCCAAGCGCATTATGCGCTTGGGGTTTTGTCTGTTCAATTATCTACATTAATGGAGGAAGATAAAATGAAATATCAATTGAATGATAATCTTAAATGCCTAATTGCTCAGTCTCTCAGAGAGCAAGAAGACAGTTATACCATTCAACAGCTCTTCGACCAGTTCCCTACAAAGACGGAGCTTCTGAGTGCTACCGAACAACAGTTGGTTACGATCAAAGGCATTGGCGCAGGAAAAGCCCGTCAAATCACTGCCATGCTGAAATTAGCTACCGTCCTGGCAGCTCCAACCCATAATCCAACCGCGATTCGAAATCCACAAGATGTATTTGATCTTCTCTCCTCTGAATACAAACATGCTACAAAAGAAAACTTCATCTGCCTTTTCTTGAACACAAAAAATCGACTGATCTTTAAAGAAGTAGTCTCGATAGGAAACTTGAATTCAGCAATCGTACATCCTCGTGAAGTATTCCAAGCGGCAATCAAACGCTGCAGCGCTTCGCTGATCTGTGCACACAATCACCCTAGCGGAGATCCAGAACCTTCCTTTGAAGATGTGAAGATGACCAAGCGCCTTGTCGATGCAGGCAAGATCATCGGTATAGAGGTACTTGATCATGTCATTATTGGCGACCATCAATTTTATAGCCTCAAAGAACACGGACATATTTAACTCACCGAAATGGAAATCCAATTCTCAAAATTCAATTAGCCCATCATGTATTTTATGCTTTTATTCGTGTTCTCATTGCCAACTGTATCACTTCGCGACTATATCAATGCATTACTTGACTATAGTCCGTTGAGGCTTTCTGGAAAAAAATCTATCGTTTGGAGTGGGAGGAGGCATAATGGATAGCATTCAGACGATTGGAGAAAGCATTCGATTTCTCAGACAGCAAAACGGTCTAAGCCAAGAGCAGCTTGCTTTGATCTCTGGGATCAATACCTCTTATATAGGACAGATCGAGCGTGGAGAAAAGAATCCTACCATCAAGACACTGGAAAAGGTTGCTTCTGCTCTTAAAACAACAGTCGTTGGTCTGCTTACTATGTATGATCCGATTTTAAAGCATGGCTCTGCCAGCAATGCGAGTACATCACTTTCTTCGGAATTGATCAAGCAATGCTTGCTTGAGATACCGATCGAGAACACCTATTTAATTTCGAAAAAAGGAAACTTCAAGAATGTAAACAAAGGGGATACGCGCGATTTCATATAGTCCTTAACATAAAAAGGGGGACGCAGTAAAACCTGCGTCCCCAACTCACCGATTCCCTTACTCCAAATCCTGCCGTACCAGCAGCGCCACAGCCTCCACATGCACCGTCTGCGGGAACATATCCACCGGCTGCACCTTCACCGTCTTGAACCCGCCGTCTTCCAGCACACGAAGATCGCGCGCCAGCGTAGCCGGGTTGCACGACACGTAGACCACGCGTTCCGGCTTCATCTCGATAATCGTCTCCAGCAGCTTGATGTCGCAGCCTTTGCGCGGCGGATCGACGACGATCACGTCCGGCGTGATGCCCTGCTCTTTCCAGCGCGGAATCACGTCTTCAGACGCGCCGACTTCGAATTCAGCGTTATCGATGCCGTTGATCTCGGCGTTTTTGCGCGCGTCTTCGATCGCTTCCTTGACGATCTCGACGCCGTAGACCCGCTTTGCTTTTTGCGCGAGGAACAGCGAGATGGTGCCGATGCCGCAGTAGGCGTCGATCACGGTTTCTTTGCCGGTCAGACCTGCATATTCGAGCGTTTTGCCGTACAGCACTTCTGTCTGCGCCGGGTTGACCTGGTAGAAGGAACGGGCCGAGATCGCGAACTTGATCTCCCCGATGTAGTCGTGAATGACTTCTTCGCCCCACAGCACGGTGGTCACATCGCCGAAGATGACGTTCGTCTGGCGCATGTTCACGTTGTGGCAGATACTTTTTACGCCGGGTACGCGTTCTTGGATCGCGGCGGTCCACTGCTCGGCCTTCGGCAGACGTTCGCTGTTCGTGACCAGTACCACCATCTTCTCGCCCGTCGCAAAAGCCACCTTGACCACAACGTGCCGCAGCAGTCCTCGGCCGGTCTCTTCTTCGTAAGCAGGGATGCCCAGCTCGCGGCCGATCGCTTTGACGGTCTCGACCATCTCGTCGTTGGCTTCATGCTGAATGATGCACGTCTCCATATCGACGATGCGGTGGGTGCCGCGCGCGTAGAACCCGCCGATCAGGCGGCCGCTTTCTTCGCCGATCGGCACTTGGGCTTTGTTGCGGTAGCGCCACGGATCGCTCATGCCAAGCGTCGGCGGCACGAGGACGCCAAGCGAATCGCCGTCGGCTGCGGCAGACCCGCCCGAAGCCGCGCCTTCCCCTGCCGCGGAATCCGCTTCGGCCGGTACGGCCAGCGTTCCGGCTTCGGAAGCCGGACTGCCTGCTTGTTCTTCCGCATTCTCGCGGCCTTCGCCGCCGCCGAAGCCGGTCTCTTCAAGCGCTGGAAGCGGCTGCCCGGTGGAAGCCTCTTCCGCGTATTCGGCAGTTTGCTCGGCGCCGAACGTCCGCACCTTCAGTTTCCCGATCCGCTGGAGACTGTCCGCGACCTGCTGCCGCTTCCATTCCAGCTGAGCCGGGTAATCCAGATGCTGGATCTGGCAGCCGCCGCAGCGGTCGAAGATTTCGCACGGCGCTTCGACGCGGCTTGGGCTTTTCTCGAGCAGCATCCCCATTTTGGCGTACCCGTACTGTTTTTTGGTATTGATGACTTTGGCCGAGATCTTCTCGCCCGGCAGCGCACCGGCTACGAACAGCGTATAGCCGTCCGCCCGGCCGACGCCTTCGCCGTTATGGTTCATGCCGATAATGTCGAGGGTAACTTCGTCGTTCTTGGCGACCGGCAGACCTTCGATTTCTTCTTCCGGACGTGCCCCGCCTCTTCCGCGACCGGTGTTCGTCCGGCCCGCGCCGCCGCGGCTGCGTCCCGCGGACGCTCCCATAGGCGGCTTGCTTTTGCCTCCGCGTCCCTGCCCGCCGCTTTTGCCCGTACTGCGGCCGTTGTTGTTTTTGTTCATTCTATTCACTTCTTTCGCTTATATTCATGAAGGAGATGAGCTCAACGTTAGATTGCCGAAAAAGCAACCTGGCCTCTTAAGTCTATCCTTGTTGGCCTTTTACATTTTTTCAGACACGCCAAAAAGGAGGATGCCCTCCGCCCGGCCTGATGCTCTGCCGCCGGACGCGGTTCTTCCTCCCGTATTGTAACACGTTATGTGCGGCGGGACACGATTTTCGTCCGCGCCAAAGCGGCATCCAAGCCTAAGATCGCAGCCTCTGCGTGTCTTCGCGCCGGAGCCTGCCGCCCGATCTTACGCAAATACCCGCAGATGCTGAGGCAGCACTTCGAACACACCCGGCAGGCGTCCGCCCAGTTCGCCGTCGAGGTTCAGCAGCACGTCATTCGGCGAAGTCACTTCGAGCCGCTTCGTGCGGAAATAGATCACGTTCGGATCGTTGAAATGATCGCCGCGCTGCGCCATCGAGACAACGCGGATGAATTCGGCCAGATTGCATTTTTTGAGCAAAATGACATCCAGCAGCCCGTCGTCGATCCGTGCATCCGGCATGAGACGTTCGAATCCGCCGACCGAATTGGTGTTGCCGATCAGGAAGACCATGAATTCGCCTTCGATCTCGCCCTGGCCTTCCGCTTCGATCTTCAGCTGCATCGGACTCAGGTTGACCATCTTCTCGACGCCTTTGAAATAATAAGCGAGCTGGCCGATCATCGTCTTCAGACGGCTCGGCACCTCGTACGTCAGTTCCGTCAGCGAGCCTCCGCCCGCGATATTGATGAAATACCGATCATTCGCCCGTCCCACGTCGATCGGACGCGATTCGCCGCGCAGCACGAGATCGCAGTAATCTTCCCATTGACGCGAAATGCCGAGCGCACGCGACAGGTCGTTGGTCGTGCCGAGCGGAAATACGCCGAGATCCGGCCGATGTTCCTGATTCGCCAGACCGTTGACCACCTCATAGATCGTACCGTCTCCGCCCGCGGCGATGACGATATCGTAGCCGCGCTGCGCCGCATCGATCGCCGCAAGCGTCGCGTCGCCTTCTCCCGTCGTCGCATGTACGGTCGTCTCGATCCCGCCTTCGTCAAGACGCTGCAAAATATCCGGCAGCCGGCGCCGCATCTCTTCCCGTCCGGACGTCGGATTATAGATCAGCCTCGCTCTTCTCATCTTTCAAATTCCACCTGTTCCTTATAAGTTCTTGCCGTAAGGCGCTTCCTTCTCTTCCGCAGGCCCGGTCAAAAGGGCTGCATCGGTCCGGAACGCCGTATCCGGCTTTCGATTACAACTCGAAGCGAAGGCCGCCGCTGTGCGGAACCTTCGCTTCATAGAGAATTAGATCCATTTTTCATTCCATCGTGCCGTATCAACCTACGGAGCCGTCTCCCGCCGAAGAACCCGCTTCGCCTTCGATGCCGAGCAGCAGCGTTTCGACCTGCCGCTCGATCCAGACCGGCAGCAGCGGATGGGGCAGCAGCGCCTCGCCCGTGTAACCGTAATCCAGTCCTTCCAGCTTGCGCGGAATGACCGTCTGCAGGAAGTAACCCGTGCTCAGGAACAGCGGAGCAATCAACACGCGCCGGCCTTTGGAGATCCATTCTTCGGCTTTGGTCCGCACGCTGTCGGGATTGAGCAGCGCATAATCGCACAGCAGTCCGCTCGTTTCGCCGACGCGCTTGGTCAGAGCCGAAGCTCCGGCTTCCCAGCGCTGACGGAATCCGTCGTGGATACTGCCGTGTCCGACGAGCAGGATCACTTCCCGCTCCGGGTTGACCGAAGCCGGCGAGACCTTGTCCCAGACCATGCGGGCCACATCCGCGTCGTCGCCCATCGGGCGTCCGACGTGCATGCGGGCTTTGATCGCAAACGGTTCAAGATCCGTCTCCCGATCCGGGGCATCCTTGATGCCAAGCGCATATTCGATCTCGTCGATATGCGTACTGCCTTCCGACACGAACAGCATCACGGCCAGAATGTCCGTGACGCCTTCCGCTTCCAACTCGTCGATGCCGTCTTGAATCGACGACCCTTCCACATTGCCCAGAAACGACACCGCGACCGGCATATGTTCCTTGATTCTGACTTTGCCGGCCGCATCGTTAACCGCCTCCACCCATTCGGGCTGAGGCGAACCGTGACTGATAATCAGTGCGCCCGTTTTGTTCATCATCTTAACGTCCCAGACGCTCGAGCGTCAGTTTGTATCCGTCGTTGCCGTAGTTCAGGCAGCGTTTTACGCGCGAGATCGTCGCGGTGCTTGCGCCAGTCTCGGCTTCGATCTGGTTGTACGTGCTGCCTTTGCCGAGCATGCGCGCCACTTCAAGGCGCTGCGACAGCGACTGAATCTCGTTCACCGTGCACAGATCGTCAAAAAAGACATAGCATTCTTCCAGATCCTTGAGCGTCAGAATGGCCTCGAACAATTGATCGACCGTTTTATCGTTTAACTTTTTCAGCTGCACTGAAAGATCATCCCCTACCGTTTACTGTTCCTTGACCGATAACGATGTTAGGTTACGTCCATCAAAACCCGCTTGAACCGTGCGTGTTTCCGATGAACGCAAACGTCGGATTTGATTCGGTCAAGGTACTAGTTAGTTTATTTTTTACAGCCTTGGAGCGGCGAACCTTCCGGCTTCGAAATGCTTTCTCTGCCGTCAGCCCGTGCCCGAAGACCCCATGATTTTGGTTTCCTTTATATTGTAGCGGGACAAGTTACGTTTTTCAAGCGTTAACGGTTTCACGCGCCACAGACCGAACGGACAGAAGCGGGCGCCGCTCCGTACTTTTTCAGCTTTTCTCCGGAAAGTGTCCGCCACAGGCGAACTTTCCGGAGCCGTTCATCCCTGCATTTTCCAGCGATGGGAGCCAAATCCGAATGTCGTTCCGGCGTTCTCCCGCTGCTTTTTCCGTTTATTCGAACCCGCTTATTTGAACCAGCCTCTGCGCCAGAACCAGCCGATCATCGCCCCCGCCAGGAACAGCATACCGCCGAGCACGCCGAAATACCCGTATTTCCAATGCAGCTCCGGCATATGCTCGAAATTCATCCCGTATATGCCGGCGATCAGCGTCAGCGGCATGAAAATGGTCGTGATAACCGTCAGCGTCTTCATGATCCCGTTCATCCGGTTGGAATTGAGCGAGATGTAGCTGTCGCGCAGATCGGCCGTCATCTCGCGATTGGAGTCGATCATCTCGGACAGCTTCAGCAGATGGTCGTAAATATCGGTAAAATAGACCCGGTATTCCTGCGAATCGTCGACGTGCTGCGAATTGATGATCCGGTACAGCAGATCCCGCATCGGCACGATCGTATGATGCAGCTTGAGCAGCCGCGAGCGCAGATCGAATACCTGGGCCAGCAGGCGATCGACCGATTCCCGGCGGCCTTTTTCCTCCAGATCCGCAAGCTCGTCTTCGACGCCGAACACGCAGGGGAAATATTCGTCCACCAGCGCATCGAGTACCAGATAAGCGGCGGCGACGGGATTCGTTTTCTTCGACGGGTCGACGGCGCGGGTGCGGATACGTTCCCACGCTTCATCGATTTCCCGCATGCGTTCGAAATGGAACGTCACCAGGAAGGTGCGCCCGAGAAACATATCCACTTCGCCCGCTTCCTTGCCTCCCTTGCCAAGCGCATGGGTAATCAGAAAAACGTACTTCTCGTGCGGGTCCATCTTGGGACGCTGCACATCGTTGAGACAGTCTTCGATCTCGAGCGGATGAAAATGAAAATAAGTGCCGAGCAGTTCCGTTTCCCGGGATGTGGGAGCCTGAAAATCCGCCCAGAACCATTGGAATTTCAACGGGTCGAGCTCGGTCAGCGGAATATCGAGATGAACTTGGTGGTCGTGCGTTACCGCAAGCGTCCGGATCAAAGCGGCCGCCCTCCTTCTTTTTCTGCTTGGCAGGGCGCCTGCGGTCTCCGGTTTTCCCGGTTGGCCGAAGCGCCCTATGCTGTGTCTATCGTAAGCCCTGGGCCTTCAAGGTGCAACGGGGATCGGACGCTCGCCGTCTTCACAAAAGTCATGGACGCTGCAAGCTTGATTTTGTTATACTAATTTTATCAACAAAAGCAAACAATATTATAAAGCGATAGGTGGAGTTAAGGCTATGCCTCCGTTCAAACGTTCGCTCCGCCTAATGTTCGGCAAACTCCGGTTCGCCGATATGCGGATGGAGAAAAAGCTTCTGCTGGTCTTCGTGCTGCTGATCCTCCTGCCGCTGTCGGTGATCGGAGGCATCTCGTACAGCAGCTACTCGCGCTCGATCCAGAACAACACGGCGGCCTATTCCCAGAAGATGATCGGGCAGGTCATCGACAGGCTGGACGATTACATCCGCGATATGACCGCCTTGTCCGCCATGCCTTCCTATATGGAAGATTTCAAGAATAACCTGATCCGCTCGAACCGGTATTACCAGCAGTATACGGCCGCTCCCGGCGAAGAGAATACGGGCACGGAAGATTACGCCCTGCGGCTGTCGATCCAGCGCGGCCTTGAAGACAACATGAACTTCATCAATGCGCTCAA
Source organism: Saccharibacillus qingshengii (assembly GCF_013185195.1). Classification (GTDB taxonomy): domain Bacteria; phylum Bacillota; class Bacilli; order Paenibacillales; family Paenibacillaceae; genus Saccharibacillus; species Saccharibacillus qingshengii. The sequence continues at coordinate 14,906 of NZ_JAAZWC010000019.1, forward strand.
AGGCGGCGACAGTTCCATCTATGTATTCGACAGTTACGGAAACGGGTATTCTTCGGCGGCCGGAGGCGGTCTGCGGCTGGATGTCGCAGGCAGCTACCGCAGTTGGATCGAGAAGACCCAAGACTCCGGCGGCGAAGCCCTGCTGCTGCCTACGCAGGAATTCCGCAGCAATCTTCAGAGTACCCGTTACGCTTTTACAGTGGTGCGCAAAGTGATGGACGGCTTCCAGAATACCGTGGGACTGATTGCGGTCGATACCCAGGTTAGCACTTTGCAAAAAACGTTCGCCGAACTCGATCAGGTGACGCAGGGCCGCTCGCTTGTGGTCGATCCGGACGGAGTCGTCATTTACGACAGCGGAATGCAGGGACTCGGCACGAATATCGGCAGCGGCGACTTGTTCCCCCGGCTGCGCGAGGCGCACGGAAGTTTCGTCTATACCCCTTCTTCCGGATCCGCGGCCTCTTCGGGAAAACAGCTGGTCGTCTACGATACCTCCGAGCAGACGGACTGGAAAATCATACTGTCTATTCCTCTCGGCGCTTTGACGCGGGATGCGGCGCATACGCGCAATGCGACGCTTGCGGCCATTGCCGTCGTCACGCTGGTCGCCCTGCTCAGTTCGATCTTCCTCTCTTCGGCTCTTACCCGCCCGCTCGACGGCATGATGCGCTTGATGAAACGCGTCCAGCGGGGCGATTTGAGCGTGCGTTTCGTGGTCCGGCGCAAAGACGAGATCGGCAAGCTGGGCAGCCAGTTCAACTTTATGCTGGTCCGGATCGAAGAGCTGATCGCCGACATCTACCGGATCGAAGCCCAGAAGAAAGAAGCGGAGCTTGGCGCCCTGCAGAGCCAGATCAATCCGCATTTCGTTTATAATACGCTTGAAGCGATCCGGATGACCGCCGAGTTGAACGACGATTCCGATTCCGCCGATATGATCGCTATTCTCGGACGCATGCTTCGCTACAGCACCGGCGATCCCGGCGGCGATGCCACCGTCCGGGAAGAGCTGGAGCATGCCGCGAGATACGTCGATCTGCTGAATTACCGCTACCGCGGACGTTTCCGTTTGAACGTGAACGTACCGGGCGACCTGCTGGACGAACGGCTGCCGAGACTGACGCTGCAGCCTATTATCGAAAATGCCGCTTATCACGGACTCGACGACAAACCGCTGATGCTCTTGTCGATCGACGGGTTCCGGGAAGCCGGCCTGCTGCATTTTCGGGTCTCGGACAACGGATGCGGTATGAACGAAGCGGCACTCGACAAACTGAACCGGGCGATCGCCGCCGGGCTGCCGCCCCGCAAGCGTGTCCGAGGAGGCGTCGGTCTCAAGAACGTTCACCATCGTCTGGCGCTGCGCTACGGACGGGGGTGCGGTCTGCGCGTGTCCAGCGAGGAAGGCCGCGGCACGTTCGTCGATCTGACGCTGCCTCCCTGGTCTTCCGGCGATGCAGGCAGTCTCACGGAAATGGAGGGTGACCATGAAAACTGATACATCCGGTGAATGGACCAACCTAGCACGGACCGTTCTGCGCGTTTCCCTATGCGCCGCCCTGCTGGTATCCGGCTGTTCCCGCCCAAAAGCCGAAGAAGCGCCGTCCGGCCCTGCGCCGGAACAGACGCGTATTCTGACGGTTCTGACCAACCGGATCGATCTGATCGAGAACGGCGTATTCGACGGGTATGCCGAACGCTTCGAAGCGGATCGTCCCGGCGTGGATGTCCGCTTCGAAGGGCTGTCCGATTACGCCGGCGACGTGCTCAATCGGCTGTCTACCCGCGAAGCCGGCGATGTGCTGCTGCTCCCGATCAATATGCCGAGCAGCCAACTGCCCAACTTTTTCGCTCCGCTCAAAGAAAGTCTGTTCGATCATATGCGGTTTGCGGATCTGCGCAAATACGAAGGCAAACATTACGGACTCGCCACCGGTACCGCAACGGACGGAATCATTTATAATAAGAAAGCTTTTCGACAGGCGGGCATCGAGAAGGTTCCGCAGACGCTCGGCGAGTTTTTTGAAGCGTGCGCCAAATTGAAAGCTCAAGGCATCGTACCCGTCTATCTGAATTACGGAGCCCAGTGGCCGCTCAAAGAATGGGGAGATATCCTGGTCAATTATTCTTCGGGCGATGCGGACTATCTGAACAAGATGACTTTGACCGACGAACCCTGGAAGATCGACGGCCGATGGGGCGAGAGCCTTGGGATCGTCCGCAGGCTCGTTCGGGAAGGGTATGTCGAAGACCAGCTGTTCGCCAATTCCTGGGAAACCTCCAAAGCGGAGCTTGCTTCGGGCAGCGCGGCGATGTATTTTCAAGGAAGCTGGGCTATTCGGCAGTTGATCGATGCGGGAGCGGTATCCGAAGAGATCGGCTTCTTCCCGTTCCCTTACGATAACAGCGGTTCCTATTATGCGCCGCTCAATCCCGATTATTTCATCGGGGTCAGCAAGTTCAGCACCGCACCGGACATCGCGCAGGAATGGGTCGAATTTTTCGTCAAAGACTCGGGTTTTGTAGACGATTGGGGCTTTCTTCCGGTCGACTCCAACCAGGAACCGAAAATGGAACAGTTTCGCGAATTCCTCTCGTTCAAGCCGACCCTCGTGGAAGGCGTTCAAACGAACGATGCTTTTATCGAATTGGCCGACCGCGTCGACTTCTCGTTCTGGACCGGCGGTTATATGCAGGAACTGATTGCGGCACCGGATCTTGCCCAAGCGTTCGACCGATTGAATGCGAGCTGGGCGGAAGCCCGGTCCGAGTATTTCCATCCATAGACCGGCCGCCCCGCTTAAGCCGCGCGGCCGGCACAAAGGAGTAAACCGATGACAAAAAAAATAACGATGCAGCAAATCGCGGATCAGCTCGGCGTATCCAAATTCGTGGTCTCCAAAGCTCTTTCCGGCAAAGGCGGCGTCAGCGAGAGCACCCGGGAACGCGTGATCCAGGCCGCTTCCCAGCTCGGTTACTTCACGCAAAAACGCGGTTACGGCCAGGCCGCCCGCCGGGAGAAAGAACACACTCCCCAGCGCGACCCCGAACGCCATTCCGTGCTGGTCCTGATGCCGAACGTCCGCTTTCAGACGCGGGAATCGCTGTATTGGGGGCGGATTCTGGACGGGGTCACCGAGACGCTCGAAGAAAAAGGATTCGGCGTCGTGATCGTATCGGAGCAGCGCGTCGATGCCGTAACGAGCGTGCTCAACCCCAGCGGATTTCTCGGTTTGATCGGCATCGGCCAGATTTCGACGCCGCTGCTGCTTGAAGTGCACCGGATCGGTCTGGCTATGGTACTGATCGACCACGAAGATCCGCTGATTCCCGCGGACAGCGTGTTTGCGAACAATACGGATGCGAGTCTGCGCCTGACCAACCATCTGCTCGGCTCCGGCCACCGCCGCCTGCATTTTATCGGCAATTCCGGATTCTCCCGCAGCTTCCGCGACCGCTGGAGCGGTTACCGTTCCGCTCTCGAAGCCTACGGTCTGAAGCCGCAGGAAGGCGACGATCCGATGAACGCCCTGGTCGGTATCGACGACGCCAGTTTCGAACCGGAACTTCGGCAGTGGCTGCTCAAACGCCGCAAACAGCGGACACTGCCGACCGCCCTGGTCTGCGCCAACGATTCCGTGGCGCTGACGGCGGAGCGAACGCTCGATTCGCTGGGCATCCGCGTTCCCGAAGACATTTCGCTGACGGGGTTCGACAATATCGAAGATGCCGGACGGGCGCAGCCGGCCCTTACGACCGTGCATGTTCCCAAAGAAGCGATGGGACGCCGCGCCGCGCTTCGGCTGCTGGAACGGGTACGCGAACCCAAAGCTCCGCTGGAGAAAATCCTCGTCGCTTCGGATCTGGTTCTCCGGGGTTCGGTCGCCGAAATCCCGGTCGCCAAAGAAGCCGCCCTGCCGGGCGAAGTCTGATCTTCCGGCCTAGCTTGGATCGAACCGCCGCCCAGGCGCACGCAAACAGCCCGGATCTTCCGCTTCATGCGGAAGATCCGGGCTGTTTCTGTAGATAGTCAGATCGGTTTGTATCGGGATCCGGTTGCGCGGCAAACGGGAAGTTTGGCGAGCCCTACCGTTCTCCTGTGGTTCTAAAAGTTCTAGCGGTTCTGCTGCTCCAGGTAAGCCAGATTGCGTTCGATCAATTCCAGCCGCTGCTCGACGCAGGCGTAAGAGCGCAGCGGATCTTCCGGAGTATTCGTCACATAGTCGAGCAGCCGGTCGACGCTCGTCTCGGCGACATGGATCCGCGTGTCGGAAGAAGCATAGTAAATATGTACTTCTCCGGCTTCGTTGACGGTCACGCCGTTGCAGAACAGCACGTTCGAGACGTCGCCGACCCGCTCGATCCCTTCGGGCGCCAGCAGATGCCCGCCGGGGCGATGCGTCACTTTCCACGGCTCGGCCAGATCGGACAGGAAGGCGTACAGGACATAACGCAGTCCCGCCGCCGTACCGCGCACGCCGTGCGCGATATGCAGCCAGCCTTTGTCGGTCTTGATCGGAGCCGGACCCTGGCCGTTCTTCACTTCCTTGATGGTATGGTAGGCTCGCTCGTCCATGATGATCTCGCGGTCGATCACCGCGTTCTCGATCGTGTCGGACAATCCCCAGCCGATGCCGCCGCCCGAACCCGCATCGATGAATCCGTCCTGCGGCCGCGTATAGAACGCATACTTGCCGTCGACGAATTCCGGATGCAGCACGACATTGCGCTGCTGCGCCGAAGGCGTCTTGAGATCGGCCAACCGTTCCCAGACTTCGAGGTCGCGCGTGCGCGCGATGCCGCACTGGGCAACGGCGCTCGACAGATCCGACGGAGCGGCCGACGGATCGCGGCGCTCCGTGCAGAAGAGGCCGTAAATCCAACCGTCTTCATGCTGAACTAGCCGCATGTCGTATACGTTAATATCCGGTTCGGCCGTCTCCGGCATCCGGATCGGACGATCGCGGAACCGGAATCCTTCGGTCGGACGGTCGCTTTCCGCCGCGGCGAAGAACGATTTGCGGTCGGCGCCTTCGACGCGCGCCACCAGCACATATTTGCCGTTCAAGTAGATCGCGCCCGGATTGAAAGCCCCGCCTACGCCCAGACGTTCCGAGAAGTACGGATTGGTGGCCGGATTGAAATCGTATTTCCAGATCAGCGGGGCATGCGCCGCCGTCAGTACAGGATCGATATAGCGGTCGTATACGCCGTTTCCGGGTTCCGCTTTGCGGTTCGGCTTGGCCAGCAGCGCTTCATGGCTCCGCGTCACCTTGCGTTTGCGCTGTTCGAACAATGGGTCCGAAGAAGCTCCGGCCGCTTCCAGACGCTCCAGGCGCGCCAGCATTTCGAAGCAGGCCCGGCTGTTATGGTACGGACATTTCCAGGCGCTTACCTTGGCATCCTTCGTATTGGGCACACGGTCATTGGAGACGCTCCAGTACCATTCCCCATGTTCGCGGTCCACGATGTAATCGCGGATAAATGCCCAGGAACGCTGCGCCGCTTCCAGATACGCGGAACTGCCGGTCAGCTCGTACGCGTTGTGGAAGCCGACCATCGCTTCCGCCTGCGGCCACCAGTCTTTGTTGTCATCGATCAAACGGCCGCCGGCCGCTTCGTTCCAGAGTCCTCCGTCCGTGTCCAGGCCGCGTTCCAGCACCGCCTGCGCCATCTGCAGCGCCGTATGGCGTACCCGCTCCAGCAGCGCTTCGTCGCCCAGGACTTCGGCCGCTTCGACCAGCAGCCAGCTGCCTTCGATATCGTGCCCGTACGAGATATGATCCGACTTGACGTTCCACTGCTCGTCGAAGAACAGGTGGAAATGTCCGGTAGACGAATCGACGATATGCGTCAGCGTCACTTCGACCAGTTCCGACAGCCGCAGCCGCAGCTCGTCCGAAGGCCGGATCCGGTACAGATTCGTATACCCTTCCAGCACATGCAGATGGGTATTCATCGACTTCTTCTCGTTCAGGTCTTTGCCGCTCAGACTCAGATCCTCGGTATCGCTCCAGTCCCGCGCATGCGCTTCGATATAGCCGCCGAAACGTCCGTCCCGGCTGTGGGCTTCGATCAGGCCGAACAGCCGCTGCGCCTGCGCAGACGCTTCCTCTCGGCGCTGCGGATCCGCAGCGCTGCCGGCTGCGTCCAGCGCCTGCGCGTATTCGCTCAAGGCGTAGATGACGAACGCTTGGCCGTAGACCTGCTTCTTCGTTTCCGCCGGCGTTCCGTCGGCGCGGACCGCCCAGTAGTAGCCTTCGTGTTCGCGGTCCAGAAAATGTTCGTGCAGATAGCGATAGGCCCGATCGGCCATATCCATGTAAGCGGGATCCGCATACCGCCGGTATGCCGCCGCGAACGTCCAGAGAATACGGGCGTTCAAGACCAGACTGCGGTCGGCGTCTTCGCGCACCGCAAGGTCCGATCCGATCTCGCCGACAAAGCCGTCGTCATGCGCGGACGGAACTTTATCCATCCAGAATCCCAGAATATTGGTCTTCAGTTCAAGCTCCAGTTCTGTCCGCCAATCCTGGGTCGTCCACTTTCCTGCCAAATCGTTACCGTTCATTACACGATCCCCCGTCTCTCTTGGTAATGGCGGCGCACGATCGCTTCCGCCTTCTTGCCGTAAATACAGTATCCGTCGTCTTCCTGCGCCTGCGTCCGTTCGTAGAGATGCGCCGGCCAGTCCCACAGCATAAATCCGCCGACCCACGGACGGCGTTCGCAGCTGCCGAGCATGGCGGTATAGAAAGCGGCCTGCTCGTCTTCGTCGGGCCCGCCCTGCAGCGTCCAGTCGTTCGGAATCGCGGCGGAACCCTGACGGCTTGGGCAGCCCGCTTCCAGAAACAGGAACGGCTTGTCTGCGCGGCGCACCACTTCTTCGATTCGGTCGAGCTGCCGCTCCCAATCGTCCGCCGGATAGTAGCCGCTCGACGAGATTACATCCACCGCGTCCCACCAGGTCACGTTATCTTCCTGGTATTTATCGCAGTTGTATGTCACGATTCCGGAGTAAACTTCCCTCACGGCAGCGATCAGCTCGCGCCATTCGGTTTCCCTTCTGTCGGTCTGCACCATCTCGCAGCCTACGCACAGCATCTCGCAGCCCGTTTGTTCGGCGATCGCCGCGTAATGGAGGATAAACCGCCGGTACGAAGCGAACCAATCGGACCATTTGGGCTCGCAGGGCACATCTTTGTCGAAAAAGTTGATATGCGCCCGCCAGGTACCGTCCGCGCAGTTGACGATCGGTTTCAGGCAGACCTTTAGTCCAAGTTCTCTCGCGCTGCGGATCGCGCCGCGTACTTCCTCGTCTTGAACCGTCGGAGACTGGTCGTAGTGAATCTCTGTCGAGTGCGCGGTATCCTGCATGGCGGTAAAAGCGATTGCCGTCCAGTCGGCCGCCGAGCTCTCCGCCATTTTTTGCATGGAGTCCCGCGCCGCTTGCCCGGTCCAGCTTCCGCGTACCCCCATAAATCCCCAGGTCATCCCGCAGACGAACCGTTCCAGATTCTTCATAGTTACTCCCCGTTCATTTTGTTATTATTTTGTTATCTTATTTAGAAAACTTTTTATCCCCTTATTTATAAACGTTTTAGCTGTCTTTTTCAAGTCGGAACGTCACTTTTCTCTGGATAATTGTCGAATAACCGTTATATACTTTAGAAACAAAAAAACTAACAAAAGAGGCGATTGTCCGATGAAAGTAATCCTGGTGGACGATGAAGAGTTAATCCGGTTGGGGCTCGAAAAGATTTGTCTGCGCGAAGGCCCCGATGTGGAGATCATCGGTTCGCACCGCAACGGTGCGGAAGCCTGGAGCCAGCTGTCCATGCTTCCCCCGCAGGGCGTCGACCTGCTGATCAGCGATATCCGCATGCCGGTGATGGACGGATTCGAATTGATCGAACGCTGCCGAAGAAGCTTTCCCGACCTGCCGATTATCGTCCTGAGCGGATTCAGCGATTTCGATTATGCGCGGCGCGCGCTCCGGTTCGGCGTCACCGATTATCTGCTGAAACCGATCGACAAGCCGGAACTGCTCTCGCTGCTGAAACGGACCGCGGCCGCCCGAACTGCCGAAGATCCGCTTGACGGCGGGGATTCGGCTGCCTTCTCGTCCGCTTCGCAGCCGGCACCCGATCATTATGTGGTGGAACGGCTCAAGAGCCTGCTCGAGAGCGAATACGATCAACCGCTGGAGTTCGCCCGGCTTGCGGAACGGCTCGGTATGAATTCGAGCTACATCAGCCGGCTCTTCAAGATCGAGACCGGCCAGACGCTCACGGAATATCTGATCGGGATCCGCATGAACCATGCCAAGAAACTGCTGGTCGAACAACCGGAACTCAAAAACTACGAAATCGCGGAAAAAGTCGGTTACGGCGATCCGGTCCATTTTAACAAGCTGTTCAAAAAAACGGTCGGCATGACGCCCAAAGATTACAAAAACGCCGCCTACCACCCACGCTCCCCTTAAACGGGAAGACCGTCCTGCACGGTCTTCTTTTTTTGTACGCGCATTATGAAACTTAAATTTGTTAGAACTAAAATATAATTAAAAAGCAAACAAATAAATAATAAATGAAGACTATAAATGCCAAACCAGCACATCGATAAACGGTTTTATCCGGTCTATAATCCATAACAGAAAGCGTATTCACGAATGGTTCGGACACAAACGGATGAGGTTCTGCCGCTGCTGTTTGACTATTCCCGCTTCATTCCCAACAGAGAAAGGGGTTCTTCCAGAAATGAAAACAAGCAAATCGATTCTCGGGCTGGTAGCGCTTACGCTGACCGCCTCCCTCTTCGCAGGCTGCTCTTCCAAAGAAAGCGACACGCCGGCCGCTCCCGGCGCGGCAGACAGTACGCCAAAAGGCGAGATTACCGTCATTACGCAGCGTACGGACATCGTGGACACCGTATTTCAGGATTACGCCAAGAAATTCAACGAAAAATATCCCGATATCCAGGTGAATTTCGAAGCGCTGGCCAACTATGAAGACCAGATCAAGATCCGGATGAACACGAGCGACTACGGCGACGTTCTCCTGCTGCCGACCAGTATTCCGCTGGCCGACACGCCGACTTTCTTCGAGCCGCTGGGTTCGATGGAAGAAATGTCCAAGCAGTACGACGGACTCGAAGAACGCGAAGTCGACGGCAAAGCGTACGGTCTTCCGATTACGATCAACTATTCGGGCGTGATCTACAATAAGTCGGTCTTCGACAAAGCCGGCTACAGCGAACCTCCGAAAACGATCGAAGAATTCATGCAGGCCCTGCAGGCGATCAAAGACAAGACGGATGCGGTTCCGCTGTACACCAACTACGCCGCAGGCTGGCCGCTCACCCAATGGGAAGCGGTGCTGACGACCGTAGCCGGCGACAAAGAGTACGTCAACGTCAAGCAGCCGAGTACGGACGACAACTTCGTACCGGGAGCTCCGCACTATGACTTGTACAAAGTCATGTACGATGCGGCCAAAAACGGCCTGATCGAAGAAGATCCGACAACGACCGACTGGGAATCTTCTAAAGCCGACCTGGCCAACGGCAAGATCGGGACGATGGTGCTCGGTTCGTGGGCGATCGGCCAGATCAAAGCAATCGCTCCGAATCCGGACGATATCGCCTTTATGCCTTTCCCGACCAATGCCAAAGAACGTATCGTGCCTCTGGCCGACGACTACACGCTTGGCATCAACGTAAACAGCGAGAACAAAGAAGCCGCGCGTGCCTGGGTAGACTGGTTTATTAACGAATCCGGTTATCCGACCACCGAAGGCGGCGGCATCAGCCCGGTCAAAGGCGCGGAACTGCCTGAAATCCTCAAACAGTTCGAAGGCACCGACGTCAAATTCGAAACGCAAACGCCGGCCGAAGAGAAGCAAAAAGGCCTGGTCGACAAGATCGACAAAGACGCCGAAATCGGTCTCTGGCAGCCGGACTTCAAGAAAATTATCATTGAAGCGGGGATCGGCAACCGTCCCGAATCGTACGACGACATCATGAAAGGCTTGAACGACGCCTGGGTCAAATCGCGCGCCAAAGTCGGAGCCGCCGAGTAACCTCTGCATCCACGTACAGACCAAGAATGCCGGCCCAGCCGGAAGAATGATAGAAAAGGGCTTCGGAGGAAAGAGGGAGTCTAGTACCTTTCAACTCTTAATCAGAGGTTTACGTTTTCCTGAAACGCACGCGCTTTAGGTGCGATTCCGTCGGAGACTTCGTACACGCTTCAAGTACGAAATCTCAGGGGAGCGTAACCTTACCTTTGGTGTTGACCAAGTACGTGGTTCCCCTCTTCCTTTTTACGGCCTGACGGACCGGACGAAAGACCCTTACGGAGGTGTGGAATTTGAGTTACCGCAATCAACGAATCCTGATTATTCTCTCGTTTACGATCATCCCGATCGCGCTTTTGTTTGTTTTTGCCTATCTGCCGGTCGTCAATATGTTCCGCTACAGCTTTACGGACTGGAACGGCTACAGCAAGACCTTCGAATATGTAGGATTTGAGAATTACAAAAGCATTTTTACCGATCCCAAGTATTTTTCCGTATTCAAAGTCAGCTTGTATTACTTCTTCGCTACCTTCGCGCAGATGGGTCTGGCACTGTATTTTGCGACCATTCTGAGTTTCAAGGTCAAAGGCAAAAACTTCTTCAAAGGAATCCTGTTCTTTCCCTACCTGCTGAACGGCGTCGCCATCGGTTTTATTTTCCTGTTCTTCTTTAAGCCGGATGGCACGTTCGATACCGTTCTCCAAGCGCTCGGACTCGACTTCCTGATTCAGAAATGGCTGCTGAACCCGCATATCATTAACGTATCGCTCGCCGGAGCTTCCGTATGGAGATACATGGGCTTCAACTTTATCGTCTTCCTGGGTGCCATTTCCTCGATTTCGAAAGACATCTATGAAGCTTCCGACATCGACGGAGCCAACCGTTGGCATCAATTCCGCCATATCATTCTGCCCAGCATCAAGCGAATCGTGCAGCTCAACATTATTTTGTCGATCAGCGGTGCCATCAGCGCATTCGATATTCCCTATATCATGACCGGCGGTTCCAACGGCAGCAACACGTTCGTCATCCAGACGGTCGACGTGGCGTTCAAATACGGCAAAGTCGGACTCGCTTCCGCCATGGCCGTCGTGCTGCTGTTCATTGTGGTAACCGTGACGCTTATCCAGCAATTTTTCGTGAAGGAGGACAAATAAGATGCAGGCCGCCAAACCTACCGTTCGCAAAAGCACCCGTTCGCATACGATCCGTTATACGGCCGCTGCGATTCTCAAGTACGCCTCCCTGATCATCGGCGCACTGGCTGCCCTGATTCCGATCGTCGTCGTCTTGTTCGCCTCGCTCAAGACCGGCGGCGAATACAGCTCGACCGGCCCTCTGACGCCTCCGGGGAACTGGCTGAACTTCGATAACTACACCAAAGCGTTCGTGAACGGCAAAATGCTGGTCGGATTCATGAACACGATGATTATCCTGATTGTGTCGATCATCGGCGCTACCCTGACCGGGTCGATGATCGCCTATATCCTGAGCCGGTTCCAATTCCGCGGCAAAAAGCTCCTGCTCGGCGCTTTCCTGCTCGCGACGCTTATTCCGAGCGTGACCACGCAGGTTGCGACGTTCCAGATCATCAACGATCTGAATCTGTTCAACACCCGCCTGGCGCCGATCGTGCTGTATCTCGGTACCGACATTATTGCCGTGTACATCTTCTTGCAGTTTCTCGATACGATCGCGGTGTCGCTCGACGAATCGGCGATGCTCGACGGCGCTTCGTATTTCAAGATCTATTTCCGCATTATCCTGCCGCTGCTGCTTCCCGCGGTCGTCACGGTCGTCATTATCAAAGGCGTAAGTATCTACAACGACTTCTACACGCCGTTCCTGTACATGCCCAAGACCTCGCTCCAAGTCATATCCACGGCGCTGTTCAAGTTCAAAGGGCCGTACGGTTCACAGTGGGAAGTCATCTGTGCGGCGATCATCATCACGATTATCCCGACCCTGATCGCTTTCTTATCGCTGCAGAAATACATCTATAACGGATTCGCCCAAGGTTCGGAAAAAGGCTGATCGCCCGCTTCGAGCCGCCCATTACGTATTCGCAGAGGAGAAATCATTCATGTCCAACGTACGCATTATCGGAGAATCGCTGCCCAACATGCCGTGGGAAAACAAACCGGAAGGCTTGAACGCGCCGGTCTGGCGCCACTCGGCCAATCCGGTCGTTCCCCGTAATCCCGCTCCCGGGATCGCCCGGATCTTCAACAGCGCCGTCGCCGCCTACGAAGGCGGATTTATCGGCGTATTCCGCGCCGAAACGGTCAACGGCCGTCCGCATCTGTCCCTGGGACGAAGCGTCGACGCGCTCCACTGGACGTTCGACGAACGTCCGATCGACTTTGTCGACGAGGAAGGCAAGCCTTATAATCCGGGCTACGCCTACGATCCCCGGCTGGTCAAAGTCGAAGGCGTCTATTACATCATCTGGTGTACCGACTTCTACGGAGCGGCGATCGGACTGGCGCGGACGGAAGACTTCCGCACCTTCGTCCGTCTCGAGAACCCGTTCCTGCCGTTCAACCGCAACGGGGTCCTCTTCCCGCGCCGGATCGGCGGAAACTATGTCATGCTGTCGCGTCCGAGCGACAGCGGCCATACGCCGTTCGGCGATGTGTTCCTCAGCGAAAGCCCGGATCTGCTCTACTGGGGCAAACACCGCCATGTCATGTCCAAAGGCGGCAAAGGCTGGTGGCAGTCCGTCAAAATCGGCGGCGGACCGGCCCCGATCGAAACCAGCGAAGGCTGGCTGATGTTCTATCACGGCGTAACCGGCACCTGCAACGGTCTGGTCTACAGCATGAGCGCCGTTATTCTCGATCTCGACGATCCGTCCAAAGTGAAATACCGTTCCGGGAACTTCGTACTGACGCCGGAAGAATGGTACGAGGAACGCGGATTCGTAGCCAATGTCATCTTCCCGTGCGCGACGCTGCATGACGCCGACACCGGACGGATCGCCGTGTATTACGGGGCCGCCGATACGTATGTGGGCATCGCCTATACAACGGTCGACGAGATTGTCCGCTATGTGATCGACACGGACGAAGTGATCGGCGACGATCGCGAAATCGGCCGGATGTAATCGGCTGTGCGGCTTCCGACAAAACGTTTATAATGACGAGGAAAGCGGTTTCGGTTGAATTATGAACCGAAACCGCTATTTTACGAGGAAAACGGAGGAATACACATGGATCGGGATATGCCTCTGCGCGAACTACGCGACTATAACGGGAAAAGTCCGCGTCCGGACGACTTCGACGCGTATTGGGAACGGGCCTTGGCCGAGCTTGACGCACAGCCGCTCGATTACGAGCTGGTGCCGGCGGAGATGACCAGCCCGGCGGCCGAATGTTTCCATTTGTACTTTACGGGCGTCGGCGGAGCGCGCGTGCATGCCAAATACGTGCGGCCCAAACGCCGCACCGGCGAAGAACCGGCAGCGAACGGTGCCGGCGTCGTTATGTTCCACGGCTATTCGTGCGACAGCGGCGACTGGGGCGAGAAGATTCTGTACGCTGCCTGCGGCGTCAGCGCGCTGGCCCTGGACTGCCGCGGGCAAGGCGGCCCGTCCGAAGACAATCTGCGGACTTCCGGACCGACGCTGCGCGGCCATATCATCCGGGGATTGGAAGACAAGAGCCCGGACAATCTGTATTACCGGAACGTCTTCCTCGATACGGCGCAAGCCGCCCGCATCCTGATGAATATGCCCGAGGTGGACGAGAACCGCGTCGCGGCGCTCGGCTATTCGCAGGGCGGCGCGCTGACCGCCGCCTGCGCCGCTCTGGAACCGCGCATCAAGCTGGCGATTCCGGTCTATCCGTTCCTGTCCGACTATCGCCGGGCATGGGAAATGGAAGTCGTTACTTCCGCTTACGAAGAACTGTCGTATTATTTCCGCTGGTTCGATCCGCAGCATAAGCGGGAAGAAGAGGCCTTCCGGAAGCTCGGGTATATCGACATTCAGAATCTGACGGACCGTATCCGCGGCCGCGTGATCTGGGTAACCGGACTGACCGACACCGTCTGCCCGCCGTCTACTCAATTCGCAGCCTACAACAAGATTACGGCAGACAAGGAAATAGTGCTGCTGTACGAGCACGGCCATGAATGGCTGCCGGGCATAGGCGATCTGGCGCTGAAAGAGATCTGTGCGCTCTAGCGGATCCTCTCTTTCCGATCAAACGGCCGAATCGATCCGAATGAATACGTGCAGTTGAAGACATTCGATTGAAGAGGTGCAATCGAGAAAGCCCCGATCCTTTGACTGAAGGAGTCGGGGCTTTTGTATGCGTATAAAACGGAATGAAATCCGGGCAGCATGAGCTGCGGATGAACAGGCGCGCCCGGAACTTCGGACGGCTCCTATTCGGGCAGGGCCGAACCGGGAGAATGGCGACTCATTTCTCGCCCAAGATCGTGGACAGCGACGTTGTCGCTTCCATATAGAACGGCGAACCTTCTTCGCTCTCCGGCATCACCAGACGGAAGAGGTAGGCGCTCTCGTCCCGGGCTTTCCAGACGATATAATCCCGCAGCTCTTTCTCGCCGCTCCCTTGAAGGAACAAAGCGGCATTCACCATCGGACTCTCAACCAAAGTATCGCTGAAGAATTCGTCAACCTTGGCACCGCTTTTCGCAAGTTCGGCCGTTCCCTCGCTGCGCAGTTTGTCCAGATCGAAATCCGCCGGCAGCTTCTCGATCTCCGCGTAATAGTCCGGATTCGCGGTCATCACCAAACGTCCGCTCGAAGCTTCGAGCTTGTAGCCGTCCAGCACGTACAGCGAATAGCCGTCTCCCTGCTGCAGTGTACCGACCGCGGTCTCCGCAACGCCGTCGCCGACCGTGAAGGTCTCGGTGGCCGGTCTTTCCGAAGTCTCTTTTTCGCCTTCGGTCGTTCCAGTCGCTCCCTGTGCCGCCGAATCCCGCGTTTTTTTGAGCGATTGAATCTCCAACTGAGGCGTGTCGCTGCCTTCTACCGGATGCTCCATATATTCGAACGAAATCGTGTCGCCTTCGCTCAGACCTTCGAGCTGCGCCGCGGCGCTCTCGGAAACCTGGAACGAAGTCGGCGAGCCGTCCATCGTAACCTCGATCGTGTGCGGATCGGCCTGCCCGCCGTACTCGCCGGTCGCCGAGATGACGTCATGCTCCTGCACATCGGTTTCGTCTGGAGCCGCAGTATCGGGCGTTACCGGGGTCGTATTCGTCGGGATCTCTTCCGGCTCGGGCGCTGGGGCTTTCGCTTCGCCGCAGGCTGTCAAAGCAAAGGTCAACAGCAGCGCGGAAGCCAGGCTTATCATTCTGGCGTTTTTTTTCATATTCAACACCTCCACTCTATTAGACGGAGTCCGATCCGAATAAGTTACACTTTTATACGGAAGGCGCAGAGATAGCCCCTACAAAAAAGCCCGCCGGGAACTCCGGCGGGCTTGGCTGCGATACGTGTAAAGCTTCGGCTAGAACAGCAGTTTGAAGATCAGACCGGCCATGATGGCTACGACCGGAATCGTAATAAACCAGGCTACAATGATCCGGCCCGCCATTCCCCATTTGACCTCGCGGAAGCGCTTGGCCGCGCCTACGCCGAGAATCGAAGAAGTCGCGGCGTGCGTCGTGCTGATCGGCAGATGCAGCAGCGTCGCGGTAAAGATAACTGAAGCGGACGACACGTCGGCCGCAAAACCGTTGATCGGCTCGATTTTGAAAATTTTCGTACCGAGCGTCTTGATGATCTTCCAGCCGCCGACCGATGTACCGATCGCGATCGCCGTAGCGGCGGACAGTTTGACCCACAGCGGAGGCTCAAGCGAATCCCAACGTCCCGCCGAGATCAGCGCGAACGTCATGATGCCCATCGCTTTTTGCGCATCGTTCGTACCGTGCGCGAACGACTGCAGCGCCGCGGTCAGCACCTGCATCGAACGGAAGCCTTTGTTGACCGTGTGCGGGCTGCGCCGACCCACGGTATATTTGAGAATCATCATGATGATATAACCGACGGCGAATGCGATTAACGGCGAGAAGATAAGGGCTTCGACAATCTCGAGGAACCCTTTCCAGTTAACGCTGTCCGAACCGGCACCCACGAACACGGCACCCGCAAGCGCACCGATCATCGCGTGCGACGAGGAAGACGGAATCCCGAACCACCAGGTAGCCAGGTTCCAGATGATCGCCGCAATGAGCGTCGCGATGACGATCTCGATCCCGTTATCGAGCTTGGTCGGATCGGCGATACTGCCCCCGATCGTCTTGGCTACGCCGGTAAACGTGATGGCTCCGAGGAAGTTCATGCCCGCCGCAAGCAAAATGGCGGTGCGCGGCTTCAGCGCCCGTGTCGATACGGACATGGCAATTGCGTTGGCCGTATCGTGGAATCCGTTGATAAAATCGAAAGCGAGCGCCAATAAGACGACAAGCGCAAGGACAATTAATGATGTTTCCATAGTGTATTGACCGCATGAAGAAAGACGGCTCCGCCGCATTCGCAGACCTGCAAATGCCGTGCCGCTGTCTTTTTACGAAACAGCCGCCGATCGATGGACGATGCCCACGCTCGCATGCCGAATCCCGCAAAAAGCGGTCCTGACCTCCTCTAACCCTAAAATGGCAGGCTCCGTTTAGGAGTTGCTCATAATGATGGTTTCCAGAATATCGGCAACGTCTTCGCAGTTGTCGGTCGTCGTCTCAAGACGTTCGTAAATTTCTTTGCGTTTGATGAGTTCGATCGGATCGCTTACGTTCGCAAACAATTCCGTGATACAGATCCGCAGCAGTTGGTCGCCCTGGTTCTCCAGATCGTTCAGACGGATCGTATATTCGCGGATCGCGAGCAGTTTTTTCTGGGACAGCAGGTGAATCGCTTTCTGGATCACGTATGCCGATTCGCGCAGGATTTCCCCGAACTGAATCATATATTCGTCAGGCTGGCCCAAGTTGTACATGTAAAAACGCGAAGCGGTCGCTTCCAGTCCGTCCAACACGTCGTCAAGCGTAGTTGCCAGCTTCAGGATGTCGTCTCGTTCAAGCGGAGTGATAAAAGTCTTGTTCAGCTCCGTAATGATGGTATGCGTAAATCCGTCACATTTGGTTTCGTAATCTTTCATGTCTTTGACGAAGGTGTTTACGTCCTTCAGGTCGGCGACGTGCTTGGAGAAATAGTCCGCTGCCTGTACAATCGTATCGGCCATGTCTTCGAGTGTTTGAAAGAAAATGTCCTTCTTTTTTACACGCATTTTAAAACCCCTTTTCAAATGTTCAAAACCAAAAATGGGCAAGGCTTTGAAGTCGCTTTTGCGACCTCCATCATTTTATCACAACGATGTAAGGGATTAAAGAAAACTTCTTTGGATTTTCACACTGTTTTTACATAAAAGTCGACTTTATTTGATTAAAAGGACGCATTCACTGCCGAATTGCTCGGTTTCGGGGTTCCGGAACCCTCTGCGATCTGTCTCCACTTTACACACCGTTCATTAAACGAATCTTAAACGGAAGGTCTAAAGGCCGAAAATAACAGGTTACAGGGCGAGGTTTGTCGGGGATTGGGCCGGGAAGATTGGAGAAGGATCCGGGATAAGGCCGGGCGGGAGATTGGCGGTTAACGCGGAGCTGGAGAAAGCACGCACGGGCAGTGCAGGGATGTGAGGCAGCTGCGGATGAAACGCTGGCGCAAAGAAGCCGAAGCAGATACAGAACGAAGTCGAAGCAGGCGGAAGGAAGCCGAGCGGATAGATCTGTGCGGCGGCAGCAAAAAAACGAGAAATAAGTGCTTGTGAACACTTATTTCTCGTTTTTTGATTGTATGGGGCGAAATAACGGCGTGAGAACACTTATTCAGGCTGTACGCACCTGAATTTCGCTTTGTCTCACCAAATAGCTGCTCTCCTGCAGCTATTATGAATTTCAATGGCTATTTATCCGAAATAGCTGCTCTGCCGCATCTATTTCGGAAGGTTTCGCGAGATCGGGTCGATTTGAATACAAAAGCGGCCAAATCATGCAATGCTGCCCGTACACTGCGCAGCGCTGCACGGACGTTAAATCGTCCAGTGCTGCCAGTACACTGCGCAATGTTGGACAGCGTTAGATTGTCCAATGTTGCCGGTACACTGCGCAGCGCTGCACGGACATTAAATCGTCCAGTGCTGCCCGTACACTGCGCAGCGCTGCACGGATGTTAAATCGTCCAGTGCTGCCAGTCGATCTCGCTCTTGTGCCGGTCCTGCAGCCAGCGTCGGGTAATATCGAGCAGCTGGCGGCGGTGCGGGCCGGACGAATACGTATGATCCGCCTGGAAGATGATTTCTTTGTCGCAGCGCGAGTCTTCCCGTGTCCAGAACAGCTTCTGGTACAAGAAGGCGTAATCGACCGGAATGACGTCGTCGGACGTTCCGTGTACGACCAGTACGTCCCCGTAGAACTTGCCCGCTTCCTGGAAAGGCTGGAACGCGCCGAGCGATTCGAAGAAGACCGGCGTAAACGAGTAGCCCAGATAATCGGCGCTGCCGGTGCGGACGGATTCGTCGTACCGCGAGCGGCCCGTGATCTTGACGATATCGTTGAAGGGATAGCCGACGGCTGACCACAGCGCGAGGCTCTTGACCCGGCGGTCCCGCACGGCGGTCAGCAGCGCCACTGCTCCGCCGAGGCTGTGTCCGATCAGCGTTACCCGGCTCGGATCGATATCCGCGCAGGTCATCGCGTAATCGAGCACGGTTCGGGTCTGGCGAATCATCGACTCGATGCCTTCTTCCCCGTACACGCCGCCGCTCTCACCGCATCCGGCGTAATCGAAGCGGACGACCAGCTGGCCGTCGCCCGCAAGTTCACGCGCCGTGGTCACAAACAGGCGGTCGACTCCGATCCGGCTGCCCACAAAGCCGTGGCAGATGACCGTCAGCGGAAGACGTCCTTCGCATTCTCCCGAAGCCGGATAATGAATCGTGGCGGTCAAATCATGGTTGTCGTGGCGGATCAGAATCTGGCGTTCCATGGCAGCAGCCTCCCTGTAATCTAATTCCTAGTCAAAAGGTATGAATTACATTCATCTTACCGCCCTATCCCCCTGATTGTCAATTGGCAAACCGGCTTGACCGTCCTCCACACCCGGACGACAGCCCGGCGTAGACCCCTGCAGCCGATTGCGCTATGCTTAAAAAGACAAACGTCCGGGAGGGAATGCCACTTGAACCGCTACCGTTACGGTGTGCTGAAAGCCAAAGCGATCAAATCGATCCACGGCTTCGGCAGCCAGCCGCATTTTCATATCTGCCTGCAGGACGATCGGGGCGCCTCCTACCGGGCCTCGGTCAATATCAAATCCAAAGCCTATCCGTCCGAGCTGCTGTACCATATCGGACCCTGCCTGCCCGACGATGCAGAGGCGTTGAAGACCCTGCCCGGCGGATTCTCCCCGATCCAACACGGCCGGCCCGTACAGGGGCTGGACTTCGTCCGCCGTCCGCTGCTGAGCCAAGAAGACATGGTCCCGCTGCCCGCCAGCCTGCCGGGACCGGACAACGATCTGAACGAGAAGATCGTCGCCTTGATCGACGCGGCCCTACTGGCCCATGCCGATCTGTACGTCTTCGGCGACAGTTGGGGACCGGAAGCGAAAACGCCGGACTACTACTTCGGCTTCCGTCCGGGACGGGGCGTACACAATATTCATATGAATCAGGGCAATGAGCATCCGTGGCACGAAGACAACGGAGCTTTCCGGGACGGAGCGATCCTGGTACATTTTGCCGAAGGAGACCGCTGGATCGGACTGTTTCTCGCTTTTCAATCGCAATCCTGGAAGACGGACGAGCGGGGACGCGCGGCGGACTAATCTCGTTCGCCGCCGCTCCGCTTATCCGCTTGGGTGCCGTCCACGTTATTCATTTCAGCCCGACAAGGAGGGTTCACGCTTTGAGCGTCCGGAAAAAAATCCGCGAGATCAACAAGATCCGCGACCAACTGAACACCAAAAACGCCGAGTATTTCGATGAAGTCATCGTTCACGTCCGATCCAGCCGCGTGATCGAAGAAAACGGCGAAGACTGGCTGCTGGAACGGGGACTGGAACTCCTCGCCGCCCAGCAGAAAGGCACTCCCGCGGCCCGGCTGTTCGGTCCGAATCCGATCGACTTTGCCGATCAGGGTCTTGCCGGTCTGCCCCAACGCAAAAAAGAACCGGCTCTGCGCTCCTACCTGCTGGTCCCCTGGACCGCGCTCAGCTGGACGTTTCTGCTGCTCGGGCTGACCGCCCTGTTCGTTCCGGAGACGGAGGAAATCAATACCGGCACCCTGCTGATCGTTGTGATCGGGGCCATTGCCCTGTTTGAAGTGCTGATGAGACTGATTCGACGCGATCCCGAAGAAGGCGTGCCGGCTCCGCCCAAGTTCAATCTGCGCGGAATCGGCTCCACTTTGATCGCTCTGATCGTAGTCGGAGCAGCCGGCCTGATGGTGCTGCAGATCGCGCCAACTGTCAAGATTCCGTTCCAGATCAGCCTCGTGATTGCGGCGATCGGATTTATCGGTCAGTTCGCGCTGCTGCGTAGAAGATAAGACCTATCATGCAAAGAAGCCTCCCTTGCGGGAGGCTCCAGGCTGTCGAGAAAGTCCCATTCGTGTGAAAAGCTTGTCGGCTGCGGGAGAAATTCGTTAGCGGACGCTCACGATGTGCCTTTCTTCGAAAGGCTTTAGGTCGCGTGTTGAAATCGGGAAAAACGATCAAATTTCAATGGAATTTTCCCGATTTCAAAGGCGAACACTATCGTTCCTTCACTGAATTTCTCCCTCCGCCTCCTCGCTTCTCTCGGAATCAGACTTTCTCGACACGTTGAGCCTCCCTTGCGGGAGGCTCAGAGTGTCGAGAAACCCAGTTCTCCAGATTGGTCAAGCCCCCATTTTATGGACAGTGAAAAAACCCTAAGAAACGAACTGGCATCGATACTCCACCGGCGTCAGTTTGTTTAGTTTTCGCTGTGGTCGTTTGGTATTATAAAAGCGGATGTATCTTTCGATCCGTTTTTGCGCCTCTTCAAAACTTCGGATAGAATACAGGTAGAGCCCTTCCGTTTTGAGATGCGAGAAGAAGCTCTCTATGGAGGCATTGTCATAACAATTGCCCCCGCGAGACATGCTGATTCGGGCGCCAACCTTTGGCAGCATGTCGTGGTACAGATGAGACGTGTACGGGGCTCCGCGGTCGCTATGAACGACCACGCCCGTCACGTCTTTTCGTTTGCGAAAAGCTTTCTTAAACGTACGCCGTACAAGTTCTTTGTCCGGATGTTCGCCGATTTCATAGGCGACAATTTCGTTGTTGAACAGATCTTTAATGGCTGATAGGTATAACCAACGCTCACCAATTGCGTACTGCGTGATGTCCGTGACCCATTTCTCATTTGGTTTTTCAGCTTTGAAATGCTGCTGGAGTAGATTTTCTGCGACCAGCCCAGCTACGTCTGCCGTGTACGTGTATCTGCGTTTCTTACGAACTCGGGATTGAATCCCAAGCTTCTGCATGAGCCGTAACACTTTCTTGTGATTCATCCAGACGCCGAGATCCTGCGCAAGAAACAATTGGAGCTGGCGATAACCGTAACACCCGTCATACTTGTGGTAGATCTGACTCACAAGCTGTTGATCTGCAGCATCTCGATCTAGATCCTGTCGATTCAACCAGGTATAATAGCCGCTTCTCGAGACGCCAAACAGCTGGCAGAGCCGCTGAATCTGCCCTTTTTCGTTCACCTGCCGAATGAGCGCATAGCGCGCTTTTGTTCCTCCTCCCTCCAGATTTTTAAGCACTTTTTTAGCAGCTCATTTTCCCTTTGTAACTGCTTGATTTGTAAGTCTGAATCCACATATTCTTCGCGTCTTCCTCTTTGATCCAACAGTCCAAACTCGCCTTGCTTTCTATATTTTTGCATCCATTTCCGAACACGGTCTACGTCATGAATGTGAAGATGATCTGTGATTTGACGATGCGTCCATTTCTCCTCTACATGCAGCCGAATGGCTTCTTTCTTGAGTTCCAATGAATATGTTTTGAACTTCTGTCCTTTTGTTGCCATGAAAAATGCACCCCCAAATGCTCATTAATTTACCCGTGGGGTTTTCTAATGTCCATTTTAAGGGGTGCACTTCATTCAGGCTGCCGAGCCGTGTCCGTCGGCCGATCCAGCTGTACGCGTACGTATCGTCGAAGACTTTTTCGCGGCGGATCCGCGGTACGGGTAGCCGCTCGGCTTCCGGCGTACCTGCGAATCCTTCCGTTGCGCCGCCGAGGTCGCCGGCTGCGCTGCCGCCCGCCGCTGCCATTCTGGCCTCCCCCCCTGCCGCATGCCCTGTTCCCTGGGCTTGAAAATCCCCTTCGAACAGCAGCAGTGTGGGAAAATCATTGGCTTGAAACGGAAGCTGAAGCGGCGCCGGGCCATCTGCCCCGCGTGAAGCCTCCTTGTTCTCCAGCTCGTCCGTGCCCGTGACTCCGGCGATCAGCCAGGCCAGGCTCGAACGGCGAACTTCGCCGCCGAAATTGTAGCTGCGAATCGTCGGAACGAATTCGTGCCCGTCATGGAACAGCAAAATATCGAGCAGCGTTCTCCGGTGGCCTTCCAACCGTTCCGCCAGTTCGGGCCGGCGTTCCTGCAGCAGCGGCAGCGCGATTTCTAGAGCGTTCAGCATCACGCTCTGATAGACCAGGCTCATATTCTCGCCCCATCCCCAGCCTCTGCGAGCGGTATAATCCGCCCAACGCTCGAAATACTGCATCGAGAGTGCCAGACGGGCCTCGTCGCCGAGCAGCGAAGCGATCACAAGCAGCATCGCTCCGTCGCTCATCGTCTTGTTGGGATAATACAATTCGGGTTCGCGGCATTCCCGTTCGAACCAGGATGCCGCATGCCGGAGCATGCCGTCGATCGCGTCCGTATGTGCCGGTGGTACAGCCCCGGGCGCACGCAGCCTCAGCGATACCAGAGGCATCAAAATAAAGAACGCCGCGTTCGAATCCTGCACGGCGGATTCTTCCGCATACCAGCGGAAAGCTCCGTAGTGCGAGTCTTCCGGATCCGTAATTTGCAGCCGCTCCAGCGCGCGCAGCGTCTCCAGCCGCTGCGCGGCGGAACGCCCCGAAGAACCGGTGGACGCTTCAAGCATGTTCTTCGATTCCAGCAGCGTCTCCAGCGCGTAATAGCCGGCCGAATACCGCCCTTCGTGGCAGACAGGCAGATGCGCGATCTGCCGGGTATGGCCGGGACGGTCATACCGGACCAGCCCGTCTTCGATCACGATACCCGCCGATGCTTCTTCGTAAATCCGCCGCATCGTGCGCAGTGTCCAATCGTTCAAGATACAGCCTCCTTTCCGTTCGGCGATTCTTGCTTCGAGCACGCTCCGGCCCACCGCCGCCTTGTCTTACTGCTGCTCCCGCATCTGCTTGCCCATCTCATAAATGTCGCTCATCAGAATAGCCTCGTCTTTGTTCTCCGCATACCAGGTCGCATAGAACTCGTCGATCTGCGCGCCGCCGGCTTTGTCCCATACGGCCTGCGAATCGCTGATGAACTTGTCGACCGCCGCCTGTCCGCCGCCGCCCACGATCGTCTGCATCGCCATATCGAGCATCGTTTTGTTGGCGTTGGTATTGATCGTAGCCAGATTTTGCGGCAGCAGCGGCAGATAGGCTCTCTGCGTGATGCCGACCATCGGACGGGCCGGATCCATATAAGCGGCTTCCGCCTGCTCGTAAATCTTAATGAAATCTTTTTCGGCGTCCGTCGGACTGACTTTGTTTTTGAGACCGTAATTTTTGCCGACGAGCGGAGTCAGCCTGCCCATATCGCGGTTATATTCCAGCTCCGTTTTATTTTTCTCCGGATCGATCGGTTTGGCGCGGCCGTCGTCCGTTTGGGTATAATGCTCGCCTTCGATACCGTTCTGGATCGTATTCGTATAGGTGTCGCTGACCATGAAATCGATCATTTTCATGACCGAGACGGGGTCTTTGGCCGATGCGTTCACCATTCCCGTCATCTGCACCGGGCTGCTGAGAAGCGGACTGTAGCTGCCGAATTCCGTCTCCGGAAGCGGCATGGCGATCACTTCGGCATCCGGCACATTCTGCTTGAGCGCTTCGTACGAACTCACATCCGCGCCGTTGCTGCCATAAATGCCGAGCTTGCCGGAGATCCACATCTGCTTTTGCTTCTCGCCGTTTTTGTCCGTCACGAAGTCTTTGTCCACCACGCCGGCGTCGTACAGCTTCTGCTGGAACGAGATTGCCGAGCGAATCCGTTCCCAGTCATGCACGACTTTGTCGTTCTCGAGTACCCACGGGATCTGGTCTTCGCCGAACAGCGTGAAGCCCGTGCCGTACATATGGTTCAAAATGATGCCCGCCACGAAGCTCAGTCCCGTACCTTCCGTATTGGCTTGTCCGTCTCCGTCCGGATCCTGCTGCGTAAACGCTTCGGCGACCGCCAAGAATTCGTCCGGCGTCTTCGGCACGTCCAGCCCCAGCTTGTCCAACCAGTCTTTGCGGATCAACAGATAATGCTGCGGCGTCAGCTCCATCGGACGGCCGAGCAGATACATCTTGCCGTCTTCCATCGTGGCTGCTTTTTGGATAGCCGGATATTTCTCCAGCATCGCTTTGTATTCCGTACTGTTCTTGGCGATCAGATCGTCCAGCGGCATCAGCTGTTTCTGATTGTAGAGCTGGCCTTGGTAAGCCGTATCGAATTCGAAAATAAGATCCGGGGCCTGGCGCGAAGCGAACAGCACGTTGAACTTCTGCAGCGATTCGAAGCGCGGCACCGTCACGTATTTCACATCCGCCGGTCCGTTCTCGTTGACCCACTTGGTCCAGCGGTTGCTGTCCATCGTCCCTTCGGACGCCGGAACCGTACCGCGGTCGTACAGCGAGACGGTGATCGAACCGCGTTTGTCTCCCGCCGCTCCGGTCTCTCCGTCGGCGCCGCCTGCTCCCGGCGATCCTCCCCCGCTGCAGCCCGCGGCGCTCAGGGCGAAGGTCAAAGCCAGTGCCGCATACGCGGATTTTCGGGCATTGCGAACAATTGGGCCTGCGGCAAGTTTTTTTCTGGTCATACGGATAACCCTCCTCTGATTAGAAAGCTGTCGACTTTGTACAAACATCCGGTGTGCGCCGGAAATCTCCGGCATGCCTCCGACTTCAGCCTTTGATGGCCCCGATCGTCACCCCTTTCACAAAATAACGTTGGAGCAGCGGGTACACGATCAGCATCGGAATGATCATGATCATGATGCCGGCGGCTTTGATGCCTTCCGGCGTAATGTTGCTGGCCTGCTGCGTATCCATCGTGTTGATCTCCTGCAGCACGGCCTGGCTTCGCACCATCTGCTGGATCAGCACGGTCAGATTGAGTTTTTCGGGACTGTTGACGTAGATCATGACATTGAAGAACGAGTTCCAGTAATACACGCCGTAGAACAATCCGATCGTGGCAAGCATGGGCAGCGACAGCGGCAGGACAATCCGCAGCAGCAGCCTCCACTCCCCGGATCCGTCGATCCGCGACGCTTCGATGAGTTCTTCGGGCACATTTTCGAAAAAGGAGCGCATAATCATCATATTGTACGTACTGACAAGTGCCGGCAGCCAAAGCGCCCCGTACGTATTGACCAGTCCGAGCGAACTGACTACCAGGTAGGTCGGAATCAGTCCGCCGGTGAACAGCATCGTAAACACGATCGCGAGCGTCAGCCAGCGGCGGCCGTAGAATTCCCGGCGCGACAGCGGATAAGCGGCGCAGATCGTCACGACCATGCTGAGCGCTACGCCGACGACCGTAATGAGCACGCTGTTCGCGAAAGAGCGCAGCACCGGCGTGCCTTCGAACAGCAGCTTGTAGGATTCAAACGTGATCTCCTGCGGCCAGAGCGTGACGAAACCCGACATGACCGCGTTTTTGCCGCTGAGCGACAGCGAGGCCAGATGCAGCAGAGGCAGCAGGCACAAGATGCCGGCCAGCGTCAGCAGCACATAATTGAACACGTAAAACGTACGCTCTCCCCGGGTCGATTTCATGATCGTTCCTCCTTTTTCACCATAGGCCCCGACCGAATCGGCGCGCGACCGCATTGGTCAGCAGTACGAGAATGAACGCCACCAGCGATTCGAACAATCCGAGCGCCGCCGTCAGGCTGAACTGTCCGCCCTGAAGACCAATCGCGTAAATGTAGGTGCTGATGACTTCGGATATGCCCGACACGATCGAATTTTGCAGCACGTAGACCTGGTCGAAACCGACTTCCATCACCCGTCCCATGGCCAGAATCAGCATAATGACGATCGTCGGGCTGATGCCGGGCAGCGTGATATTGCGGATCTGCTTCCATTTGCCCGCTCCGTCCATCGACGCCGCTTCGTACAGACTCGGGTCGATCGAGGTGAGCGCCGCCAGATAGATGATCGCGCTGAATCCGGCGTCTTTCCAGATGCCCGATCCGAGGAAAATGGCGACCCAAGAGCTCTCGTTGAACAGGAAGGCGAACGACTGCCCGGTCAGCTTCTCCAGCGCCGCATTGACGATCCCGGATTGGGCGAAGATCGTCACGACGAGGCCGCCCACGATCACCCAGGAGAAGAAGTGCGGCAGATAGACGAGCGTCTGCACCGATTTCTGGAACCACTTTTTGCGGACCTCGTTCAGCATAATGGCGAGAATGATGGGAAAAGGAAACCCGACCGCGACACTCAGGACGCTGAGCAGCAGGGTGTTGCGGATAATCTGGAGCGACTGCGACTGGGTGAACAGCATCTCGAAGTTGGCAAAACCGACCCATTGGCTGCCCCAGATTCCTTCATAGAACGTGTAGTTTTTGAAGGCGATCACAAGACCGGCCATCGGGGCGTATTTGAAAACCAGATAAAAAACGATGACGGGAATAAACATGATCCACAGCGGCGCGTTCGTCTTGAACCGCTGCGTGTGCCAGAACCGTCGGGACTGTCCGGGCGACTTCGCCTGCAGCCGGATAGGCTTGGCCGAGTTGGCTTTCATACGGGCAACCTCCTTTGCGTTCATTTCGGAATTATTCTTGGTAAGCGTTCTCATTTTGACTGTCGGCAGCTTGGATCAAGCTCTTTCTGTTTGTCACGTTAGCCTCAAAAAGCAGTATTCGCAATATTCCATTTTCGTGTTTATCCGCCGGAAACCGCACGGTTGAAGGATTCAAGTCCGGTTAACCCGGATAAAAAACCTTCGGCGCGTTAAAGGGACTGCGAATCGCCGCACGCCTGCCACGCCTGCGCTCCGAGCAGAGGCACCAACCGGCGGGCCAGATTCTCGCCCATGCGGATATGGCCTTCGTCGGCGGGATGGATCAGATCGCAGGACAGACCGCCGGGATCGTCCAGCACCGTATCGCCTTTGATCGGCAGCAGCTTCGCATGGCCCACCCGCCGCGCTTCTTCCCGCAGGATTTCGTTGAACCGGAACTCTTTCGCGGCCGCTTCCGGGAAACCTTCGCCCAGTGTGGCGAAATTCGGATAGATTGTGGTCAGGGCGATCGGGCGGAGCGGATGCGCGGCCGAGATCCGCTCCAGGGTATAGCGGACCCTGGAGCGGAACGTCTCGTCGTCCATGCCGTCTCTCATATTGACGCCCAGCTCCAGGAAAAGGATGTCCCAATCGCGCCGATCCGCGATCCAGTCGATCAATTCGGGCTCGCACAGGCAGGAGCCGCTCATGCCGATATTGTACAGATCGACGCCCAGGCGCCGGGCCGTCTGATCGATATACGCCAAGCGGCTTCCTTCGCCGCCGTGCGTAATCGAAGAGCCGTAGGCGAGCAGGCGCAGCTCCGGCGTCTCGCCCGGCCTCGGCGGCCGGACCTGTTCGCCGAAGGCGTCGAGGCCGCAGAAGACGGCCTCGGCCCGCCCGAAGCGAACGCGCCAGACTGCCGGCGCGAAGCCCGAAGCCGACAGCCTGCGGGCGTCGGCCGCCTTCAGCCGCGGCGGCGCATGCAGCCGCAGCGTGCAGACCGAACCGGCCTGCAGCCGGTGCTCGGAATGGAACATTCCGCCGCAGTACACGGCGACGGTGCCGCCTTGCACCGGCAGGGCCAAGGTCACGTCCACGGTCTGCGAGGACGTGACGAAGCGCAGCTCGCAGCCGGTGGACTCGGCTGCGATAAAGCGCCCGCGAGCGCCAAGCTGCTCGCGCACGGAGCGCGGCATGCGGCGGAGGAATACGCCGCCCATGGGAGCGGCCTCAAGCTCGGCCGCTCCGTGAAAAGCGATGCCGCCTCGGACCAAGGCGGCTGGGGCCAAGATGCCGGAATCGCCTGCGGATTCCGGCCGGCCTGCGGCTGCGGGGACCGCCGGCTGTTCACCGGACGGCAGAGAGCTGCCGGCCTGCGGGTCACCGGATACGGCGCCGCCGTTCAACGATTCATTCATCGCGGCGCCCATCTTCCCCGGGGCGCTGCGCTGCTTTTTTTGCCGCTTCCGTCTCTCCGGCTTTTCCCCCAAAATGGCCCTCGCCGTGTTTCATCGCTTCAACCAGCAGCAGCAGCGCCATCGACTGGCCGTACGGCATCGGACAGATCGGAATATCGCGGTACGCCTGAAGCGTCCGGCCCATACCGGTTCCGTAGGATACGCCGCGTACAACCCCGTCCTCGTCGATCGAATCCAGGACATAGTCCAGCGCACGCAGCGCGCAGTCGCGGTGTTTGGCGTCCAGGTCGCCCATCCGGTACGCTTTGAGCATGCCATAGGCAAAAGCAGCCGCGGCCGACGTCTCCAGATACGAATCGGGATCGTCGAGCAGCGTATGCCAGGCGCCTTCCGGCGACTGCAGCTCGATCAGCTTGTCCGCCTGCCTCCGCAGCGAAGACAGGAGGAACAGCCGCACGCCGGCCGGCTGCTCGGCCATGTCCAGGTAATCGACCAGCCCCGCCGTGTACCAGGAGTTTCCCCGCGCCCACAGCGCCCGTGCAAAATGATGCCCGCCTTCAAGAAAAGTCCACCCATGGAAAAACAGACCCGTCGACGGGTCCGTCAAATACTTCAGATGGACAAGAAACTGCCGCACGCTCTCCTGCATGCACTTGTCGTCCTGGAGCAGTACGCCCATCCTCGCCACGAACAGCACCGTCATATACAGCGTGTCGTCCCAGAGCTGCCCTTCGTTCGCGCTGCCCGTCACCTCATGCTGGATACCGCCTTCCTCCGTTCTCGGCATCTCATGCAGAACGTAATCCAGCCATTCCCGGCACAGGTCGAGATAATCCGGACGCCCTGTTTCTTCCGCCAGGTACGTCAGCGTCAGCATGGGGCACATTGTGTTGACGTTTTTGTCGGGCAGCCCTTCCTGAATACGCGCATCAAACCAATCCGTAAGGAAGCGCAGCGTTTCCTTATCGCCGGTCTCCCGGTAATAACCGTGCAGCGCGAACAGCCCGACTCCCTGCGGCCATTCCCAGTTCTCCATCGAAATGATGCCGATCGGAGCCGTTTCTTCGATCGATCCCCGCATATTTTTCATCTGCCCGACAACTTTGGCGATCGTTTGTTCAAGGTTTTCTTTTGTAAGCGTAGTCATTTTTTCACTCCTTTGAGCTGCCTGGATTCGTTCGGAAAAAGGAAAGTCCGACGACGCCGGTCGATCCTGCCCCGTCAGTGTAGGCCGATGAAAGAGATCGCGTAAATAGACAAGAATCCTGCTTATCCCTGCGAACCCCAAGCTCGCATGAAATCCCCGGCAGGTTCGCACCCCGCGCCGTGCAAGGGTTCCCGGGATTTCTCTTGTGTTTTTGTCCAGGTTTGGATAGTCTGATTCTGAGGTTCGCACTTTTGCCCTTGCCAGCCCCCATGGCACATGAGCTGATAGGGCGAGCAGTCGCACCCCGTGCGGGTGCGTGGATTGAAACCGTTTATGGTTTCGTTTTTTACGCGTTTTGTGCGAGTCGCACCCCGTGCGGGTGCGTGGATTGAAACCTGAGTTTTGGCGGGCTGGTAACTTCGTTTGGCGTCGCACCCCGTGCGGGTGCGTGGATTGAAACGACGTATGGGCGGACTGGATCATTGTCGGCATGTCGTCGCACCCCGTGCGGGTGCGTGGATTGAAACCTCGGTAAAGGCGGCTATGGCCTGCCAGACATCGGGTCGCACCCCGTGCGGGTGCGTGGATTGAAACAGCAACTGAACACTAAACCAAGCTCGGAAAATTACGTCGCACCCCGTGCGGGTGCGTGGATTGAAACCCTACCGGAAGCGGAATCGAAGCCCCGGCCTGCAAGTCGCACCCCGTGCGGGTGCGTGGATTGAAACTTCGTCCGTTGTGAACAGGCTCCCGGCGGTTATGGGTCGCACCCCGTGCGGGTGCGTGGATTGAAACGTTTCGCCCCGGTAAGCAGCGCCACGTATCGGTGGTCGCACCCCGTGCGGGTGCGTGGATTGAAACGGAAGCATGGGTTACACAGCAGATTGAGCAGATTACGTCGCACCCCGTGCGGGTGCGTGGATTGAAACATTCAGTTTCCTCTGGGTTGTGAATGCGCATGATGGTCGCACCCCGTGCGGGTGCGTGGATTGAAACCGGGTAAAACGTACTATCTCGATATTAACTCGATGTCGCACCCCGTGCGGGTGCGTGGATTGAAACCGGGCTGCAGCGCGGACTCGAAACGGAGTGAACACCCCGCACCCCATCCCACCATCCAGATCCAACCCTCAGCCCGCTAACGGATTGCATGTCCGTTAGCGGGCGATTTTCCGATGGTTCCGAATTCTAACGGATCGTACGGACGCTTAGCCGCCCAAATAGGGCTCAAAAAGGGCGGAATCTGTTCTTTTTCGCTTCTAAGCGTCGTCTCGATCCGTTAAAAATATCGAACCGCCGATAGGCGCTTCTAAGCGTCACCTCGATCCGTTAGCGTGCGAAGGCGGCGCGTTGGATGCAGGTTTCCGCCGTCCGGAGACAAAGCGGAAGGACACCGGATCGCGTACAGATCGATTTTTCCGGCACAATCCGTCCACTCGTACGCCAATCCGCATCAAAAAGACGCAGCCCCCGTCCCACAAGGGACAAGGTCTGCGTCTGGGTCGTTTCTTTTGCCGCTTCTACCCTTCATCCTCGGGCTGCAGCGCTTCATCTTCCGCTTCTTCCCCGCACACCAGCGTCACTCCGTGCCCGCGCAGAAAGTCGCTCCATTCCTCCGCCGGCGGGCGGTCCGTCACGACGAAGTCGATATCGCCGAAGTCGAACAGCCGGATAAAAGCCAGGCGGTCGAATTTGGAATGATCCGCCAGCAGCATGGTCTTGTTCGCCTGCCGCCGCATCAGCAGCTTCAACTCGCTCTCGGCTTCGTTGGAATCGCAGATGCCGCCGTGCATCGACAGCGCTTTGCAGCCGAGCAGCGTCACGTCTGCGTTATAGCGTTCGATCGTCCGCGCCGCATCGGGACCGACGAAGGAGCTGGTCGAAGCGCCCAGCGTCCCACCGGTGCCGATCAGCCGATGACCCGACTGCTGGAGCGCGGACAGCGCGACGAGCGAGTTCGTAATCAGCGTCAGCTGCGAACGCCGCTCCACCAGCATCCGCAGCGTTTCAAAAGCGGTCGAGCTGGTATCCGCCATGATGCTGTCACCGTCGTGAATCAGATCCAGCGCGTACCCGGCAATCCGGCGTTTGGCTTCCAGATTGAGGTCATGCCGGCTGGCATAGGATTGATCGAGATTGGTCGGAGCGCTCAATACGGCTCCGCCGTAATTTTTCTGCGCGATGCCTTCTTTCTCCAGCTTATCCAGATCGCGGCGCACCGTCTCTTCCGAGACGCCGAATGTTTGCGCCAACGCCGAGACCTGTACCTTTTTATTGCGGTATAACTCGTTGATAATCCATTCGCGCCGCTGTTCGGCTTTCATCTTGTATCCGCCCCCGTATCCTCGTCTTGCGTCTCCGCTTCGTACCGTTCGCCCTTCCTGCATGCGCAGGCTTGCGGTTTCTTTCTACAAATATATCGATCTTTCTTCGGAATAGGCAAGGAAAAGAGTACATCGGCCCGCGCAAAAAAATCCCTATCCGCCTTGTGAAGGCGGATAGGGATGCAGCGGCCGAAGAGATTTCGGCTGTTTTTGCTTTTAGATCAAGCCGGACACTTTCAGCAGACGTTCGATGATCGCTGCCGCTTCCGCCCGTGTCATATCGGTTTTTGGAGCCAGGCTGGTGGCCGTTCTGCCCGATACGATCTCGGACTGCAGCACGGCGGCCAGGCTTTCCCGCGCCCAGTTCGAGACTTGATCGGCATCGCGGTAACCGCCAAGCAGAGATATCCCGATTTTTCAAAATCTTAAAATCCCTTTTCGCAAAAACCATAAAACCACAAATATTTTAGACAAAAAACAACAAAACAACAATAAAACCTCGCCTTATTGTTGACTTCTTTCAGCTGGGCTTTTAAGATAAAGAAGAATTGATAACGCTTTCTAACCTATATTTTCGTCGGATCGTTACGCTTTGCCGGGGATTGTTCAGGGATGCGATCGCATGCCCGAAGCCCCTTCCCATTCACCTATTTTGAGGAGGTACGTTATGTCAGCCACCGTTACCCAAGAGTATCCGAAAATCGGGATTCGCCCTACCATCGACGGCAGAAGACGCGGGGTACGCGAATCGCTGGAAGAACAGACCATGGGCATGGCGCGGCGCACAGCCGCTTTCCTGCAGGAGCATCTGCGCTATCCGGACGGTTCGCCCGTGCAGTGCGTGATTGCGGACACGACAATCGGCGGCGTAGCGGAAGCGTCCGCGGCGGCGTCCAAGTTCAAGCGGGAAAACGTCGGCGTCTCGATCACCGTGACCCCGTGCTGGTGCTACGGCTCCGAGACGATGGACATGGACGCTTCGATTCCGCACGCGGTATGGGGATTTAACGGAACGGAGCGGCCGGGTGCGGTGTACCTGGCGGCCGTGCTGTCGGCTTATGCGCAAAAAGGCATTCCGGCGTTCGGCATTTACGGCGAAGACGTACAGGAGTCCGGCAGCGAAGAGATTCCGGCCGACGTGCAGACCAAGCTGCTTCAGTTCGCAAGGTCTGCGCTGGCCGCCGCTATGATCCGGGGCAAAGCGTACCTCTCCATGGGCTCCGTGTCGATGGGTATCGCCGGTTCGATCATCGACGAGAATCTGTTCCAGCATTATCTCGGCATGCGCAACGAATACGTCGACATGTCCGAATTCGTTCGCCGCGTCGAAGAAGAGATCTACGACAAGGACGAATATGTCAAAGCGCTGGCCTGGACCAAGCAAAACTGCAAACTCGGCGCCAACAACAATCCCGAACATCTGATCATCAGCGAAGACGAACAGAATCGGCAGTGGGAATTCGTCGTCAAAATGACGCTGATCGCGCGCGATCTCATGGTCGGCAATCCACGGCTGGCGGAGCTCGGCTTCGAAGAAGAAGCGGGCGGTCATCACGCGATCGCGGGCGGCTTCCAGGGGCAGCGGCATTGGACGGACCACTTCCCGAACGCCGACTTTATGGAGACGATCCTCAATTCCTCGTTCGATTGGAACGGACGGCGCGCGCCGTACATCGTCGCTACCGAGAACGACAGCCTCAACGGCGTCGTCATGCTGTTCAACCATCTGCTGACAGGCACGGCGCAGATCTTCGCGGATGTGCGGACGTTCTGGAGCCCGGCGGCGGTGGAACGCGTGACGGGACACAAGCTTGAAGGCGCGGCGCAGGGCGGGCTGCTCCATCTGATCAACTCCGGTTCGGCGGCGCTCGACGGGACCGGCGAGCAGGAGATCGACGGACTGCCCGCGATCAAGCCTTTCTGGGACGTCACGGACGAAGAAGCGGCCAAATGCCTCGACAAGACGCTGTTCCGGCCGGCTTCGCAGGAATATTTCCGCGGCGGTGGCTTTTCGACGGATTACTTGACGCGCGGCGGCATGCCGGTCACGATGGTGCGCCTCAACCTGGTCAAAGGGCTCGGACCCGTGCTTCAGTTGGCGGAAGGCTACACGGTCGACCTGCCGGAAGACGTGCACCGCACGCTAGACGAGCGCACCGACCCGACCTGGCCGACAACCTGGTTCGCGCCGAAGCTGACAGGCAAAGGCTCGTTCTCGAACGTCTACGACGTGATGAACAACTGGGGCGCCAACCACGGCGCGATCAGCTGCGGGCATATCGGCGCCGACCTGATCACCCTCGCTTCCATCCTGCGCATTCCGGTCAGCATGCACAACGTGGACGAGAAAGACATCTTCCGCCCACGCGTCTGGTCGCTGTTCGGCACGGAAAACACGGAAGCGGCCGATTATGCAGCCTGCCGGAACTTCGGACCGCTGTACTGAGGCGTTGACGCCATTTTACCGGAAAGCAGGGCATGCCCATGAAGCCTCTTAAATTCGATTCGGAAAGTTTGAACGGGATGGGTCAAGATCCGCAGGGTGCGGACTCCGGCGAATCTGCCGCACATGCCGGGGTTGCCGGAACTGTTGAAATCTCTTCTGTCAAAAGGGTGCTGGCCGTCGATCTCGGCGCCAGCTCCGGCCGGGTCATGCTCGGCAGCTACGACGGCTCGAAGCTTGAGCTGCGCGAGATTCACCGCTTCGACAATGTGCCGGTCGAAGAAGGCGGCGGCTTGTACTGGGACGAAGGAGGGCTGTTCGCGGAGATTCAGACGGGTATCCGCCTGGCTGCCGCCGAAGGACAGCCGATCCTCGGGATCGGCGTCGACACCTGGGGCGTCGACTACGGCTGGATCGGCCAAGGCGGCGAACTGCTGCGGCCGCCGCATCATTACCGCGACGCGCGTATGGCGCGGCACGCGGCGGAACTGGAGCGCCGCCTGCCGCTGCGCGAACAGTTCGAGCTGACCGGCAATCAGCCGAATCCCATCAATACGGTATACCAGATCTTCGCCGATCTGGAAGAACAGCCCGAGCTGCGCGAGCAGGCTTCCCGTCTGCTCATGATGCCGGATTTGTTCCATTACCGGCTGTGCGGCGCCGCGGCTGCGGAGCGAAGCATCCTCAGCACCGGCGGTCTGCTTGCGGCCGGCGGCAGCGAACCGTCCGCCGCCGTATTGGAACGGCTGGGGATTCCGGCCGCCCTGCTGGCGCCGGTCGTACCGGCCGGCACGGTCCTCGGCGAACTGCGGCCGGAACTGCAGGCGCAGCTGCGCTGCGGCCCCATGCGCGTGGTGGCCGGCGCTTCGCACGACACCGCTTCGGCCGTGGCGGCGGTGCCTTACAGCAAGGTAGCGGCGGCAGGGTTGTCCGGGGCAGCGGCGAGCAGTGCGGTGAATAGAGCCGCCGGGTGGAGCAGAACGGCGGATATAGCCGACGCGGCGAAGAACGGCGGGATGGATGGCGCGGCTGAGTCAGCCGGGACAGCGAAGAGCAGCGGGATGGATGGCGCGGCTGAGTCAGCCGGCAGGGCCGAGAAAGCAAGCGGAGCGCCGGACGCCGACCGCACAACAGCCGGACGGCCGGCTGGTAAAACGGCCGGCTCCGCTGCCACCGAAGCCCCCTTCGCTGCTTTTATCAGCTGCGGCACCTGGTCGATCGCGGGGGTCGAGACCCCACGGCCGATCTTGTCCGATGCCGCTTACGAACGCGGCCTGACGAACGAAGCTTGTTACGGCGGCGGCAATCGCCTGCTCAAGAACATCACGGGCTTGTGGCTGCTTCAGGAATGCCGGCGGCATTGGAACGCCGGCGGCGAAGCGCTCAGCCACGGTGACCTGGCGGCGCTGGCCGAAGCCGCGGGACCTGCGGCTTCGCGGATCGATCCCGACGATCCGCGCTTTGCCGCTCCGGGCGACATGCCGGAGCGGGTCCGGCAGTACTGCCGGGAGACCGGGCAGCCGGTCCCCGGCAGCCACGGCGAGCTGGCGCGCGTCGTGCTCGAGAGTCTGGCTGACGCGTACGCCCGCGCGATCGACGAGCTCGAGTCGATCACAGGCCGCGCGATCGCCGCGGTCCATCTCGTCGGAGGCGGCAGCCGCAACCGGCTGCTCTGCCGCCTGACGGCGGAGCGCACCGGCCGCGAAGTCATTGCGGGCCCGGTCGAAGCGAGCGCCGCAGGCAGCGCGCTTGTCCAGCTCGCCGCATTGGGCGAGCTGGACTTCGACCGTCGGGCGGAGATTCTCGGGCGCTCGTTTGCGCTCGAACGTTACCTGCCCGGCGAACCTGCGAACCGGCAGATCCGTAAGTTCTAACGAATCCTGAGAACGCTAAACAAGCCGAAACGGCCGATTTCTTTTTCTAACGAATCCTGAGAACGCTATATCCGCTCAATCGACTAATTTCGCTTCCAAAATGCCAAATAGCGATACAGGGATTCGTTACAGGGTCGAAACTCCAATATGCGTTCGAATAGCGTTATGAGGTTTCGTTAGCGTGTCGCAGCCGGCACCAAACGGACGAATCCCTGTTTGCTCTCTACCCAATCGATTCCAAAAGGAGACCCCTACCCATGACCCAACCCCACACGATCGCCGATCCGGTCGAACGCGAGCGCCTGCTGCGCCTGCAAATCTGCGATATCGGCCGCAATCTGTTCAACAAAGACTTTATCGCCGCCAACGACGGCAACATTTCCGCCCGCCTCTCGGAGACGGAGATTCTCGCTTCCCCGACCGGCGTCAGCAAAGGCTACCTGGAGCCGCATATGCTCGTCAAAGTCAATCTCGGCGGCGAGATCGTCGAAGCCGCCGAAGGTTACCGTCCGTCCACGGAAGTCAAAATGCATCTGCGCGTCTACCGCGAATGCCCGGACATGCACGGCGTCGTCCACGCCCATCCGCCTTATGCGACCGCGTTCGCGATCAAGGGCGAAGCGCTCGACAAGATGATGATGCCGGAATCCGTGATCGCGATGGGCGATATCCCGCTTGCGGCCTACGGCACGCCGTCGACCGAAGAGATTCCGGATTCGATCATGCCTTTTCTCGGCAAGAAAACGGCCGTCCTGCTCGAAAGCCACGGCGCGCTGACCTGGGGCAAAAGCGTGATGGACGCCTACATGAATATGGAGCGCCTGGAATACACGGCCAAGCTGACTTTCCTCACGCGTATGATCGACGGCGAACGCGAGCTGCCGCAGCACCGGATCGACGAGCTGGTCGGGCTGCGTTCGTTCTACGGCTTCTAGCCGGGAGGGAGACGCGCTATGTTGAAAAAGATCCCCAAGATTCTCTCTCCCGACCTTGTCCATGCGCTGATGAAAATGGGCCACGGCGACGAAATCGTCTTGGCCGATGCCAATTTCCCCGGCCACTCGCTGCATGAGCGCGTCATTCGCTGCGACGGCCTCGACATCCCTTCCCTGCTCGACACGATGCTGGAGCTGCTGCCGCTCGATCCGTACGCCGAACACCAGGCGGCGCTGATGAGCGTCGTGCCCGGCGATCCTATCGTGCCGACGATCTGGGACACGTACCGCGAAGTGATCGCCCGCCACGATGCGTCCGCGCAGATCGCTTTTGAGGAACGTTTCGCTTTCTACGAACGCGCCCGCGGCGCCTATGCGATTGTCGTGACCGGCGAAGAAGCGCTGTACGGGAATATCCTTTTGAAAAAAGGCGTGATCTAGTTCGCTGCGATTCGAACCTTTTGCAGCGAACCCCGATCTGCCGCCTGCAATCAAGCCTGTGCAGACAGCGGACATACCTGTCTTCTGCGACTGTGCTTCATCGGCAAAAAAAAGCCGGACTCCCCACCTCTGCACATCGAGGGAATCCGGCTTTTTCATCTGTTCTTTTTCTTTTACACGTCTGTTCTTCTGTGGCTCACTCGTTCGCGCGCTTCTTCTTCCGCCTGCGCATTCGCTTCCTGACGCTTCCACTTGCTCACTCTGCATACCCGGTTCACTGATCGAACCCGATCCACTTGAACTGTCCGTCTTCGTGCTCCAGAATCGTTACGCTCGCGTTCTTGATCTCGATCGTGACATCGACGCCTTCGCACAGTTGATTGACGATATTGCGGATCGTGTTGCCGTGGGTGACGATCAGAACCTTGGCGTCGCCGGTATAATCGAGATCGATCACCGTCTGCAGCCCGCCGCGGATCCGCGTCCAGAGCTCTTCGAAGTTCTCCGCGTGATGGTACGGATCGGCTTTCTTGGTCATGTCCGCGAATTCGGCGACCGTGACCGTCTTCATCAATTCCGCAAAGCTTACTCCCGCATTGTTCTCGGCAATTTTGCCCAAAGCAATCTTGGAGTATTCGCCTTCGAACCCGCCGAAGAACGTTTCGCGAAAAGCCTTGATCCGGTTGATGACCGGAACGGGATGCCGGCTTTCGTTCAGTATGAGTTCGGCGGTCTCAAGCGTCCGGCCCGAATCGCTTGTGTAGACATAAGCGAATTCCGTATCGGCCAACCGCTGTCCGGCGGCTGTGGCGACAACCCTGCCTTCATCGGTCAGCGGACTGTCGGACCAACCCTGCATTTTTCCGTAGCGGTTCAGATACGTTTCCCCGTGTCTGACGAGGTACAAACTGATTTTCGGGCTCATGGACCATCCTCCAGTATCGAATCATGATTTGGATTTATTTCGTCGTACGATGCTTCCGGTCGGATCAGATGTCCGCCGCGCTGAACTTTTCCGCTTTCAGCGGAGCTGCGAAAAATTCGTTCGCGACTTTGAAAAATCCCGTAAAATGCGGCGAAGCGTTGTGACGCTCGATCGCGGCTTCGTCGGTCCAGACTTCAATCATGGTAAACCGGTCGAGCTGGGCAACGTCCTGGGTCAGCGTATAGCGCAGACAGCCGTCTTCGGCCTGGGAACCGGCAACGAGCGGCTGAACGGTCTGCAGAAAAGCGTCCCGCTTTTCCGGCTTGACCTGCATATCGACATGCATGACAATCATCGAATATCCTCCTCTATGAATCGTCTGCTCCGGGAATCCGATTCGGGTGGATCGATCCCGCTTTCTTGTTCCAGCTTACCACAGACACCCCGGACAAATCACGGCGCGCCAGGCAAAAAGGCGGCAGCCCCGAAGGGCTCCGCCTTTTTGGTCCGTGATCGGCTTATCGGTCAGGGGGTTGCGGCTGCCGCTTTGAAACGGCAGGAAGCAAACCCCGGGTACGACATCCTGGCCGGTCGTGCAGCAGCAGCCTGAAGGACAAGCTCCCTTAAATCCGTCAGGTCCTTCAAGTCCTTCAGGTCCGTTAGGTCCGTTTATAGGCTTCGCTTTTCGGACAGCTGTCGCAGTAGCCGTGCGAGCGGCCGGACTGCACGGTACGATAAGCCTGGCAGCAGTGCCGGCGAAGCAGAAGCGGCCTCCCTGCGGCATCCGGACCGATCGAACGGAAACGGGCATGGAACCATGAGTTTGCCGGTGCACTCAGTTCCTGCCGATGCCTGCGAATCGTGTCTGCCCGAGCGGCAAACGGCGAACCGCCCTGCTGCAATTCCGCTTCCAGGCAGAGGTACAGCGTATGAATCTGATGCAGGACGAGCGTATGCAGCACGCTGGCATTCGCTCCCGATGCCCGTTGCACCGCGCTCAGCACGGTTTGAACCTGGGCTTCGACTTTCCCTGCATAAGCGGACAGACTCGGATAACCGCCCGTCAGGCGAGGCTCTTCGCGTACCCGGTATCCCATCGCGGCTCCTGCACCGATCCGCAGCCGGATATCGCCCGGCTTCGGAGACAGGACCGCTCCATAAGCGCTGTAGGCCGCGAACAAACCGGCCGCAAGAACCGAGTATCGCTTGGCGAACAAGGTCCCGGTTACGTCCGGTGCGGCTCTTCCCAACAGCACGGATTGGCGGAGCAGCAGGAGGCGCAGGACGTCCGGGTCCAGCAGATCCTGAACGGAGTAAGGAAAGTTCTGTACGTCTTCCTCCTCGAACTCCGCATCCTTGCCCGGCCGCTTCCTTACCATCGCAAACCGGTCTCTCAGAAAAGCTTCCAGGGTTTCCGACTGCCGCTCTTCAAGCGGCTCCGACTCCGGCAGTTTCAGTTTCTCCGGCTGCTCCGACTTGTCCATCTATTCGACCTGCTTTCGCACATCTTCCAGGATCTCGGTCCGGCCGATGACCCCCCAGCTTTTGAACAACCAGAAAGAATCCGTTTCGTATACGCGCGCCTGCTGCACAGCCGGAACGTTTTTCCAGACCGAACTTTTTTGGGCCGCAGCGAGGAAATCCGCGCCATTGGGATCGACTTCCAGAATCAGCCGGTCGGCATCCAGATCGGCCACCGCTTCCAACGACAAATCTTCGCGTTGATCGATCGGCGTCAAGGAAGACGGTTCGAAGCCCAGGTCGTGATAGAGCAGTCCGTTCGTCGGATGCCCGTTCTGCGCATAGATTTGCAGCAGTTTGTCCCGCACCCGGATATAAGCCAGTTTACGATGCTCCGACTGTTCGACCTGCGCCCGGACCTCCGCCGTTTTCTTGTCGAGTTCGGCAATTTTCTCCTGTGCCAACCCGGTCTTGTCGTACATCTCCGCAATTTTCAACAAGTCTTCCGTCCAAAAGTCGGGATCTTCGTCGTAGTCTTTCCATTCGTTGCCCAAAACGACAGTCGGCGCAATCTTGTTCAACTGCTCGTAGGTCGTCTCGTCTGTCCGGCTTTCGACCAGAATCACATCCGGGTCCAGCAGCAGAATCGCTTCCAGATTCGGCGCTTCGGCCGATCCGACCGTAGCCACGCCTTCCAGCTCATCCGCCAGATAAGGCAGGTAATCGCCGCCGTAGCGCTCTTCCGTATTGACGCCCACCGGCGTCTCGCCGATCGTCAGCATATGGTCGATATACGAGGCGGACAAAGAGACCACCCGTTTCGGCGAAGCCGGAATTTCCGCCGTTCCTTTCAGATGCGTAATCGCAATCGTGGCTGACTTTCCGCTGCCTGCTGAAGAAGAAGTTTGCGCTTCGGAAGTCGAGGCCTCGCCGGAAGACGCTTTTGTATCCGAACCGGCTTCGGTTTGCGCCGCCGCTTCGGTCTTCCCTGTCTGTGCATTCGGCATGGCCGATCCGCAGGCGGAGAGCATCAGTACCGCCGCAATCAGCAGCATCCAGCCCGCGGCGAACGGTACGCGTGCAGCGCCGAAGCGAGTCTTCCTGCTCCCGCTTTCTTTAGGTTCGCTGCTTGATCTATTCTTTTTCCCCTTATTCAATCCGTTCCCTGTATGCTGCACCGTTCATCCCCCTATAAGTGATAATCATTATCACTCTATACTAGGGAAGAAGCGCCTTCGGTTCAATGGACGTTATCGCCGATTTTGCATGGACAAATTCACCCGGGTTGCTTCGGTCATTCGGTCAAACAGTTCGTGCATCGCCTCGAGACGGCCTGCCGGGCCAAGCGCTTTGAACAAAAGTCCCTGCGCATCGCAGACCCGTCCTTCCCTGACCGCCCGAAGCGACTGCCACTCTTCGGAAGCTTCGATCGCGCGCATGCGTCCCGCCGCTTCCGGCGTCGGTTCCACTGCCATAAACAGCCAGTCCGCATCGAAAAGGGGAAGCTGCCCGGGACCGATATTCAACGCCCATTCGCCTGCCGGAAAATGATCGGGAAGCTGCAAACCGAGATCGTCGTACAGCAGCGCTCCTGTCTGATTCAGCGCTCCGTATACGCGGCACAATGTCGCACCGACCCGAATATAATAAGCCGTCATCCTGCGCCCCGCTTGGGCCGTCAGCTGTGCGCGCATCCTTTTCCGCTTCGCTTCGTACCGGCCGATCCAGTCTTCCGCTTCATTCTGCCGACCGAAGATGCCGCCCATCTGCCTAAGCTGCCGTACCAGGTCATTGGAGTAGGAAAGCGTGACGGTCGGAGCAATCCGCTCCAACTGCGCGTCGGCGTCCAGGCGGCTGCTGGTCAGGATCAGGTCCGGCGCGGTTCGGCCCAGCTTGGCATAACTGAAGGCCGAACTGTCGAGCCGGACGGATGCTCCCGGTTCATCAGACTGCGCCGCGGCCGATTCGCCGATTCGCGGAATCCTTTGCTCGTAAGACAATACGGCGACAGGCGAAATGCCGAGCGTCGTCAGATAGTCGTCAAGCCCGTAGTAGACAGTCGCAATCCGCAGATCGCTTCGCTTCATATATTGGCCCGGGGCAATGCCTTCCGACTTTTTGAATGCCCGGCTGAAATAATGCTCGTCCTTGTAGCCGACGCTTCGCGCGATCGTCTTGATCTTGTCGCTTGAGAACAGCAGCTGCTTCGCCCGGGTCATTCGCAGATGCAGCAGATACTGGGCCGGAGTCCGTCCGGTTCGGGCTTTGAACGTCCGAATGAAATGATTGACGCTCATCCCGGATCGAACGGCCATCTCCTCAATACTCACTTCCCGCGCATAATGCCCGGACATGTACGCCAAAGCGAGATCGATCCCGGACCGCCCGGCTTCTTCCTCCGTGCTTTTCAAAAGTCCGCTCTGCCTATCGCCTGCCGCCGATTCCGTCTGGCGTACGCCCATCCAGCGGTGCAGCGC
The DNA here is from genome assembly GCF_013185195.1 of Saccharibacillus qingshengii. Classification (GTDB taxonomy): domain Bacteria; phylum Bacillota; class Bacilli; order Paenibacillales; family Paenibacillaceae; genus Saccharibacillus; species Saccharibacillus qingshengii. Next base: position 57,481 of record NZ_JAAZWC010000019.1, read on the forward strand.
ATGCTTGAGTTCCAGCCGGTCGCGAGGCGGCGCTTCCCCCGCCATTCCCGGCAGGCGCTCCGGAAGCCCGGACGACCGTTCCAACCTTCCCGAAGCGGGAAGTTCGGCTTCCGCCGCCAACCACTGCCCGGCGTATTTCTGCATGCGGCAGCAGGAGAACAGCAGCAGCGTGACGCGAAATCCCGCTTCCCAGCGTCCGCCGAGCGCGGTTCCGGGGACCAGCCAGAACCGGTCGCCCGCTTCCGCCGTATGGGTATGCCCGTCGATCGACACGGCGGCCCGTCCACTTTCGACCGCAAGCAGACCGCATTTGTCCAGCTCTCTGGGACGCAGAACGCCTTCATCTTGGAACTCCGCCCGGCAGAGCCGAACCGAAGGAAAAAAGAGCCGGTCCGGTTTGCTTTTGGCCGTGTTCATGATCCCCACTCCTTATGCGAAAAAGTCGTACGTCCGCGTCCACTCGCGCTTCTCGCCCGGTGCAAGCTCGATTGCGATAAAGACTTCAGGCGCAACCACATGTCCCGACCCCCATACTCCAAGCTTGAAAGCGTCGAAGTCGCCGCGCTCGCGCACGCCCGCTCCGCTAGGTTGATGCAGCAGCTCCCAGTAGGGCAATTCGCCGACGGCGAAGCCGCCGAACAAACTGTAATATTCTTCGCCCGCCAGAGCGTTCCAGGTCATCCGGCCGGCCGAAAGTTCCAGTTTGTCTTCCACGCCGCCGTCGCCGAGCAGATGCAGTTCCGGTTCGTACGGCAGATTCAGTACATAATCCGGTCCTACCGGATGCCCGCCGATCCCCATGAAATTATGTACGTATTCGCTGGTCGAGAAGCTCTTCGTCCCCGTATTGTCCAGCTTGTAACGGATATGCAGGCTGCGGCCGTCAATTTCGACCGTTTTGACGAGCACGGCCGCATAGCCGTTATGCTCCGGCGCCGTGGAAGTGAAGCGGATCCATGCGGGTCCGATTTCCGTCTGGACTTCGTAGGCTTCGACCGGATACGTTCGGGCAAAATTGTAGCTTTCGTCGTCGATTCGCGTCAGCGCGCCGATGCCGAGTTTGACAAAGGACTCGCCGGGTGCAGCTTCTTCGTAGCCGATCGCTTTTTCGATGCCGAACTCCCCGGACAAGCCTTCGCCGCCCGTTCCCTGACCCGCGACCAGACTCTCCGGTACGCAAAAGTTCAAACCCGCGCTTTCGAGTCTCACCTGCGTAATCCATCCGGTCCGGTCGAACCGTGTTCCGGTGCAGGTCTCCGGAGCTTTGATCGTGACCGTGAGCTCTTCCCCGGTCAGCGTATATTCGTGTGTTTCGTTCATGTTGAGTTCCTCCTCGATATTCGCGGCCGGTTTTCCGAAGCCGCCGTCCGCCCGTTGTCCCATCATAGCGCGGCCCGGCCAAAAAAGGTACTGCTCCGCCTCCGGTCCAACGCAAAAAGGACAGGCGCGGGCCCATCCTTGTTGTCGGGCGGTTGGATCGTCTATCGGTCCGGCAGCCGCAAGCGCGATTCAATCCATGGCCACGCCGTCTTCCATCGCCGCCGAGCAGGCAGCGCTTTCGCGGTCTTCGACGATTGCGAAACCCCAGGCCGGCAGCCGCAGCAGTTGGCCGTGCCGGATGTCCGCTCCCGACAGCAGTTCCCGGCCGTCGCGGTATCCGTATTCGAATGCCGCCGGTTCGCCGGAATAGTTCAGGAAATAGCGTACGCGGCAGCCGGCTCCGTTCACGCCGGATTTGACGACGAGCGGGAACTTGATCTTCTGCTCTTCGCCCCATAATCCGGCGTCTCGCAGCACCCGTTCGAACACTTGGAACAGCAGGTCTTCGCCCGGCATGAAACCGATATAAGTCGCCGTGCCTTCGCCGAACACATTGTGCGTGATTGCCGCGTACTCTTTCCACTCGGGATGATCGTAACGCGCCCATACTTCCGCTGTCGTCGGCGTCAGCAGTTCCATCCAGGTCTCCGCTTGATAACCCTCTTCAACGGTATCAAGCAGATTGCGTGTCAGCCGGACAGACACGTTTTTCGGTTCGGCAAACAGCTGGTAATTCACGCCGCAGGCATGCTCGATCAGCCCCGGCTGGGCGCTTGTACGCACCTGCACGTCGGCGTTCGCGAAGCCGCTTTTGAACGTATAGACCACATGCCCGCCTTTTTCCGTAAATTCGTTCAGCTTCTCCAGCAGCCGGTCCGCTGCGCTGTACAAGGCCGGTACGACAATCAGATCGTATTCCGCCAGCACTTTCGACTCCGTGTCCGGGTGGACGAAGTCGCAGCCGACATTCAGCTTGTAGAGCGCATCGTAGCAGCGTCGCACGACGTCGTTGTAGAGCACGCCGCCCGGCAGCGGGAACCAGTCGATGGCGCTGAGCGATTCGTTGCTGACCAGCATCGCGACCCGGTTGATTTTGCGCAGACCGCTCAGCGATCCGCTCAGACGCGCGAAGTCCGCTCCGATCGTTCGGGCCTCCTCGTACACGGGGTTCGGCTGCAGGTCGTGACTGAGCAGTCCTTTCCAATACGTCTCGAACGAATTATGGATCGAATGCCAGTGCCAATAAGCGACCATGCTTGCTCCCGAAGCCAGATGGCTGAACGCGAGCAGGCGCAGCTGCCCGGGATACGGCGTCCAGTGCGGGAAAGCCTGGGCCTGCGTCTCCAAGACGAGATAAGCCGATTGTTTGAGCGACCGCGCCAGATCGCCGCCGAACGAAATTTCGATGCCGGTCAGCTTGCTCTGTGAAGGATGGTAGATGTCCACGCCCGCAATGTCGAACGGCTTCGAAGCCTTGAAATGATCCACGTCCCGCTGCACGCCGTACGAATGGCCGCGCCAGTCGAAATCGAAGTTGTGCGTGGTGAATTGGCCGGGCTTCTTGTAGCCGTTGACAATGTCGACCTGCCAGGCCAGAAATTCGGTCACGAGCTGCCGCTGGAAGCGGGCGAACTCCGCCCCCAGACTGCCGTTGATCGTACCGAGCACCGAAGGGAAATCTTCCCATGCGTCGATGCGGTTGCTCCAATAGGCCAACCCGAAGCGGCGGTTCAGCTCGCCGAGATCGCCGCCGAACTTCTCCCGCATCGCTTTGACGAAGCGCAGCTGAACGTTGGGACCGGCGGTTCCGTAATGCTTGGTCTCGTTGTCGATCTGATAGCCGATCACCGCCGGATGACCGCAGACGCGGCCGATCAATTTGCGAATGATCCGCTCGGCATAGAACAGATAGGCGGGGCTTGTGATGTCCATAATCTGGCGCGCTCCGTATTTCCCCGGACCGCTGCGGGTCTCGGCCAGGACCTCGGGATGTTCGCGCACCATCCAGGCCGGGACGGCATAGGTCGGCGTACCGACGATCACGGAGATGCCCGCCTCATGCATGGCATCCAATACGCGATCCACCGAAGCGAAATTGAACACTCCGTTTTGCGGTTCATGCGTGCTCCAGGTCGATTCCGCGATCCGTACGACGGTAATGCCCGCCTCCTGCATCATCTCGATATCTTTGGCCAGCCGGTCATCAGGCATATATTCATCGTAATAAGCGACTCCGTAATGCAGACGTTCCATATCCATAGGAATTCCATCCTTTCCGCTTGCCGGACTGCAGAGGCAGATACCGGATGCCGCGTCCCGGTTGTCCGCGCTTGGACCTGCCTGGGTACGATCCGAGTCCTGCTCCTGTCCGTAACCCTTTCGCGGTCGCCGTCCCCATGTCCTGCAAACGCTCTATTTTTGTCGGACGGGTTCAAATTTCCTGCCGCAGCAGACCGGCATTGCGGATTTGGGTTTTACTCCCCCTTGACGCTTCTTGGTTCCGCACGCTCCGAATTCACGGCCAAAAAGAAAACCCGCTCAAAAAACGTTTATTTTTGCTATTTTCGGTCTACTTTTTCTTTTGTAAGCGTTCAACTGGAATTCAGATGGAAAAAGGATTTTTTTACATTCGCTTAACAAAAGGGCGTTATACTGATAAAGAGCAGCTCGGAAAAAGGGGAAGCTTCGCAACCCGCCGCCGTTTCGCTGCGTAAACGATTTTGTGTCTACCGGAACGGCTCCGGCGATCAAGCCGCTAAATGACCGGATTTGTACGAACAATCTGTGTGCCGGGCACCTGCGCCTGCATGCTGTACTTGGAGGAACTTATGGATAATAATCATACGGCTCACCGGGGAACATCCCCATACTACATCAACCGTGACCTCAGTTGGATCGAATTCAATTACCGCGTTCTCGAAGAAGCCCAGGAACCGGAGACGCCGCTTCTGGAACGTGCCAAGTTTCTGGGGATCGTCTCGCGCAATCTGGACGAATTCATGAGCGTCCGGGTAGCCGGTATCCGCAACCAGCTCAAAGCCGGAATCACCAAAAAAGATTTCTCCGGTTATACCCCTCCCGTTCTGTACAAGCGTCTGAGCAAACGGATCGAGAAGATGGTAGCGGCGGAGTACCGTACATACCGCGAGCTGGTACGTCTGATGGCCAAAGAAAGCCTGATGCTGAACCGCTATGAAGATCTGAGTGCCACCCAGCAAAAAGCGGCGGACGATTACTTCCACGATGTAATCTTCCCCGTTCTGACTCCCATGGCGGTCGACCTGAGCCGGCCGTTCCCGCTGGTGCACAGCCAGAACGTCTATCTGGCGGCGCTGCTTGAGCGCGACAACACGCCGGAAGATCTGCCCGATGAAGAACGGTACTATTTTGCGATCGTGCAGGTCCCTTCCATTCTGCCGAGACTGGTCTCGGTCAGTCAGCGCAGCCACAGCAAGAAGCAGAGTTATGTCCTGATCGACGAGCTGATCTGCCACCATATCCAGACGCTGTTCAGCGGCCACAAAGCGGTCACCGTGCATGCGTTCCGCCTCACCCGCGACGCCGATCTGGAGATCAACGAAGAAGAAGCGGACGACCTGCTCGAAGAAATCGAGAAGAAACTGCGCAAGCGCCGCCGCGGCGCGCCTGTCCGGCTCGAAGTGCAAAAAGGCTTCCACCCCTACGCGCTGCAGCTGCTGCAGGAAGAATTCGAGATCGAAGACGCCGTGTACGAGATCGACGGGCCGATCGACCTCGGCTTCCTGTCGTCGTTCGCCGGTTCCGTCAAAAATCGAGATGCGCTCCGTTATCCGTCGCGGCTGTCTACCTACCCGCCCGAATTCGGAGACGGCGGAGACACCGACTACTTCGGCGTACTGAAAGAACGCGATGTCCTGCTGCATCATCCATTCGAAACGTTCGATGCCGTCAGCGATTTCGTCGAACAGGCTGCCGAAGATCCGAACGTGATGGCGATCAAGATGACCCTGTACCGGGTCAGCAGCAAATCGGCCATTATCCGTTCCCTCGCCGAAGCTGCGGAAGCCGGCAAACAGGTTACGGTCGTCGTCGAATTGAAAGCCCGGTTCGACGAAGAACGCAATATCAGCTGGGCGCGCACGCTGGAGCAGGCCGGCTGTCATGTCGTCTACGGACTGGTCGGACTCAAGACGCACGCCAAAGCGATCCTCGTCGTCCGGCGCGAAGAAGACGGCCTGCGCCGTTACGTGCACGTAGGTACCGGTAACTACAACGATGCGACGGCCAAGCTCTATACGGACGTCGGCTTGATGACTTCCAATCCTTCGATCGGCGAAGATGCTTCGGAGCTGTTCAATCATATTACCGGCTATTCGAGTCATCCCGACTGGAAAGAGATTTCGGTCGCGCCGGATACGATGATGGGCACCTTCGTGACGAATATCCGCCGCGAAGCCGACCATGCCAAAGCCGGCCTCCCGGCTCGCATCATCGCCAAGTTCAACTCGCTGTCCAACCAGCAGATCATCGACGAACTGTACGAAGCGTCCAAAGCCGGCGTCAAAGTCGACCTGATCGTGCGCGGCGTCTGCTGTCTGCGCCCGGCCGTCCCGGGGCTGAGCGAGAATATTACAGTGCGCAGCATCGTCGACCGGTATCTGGAACACTCCCGGATCTATTACTTCGAGAATGGCGGCGATTCCGAGATCTTCCTCTCGAGCGCCGACTGGATGACCCGCAACCTGACCCGCCGCGTGGAATTGATGTGCCCGATTCTCGATCCGAGCTGCAAAGATACGCTGCTGAATATCGTGAAGCTCTATCTCAAAGACAACGTCAAAGCCCGCATTCTGACTTCAAGCGGCGGCTACGAGTCGTTTGATAACGGCGAAGAACCGTTCCGCAGCCAATTCCGTGCGGAAGATCTCCGCTCCTGGAAATCGACGCTCGTCTAACCCCGGATTTTTCGGCACATGAATCGACAAAGAAGCCCGTTCCCCGATTACCGGGGGACGGGCTTCTTGTCTGAACGTCCGCTTCGCTGCGGATACTCGAGCGACGGACCTGTATGACGGTTGATGTCTATTCATGCCCGCTTCGTTTTCGCCAAAGCGGGAGCGGATCCGTCAGACGGCCGGCTTGATCTTCAGCTCGATCTTCACGTTCCATTCTTTCTCGAAATCGCGGGCCGCCGCTTTGAGGTCGCGAATTTCCATAAACGCTTCGTTCCGGCAGGTCAGGGTCAGCTCGAAGCGGTCGCCGCTGCGCTTGGCGGTCAGCTCGGTCACGGCCTGCGTTTCGCTGGCATCAAGCGCGGTCGCGAGCTGCAGGACGGCGCCAAGACGCCGCGTGCGTTCGTCGTCTTTGGGCAGCAGAATATCTTTGTACGTCTGCGCGGTTACGCTTTTGCGCCATTTCACTTTGGCGGCAAGAGCCGCGATCAGAGCAGTCAGAATAATCTCCCGGTGCGTTAATCCCGCCAGCGGGCGCTTGGTCAGCAGATACTGCGTGTGTTCCTCGTAATCGATATAGCCGATCTCCGTTCCGGTCTGGTACGTCCAGGCCGCCACGCGCAGCAGCTTGCGGTTCCATTCGTTCTCTCCGCCTTCGCCCAGCGCTTCGTACAAAATGCGCGCGAAGCGTTCCGTCTGGCGCAGATGAAGCTGGCGCGGCCGCGGCATGTTGGACAGCAGCGCGCGAAGCTCGAACTCCAATACGTTCTCGTGCACGGCCTGCTCGGGATGCAGCAGCTCGAAGAACAGCCCTTCGCGCAGTCCCGTCGCGCTGACCACGTAACGCGAAGCTTTCATATGCCGGAACAAGGTGCGGAGAATAATCATCCCCGGCACAATAATGTCGATCCGGTTCTTGGACAAGCCCGGTACCCGCTTGCGATGGTTGTTGTCCATCCCGGGCAGCGAATGGTAGAAGTAGTCGACGTCTTCGTCCTGCATGACATAATTGTGCGTATGCGGCAGCGAATAATTGCGGCGCCGTTGATCCATTTTGCCGAGTCCCCGGATCGTTCCGCCCAGGCCCACCAGATCAAGTCCGGGATGTTCGGACATCCAGGCATGCTTTTGGGCTTCGTTCAGAACAAAACGCTCCAGTTCGCCCATACGCTCTTCGGTCCAAGGACCGCTTCCGCCGAAACGCACGTTCATATTGACCGCGCCGAACGGGAAAGAGAAACTCGAGACGCGCTGGCGTTCCCGAAACAAGGTCACTTCCGTACTGCCGCCGCCGATATCGACGATAAATCCGGTCGCGATATCGATTTTGTTGACGACGCCGATAAAGCCGTAATGCCCTTCCATCTCGCCGGGCAGCAGCTCGATATCGAGCCCCGTCTCCCGGTTCAAAATTTCGATGATCTGATCGGAATTCGAGGCATTCCGGATCGCGGCGGTCGCCACGGCCCGAATACGGGTTGCTCCGTAAGCTTCGCATACTTCGGTGAACTGCCTGAGTACCGGCACCACCGAGTGGATCGCCGGAGAAGGCATGATGCCTTCCGGCGTTACCAGCGCGCTGAGACGGGCCGCTTCGCGCGACTCGGTCAGCACACGGTACGAACCGCCGCTTTCGCTTTCGTAAACGACAAGCCGGATCGAGTTAGAGCCGATATCGATAATGCCTGCACGCAGGCTGACCTGCCCTGCCTCGGGGCGGTTGATTTCGGGTACGGTGGTCATGATTGGACAGCTCCTTATCCCCGGCGCCCGGTATCCGGTCGGGCCGTGATTGCAAACCGGTTTCTTTATGTTTTCATTAGCCTTAACCTTAGCAAACCAAACAGAACGGCGCAATGCGCACCGTCCTGTTTTTTTACACGGATTTTACTTTTCGCTTCGAAAAGACACTTTTTCAGCGAAAGGTTTCGGGATTCGCCCGATATTCGGCCAACAGTCTCGCCGCCCGGTCCGGATGATCGGTGATCAATCCGGCCGCTCCCATCGCGATCAGCTCGCGCAGCCGGGACTCGTCGTTGACGGTAAACGGATGATAATCCGCTCCCGCCTCCAGCGCTTCGCGTACCCAATCCGCCCTTACGGCCGGTTCGTAAGCATGCAGCGCGTCCGCGCCGAGCGACTTCGCATACTCCCAGGGCCGGTAAAGTCCTTCCATATAGAGCACGCCCGTCCGGATCTCCGGCGCCAGCTTTTTGCAGAGGGCCAGCGAATAATGGTTGAAGCTCGAGAAGATCGTCTGCTGCTCCAACCCGTGCCGGCGCACGGCTTCGATCACGATTTGTTCCAGGCCTTCATAGGCGCATACGGTATTCTTGAATTCGATATTGACGACAATCCCCGTGATCCGCGCCAGCTCCAGCAGCTCGTCCAGATGCGGAATACGCTCGCCCATAAACTCGGGATGGTACCAGCTTCCGGCATCCAGGCTGCGCAGTTCCCCGTAAGTCTTGTCGCCGACCCAACCGGAAGCTCCGGCCGTGCGCGACAGCGTCTCGTCATGGATAAGCACCGGCTGCCTGTCTGCGCTGAGCTGCACATCGGTCTCGATTCCCGTCGCTCCGAGCTCCACGGCCCGGCGGAACGCCGCCATCGTATTTTCCGGACGTGTACCCGAAGCGCCCCGGTGTGCAAAAATGATCGGAGCTCCCGGTCTGCCCGCCGCCCTGCGTTCCTGCGTACGGATCGTGGAATGCCCTGCCTTGTTGGTCTCGTTCATCGTTATCGCCTCTTCTCCGGTCCGGCTCCTCGGCCGTTCCTGATTGGTCTCGATCGGTCTGATCCAGTATACCTTCTTTGCGTAAATGCCATGTTAAACCCAAACGTTTACCGTAAAATGGAGGTTTTACAAAACAGGGGGCTTTTATTTAACAATGCCCTGTTACGCTTGTTGCATAAGGCCTGTCGGATAGGCCGCCGCCGCAATCAGGCAGGACGTACAGAAGAGGAGGCATGGCTCACGCATGGAAAAGTTGGAGAAATCCACTCCCGTACCGCTCAAAAAGAAAGAATCGCATAATCCGGATACGCCGCTTCCGCGTTCTGCCGCCGGTCCTTCGAAAACGGCCGCTCTTGCGAGGTTCCGCGAAGGCGCGCTGGCAGCCGCTTTTATCGCGCCGGCACTGCTGCTGTTCGGCCTCTTCCTTTTTTACCCATTGATTCAATCGGTATATCTGAGTCTGCATTCGACGAATCCGCGCGGACAGGTGGCCAACTTCGTAGGCCTCGCGAATTTCCGCAATCTGTTCAACTCGCCGGGATTCCCGAACAGCCTGCTCGTAACGCTCAAATTCATCTTGTTCACGGTGCCGGCCAGCCTGGCTTTCGCGCTTGTATTCGCCGCGGTATGCCGGGCCAAGATCCGGGGCATGAAAATATTCCGTTTCGTCTTCGCGCTTCCGATCGCCGTGTCCGTCAGCACGGGCTCGATTATGTGGATGGTCCTCTTCCATCCGACGCTCGGCACGCTCAATTATTTCCTTGGCAAAATCGGCCTGACTCCCGTGCAGTGGCTGACCGATCCGAATATGGCGCTGCTGTCGATCTCGCTGATGACCGTATGGATGAACGTCGGTTTCCTGTTCATTCTGCTGCTCGGCGGTATGCAGGGCGTTCCGGAAGAAATCTATGAGAGCGCCAAGATCGACGGTTCGGGTCCGGTGCGCACGTTCTGGCGTCTGACGCTTCCGCTCGTATCGCCGACGCTGTTCTTCGCTTCCGTCACTTCGGTGATCGGCGCGTTCCAGGCCTTCGGACAGATCAATATCCTGACCAAGGGCGGTCCGGTGAACAGCACGAACGTACTGGTATTCAAACTGTACGAGGACGCTTTCGTGAACTTCCGGTTCGGCGTCGGCAGCGCGCAGGCGCTCGTCTTGTTCGCAATCGTGCTGCTCATTACGGTGCTCCAGTTCGTGTTCGCCGAAAGGAAGGTGCATTATCAGTGAAACCGATCTCCCTTCCGCGCGTTCTGGCTTATGTCTTGTCGACGGTCGCAGCGCTGTTCATTCTGTTCCCGTTCTGGATTACCGTCTCGAACGCGCTGATGACCGAAGCGGAATCGGCGGCCTATCCGCCGAAGCTGTGGCCGAGCGGCCTTCATCTGGACAATTTCGCGCAGGTGCTGAACACCATTCCGATCCTTCGCTTCATTATGAACAGCTTCGTCGTCAGCAGCGCGATTACGATCGGCTGCCTGATCACGTCGTGCATGGCGGCTTACGCGTTCGCGTTCCTGCGTTTTCCCGGCAAAAAAATCATCTTCGCGCTGTTCCTGTCCACGATGATGATTCCCTGGGAAGTAGCGATCATTCCGAACTATCTGACGATCCGCAGCTGGGGCTGGCTCGACAGCTACGCCGGATTGACCATCCCGTTCCTGGCGACGGCGTTCGGCGTGTTCCTGATGCGCCAGTTCTTCCTTCAACTGCCGAAGGAACTGATGGAAGCGGCGCGGATCGACGGCTGCGGCCACATCCGGATCTTCCTCCGGCTGGCGATTCCGCTGTCTATGCCGGGACTTGCGACGCTCGGCGTCTACTCGTTCCTGAACCACTGGAACATGTATCTGTGGCCGCTGCTTGTGACCAGCAGCGAGAATATGCGTACCGTCCAGATCGGCGTGAGCATGCTGCAGTTCTCGGAAATGACGGCCTGGAATCTGGTGATGGCCGGACTGGTGCTGGTCCTTCTGCCTTCGCTCGTGATGCTGGCTTTGGGCCTCGGCCGGCTGGTCGGCGGTCTGACCGCCGGTGCGCTCAAAGGCTGAACTGGCCCGGTCGGCACCTGGACTTCGCCGTCTCCGCCGACGCTGTGAACCGTACGTTCGCAGCGCCGGCGGAGACGGTGAGAATCCGTCCGACTTCCGGCCCGGCCCCGCCAGGTCATCTCCTGGGTACGGCACCTATCTTTCGCTTGATCTGCGGCACACGGCTTCACGCCGCACTTGTATCGAAACGGTCTGCGCTCCGCCCCATGCGAAGCGCGGTTCTCGTGGAATCCGGCACGCGTAGCGGCATCCCCCTACCTTGTGCGAGACGCTCCGGATCTCCGGCATAACCCGGAAGGACACGCGGAAAGCTCTGCGGTTCCGCCTTCCTCCGGGTCCTTTTTTACGGCTTCAGAGCTTCAACCCATACACATGACTATTCAGAAGAGGGAGTGGGAAGTTTGATGCAATCGAGTCGAAAATGGATGTTCGCCTGCCTATGCATGCTGATGGTGGTACTGACGGCCTGCGGAGGCGGAGGACAGACGGCTACCGGTAACGGGGCGGCGGAAGCGGCGGCCCCAACCGAAAGCGCGGCCAAGCCGGCGGAAAGCGCAGGCCCGGTCAAAGTCGTCTGGTGGCATGCCATGAGCGGCGAACTGGGCGGAGTCGTGGACGAACTGGTCAAACAGTTCAACGACTCGCAGGACGAAGTGGAAGTCGAAGCCGTGTTCCAGGGTACATACGACGAGAGTCTGAACAAGCTCAAGACGTCGATGGGTTCCGGCACGGGACCGACCCTGATCCAGACTTACGAGATCGGCAGCCGTTTTATGATCGATTCCGGCGCTATCACGCCGGTGCAGCAGTTTATCGATGGCGAAAGCTATGACGTGTCGCATCTGGAAGAGAACATTCTCGGCTACTACACGTTCGATGATCGTCTGTACTCGATGCCTTTCAACACGTCCAACCCGATTTTGTACTATAACAAAGACGCTTTCAAAAAAGCCGGACTCGACCCCGAGAACCCGCCGACGACGTACGAGGAAGTCGAAAAAGCGGCCAAAACGCTGACCGAAGGCAGTATGACCGGCGGATCGTTCGCCATCTACGGTTGGTTCATGGAACAGCTGCTCGCCAATCAGGGCGCCGAACTGCTTAACAACAGCAACGGCCGCGCAGGAATGGCCGATCAGGCGCAGCTCGGATCTCCGGCTGCCGTAAGCACGCTCGAATGGTGGAAAAAGATGGTCGACGAAGGCACCCTGCTCAACCTCGGCCGCAAAACGGACGATACCAAGAAGGCATTCGCTGCCGGACAGGTCGCCATGACGCTCGACAGCACCGCTTCCCTGCGCGGAATCGTGCAGGCAGCCGAAGGCAAGTTCGAAGTCGGAACGGCTCCACTGCCGAAGCCAGCTGCAGCTGACGCCGACAAAGGCGGCGTCGTTGTGGGCGGCGCAAGTCTCTGGATTCTGAACGACCGCCCGGAAGAAGAACAGCAGGCGGCCTGGAAGTTCATCAAATTCCTGGCCGAGCCGAAGACACAAGCTTACTGGCATGTGAATACCGGCTACTTCCCGATCACAAAAGAAGCCTACAACGAAGATCTGGTCAAAGAAAACCTGAAGAAATATCCGCAGTTCCAGACCGCGATCGATCAGCTGCACGGCACGAAGCTGACTCCGGCTACGCAGGGCGCCGTCATGGGCGTCTTCCCGGAAGCCCGCCAGCTGACGGAAACGGCGATCGAAGAAGCGCTCACCGGAGCCGCGAAACCGCAGGACGCGCTCGACCGCGCTTCGGCCGAGATCACGCAGAAGATTCAGGAGTACAACAGCACGGTCGCGCAGTAAGCGCAGCCCTGGACTTACGCAAATCCGATTCAAAAAAAGCGTCTGTACCCCGCGAGCTACGCGGGATACAGACGCTTTTTGCAATTCGGAACTGTAGATCAGGAACAAAAGATCGGCCGATCAAATAGGGCGCATTCGGGTTTACTTGAACACCTGAATCAGATGGGCCGTTCCTTTCTCTTCCGAGAATTCCACCTGTGCCAATGCGCCGTTGATCAGCGTCAGCTGCGGCGGCATATGGCCGCAGTCGATATCGTACAGCACCGGCACGCCGAGTTCGTCGGCCAGATCCCGGTAAACGTCCACGGCGGTATACCCGCCGACAGGGCTATTGGCCGGGCTGCGACCGAACAGGAAGCCCGAGCAGTTGTCGAACCATCCGGCCAGCTTCATCTGCACCAGCGAACGGCGGAGATCCGCCGTATTCAGCTCGCAGTTCTCAAGCACCCACAGTACCGGTTCGCCCGGCAGATGGGTTTCGCGGAAAGCTTGCACGTCGCCGTACGGCGTCCCGATCAGATGCCGGATCACGTCGATGCAGCCGACGAGCAGACGTCCGTTGAAGCCGACATCCCCGCCGGAAACACTTTTCCAGACCGTCGGCTCGGTCAGATTGAACACGGAGTCGTCTTCCGTTTCTTCCTCTCCCGGCAGACGATTCTTCCACTCCAGTTGGTAGGATTCGGACGAACGCTGCTCGACCGCTCCGCCGGCCGGCGTCGTCAGCGCTTCCCGCCACTTGGCGGTCGTCGCGTCGGGAGTTCCGGCCCGCAGATCGAGCAGGTTGCTGCCGTGCGCCGTGGCGAGCCCCGTTTTGAGCGTAACGGCGAGCAGCAGCACGCTGATATCCGAGTAACCGAGTATCCATTTATCGCCGATCCGCTCGAAATCGAGATGCTCCAGCACCTCGACCAGCAGTTCCCCGCCCCACGGCGGCAGCACCAGCCCGATCCGGTCGTCTTGAAGCATCCGGTTCAGCTCTTCCCCGCGCAGCCCGGCCGGCGCCGATTTGGCTTTGTGCTGGGTCCAGACGGTATCTCCGGTCGATACGGCGAACCCGTCTTCTTCCATACGGCGGATCGCCTGCTTCAACAGACCGTGCATATCCGGTTCGACGCCGGAAGAAGGCGCGGTCACTCCAATCGTCGTGCCTTCTTTCAAAAATGGATAACGGATCATAGTCGGGCTCCTCTCGCACAGCCGCTCTCGCTTTCTTTGGAGAGACCGGCCTGTTTTGGCGTTTCTTGTTCCTACCTTTTATTTAAACGTATAGCCTTCGTCCGCACTGCCCGAGACGGTATGCCGATGACGAATCAGATCCCACACTTTGCACAGCGCATACGCCGTGAACGGCAGCATGAACACGATCGTCGGATACCCGTAGCGGCCAAAAGCCACAAACGGAATATAGATAGCGGTAAAATACGCGAACGTCAGCAGCAGCGGCAGCAGGCGTCCGAAACGTTCCCGCACCAGCGCAGACACCAATCCGACCAGGGTCACGCAGACGAGAACCTTTTGCAGCATATCCATCAGCGGACGCCCGATCGGCCAGATCGGACGCCAGTAGTAGGACTCGATATACAAGCCTTCCAGCTTGCCGAGCGTGTACCAATGCAGATAGGTTCCGAAATGGTGCGAGAAGCCGTAGCGGAGAATATCGAGTCCTCGGGCGACCGCATCGCTGTCCGATCCTGCGAAGATCGTCTTGGGATCGTACTGCGGATAAGCGTCGAAGAATCCGGCCGGCGGCAGCCCATAATTGATCCGGGTTCCCAGCAGGAACGGACTTCCGGCCGAATCGGTAAACAGAACAAAGTGTCCGAAAGCGAGGAAATTGCGAATCCACCACGGACACAGCAGAATCAGATAAGTGCCCAGCACGACCGCCGTGTATTTGCAGATCTCTTTTAGACTATACCGCTCTCTCAGCCACAAAAACAGCAGAACGGCCGGAAAAAGGGACGCCTGGGGTTTGAAATAAGCGGCGGCGGCTGTCAGCACACCGACCCCTATGTACGAAGACAGCTTGCGATTTTCGGCAGCGATCATCATGACCAGCACAAGCAGCAGGCAGAGCAGGCGGAATGTGGATTCGGTCAGAATGACGCCTGAAGAAAAATAATCCGGCGGGTAAAGTGCCGCGATGACGCACGAGACGATTGCCACCCGTCGGCCGAATACGCGCCGCGCAATCAGGAACAAAATATAGATGCTCGCCGCCTGCTCGAGACACTGGAACAAACGGAACGCGACAATGCCGCCCTGCTCGCCAAACGGACCGATAAACGCGGCCAGCAGCAGCGGCATCCCCGGCATAATGAACGCGCTCGGCTCCGTGCCGCTGTTGTAGGCAAGCGGTCCGCCTTCGAGCAGCAGCTCCGCGCTTTTGACATATTTCACATCGTCGTTATTCGGATTGTTCAGATCCCCCAGCAAAAAATAATTGTTGTGCGCCAGCACAACGAAACAAGACACCGCGAGTACAAAAGCCATGATCGAGATCAGCCAGACGCGGTCGCGAGGCGTGATCTCTTCGTCTTTTCGTACGGAAAAATGCAAAACCTTTCCTCTCCCTTCCTATAAACAGATCCTCAATCTTCCTTGTATGAACGCCCGGATCTTCCAAAAAGTTCCCCAACCGCCCAAAAAAGCCTATCCGTAAACGGGCATACCCCCGGCTGCGGACAGGCTCTTCTTTTGGCGATTGCTTCTGCGGTTGGCGAATCGATCCGTGGGGCATTAACCGGAGCGGATCAGATCAACAAACTGAACAGACTCGGATCGCGGTTAAGCTCGGTGTAGTTGATACCCTGTTCGTCCATGCGGGCGATCAGCGGCTCGTAGTCTTCTTTGGACGTCAATTCGATCCCGACGAGCGCCGGGCCGTTTTCCTTGTCGCTTTTCTTCGTGTATTCGAAGCGGGCGATATCGTCGTCCGGACCAAGCGCTTTCTCCAGAAACTCGCGCAGTGCGCCGGCCCGCTGCGGGAAGTTGATCAGGAAGTAATGCTTCAGCCCTTCAAAAATAAGCGAACGTTCCTTGATCTCCTGCATCCGGTCGATATCGTTGTTGCCTCCGCTGATGATGCAGACGATCGTTTTGCCTTTGATCTCGTCCCGGTACAGATCGAGCGCGGCGACCGGAATAGCGCCGGCCGGTTCGGCGACGATCGCATTTTCGTTATACAGATCGAGAATGGTCGTGCAGACTTTGCCTTCCGGCACTTTGACGACTTCGTCGAGCATCTTTTTGCAGATCTCGTACGTCTGCTGTCCGACCCGTTTCACGGCCGCGCCGTCGATAAACTTGTCGATCGTATCGAGCGTCACGACATGTCCGCGCGCCATCGCTTCGCTCATCGAAGCGGCGCCGAGCGGCTCCACGCCGATCATGCGCGTGGACGGGCTCATCGTTTTGATATACTGCGCCACGCCGGCCGCAAGGCCTCCGCCGCCAATCGTGACGAACACGTAGTCCGCAGGATGATCCAGACTTTCCATGATCTCCATGCCCACGGTGCCGTTGCCCGCGATGATCATCGGGTCGTCGAACGGATGAATAAACGTCAAACCCTGCGCGGTGCAGACTTTCATCGCTTCTTCATAGGCATCGTCGAACGTATCCCCGGTCAGAATGACTTCGACGCTCTGCCCGCCGAACTTGCGCACCATTTTGACTTTCTGGTTCGGGGTCGTGCTCGGCATATAGATCTTGCCGTGAATCCCCAGCGCATGACAGGAAAAAGCGACGCCCTGGGCATGGTTGCCCGCGCTTGCGCAGACGATGCCGCGTGTCCGTTCTTCTTCCGTCAGGCTGCGGATTTTGTTGTAGGAGCCGCGAATCTTGAACGAGCGCACCACCTGTTGGTCTTCGCGCTTGAGGTACACCTCGCAGTCATATTTCGCCGACAGGGTCGCATCGCGATGCAGCGGCGTACGCACGATCGCTTCGCGCAGCCGATGATGCGCACGGACGATATCTTCCATCGTAACCGGATCGGCCTGTTTCATCTCGTCCACTTCCACAGTAGGTTCGTTTTTCATCTCGTTTTCCCCGTTCCTGATTTTGTTTCTCTGTATAAGATTCCGACGTTGCCAGCCATTAAATTTAAAGGTAACGCGATTGGACAAAAAATTCAAGCTTCCTTCCCTTCTTGTCCCTTTTCCAAAATCGCAAAAACGGACAAGCGTTCGCTTTCTTCTTCTGATAAGATAGTCTTACCGATCGGGAGGGAACGCACCTATGGACTATACCGCCTGTCTCCAGCGTACGCTGGACCATATTGAGGATCATCTTACAGAACGGCTGACGGCCGAAGAACTGGCTGCGCTGGCCGGATTCTCGCTGTATCACTTTTATAAAGTTTTTCAGTCGAGGATGGGCCTCCCGGTCATGGACTATGTCCGCCGGCGCCGTCTTGCCTATGCGGCGGCGGATCTGACCAGCGGCCGCACCCTGCTTGAGATTGCCCTCGATTACGGTTTCGAGACACATGCGGGCTTCACCAAAGCTTTTCGCAAAACGTACGGATTGACCCCGGAACAGTATCGCCTCCATGCCACCGGCCGCGTTCCCGAGCGGGTGGACCTCGCGAAGCTGGCCGACTATAACATGAGCGGAGGAATGATGATGCGACCAACGATCTTAACCAAACCCGAAATCAAACTCGTAGGTTATGCCCTGGAAACCAAGATGAACGGTGAAAACTTTATCGAGATTCCCGCTTTCTGGAACACCTACATCGAAGAAGACCGCGGCCGCCAGCTGTATGAGCAGGTGAAGCCGATCAAAGAAGCCGAATACGGCGCCTGCATCATGCTGCCGGACAAGCCGGAGCATTTCCTGTACGTGATCGGCGTCGAAGTTGCCGACTTTGAAGGCGTTCCGGAACATTTGCATAAAGCCGTTATCCCCGCCTCCACCTACGCGGTGTTCACCTCGCCGGCCGCCGACCGCGCGAACGGCGCCTTCAGCGATGCCATTCAGGGCATGACCACTTACGTCTACAACGAATGGTTCCCGAGCTCGGGCTACATCTACGCCAAAGGCGGCGTCGACTTCGAGTTGTACGACGAACGCAGCAACGGGGATAAGGATTTGCAGATGGATCTTTATGTTCCGGTAGAGAAGCAGGCAGAGTAGGCGTTCGGCGGCGAGCGGAATCCGAGAAGATACGCTTAAGCGAACCTAAGCAAAACGGAGTGGTACGAAGGAGCGCAGAGCAGCACGGAGCAGCACGGAGCAACCCAAGCAGAGCGCATAAAAGCAGAACGCATAAAAGCAGAAGCCCGGACCTCTAGAGGTCCGGGCTTTGCTGTAGGCAATCCGACTGCTGCGACGCGTACCGCAAGGGTAGAGTTTCAGGGCATTCGTTAGATCGGGCCAGTCCGACAAAACCGCCGAATAAGGTGTCCACGATTCGTTACGCTGCCGGACGAAGCGGACAGGCCGCCGTTCAAGGCGGGCAAGCTTCCGCACAAAGGCAGCGAAGCCTTCGCCTACCCTATCCGCGCGGCGTCAGCGCCTTCGCCGCGATATCGCGGCGCATATGCGCGCCGTCGAACGCGATGCGCTCCGCTGCGGCGTAAGCCGCGTCGCGCGCTTCGGCAATCCCTGCGCCGCGGCCGACGACGCCGAGTACGCGGCCGCCGGCGGTCACGAGCTCGCCGGCATCGCTGCGCGCCGTTCCGGCGTGGAATACGAAAGCATCGCCGCCGGATTCGGCTTCCGTGATTCCGGTGATGACCCGGCCTTTCGGATATGAAGCCGGATAACCTTCGGAAGCCAGCACGACGCAGACCGCCGCCTCATCGCTCCAGCGGATCTCCGCGTCCGCAAGCGTGCCGTTTACGGCGGCGAGGAAAATCTCCAGCAGGTCACTCTCCAGGCGCGGCAGGACGACCTGGGTCTCCGGGTCGCCGAAGCGCGCGTTGAATTCGATCGTCCGCGGCGTGCCGTCGGCTTCGATCATCAAGCCGGCGAACAGGACGCCGGTAAACGGACGTCCCTCGCTGACCATCGCGCGGGCGGTCGGCTTGACGATCTCTTCGATCGCGCGTTCGACGATCGCAGGGTCGATATGCGGCAGCGGCGAATAGGTGCCCATGCCGCCGGTATTGGGACCGAGGTCGCCGTCGAAGACCGGCTTGTGGTCCTGCGCCGCCGGCATCGCGCGGACGGTCTCTCCGTCCACGAATGCCAGGATCGACATCTCTTCGCCCGTCATGCATTCTTCGATGACGACCGTACTGCCCGCCGCGCCGAAGGTGCCGCCGACCATGGCGTCGTGCAGCGCTTTTTCCGCTTCTTCCAGCGTCTGCGCGACCGTTACGCCTTTGCCCGCGGCCAGGCCGTCGGTCTTGATTACGATCGGCGCGCCCTGTGTGCGCAGATAAGCCAAAGCCGTGTCATAATCGTCAAACGTCTCATACGCGGCCGTCGGGATGTTGTATTTCTTGAGCAGGTCTTTCATGAAGGCTTTGCTGCCTTCGATCTCCGCCGCGTTGGCCCGGGGACCGAACACCGGAATGCCTTTGGCTTCGAATGCGTCCACGATGCCGCCGGCCAGAGGATCGTCCGGACCGATTACGGCCAGGCCGATCTTGTTCTCCAGTGCAAAAGCCGTCAGCGCGTCAAACTCGAACACGCCGATATTGACGCATTCCGCCACCTGTGCGATGCCGGCATTGCCCGGCGCGCAGTAGATCTTCCCGGCGCGCTGCGACCGCGACAGCGATGCGCAGATCGCATGTTCGCGGCCGCCGCCTCCTACCACCAAAATATCCATTCCAACCGCCCCTTTCGCTTTTTCGTGTGTTCCTTTTTCCGATCAACGATTTGTCCGTAAAAAACGCGCGGCGTTCCAGGGAACGTTCCGCCTGATGCAGAATCCGCTCCGCCGGCGCGCCGCGCGTCGATCTCCGTCTCGCCTGATACCGCTATCCTAGTGCTTGAAGTGGCGCACGCCCGTGAAGATCATCGCGATGCCGGCTTCGTCGGCCGCCCGGATCGATTCTTCGTCCTTGATCGAGCCGCCCGGCTGAATGATCGCTTGGATGCCGTGCTTGGCCGCAAGTTCAACCGTATCGCCCATCGGGAAGAAAGCGTCGGAAGCGAGAATCGCGCCCTGCGCTTTGTCTCCGGCCTGCTCAAGCGCGATTTTGGCCGAACCGACCCGGTTCATCTGGCCTGCGCCCACGCCGACCGTCATGTCGTCTGCCGCCAGCACGATCGCGTTCGATTTCACGTGCTTGACGACTTTCCACCCGAACAGCAGCTGTTTCAGCTCGTCTTCCGTCGGCTGGCGCTTCGTCACGACTTTGAGGTCGCTTTCGCCGAGGGAATGCACGTCGCTCTCCTGCACGACCATGCCGCCTTCGATCGACGTCACGACGTGCGCCGCAGCGCGGCCTTCCGCCGAAGTCAGTTCGCCCATTTTGAGCAGACGGATATTCTTTTTCTTCGTGAGGATCTCGAGCGCTTCCGGCGTAAAGTCGGGAGCCAGCACGATCTCGAGGAAAATCTCGCTGAGCGGCTGCGCCGTCTCCGCGTCGATGATGCGGTTGGCCGCCACGATGCCGCCGAAAATGGACACCGGATCGGCGCTGTACGCCTTAGTGTACGCTTCCGCGATCGTCGTACCTACGCCTACGCCGCAAGGATTCATATGCTTGACGGCCACGACGGCCGGCTCGCTGAATTCCTTGACGATCTGGAGCGCCGCGTTGGCGTCGTTGATATTGTTATAGGACAGCTCTTTGCCGTGCAGCTGCTCGGCGGTGGTCAGCGTGCCGGCCGGCGCCAATGGCGCGCGGTAGAAAGCGGCCGCCTGATGCGGATTTTCCCCGTAGCGAAGATCCTGGATTTTCTCGTAAGTGACCGTGTAGCGTTCCGGCAGCGGGTCGCCCGTCTGCTTGGCCAGGTAATCGGCGATCAGCGCATCGTAGGCAGCCGTGTGGCGGAATACTTTGGCGGCGAGCTTTTTGCGGGTATCGAGCGTCGTGTCGGCGCTTTCGCGCACTTCCTCGATCACTTTGCCGTAATCCGAACTGTCCACGACCACGCTGACAAAAGCATGGTTCTTGGCCGCGGAACGCAGCATGGTCGGCCCGCCGATATCGATATTCTCGATCGCGTCTTCGTAAGCGACGTCCGGCTTGGCGATCGTCTCCTGGAACGGATACAGGTTCACGACGACGAGGTCGATATAGTCCAGACCCAGTTCTTGCATCTGGCGCGTATGCTCTTCGTTGTCTCGCACGGCGAGCAGTCCGCTATGTACGGCGGGATGCAGCGTTTTGACGCGTCCGTCCATGATTTCGGGGAAACCCGTCACGTCGGAAATGCCGATGACCGGAACGCCTTCCTGCGCCAGCAGGTTTTTGGTGCCTCCGGTGGAGATGATCTCGACGCCGAGCTGCGACAGCTCGCGGCAGAATTCGACGATACCCGTTTTGTCCGATACGCTGACCAGCGCTCTTTTGATACTCACGATGAAAAGTCCTCCTTGGGGGTATGGGATAGATGTACTTCGATCAATCTCAGGGCTTCCCGGGAAAAAGTCGCGATCTCTTCGGTCGGCGGAAGGGCATCAAGCGCGAACCAGCGAACGTCCGCATGCTTGTGCGGTTCCAGGTTCCGCGGTTCCCCGCCGCCATAATGGACTTTGTAGATCAGCGACAGCAGATGCAGGTCCTGCCCGGAGCGAATCGTCTCGTCCGTGCACAGAAGACGTTCCACTTCGACGATCAGCCCTGTCTCTTCCTCGACCTCGCGAACCACCGTACGTTCCAGCGTCTCGAAAGGATCGACTTTCCCTCCGGGAATACTCCATTTATTCATCTCGGGATCTTTTTTGCGAAGCACCAATAATACCCGGCCTTCTTCGTTCACAATGACCGCTCCGGTTCCGACTACGATCGGCATGACTTTTCACTTCTTTTCTCTGTTAAAAATAACGCTAAAACAATAGCACCCGGCGCCCTTCCAGCTTCACGCGGCCGGCTGCGAACCACGAGACGACTTCGGGATACAGCAGGCGTTCCTGTTCCTGAATACGCAGCTGCAGTTCGATCGCCGTGTCATCGGCCGTCACTTCGACGGCGCGCTGGGCGATGATCGGCCCCGTGTCCATGCCTCCGTCGACGAAATGTACTGTTGCGCCGCTTAAGCGAACTCCGTGCTCGACCGCTTGGCCCGCCGCGTCTTTGCCCGGAAAAGACGGCAGCAGCGACGGATGGATATTGATCATCCGCCCCGCGTAAGGCTCGACGAGCACGTCCGTGATCAGCCGCATGTAGCCGGCCAGCACGATCAGATCGATCTTCGCTTTTGCCAACTCGCCGAGAATCTCGCGTTCGTAAGCTTCGCGCGATTCATAGTCTTTTGGCGCAAACGTAAATACCGGCACGCCGGCTGCCCGGGCACGCTCGACGGCTTTGGCCTGCGGCTTGTCGGAGACGAGCAGCGCAATTTGAGCGCCCAGACGTCCCGATTGCGCCGAGTCCAGCAGCGCCTGGAAGTTGCTGCCCGATCCGGACGCGAATACCGCGATCCGGTACGGCCGCTCCGGCCCTTCGCCCTGCGGGAGCGCTTGTTCCAGCTCCAGCAGCTGCGCGGCCGGATCGCTCTCCGAGCCAAGCGCTTCGTCGGCATCGCCCGGTTCCGCGACGGCCGGAAGTCCCGGCAGCGTCAGCGGATCGACCGAAGGATCGGCGCCCGGAGCGGGAATGCCGCCCGGCGTAACCGGCTGCGGAGCGTCAGGAACAGGCACGCCGCCTGGCGTCACCGGCTGGGGAATTCCCGGGTTAGGCTGCGGAGCAGGCGTCGGCGTCGCAGGTTCCGGCCGGGGAATCGTCGGCACCGCCGGCTCGTCGGGCAGGCCGGGCATCGGGCCCGGCCGCTGCGGCACCTCTTCTTCGGAAGATTTCGGCGACGTGACATCGGCGCCCTTCAGAATCTCCTGTTCGCCGCGACTCATTGCGCGTTACCCGAGAAGGTCACGACTTTCTCGCCTTCCGTAACGCGGCCGATCAAGTACGCGGATTCTCCAGCTTCCTGCAGTTGGCGCAGCGTTTCTGCCTTGTCGGCTTCGGCGACGACGAGCACGAGGCCAATGCCCATATTGAACGTCGTGTACATGTCGCTGTCCGAGATGCTTCCCTTCGCCTGCATCAGGTCGAAGATCGGCAGTACCGGCCAGGTGCCATGCTGAATCTCGACGTTTACGCCTTCCGGCAGCATCCGCGGGATGTTCTCGATAAAGCCGCCGCCCGTAATATGCGCCATGCCTTTGACTTCGATCGACTTGAGCAGCTGCAGCACCGGCTTGACGTAGATCTTCGTCGGCTCAAGCAGCGTCGCGCCGAGCGTACCGCCAAGTTCCGCCACTTCGTCGGTCAGTTGGTAGCCGTGCTGCTCCAGCAGCAGCTTGCGCACGAGCGAAAAGCCGTTGCTGTGCACGCCGCTCGAAGCCAGCCCGATCACCGCGTCGCCCGCCGCAATCGACTGGCCGTTGATGATTTTCTTTTTGTCGACGATGCCGACCGTAAAGCCCGCGATATCGTACTCGCCTTCGCTGTACATGTCCGGCATCTCCGCCGTCTCGCCGCCGATCAGCGCGCAGCCCGACTGCAGGCAGCCGTCCGCAATGCCCGCGACGATGTCTTCAATCTTCTCCGGCACCACTTTGCCGGTCGCCAGATAGTCGAGGAAGAACAGCGGTTCCGCGCCCTGCACGATAATGTCGTTCACGCACATGGCGACCGCGTCGATGCCGATCGTGTCGTGCTTGTCCATCGCAAACGCAATTTTGAGCTTCGTGCCGACGCCGTCCGTTCCGGAGACGAGCACCGGCTCTTCGTAAGCGTCTTTGTTCAGACCGAACAGCGCGCCGAACCCGCCCAGATCCGTCATGACTTCCGGACGGAACGTTTTCTTGACGTGCTTTTTCATTCGCTCGACCGCTTCGTTGCCCGCCGCGATATCGACTCCGGCATTTTTGTAGGCTTCAGACACAACCGACACATCCTTTATGATTGAATTAAAATCCTATTTGTTAGAGAAGCCGGTCGCTGCGGAAGAAATTCGTTTCGGTCGCTGTTTCACTCGGAAAGCTGGGATTGGATTTAAGCTGGGGCTTTCCGAGTTCAAAGGCGATCGCTAACGCTCCTTCACTGAATTTCTACCTCCGCTGTTCGCTTCTTTCCACCTTGCTTTAATTTCAAACTACAAGCGCGGCTTGTATCTGAAATTGGGGGAGTTCAAAGATCTTTTCGATTTCATCCGAACAGGATAAATCTTTAAAACATCAAGCTCGCAGCAGCCGATTTCAAATAAAACACGTCTATAATCGACCACTTTTCAGCTTAGAACAGCAGCATCTGTATCTGTATTCTTTATTTCTTGTTCTATGCTTCCTGCTTTTACCGGCTTCGGCAAAGCCGAGCCCACGCCCTTATTCCCCACCCCAAAACCGGGTGCGGGAGCGGTCGAATATGCGCCAAGGTAAGCGGAGGGTGGAGGGAGCCGTAGAAGCGAAGCGTTCGCCTTTGAAATCCGATTTCTACCTCTAAATGTGTTACCTAATGAAGAAATCGGATTGAAACGAGCGATCGAAGGCCCCTCCACCCGGAGCACCTCCAGAGCGCCCACGAACCGCCATACTCAACTCCTAGCACCCACACCCGATTTTCTCATCGCCGCCAAAATCCACCTGCGTCGGATAATCGTTGTCGAAGCAGGCCATGCACAGTCCGCCTTTGTACGATTCCCGGTCGTCGCCGTCGACGGCTTCGATCAGTCCTTCGTAGCTGAGAAACGCCAGCGAATCCGCGCCGATCTCCTCGCGGATCTCTTCGACGGTACGCATCGAAGCGATCAGCTCGCGGCTGTCGGGCGTGTCGATGCCGTAGAAGCACGGGTTCTTGAACGGAGGCGACGTGATGCAGACATGCACTTCCGTGGCGCCCGCTTCCTTGAGCAGCGAGACGATGCGGCGCGAAGTGGTGCCGCGCACGATCGAGTCGTCGATCATGACGACGCGTTTGCCGTCAACGACGCGGCGTACCGCGCTCAGCTTCATCTTGACGCCCTGCTCGCGCAGTTCCTGGCTCGGCTGGATAAACGTCCGGCCGGTGTATTTGTTCTTGATCAGGCCGAGTTCGTACGGGATGCCGGTCTGCTCGGCGTAGCCGATCGCGGCCGAGATACTGGAATCCGGCACACCGGTGACGATATCGGCGTCGACGAACTGCTCGCGCGCCAGCACGCTGCCCATGCGTTTGCGGGCGGAGTGCAGGTTCGAACCGTTCATGTCGCTGTCGGGACGGGCGAAGTAGATGTACTCCATCGCGCAGAGCGCTTTGCGCTGCATCGGGGTAAACCGGTCTTCGCGCAGCCCGTCCTGATCGAGAATGAGCATCTCGCCCGGACGGACGTCGCGCACGATCTCCGCGCCGATCACTTCCAGCGCGCACGTCTCGGACGTGAAGATGTACGCGTCGCCGAGGCGGCCCATCGTCAGCGGACGCAGGCCGTTCGGGTCGCAGGCGACCAGCAGCTTGTCGTGCGTCAGCAGCATGAACGCATAGCCGCCGACCATGCGGTTCATGGCGTCTTTCGCCGCTTCGACGAAGTCTTTCGGCGAGCGGGCGATCAGATGCGCCACGACTTCCGTGTCGCTCGTCGTCTGGAAGATCGAACCGCTCTCTTCCAGCTCGCGCCGGATTTCCGGCGCGTTGACGATATTGCCGTTGGTGGCGACGGCGATGTCGCCGCCTTTGTATTTGAACACAAGCGGCTGGGCATTGGTCAAGCCGCCGCCTCCGCTCGTCGAGTAGCGAACGTGTCCGATCGAGTTATTCCCCTGAAGGCCGGCAAGCGTATCCTTGTCGAAGACTTCTTTGACAAGGCCCAAACCGCGATGATAGTTGAAGTGATCGTGCTGACTGACGCAAATCCCCGCGCTTTCCTCTCCCCGGTGCTGAAGTGCATGCAGGCCGTAGTAGGACAGGGAAGCGGCGTCCGGGTGTCCGTAGACCCCGAACACGCCGCATTCTTCGCGCAGAGTATCGAACGGATCGATCTGAACCGCTCCCTCGTTGTAGTAGTCCCCTGTCCACAACGGCTGCTTTACTTCATCAGACATGGAATCGCATCCTCCCAGACGTGTTTGAGTGTATGAATCTCTTCGCTGAGCACTTCTTTGCCGTCTACCGTGATATGCAGCTGCAGGCCCGATACGCGTCCGATCTTCGCCGCAGGCACGCCGTGCGCGTGAAGTCCGCTCAGCAGCGCTTCCGCGTTCTCCGGCGTCGCCGACAGCAGGATACGCGACTGGCTCTCGCTGAACAGCGCGAAGTCCGCCCGCAGTCCCGCTTCGCCGATCTCTTCCGTATGCAGACTCACCTGCGCGCCGAGTCCGCCGCCGATGCAGCTCTCCGCCAGCGCAACCGCAAGGCCGCCGTCCGACAGGTCGTGCGCCGAACGGACGAGGCCGCTTTGGATCGCTTCGAGCACGCCGCCGAGCAGCTTCTTCTCGACCGCGAGATCCAGCTGCGGAGGACGTCCTTCCGTCACGCCGTGGATCACCTGCTGGAACTCGGTTCCGCCGAGTTCGGCGCGGGTGAGTCCCGTCAGGACCAGAATATCGCCTTCGCCTTTGAAATGCTGCGTCGTGATGTGATCGATATCGTGCACGAGACCGACCATGCCGACGACCGGCGTCGGATAGATCGAGCCTTTGGCATTCTCGTTGTACAGGCTGACGTTGCCGCCGATAACCGGCGTATCGAGTTCGCGGCACGCTTCCGCCATGCCGTCGACCGCTTTTTCCATCTGCCAGAAGATTTCAGGCTTCTCCGGACTGCCGAAGTTCAGGTTGTCCGTGATCGCAAGCGGCTCCGCGCCGGAGCAGACGATATTGCGCGCCGCTTCGCTGACCGCGATACGTCCGCCGACTTCCGGGTCGAGGTAGACGAAGCGTCCGCTGCAGTCCGTCGTCATCGCAAGCGCTTTGCGCGTGCCGTCGATCGTCACGACCGCCGCATCCGAACCCGGACGCACGGCCGTATTCGTCCGCACCATGTAATCGTACTGCTCGTATACCCACGCTTTGCTCGCCACGCTCGGGGAACCCAGCACTTTTTTCAGAGCGCCGCCAAGATCCGTCACTTCGTTGTAGGCCGTCGTGTCGACCAGCCCGTTCTTCGCATAGTAAGCCGGTTCGCTCGAAGGCTTGTCGTAGATCGGGCACTCGTCGACCAGCGCGTTCACCGGCATGTCGCCGACAACTTCGCCGTGGTGCAGCAGCTTGAGGCGGCCATCATCCGTTACTTTGCCGACTTTCGCGCAGATCACGCCCCAACGTTCGAAGATTTCCATCGCCTGCGCTTCGTCTTTGGGCTCGACGACGAACAGCATGCGCTCCTGCGACTCCGACAGCATCATTTCGTACGCCGTCATGCCTTCTTCGCGCTGCGGCACCTGATCGAGGTACAGTTCAAGGCCGTTGCCCGCTTTGCTCGCCATTTCGGAGCTGGAGCAGGTCAATCCTGCCGCGCCCATGTCCTGGATGCCAACGACGATGCCGCTGTCGATCAGCTCGAGGCACGATTCCATGACCAGTTTTTCCATAAACGGATCGCCGACCTGAACCGCCGTTTTACGCTCCTGCGACTCTTCCGTCAGTTCTTCCGACGCGAACGTCGCGCCGTGGATCCCGTCGCGTCCCGTCGGAGGGCCAACGTAGAACACCGGGTTGCCGATGCCTTTGGCCACGCCGCGCTGAATCTTGTCGTGGTCGATCAGGCCGACGCACATGGCGTTGACGAGCGGGTTGCCTTCGTAGCTCTCGTCGAACACCACTTCGCCGCCGACCGTCGGGATGCCGATACAGTTGCCGTAGCCGGCGATGCCGCTGACCACGTGCTCGAACAGGTATTTGACGCGGTCGCTCTCAAGCTTGCCGAAGCGCAGCGAGTTCAGCGACGCGATCGGGCGGGCGCCCATCGAGAAGATGTCGCGGATGATGCCGCCGACGCCTGTCGCCGCGCCCTGGAAAGGCTCGACCGCCGAAGGGTGGTTGTGGCTTTCGATCTTGAACACGACGGCCTGGTTGTCGCCGATATCGACGATGCCCGCGCCTTCGCCCGGTCCCATGAGGACGCGCGGTCCGGTGACCGGGAATTTGCGCAGCAGCGGCTTCGAGTTCTTGTATGCACAGTGCTCCGACCACATGACACTGAAAACGCCGATTTCCGTGTAGTTCGGTTTACGGCCGAGAAAACCGCAGATGAGCTCGAACTCGCTGTCCGATACACCCATCTGTTTGTAAATTTGCTGATCCGCGATTTGCTCCGCCGTCGGTTCTTTAACGGACATTTGCTGCGTCATGTTGTTCCCTCCAAGCGTTAATGATCGATGTGAACATCTTTTTGCCGTCCGTCGTGCCCAAAATCTCGTTCACGGCGCGTTCCGGGTGCGGCATCATGCCGAGTACGTTGCCCGCTTTGTTCGTCACGCCGGCGATATCGTCGACCGAACCGTTCGGGTTGCTCTTGTAGCGGAACGCGATCTGGTTGTTGCTGCGCAGTTCCTCAAGCGTGGCTTCGTCGCAGTAGTAGTTGCCTTCGCCGTGCGCGATCGGAATCACGATTTCTTCGCCGGCTTCGTAGTCGCGGGTGAACGGCGTGACGTTGTTCTCCACCTTCAGCACCGTGTCGCGGCAGGCAAACTTCATGGACATGTTGCGGCGCAGCGCGCCCGGGAGCAGTCCGGCTTCGGTCAGAATCTGGAAACCGTTGCAGATGCCGAGCACGAACTTGCCTTCTTCCGCCGCTTTCGCCACTTCGTTCATGACCGGAGCGAACCGCGAGATCGCGCCGCAGCGCAGGTAATCGCCGTACGAGAAACCGCCCGGGACGATGATGCAGTCGTAGGGAGTCAGGTCGGTCGCGGTATGCCAGACGTAATCGACCGGTTCGCCAAGCACGTTCTCCACTGCTTTGTAACAGTCGATATCGCAGTTGGAACCGGGAAATACGAGGACTGCAAATTTCATCGGAATTAACCCTCCAGTTCGTAGCGGTAGTCTTCGACGACCGTGTTGGCCAGCAGCTTCTCGCACATCGATTTCACGCGTCCTTCGGCTTCTTCCTTGGTCACGTCGCCGAGTTCGATCTCCATATACTTGCCGATGCGCAGGCTTTCCACTTCGTTGAAGCCGAGCGAGTGCAGCGCACCTTGGACGGCAACACCCTGCGGGTCGAGTACGCTTTGTTTGATGGTCACATAGACTTTGGCTTTCATGGATATCCTCCTGGAATAAGCCCTTCCCGAATCTTTTGGCTTGTCGAAAACATTGGCGGGATCGGGAAGTCGGCTGTGTAATGGTGGGGGTTGGCGCGGCGAGCCGCTTTCGTCCCTGACGGGACACGCTTGGACGACGGAGCCCCATAATCCGGCAAACGCCGCCTGATCCAAGCGAATGGGATCATTTTGAACACTTTTAAGCTCTAAGTTACAGCCCTGTCAGCGGTTTGCCGGTCAGGCGCTCGTAGATGCCGAGGTAGCGCTTCGTCGTCTCTGCGACGACGGCTGCGGGAAGCGGATCGGGCGCACTGTTCTTGTCCCAATCGGTGCCAGACAGATAGGCGCGCACCGGTTCTTTGTCCATGCTGTCGATCTCGACGTCGAGCTTGTACTTGTCTTCTGCCCAGAAGCGGGAAGAATCCGGCGTGAAGATCTCGTCGATCAGGATCACTTGACCGTCGACCAGGCCGAACTCGAACTTGCAGTCGGCCAGGATGATACCTTTCTCCATGCAGCGTTTGCGGGCAAAATCGTACAGCGCGAGGCTTTTCTCCCGCAGTTCGGCGGCGAGATCCTCTCCGACGAGTTTTTCCATTTCAGAAAAAGGAATATCTTCGTCGTGCCCGACGTCGTTTTTGGCGGCCGGCGTGAAGATCGGTTCCGGCAGCCGGTCGTTTTTGCGCAGGCCTTCCGGCAGTTGTATGCCGTTGATACGGCC
Organism: Saccharibacillus qingshengii; assembly: GCF_013185195.1. GTDB lineage: Bacteria > Bacillota > Bacilli > Paenibacillales > Paenibacillaceae > Saccharibacillus > Saccharibacillus qingshengii. The sequence goes on from NZ_JAAZWC010000019.1 coordinate 87,349, forward strand.
GTCCGTCTGATACTGCCGCCAGCCGCCGCCGGTAATGTACCCGCGCACGACGCATTCGATATCGATGCGCTCCGCTTTTTGGGTCACCATGATGCGGCTTTTCAGCGCCAGCGGATCTTTGGCGACCGCGCCGAGCTTCAGCACGTCCGTATGGACGACATGGTTCGGAAGCAGGTCGGCCGTCTGGTCGAACCAGTAGGCGCTGAGGCTGTTCAGCACGTCGCCTTTGAACGGGATGGCCGGATCGAGCACGTAGTCGAACGCGGAGATCCGGTCGGTCACGACGATCAGGTAATGTTCGCCGAGGTCGTACAGCTCACGTACTTTTCCTTTATAGAGCAGCGGCGCGTCCACCAGATGTTCCGCGGTGGACAGAGCCTGCGAAGATACGAACATGATTGCTTTTCCCCCTTAACAAACGGATGGGTACGCCGGGCCCGGTTCTGCTTGCCCAGGTCCGACGATCCTTCTACAGCCTATTCGTTCAATCCGAGCTTCGCGAAGATCGTGTCGACATGCTTCAGATGCCAGGCCGGGTTGAACGCGTCTTCGATCTCGTCTACGCTCAGCACGTCCGTGATCGCGGGACTTGCCTGCACGATCTCTTTGAAGCTGCGCTGTTCTTCCCACGCCTGCATCGCTCTCGGCTGGACCGTGTCGTACGCCTGCTCGCGGCTCATGCCGGAGTCGATCAGCTTGGTCAGGATGCGTCCGGAGAACGGCACGCCGTACGTGCGCTCCATGTTGCGCTTCATGTTGTCCGGGAACACGGTCAGGTTCTTGATGATATTGCCGAACCGGTTCAGCATGTAGTTGAGCAGCATCGTCGCGTCCGGCAGGATGACGCGTTCCGCGGACGAGTGCGAAATATCGCGTTCGTGCCACAGGCCCACGTTCTCGTACGCCGTCAGCATATGGCCGCGAATGACGCGGGACAAGCCGGAGATGTTCTCGCTGCCGATCGGGTTGCGTTTGTGCGGCATTGCCGACGAACCTTTTTGGCCTTTGGCGAATGCTTCTTCGACTTCGCGGAATTCGCTTTTCTGAAGCGCGCGCACTTCCGTCGCGAACTTGTCGAGCGACGTCGCGATCAGGGCGAGCGAAGCCATGTACTCGGCGTGGCGGTCGCGCTGAAGCGTCTGGGTCGAGATCGGAGCGGCTTTGGTACCGAGCTTGGCGCAGACGATCTCTTCCACGCGCGGATCGATATTGGCGTATGTACCGACCGCTCCGGACATTTTGCCGTACTGCACGCCGTCGGCGGCATGGCGGAAACGCTCCAGGTTGCGCTTCATTTCTTCGTGCCACAGCGCCATTTTGAGACCGAAGGTGGTCGGCTCCGCGTGTACGCCGTGCGTGCGGCCCATCATCGGCGTGCTCTTGTAGGCAATCGCCTTATCCTTCAAAATTTCGATAAAATTCAGGATATCGCGCTCAAGGATCTGGTTGGCCTGCAGCAGCAGGTAGCCGAGCGCCGTGTCCACAACGTCCGTCGAAGTCAGGCCGTAATGGACCCATTTGCGCTCGTCGCCGAGGCTTTCCGAGACGGCACGGGTAAACGCGATCACGTCGTGGCGCGTCTCCTGCTCGATTTCGTAGATGCGGTCGATATCGAAAGTCGCATTCTCGCGAATTTTTTTGACGTCTTCCTGCGGAATGACGCCCAGTTCGACCCAGGCTTCGCAGGCGCAAATTTCGACTTCCAGCCACGCTTTGAATTTGTTTTCTTCACTCCAGATACTGCGCATTTCCGGTCTGCTGTAACGTTCGATCATAAGGGGTATAGCCTCCAAAGGATAAATTTGAGTTCCGGCGCGGTTCGGCAGTACCGTTCAACTAAAAGGCAGCCGCGGCGCGCGGATCTTCTTCCATTATATAGGGCGAATCCGTCAGGATGCGCATCGTCTCTGTTCATTTACGTCAAAAATAGAGCCTGCCGCGTTATCCCACCGACCAGATGCCGGCTTCGTCGATCCAACGCAGCGCGTCGGCCGTGTCGCCGCAGAGCAGATTGATATGCCCCATTTTGCGGCCGTTCTTCGCTTCGGCCTTGCCGTAGAGATGGAACTTCGGCCGCACCTTCTCCGTGCCGACGCTGCCCGGCGACAGCATCAGCTTCGTCACGCCGTCCAGATGTTCGCCGAGGACGTTGACCATGACGACCGGCGTCCGCAGCTCGGGACTTCCGAGCGGCAGCCCGCAGATCGCGCGCACATGCTGCTCGAACTGCGAAGTCGTGCAGGCCTCCATCGTGTAATGGCCGGAATTGTGCGGCCGCGGCGCGACTTCGTTCACGTACAGCCTGCCGTCTTCGCCGTAGAACATCTCGACCGCGAGCAGCCCGACCGCGCCGAGCGATTCGGCGATGCGGGCGGCGAGCCGCTCCGCTTCGGCGAGCACGTCCGCCGGCACCCGCGCCGGCACGATCGAAGCATGCAGGATGCCGCCGCGGTGAATGTTTTCCGCCGGCGGGAACGTGCTCGTCTCGCCGAGCGAACTGCGCGCCGCGATCACCGAGATCTCGCACCGGAACGCGATGAACTGTTCCAGCACCAGTTCCGCGCCCGTGACCGCCAGTTCCGCGTAGGCCGATGTCACTTCGCTGCGGCCTCGGATCACGAACTGCCCTTTGCCGTCGTAGCCTCCGGTTGCGGTCTTGAGCACGCACGGCGTGCCGAGACGCTGCACCGCCGCGTCCAATTCCGCTTCGCTCTTGACCTCCGCGTAAGGCGCAACCGTCGCCCCCGCCGCTTCCAGCGCCGCCTTCTCGCGCAGGCGGTGCTGCGTCGTGTAGAGCAGCCGGCTGCCCTGCGGCACATACGACCGCTCTTCGAGCAGAGCGGCTACTTCCGCGTCCACGTTCTCGAACTCGTACGTGATCACGTCCGTGCGCTGCGCGAGCTCCGCCGCCGCTTCCTGGTCGGAGTAGGCGGCGACGATCTGCGCCGCCACCTGCCCGCTGGGGCCGTCCGGCGCCGGATCCAGCGCCACGAAGCGGTAACCGAGCGGCGCTCCGGCCAGCGCCATCATGCGGCCCAGCTGGCCGCCGCCCAGCACGCCGATCGTCGCGCCCGGCGCGATCACGCGAGCCTGTCTCCCGCCGTCTGCGCTGCGCTCTGCCGCCGCAGCCTCGCCCGCCGGGCCGGATTGCCGCCCGGCTTCTAACGCTCCGCCTTGTCCCATGCCGTTCGTGCCGTCCGTCATGGCAGCTCCGCTTCCAGCACTTCGCGCTCGATTCTCGCGCGGCGGGCCGAGACGCGGTCCATGACCTCGTCGTCGAAAGCGCCGACGATCTGCGCCGCCAGCAGGCCGGCGTTGATCGCGCCGGCCTTGCCGATCGCGACCGTCGCCACCGGAATGCCGCCCGGCATCTGCACGATCGAGAGCAGCGAATCCATGCCTTTGAGCGCGGCCGACTGGACCGGCACGCCGATGACCGGCAGCGGCGTCTTGGCCGCGACCATGCCCGGCAGATGCGCCGCGCCGCCCGCGCCGGCGATAATGACCTTCAGGCCGCGCCCGCGCGCCTGCTCGGCATACTCGAACATCAGATCCGGCGTACGGTGAGCCGAGATGACCTTTTTCTCGTACGGAATTTGAAGTTCCTCAAGGATCTGACAAGTGTGCTGCATCGTTTCCCAATCGGATGTGCTTCCCATGATGACCGCTACCTGCAAAGACATAATTCACGCTCCATATCGATCGATTTAAATAGAAAAAGTCCGGCACTTCCTCAAAATCGCAATGATCTCTCGGGAATCCGGACTCGGAAAAAACGGGATTGGCCTGCTCTTCCCCTGTCCGCCAGGACAAGCAAAGACGAAAATGCGCGTTACGCGGCCTGCAGAAGCAGGCGGGAAGCGGATTCTCGTCCGGGAAAACAAGAGCGGAGGCGGGCTGTCAGCGGTTCGGGTATCGGAACCTTCGACAGCCTCAGGCGGCAGGTCAACAGCCGCCGTGCCTATCGTTTATTCCGTAGTCCGGGAATTTACGGTTCCCGGGTAGATACTTCCGGGCCCTATTCCCGGCGTTATACGGTAGATGTTCAGTTCGTTTCGAAGGCGCGGTGACACGCGCCCGACTTCTGTTCCAGTTTAACAATTCCGTACATGCCGTGTCAAATTAAAAACCGAACATTTTAAAATGGTAAAATCCGAATGTTCGCTTTTTCACTTCAACCAAGCAAAATATGAACGAAAACGCCTTCTATAACCCGCTGTGCGCCGAATTTGTAAATTTCATGCAGAATAATGTGCCGTCGTTCCGATTTCCCCAAACATCAAAAGGCCCGAAAAACGCAGTGCGTTTCCCGGGCCTTCCCTTCTCGTTTTTGCCCTGCGGCTTCACGAGGCGGGCATATTTCGATTTACTTCACGACCAGCACCGGTACCCGGGCCTGCTGCACCACGTTGTGGCTGACGCTGCCGAGTACGAATTCGCGAATCGCCCCGAGACCGCGGCTGCCGATGACAATCAGATCGGCATCCAGCTCTTTGGCATATTCGAGAATCAGTACGGCAGGCGCTCCCTGGCGCATCTCGATCCGTGCATCGACTTCCGCTTCGCGCAGGCGCCGACGCGCTTCTTCAACGGTCTGCTCCGCGAGGTCGAAGAACTCTTTGTTGACGCTGCCCGGTACCGGCGCAATGCCGTCTCCGACGAAAAAGCGCGGGTAATCGTAAATATGCAGCACTTCCAACACGGCGCCGGGCGAAGCTTTCGTCAGCGCTGCCGCGCGGTCGAGTGCTTTGTTCGACGCTTTGGAACCGTCATAGGCCACCAGAATTTTGGAAAACAGCATAATCAAGCACCTCTTTCTTCCTTTCGAATTCGGAATCCTTCCGGTTCTGCCAGATCTCCCAAACCGGACATCCGTTCCTCTTCATTATTACCCTTTCGAAAAGAAAACTCAAACGTCCTTGCTTGCTTTTCCGCCTTTTTGGCTTTTTACCGGTTCAACCAGTAAAACAAAGCTCCGTATACGGCGATATTGAGCAGCAGAAGCGCCGGAACACCGAACTTAAACGAATTGTGCTGCGTTTTGTGCCGCTTGCTGCGCATCGCCAGCCAGATTCCAGACGCTCCCCCTACAGCCGCCCAAATAAACAGCGTGCGTTCCGGAACCCGGCGCGCATTTTTTTTGGCACGGCGCTTGTCCGATGCCATTACGGCGTAAGATCCGATATTGAGGATCAACAACCAAGCCGCAAGCGCCAGATCCGCCAAAGGAATCGTAAAAGTCATGATTTATTCCACCCCGTTTCCGTACAACCCGTTTCTTCCGACAAAGGGGCTCCGTTTCGGCCTTTTTCACGCCCAGCGGAACCGCCGTTCAGATCCATCCTTTTTCTTCCGCCAGCTTTACGGCTTCGATCCGGCTTTTGACGGCCAGCTTGCCCAGCGTCTCGGAGATATAATTGCGAACCGTGCCGTAGGACAAATGCAGCTGCTCCGCAATTTCTCCGGCGCTGCTGCCGCCCGCGGCCAGACGCAGAATTTCCTGCTCGCGCGGCGTCAGCGGATTCTCTTCCCTCATACTGCCGAACACAAGCTCCGGCGATACTTCGCGGTGGCCCTGCATCACGCGGCGAATCGCTTCGGCCAGTTTCTCGATCGGCTCGTCTTTGAGCAGATAGCCGCGGATATCGGCTTTGACCCCGCGTTCAAAATAGCCGGGGCGGGCGAAGGTGGTCAGAATGACCACTTTGCACGAAGATCCTGCGGCTTTCAAGCGCTCGGCCGCGTCCAGACCGCTGACCTTCGGCATCTCGATATCCATCAGACAGACATCGGGATTCAGAGCTTCGATCAACCGCAGCGCTTCTTCGCCGTCTCCGGCTTCGCCTACCACTTCGATATCGTCTTCCAGGCTGAGCAGGGAAGCCATCGCTCCGCGCAGAAGACGCTGGTCTTCGGTTATTATAATACGGATCATCCTATTCCGCCTCCTTGTTGTTCGCGCACAACGAGAGGGATCCTGACGCTGAGCGAAGTGCCGCGGCCTTCCCGCGGCTTGAGTTCCAGCGTCCCTTCGATCAGGGCGAGACGTTCTCGCATGCCTCTTAACCCGTTGCCGCCCCCCACGTCTTCCAGTCCGCTGCCCACCGTCTCTTCATCTTCCGAACTTGCCCGCAGCTCCGTTTTTGATGGCTGCTGTCGAATCGGAGGATGCGGGATTCGAGGGCGCAGTCGACGGCTGCTGTCGAATCGGAAGATGCGGGATTCGACGGCTGCTGTCGAATCGGAAGATACAGGATTCGAGGGCGCAGTTGATGGCTGCTGTCGAATCGGAGGGTGGAGAGCAGGAAAAGACCGCAGCGGGAGGGCTGCGGTCAAGGGGGAGTTATGCACATGTGGATAACGTTTGGGAATCTTCTTTTTTTATTCGAGTTGTTCGAGTGCTGTGGGTAAGCTGTTCAGAAGTAGTCGGGCAGGTAGGGGGTACGGGCCGGAATCAGGGTATCCAATCTCGCTGCGACAGCTTCGGAGGCTGACAGCAGGCCGACGCGCTGAAGTTCGGAAGGACGGCGGTAGCCGAGCAGGATCGCAGTCAGGATACCGATCGTAACGGAAATGGTCGGTAGCGCCGCAAGAGCGGGATTCGCCGGCAGTTCAGGGTCGCCGGAGGCCAGGAAAGGTTCAAGGCGCGCCGATCCGTCGGTCGACACGGTCCAGATCCATCGGCCGTCGTTCCAAGGAGCGTCCCGGTCTTCGATCTGCAGGGCAAACCGGGTGTCTCCCTCGCTTTCGGCGGACGGCGCAAACGGATAGGCTTCGATAAACGCCGCCGCATCCACGATCCGTCCCATAAAGTACGGCTCGATCTCCTGCTTAATCATCGGATCGGGCAGCAGCAGCGACAACGGATCGTCGACAGGAAGTTTGACCTGCACTTCTTTTAATTTGGAATCGTGGTTGACGATAAAATCCCACAACCCCTGCCGCGCCGTCTCGTTCAGCCAGAAGATCTCTTCCGTGATCCATTTGCGTTCCTCGATGGCATACAGCACGTACCCTTCCGCTTCGCCCGTTTCATTGTAGTAGACAGCCGTGTACGGAATCCCGTTCATGACTCTCTGCTCCCACCAGCTGCGGCTGCGAACCAGTGGCCCATTGTAACGCCGGATTGCCCGGTCATAAATCGACTGCAGAACATCCAGATCGCGCACCTCGCGTATGACACGTCCGGGTACATTTTGACGAGCCGGCAGCTTATCCACAGGGATCGTGTAATTTTTATTGTCCGTAAACAGTTCCCAACCGTACTTGCGGTAAAAAGAAATAGAGAACGGGTGCAGATACGAAACAAGCTGTCCGTCCGCTCTCATTTCTTCAAGGGCACGGCGCAGAAGCCGGGATACCATCCCTCTGCGGCGTTTCTCCGGCCAGGTTGCGACTCCGGCGATTCCCCCCATTCGAACAGGTCTGCCGTGGATATAGACTTCAAGCGGAATAAGCAGCAGTTTGGCGCAAAGCTCGTGATCTTCGAATACGCCCCAGACTTTCTCTTCTCCGAAGCGTTCGCGTCGTTCCTCCTTTTGCTGTTCGCTCAACGTATACAAAAAGGCATACTGGGACAACTCGATATTGGCATCGAAATCCCGGTCTGTCAGCAGTCTGATTTCCATTCCCCGATCTACCCCTTTCGCGTTACGATCTTGTTGATTTCTTTTTCACTCAAAAAGGCACTCTTGTTCTTTCTCCGCTTGGCTTCGAACTCCTTCCATATTCTCGACTTCATCCGCTTCTCCCGCTGTCTTTTTTATTCTCTTTTGCCGGATTCATTAACTTAAACGAAAAAAGCTCTGAAAACGATACTCTCTCTTTTTTATTTTATTATTTTTCAAGAATTTTGTTTCGCTGCTGTTTGATACGGGTATACCACTATATAAAGATTTTTAAACAAACGGAAATGCTTGAAACACAGGCGCGGCAGGCAGCTTTGAATAACGGGATATTGGCATAAAAAAACGGGAACCAGTTAACAGCTGGTCCCCGCGAATCGAATCTTTGTGAGAGAAGATTGGATGAATTATATATTTCCAAATGAACAAGTGTTACTCATTTGAAAATATATTAAAAGCCGATGTTATCGATCAGTTTGATGATCCCGTTCTTGAAAGTTGTTGCCGCGCCGTTTGTGTTGACCAACGTGTTACGCTCAAACTTGACGTTCTTGATCGTTCCGTCCCCCCATACGCCGATGCCGCGATGCGCGCCGTCCGTAATGGTGTTGCCAATGAACTCGACGTTGTCGATCGTGCCGGTCCCTCCGTAAACCAGAATGTTCGGATGGTTTTGCGGTTCTTGAATACCGGTATGGTGAATGGTATTGTTCAGGACTTTGACGCGATCCACGTTCAGCGTATCGTAAGATCCTTCGACCGAGATATAGATGCCGGCCATCATGGTATCTGCCACTTTGTTATTTTCGATCGTCACATCAACTCCGCCTACTACCGAAATTCCGCGAGCTTTCGAGAAGTTTCCGATCGTATTTCCACGAACCGTAATGTTAGTGACCGGTGTTGGACTTGTACCGTAGCTGACAACCGCGATTCCGTCGTCGCCTACTCCCATAACCGTATTGTTTTCGACCGTAATATGATGGGTTTCCGTTGTCATGTGAATTCCGTCCGCTCCGGTATTTTCAACGGTATTGTTGGAGACCACACCATTGTTGGAGCCGTAAGCCATCATGATTCCCGCCGTACTCGATTTGCTGACATAAACATTATCGATGACAAAGTTGCTTGCGCTGCGAACCGTGATGTTGTTTTTGTCATGCGCTCCGTTTCCTCTGGCAATCGTCGTTTGATAAGCGTGCTTGAGATTTCGAAGCTCTACGCCGCTGCCTTTGAGATCGATCGATCCGCCATCCGGGTTAGTGGACATCAGCACCGTCGATTCCTTGCCTGCGCCTTCCACACGAATACTGTCGATGGTCAGGATACGGCTCAGTGTAAACTCGCCTGCAGGAATGAACAGTGTTTTTCTCTGTTCTTTGGCCGCTTTGGCCGCTGCTACAAATGCCGCATAATCGTCTTTACCGTCATTAGCCACAGCCCCGAAGTCCGTAACGGACAATCCGACAGGTGTTGGTGTTGGTACCGGCGTTGGTGTTGGTGTCGGTACTGGTGTTGGTGTTGGTGTCGGTACCGGCGTTGGTGTTGGTGTCGGTACTGGTGTTGGTGTTGGTGTTGGTGTTGGTGTTGGTGTTGGTGCTGGTGTTGGTGCTGGTACCGGCGTTGGCGTCGGTGTTGGTTCAGGTACTGGTGTCGGTGTCGGCGTCACTGCGGCTCCCGCGGTAAACGAAATCCTGGGATTCCACAGCGTTTCGTCATCTTGGGTAGTGCCGTTTTTATTTACGATAAAAGAGATCACGGTTCCTGCTTCTACCGGAACAGCACTCACATTTTGCGGCTTGTCGCCGGTTCGCGTCGTAATCAGCCCGTTCCAGAGTACCGTACTGTCTTTTTGAACGCTGGCTACAATACCGTCGCCTTTACTGCCGCTTTTTTTGACGATTCCTGTAATCTCGATAGTTCCGGGTCCGGGTGCAGTCCAGGTACGGACAGCATCCGTAGTATCGCCCGGATACTGGGCACTGGCCGAAACCCAAGGAAAGCCTGCCGGAGTACTCCAGAACTTTTTGACGCTGTCATAAGTCAGATCGGAGTAAGTGCTTCCTGCTCCTTGTTTATAATACCAGCCTTTCAGGCCCTGCGAAGTTGTACTAAAATCCGGCGAAGCCTTATAGATGACCGAAGTGGCGGCGTGAGCTTGACCCAACGACCCCATGCCGCTCCCAAGCCCCAGAGACAGTGCTGCAATCGCAATAATGATCTTGTTTCTTTTCAAGATGTATCCCTCCAAATGTTGTTTAAAAACCAGAAAAGTGAACGAGACGGAACGACTGCCTCACTGTGGATCTCGACCGTGCTTAGGCAGCCTTTATATAAAAGGAGTTCATTGGGTAGTCACTGCTTCAGCGGCACTGTCGATTGAATATGCATGTATATTCATTTCAATGTTGGATGATCGCCCTGAAGCGTTGCGCTTATATTCTTTATATCGACGACATTGTTCAAGAAGTTACACTATGGCAGTTTATCGAATCGAAAGACCCAGACTTCTGGAAAAAACCCCTGCCGCATCCACAACTAAAGTCCAGGTTCCATTTTTAAAAACAATGCTTTTTTGCCTTTTCTATTCCATTTTTGCCTTTAAAAGAGTTAAAAATGACAGATTTGCTTGCTTGAACCTAGCTTGTGAGTAATGTAAGCAAAATAAAGACTAATTTTCAGAAAATAAAAATTGGTATTCAAACTAAAAGTGAAAATAAGTACAATTTAATATGATATAGGAACAGACTAGGAACATCCAAGAAGATGAGAGACTAAATTAGGAACTCTGTTCGATGAGAAAGAGAGATTAGTCCTGTTCACAACTGTATATATATTCATTGAAGGATCTTTCCTAAGTAAATTGCAGTCATGAATGGGTCTTGGCGATTGAGAGTAGGAAGGGTGTCCGGGGGTTTTTATGCGCTGTTTCCAATTGTGGATAACGTAAGATCTTCCAGATCTAATCCTCATAGGCTTGTCCACAACAAACTCTTTCGCATATAAAGTTGTTCAAGCGATGTGGAGAACCTGTGTGTAAGAAAAGAAAACACAAAAAAAGCCTTTACCGCGATTGCGGTAAAGGCTTTTTCTCTTCGGCTTGGCAGCTTCCTACTCTCCCAGGACCCTGCGGTCCAAGTACCATCGGCGCTAGAGGGCTTAACGGTCGTG